>CAVXPE010000022.1:0-287600 GCA_963763545.1 Bryobacterales bacterium
TACCATTGTCTTCCTGTCCGGGACGCCCCGGTTCGTGCTCCGTGGGCGCCTGGTGCGTGGCGGTGGCGAAGCGCGCGTTGCCCTTCCGCCGCGTCCGCCGCGCGCCACCAGAAGCCGCTCGCCTCGGCGTGAAATCGTAAAGCCGTTCGCCGGTCGCTTCGTCGTAGACCACCGTGCCGACCGGCACATCGACGTCGATCGACTGCCCTTCCGCGCCGGTGCGGTTGCTGCCCTCGCCGTGGCGGCCGCGCTCGGCCTTGTGCTCGGGATTAAAGCGAAACTTAAGTAGCGTGTTCTCGTGCTCGTCGGCCACCAGCATGACGTCGCCGCCGCGCCCGCCGTCGCCGCCGCTCGGTCCGCCGCGCGGGACGTACTTCTCCCGCCGGAAGGCCAGGCAGCCGTTGCCGCCATCGCCCGCCTTGACCAGAATTCGGACTTCATCGATAAACATAGATAAACCGCTGGCCTGAAAATAAAAAGGCCGCCGGTCCCAAGAAACCGGCGGCCCTCCTGAAGAACTGCCGCGCTCCGCGGGAGCTTACGCGACTGCGTTGATGCTGACGAACTTGCCCATGCGTCCGCGGTCCTTGAATTCCACCACGCCCGTCACCTTGGCGAAGAGCGTATCGTCCTTGCCCCAGCCGACGTTCGGGCCCGGCTTGATCTTGGTGCCGCGCTGCCGCACGATGATCGATCCGCCCGGAACCAACTGGCCGCCGAAAACCTTCACGCCCAGCCGCTGCGCGTTGGAATCGCGCCCGTTTTTGGAACTGCCTAAGCCTTTTTTATGCGCCATACGTCACCTACGCCGACAATATCGCCGACCTTCACTTCGGTGAAGGATTGGCGGTGTCCGATGGTCTTCTTGTACTGCTTCTTGCGCTTGAACTTGAAGACGATGAATCTTGTCGCCGCGGCCGTTGCCGGTGATGGTGGCCTTCACGGTGCGCCCGGTCACCAATTCGCCGGCGTCGTTGAAAGCCATCTTGGCCGGAAACTCGATTTCCGAGCCCACATCGCCGTCCAATTTTTCCACGCGGATCACGTCGCCCGGAGCGACGCGGTACTGCTTTCCGCCAGTTTCAATAATCGCGTGCATATGAATTCCTCTATTTGGGAGCCGGAACACACGAAGCGTGCATCGGAACCACTGGAGTAAATTACGAGTGTACTACACCGCGCACGAGGATTCAAAATCGAGCCGCTTGCCCGCTTGACGACTGCGCAGTTGGGCCAACCGGGTTTGCTCGAATTCGGGGCCCCCATCCTGTGATTCGGGGCCCCCATCCTGCAAGATACACCTGGCGCACACCGGTTTCGCGGCGCCGGCAAACCGTGGCCGCCAACCACGGTCTGCCGAAGAAAGATTACTTCCCCGTGCTCGAACGGGGAATCTGATTTCAAAGACCTGCGGGCTGTTCCTGTAACTGCCTGATGGCACGGCCCTAACTACTGAAACTGCCGATTTGAAAGAACGAACCCAAACTGTAGTTCGCGCGGAAAGACGAGCCGGATTCGCGAACTTGAAAAAACGAACTCAACTCTGGTGGCGGCGCCCCTGGGCGTGGATTCGCGGAGGAACGAACGAACCCAAACCGGAGGGAACCGGCGGCGCCGGACGGCTTCGTTCGACAAAAACGAACCCAACCCGGCAGCTATACGGCGGCCGTGGCCGCATTGTTGGCGAAAGGAAAAATTCAGGCCGCCCCTCGGCCTCGCAAGCCCGACTTCAGTTTACAGGATGGCTTGAGAAAACCGAGGATGGAAGGCCGTGAGATCGGCGCAGGTAATTGAGGGGATTCGGGTAAGCTTTATTTTGCAATCGTGTCACCGGCTTTGAGGGCCACCACGGCCGCAGGGGCGTCGCGATTGAACCGTCTACTGGATCACCCAAGCCGGGTTCCGGTCCGCGTCCTCGCGGGGATTGAAAGCAAATCGCATGCAGATGTTGTTGCCGCCGCACGGCGGCTTATCCGAAACATGGACGCAGGGCGAGCAACTTAGCTTGAAATAGTGCACCGTTTCGGGCGCTAGGTCCGTAGGCCGCAACAGCACCCGAGGGTCTGTAGGACCGAAGAACGACACCGTCGGTTTGCCTAACATGCGCGCAAAATGCAGCAGCGCCGAGTCGATAAAGAAGATCCGATCGAGCTGGTCGAGCAACATTACCGATTCCCCCAGCTTCTTGCCGGCATGGTTGACGATTTCGAGACGCGGATGCGCCGCCGAAAGCTTCGCTCCAAGCTCGTCCAAACTGTGGCGATCCGAAGGCGCCCCAAAGAGGTGCAACTCACCGGCGCCACCGAATCCCCGGGAGGCATATTGCGGCTGATCACTTCCACCCACTCGTCAGGCTGTAGCGTTCGCTCGCTGCTCAAACCGGAGCAACATGGCGCCACGCCAAGACGCGGGGTGCGAGAGTCGGGCTGCCGCGGCGCGCCTAAACCGAGCGCCGTGCGGAAACTTGCCGAGCAGTCGCGAAAATCGGGCAACTCCACGCCGAACAGCGCCGCTAATTGATCGTAGTTGTCATAGATGCCGTTCGATACGTTGCAGAACAGCAGGTGCGTCGATAATCCTCTTCGCCAGAAAGAAATCGCCGTATAAAAGCCTACTCGGTTCAGGGCGCAGGTAAGTAGAGCGAAAACGGTGGTGAGACGGCTATGGATCTCCAAATCGACCATGACATCGCACCGGAAAAGCTTACGGAGCGCCGCAAACGAATCGATCGCTGTCCCGAAGACGGAGTTATCGCGAATTACAATGATCTCGTCGAACAGACCAAGGACCTCCCCAAACGGACGAACGCCAGGACTGGTGACTAACCGCAGGCGGCGGATGCGGCTCGATCTTTTGAGCGCGACAACGCGGGATAGGCAATTGCGAGACTGCCCCCGCCCAGGATCTTCACGATGGTCACATCGGCGCAACGTTTCAGATTGTGATCTCGATGGAGGATTTTGCCCAGCAGGATTGTGGGACCCTTAAGAAGAAAGTGGAGCAGACCCCCAATGTAATAGTCCAGGATGAGTCTGCGCGTAAGATTCATAAATCGGGATTGCCGATGCGGAGGATCATCGTGTATATTTCACCATATCGGTGGGCCGCGCACCGTGCAATGTTTCGGGCGCCGGGACTTACTCAATGGGACCGCCGTTCGTGAAGGAAACCATGGAATCCGAAATATTTCACCAGCACATTCAGCGACATCGGGACCTGTTGGACGCGACCGTTCTTGCCTGCGAAGGGGCTCTGCGCCGGCTGGTGGAAATCTCCGCGGACGCGCTGCGCAACGGCGGCAAGATTCTGTTCTTCGGCAATGGCGGCAGCGCTGCGGATGCGCAACATCTGGCGTGTGAGTTGGCGGTCCGTTTTATCGAAGACAGGCCAGCGCTGGCGGGGCTTGCGCTCACTACGGATTCCTCGGTGCTGACGGCCTGCGGCAATGATTTCGGGTTCGATCTCGTCTTCGCGCGCCAGATCGAAGCGCTCGGCCGTCCCGGTGACGTAGCTATCGGACTTACCACCTCGGGAACAGCCGGAACATTATTTGCGGGTTGGAGCGCGCGCGCGCGATGGACATCACGGCGGCTGCGATGGCCGGATGCGGCGGTGGAAAATTGACTGGATTGGCCAACCCTCTGTTGATCGTTCCCGCTCGAGAGACGGCGCGTATACAGGAGATGCATATCCTTCTGGGCCACATCTTCTGCTCGGGGCTGGAGCGGGAGTTGTTTGGAGCATGAGCGGCCTCGACAGCCTGACGCCGGTGGTGGAGCGTTTCAACGGGGCCATCGTCTGCTGCGCGGGCGATGTCATGCTCGACCGCTTCATTTACGGAAGCGTGAGCCGCATCTCTCCGGAGGCGCCGGTTCCCGTATTGCACATCGGTGAAGAACACTCGATGTTGGGAGGCGCCGGCAATGCGGTTCGCAATCTTCACGCGCTCGACTGCGCCGTCCGCTTTTTTTCGGTGGTTGGCGACGATGCCGCGGGCAGCGAGATCGAGGGCGTTCTCCGCGGCCTCTCCCGATGCGAATGGTTCCTGGAACGTGAGGCCGGGCGGCAAACCATCATCAAGACCCGGTACATCGCCGACGCCCAGCAGATCATGCGGGCCGACGCGGAATCGAGCCACGGCATTGGACCGCAAGCGCTCGACGCCGTGCTCGCGCGCTTCACGGCGAAGGTAAGCGAGTGCAGCGTCGCACTGCTCTCGGATTACGGCAAGGGTCTGTTGACCGGCGGGCGCGCGCAGCAGTTCATCCGCGCGGCGCGCGCGTGGGATAAGCCGGTGGTGGTCGATCCGAAAGGGTCCGATTTCCGCCGCTACAATGGCGCGACCGTGATCAAGCCCAATCTGAGGGAACTGGCGGAGGCCACCGGGCTCGCGGTGGGAACCGAGCCCGCGCAGGAAGCAGCCGCGCGCGCTCTCCTGGCCCACGTGGAGGCGGAGTACCTGCTGGTAACCTGCGGCGCAGCGGGGATGCTCCTGGTCTCGCGCGCAGGCGAAGCGCGGCGTTTCCCGGCCCTGGCGCGCGAGGTGTTCGACGTCTCGGGCGCGGGCGACACCGTGGCCGCGACGCTGGCCGCCGCTCTCGGTTCGGGAGCCGGAATCGTCGAGGCCGTGGAGGCGGCGAATCTGGCGGCGGGAATCGTGGTTGGAAAGCGCGGCACGGCGGTGGCGACAGCGCCCGAGATTCTGCAGGAGTTGCAGCAGCGGACGCTGATCGGCGCGGGCGATAAGGTGCTGCGCGAGGATAAGCTGCTCGATCACGTGCGGAAGTGGGAACGCAGCGGATACCGCGTCGGCTTTACCAATGGCTGTTTCGATCTGCTGCATCCTGGCCATATTTCGTTACTGGAAACGGCGCGCGCCCACTGCGACCGCCTGGTGGTGGGATTGAACAGCGACCACTCGGCGGCGCGACTGAAAGGACGATTCCCCATACAGAACGAGGTGACGCGGGCGGTAGTGCTGGCGTCGCTGCGATCGGTCGATGCGGTTACGATCTTCGAAGAAGATTCGCCCATTGAACTCATTCGACAGATTCGGCCGCAATTGCTGGTGAAAGGACGCGATTACCAGCCGCATGAAGTGCTGGGAGCGGATCTGCTGCCGGCATGGAACGGTCAATTGCTGATGGTGGACGTGCTGCCTGGCCATAGCACCTCACGTACCCTGGCTCGCCTGGCCGGGAAAGAGGACGGCCAATGAGGCCCGCATCAGGCGGTTCTTTCGAGAAGCTTGCTCCATTCCTCCCGGTTCTCCTTACGTTGTTGTTGTATTTAGCGCTGGCGACGCCGGGCGTGGACCCAATCACAACGGATTGGGCAATGTATGTGATGCACGCCCGCAACATAGCGACCGGTCATGCATATGCCGACACATTCTATGTGTACCAGCCGGAAGTAGCTGCAACGGGCGGCGCCACTTATCCTTCCGGGTATCCACTCCTATTGGCGCCGGTCTACGCTATCTTCGGCATGAATATCCTCGCCTTCAAGATCGTGACTGACTTAGCTCTTTCGCTGTCTCTCTGGCCGATCTACTTACTCTTTCGCCGTTACCTGGGTCTCGCGCAGAGTCTGCTGCTCACCACGGCGTTCGGTTTCTCCGCCGCTTACCTGACACTTCAGGACAAACTCGGGTCGGACGCGTTATATCAGTTGGTTTCCTTTGCCGCATTGGTATTCGTTATCCGCGTCTTCGAATCGGGCAGAGACGTCAGCTCGCCATGGCGCGCGGGCGCGCTTGCTGGGCTGCTGCTCGCGGCGGTTGAAATTACCCGCCCTGTGGGATTGTCATTGGCGCTCGCGGTCCTGGCATACGACGCGCTGAACCGGCGGCGCCTTACCCGCTTCGCTCTTGCTTTGCTTGCCCCCTTCATCCCCGTATTGGTTCTGAATAGTTTGCTGGCGCACAAGGATTCGTCCTACGCGGAGCAATTCGTCTTCTCCATAGGTCACGCCGCGCATACCGTTGTTGCGTATGTTGGCGGCTTTTCCGACGTGTTTGCCAATCCGTTCAGTCACAAGTTGCGCTATGCGCTCTGGGCAGTGGTTACGCCCCTAGCCTTATTCGGATTCGCGACCAGCTTAAGAAAAGTAAATCCCGTGCCAGCGCTTTATACCGCGCTGATGCTAGGAGTGCTTGCGCTCTACTGGACGCCTAATATGCGGTATCTGGCGCCGCTATACCCTATCTACCTTCTGTTCGCCGCATTGGGGTGGCGCCGCATCATGCTGGCGACGCCGGCTCAGTGGAAGCGGCCCGCACAGGTGGCGGCGATCGCCGGGTTGCTCGCGGCGCCGCTGTTGAGCGTAGCTGCGATTCGCCCTAACCCGGAGACCCTGATCACGGACCCCAATTTCACCCAGCTTGTAGGATACGTCCGGGCGAACGCCGCTCCGCGCGATGTGATCGTATTCTGGAACGCCCGCGTGTTGGGGCTCGCCGCCGACCGGCCGTCGAGCGCTTATCCTGGCGCCTCGCCGATCTATCAAGATTCGTCGCCCGAGAAGGTTCTGCGCTACCTGGATCGCGTTCGTCCGGCGTACGTGGTCCTCGACGGCGGCTTTCCACAAGACGAGCGGTATCTCGCCGAAGCCATCGCGATAGCCCCGGCGCGATTCAACACCGTATACCAGAACGCGCGATTCCGACTGATGCGATACCAGGCAAGCGCATCGGCGAATTGACGCCCTCGATATACTGGGGGTAGGGAGTCTCGCCATGCCGCTGCTTTCCATCGTCATTCCCGGATACAACGAAGCGGCGTTCATTGGCGAGATACTTACGCGCATTCTCGCCGTCGAAACCGAATCGCTAGGATTCGAAAAAGAGATCATCGTAGTGGACGACGGCTCGACCGACCGCACGGGCGAGATCGCCAGTTCCTTCCCCGGGGTTCGCGTTTTCACCCAGGCTTCCAACCAAGGCAAGGGCAGGGCTGTGCAGCGCGGCATACGCGAATCCTCCGGCGACTACATTCTGATTCAGGACGCCGATCTGGAATACGACCCGAACGATTACCCGCGCCTGTTGACCGCCCTGCTGCGCGGCGCCGACTGCGTGTACGGCAGCCGAGTTCTCAGACAACGCGAGAAGCAGCCCGGCTTTACTTTCTTTCCCGGCCGCCATCCCAAGCAATACTTCGGACCCTGGCTCGCCGGGCAGTTACTGACCGTCTGGACCTGGGTGCTCTATCAGCGATGGATCACCGACACCCTCACCGCTTACCGTTTGTTCCCCGCCGCCGTGGTGAAAGGCATGCGCGTCCGCACCAGCGGCTTTGAAACCGATCATGAGATCACCGCCAAGCTAATGCGCGGCGGGCGCAGCATCGTCGAAGAGCCAATCGAGTACCTGCCGCGCAGCTTTGCAGCGGGGAAGAAGATCAAAGCGCGCGATGGCTTCGTGGCCGTGTGGACGCTCTTGAAATATCGCTTCGTCGATTAGAACTACATCTCTCTGCGCGCTACGCTCTCGACTTTAAAATCCTCCAATCCGGCGCAATGATGCGCGCCTACGTTCTTTGCATTCAGCATGACCAGCGCTTTGACGCCATCCGCCTTCGCGGCCTTGCAATTCTCAAACTCGACGCCATCGACGCTGTCGAGGACAAACGCGGGCCGGCGGTCCTCCTTGATGTACGTCACGGCGACATCGTTCAATTCGACTCCCTTCGCATGCCGGATGAAGAAGCCATATGCGGGCAGGATGCCGAACATGGAGGGCTCCGGATACTCCTTCTCGCGCTCCGGCGTCTCGTACGGCTGGCGCGGCGGAACGCCGCCGGCTCCGCGAAAGAAGAAGGTATTCACTACGTCCGCGGGCTGCTTCGCCGCATCGTCAAGACTGAGGCCGCCGCGATAGACTAGCCGGATTCCGCTCAGTTTCACATCTTCGACATCGTGGCCCGGGATGCCGCTGATGATCGACCCGTAGCGCGGATCGGCGTTATAAGCGGTTACATTGCTAATGCTGATCCGCTTCACGGAGCCGACGGCCGTTCCCTCCGGCGCGCGCAGGCGGTTTCCGAGGCGGATGAAGATGGGCGCGTTCGAGACGTCGCGCATGGTGATGTTGGAGACGGTGACATCCTCGATGTGCGAGCCGTCAACGCTCTCGAGCGCCAAGCCGCGCGAGGTATCGAACACGATATTCGAGATGGCGATGTTGCGGAAATCGCCTTCGGATTCGGTGCCGATCTTTATCCGTCCCGTGGGTCCGTCGCGATCGGGCGCGCGCTGCACGGTGCGCTTGTAAGTTCCATCGAGCAGCGAGCCGATCTCGAATCCACTCACCAGGCAGTTGGTGATGGTGATGTTTTCACTCACGCGAGGCGCGCCCAGTGGAGTGAACCCCAAAAGTGAGACACGCCGAATGAACGCACTTTGCATCGAATGGAGGCTAAAATGGCAAAGATGGCAAAGTGGCGCGGGCACACGGTGGAGTTCAAGCGGCAGGTCGTCGAACAAGATAAAGAGCTGCGAAAACATTCACGCTTTAGCTCGCGAGCTCAAGATCGAGCGGAAGCTTCTCTACACCTGGAAGTACCAGTTCGAAGGCCGCCCGAACCGCGGCATGCGAATCTGGGAATGACCGCAGAAGAACGCAAAGATAAACAACTCCGCGAGGAGATCGCTAAGCTGAAATCGGCTCTGGCGGATAAAACGCTGGAGAACGATTTTTTCAGAAGTGCCTTGCTCAGAATCAAGGAAGGACGCCGGCAGAGCATCGCAACTGGCGCTCGGCATCTACGACGCTATCCGGCCGTGGACGCAAGAGCAAGGCAGTTTGACCGTCGAACGGATGTGTTGTCTGGCGGGCGTGAGCAGCGCCGCTTTTACCGGCAGATAGAAGAGAGCTAACAGGACGAGGCGGAAATGGCGCTGCGGACGGCTATTCAGGAAATAGTGCTGGCGCACTATCACAGTTACGGCTACAGTCGCGTAACAGCCGAGTTGCATAGCGCGGCATGGCGCTGAACACAAGCGCGCGCTACGCGTGATGCGGACCGACAACCTACTGGCAGTGCGGTTCAGCAAATTCGTCTTGACTACGGATTCTCAGCACGATTGCGAGGTATATGTGAATCTGGCGGGGCGTATGACCTTGACGGGGATCGACTAACTCTGGGTCGCGGATATTACCTATATAAGTTTGCGGACCGAGTTTGTTTTTATGGCAGTAGTAATCGATCGCTTTTCGCGCAAGGCGATAGGTTGGGCGCTGGATCGCTCGCTGGCGGCGCGGCTTGCGATAGCGGCGCTACGGCATGCCATCGCGCATCGCGAGCAGCCGCAGGGCGTGGTGCATCACTCCGACCAGGGCACGCAGTACGCGAGCGCCGAATACATCGCGGTGCTGACGGTAAGCCAGATGATGCTCAGCATGAGCAGGCAGTTTAATTCTTATGACAATGCGTTTTGCGAAAGCTTTATGAAGACCTTGAAGCAGGAGGAAATCTACTGCAATCAGTACGCGGATTTCGAAGAGCTTTCTCAACATCTGGAAGAGTTCATAGGCGCCTACTACAATCGCCTGCGGCTGTATTCGGCACTGTGATATCGCACGCCGGAGGAAGTTGAGCGTGACGCCGCCGCCGCGCAGTCGCAGGGCGCAAGCTAGGAT
The DNA here is from genome assembly GCA_963763545.1 of Bryobacterales bacterium. Taxonomy (GTDB): domain Bacteria; phylum Acidobacteriota; class Terriglobia; order Bryobacterales; family Bryobacteraceae; genus PALSA-243. The sequence continues at coordinate 9,641 of CAVXPE010000022.1, forward strand.
GCGGCGAGCATGAAGTTCTTCTCGCCTCCGATTATTGCCAACGTGGAGACGTGACCGATTAGCCTGTCTCAGCGATGAGGCGGAAAGGCAGGGGGGCGAAGGCAAAGTTCGCTCGTAACAGGGAAACTCTCCGCAGGGCCGGAGCCGTTAAGCTCGGGTGATTTCTTAACCGCTATAGGAGAGTTTGCGACGATCTCTTCTCCGCCACTGCCACTCCGCTTTCGATGAATACTGAGGCGCCTCAGTATGCGTTTTTCAAGGCAGGGCGGAATCTATCGGTACGATGTGTTTTCAAACCAAAACCAAAGTCAAAACCAAATCCTGGGCCGTGACCGCTCACCTCCGCTGTTCGGCCTCGGGGCTAGTCAAAAGAACGCGTCGGGAGTACCACGCTCTCCTCATCGTACGCGATGAGTTCCGCACCGTCTATTCCTTTATCGGTTTTCTCGCCAGCATAGCCCGTCTCCGCTTCAACGTTATCGTCAGAATAAGCTCTGTAAAGCGAACGTCAAACGAATTATCATCGAAAAGAGAGTGAGTCTTTCCCCCGTGTCTGAAGGGCGTGCGTTCCTTTGAGAGTGATGGCGTCATCGTTGGGCGAGTTGATGCTCGAGTTCGAGATGCGCACGTTGCGGCAGGAATCCACATCGATGCCGTCGCGATTGGTGTCGATCATGACGTTGTCGATGGTCAAGTTGTCTACTCCGGTGGCAATGATGCCGAAGTGGCCGCCATTGGCGATGGAGAAATCGCGCAGGGTCACGTTGCGGCAGAGCTTGAGCGCGATCGCTTTATCGCCGCCCGCTCCGCCGCCGCGATTCAGCGCTTTGCCCGATATGCGTCCACCGCCCACGATCGCGATATTCTCCAGGCCCTCGCCCCAAATGAGGCTGTTGTGAAAGTGGCTGTGGCCCGCGTCCTGAAACTTATCCCATTCGTTCGGTTCCGCCGCGTCATACGTGGACGCGTCGCCGCTCGCTTCGATCACCGCTCCGCGCTCCAACTGCAGCGTGACATTACTGCGCAGGCGGATCGAGCCCGAAACCCATGTACCTGGCGGGACGACTACTGTTCCACCGCCGGCCGCAGCCGCAGCGTCGATGGCCTTGTTGATCGCCTCGCGGCTCTGCGTTTTGCCATCGCCTTTCGCGCCGTAGGAGGTGATGTCGAAAACAGCTGTCTGCGGCATTGCCGTCTGCACTACGGCCGGCGCGAACGCTAAAGCACAAAGCGTGAGAACTCTCATTTGAATTCATCCTGACACATGAACACCGCTCCCTTGCGGTCGCGGTTCGGTGCGGGGCCGGGCGTCCCGTGTATTCTGAGATTTGACCAAACTCCAAGGGATTTTCGTTCCCCTTTTGACGCCCGTCAATGACGACGGCGAGATTAATGAAGTGGAACTGCGGCACCTGGTTTCCTGGCTGATCGGGCGAGGCGTCCACGGCCTTTACCCGAACGGCTCGACCGGAGAATTTACCCGCTTTACCGCACAGGAGCGGCGGCGGCTGGTCGAGATCGTAATCGACGAAGCCGCCGGACGGGTACCGGTTATTGCAGGGGCGGCCGAAGCCAATGTTACGAGAGACTCTCGCCGCCTGCGAAGCCTACGCGCAAATGGGCGCGCGCGCGGTCGCCATCGTGTCGCCGTTCTATTACAAGCTGCCGCCGGAATCGGTTTATGCGTACTTCGCCGAAATCGCGCGGCAGACGCCGATCGATGTCACGCTCTACAACATTCCGATGTTCGCCAGCCCGATCGATGTGCCGACGATCCGGCGGTTGGCCGAAGAGTTCCCGCGCGTGATCGGCATCAAGGACTCGTCCGGCGACCTCGCTTTCATGATGCGCATGATCGCCGCCGTACGGCCGCGTCCGTCCCGATTTCTCGTTCCTCACGGGTTGGGAGGCGGCGCTGGTACCCATGCTGCTGATCGGCTGCGATGGCGGCGCACACGCGGCGGCGAATGCAGTGCCGGAGATCATCCGCCGCATGTACGACCTGGCGCGCGCGGGCGATTTCGCGGCAGGCCATGGATTTGCAATATCGCTTCCTCGACCTTTTCGATGCGATGCTCGACCATTTCGAGTTTCCCGATGGCTTCCGCGCGGCCGCGGAACTGCGCGGCATTCAACTTGGGCCGCGGACGGCAGCCGCAAACCGAAGCGCAGCGCGCGCAACGGGCGACGCTGATTCCGAGTTTGAGAAGGGCCTTGGCGCAATTCGATAAGGAATTAGCCGCCGATGAAAGCAGATAAACGCCGATAAAACTAAAACGAGTAATTTGAACGCGACGCCGGTGCGAGAGCGGTCTTGTCAGACTGACGCGCTAACTTGTCTTTGGAGGCCGCGGTTCAGTGGCCGCCGAGCTACCAGAGCACCTCATCCCGGTTACAGTTTAGCTTGCCGATCGGGAGAATTGAAGGGGATCTGCCGAGAATTGCTTGTAAGTCCTTGTCGGAGCACAGCCGAATTTATTTTCCGATTCTGTGACTCGGAGTTTTACACGATTTCGTGTCTGCCATGCTGAGCTTCAGTGGCTCGAAGCGGCGAACTTGGAAGTTCTTCCCAGGCGCGGAGCGCCCTGGCGCGCGTCCCGCGTGATCCGACGATGGGGCGCGGATAGAGGCCGCCGATTCGACCTCCGGAACCCAATGCCTTACATAGCGCCATCGGGATCGAACTTAGCGGCCTGCAAGGCTGGATTGAAGATGCGGAAGTATGGCGCCGCATCGGCGCCGCTTCCGGCTACCCACTGCCATCCGAACGTGTTGTTCGCCAGATCGGCGTCGACCAGCGTATCCCAGAACCACTTCGCACCTTCTTGCCAGGATATCAGGAGATGCTTCACCAGAAAGGAAGCGGTTACCATCCGCACGCGGTTGTGCATCCAGCCGGTGTGCCATAACTCGCGCATGCCGGCGTCTACCAGCGGGTAACCAGTTGCACCTCGTTTCCATGCATCGAACCAGCGGCGCGTCATGTGCCAGCGAAGTCAAAGGCGAGTTGGAACACGTCTGCCTCAATCGAGATAACCTTGTCGGGATCAAGTTTATTCTGCTTGGCGAGTTCGACCAGACAATGGACCGCGGACTGAGTGTGGATCATAGAGTTGTACTTCTTGATGGTGCTCTCAATGACGCCCTCGTATCCCTGTTTGTCCCAGTCAATGTTGATCTTCATTCTCAGAAGGTGATCAATTCCCAGAGGGCCCTCGATGACCTGGAGCGGCCCTTGCACTCCGCGACGAGCCAGGAACAATGTATTCATGGCCCCGAGCGCCGACTGCGCCGAGGCGAGACCCTTCCATTGCGAGAGTGGCTTCGCCCGCACGACGGCGAAGGACGCATCGCTTACCGCAGCCATCGCGATGGCATGGCCAATCTGCTGCTCGCTCAGGCCGAGCAGCCGGCCAGCTGCCGCGTTGTGCGAGAAGGCCAGTTGCGACGTGTGGTCGAAGCCGCTGCTCATGAAGTTCGCGTGATCAACGAACCGTGACTGAACCGTGTAGCCCAGCGCCACCCCGAGCATCAGGTCGCGGCCGCTGCCCCCTACATAGTCAGCGATGGTCAGCGCCACGCCGAAATTGTCGGCCGTGTGGCACGTTTCTGTTGGGGCCAGAAAGTTGTCCATGAAATCGACATAACGCACGAGCGCGGTATGCCAGAACGCGGCGTAGATCGGATTCGCCTTTCCTCCGCCGATAAGCGCAGATGGGCCACCGCCACCGAACTCCGCGACCTGGTGCCGACAGGCCTCGATAGGATCAGCGCCGAGGGCGGCAATGCAACAGCCCAGTGAGTCTAGGATGTGGATTGGCAACTGTCTGCGCGACTCGGCCGAGAGATCGGCGAAGGAAGCGCGAGCTGCATACTTTGCGAGAGTTTCAACTTGTGTCATAGAAGTGGTTTCTTCCTTTCAGGTACTGAGTTCATGGTTTAACGTGTCAGGACGATGAAAACCCCCATCGTGATCATCGAGCCCAGCACGCTGAGGAACACAGCGGAAGCCTCCTCCGTCTGTGCGATGCGGTACTGCAGAGCAAGCATAATGACAATAGGCATGGTGGGAATGGCCGTCGTCAGCACCGCCTCGCTGACAATGGGATTGCCATAGCCAACCCATCGCAAACCACCGAGGACTAGGGTAGGCTGCACGATGTTTTTCAGGAATACGAAGAACAATACGTACCAGTTGGCTTTGATTTTTCCGGTTGCAAGCACGATCCCGCAGGCAAACAGAGCGACACCTCCTGATGCCTGTCCCAGCAGGGAAAGCGGGTGGACCAGGAGTTGGGGAATGCGGAAGCCGGTCAGCACGATAATAAAAGCGAGAACGGGCGCCCAGACGATAGGTTCTTTGATAGTTTCCACGAGTTTGGCAGCAAAAACCGAGGCAGACGACCTTGGGGAAGTTGCCGAGTGCTCTCCTTCTCGCGGGACGGGAGAGTTGTCCTGTGGGTCTCTCCCTGTCGAATCGAATGTGAGAAGCAGAATCGTGACCGGCACGACTGTCAGGTTGATAACGAGACTGGCAATCGCGATCGGTATGGAGCTGAGCCCTCCGAACAGATCGCCGAGGACGGCTGGACCTACGAAAGGCACTGCTGGCGCGGAAGCTGTCAGAGCAGCCAGCGCGCTGGTGCTGACCTGGCCCTACTCCTGCAACTCCGCAATCTTCGCGCGCAGTTGCGGCCCCTGCGGCCAATCGGGATGGTAGCGCAGGAACTCCGCCAGCATCTCGGCGGCCGCGCTCTTGGCCCCTTGGCGCGCGTAAATCTCCGCCAGAAGTAGTTGCGGATGCGAGAAGTGCGCCGGATCGATCGCGCGAGCCCGTTCCAACTCCTTCGCGCCTCCCGCCAAATCGCCCAGTTCGAAGGAGTTCAAGCCCATTTGTGAATGCGCCAGGGCGTCGTTGGGACGCGCTGCCACAGCCATCGCGTTATACCTCCACGCCTCCCCGGCGCGATTCACAGTCACCAGCACTCCGCCAAGGTTAACCAGGGGCTCGTACGCCTGCGGATCGCGTTCCAGCGCTGCGCGAAAATATTCCTCGGCGCGATCGTAGTGCTGCGTCTGATAGGCGATCGTGCCAAGCTCGTTCCAGGCGTCCACGAACTGGGGAGCGAGCGCAACCGCCTCCTCCAGTCGCCGCCTCGCGCCATCCGCATCGTGACGCGTAAGATCCCTGTGGGCCTCTTCGTAATCGCGCTGCGCCTTGGCCGGGATGGCAAGCTGCGCCGTGGAAACCGAATGCCTGCGGCGCAGCGAGGCGGCAAGCGCAAAGTCCGAATCCTGGAAGGTTATATCGAGCGCGATTCTGCCGCGGGCATCGGCCGCGCTCGGCCCTATTTCTATCGTTTTGCGCGCCTCCCCACGGTCTGGAGTGAATATCGAGACCGTGTAGGCCCCGGCCCGCAGCTTCTTGAATTGAAAGCGTCCGTCTTCTTCGCTCAGTGTAGAAGCGGTGAACGGAAAAGCGTCGCCGAAAAGCGTGACGGACGCCCGTTCTTCCGGGTGCAGACGCCCGGACAGATCGAACATCGTCTCCGCCGTCCAGGCCGCACAGACCAGGAGGACGGAGATCAGAAGTCGAAGCATTTATTGCTTCGATTCTACTGCCTCACGCCCACTCGAATCGAATCGCGTGGTCGAACGGCGTGTACCCCGTGATATACACGCACGGGCCCGGCAGCTTCGGCTCGGCGCCGCGCAATTGAGTGAGCAAGTGCGGCGCTGCTCCCGGGCCGAAACGGATCGCATCGCCGCCCAGGCGATAGATGCCGTAGTCGCGCTCCAACAGCCACGCCGATTCGGCGTGCGGCGCGGGCCGGCAGCCCTCCAGCTTTCCGCCTTCGCGAAACGCGATCTCAATCGCCAACGGCACGCCCGCAGTCCCGCGCGATTCCACGCGGAGTTCGAATCCATTCTTGATCTCGGTAACGGTCGCCGTCTGCTCCAGCCGGCACACCTGCGTCTGCGCCCTGGTCGCCCGCACCTGGGCCCAGTTCCGATAAGTCACAGGTTGCGAGACCGGCTGGTAGTAAGGCGCCTCCAGCCGCTGCCGAAAATATAGCCGTTTTCCTTTGGACGACCGACGCCGGCACAAACTGCCCTTTCCCGAAGAACGAAGTCGCGAAGCGCACGGCTTCGATTACCGCCGCTCCATTGCGCAGACTGAGAAAGCGGCTGTTGTCACTGAGAACCATAGTGGCGTCGCGCGATCCGCGGCGGATTCGCGCCAGTCCCGCTAGTGGAAACGTGCGCTCGTAATCGCTCGGGATCGGCGCAGGCTCAGGCAACCGGCCGGCGAGCTCGGGATACTCCAATAATGCCGAGAGCCTCGCCGACTTCCGGGCCGATCAATCGCAGCGCCGAAGACGCGCGGCCGTCGCCGTCGTGAATGGCGAGATAAGTCAGCGGGAACCAGTAATTCGCCATTGTCCCGCGCACATATTGATCCTGCCGGCGCGAAACCTCGGTTACCACCTCGCCATCCGGATGCAGCAGATAGAGCATGGCATCGAAGTTACGCCGGACGGGCGCCAGTAACTCGGGCCGCTTCAGTTTCGCCGCAAGCACGCACAAAGCGCGATCGGTAATCGCGTTGTAAGTCACCGTGCTGCGCTCGATGAACTGGCCGTCGCCATCGATATCGATTCCCTCGGCTAGCCATTGCCCGACGCGCCGAACATACGACGCGTCGGGGAACACGCTATTGATCTGCGCCAGCGCCGAAGAAACCACCCAGCGGTGATTGGGTGTATGAATCCCGCCAACGGCGAGGCCGGCCCCAGCCTTCACCAGAAAGGGACGTAAACTCTGCACCAGTTCATCGATGCCGTAAAGCTGTCCGATAGCCGCCGCGGTCGCGACACTATGCACCACGAACCCGGTATCGGGCGGCGAGTTGAAGTTGGTGGAGAGCAGGTCGATGTTGCCCTCTGGACTTTGCGACCGCTCGAGAAACCGCGCCGCAAGGCGGATACGCTCGAGTAACCCCGAATCCCCATGAAACTTCGATTGCGGGCAGGCAAACGAAGCAGCCAATGTTTCGATCAAGCCGCCCGCCGCTCCGGCGCTGTGCATCAGATAGTCGTCCGGCACGCTGCCGGCCCACTGGCTTTGGGCATCCGTGATTTGCGCGCGCATCAGCTTGCGCACAGCGTCGTCGTTACGACCGGCGATGGCCTGTTCGATTTGTGGCGCGGTTGCGGCGGCGCGCAGCGTAGCGGCGGCGCCGGCCGCGAGCAGCGCCTCGCGGCGGGTAAAGCGAGGCATTACTTGCCCTGTCCCGGGTGTGGAACCGGCGCCGTGGAATCGGGCGCGGGCTTGCCGTCCACCGTGTTGGGTTCCATCAGCTCGATGCGCGTTCCATCCGGATCGTAGAGGTTGATCTGCCGTTTGTGGTTCTTCCCCAACTGAATCTCGATCGGCTTTCCCTCTGGCGCCTGGTATAAGCCTTGCGGCCTCCCGTTTCTTCAACTCCGCCAGCGCCTTGTCCGCGTCGGGCACCATCAGCGACGCATGGTTCTTCGTGCCGCGTCCATTCGGGGCGGGCAGGCTGTTGTAGAGCATCAACTCGATATAATCCTGGCCCTCGGCCGGCCGGATATTGACCCAGCTCAACATGTTCGGCGAGCTGCTGCCGCGCCAGAATTCCTTAAAGCCGAGAACGCCGCCATAAAACGCCATCGATTTGTCCAGATCGCCGCACAGAACTCCCACGTGCATAATGTGGTCGGAGATGCGCGTCGCCGGCATGAATTTGCCCTTCGCCTGGGCCGTCCAGCTATCGGGCATGTATTCCACCATCTCGACGATATGGCCATCGGGGTCTTTGACGTTGAAGTTCTTGTTGCCGGTCTTGCCCTTGCCCGACGCTGCCTTTGTCCGACATGACTTCGACGCCCTTCGACTTCAGGTAACTGTACATCCGGTCGGCGCTATCCGTGTAAAGCGAAATGTGGTTCAGCTGCCCTTCGCCGCGGTCGGCTTCGTTGAAGATCTCGAAATATTGGTAGTCGTTGACCTTGACGAATACGATGCGGGTTCCTTTGTTGTCCTTATCCGGCAGCGTGAACGGCTCGCCGAAACCCAGGAATTTCTCGTAGAACTGGCGCGTTTTGGCGAGATCCTTCACGTAGACTGCCATGTGCGCGACGCCCAGGATCTTCGGGCGGGAAATCGGCCTCTTGCGCGAAGAGCGGCGCGGTGACTCCCACGGTTGCGGCGAGGATAGTCGAAAGCCTCGAGGTTCTCATAAGCTCAGTACCGCCAACTCTTCGTATCCGCCCCCGCCGGCGCCGTCTTCAGCATGTGCTCCATCATCACCGGCATCATGCGCTGTTGCAGCGTCCCGTTCGCCACTTGCGCGGGCAGAAAGATATCGCCGGTGTAGCCATGAGGACGGCCCGGGCCGAAATCGAACGTCGCATCCGCATACGGGACCCTTTGCCGGGCTCGCGAGTCGAATCGAGAAACTGCTGCGTCAGATGCACGGCGCGCTCCAGATAGTAAGTGTCCGCTTCGCCCACCGCGAAATGCAGCTTACCCGCTAACTTGGGGCCTAGCGTCTTCCAATCGCGCTGCATGATGTAATCGAGGTCGTAGTGCTCCTTCCAATACTCCGCCACCTTGTGATCGATCGCGCCAGTCTTCGGATCGATGAATCAGCGCCGGGTATCCATCCGCGCCCACCGGACTATAAACCGCTTGCCAGATATCGAACTGTTCGCCCGAGCGCCCGCGCGTGCCCAGCACCAGTTCGAAGCGCAGGGCATCGTCCATATCGGAGCTGATCGTGCCGTCCGATTCGCGCATCATGGGAATCGGCACCCGCTTCCATTGGCTCTTGGCGAAGAACGCGTTGTCGTCCTTATATAGGTTCACCATGGCGTAGGCGCGGAAATCGATCGGGTCGGGACAGAAGATCCACGCGCCGTTGAAGAAATCGGGATATAGCACCTGCAGCGCCATAGCGCGCCATCCGCCCGTGCTGCCGCCATAGACCGTACGCGCCCACGGCTCGCCGATGCCGCGGAATTGCTTCTCGACGTACGGATAAAGCTCCTGAATGAGAGCGTCGCCATAGGGGCCGACGTTGGCCGAATTCACCGCGTAGGAATCGTCGTAGAACGGATTGGCGTCCTGCGTGAGGACGATCAGCATGCGCGGCAAGCCGGCCGCTCGTCCAGTCCTGGTAGAGCTTGTAGGGATACTCGCCGCCGCCGCGCCCTCCGCGTCCACCCCCGCCGCCAGTTGCCGGCGGCTCCGTGCGGAAAGCCGTGAACGTCGACTGAAAGTGGCCCTGCGAGTACATCACGGGATAGTGCGCATTGGGATGTTCGTCGAATCCATCGGGCAGCAGCACGATCGCGCCCAGATATATTGGCCGTCCCCAGAATGCAGTCAGCAACTTACTCTGAATGCGAACGTGCTTGATGAACTTAGTATCTTGCGGCGGCTCGATCGCCGGAATCGTCTTAGTCAGCTCGATCTTCACCGGCGCGGACGACGCCGGGTCCACATGCACCTTCGCCGGCTCGCTGTATAGGTTGCCGGGCTTGCGGTTCCAGTGTTGGCCTTCGCCCTGATCCATCGGCAGCTTGACCGTTCGGCCGTCGCCGCGGTGGAACGTTTCGTAGACGTTGAGCACCGCCTGCACGGTATAATCGCCGGCGGGAACCTGGCTGAGACTTTCACGCGGATAACCGAGCGTGGTTCCATCGATCACGGCACTGCGTGCGCCATCCACATCCACCCCGAACATCTGCTGCGTGCCCAGACCTTCGCTCACGGCGTTCCGCGGTTCGCCGTTGGCGGTGGAAACGATCAGCACTACGTGGCCATCCATCGGCCTGGCCCAGGAGATCTCAAAGTGCAGCGGGGATTTCGGCTGGGCGAAGAGCGCGGCGGAAAACAACAGCAAAGCGGCGGCGAAACGCATGAAACTAGCGTAACCCAGTGAGGCGCTTTCGCGTGTTGTGGCGGACAGACGTGCGAGACTGAAGGATCGGGAGACTCAATGACAGCTACGTACGACGCGATCATTATCGGTACGGGTCAGGCCGGCCCTTTCCTTGCGGCTCGGCTGGCGAAGGCGGGAATGAAGGTTGCCATCATCGAACGCAAACTCGTTGGCGGAACCTGCGTCAACACCGGTTGCATTCCTACGAAAACCTTGGTCGCGAGCGCTTATGCCGCCCATATGGTCCGGCGCGCCTCCGAGTTCGGCGTGGACGCCGGCGGCGGCGCCGTTGACATGAAGCGCGTGAAGGCGCGAAAGGACGCCATCTCGGGAAAATCGAGGACGTCGCTGGAGGGATGGCTGGGAAAAATGGAAAACTGCACCCTGTATCGAGGCCATGCCCGCTTTGAATCGCCACAGGAAGTGAGCGTCGGCGCGGATCGCCTGCACGCTCCCAAGATCTTCATCAATGTTGGCGGCCGCGCCGTGCGTCCCGAGATGCCGGGGCTTGCCGATATCGAATATCTCACTAACAGTTCCATGATGGAAGTCGACTATCTTCCCCGGCATCTCATCATTGTGGGCGGCAGCTACATTGGGTTGGAATTCGGACAAATGTATCGCCGTTTCGGAAGCGAAGTCACCATCATCGAAATGGGCGACCGCCTGATCCATCGCGAAGACGAAGATGTGTCCGCGGCGATCAAAGAGATCCTGGAAGGGGAAGGCATCGACGTGCGCGTCAACGCGAAGTGCATTGGTTTTTCCAAACGCGGCGAGGAGACCATAGCTCATTCGGATTGCGCCGATGGCCCTATGGAGGTCGCCGGTTCCCATGTTCTACTGGCGGTTGGAAGGCAACCGAACACCGGCGATCTTGGACTGGACAAGGCTGGCGTCTCGGTAGACAAACGCGGATACATAACGGTGGACGATCAATTGCGCACGAGCGTCCCGGGCATTTGGGCCATGGGCGATTGCAACGGCAAAGGCGCATTCACTCACACGTCTTATAACGATTTCGAGATTGTCGGCCGCGAACCTGCTGGATAACGATCCCCGGCGCGTCACCGACCGCATTCTGACTTACGGCCTTTTCATCGACCCGCCGCTCGGGCGGGCAGGCATGACCGAAGCGGAAGTCCGCCACACCGGCCGAAGCGCGCTCGTTGGCAAACGCCCCATGACAAAAGTGGGTCGCGCCGTCGAGAAGGGCGAATCTCAGGGCTTTATGAAAATTGTGGTGGATGAAAAAACGAAGGAGATCCTGGGCGCCGCCATTCTGGGAGTAGGCGGCGATGAAGCAGTTCACTGTATTTTGGATGTGATGTATGCCAAGGCGCCCTACACGACCATTCAAAGAGCGGTACACATTCACCCCACCGTCTGCGAGCTGATTCCGACGATGTTGGGTGATCTCAAACCTCTCGCCAGTTGATTACCGGGAAGAATGGAGATAGAAAAGCGCCGCGCCTCTGGGAGAGAAACGCGGCGCGGTTGGTTTAGAAGCTGAACTTGGCCGTGACCACAATCACGCGGCCAGTTACTAGGGCGCCTTGTCCCGAACCATAGATGCTGGTGGGGGGAGCAATGTCGCCGCCGGTCGTGCCCAGGGTACCCGAAGTGATCGAAGCCGTGGGGTTCGAGAAATTCGGGTGATTGAGGACGTTGTAGAATTGCGCGCCGAGTTCGACGTTCATCTTTTCACGGATGAAGAACTTCTTCGTCACGTTGGTATCGAGGTTGAAGTAGCCCGGGCCGCGGAAAACGCCGGGGCCGGTCTCGCCGAAATTCGTCTGGATAGGCGTCGCGACGCCCGAAGTCGAATTGTAGGTTTCGAACTGGCTCGTGTTGTAGCACGGTGGCGTGGAGGAACCATGCACCGCGGTACAGGTAGTGGCGATATTCGGGTCGATCACGGTTGCGAGGAACGTGCCGCTGAAACCGCCGCCGGAGTTGATCTGTGCGTTGATCTTGCTATCCGACGATGAGAACGGCGTTCCGCTGATAGATATACATCTTGGCGCCGAACGTCCAGCCGCCGGCCACGAAGTTCACATACTTGTTGCCGAACTTGGGCTCCTGCCAAACCAGGTCGGAAGCCACCGCGCTGCGGCGGTCGATGGGGAGGTTCCCGTAGCCAAATGCCAGGTTGTACGGATTGTAGACCGTCGTGAGCCCAAGCGCGTGCGACCACGTGTAGCCGATCTGGCCCTGTAGCCCGTGGCTGAACGCGTGACGAAGCTGGACAGTGAGGCCATCGTAATTCGAATAACCCTGGGTCAGAATCTGCGTCACAGTCAGGAAGCGCGGGTCGGGCGCGGCGGTTGGTAAACCGGCGAAGCTGGTCCCGTAGTATTTGTTCGTGCCATTCGAGAGCGCCAAGAACGCGTTGGCGAAGCCGTTCGAAAGCGGATTGTCGTACCCGTGGTTCCCGTTGTAGGTCACCGCGAGCACGTTGTGCTGCGTGATCGGATGTTCGATCGAAAGGCTCCACTCCGTTACTTTCGGCGCAACGAAGTTATTCGGCGGCGAATAGAAGCTGGGTGCGCTGAATGGAATCTTACCCAACGAGGATTGGAGCTGAGCGAGGGTATCGCCTGCCGAGAATCCGCTGCGGAAGACGTTGGCCGCAGCCGCAGCCGCATATGCGGAGCTGTTCGGATCGCTCGCCGGTCCGGCTTCACCGAACGTGACGGTGGGGCTGAACACGCTGGGCGCATTGCGGAAGACGCTCGACGCCACGCTGGCTGCGAACAGGTCGGCAAAGAGCCCGATACCGCCGCGGATCACCGTTTTGCCTTGGCCGAACGGCGACCAGGCGAACCCGAACCTGGGCTCCGGAATAACCTCTTCCAAGTTCTGGTAGAGATTGTGCAAGCCGGTGCTGATGGTCTGGTCGTAGGGAATGCTGGCCCCGCCGACATAACCTGCCGTGCCGAACTGCTGGTTCATACGGGCAAAACAATTCTCCACGCAAGACGGGTTGCCGTCATGCTCGATGCGGAACCCTAACGTCAGCGTCAGATTGTTGCGTACCTTCCACTCGTCCTGCAGGTAAGCTCCGAGCGAATTCAGGCGCAGGTGAACCTGGTACAGGTTGGGGAAGCTCTGGGCGAAGGAATCGCCTAAGCCCGTGGCGTTGATCTGAGCGGTGGTGAAATCGGTCAAATCGGCGAACGTGTATCTTCCTAAGAACGCGGCCTCGTTGTTGGTAAAGTCGGTGACTTTGTTGTAACGGTAATTGATGCCGGCTTTGAACGAATGTCTTCCGTGAGTCCAGGTGAGGTCGTCCACAAACTGCGCCTGGCCTACGTTGCGGCCCTGAGGAAAGTTGGTCGCGACGCCGAGCGATGCCCATCCGGCGTCTGAGACGTTAAAGGAATCAGGCATCACCGAAAGCGCTTTGGGTAGGTTGGCGTAGCCGAATTGCGCCTGATACCAGGAAGCGGAGCCGATGAAGTTATTCACCAGCGTGGGCGTAATCACGACTGTGTAGGTCAACTGGCCGCTATCCGCGGGCTGATTGCTCAGCTCATTGAGCACCGGGCTGATGAAGCTCGGGCCCGTTGCCTGCACGCCCCAATCGTAGTTATAGCGAAAAGAGAGCTTGTGCTTGTCGGTGACGTTCCAATCCACGCGCGTCGTGAAGAGCGACTCGGCATTCTGTTCGCTGGCGTTTACGCCGAAAGCATAGGTACACGGAACGTTGATGCCGAATTGTCCGCCGCCGGGGGCTGTAATCGGCGCATGGCCGCCTCCGCCGTAGAACGTGCCGTTACCGCAGCCCAGATGGCCCAGGCCATCCTGCAGAGGACCGCTGCCGTTAGTCTCGGGAACCGCGTTCTGGGCGCCGGGCGCATTGTTCCACAGGTTGAAGGCATCCTGATAGAGCGGCAGAGCCGCGGCGGGAATGTGCGCCAGCGTGTAAGCCTCAATCTGCGGCGAAGGAATTTTCACAACGCCGGAATCGGGCAGAGCATATCGAAGGCTCTCGTAATTGACGAAGAAGAATAGCTTGTTCTTGCGGATGGGACCGCCGACCTGCCGCCAAACCGATGCGCATCCGAGCGCGGCTCCTGTATGCCAGCCTGATTATTGAAGAAATCATTGGCGTTGAAGATTTTGTCGTTGTAGTTGTGAAGAGATTGCCATGGAAACTGTTGGTGCCGCTCTTGCCCACCCAGTTCACCTGCGCGCCCGCCATGCGTCCGTAATCCGCGCTATAGGCGTTGAGCACCACTGCCGCTTCCGCCACTTCGTTCGCTGCCCAGCGTATTATTGCTGGCGCCCGAATTGTTGATATTCAGGTACGGGTCCATGTCGTCCGCGCCGTTCAGCGTGTAGAGAATCGACGCCGACGGGATTCCGTTAACGCACGCGTTTCCCTGTCCGCATCCGCCGCCCACCAGCACTCCCGGAACCGTGAACATCACAGTGGTAATGTCGCCGCCGCTCATGGGAAGATTGACTACTTGCGCCGTGCTGACGCCCGTCGGCAGATTAGCATTTTCGGTCTGCAGGATCGCGGTTTCGGCTCGTACCTCCACCGTTTCTGACGTGCCCTGCACCTGCAGAGCAAGGTTGACGGTCGCCGCCTGGCCCACCAGCAGGTTAATCTTTTCGATCTTCGACTTCAAACCGGTGGCGTTCGCCTCGATCGTGTAGTCGCCTGGCTTCATCAACGAGAAGCGGTACTCGCCCTTGTTGTTGGTGACTTGCGTCTGGAGGGAGTTCTCATCCAGAAACTTCTCGGTGACGGTCGCGTTGGGGACGATTGCGCCGGAAGCATCGGTTACCGTTCCGACGATATCGCCGGTGGTCATGGTTTGGCTGAATGCGGCGGGCGCGAACATGAACAGCATGCCCGAAAAACAGGTCGCCGCGACATGGCGGCGCCAGTTACGTCTTGTATCCCTCATATTTATTTTTCTTAACCTCTTGAAAAACTTGGCTCCTGTAGCTTGAAAACTGCTTCCTGTAGCGAAACAACAGTAAGTTTGCTTTGGTATAGCAGATTTCACGGCTCAACACAAGGCAATGAGGTTAAACCTATTAGATAAAATGAGTTGACTTCTGGAAATGTTTGCGCCGGCGATTGCAAAATGCGCCAGGGTAGCGTAAGAAGTTGCGTATTCGGCGAGGATCGAGGCGCTAACCAGCGCGCTATATGGGGTGCAGGCGGCCGGTCCGGTCACGTTAGTGGTCGTCTCGCTTGATGGCTGCGGGAACGGCTGCAGCGCTCTTTCCAGCGCGTCGCGCCGCTCGCATCGATCCGATGACCGCTCTGCGCAATGACTGAACTCCTCCGCGATCTGTGAACAATTGGCCGCGCAGTCATGGCTGGGCGGGAAGAGTATACGCAATCGACTCCGCTAGAATAGTGCGCATGATGACGCTATGGATTGCGGCTTTGGCTGTGGCTGCTCAGGTATCGAGCTTCGAAGTAGCGTCGGTCAAACCGGTCAACCCTCCGGCCGGTCCGCATGTGGTATCGCTGATCATCAACCACGGGAGACTGACTATCGAAGCTGCCGAACTCAGGCAGATCGTTGGCCTAGCCTATGCGGTTCAGCGCGTTCGTGTTCTCGGAGGACCTGGATGGGCCGATTCCGACCAATTCGATATTGCCGCCAAGGCTGAAAGCGCTGACGCCACCCGAGACGAGATCCGGGCTATGCTGCAGACGCTGCTGGCGGAGAGGTTTAAGCTGATGGTGCATCGCGAGACGAAGGAAGTCCCAGCCTACTCTCTGGTCCTAGCAAAGAGAGAGTCCAAACTCAAGGCAGCAATGCGGGACAGGAAAAGCGGGATGGTCGATACCGTGGGCCCGAACGGCGAACGGCTGACGGTCTTCGAGGCGTCGCCTCTCAAGTTGCTAGTGAATATGCTGGCTAACACGCTGGGCAGTCCGGTCGTCGATAAGACCGGGCTCGACGGCCGCTACGATTACACGTTTGAATGGCCGGATGCCGGGTCCTCATTGTTTACTTCCGTGGACCAAGTAGGCTTGAAGCTCGAGGCGAAGAGGGAGCCAGTCGACGTCCTCGTGATGGATCGTGTGGAACATCCTTTGGCAAATTAGTTTCTGGACTTCCAGCGGCTAGTCACTCCCCATAGACCCACAAGTTGCCCCGACGAGGCCAAAATAAAAAGAGCGAGCCCGAAGGCTCGCCCCTTCTTCATTTCCGGAACCGGTTCGCCGTCTTAGAAGAAAACATCCCGGTGAGAACCACCAGGCGGCCCGAAACCGAGGCGCCCTGGCCCGTGCCGTAAATGCTGGTGGGAGGGCCCAGAGTGCTGGTGATTTCGCCGAACGATCCCGAGGAAAGCGCTTCCCGAGGGGTTGGCGAAATTCGGATGGTTGAGCACGTTGTAAGCCTGCATGCCGAAGGTGAACTTATACTTCTCTTTGATCGCGAAAGCTCCGCTGCAGCGTCATGTCGATATCGAAGTACCCGGGTCCGCGGAAGCTGTTCGGCGCGATGTTGCCCCAGTCGGTCTGGATCGGAGCTGACGACGCCCGAGCCGGGGTAAGTGGCAAAGTCGGTCTTTGGCAGGCAGGGCGTGCCGATCGCATTGCCTCCTTGCAGTTCGCGTTCGACGGCGCTCGGAACCAGCAGATCCGCCAGCGGGGTGAGTACTCCCGAAGCGTTGACGTCCGTTGCGATCTTGCTGTCGGTCACGCTGAAGGGCGCGCCGCTATAGACATACATCTTGATGCCCAGCGTCCAGCCCGCGATCAAGCCGTTCACAACCTTGTTCGGTGTCTTGAACGGCTGGCTCCACAGCAAGTCGCCGGCCACCTGATGCCGGTTGTCGAAGCCGAGACTGCCGTAGCGTTGCTGAGGTTGAACGGATTGAAGTACTCTGTGGTGCTGATGCTCGTGTCCCCAGCGCGTGGCTCCAGGTGTAGTGGATCTGGGCCGTCAACCCGTAGCTGAACGTGTGCCGGTACTGGAGCGTGAGGGCGTTGTAGTTGCTGATGCCGTTGTTGTAGTACTGGGTCACGGTCACGAAACGCGGCGTCGGGGGCGGCCGTGGGCAGTCCGCCGTAAGGCCGCCGTAATTCTTGGTGCTGGTGGCGCTGGCGTACATATTGGCGTTGACGGTCTCCTGCAGATCGTAGCCGTGATTGCCCACATAGGAGACGTCGAACATATTGTGAGCGTTGAGCTCCTGCTCGATCTCGAAGCTCCACTCGAGAGTATGCGGGCGCCAGAAAAGTGTTGGGGAACGAGGTGATGCTGGGCGTGCTGAAAGTGGCGGGCTTTACCGCGGTCTGGATCTGCGCCAGAGTGTCGCCGGCGTTAAAGCCGCTATAGAACGCGTTCGCCGAAAGCTGCGCGGTGTAGGCCGAACTGGTGGGATCGGTGACCAGTCCGACGTTCCGAAGGTCAACCCGGACGGGGCGAACTTGTTCGGGATCTGGTTGGCCAGCGTGCCGCCGATGCCGTCGGTGTAATTGGTGGAAAACAGCCCGATGCCGCCGCGGATCACGGTCTTGTTGTTGTCCGAAGCGGCTTCCAGGCAATCCCGACGCGCGGCTGCACGATGGGCGCTTCCGCGTTGTAGAAGAGATTCGAGCTCTGTCGTGAGGGTGGTGTTGTAGGGAACGGTCACGCCGCCCTGATAGCTGGACGAAGTGAACGGCACGTTGGTGAGCACGAAGCAGTTTTCGACGCAGCTGGGGTTGAAGTCTTCTTCAAAGCGCAGCCCGTAGGTCAGCTTCAGATTCTTGGTGACGGCCCATTCGTCGGAGACGTAGAAATCGGCCGAGGGAAAGCGGAAATGGAGCGCGCCGTACACCGGGATAGGACTGGGTGAAGCTGCTGCAGGGCGGTTCCGGTGGAGTTCAAGCTTGCCGTTGGCGAAGTCCGCCAGATCGTTCAGGCTGTAGGCGCCGAGGAAGGCTCCTGAGGCGATGCTGGTATAGGTGTACTGGTCGTAGCGGGCGTTCACGCCGGCTTTGAATGTGTGCCTGCCTTTGGTCCAGGACAAGTCGTCGTTCAACTGGAAGTGGCCGACGTTTCTGCCGTTGGGAAACGCTCCGCGCGCCGACCGTGGCAAAGCCGCCGCCATTGGCGCCGCCGTCGCGAGATGGCGATGGATTCCGGCATCAGCGCCTGCGGTCTTGCGCGAAATTCTGCACGCCGAACAGAGCGGTAGTACCACAGTACCGAGCCGTGACATTGTTCACCAGGGTCGGGGTGATCACCCAGGTGTAGTTGACGCTGCCCTGCTACGACGGCTGGTCGCTGACGGAGTTGTACAACGGGTTGATCGGGCTGGTGCCGGTGGCCTGAACGCCCGCATCGTGATAGAAGCGGAAGAAAATTTCTGGCTGTTGGAGACGTTGTAGTCCGCGCGAATGGTGTACAGTCTGTTCGGTATTGATCTCGGTGTCGTTGATGCCGAAGGCCACCGCGCAGGGAGTGTTCACGCCGAAGGTGCCGCCGGTTCCGGTGGGCGTGCCCGTAGAATGTTGATGCCGCAGCCCAGGTGGTTCGTTGCCGTCCTGCAACTGGCCCGTCGCCGTTGGTCACCGGAACCGCCCGGTTGATTCCGGGAGAGCCGTTGATCAGGTTGAAATAGTCCTGATACAGAGGAAGTCGGCCGCGCCGACATGCGCCAGCGTGTAGGCCTGAAGCTGGGGCGACGGAAGCGAAATTACGCCGGCCGCGGGAAGCACGTAGCGCAGGTTTTCGTCGTCGAAGAAGAAAAATAGCTTGTTCTTCCAGATCGGTCCGCCGATCCGGCCTCCGAACTGGTGCGCGTCCGACCGGCCTCGCGGTGTGCCGGTGGAATTGTTGAAGAAGGAGTTCGCGTTGAGCTTCTCCCAGTTGAAGTTGTAGAAAAGATTTCCGTGAAACTGGTTGGTTCCGGACAAGCCGACCATGTTGACCTGGGCGCCGGCCATGCGCCCGTACTGCGGGCTGTAGGCATTGAGCACCACAGCCACTTCACCCACTGATTGGCGCCCAGCAGATTGTTGCTGGCGCCGGAGTTGTTGAGGTTGTTGGCGGGGTCGTTCTGGTCCATGCCATCCAGCGTGTAGAGGATGGAGATCCCGGGAATGCCGTTGGCGTTCATGTTGCTGGAGCCGCCGGTCACGTTCACGCGGATGCCGGGAGCCGTCATGGCCAGCGTGGTAAGATCGCCGCCCGCCATGGGAAGATTGACCACCTGCGTCTTGTTGAAGTTGGTCTCCAGATTGGCGTTCTCCGTCTGCAGGACGGCCGCTTCCGCGGTCACTTCGACCGTGGTGGTGGTGCCCTGCGCATTCATGGTGATGTTGACTTCCTGCGCCTGGCCGACGAGCAGCGTGATTCTCGAAATGTTCGACTTCAGTCCGTTCGAGCCGGCCGAGATTGCGTAATCGCCCGGCTTCAGCAGCGGAAAGCGATACTGGCCCTGACCGTTCGTCGTTTCCGTTCTCGTTTCGCCCGATTCCGCGGACTTGATGGTCACCGTGGCGCCGGGAACAACCGCGCCCGCTAGTGTCGCTGACCACGCCGACTGCGTCGGCGGTCGTGATGGTCTGGCTGAATGCCGCGGGCGAGATCATCGGCAGCGCGCTCAAGAAACAAGCCATCGCCAAATGGCGACGCCAATTGCGTTTTGTATCCCTCATATTTTTGACCCTCGTGAAAACGGAACCCCGCGACGTAGCTAACAATTCCGTTAGAAGTTTGACTTGGTATAGCAGGTTTCTCTGAAGAAAACAAGAGTTACCTTATAAACTCTTGCATCCAAATGAAACTTGCAAAGCCGATATGCTGGAGCAAGTGCCTCCCGCCGCGCTCACTATTGCCGGTTCCGACCCTAGCGGCGGAGCTGGCATTCAAGCGGATCTCAAGACGTTTCACCAGTTCGGCGTCTACGGCGAATCCGCCGTTACTCTCATCACGGTGCAGAACTCTGTTCGACTCTCTCGCGTGGAGATTCTCAGCGCGGCGCTGGTGTGCGAGCAGATCGCCGCGGTTCTGGAAGACATCCCGCCCGCCGCGGCGAAGACCGGCGCGCTGGGCTCGGCGAAGATCGTGGAGGCAGTCGCCGAAATGGCCGCAAGCTTCACTTTCCCCCTGGTCGTCGATCCGGTAATGATCGGCAAGCACGGCGCGCGGCTGCTTGCGGAAGACGCTGTGCGCGCCGTGCGCGAGCGGTTGATCCCTCGCGCGGCGGTGATTGCGCCCAATCTTCCCGAGGCCGAAGCGCTCACGGGCATTCGTGTGGCAGGGCCCTCCGATGTGCGCCGCATCGCGCTGCGTCTGTGCGAAATGGGCGCTCGCGCGGCCATCGTAAAAGGCGGCCATGCGGCGGGCGAACCCGTGGACGTGCTGTTCGATGGCGCGGCGTTTCACGAGTTTCCGAGCCCGCGAATTGAATCCCGCCACACGCACGGGTCTGGATGCACTCACTCGGCCGCACTCACCGCGTGTCTCGCGCTCGGGCTGCCGCTGGTGGAGGCGGCCGCCCGCGCCAAGCGATTCGTCTATGAAGCGATCCGTACAAGCCCGGGTCTTGGAGCGGGTTGCGGACCGCTCAACCATCGAGTGGAAGCTTAACCTTAACCCGAACCCGCATTTCAACCCGCGTTTCTCGCCAGTTTTCCACTGGGGCGCACGAGAAGCGTTGCGCCCGTTCCGGGCCGGGCGACCCGTATTCCGGACGGAGCACTGAATTGCGGACCGAACAAGTCGGTAAACGCTGCGCGACCTGGAGGGAGCAATCTCTGTAACGCGGTCTTGCCCAGTCTCAGCATCGGCGACTATGCGACAACCTGGATTACTTCCGAGTGACCGAGAAAACAGGAATTCGGTCCAGGTAAAGAGAAGTCATAGAAGTCACAACTGCCCTCAGATCGGATGCGACGCCTTGTCGTCGGCATGCCTCAAATGAATCGAGGGCAATTGTCATGAACCATCTCAACTCGATGTTAGAACGTAATAAAGACTTTGCTGCTCGTCAGTCTGCTGAGGGCTCGCTTATGTCGCTTCCGCGGGCGTTGCGCAAGTTGAGGGCGGTCATTATCGGTTGCGCTGATATGCGCGTAGATCCGGCCCATGTACTTGGAATTACGCCCGGCGAAGCTGTCGTCATGCGTAACATCGGCGGCCGAATTACCCCTGGGCTGTTGGAGGAGTTGGGTCTGCTTGGGCGAATCGGTGAGGTTGCCAGAGAGATTCCTGGAGGAGGCGGGGAGTTTCACCTCATTGTGCTCCAGCACACCGATTGCGGCATCACTCGCCTTGCAGGCGACCCCGCCATGCTGACGCACTATTTTCAAGTACGGGAAGGAGAGCTCAAGACCAAGGCGGTGACCGATCCCCGCGCGGCGGTTGCCGTCGACGTTGCATTGCTCCGGAGGGTTCCAGCATTGCCTGGAGAGTGGCTGGTCTCGGGTCTCATCTGTGACGTGGCAACCGGACTTGTTGAAGTCGTCATACAGCCAGCGCGGATTCGTGAAGTAGTACAGCGGCCAATCGGCGCCCCGTCGTAGAAATACAGCCCTTCAAACGGGGCGGCCCGACGGCTATATACGCTCATGTGGATTGCATCCGGTTTGCCAACGGTTCTGAGGTTATAGCGACAGGGGCGTTTAGCGGGACGGATCGCATCCTGAAGCTCGCTTTTTTCTCAAGGCGACGGCGGTTCTTCCAGCTAACAACTCAGTAACCCAGCTGCCGAAGAGCCATGTGGGACGTCCGCTTGAGTTCTGTCTTAGGTGCAGCATTCGGGCGGAATGGAGAGACCGGCTAGGATTGATGGGTGGACAATAGATAGTCAAAGGAGAAGATATGGGGGCCCTTGAAGGCAAGACAGCGGTAATCACTGGAGGCAGTAGCGGGATCGGCTTGGCCACGGCGAAGGGGTTCGTGAAGGAAGGGGCATACGCTTTTATAACCGGGCGTCGTCAAGCCGAGTTGGATCAGGCGGTATTGCTTATCGGAAAGAATGTAACGGCCGTTCAGGGAGATGTCTCGAACCTCGATGATCTCGATCATCTGTACGACGTGGTGCGAAAGGTGAAGGGACGCGTTGATATCGTCTTCGCAAATGCCGGCGTCGTAGATCCTGTTTCACTTACGGAATCGACCCCGGAAACGTATGATAAGCACTTCAACCTGAACGCACGCGGGTTGTACTTTACCGTGCAGAAGGCGCTCCCGCTGCTCGCTGACAAAGCATCAATCATCCTCGTCGGATCGGCGGCATGGCAGATGGGCATTCCGGGCTACGGCCCGTATTCGGCAACGAAAGCCGCTTTGGTCTCCTTCGTACGGACCTGGACTGCTGAGTTGGCCAGCCGCGGCATCCGGGCGAACGTGATTAGCCCTGGACCGACTGACACGCCCATGATCCATGTTGGCTCTAAAGGATCTCCGGAGGGTACACCCGAGTATTTCAAAAAGATGATTCCAATGGGTCGACTTGGAACAGCGGATGAGCTTGCATCGGCAGCTGTGTTCCTCGCCTCCGACGAAAGCAGCTTCATCACTGGAATCGACTTGCCAGTGGATGGTGGCACGGCTTCAAGATGATCTGCGAAGGCTTCTATTCCGATAGCTCTAAACCCGCGAGACAGCTGTGGACTGGCCGAATGGAATCGAGTGCATGGCAACCGTCATAGGAGGATGAATGGCGGACGCCAAGACGATTATTGAGCAGGCGTACTCCGCATTCAACAAGCGGGACATCGCCGGTGCGTTAGCGCTGATGACGGCAGACGTGAGTTGGCCCAGGGCTTCGGAGGGCGGCAAGGTTGTCGGGAAAGGAGAAGTCCGCGCCTATTGGACTCGACAATGGCGTGAGTTCGATCCCCATGTCGAACCGCTTGCAATAACAGAGGCAGACAGAGGCAGGACCCGCGTCAGAGTGCGCCAACTCGTCAAGAGTCTTGAAGGAGATGTTCTTTCGGACAGCGAGGTCCTCCACGTATTCACGGTGGATAGCGGTCTTATCGCAGCTATGGACCTCGGAGATGAGGACGATCCGACCGCTGGTCCGTCTGCCGCGTTTGCACGTCGGTCCTAGCCGGCTATCCAGGGTGGAGGGTGAGAGTAGGACCAGCCTCGAGAGTTCTATGAACGGGCAGTAGACAATATTCTCATGGCAATCTGACCGCTCCTGGTAAGTCCCTTTCCCAACTGCGATCTTCAGAAACCAGTCAAGTTGACGCATCAGGCCCGACGATGAGAAGCGGTCGCCGCGGGATTGAACCCTCCCTTGACGGCGCAGCGTAGATCTACGCTAGGCGACTACACAGGATACACGCTGCCGCCGGACTCTCCTTTCCGGCAAGAGGATATTGCGGGCGGGACATCGAGGATGCCTCTGCGTTCTTCACATTGCGTTTTCAGGAACTCCCTTATACGGCGCTCCTGTCAAACACCCTGTAGAACGAGAAACGGCTGCTATTTTGGGATAAGGGTCGGGATCCATCGGAACACCTGAAATTCTTTTTGGAGAGAACACATGCGGACCGAGTGGGAGAAAATGCTGGCAGGCGAGCTTTACGATGCTCTGGATCCACACCTCGTAACGGCGCGTAACCGTGCTCGCGACCTTTGCCAGGTGCTGAACGCCACGCGCGAAAGCGACCAGGACCTACGAAGATCCATCTGCGAGCGGCTTTTTGGAAACGGCGGTCAGACCGTTTGGATGCAGCCGCCGTTCTACTGCGATTACGGAACCAACATTGAGCTTGGCGAGCGCGTGTTCTTCAACTTCAACTGCGTTGTGCTCGACGTCTGCCGGGTCACTATCGGGGACTATACGCTGTTCGGACCCGCCGTTCAAATACTGACCCCTTTGCATCCATTAAACGCCGACCTGCGTCGGAAGCAGGAGTATGGGAAGCCGATCACATCGGATCTGATGTGTGGGTAGGAGGCGGAGCACTGATTCTGCCTGGCGTGCGGATTGGTTCGAAGACGGTTATCGGCGCAGGTAGCGTCGTCACCCGCGACATTCCTGACGGCGTCTTCGCAGCTGGTAATCCGTGCCGCGTCATACGGGAGATCGGGAACAACGAAGATCGGAAAGCGCCTGACAACCAACTTCCCTGAATGAACACGGTATTCCGAAAGGAACGGGACACGGGGTTGCCGTAATGTGCGGCGTCCCTGCATCCCTTCAATCCGCGATTAATGGCGCGGCCCTTACGGACCCCCAGCGGGTTTATCGTCGGCTACTCGGAGAACACCCAAAGATGACACTGTCCGCGATCCCCGAGGCAGTCCCGTTCCCGTCCACTGGACTGGATGTCCATCCCGTAAAGATGCTCCCCAAGAAGTTCTGGAAGAGTCCGGTTCGAAGAGCCGTCCGCTGGTTCTCAGGCGATGACGGATTCTACCGCTGCTTGACTCCTTGATTGAAAAGCGTTGCGGGCTAGTACCTCTTATTCGGAGCGCAACGCCGTCGATGGATCGACACGCATGGCCCGGCGCGCCGGCGCGATCGCCGCCGTGCAAGCCACGACAGCTAGGATGAGCGCCACCACCAGGTATGTTGGTTCGTCGTAGGGCGACACGTCTCTGGCCTTCACGGCAAGGATACGCATCAGGGGGAAGCTCGCCGCCACGCCCGCGGCAAGCCCCGCGACTGCCGGAATCATCGACCTCCGAAGCACGGCCGTGAAGATCGCGCGCGGACGCGCACCGATCGCGAGGCGGATTCCAATTTCGCGTTTCTGCTGCGCCACCGAGAACGCCACCACGCTGTAAAGTCCGATCGCCGTGAGAATCAGCGCAAGCAATGCGAATCCACCCAGAATCGCCGCCGCCACTCGTTGCGGCGTGAGGGCCAGGTTCACCCGTTCCCCGGCGGTCTGGATTTCGTAAAGCGGCGACAGCGGTTCAAGGTCGCCCCACATTTTGCGCAGCGGTTCGGCGAATTCCGCCGGCGGTACGCTGGTGCGCACGGCGAGGAATCCAGCCGAAACGTCCGTTTGGCTGGCCGGCAAGTACAGATGCGGCTCGGGCTGCTCCCAAATCGAGCCATATCTCGTATCGCCTGCAATTCCCACGATGATAAAGCGCGATTTGGTCCCTCTCGCCGTCTCCACCAGAATCGTCTTGCCAATAGGACTGGCGCCGGGCGCCAAACTTCGAGCCAGCGTGCGATTTACGATGGCTACCGCGCCGGCCTCGTCGTCGCGCGCGCTGAAGTCTTCTCCTGCGAACAGAGGAATACCCATAGTCTTGAGGAAGTCGCGGCTTACGTATTCACTTGCGGCGGAGACCGGCGCGGAGTCCGGGCCGGTTTCAATCCGCACCTGCGGGTATCCAGGGCTCAGAATTCCCGTCGACGAAAGCGCGATCGAAACAACGCCTGGCGTTGCCGGGAGGCGCGCGAGCAAGCTCCGCTGCGCGCGCCACATCTGTTCCGCCGCCTCGTTGCCCGGCGGTGGAAGACTGAATGCCGCCGTCAAGAGATGATCGCTGCGAAAGCCGAGGTCCGTCGAATAGGCCTTCCAGAGCGTTCGGCCGTACAAACCTCCGCCGATCAGCAAGACCATGGCGAAGGCGGCCTGGAGGGCCACAAGGGCGCCTCGAAACCATTCGTGGCGCCCGCCGGCGCTCGCATTGCCCGAACCTTTCAAGGACGGCATCACCGCCAGCCGCGCGGTCTGAAGGGCCGGCGCGAGCCCGAACAGCAGAATCGCGAGCGCAGACAACGCGATGCAGAATGCCAGGGCGCGCGATTCGATATGAAGATCGAGCGCGAGCGTTAAGCCCAACGCGGCCGGAAACTGGCGCAGCAACCGCATCAGCCCGTCCGCGACAATGAGTCCCGCGCCGCAACTCAGGACAGCCAGCACTCCCGCTTCCGTCAGAAGCTGCCGCACGATGCGCCCACGGCCCGCGCCAATCGCCAGACGCATAGCCAACTCGCGCCGGCGGGCGATGGCGCGCCCCAGCAAAAGGTTCGAAACGTTCGCGCAAGCCAGCAGCATAATCAACCCGGACGCGATGCCAAAACCTGTAAGGGAGGTTTGGATGTCGTTGCGGTACGCGGGCCAGAACTTTGAGCGGCTAAGTGGATAAACCACGGCGCTCAGGTCCCGATTGTTCCCGATGTTCGCCGAGATGGCTTGCAGCTCCGCTTGCGCGGCGGAGATCGACACTCCGCGGTTCAACCTCCCGACGAGCACGAGCCAGATCGCGCCGCGGCTGTCGAAGACTCTGTCGAAACGCGGAATCACCAAGGCGGCGGCGCGCAGTGGAATCCAGATCCGCGGCGGAGTCGCCCAGTTCAAATTGAGCCCGCCGACTCTCTTCGGCACGATGCCGGCGATGGTGAACTGAAGCCCTGAGATAGCGATGGACTTACCAATCGCGGCGGGATCGGCCTGCAGGCGCGTCCTCCACAAATCCTCAGCAATCATTGCCACCGGCGCGGCGCCGGGCACATCGTCGGCGCTCTCGAGCGCGCGGCCGCCAAGCGAAGGCACGCGCAACATCGCGAAGTAGTTGCCGCTGACCGCTTCGACCGAGATTCGCTCGGATGCTTCGCCGGCCATCCGCACGTTCAGCGGAAATCTCACATACGCGGCAAGATTCTCGAAAGAGCGGGCCTGCTGCCGGAAGTCCACGTAATCCGGATAAGAGCTCGAACGATAGGTCGATGTCTTAAGGTTGAACCTGTAGACCTGCGCCAGTCGCTGGGGCTCGGGAACGTCCGGCGGCCGGAGCAGGATTTCGTCCGTGGCGCTAAATATCGCGGTGTTGGCGCCGATGCCGAGCGCGAGCGTCAGGATCGCCGCAGCCGCATAGCCAGGCGAGCGCGCTAAGGTTCGCAGAGCGTACCGTATGTCGCGCGCGATCCCGTCGATGAAGACGTTATGGCGGCTTTCATGGAATCGCTCGCGCGCCACAGTCGCGCTTCCAAAGTCGCGGCGGGCAAGCCGTCGAGACTCCTCTTCCGGTATGCCTTCGGCACGGCGTCGATCGGCCTCCAACTCCAGATGGGCCTTTAGCTCTTCCTCGAAATCGCGATCCGTGCGCCGCCGGAAATTCATGAAGCGGCCTCCGTGCCGGCATCGAGCACGCCGCCGATCGCTCGTGTCAGCCTCCGCCAGCGGCTGGTCTCATGGGCAAGCTGTTTCTTGCCCTCCCTGGTGAGGGTGTAGAACCTGGCCTTGCGGTTGTTCCCGGAAAGACCCCAGTCCCCCGTGATCCAGCGTTTGGCTTCGAGCCTCTGCAGCGCCGGATACAGCGCCCCGTGCTCCACCAGCAATTCGTCCTGAGAGCTCTGCTGAATATTGCGCGCGATGCCCTGCCCATGCTGCGGGCCGAACAGAAGCGTGCGAAGGATCAGCAGGTCGAGCGTACCTTGTAAGAGGGTAAGGCGATCTTCGTCATCTCGGGTAGACATCTTACCCGAGTATGCATCCATTCGGTTCTCAAATCAAGCGCAAAGTGTCCGGCTTCGATCCTCTTACTTAAGCGGCCGGTTGAACATCAGGAAACTGGGCGCATCCGATCTCGCGACCACGAGATCCGGCCAGCCATCGCCATCGAGATCCCCGGCTGCCATGCCATAAATCGCTCCCGCGCCGTCTCCGAATGGCAACGGCTGATATTTTTTCCCCGTGCCGTCATTAAAATAAATTACCCCCGGAGCGTTGACGTAACCGACAATGATCTCGGGTCTGTGATCGCGATTCAAATCGGCAGCGATCATTGAGTAAGGCACCGCCGGCAATTCCGCGAATTTCGTACCGCGGTCGAAATGCCCTTTGCCGTCGTTGAAATAGACGAAGCATCCCAGTTGCTCGTGACAAGCGGCAATATCCAGATGCCCGTCGCCGTCGAAATCGGCGACTGCCATTGCCCGCGTGGATGAATTCGGCGGCCCCCAAGGCTCTCCGCGGCTAAAGTTACCCTTGCCATCGTTGGAATATACAAGACTCTGGCATGAATCGCGGCAGGCATAAATGATGTCATTCCGGCCGGCGTTGTGAAGATCCGCGATCGCCACCGTCGCGGCGCTCGGCGAGTTCTGGAGGGGACGGCAATCGAAGTGTAGTTTGCCGTCGTTCAGGCAGAAGTAACTCGTCGTCATGCGATTCGCAACAACGATATCGGGGTAGCCATCACCGTTCAAGTCGCCCGCCGCCGCGTTTCGAGTGGGCCACTTAGGATCGCCATAGGAGCCTCCCACCTTGAAGTTGCCTTTACCATCGTTCAGGAGAATCAACTTTGGGTCCGGCTGATCGTTGCTCAACACGATGTCCAGATGGCCGCTCTTGGTCATATCCGCCAACGATCCCGAGTAGCTCTTCACTGCATTACTCGGAAGCGAGGGGCCCGGCTTAAAGTGCCCCGCGCCATCGCCGAAAAAGGTCAGAGTCGTGACCTGCCAATGGCGCCCTTTCACTAACACGATATCCGGATGGCCGTCGCCATTGAGGTCGCCGATGCTGGCGTTGGAAGACGTCTCCGAAACCTTCTCTAGAGGGACGATCTCAAAAGAACGCATTCCAGCGGCGTGAACGGGGTCCGCATGAGGCTTTGAATCTTGCGCTGCCAACACTCGGGTATGGCGCATTGTCAATCTCGCTGCGCTAATCGCCGCGAGAACACACAGCACACAGACCACCGGCGAGGCGAGGCGTCTAAAGGAAATTGCTCCAGTCGACATCGCCGGGGCGTTCCTATCGGGTCGAGCAGAAATCCTGGGTTCGCTCATCATTCCTCCTAATCAGAATCAGGGGATTCCACGACGCTTCATTCTAGACCTTTCCACAGATCGATGGCTGCACTGGCATTTTTTATGAGCTAATCGCACGGGCTACAATAAACGGCATGGGCGCCATCACTCTTGTCACCGATGAAGAATACCTGAACATGCCCGACGAACCGGGCAAGCACGAGCTGCTCGATGGAGAATTGATATCGATGCCGCCAGCCGTCCATGTTCATTCCATAATTGCCAGACGCTTCTATGAGCTTCTGCAGACCGTGCTTCCTGGTTCGCGAGAGTGGCTCTTTGAGGGCTATCAGCTAAAGCGAGGCTGGTTGATCCCCGATGTCAGTGTCACCTGGCCCGACCAACCCGTATCGCGCTGGCTGCAAGGCGCGCCGATGATCGCAATCGAAATCGTCTCGCCCGGTAATACCGCCGAGGAGATCGATCGCAAGATAGAGGCCTATCTGGAAGAAGGCGCAGCCGAAGTGTGGTTGGTCTATCCCAGGCGACATAAGATGAACGTGATGCGTAAGGATGCGACGTTGCGGGTGACAGGCGAATATCACTGCGACCTGATCGGCGTGACCGCCAATTTGGCTGATTTGATCGAAACGGAGTAGCTGTTATCCTGGAGTCTCATGACTAAGGTCCAGGTCCACTTTGCCCTGCAGCGCCCGCTCGACGACGCGATGATGGCCCGCATTTCCGACGCGCACGCGCTTTATGGCATGCAGCAGGTGAAGGTCGATTCATCGCTCGACGGGATTACCGTGGTGTACGACGCTTCGCGGCTCCGCCCGGCCGAGGTGGAAGCGGCTCTGACCGGGTATGGAATCCCGGTGATCGCCGCGGTCGCGACGAAATAGCCGGCGGTGGGCCCGCCTTCGCGTATCATGGAGTTTTCAGCGGTTGACGCCGGGAAGGGGTCGCAAGCATCTAAATATACGGAGGCAGAATGGAATCCTCGGTTCTTGTTCCCATGGTGGTCGAGCAGACATCGCGGGGCGAACGCGCGTACGACATCTATTCACGGCTGCTGAAAGAGAACATCATCTTCCTCGGCACCCCCATCGACGATCAGGTGGCGAACCTGATCATCGCCCAGCTTGCTGTTCCTCGAAGCGGAAGATCCGGAAAAGGACGTTTCCATCTACATCAATTCGCCGGGCGGTTCCATCACGGCCGGTTTGGCGATTCTCGATACCATGGCGTTCATCCGCCCCGATATCGTCACCATCTGCGTGGGCCAAGCGGCCTCCATGGCGGCGGTTCTGCTGGCGGAAGGCACCAAGGGCAAGCGGTTCAGCCTGCCGAATTCGCGCATCATGATCCATCAGCCTTCGATGCAGGGTTTGGCGGGCCAGGCGGCTGATATCGACATCTACGCGCGAGAGATTTTGCGTATGCGCGAGATTCTGAATAAGATGCCTCTCCGATGCGACGGGCCAGCCCCTCGACCGCGTCGCCCGCGATGTGGATCGCGATTACATCATGGAGCCCGATCAGGCGGTGGAGTACGGCATGATCGACCGCGTAATCGCCAGCCGCGACCTGGCGCCGATTGCCTTGAAGGGCTGAGCGTTCGTCCGACCCGTTCGCCTACGTGGAAGACTGGCATCAACGCCTCTCCAAGACAAGGCTGGTGGCATAGTTTCGAACTGCCGGATGGGACTGCTGATCGAGGGCGTCAACAGCCTCGACGCGCAGAAGGCGCGCATCGCGCAGTTTCCCATTCCCGCCGATCTCACCGGCAAGCGCGCGCTCGATATCGGCGCCTGGGACGGCTGGTTCACCTTCGAAATGGAGCGCCGCGGCGCGGAAGTGGTGGCGATCGACCGTTGGGATAATCCGCGCTTTCGCGAAATGCACGCCGCGCTCGGCTCGCGCGCCGAATACCGGCAGATGAACGTGTACGATCTCGATCCGGCCAAACTCGGCCGGTTCGATGTCGTGCTGTTTCTCGGCGTGCTCTACCACTCGAAGCACCCGCTGCTGGCTTTGGAGCGAGTGTGCTCGGTGACGGACGATCTCGCCGCAGTGGAATCGTTCGCGCTCACCGATCGCTTCCTGCCCGGCATGCAGGTGGAGCAACATTCGCTCTTGCGCTACTTCGAGCGCGATGAATTCGGCGGCCAGTTCGATAACTGGTTCGCGCCCACGCCGCGCTGCCTGGTCGAGATGTGCCGCACGGCGGGCTTCGCGCGCGCCGAACTCGCATCGGTTCACGATTACGGCGCCGTGGTGGCGTGCTACCGGCGCTGGCCAGAGGGACCGACGCGAACCGCAAGCCGGCGCCGCAACTGTTCACCGCCATTCACGCGGAGAATTTCGGCATCAATTTCCGCTCGGACAACGACGATTACGTGCAGGTGGAGGCGGCCGGCGGCGAGCCTTGGACGCTTGAACAACATGCAGGCGCAAGCCGGCGGTCTGGGCGCGGCGCCCATTTCGACGCTACGCACTCCGCAGGGCCATTGGCGCGCGAATTTCAAGCTCCCTCCGGGCCTCCTGTCCGGGTGGCATGAAGTCCGCGTGCGCACCGCCGATTCCGAATGGAGCGCGCCGGTACGCATCGCCGTCGATGTGCCGGAGATCGCTGATGCGTCTCGAAATCGCCGCGTGCTGCGACGGATTCGATTGGCGGCCCGGCCGTTTTTCCCTCACCCATCGCTTCTTCAGCTTCTGGTTGCGCGGTCTTGCCGGAAAATGCCGATCGCGGGAACATCAAGATCGAGCTCGATGGCCGCCGTCAACAAGTCGATTTCGCCGGCCCTGAAGATGCACAGGCGGCCTTCCGGCAGGTCAATGTCCTGGCTGCGGAAAATACGCGTCCCGGCAAGCTCCGTGTTGTCGCGGAATTTGCGCGGCGTTCGCTCGGCGCCGGCCGAGATTGAAGCTACTCCTCCGTAGGGTTGTCGCCCGTAATCAAGCGCGCGCCGCGGCTGAAGGTCACGAATTGGATTCCCCACTGCACGAACACGATCAGGCGATTCTGAAACTGCACCAGGTACATCAGGTGCACGAACAGCCACACCATCCACGCGATCCATCCCGAGAGATGCGCGCCGAAGATATTCGCCACCGCCGAACCGCGCCCGATCACGGCCAGATCGCCCTTGTCGAAATAGTGGAAGGGCGCGATATCTTTCGGACCGTCCAGCCGCGCGACAATCGCTTTCGCCGCGTAGGCGCCGCCCTGCATCGCCACCTGCGCCACGCCGGGCAGCGGTTTGCCATCGCGGCCGTTGACCGTGGCCAGATCGCCCACTACGTAGATATCCGGCCAATTCGGAATGGTCAGGTCGGGGTTGACGCGGATGTGGCCCTGTTTATCCGTGCGGCGCCGGTGCGTTCGGCCAGCGTGCGTCCGAAGGTGGTGACTGTTACGCCACCCGCCCACAGAACCGTCTTCGATTCGATTCGTTCCGATTCGCCGCGCTGGTTTTGAAATATGACGCCGTTCGCATCCACGCCCGTGACGCGTACGCCGCAGCGCACCTGCACGCCGAGGTGGATGAGCGCACGTTCCGCATCGCGAGCCAGGTCTTCGGATACGAGGGCAGCACGTGCGCCGATCCATCCAGCAGAAAGATTTGCGCATTCCTGCGGGCGAATCGCGCGAAAATCGTGCTTCAGCGTATGCCGCGCGATTTCGCCCAACGCGCCGCCCAGTTCGACGCCCGTGGCGCCCGCGCCTACGATGACAAACGTCAGCCAGGCATGCCGGTGCGCTGCGTCTTCGGCGCGCTCGGCCGCTTCAAACGCGAACAGAATCTTGTGGCGGATAGCGGTGGCTTCTTCGATGGTTTTAAGGCTGGGCGCGCATCCTGCTCCAATTTTCGTTGCCGTAGTATGAGGTCTTCGATCCGGTGGAAACCAGCAGAGAATCGTACTCGAACACGCCGCCGTCTTTCAGGGTGAGCCGCCGCGCTTGCGGATCGATATCGGCCGCCTCGCCCATCAACACGCGCACATTTCGCTGGCGGCTCAGAATGCCGCGCAGCGGCGCCGAGATTTCGCCAGGCGAGAGCGAACCTGTCGCGACCTGGTAGAGCAGCGGCTGAAAGAGATGGAAATTGCGCCGGTCGATGAGCGTGATCTCAACAGGCGCGTGCCGCAACGCCTGCGCGGCGTAGAGTCCGCCGAAGCCCCCACCGAGGATGATGACGCGCTTTGCGATACTTTCAGGATAGCCGGTGGCTGCGCGCGAGCGCTGTTGGCAGATGACGTCCGCGTCTATTCAGCGCGGAGAATCTGGATCGCCATCTCTGGCGTCAGAGATCGGACCGGCGATCCCCTGAATCCTTTCGGATCCCTTGTCACGATATGGTCGCAGCCCGCGCGCCGGGCGGCCGCTGCTGCTACTGCGTCTTCAAAATCGGGACACGGTAATTGCAACGCCTCCCGTATGACCTCGGCGTCAACAGGCGCGATTCCGAAGACTCGCAGGATTGCCGACAGAATCTCCCTCGCTTTGGCCGTGCCGATATCTTTCCGCGCAAGATAATGAATCGTCGTCACGGCATGCGCGGCAAGCAGTCCTTCCGCAATGCCCGTTTCGACAGCCGCCCACACCGCTCCACTGGCGGCTGCGTGCGGTTTGCGGTCCAGCAGAACGTCGAGGACGATATTGACGTCGAACAGGATCCGCTTCATCGATATTTGGCGGCCAGGTGTTTTTGGTAGTCCTCGAGTTGCGCTTTCTTGAGAGACCCTCGCACAGAGCGCAAAATCGGTGCGTCGCTGGCGCCTTGAGATGGCGTCCCTGCAATCGCGTCCAGGAATGCCTCGACCATTTCTGAGATCGAAACGCCGCGCCTCTTCGCGTAGATCTTGGCGCGGGAAACGACGCGATCATCCACACTGAGAGTCAGCTTGGACATATACGTATGATATCAGGAATCTGATACGTACACCCGTCTATAGCCCAAGCAGAGACTTAGCGTTTTGTTTTATCTGCGTTCATCGGCGGCCCATAAAATGAAGTTCTCAGAATTTCGCGCTAGCCTAGCAGCATGACTTCACCGGCTCGCTTCGTAGGCAAAGTGGTTCTGGTTACCGGCGCCGGCCACGGCATCGGCCTTGCTATCGCGCAACGCTTCGGCGCCGAGGGCGCGCTGGTTGGCGTCAACGATCTCCATGAGGAACGCGCCCGCGAGGCTTCGGCCACCATCCCCGAATCTCTGCCACTCGCCGCCGACGTCTCAAGCAAGGCGCAGGTGGACGCCATGTTCGACGCGCTGATTTCCCGCTTCGGAACTATCGACGTGCTGGTCAACAACGCCGGCGATATCTACGCCGCGCGCCATTTCTTGGAAGGCGACGAAGCGTGGTGGGACCACGTGCTCGGCGTCAACCTGAAGGGCGCCTTTCTCTGTTCGCTGCGCGCCGCGCACGTGATGGCGCGCAAACGTTCAGGCAATATCATCCACATGTCGAGCGGCGGCGCCACGCGGGCGCACCGCGGCAATGTTGCCTACGATGCATCGAAGGGCGGAATCGAGGCCATGACCCGCGCCATGGCTCTCGATCTTGCGCCGTACGGGGTGCGTGTCAATGCGATCGTGCCGGGCTTGATTCGAACCTACGATATCGATGACGCCCTCGCCGCCGAACGCGGCCAGGTGGTTCCGATGGGGCGATTGGGCGATGCCGAAGAGTTGGCCGGACCCACCGTGTTTCTCGCGACGGACGATGCGCGCTATATCACCGGCACGTGTCTGACAGTGGATGGCGGCGTCCTCGTGCAGCAGCGCTCCACGCCGCTCGATACGTTTCCCGTAAGCCGGTTTCCGGTGATCCCGGCGGAGGCGTAGGGAAATGTTGCCGCCACCTATTTTTGGTAGTCCGCTATCCGCCTACGCGCTGCGCCACTTCTTCCGTACCGCGCGGGATGCTTGTACCTTGTTGCTTCAGGTTTTCGCGTACAGCCGGTACGTAGACATCAATGAACTTGCGCGAATAACGAATCAGCCCCAGGCGGCGCAGGCGATTCATCTGGAAAGTCACGATCTCGCGCGATGTCCCCACAAATTCGGCGATAGTGTGGTGCGTGAGCGAAGCTACGCGCGTGGCGCCATCCGGCGCGGGGATTCCCAGGTCGGTTGCGAGTTGCAGCAGCGCCAGCATCACCCGTTCGGGCGTCTTATGTACCGCCATGCTTTCGATTCGATCTTGCAGTTCCAGGCACTCGCGGACTAGATATTGCGATAGCGCGATGCCCAACCGCGGCTCGCGTTCCACTTGCTGCTCGATTTCCGCCCGGCTCCATGACATCAGCGTCACGTTATCCAAGGCAATTGCAGACTCGTTGCGGTTCAACGGCCCAACCAGGCACGATTCGCCGAAAAGACCTTCCGCGCGAACGATGCGGCCAACGGTCTGGCAACCGTCTTCCGAGGTGGTGCCGATCTTGACACGTCCCAGAATCACCACGTAAAGATCGCTCGGCGGATGTTGCGCGTCGTAAATCACGCGTCCCTTGGCATAATCCTGAACAGGCTTGCGGGGGAGATAAGTTAAGGGATCTTCGTTAATCAATCCGATATTGGCGCTGCGCATCATGAATGTACTCCCTCAGAGACGTGAAAACATACCAATATTTTCACCATATCGCCAATGGCTAAGTATTACCATCGACAATCTTACCGCGAATGAGCTATAAGCGTTATCTTACGTACATTCCACCCTCGGAAGTGAGAGCCACGGCCCCACCCGTGTCGCTCTCACTCGACTGCTAAACTACGTATGCATGCCCGTGAACGCCGCTGACGCCAGCCTGGAGGAACTGACCGGTTCTTCACCCGTTCGTGAGCGTTTGCAATGGTTTACGCGTGAAAAGCAGTGGATCAACGAAACCCACCTGGCCTTGTGCCGCATCCCCGCGCCGACATTTCTCGAGCAGGAGCGCGCCGTCTGGTTTCAATCGCAGTTCCGTGAGGCGGGTTGGAACACCACCATCGACCGTGCCGGCAACGTCTTGGCAACGGCCGGCGAGCCGCCGTATGTCGCGCTTACCGCGCACCTCGATACCGTAATCGCGCCGCGTAACAAAGATGAAATCTTCATCGCGCCCGACGGCGCCTTTCGCGGGCCCGGCGTTTCAGACAATGGCGCCGGCCTCGCGTCTCTTCTGGCGGTGGCGCAAGCTTGGAAATACGGCGCATCCCTGCCCGATTTTCCGCGCGGATTGTTGCTCGCGGCCAACGTAGGCGAAGAGGGCGAGGGCAATCTGGTCGGCATGCGCCAGCTTTGCAAGTTCGCCGCGGCGGGCAAGAAGATCGAGGCCTTCCTGGTGGTAGATGGCGCCGAAACCGGCCACATCACCACCCGCGCGCTGGGCAGCCGCCGCTTCGAAGTAGTCTTCACCGGTCCGGGCGGACATAGTTGGAGCGATTTCGGCGTTGGCAATCCCATCCACGCCCTTTCCCGCGCCGTCTCGCTCTTCTCCGACGCGCGCCCGAACGGATCGCCGAAATCCGCCATCAATGTCGGCCTGATCGACGGCGGGTCGAGCGTGAACGCGATTGCTCAATCCGCCCGCGCCAAAGTGGATATCCGCTCCGAAGACAATCGCAAGCTGGACGAACTGGTCGAAGCCCTCGAAGTCGCCGTCGACCGGGCGCGCGAGATTGAAAATCAGCGCGCCGCGGGCGGCAAGGTCACGGCGAAGCTGAAGGAGATCGGCTCCCGCCCCGCGGCTGCATTGCCCGAATCGGCCGCCATCCTGCGCTACCTGCGCGTGGTGGACGCGCACCTGGGCATTCGTTCGCATCTCGACACCTCCTCCACCGATGCCAACATCCCGCTGTCCTTGGGCATTCCCGCCTTGGCGATCGGCGGCGGCGGCGCGGGCGGCGGCGCTCACACCACGCAGGAGTGGTACCGTGCGGAAGGCCGCGACCTCGGGCTGAAACGGATCCTGCTCACGCTGCTGCTCCTGCTGCGCGGTGAAGCTGCTTGAGCGCAGAGGGAATTGGTGAGACCGGCTCCCTGCGGCAGCGGCGTTTCGCGGAATTAGGCCTGGTTTGGAACACCATCGTGTGGGGCGCCACCTTCATCTTGGTCAAGAGCGCCTTGGGGGGCGTATCGGCCATCCTCTTTCTGGCTCTGCGTTTCTCTCTGGCCACCGGGGCTCTGGCCCTGATCTTCCGCAAGCCCTTAAGCTATCGCGGCGCTCGGAAAAATGCCGCTCCCGGTTTGTTGGTGGGGCTCTTTCTCTTCTTGGGCTACCTTTTTCAAACGCAGGGCCTGCGCTACACCTCGGCCCCGAAGTCGGCCTTCCTGACCGGGCTAACGTCTGTTTTGGCGCCTTTGCTCGCTTCGTCCGTCTATGGGATTAAGCCGCGGATCTCCGAGGTTTTCGGCCTTCTGACGGCCCTGGCCGGGTTGGCCCTGATGACGCTTCCGGGTTCATCGGGTTCAATCAATCGGGGCGACCTGCTTACGCTTTTCTGCGCTGCCGCGTTTGCCGCGCATATTGTAACCTTGGGCCATTTTTCCAGAGAGATGCGATTCGAGCTCTTGTCGGTGATGCAGGTAGGGACGGCCGCGGTACTGGCCATCACACTCTTTCCATGGGCGGAAACGCCCCACGTGGAGTGGCGGCCGGCGGTATTATGGGCCATACTGATAACAGGGCTTTTTGCAACCGCTCTGGCATTTACGGTGCAGGCCTGGGCGCAAAAGTACACCACTTCCACCCGGAC
Source organism: Bryobacterales bacterium (assembly GCA_963763545.1). Taxonomy (GTDB): domain Bacteria; phylum Acidobacteriota; class Terriglobia; order Bryobacterales; family Bryobacteraceae; genus PALSA-243. Next base: position 47,018 of record CAVXPE010000022.1, read on the forward strand.
GGCTCTGATTTACATGCTGGAACCCGTGGTGGCTTGGATGACATCGTATCTATTGGCGGGTGAGGGGCTTTCGCGGCCGGGCGCCGCGGGCGCGGCTCTTATCCTAGGTGGAGTTTTGTTGGTGGAGTTGAAACCCGTGAATCCGCGGCAACATCCATCGTAAGTAACAGCGGGAGCGGTCGGACAGCAGTATTATTGAATCCGGTCGCGATTCGCGGAGGAGACGCAAGATCCATGAGTATTTTCGACAAATTGCGAACGCAGAAACTGCTTTCGTTCACCATGATCCTCTTCACGCTTTCGCTTGGGGTAGTCATCGGCACTCTGGTGAGTTCCGGCGTGAAAGCGGCCAGAAGCGAAAACGCAGCGGCTCCCGATGCAACGCCGCTGGCCATTCCCAATCCGGTGCAACTTTCGGGAACCTTCAGCCAGATCGCCAAGATGGCGGGTCCTTCGGTGGTCAATATTTCGACAGAGTATCTGCCCAAGACGACCCGTTCGCAAGCCGTTCCCCGGCGTCGCGGCCAAGCTGCGCCCCCCGACGACGATCAGGGCGGCAAGGCGGCGGCGGAGCGAGGACTTCCTCTATCGCTTCTTCGGCGGTAGTCCCTTCGGCGGCGAATCCGATGGAATCGCAGCCGACTGAAGCGCTTGGTTCCGGCGTCGTGGTGGATCGCGCCGGCTACGTGCTCACGAACGATCACGTTGTGGATAAGGCCACGCGCATTCAGCGTGAAGTTCATGGGCGACCCCACGGAATATGCGGCGCAATCTGGTGGGCGCGGATACGCCTACCGATCTCGCTGTGATCAAAGTGGAAGGCAAGCACGAATTTCGTCCCTCTCAAGATCGGAAACTCCGACGCCGTGCAAGTCGGCGATTGGTCTTTAGCCATCGGTTCGCCGCTCGGTTTTGAAGCTACCGTGACTGCGGGCATCATCAGCGCCAAGGAGCGCACGTCCGGCGGAAGTCGGCGAGTCCAACCGCCAGTTCCAGCACTTCCTGCAAACCGACGCAGCCATCAATCCGGGCAATAGCGGCGGTCCCCTGCTCGATATGCGCGGCGAGGTAATCGGCATCAATACGGCCATCGCGTCGCGTTCCGGCGGATACCAGGGCATCGGCTTCGCGCTGCCTATCAACACCGGCGGCCAATGTATACAACCAGATCATCAAGAACGGTAAAGTTACGCGCGGGTCGATCGGCATTCAGTTCACGCAATCCGACACCGAGCAGGCGCAGAGCCTGCTTGAAGGCGAATGGCGTTTCCGAAGGCGTCTTCGTCCAATCGGTAGTGCCGGGCGGACCCTCCGACAAGGCGGGCATGAAGGCCGGCGACATCATCCTCTCGATCAACGGCAAGCCGCTTCACACCGGCGACGATTTGATCGACATGGTGACCGCGACGCCGATTGGCCAAGCCGTCAACCTGGTGGTGCTGCACGACGGCAAACACGAGAACCTGAAAGTGATCGTCGGCGATCTCGCGCAGCTCTTCCCTGAAAGCTTCGGCGGTGAGGTCAAGCCGGAAGCCGCTGCCGGGGAACCTGCCGAGCAGGTGTTCGGTATGGACATCCAGCCCCTGACGGCAAGCCAACGCCAGTCGCGCGGCATCAAGGAATCGGGCGGCGTACAGATTTCGAACGTTGAGCCCGGGTCGTTTGCCCATGACGTGGATCTCGAACCGGATGACGTTCTCTTGTCCATCAATAACAAGCCAGTTACTTCGGTGGCGGATGTGCAACACATCAGCGCCACGTTGAAACCCGGCGATGCGGTGCAGTTCCGCGTCCTGCGCGCGACTGGACAGGGACGCAACGCCGAATGGAAGCCGTTCTTCCTAGCCGGAACGCTGCCGGCTCGCTAAAACGGATCGCAGTTCGATCGATTCCACCGGCGGTTGGAGGGCAACCTTTAGCCGCCGGTTTTTTTAAGCAGGACCGCTACCGAACCCACTGCGCAACCGATCCCACCGCTGCAACCGAACCCAGCGCGCAACCGAACCCCACCGCGCAACCGAACCCCAACCGCGCAACCGAACCCCAACCGCGCAATCGAACCCCACCGCGCAACCGAACCCCAACCGCGCAATCGAACCGCAACCGCGCAATCGAACCCCAGCGCGCAATCGAACCCCAACCGCGCAAACCGAACCCCACCACGCTACCGAATCCCACCGCGCAAACCGAACCCCACTGCGCAACCGAACCCCACGACGCTACCGAATCCCACCGCGCAAACCGAACCCCACTGCGCAACCGAACCCCCACGGCCCAGCCGAACCCCAACCGCACAATCGAACCCCCCCGCACAATCGAACTCCACCACGCAACCGAGCCGTGACCGCAAGGGAGCGGTCTTAGCGACTTCGCGCCCACAAATGTCTGCTAGATTCGGAAAAGCCATGACGCCCACCATAGTCTTTCGTTCTCCACGCATTTTCGACGGCGAATCGGAAACCCTGCGCGAGGGCGCCGATGTAGTAGTCGCCAACGGCGTGATCCGCGAAATTTCCCCGCCGCGCTCCGAAGCCGCGCCCGGCGCAGAGATCGTCGATTGCGCCGGCCGCGTTCTCATGCCCGGTCTGATCGATGCCCACGTTCACGTTTACGCCGCAAGTCTGAACATCCTCCGAGTAGCGCAGTCGCCGCTATCCTATCTCGCGCATTTCGCAGCCCGGTTCCTGCGCTCGAGCCTCGACCGCGGCTTTACCACCGTCCGCGACGTGGGCGGCGCCGACGTCGGACTCGCTTCGGCGATCAAAGAGGGCTTGCTCGATCGCGTACCGCGCCTCTTCTATGGCGGGCGCGTCATCTCCCAGACGGGCGGCCATGGCGATTTCCGCCCCGGCGACCATTCACTTGAGGGAGCCCACTGTTGCGGCTGCTCTTTCGACTCCAATCACCTCGCCGTGATTGCCGATGGCGCCGATGCCATCCGCCGCGCCGTTCGCGAAGAGCTCCGCCGCGGCGCATCGCATATCAAAATCATGGCGTCGGGAGGCGTTGCATCGCCCACCGATCCTCTCGAGCGTTGCCAATACTCCGATGACGAGATTCGAGCCGCTGTCGAAGAAGCCGACCGCGCCGGCTCTTACGTCGCCGCGCACTGCCACCCGGCCGAATCGGTACGCCGCGCCGCCGCGCTAGGCGTAAGATCCATCGAACACGCCACGCTGATCGATCGCCAGACGGCCGAGTTTGTCGCCGAGCGCGGCTCGTTCGCCGTGCCAACCATGGCGATCATTCTCGGCCTTGTCGAGGAGGGAGAGAAGCTCGGCTTCCCTCTCGCCAACATGGAAAAGCTGCGCAGGATCGGCGATTCCGCCCATTCCAGCCTGGAGATCATGAAGCGTGCCGGCGTGAAAATGGGCTTCGGAACCGATCTGATCGGGCCCCTGCACGTGCGCCAGAGCGACGAGTTCAAGCTGCGCGCGAAGGCGCTTCCCACGATCGACATTCTTCGCTCGGCATGCTCGGTGAATGCGGAGCTATTAGGCCAATCGGGCCGTCTTGGCTGTATTCGCGAAGGCGCAGTCGCGGATCTTTTGCTCCTTGACGGCAATCCGCTGGAAGATATCTCCGTCCTCGCGAGCGGCGGCGAGCGCATCGCGGCGATCGTGAAAGACGGACAGTTTCACAAGCGCCCGTTCTGATGCCATCACGGATGCTGCGACACGCTCAGAATATTCCCGTCCGGATCTTTGAACCAAGCGACTTTCGCCCCGGTGGGCGTGGTCCAGATGCCAAGATCGTCCTGCTGCATGAATCCGTACCGCTCAAATTGCACCCCGGCGCGCGTCAACGCCTTCACCGCCGCAACCGCGTCCGGAACTTGCCAACCCAACACCGTACCCGGAACTGGCGGCCGTTCCTTCCCGATACCCAACCGCAGCATGATGCCGTTAGCCTCGAAGACGATCGCATAGGGCAGCTCGTCGCCCAAGAAGCGCAGCCCGAGCGTATCCCGATAGAACTGTTTCGCGCGTTCCACGTTGACGATAGTCACGAACGCCACGATGTTGTATTGGCCGAGTCCGGCGGAAGAAGGCATAAATCATGATCATGCTGATTCGTAGCCGAATCAAGAGGGCGTACACCGCCATAGGCCCGAACGATTCGCACGATCGATCAGTCCTGCAAAATCCGTCGAACCGAGTCACTTCCTTGGTTTGCGCAATTTCGCTCTGCCCAGAGTCAACTCCTAACCTCTTTGTCGTCGCCGTGAGCCGCCGATCCGCCGGGCCATGCTCCCAAACAGTCGCCTTGTTATGCGGCTTTCGGACAGCATCAGTCAGTGATCCCATGCGCTCGAGTTCGATAGGCGCCGTAGTAGCCTTGTGCTTTTTATGGGACATCAAACCCGATGGTCGTCAATGAGCGATCTCCACGCCCCATCCCGGTGGCGTATCGCCATCCCCGCCATCCCACGTTTTCAAGCGCCTGCCCGTACGGACGTCGTATAAAGTCAAATGAACGCCATTCATCCCATGAACTGTTCCCGATGAAACGGCGACCTGCCGGCCGCCTTCGGCAAACCTCCACTTATAGAGCATCATTCCATCGCTGAGACGCCGCATAATCTTGCCCGCCCTAAAAATCACAAGCGTCGTCGGAACCGGGTATGATGTGCAGCAATTCGGCTCCTCCACCAGCCAACCCACCGTCTCGCCGTCCGGCGTTACCTGGAGCGCCTCGCTTGAGACTTGCTTCTTCTCTGGTGGAACGAAGATGTCCTGCCCATCTCCATAAACCACGTGCACCTGGCCGTGTGTGTCGACGTATGCGCGCTGAATCGTTGCCTTGGCGGGAACGGCCATCGCGCCGCCGAGAGCGCCATCAGAAAAGTGACCGCGACGACGATCCCGTTCCAACGTATGGTGTTCCGCGTCTGCATCTCTCAGCTCCAGCCCTTCTACGTTAGCTCACCGCGCCGTTACTGTTTCGCGCGTTCCACGTCGACGATAGTCACGAACGCCACGATGTTGTATTGGCCGAGTCCGGCGGAGAACGGCATGAATCATGATCGTGCCAATTCGTTACCGAATCGAGCTCTAGTTCGAAGCAAGGAACGGATTCACTACGCGCACCGTGCCATAAAGCCGGTCATGCTGCAAGTCTTCGGTAAGAATTTCGTCGATCCCGTAGTGTTCGGCGCACGCCCAAATATGCGCATCGAACCAATTCAACTGGTAGGCCGCGCATCCCCGAATCGCGGTGCGCACCGTCGCCTCGTTCGGGTAAAGGACCGTAAACTGCTTCAGGAATTCCTCCGCCTCCCGCAACGCTTCATCTAGCCTGAGAATGATATGACCGCGTACAGGACGCGTCACGGCTGCTACAAACTCCACAATCGCCTGATGTGGCACGCGGACCGAATCCTCCAGAATGCCGCGACGCAGAACGTCCGTGGCGATTCTGCGCTTGTCGGGGAAGCGGCGGTCGAACCGATAGACCAGAACGTTCGTATCAACGAGAGCGGCCACGCCCGTAGAGATCCTCTCTCTTCCATCCTCTGTCGCGGACCCGCTTCGTCCGCGTGGGCGGACGGCGTTTGAGACGTTCGGTCGCCTGATCGAACAAGCGGAGCTTCGCCTCCAGGTCCTCGGACGCTGCTTGTCTGCCGGCGGGAATTACTCGAATCGCGTCGCCGGCCGCCACCCAGTCGATATCGTCGCCTGGACGAATGCCATACCGCTGAGCGATTACCTTGGGAACCGTAACCTGAAGTTTCGAGGTGACCTTTGCCATGGATCTTTCCTGCCGCTCTATCCTTACCATACCAAGGACAGAATCCTTGTTCAAAAACGTCTCCACCGCTGAGGCGCTCTCTTGTCTTCGGAAACCTTGGATAGAATTAGATGTAATGAAGATCATTTCGCCCCTGACGATTAGCGTGTCGGCGATTTGCTCCATCACCGCACTCAACGCCGCAGACCAGCCGAAATTCGAAACCGCGTCGGTGAAGCGTACCAATGTGTGCGAATTCAAGACCTCTCTCGACCCTGCCGCGCTGACCCTGAACGGCGTACCTCTCAAAGTGGTCCTCATGCAAGCCTTCAATGTGAAGACGGACCAGATCGAAGGCCCTTCCTGGCTTGATGCGGACTGCTTCGCGATCTCTGCCAAGATACCCGAAGACGCCACCAGAGATCAGCTCCCAGCTATGCTTCAGGCGTTGCTGACAGAGCGGTTTAAGCTCGCCTCCCACAAAGAGGAGCGCCCGCGTTCCGGCTATGCGCTGCTCGTAGATAAGGGCGGTCCGAAATTCAAGGAGGACGATCTGAAGGCGACTTTCATGGGCAAGTCCCCGCAGGGTTCGTCGAGGTTCGGATTTGCTGGCCATGGCCAGCTCAAAGGGGTCATGACCATGGCGACGCTTGCCGGGTATCTATCGAAAAGGGGGTACGGTCCGGTGCAAGATCTTACCGGCCTCACCGGCAAATACGATATAGAGCTTTCTTGGGCGACGGATCCGGCCTTCGAACCGAGGTCACCTGAAGCCACTGCTTCTGCACCCACACCCCCAAGCGCCGTTAGTCCTGCCGAGCCTGAGGCCAACCTCTTTGCCGCGCTTCGGGAATCGCTAGGATTGAAACTGGAGCGTCGCAAAGTGTCTGTCGAATTCGTTGTGATCGACCACATCGAGAGGGTCCCAACTGAAAACTGACCTGAGGCCAGCGTTTCCGGGTAAGTCGGAAACCCGGTCACAAGACTTGCAAAAAAACTCGATCCAGTCCTCACAATCACTTACAATCACTTTCAGCATTCCACCGCCCGTTCCCTCCAACCTCGCCCGCTAATCTGTAGTCGGAGGCGACACTTGATGTCCCGAACTACCGAAGCACACTTACCGAAGCCCCAGCTCCCTGGGCCCAGAAACCGCGCGACCGCCGCGCCCTCTCAGCATACCGTCATGGCCTCACAGGCCAAATCATCCTATTGACCGACGCCGACCGCGTCGCCTACGAGAAACACTGCCAGGGCTATCATCTTTCCTTCGCGCCCCGAGGCCCTGTGGAGGTTGACTTGGTGCAGGCCGTGGCCAACGACCGGTGGAGACTTAACCATGCGGCATGTTTGGAGTCGAGTATCTTTGCCGAGGGGATCACTCAGCCCGACGAAGTCACTTCCGGGAACGCCGAAGTGGACACCGCGCTGGCGCAAGGCCGGGTCTGGATTTCCAAAGGCGGCAACCTGCAACTCCTCGGACTCTACGAAAGTCGCATCCAGCGCCGCTTCGAAAAGAACATGGCGGAGATCCGGATCCTCCAGGTCGATCGCAAGGCCTCACTGGAACAACTCCTCGAAGAGGCCGACCTGCTCTGCCAACTTGCGGAAAGCAAAGGGGAAGAGGCCGATCCGTCGCAATTCGTCTTGCTCACCCGATTTGATTTTTCAGGCCCCGATGTCATTCGTCTGGTGACGCGCCGCCGCGCCCTCCGCGAGGCCCGGAAGAAGTTCCAGGACCCCCGCAAGCCATCGAAAATCGCCGCATAAGTGGCGCAGGCCTCCCGGCCTGCGCGCTTTTCGACGGAAAACGACCTCGATTGCCGGCTCAAGTCTCATCGTGAAGCCCTTCGTGTATAAACTCGAGATCTCCACTCTTATGCTTTTATCTCTGCACCTCTGCGCCCGTCCGATGAATCGATGTTCGCTCCCCCCTTCATCCACAGCCATTTGTACTTATACTCTTTTCATGCCGCGATTCATGCCGTTAGCCAGCCTCTTCGCTTGCGCCGCGCTGGCGCAGACCGGGCCGCCGCTACAGCTCACTCTGCAGGATGCCCTTGCGCGCGCCCGCACCGTAAGCCCCCAGTTGCTCTCAGCGTCGCTCGCCGCGCAGATCGCGCATGAGGACGCCGTGCAGGCCAAAGCCGCACTCCTGCCCAGCGCGCAAGGTTTCAGCCAGTTTATTTACACGCAGCCCAACGGGACCCCCAGCGGCATCTTCGTTTCCAACGACGGCCCCCACGTCTATAATGACCAGGCTCAAGTCCACGGCGATATCTATGCCCCCGTGAAGCGCGCCGATTATCGACGCGCCATCGCCGGCGAAGCCGTCGCCAAAGCCAGGGCCGATCTCGCCGCCCGCGGCATCGTCGCCACCGTCGCCCTGAATTACTACGGCATGGCCGTCGGTGCGCGCAAACTGGCCAATGCGCGTACCAGCCTCGCCGAAGCGCAGCGCTTCCTCGATATCACCACGCAGCTCGAAACCGGCGGCGAAGCCGCGCACGTCGATGTCATAAAGGCGCAGATTCAGGTCGAGCAGCGCCGGCGCGACGTCCAGGATGCCCAGCTCGCCGCCGAAAAGTCCCGCATCGCCCTCGCCGTGCTCATCTTCCCCGATTTTCGCCAAAATTTCACCGTCGTAGACGATATGGAAAGCGCCGCCCTGCTTCCCGATTTTCCCGCCATCCAAGGCATGGCTTCCACCAACAATCCCGATATTCGCGCCGCGCAGGCCGCCATTCAACAGCAAACCTACGAAGTGTCATCCGCGCGAGCCGCCTTCTTGCCTTCGCTTTCGTTCGACTATTTCTTCGGCATCAATGCCAACCAGTTCGCCGTTCACAATCCCGATCACGAGCTCTTACTTGGCAGCGCCGCTCAGGTCCAGTTGACCGTTCCCATCTGGACCTGGGGGGCCACGCGCAGCAAGGTGAAGCAGGCCGAGCTGCGCCTTCAACAGGCCCGTGTCGATCTCACCGCCACGCAGCGGGAGTTGCTCGGCAATCTGAATTCGTTCTATCTGGAAGCCCAGGCCGCTGCCGCGCAACTTCCGTCCCTGCGCCGTTCGGTCGGCCTTTCGCAGGACAATCTGCGCTTGACGGTGCTTCGCTATCAAGCCGGCGAATCCAGCGCGCAGGAAGTGGTGGACGCGCAGACCGGCCTCGCCCAGGCTCGCGGCGCCTATGACGACGGTTTATCGCGCTACCGCGTTGCGCTAGCAAATCTGCAAACCCTGACAGGAATCTTCTGATGGGCGCAATGCCTCCGCTCCCGCCGTCACTAGCGCCGCCGGTCTGATCGCCCGTAAGCCGCGCGCACCGCGCCTCCTACGCCCGCTCTCTTGCTCGCGGCCGCCTCGCCGTCTGCAAATGACCATCATGGATGTCTCGAGCGTTGTCGCCCGTGCCACGTTCCCGAGCCCGGCGCGACCCCGCAAGCAGCACCATGCAGGCATGGGTTCAGGGAATCCCGACTTCGCTTGGCCATTGTGAGAAAATCGAGGCGTGCGGAACTTCGCTGTTGTCATCCATGAAGACCCGGAATGTGGATTTTGGGCAGAGGTGCCCGCCCTCCCGGGCTGCTATTCTCAGGGGGAAACCGTGGATGAACTCAAGCACAACATCCGCGAGGCCGTCACCGGGGTGTTGGAAGTCTTAAAGGAACAGGGACGGGAGCCGGACTTGCACGTTCAGATCCTGGACGTGGCGGTTCGAAATCGGTCACCGGGCCGGAAATGTGCCGGCTAATTGAGGCGAACGGTTGGACGCTCAGGCGCATCAATGGAAGTCACCATATCTACTCCAAACCTGGCGAGCGAAAGGTCATCTCGGTTCCCTGCATGGAAGCAAGAATCTGAAGGCAGGGCTTGCCATTCGAATCGCGCGGGATGCAGGTGTCGACATTTAGGCGGCCTCAAGACGTCAACCGCCGGGCGGTAAAGCTGGCCTCCCGTGCGTCGCCGATCCGCGATGCGCATTTTTGTCAGTCACACGGTTTCGAAAAAAACTTGGCTTCAATCCCCACAATAACTTAGAGAGAATTCCCAAGAAATCCCCGGCCAATCCCCGCCACCCCGCCCGCTAAACTGAAGCCGGAGATAACACGGCGATGCAACCGCAACCGATCACCCCCTGCGACCCCCGAGCCCTATCGAATTTCAAACACGGACTCACCGGCCGCATCTTTTTCTTCAACCAGGCCGAGCAATTGGCTTACGACGAATTACATCGCGGCCTGAAAGAATCCCTTGTCCCCCAATGCGCGCTGGAACATCAAATAGTAAAGTCGCTTGTTGACGATCAGTGGCGCATCGACCGCGCGGCTTGCCTTGAGTCGTGCATCTTCGCCGAAGGCGCGGAGAAGTTCGTCGCATCGAGCGACGCCACTGGCGATCCCGAGCTCGACCTGGCGCTCTCCCAAGGCCGGGTTTGGCAGGCCGAAGCAAAAAACCTCAATCTGCTTTCCCTCTACACCAGCAGATTCCACAGGCGTTACGAGAAGAACATGGCCGAATTACGCCGCTTCCAAGCCACCCGCAAAGCCGCGCTCGAGCAAGCCATCCAAGAGGCCGCACTCCTCTCGCACCTGGCAAAGAGCAAAGGCGAGACCTATAACATGGCGGAAGCCTTCACCCGATGCAATTTTGAATTTTCAACTGAGGAAATCGCTCGAATGGTGAACCGATGGCAGCGCCTGATGGAAGCGAAAAAGTTCGTGGCCGGGTCTCGTAAAGCGCTTACGAAGGCCGCGTAGCTTGTACGACGGGCCTCTGGCCGGTCGAGCGCGCGAAGCGCGCTGGTTTCTTGGCGGCAAATCCAAGCCGCCGCCGATCCTTGACATCCGAATATCCCCGCACGAAACCGGGGAAGCCCGAAGTGTAACTGGAATTGTGGGGCCGCCCGCGCGCAACGGTATCGGCCCCACAACTCCTACTTACTGCCCTCCAAACCGAAACACCGGCCCTATGCTTACCCGGAAATTCCCCTGCCCATGCTCGTTGAAGTTAGTCAAATAAAGCCCCGGTTCCACACGTATCGCGATCAACTTATTGACGCTTACATCTACCGGAACCGCGAACAGCGCCGCGAACTTAGTCTGATTGAACCCGCCGTATCCCAACGCGCCCAACTGACTAATCTGTTGCGGCGTAGCCGAGGACGATAAATTGACCTGTCCGAACACCCCGCCCACCATCAGCCGGAAACTGCTCTGTACTCGCTTCTGGTTGAGGAAACGGAATTGCGGACCCGCGACGTAACTATACTCCTTGTACGGAAGTCCCGGTGTCCCGGAGAGGCTCGAAGGCGCCGGAATCGTCCCGAACTGTCCCGCGATTTCCACGCCCACGCCGAACCAATGATTGAGGTAGCCCGTGGCCGATCCCACCCAGCCCGTCATCCATTCCCTCGGAGCCGGCGTCTCAGGGTCCGCCTTGGATAAAGCGACTCCTCCAAAAAGCTCCACCTTATTGTCCTGCGCGCGAAGAGCCTGCCCGGCGGAAAAGAGCAGAATGAGCGCGGTTGCGTACGTTAGATTTCGTTTAGCCATGCAAATTCTCCTTTAGGAATTGCGGCCGGCCCCGTGAGAGGCCAGCCGCTGTGCAAATTGCTCAGAACTGAAGTTTCAGCGCCAGTTGCACATTGCGCGGGAAATTGTTCTGGCTATTGGGAATCACGCCGAAGGTCGCACTAGTGAAGGTAGTGCTCTGCACGTTGCCCAGAATCGGCGTATTAGTGACGTTGAACGATTCGGCGCGGAACGTCAGATTGTAATGCTCCTTGATCGTCGTCGTCTTGGTAAGCGCGATGCTCAATTGCGGCGCCGTAGGCTGCTCCACGTTGCCCGAAAAGCGCGGCGGTAGGGCCGTGTTGATGGCGTTCGTGGGGAAGGCCTGGTAGCACTTCGGGTTGTTGTTGAACCAGTGGGCGTTGCTCTGCGGCAGCGTAGCGCCCGTTGTGGGATCCACGTAATTGGTGTACTGTCCGCAGAAGTTGACCGCCTGCGGCAGGCTCACGGGATTTCCCGAGATGTAAGTGAGGATATAATCGAAACGCCAACCGCTCGTGATCTTATCCGCCACGCCGGTAAGTCCGTTAAGGTAACTGCGTCCCTTTCCGATGGGAAGGTCCCATACGCCGTTGAAGGCGATATCCTGCGGCTGGTTCGCCGAATCGAACTGGTAGCTCAGGTTCTCCTTGGGGTTCTCCGGATGAGTAACCAGCGTCGCCGTTTGCCCATTGGGGCTGAGTTGCAGTGAGGCGGCCGTGTTGGTCTGCCAACTCTGGCCGATGCAGCACAGCAGAGCATACTCCTTGTTGAAGGTGTAGGCGAAGACAAATGTCATAACACCCGTTTTACTGCCCGCGCCTCCGAAGGCGCGCTTTTCCACGCGAACCTGCAGCGCGTCAGAGCGGAAAATTTCGCCCGCTACGTCGTTCTGCGTGAATCCGCCAGTTAAGTTTTGGCCGGTATCCCACAACGGATAGTTATTGTAGAGGGTAGCGGCCGCGACCGTAGCGCTCGACCCCAGCCCGAAATTGGCTCGGCACGACGCCGACGAAGGGATTGGGCACCTGGCGGCTGATGATGGTCGGGTCGTTGATCGCCTGCTGTTGCAGCGCGATTCCGGCTGCGTCTTGCGGATTGCCGTAGTTCTGTCCGTAATCCGTGTAAAGGTTGTAATTCCCGGCGAAAGAAACATCCAGCACGATGGCGCCGGGCAATTGTCGCTGCACGCCCAGCGAGTATTGGTAGGTGCGCGGAATCTTATAGTGCAGCATGTCGCTGTTCGGGCTGTTGCCGAGATTCGCCAGCGCGCCGGCAGCTGGGCCGGTTGGCTGGGCTAGCCCGGTCGGGAACGGATCCACGATCGAGTATGGCCCGGTGGGAGTGCCGTTCGCGCACGCATTTCCGCTTACCAGCGGATTGACGCATGCGGACGGATACTGGCCGCCGGTGAAGGTCGTGATGTAGGGCGATGTTACGCTGAACCCGGTCTGCGAATTGTTGTTTTTCGTGTCCGATTGATAGAAGACGCCGAAGCCGCCGCGGATGACGGTCTTGTCGCCCAAGCGATAAGCGAAGCCGATGCGCGGCGCGCCATTGGTCCAATCGGTATAGCGCGTCCGCGCCGGCAGGCCGTTCTGGCCGGCGAACTGCCAAACCCCGTAGATCGCCGAAGGCGGCGTGGGATAAGGATACTTCGGGTTGGTTGCGTTGTAGGTAGCCGCGTCCGCTGCCCAGTTGGCCAGAATCTGCGGGCTCGCCGGATTCACCGCGCTGATATTGAATTGCTCCGCCTGGCGGTTATAGCGTTCCAAATAGGGGATTTGCACTTCATAGCGCAGACCGATATCGATCGTCAGATGATTGGTTGCGCGCCACGTATCCTGCATGTAACCCGCATAATAAGGCCGGCTCAGATAGTAACTGGCATTGTTATCGATGCCCCCGCTGGTCGGGATGCCGAGCAGAAACGATGCCAGCCCAAGGTAAGTGTCGGCGCCGTTGTTGGTGGTCGATGCGTGATCGGATGCCTGTTGCGTCAGGCTGCTGCCGAATGTCAAAGTGCCGTAGGCATTGCCTGGCGCCACGTTGCCTTTGGCCTCGTAATGCGCTTCGAAGCCGAAGCGCAGCGAGTGCCGGCCCTTCTGCCAGCTCAAGCTGGGCAGAAGTTGCCATGAGTTATAAGGCGACCAGCTGTAGCTGCCGGAACCGAACAGCGGGCTGGCAAAACCGCCGATGTTGATGTTCGGAATTACCGACGTGGTCACCGTCGGCGCGTGAATCATCCCCGTCATGCCGACCGAGGCCGGCGTGATGGATTGCGCCTCTTCCGTATAACCGGGCGTCAATTGCACGAAGCGGAAATAGCTGGCTTTGACATCGAGCAACAGATTGGGCGAAATCACGTGCGTTTCGCCGAGGTTCAAGCCGGTGAACGTGCGGTTGTTGTCGATGTTGCCGCTGCCCACCACCGGCGGCGGGAAGCCATTGGTGGAACGGTATTCGAAGCCGTGAAACTCCGAGAACAGAACGCTGAACTTGTCCTTATCGCCGATTACATGGTCCCAGCGGCCGATCGGCTGGTTGTACCAGTAGCGGCCTTCATTGTTGGTATTGAAGAAGTTGTTATTCAGGTTGCCCACGCCGGTTCCGGTGGTGTTCGGACCGGGAACATAGCTCAGAATCTTCTCCGCCACCGGGCTGACGCGGTTCGCGGGAATCACATTGCCGGGGAACGGATTGCGCCAGTAAGTGGAGCCCCTGCGATCCGCTGCAAGGCGTCGGGCCGGTGGTCCCGGTGGTGCAAGGTATAGTGGTCAACGGGTCGTAGACAGTGATTCCGTAGTTGGAGAAGTTCTGTCCCGAGCGCAGATCGTTCGGGAATGGTCGTGGTTCCCGCGCCGGGGAATGGAATCGCTTCCTGATAGCCTTCGTAGCTCAGGAACATGAAATCTTTGTCCTTACGTACGGGGCCGCCAATCGTACCGCCGAACTGGTTGACTTCCAGGCGTCCTTTCGCCTGGCCGGCCACGTTCGATTGAAAGTAGTTGGCGTCCAGCACGCTGTTGCGGACGTAATCGTAGAGGGTGCCGTGCCAGTTGTTCGTGCCCGATTTGATGGTGCTATTCACCGCGCCGCCCGCCTCATGTCCCAGGGAGGCGTCGTAGGTGGTGGTGACCGCCTTGAATTCCTGAATCGAGTCCACACTGGGAGCGAAATCCCATTGGCTGCCGTTATCGCTGATGACGCTTCCGTTCATCATGAATACGTTATTGCCATTGCCTTGACGCGCTCCGTTGAACTTATATTCATTGGTCACGTCCCAGGCGCGCGTGCCCGAAAAGCCGCTCGCGCCGAACTGTTGCTGGCCGAAGATCACGCCCGGCGTGAGTTCGAGCAGCATATAGCTCTGCCGCCCGTTGAGCGGCAGATCCTGCGTCTTTAATGGATCGAAGACCAGGCCGCGGTCCGCGTCCTCGGTATCGATGGTCTGCTGTTGGCCCGTAACCGTCACCTCGGTGGCCGCCTGCCCGATGGTAAGCTGCACCGGAAGGTTGAGAATTTGCGAGACGGCGAGCGTAATGTCCTGCCGCCGCGCGGTGGTGAACCCAGTTGCGGAAACCTCGAGCGTGTAGATGCCCGGATCGAGGTATGGAATGCTGTAAAGCCCCTGTCCGTTGGTCTTGGTAGCGCGGGCCTGGTTGGTCGCGGCGTTAGTTGCCTTCACGGCGGCGTTGGGCACGGCGGCGCCGCTTGGATCTGTGATGACGCCGGTTAATGTGGCGGGCTCCTGTGCCAAGAGGCCCCCCGAAAGCAAACAAAGTAATGCAAGCGAACTTCGGATAGTCATACTTGGTCTAACCTCTCCTTTCGATCGATGTTACCGATTAGTGACCCCATACTCCCCGTTACTTACTCTTGGTGATAGCCGGCGCGCCCACTCGCGATGGCGCCCAAAACGTCGTACAACGGCTGCGCCGGCTTCACTTCCGGATTCTCTTCCGCCACGGATACCGCCAGCACGCGAATGTTGGCGTTATCCGGCAGCGTCAAGCGTGTGCGCGTTAGCCGGTAAATCGATTGCATAAGCGAATAGATACGAATACTGATAAGGCTCGTTGAGCCCCTCCGCCGTGTGATGGTGCGAAGCGTACCAGGCGACATCCGCGCGCTTGATATAACCCGGCGACATACCCAGGAAATCCGCCGGATAGCTCGGCGACCAGTCGGGCGATCCGCGATCGGCGATGTCCCACGTGGCATGGTTGGCCGAGACCGCCCAATCCTGCCGCAGAGGCGTAGGCGGCGGGGGCGTCCCGTCGCCACCGAACCCGCGGCCACCCCGCTGGATGGTCAGCGGCCGCGGCTTCCACAGCCGCGTATCCCATTGGCCGATGAAGCCGCCCCAATCTTCGACTGTGACATTGGCGGTCTTCTCACCGGCGCGGAATTGCGCGCTGCTGATCGCCATCGGTCGGCGGCGGCGAGCACGTAGACGCGGTTGTAGCGTCCGGAGGGCAGGTCGATTTTCTGTCCCTTGGCGACCACGGCGTTGGCCTTGCCCGTGCCCGCCGGCGCAAGATGGAACTCCACGCCATCGAATTCCAGCGTGGAAGGCAGCATCTCGGCGGGCAGCGCGTCGCCCTTGGCGTCGAAGCCGCCGGCGGTCTTCGTGTCGTCGTTGCTGGCAGCGGCGAGATCGTAGTGCAAGCGCCACCGGCTTCGATGTAACCGCCGCGACCTTCGCCGGAGCCGCGCCAAGCTTCAGCGCAAAAGTGCGCGGCTGATAAGCGGTGAAGCTCGTCACCAGCGCGCCGCTTTGCACCGTCGCCGATCCCACCGGCAATTCCTGGCCGTTCACTTCGCGCGCCGAGGCGATCGGACCGGCGAAGTGGACATGCACGTTCGACTGCGGGCTTGCCATCGATTTCCACCATGCGCAGGACCACTTCGTCGCTGCTCTCGGCCTTCTTCAGCGCCATGACGCGGATGCGCGGATTATCGATCTTGAGCAGCGAAAACTCCTTGCCCAGCGCGCCCGCATGCTTGGGCGCTTCGAAGGCGACCAGCGGATCGTTCAGCCGATGGCCCTGCCAATCGGTCTGCGCCGTCGCGCCAATCGCCCGCGTGGCCGGCGATGCCGAACAGGATTTCGTGATGGCCCCAATCCTGGTTGAACTGGTCGGTGTATTGATGTCGTTCCGCCGGGCGTGCGCATCAGGGTCAGGCGGATGGTGTGGTCGTCGGGCTTATCGGAGCCGTTCTTGACGTCGGTGAGGATGGTGGCGCCGTAGGAGCCGCTTTGATCGGTGAGATCGATCCACTGGTGCGACGCGACTTCGAACTGGCGCTCATCTGCGTTGGGCCGCTGGATGGTTCCGATGTCCCAGTTGTAAGTGGCGTTGGGGTTGGAGGCGGTGAGCGGGAACGTGGCCTTCACGTTGGACGCGAGTTCCTTCCAATCGATTGAGTTGGCGAACTCGACGCGGTTGCCGGCATCGCCGGCGGCGAGACGCACGGTCTGGACGAACTTCGAGCCTTCGAATTCGCGGGTGACTTCAACAGCGACGCGGGCCGGGTCCGTTTTCGACGATGCGGACCTGCGCCGGGCCGCGCGACGTAGGCGCGCGGCGCGGCCTGCTCTTGGTCGAAATCCATATTCCAGGCGGGCCATTGGCGTGGCGCGTCGTGGTTGATGGCGAGGCGCACGGGCGCGGAGAGCAGCTCTTTGTTGAGCGACTTATCGAAGATGCTGGAGACGTCGCCGTCGGTGTTGATCGCGACGCGATAGCGCGCGTTTTCAAGCGACGAGTTCGTAACCTTCAACGTCGAAGCCGGCGCGCCGGAAGCCGGCTTCTACGTCATACACCGCGTAGCCAACCGACGGCGTCTTCGCCACGAAGAGCGCCTTGCCGTTTTCCAACTGCGCGGGCATCTCTTTGCCGTCGGGACCCGATCACGCGGATCGCGCTGGTTCCGGCGGGCAGCGCAACCGCTGCTTCCACCACATCCTCGCGCGCGATGTTCAGCGGGTTGTAGACCACGATCGCCGTGCCGCGTCTGCGTATTCAAGCCGGAAGCGACGGCTTCGGTGGCGCTGGTGAGCACCGTCGAGAACTGATTCATCGCGATCACATCGTCGTTCTGGACGAATTCGTAGGCGCGCGGCGTGGCGGTGCCGGCGGCCGAGTCGTGGAAATGGCCGCGCCATGACGAGCGTCCAGGCGTCGTTCAGGCGCTCCTGCGGATAGGGCCGCCCGCCCATCCATTGGGCGGCCACCGAGGCCTTTTCGGCCGCATCGGCCAGCAGTTCGTTCTTGCGGTTCCAGCGCTTGTGATAGGCCTCCGAGGTGAGCGATCCGGCGGAGTGGTTGATCAGTTCCAGATCGCCCTTGTATTGCGGCATGCGCGCCGGTCATCTCGGGCTTGATGTCCTGGAACATCTGGTCGGCGGCGGAGATCACCACGTGCACCGGCCCATCGCCCATCGCGAACGGGCGGATTCGGCGGCGGCGGCGGCTGATCGGTCTGGCCGCGCCCGCGGCCGCCGCGTCCGCCAAAGGTCGGCAGCGACGCCATGCTCTTGGTGACCATGGCTTCCAGCAGCTTCACGCTCTCTTCCGACCGCGCCGCCGATATCGCCGGTGCCGACGTAATGATAGTCGGCAAAGACGCCGGTCACTTTGCCATCGAGATCGATGCGCTTCACCCAATCCTGCTCCCGCGGTCCGCGCCCGCCGCGCCCGCGTCCGCCCTGCGCGTTCGGATCGACCGGCGGCGGAGGCGGCGGTTCCTTGCTGAGATCGGTGCTGACGTGCTGCCGTAGCCGCCGGGATTCAGCGCGGCGATGATCGTCTTGCCGTCCGGTCCCTCCCAGATGCCGACGTTGAACGGGATGCCCTCCGGCGTCTGCTCGGGCGAATCCGGGCCGCCGACGTGCGGCGCGGGCTGCCACGCCGACGAGAGCTTCTGCGTGGAGAAGCCCTTGATGCCGGCGTGCGCCAGAATGCTGGGCAGCGAGGCGGGGAATCCGAAGCAATCCGGCAGCATGTACTCTTCGCTGGCCTTGCCGAATTCCTTACGGAAATAGGTATTGCCGTAGAGGACCTGGCGGATGATGGCTTCCGCGCTGGGCAGGTTGACGTCGCCCTCTTCCATCGACGAGCCGGCCGGGAACCAGCGCCCCTGCGCCACGTACTGCTTCATCTTGGCGTAGTCGGTCGGGAAGTACTCCTTCATCAGCCGGTAGCGGTTCGCGCCCGTCCAGTTGAAGACGTAGTGCGGATATTTATCGATCAGGTCGAAGTTCACGCGCATGGTCTTCAGCAGGTATTCGCTGATGGATTGCGGAAACTCCCAGCGCCATTGCGTGTCGAGGTGCGCATACGGCACAACGTAGAGCGTTCGGTTTTGGTGATGTCCGGGGCCTGCATCGTCTGGGCGCCGGCCGCGATAGCCGCGGCGAAGAACGCGCAAAGAACTTTCGTCGATTTCATAAACTGCCTTCCAATTCCCGTCCCACGTGCGAGATCATTTCGCCGGGGTCGTCGATTTGCATCAAGCGGCCGCGGAACTCTTCATCCATCAGCTTGCGCGCGAGCCGCGAAAATACCTTCATGTGGGTCCCGTTCTGGTTCGATTCCCGCAGCGCCAACAGGATCACCATGCGCACGGGATTGCCATCGAGCGAACCCCACTCGATAGGCTGGTCGAGCTTAAGAATGCCGATCGAATTGGCCGCGACCGCGTCCGTCTTGCAATGCGGGATCGCGAATCCATGGCCGAGCCCGGTGGAATAGACCGATTCGCGCGCCCACACCGCGTCTTCCATGCGGCCGCGATCGTCGATGCGTCCGGCCGCGTAGAGCGCGTCCACCAATTCGCGAATCGCCTCGTCTTTATCGCGGCTGTCCGAGCGCAGCATCACCAGGTCCGGCGCGAAGCAGCGGCTCGGCCGATTGCGCCGGAGCGGCCGAATCGAGCAGCGCTTCCACTTCCGGCGCGGTATCGCACGCGACGGCGCGCTCGATCAACTCGCGGCACGCCGCGGCCGAGATGCGCGCCACGCCGCGTTTGAGCGCGGGGATGGCGTTAGCCGATACGCTGATTTCATTGAGGCCGAGACCCAGGAGCAGCGGCAGATTGCGCGCGTCGCCCGCCATTTCGCCGCACAGCCCGATCCATTTGCCGTGACGCGCGTACTTGGCTTGGCGATGCGCTGCAGCAACGCGAGAAACGCCGGGCTGCGCACGTCGGCCAGACCGGCAAGTTTGGGATTCTCGCGATCGGCGGCGAAGAAATATTGGCTGAGATCGTTGGTGCCGATGCTGAAGAAATCGAGTTCCGCGCACAGACGCCTGAGCTGAAACGCCGCGGAGGGTACTTCGATCATCGCGCCCAGCGGCATCTTCTCATCGAACGCAATGCCTTGCGCCCGCAGTTGGTCTTTCGCGCACGCCACTTCGTTCTTGAACCAGAGCGCCTCTTCGACCGATGCGATCATCGGCGCCATCAGCCATACGGCGCCGGCCGCCGAAGCCCGCAACGCCGCGCGAAATTGAGCCGGCGATCCACTCGCGGTATTCCGGATAGATGCGTATGCCGCGATATCCGAGAAACGGATTGCGCTCGGCCGGCAGCTTCAAGAAGGGCAGCGGCTTATCGCCGCCGATATCGGCGGTGCGTAAGATCACCGGGCGTCCATTCGCCGCGCGCGCGGCGGCGGCGTAGACCGCGAACTGTTCGTCTTCCGAGGGCGCGGTGTTGCGTCGCGCGAAGAGCAACTCCGTACGGAACAAGCCCACTCCATCGGCGCCGCTCGCGAAGGCGGCAATGGCCTCCGCGGCGGAGGAGATATTGGCGCCGATCTCGATACTGTTCGCTGTCGGTGGTTATCGCGGGCGCGCAAGCGAACTGCGCGAGCGCGGCCTGACGGCGGTGCGCGGCGGTGCGTTCGCGGCCGTAGAAGCGGAGCACCGGGGCGGGGCATTGAGGGAACACCAGTCCGCGATCGCCGTCCACGATCGTCTCCTCGCCGGACGTAAGCAGCTCGAGTGGCGCCGGCCACGCCCACCACGGTAGGAATGCCCATCGACCGCGCCAGGATGACGGCGTGCGAAGTGGCGCCTGCGCTTTCCAGCACGATGCCTTCGAGCCACCGGCGGTCCAGCGCCAGTAATTGGTGCGGCGCCAGCGTCTCGGCGGCGAGGATGGAAGGCTCGTGCAACTCGATGGCAGCAGGTTGAAAATCGGCGCCGTAGATCTCCTCGAGCAATTCGCCGCACAACTCCTGCACGTCCACCGCGCGCTCGCGGATGTAGGCGCTCTCCGCGCGCTGCAGCAAAGCGCTGAAGTGTTCTCCCGCTTCCACCACCGCCCGCGCCGCGGAGCGGCCGTAATCGATGCGCTGGGCGATCTCGCGGTGCAGCGTCACGTCGCCCAGAATCGCGAGATGCGCTTTGAGAATGGCCGCTTCCGGGCCTGAAGCATGTGCGGGCAGAGCAACGCCTCGACGCGCGCGCGCACGCCGGCGAAGCCGCGTTCGATCCGGTCGTGTTCGGGGCCCGCGCCATCCGTTGGGGCGCCCGCGAAGTCCGCCGTGAGCGCGATCCGGCCCAGCACAACGGCCTTGCCTTGGCCGATACCGCCGCTCACGGGCAATCCGAAAAGATAGCGCGCGCCGCTCGATTCCAGACCGCGCGGCAGTTTCGGAGCCGGAACCCTCGGGCACGGCTTCCGCGAGTGGCTCATCGTATGCCGGCAGTTCTTCGCAATATAAACAGCCGTAGCGCCGCCAGCGCCGCGGCTTGATCCCCGCCCTCCACGCGCAGCACGCAGGCGTCGCCGGGACGCACGTCGGCCGCGATAGCGGCAAGCACGCTCTTGATATCCGCCTCGGCGCCGATGCGCCGATTGGTGATCGAGCAGGCCGAAGCGAACTGGTTGGCGATTTCGGCCAGATGGCTTGCCGGACGCGCATGCAGGCCGTTGGGAAGCTTGCACTCGAATTCGAATTCAGCCAGCCTGGGCCGCTTGCACGCTCATTATCCGTTACACCTGCGCCTTCGCGATCACGCCCTTCGGATCTTTGATCGCTTCCTGCACCGGCACGCGAATCAGTTTCACGCCCTCGAAGCGCTCGCTGCCTTCCACCTCGATATCGGCGGCGAAAATGGCCGCCTGCGCCTGGCGGATATCGTTCGCCGAAAGCTCATTCTCGATTCCCATCGCGCCTTGCGTTTCCACCTTGATCTGATGGCCGAGCGCTTTGGCGGTCTTTTCCAACTGCTCGGCCGCCATGTAAGTGTGCGCGATCCCCGTAGCGCACGCGGTCACGGCCACGATCTTCATGCGGTCTCCTTCGCCATCGCGGGCTTCGACCCTCGGCCGCGACGCTCTTCCAGACATTGATGGCCACGCTGGTGACGGCCACTCCGGCGAGAATGGCGACGGCGAACGCCAGCACGATGATCGACCACCGGAAACACAATCGGTCCGCCGTGCGGCGCGTGATCGCCTACGCCGCCCATCATGGCGATGGCCGCCGCGGTCATGGAACCGGCCATAATGCATGGAATCACGCGTACCGGGTCGGACGCCGCGAAAGGAATCGCGCCCTCGGTGATGCCGATCAGGCCCATCGGTGATGCCCGCAATGCCGGCCTCGCGTTCCTCCTCGGTCCAAAGCTTCCCGCGGAGTAGCGTGGCGACTCCCATGCCAAGAGGCGGAATGCAAATGGCGGCGGCGCAGGCGCCCATGATGCGGTAATCGCCCTCCTGGATCATCGCCGCGCCGAAAAAGAACGCGGTCTTGTTCACAGGCCCGCCCATATCGAATGCGATCATCGCGCCCAGCATCAGCGCGAGCAGCAGGCTGCTCCCGGTGCTCATGGCGCGCAGCATATTGGTGGCCGCCGTCATCAAATTCGCGATGGGAACGCCGAGGACTTCGAGCATCAGCAGGCCGATTGCGAGCGAGGAAAGAATCGGGATCACCAGGATCGGCATCACGGGACGAATATGCTTCGACACCGGCAGTTTCTTGAGGAGATTTACCAGGTAGCCGGCGATGAGCCCGGCGAGCAGCGCGCCGAGAAAGCCCGCTTTGATTTCTCCGGAAAGATAGCCGCCGATGAATCCAGGCGCCAGCGCCGGTTTTCCGGCCGCGGAATAAGCGATGTATCCGGCAAGTACCGGAAGCATCAGGGCAAACGCCGCGCTGCCGATATTGGAGATGAGTTGCAGTATGGGGGAGTGAGAAAAATCCGGGCCCTTCGGGGTCATGGGCGCGAACGCGATCGCCGCCGCGATGAGAATGCCGCCACAGGCAATAAAGGGGATGGCATATGACACCCCTGTCAATAAGTGTTGCCGCAGCTTTTGCGCTATCTCGTACACGGAGACTCTTTCCAACGAGTATCCCGCATTGCGCTGCCGCCGCAAAGCCTCTCGAACAGTAGACAAGAAACATTTCTTGTACTAACGTGACATTTTATGGGTTTCACCCCAGCTCGACGCGCGCCCAATGCGGCGGCCGTACGCCAGACCATCGCGCTGGAACTCGAAAACTTCCTGCGGAAAGCGCGATTGCGCCGTCTTCACTTCGCCGATAGCAGCGTAGCCCCGCCGCCGCTGGCTTATATCACACACTTCCCGCGGCTATCGCTTCCGCTCGAGGGATCCCACGCCATGCAGTTGCCCGTAGAAGGCCGTCCGGAGCGAATTGTTCCGGCGCGCGGGCACGCGGTATTCGTGCCGGGACACGCGTGGAACCGGCCCGATTGGGCGGATCGCGTGAAAGTGCTTACGTTTTTGTTCGGAACAAAACAGATCGGTATCAGTTTGGTGACGCACCGTGGAGGCGACGAAGCGAAAGCGCATGCGATCAAGACCAGCGTTGCGAGCGCTCATGACGCGCTCTTCCGAAATATCTTGAAAGCGCTGGAAGCGTTGACGGGCGAGGCGCCGATCGGGTCCGTTGCCGCGGCTGATTGCCGAATCGCTATTGCACTCATGTCTCCGTCTGCTGCGCGCCCCGGAAGGCCGCAAGCCGCGCAAAGCGATGCGCACGTATGAGACGCTGTGCCTCTATGTGCAGGAGAATTTCCAGCATGAGCTCACCCGCGAATCCGTGGCGCAGCGATTCGAAATCGCCCCCGCGCACGTATCGCGCCTGTTTCGCCGGGAAGGCCTGATGCGCTTTAGCGATTACGTGAACCTGGTGCGCATGAACCGCGCGAAGTTCATTCTGGCGAATTACCGAATTCCGCTAAAGGAAGTGGCGGCGAGTTGCGGCTACGCGGACGTGGCTTACTTTTGCCGCGTGTTCAAGAGATTTGCCAAGACGACCCCTGGGCAGTATCGGGATCGAGAAAGATAAAGGTCACTTCTTCCGGAACAGCCCCTTCACATCCGGCCAGAACTCGCGAATCAAATTCCCGCCCGCGCGCACGCCGACATTGCCAGTCCCCCATTCGAAGATCGACCCTGCCGTGCGCAGGCGAGGCGGCTCCCAAAGCGTGGCGATGGCCCAGCTTCCGTAATCGTTGGCCAGCATCGAATACGCCGGCAGGCGGCTGCCATCGGACTTACGCGCGACCACCGTATCCACTACGACATGCGCAAAGCGTGGGAAAAAGCCGCCCGTGCCCTGGCGGGTGAAATGCGTGTTCTCGTGGTCGATCGCGCACACGCTACGTTCCAGGAAATCGCCGATCACGAACTGCGCGTAGAGTGATCCCACGCGCTTTTCCACCGATCGCGTTCCTTCGCCCCATTCCACCGGAAAGGGGTGAAGCTGGTCGAGTATGGCGCCGGGGGCGGTGGCCAATAGCGCCTTGGGACTGACCAGATCTTGAAGAAAACCGTGATAAGCGGATTCCGTAGCTGGCGCCGGCGTACTCGCGATTACGGGAGCGTCCGTCTTGGGTGGATCGGACGCGGTTTCCTGTTGCGCGCACATCACGAAGGATGCGGGCGCCAGGCACAAACAGAGTACAAAGAGGACTTTTGGATACAACTTTTAATTATAACCTGCTCTAGGCTCCTGCCGCAGCGGCAAAACTGCGCACCGCTTCCCCCTCGTCCGAATAAGCGGCGAACACAGTGTAGAGCTTGGTAATCTGCAGCAGATCGTGAACCTTGGATTGCACATTGAGCAGTTTGATCTGCCCGCCCTGATTGGTCACTGTGGCGTACGACCCCACCATTTCTCCCAATCCGGCGCTATCGAGGTAGCTCACGTCCTTGAGATTAAGCAGGATGGCCTTATGTCCCGCAGTTACCAAATCCTTGATGGTGGAGCGAAGCAAGCCCGAACCCTCACCCAGGGTGATTTTTCCGGCCAAATCGACGATCGCCACATTGCCATTCTGCCTTACATCCGCTTTTACGCTCATGATGCCTCCGCGTTACATTATACGGAAACGCGGGCCGGTGAATTACTCCGTCTCGCCGACCACGTGCAAAAGCACGTTGCGGCGATGCGGCGAGGAGCGGTGCTCGAAGAGATAAACTCCCTGCCATATGCCGAGCGCCATGCGTCCCTTCTCTACCGGAATCGAAACCTGCGTGGCGGTCAGGGCCGCGCGGATGTGCGCGGGCATGTCGTCGGATCCTTCGATGGTGTGTTCGTAAAGCCGATTGTCCTCGGGCACGATGCGGCTGAAAAATGCGTTGAGGTCCGTCTTGACATCGGGGTCGGCATTCTCCTGAATCAAGAGCGAGGCTGACGTGTGCTGCACGAAGACGGTCAGGAGGCCGGCTTTGATGGAGAGGCCGCTTATCCAATGCGCTATCTCCCGCGTGATTTCGTAAAGTCCCTTGCCGCGCGTAGTGACGGTGAGGCGGTGCGAGAGAATGACCACGCCTTACTCAACCGTGACGCTCTTGGCGAGATTGCGCGGCTGATCGACGTCGCAGCCGCGGCGCACGGCGATGTGATACGCGAGGAGTTGCAGGGGCGCGATCTCAAGAATCGGACCCAGCAGGTCGGACGTTGGCGGAATTTCGATCACGTGGTCGGCAACCTTGCGCACGTGTTCATCGCCTTGCGTTGCGACGACTACAACGATCCCTTCGCGCGCCTTTACCTCCTGGATGTTCGAGAGCGTCTTCTCGTAAAGCAGCCGGCTGTCGGGATCCGCCGCGTCGTGCGTGGCTATGACAACAACCGGCAATTTCTCGTCGATCAGCGCGTTCGGCCCGTGCTTCATTTCGCCGGCCGGGTAACCTTCTGCGTGGATGTAGGAAATCTCCTTCAACTTGAGCGCGCCTTCGAGCGCGATCGGGAAATGCACGCCGCGGCCGAGGTAGAGAAAATCCGTTGCGCGATGCAGTTCCTTGGCGAGCGCTTCGTAAACCGCGTCGTGAGAGAGCACGGTCTCGAGCTTGCCTGGCAGCCGCAGCAGTTCCTGGACCAGACAGCGCGAACTGCTCTCGTCAAGCCGTCCGTTGGCCTGGCCGAGATGCATCGCCAGAATGAAAAGGGCCGTCAACTGGCAGGTGAACGCTTTGGTGGAAGCCACGCCGATTTCAGGACCGGCGTGCGTGTAGATGGTGCCCGCAGCTTCGCGGGTGATCATCGAACCAACGACGTTGCAGATGGCGACCGTCTTCGAGCCTTTCTGCTTCGCCTCGCGCTGCGCCGCCAGAGTGTCCGCGGTCTCGCCCGATTGCGAGATCACCACGGTGAGCGTGTCTTCGCTCACGATGGGGTCGCGGTAGCGGAACTCGCTGCCGTAATCCACCTCTACCGGAATGCGCGCCAGTTTCTCGATCATGAATTTGCCCGCGAGCCCGGCGTGCCAGCTTGTGCCGCAGGCGATGATCTTCACCTGCTTGAAGCGCGCGAATTCTTCGGGCGAGATCTCCATCTCATCGAGATAGATGCGCCCCGATTCCTGCGCCACGCGGCCCAGCGTCGTGTCGCGGATGGCGCGCGGCTGCTCGAAAATCTCCTTGAGCATGAAATGCTTGTAGCCGCCCTTTTCCGCCGCGATGGGGTCCCACAAAACGTGCGTCACGCTGGCGATTCACGGAGACGCCGTCGAAATCGGTCAGGCGGACGCCTTCCTTGGTCAGAATCGCCATGTCGCCATCGGCTAGAAAGAACATATCGCGCGTGTGGCTGAGAATCGCGGGCACGTCCGACGCGACGAAATATTCGTTGTCGCCGATGCCGATCACTACCGGCGGCCCGTTGCGCGCGGCGACGATCTTATTCGGATCGGCGCGCGAAATCACCGCCAGAGCGAACACGCCGTTGAGCTGCTTGACCGCGGCGCGTACGGCCTGTTCGAGGTTGCCATCGAAATGCTTTTCCACCAGATGCGCGATGATTTCGGTATCGGTTTCGGTTTTAAACTCATGGCCTTCGGCTTCGAGCTGATGCTTCAGCGTCAGATAGTTTTCGACGATGCCGTTATGCACCACCACCAGATCGCCCTTGCAATCGCGGTGCGGATGCGCATTCTCTTCGGTGGGCCGGCCATGCGTCGCCCAGCGCGTGTGGCCGATGCCAAACGAGCCATCGACCGGATTTGACTGGATGGCGTCTTCGAGATTGCGCAGCTTACCCTTGGCGCGGCGAATCGCGAGCTGATCGTCCTCGCAATAAACGGCGAGTCCTGCGGAGTCATAACCGCGATACTCCAGACGCTTCAGGCCTTCCAAAATGATGGGCACGGCCTTATGGCGCCCGATATAGCCTACAATTCCGCACATACATTAATTATAGTGGCCGCGGCGCCAGAGGACGCCGCGCTTCGGCGCCAGGATTGGTCATGGTACGATTCAAGCGGAAAAACCGGCGCGGCATTTCGCTGAACATCATTCGTCCATGGAGAGCTTCACCTGCAACATATGCTGCGCCAGGAACGCTCTTCCCGCGCAACCTTTCCAACGCGAGGCGCCGAGCTGCACGAGTTGCGGGTCCAGCGTTCGCGTGCGAGGACTGCTGCACGCGCTGTCCAAGGAGTTGCTGGGCGCAAGCCTCGCCTTACCCGACTTTCCGCGCGTGCGCAGCCTTTGCGGACTGGGCGTAAGCGACGGGCCGTTATATTCCGAGCGCCTCCGCGAGAAGCTGGATTACCGCAACACCTTCTATGATCGCGAGCCACGCCTCGACTTACTTAATCCTCCCGCCGGAGATATGGGCAGGTACGATTTCGTGTTGGCCAGCGAGGTGTTCGAGCACGTGCCGGCGCCGGTGGAACGCGCGTTCTCTTCCGTTCTGCGATTGCTCAAGCCCAACGGTGTGCTGGTCTTCAGCGTTCCTTACTCGCTCGATCCCGGTACCGCCGAACATTTCCCGGCAATCGGCCAATTCGGGCTCGCGCAGGTTGGCGGCCGAACGGTCCTCGTCAATCGATCGCCCGATGGCAAGCTGGACGCTACCGATGAGGTACTCTTTCACGTTGGCTGCACGGGCCCCGCGCCTGAGCTCCGCGAGTTTTCCGAAGCCGGCCTTCGCGCTGCGGTGGAGGCCGCGGGATTCAGCGAATTCCGAATTTACAGCGATGATTATCCGGGATTCGGCATCGTGCAGGCGGAAACGTGGTCGCTACCTATGGCCGCTCGCCGGGGTCCATTCGGTCTGAGCACGGATGCGGCGCGCGACATCGTCGAACACTGGCGCGATGCCCACCTCGCGCTCAAGCGCGTTGGCGGAAGTTGGTGGTTTCGCGCGGGCCGCAAGCTTGGGGTTTGCAAATAGATCTGCTTCTAAGAGCTTATGCGACAGATTGTTGCACAATTGCGCTGGGGCGACAAAGTCGTTCAGCAAGCCTCTGCGGCGCTCAGCGACGATGGTCTTTGCTCCGTGGTGCCTGGCTCAATCGGCAAACTCCACGCGGTAATCCTCAATCACCGGATTCGCCAGCACTTCGTGCGCAATCGCCTCGATATCCTTGCGCGCCTGCTCCAGCGTGACGCCCTCAGCCAAAGCGACATCGAAGAACTTGCCCTGGCGGACATCGGCCACCGCGGAATACCCCAGGCCATGCAGCGCCGAACGGATTGCCTGGCCTTGCGGATCGAGGACGGTAGCTTTCGGAGAGACAAAGACGCGAGCTTTCATGGGAAGCAACGATTATCGCATGGGCTCAGGAAAGCGCCGCGATCTCCACGAATGTCCGCTGCAGCGCCGGATATAGCGATGAATACACGCGATGCCCCTTCTCATAGAACGCAGCGTCACCATCGGGCGACACCGATTCCGTCTCGCGAATCACCTCGCGGCACGCCTCGGGCACGCTCGCGAATTCGCCGCTGCCCACCATCGCCAGTAGCGCAGCGCCATAGGCCGATCCCTCCTGCGATTCCAACGTCGCCAGGCGCTTGTGCAGCACGCTGGCAAGGATACTGCGCCAGAAGGGGCTCTTAGCGCCACCACCAGACGCCCGCACCGAGCTTACCGTCACGCCTAATTCTTCAATGATGTCGAGGCAATCGCGCTGGCTGTACGACACGCCTTCGATCAGCGCGCGGATCAAATCGGCACGCGTGTGGCTGGCCGTGAGTCCGATCCATCCGCCGCGGGCGGCGGCATCGAGATGCGGTGTGCGCTCGCCCATCAGGTAAGGGAGCCAGAAGAGACCGTGCGCGCCGGCCGGTGAAAGCGCGGCTTCGTCCATCAGGGCGTCGTAATCGGTTCCGGGCGCCAGGCGGTTGCGGAACCACTGCAAACTGAGGCCGGCGCCTTGCGTCACCCCCATTACATGCCATTTGCCGGACACCGCGTGGCAGAAAGTATGCACGCGGCCGGCGGGGTCATAAGCTACCTTCTCCATGTGCGCGAATACTACGCCCGAAGTGCCCAGCGTACACGACACGATCCCCGGTTCTACGATGCCGTTGCCCACCGCGCTCGCCGCCTGATCGCCGCCGCCGCCCACCACGGGCGTCCCCTCGGCGAGACCAGTGGCCTCGGCGGCTGCGGCTGAAATCGTGGCGGAAATCTCACTCGATTCGTGGCATGAGGGCAAGATCGCGCGGTCGAGTCCCAGCGCATCCATCATCTCGAACGACCATCTGCGGTGCACCACATCGAACATGGCGGTACCAGAGGCGTCGGAAACCTCGGTGGCGAACTCGCTCGTGAGGCGGTAGCGTACGTAATCCTTCGGCAATAGGACCTTGCGCACGCGCGCGAAATATTCCGGCTCGTGATCGCGCACCCACAGCAGTTTCGGCAGCGTGAATCCCGTCAACACCGGGTTCGCGATGTAGCCCAGGACAGTCTCGCGCCCCAACTTTGCGTGGACGAAATCCACCTGCGCCTGCGACCGCTGGTCGCACCAGATAAGCGACGGCCGAATCACGCGGCCTGCGGCGTCGAGAATCACCAGCCCGTGCATCTGCCCGGAAAGGCCAATGCACTTGACATCGCGGCCCGAGATCCCCGCTGAGGCGAGAGCGCCGCGTACCGCATCGACGGAGGCGTCCCACCAATTCTCTGGACGCTGCTCGGCCCACATGGGCCGCTCCATCCTCATGTCTTCGTGCGCTGCCGTGTAGCTCGCGCGCACGCGCCCGGCGCTATCCACCAGCAGGGCGCGCGAGCCTCCGGTTCCGATATCGATTCCCAGCCACATGGCCGCTACCTCGCTTGACCCGCGGGATTATCTTTTTGCTTCACCGCCGGTTCAACCCACGGCAGATAAGCCGCGCCGTAAAGCCCGGCTTCGTTGCCAAGCGTAGCCTGGGCGATTCGCGTAGTGGCTTCGGTGGTGCGGTAGGTGTAGGAGCGTTGCGTCACGGTACGCAGCATGGGCGGCGCGAAGAGTTCCCAGGCGGGCAGCATGCCGCCGCTCAAGCAGGTACAAGGGAAAGTTGAAGGTGTTGATCAGCGTGGCGAGCAGCAGGCCCAGCGATTCGCCCATCACGCGGAAGATCTCGCGCGCCTTGGCCGCGCGCGCATCGCTGCCCTGCGCGATATCGAAGACTTCCTTGGCGGTCAGATCGTGTCCGAGTTGCAGAAGCCGCGCCATGGCGCTGACGGCCGTGGCCGAGCTGTATTTTTCCACGCAGCCCTGGCTCCCGCAGCCGCATGGATAGCCGTTCGGAACCACGGAAATGTGTCCCAACTCGCCCGCCATGCCCAGATAGCCGCGCAGAATCCGCCCGCCGCTGATGATTCCGCCGCCGATGCCGGTGCCCAGCGTGAGCAGAATCAAGTCGTCTGTGTCGCGGCCCGCGCCCATCCATTTTTCGCCCAGCGCGGCGGCATTTGCATCGTTCTCCAGAATCACGATGGAGTTCAATTGCTGCTCGAGCGCATCGCGCATGGCGAAATTTTCGAGGAAAGGAAGATTATTGGCATTGCGCACGATGCCTTCCTTGAACTGGATAAAGCCGGGGACGCCGATTCCGATACCCGCTAGTTCGGCCGTACCATGACGCTCGCGCAGCGCGGACATTGCCGCCACGATATCCGCCATAACCGCATCGCGGCCTTCGGAGAAGTTAGTACTGCCGGCAATCTTCTCGAGAATAGTACCGGAGGCAGTCGATCGCCGCCGCCCGCAGGTTAGTACCACCCAGATCGACTCCAATAGAGTATCCCGTCATAGGCAAAAGCAGGATACCACGGTAAATGCATGAGATGCCGCGCAATGCACCGCGCCTGGAGCGCAATTCCACCGCGAGAATCTGGCAGCAGAGCGCCGCGATTGCCAGCGTGTATTAAGCCTATGTATCGGTCCCATACAAAGATTTGCAGTTCCACTGGCCGTTTACGTGCTACATAATGAAACAGAACTTATCGCACATTACGTCGATAAGTATTAGAAAGGGGTGGGAGAATGAGCGCCGGAAGATACATCGACATACCCGGAAGCCAAACGCACGAGCTTCCTCCTTTGCTAGTACACTGGGCCGCCGAACATGCAGCCGAGCAGCGAGGTTACGATCTTGCAATCGATCATGCCGGAGGCAGAGGATATGCTGGCCGCCGGGACCTGCCGACGAGATCGAGATTCGAGCAACGCAAGTTCGAGCTCGCCCTGCAGTTGTCCGAACAATACAAGGGCCTGGTGGCCCATTGGTCGTGGGGCGATTCCGTACTGGAGTGGATTCGCCAGTGCGAGATCACGTTCGAATCCGAAGGCGTGCTGCGCAAATTGCTGCATCCGGATGTTTGGCCGCACGCCAGCCGCGCGAGCTTTGTAGCGTTGCTGCTGGAGAAAGAGTATCCCGACGCAGGGCATCGCACTGGATCGCGCTGTGGGAATGCGTCTCGCGTTTCGCCAGCCGCCGCCTGTGGATTGCGTTTCGAGCCAGTTTCTCTTTTACCTAAATTCGACAGTATCGCGCGCCGCCTATGAGGCGTGGGCGAGGCTTGCGCCGCAAGCGGACGCGCTGTTTCCGCCGGATCGCTTTCACTTCGACGTTTTGAGCATGGAGAACTGATTCTCGCTCTGCGCCGCGGCAGTATTGCCGCAGGCGTGTGCCGAAATCACCCGGCGGCTACATTTACAAGATCGCTGAATACCCCATAGGCGGTTTGCTCCACCTGCGGTTGGATGGAGACGGTGCCGAAGGTTCCCATCAAGTCGGTATGAAACAGAATCAGGTTAGTCGTTCCCGGAGTGGCGGCTAAGATGTCGCAGCGGTCCAGTACTTCGGCGCGCACGCGTAAGTTAACGCCGCTTTTTCCAGCTCGCCCGCGGCTCACCAGCCGCACCGTTTTTCCTCGCCGTGCGATCTCCTGCACGCGTTCCGGTGTTAATCGAGCGATGCCACGAGTGGACACCTGTTGCGGCGTTGCTGCGCGCGTCCATCAGGACATTGGCGAGCGCGGCTGTCTTCGCGGCGGAGTCCCATCCTTCGATGTCGTAGGCTCCGTCGGCTTCGGTGATCCCCATGGCGCGCGCCGTCTCGAGACCTTCCTCGAAACTGCCGCCGCACTCCATGGTTTCGATGACTACCTTCGACGTGGAGTTCAACACGCCGGTGAAGCCTTGCACCTTCACGCCAGGCAGGCACTTTCTCCACAAATTGAAGACGGGCGCGCCATCCATCACCGCCGATTCGAAGCGGAAGCTCACGCCCGGCCCGCGCGGCCTCGTCGCGCAATGCGGCGTAGGCGTGCGCGATGGGACCTTTGTTCGCGGTGACCACGTGCATGCGGCGCGCGAAGGCCGCGCGGATGTGCGCGATCGCGGGTTCGCCGGTGGAAGGATTCAGCGTTGTCAATTCTACGGCCGTATCCGCCGCGGCGGCATCGAGAAACTCTTCCACGGAGTCCATGCGCGGTCCGAAATCCGGTTCAAGCGGCAATCCGGCCGCGTTCACCGCCGTGCCGTGGCGCAGCGTGTGAATGCCGGTAATGGTGAAAGGAAATTCCTGGCGCTTCTGGCGCAAGAGCCGTGCCAGCGCGCGGCCCACGTTGCCATATCCGATCAGGGCGAGCTTCAACCCAAGATTGTGGCACAAACGCCGGCCCGTGCTACCATTTCGGCGTATGAAACCGCTAGTTTGCGCGCTGATGCTGGCCGCGTACGCCTCTCCCTGCGCGCCGCGAAGGGTTTGGAAGTGATCTCGATCGACGTCGAAGGCGGCCAATCCACTCTGTTCGTTTCACCCAGCGGCGAATCGATGCTGGTGGACGCCGGATGGCCCGGATTCAACGGGCGTGACGCAGGCCGCATTGCCGCCGCCGCGAAGATGGCGGCGTGAAGAAGATCGACTATCTGGTGATCACTCATTATCACGAGGATCACGTTGGCGGTGTACAGAATCTTGCGCACAGGATGCCGATTGTAAACTTCGTGGACCATGGCGTCAATAGCGAAACCGACAAGGCCGCGACCATCCGCTACACCGAGTACTCGGCGTTCCGCGACAAAGGAAAGCACATCGAAGTGAAGGCCGGCGACACGATTCCCATCAAGGGCCTCGACGTGAAGGTGCTCTCCTCCGACGGGAACCTGATCGCGTCGCCCCTGCCCGGGCGCAGGACAGCCCAACCCGGCCTGCGAAGGACACGCGCAACCCGCCGCCGACACTAGCGAGAATTCGCATTCGCTCGGCATACTCATTACATTCGGCGCCTTCCGCATGATCGATTTGGGTGACCTGACCGGGGACAAAGACTATCAGCTTGCCTGTCCGGTGGATAAGATCGGTCCGGTGGACGCATATGTGGTATCGCATCATGGTGGCGAGGATTCGGGTTCAATTCCCTTCGTGCGCGCGATCCAGCCGCGGGTGGCCATCATGAACAACGGAGCAACGAAGGGCGGCGGGGCGGGCACGTTCGGAATCCTGCGTGGCGCTCCCAGCCCCATCGAGCTTTGGCAGTTGCACTACGCCATCAATGCGGGCAAGGAGAACAATGCGAACGATTCGTTCATTGCCAACCTCGAAGAAGTATGCGAGGGCAAATGGATAAGGCTGAACGCGGAGAAGGATGGGTCGTTCCAGGTGTATAACAGCCGGAATAAGTTCGAGAAGAGTTATCCGAAGAAGTGACGGTTCGAGGCGCCGTGAGGATGCGAAGCCTACGCAACCGGAACCTCGACCTGTGTGACAAACACTTCGGTGTGGAGTCAACTGGCAACCTCCGACGGGTCCGCAGTCTCGAAAAACAGAGATAATGCTTCAGCCATGTTCGCTCTTGCCTGCTCGACCGATGAACCTTGGCTTGCAATTATCGAGTTCCGGGCAGAGCGACACAAAGCAATCGTCGTCCCGCTCGATGATGGCTGTTACACGGAGAGGTTGCGTCATGATCCGAGTCTAAGACGCGTCGCTTGAGGCGGCTCGTAATGCAACTCGAGCGCCTCCTTCAGATTTTCGAGAGCCTCGGCTTCCGTCTCCCCTGACTGGCAACATCAACCTCCAGGCACTGTGACACATACCAATCGCCCTCGCGCCAGACAGTTGCGGCAAACGGTCGCTTCATGACTTTCATTCTTTCATACGGCGCGGCGGATGCGCCTGCGCCGCCTTGTTACCATCAAATTTGATCCCTCCATCTCAAATTGTCGTCCTCGACGCCGGCGGTCAGTACTGTCACCTCATCGCCCGCAAGGTCCGTGAATTGGGCGTCTACGCCGAGG
This sequence comes from Bryobacterales bacterium, assembly GCA_963763545.1. Taxonomy (GTDB): domain Bacteria; phylum Acidobacteriota; class Terriglobia; order Bryobacterales; family Bryobacteraceae; genus PALSA-243. Next base: position 81,322 of record CAVXPE010000022.1, read on the forward strand.
TTCGACTCAGCGAAACTCCTGCCTCTGAACTCGCGCACGTCCGTGGCATCATCATCTCCGGCGGCCCCAGCAGCGTCTACGATCCCGCCAGCCCCACCGTCGACGCCGCCATTTTCACCCTCGGCCGCCCCGTCATGGGCATCTGCTATGGCCAGCAGATCATGGCGCACGCTCTCGGCGGTACGGTGCGAAAGGGAGATAAAGGCGAGTACGGCCTGGCCGCGCTTGAAATCGAAGAGAGCTCCGACCCCCTGTTTTCCGGCCTCGCCGGCGCGCAGCAGGTCTGGATGAACCATCGCGACGCCGTAGCGGCGCTGCCCGCCGGCTTCCGCGTCACCGGCCGCACCGCTTCGTGCGCCGTGGCAGCCATCGCCGCTCCCGAGCGCCAGTTCTACGGAGTCCAGTTTCACCCGGAAGTGGTCCACACCACTCGCGGCGTCGAGTATCTATCGAACTTCGTCTTCCGCGTTTGCGGCTGCGCGAAGGATTGGGATGCCCGCCATCGCGCTCCGGCCATCGAGCAGGAGATTCGCGATTGCGTTGGCCCTCGCAACGTCTTCTTCTTCGTCAGCGGCGGCGTCGATTCCACCGTGGCCTTCGCTCTGTGTACGCGCGCCCTCGGCGCCGAGCGCGTCCGCGGCGTCTATGTCGATACCGGCCTCATGCGCGAGGGTGAAACCGAATTCGTAGCGAGCCTGCCGGGCGTCACCGTGGAGCACGCGGAAGAGGAGTTCCTTACCGCGCTCGCGGGCATAACCGATCCCGAGCGTAAGCGCCACATCATCGGCGAGGAATTCGTGCGCGTGCAGGAACGCATCGTCGAATCGCGTCACCTGCTCGACGAGAAGTGGATCCTCGGCCAGGGCACCATCTATCCGGACACCATCGAATCGGGCGGGGCCAAACACGCGGCTGTCATCAAGACGCACCACAACCGCGTCGCCGGCATCCAGAAGCTTATCGAATGCGGCCGGATCGTCGAGCCCCTGAAATCGCTGTATAAGGATGAAGTCCGTGCCGTGGGCCGCGAGTTGAATCTCCCATCGGAACTGCTCGATCGTCATCCGTTCCCCGGGCCCGGCCTCGCCATCCGCTGCCTCTGCTCCGAATTCGACGCGCCGGTGCGCGCCACCGCGGACGGCTTCGTGATTCCCGTGAATTCCGTCGGAGTTCTGGGCGATGCGCGAAGCTATGCGCCGGTGCTCGCCATCGAGTCTCTCGATCTGGAGCGCGCCACCGAACTAACCAATCGTCTGACGGGCATGAACCGCGTCGTTGCCGCCGTGCAAACGCGGTCTCCGCTAAGTGAACTCACCGTCAGGGCGTGCAGTCTGACTGCCGGCCGCATCGCCACTCTGCGCCGCGCCGATGCCATTGTGCGGCGCATCTCGCACGAGTCCGGTTACGACCGCGAAGTGTGGCAGTTTCCCGTGATTCTGATTCCCCTCGGGACGCCCACCGCGCCTGAATCGGTAGTGTTGCGGCCGGTCCACTCGGTGGACGGTATGACGGCGCAAGCAGTCAAAATGCCCGCGGAACTGTTGGAAGAGATTTGTGCGCGGCTCTTGGAAATACCCGAAGTCGGCGGCGTGTTCTACGATCTCACGCACAAGCCGCCGGGCACTATCGAGTGGGAGTAGCTACTTATCCGCCGGGAGCTTCACTTCAGCGCCCGATTCCCGATTCAAACGCGCCGTAAGGTCGCGATCCACAAGCGACAGCGAAACCTGGTTATGCACATTGCCCGCTGTGAAATAGTGCAGCGTGTCGTTGTCTGCCCAATAGGCCACCACCGAATAGACCGTGTGATCCTTCAGCGCGATCAGGAAACGATCAGGTGATTGATCGGCTTGGTCGGACTGATCGACGCTGGCTGGTTCCGGATTCCGGGCTATCCATTAATGCCTTGTTCGCCATCGCCCGGTCCCGGTCCGAACTGGTTCACGATCACTGGCGCCGGCTGTGGCGGATAAACCACTGTTGTATTCGGCTGCTGCTGCTGTTGAACCGGAGGCTGCCCGTACGAGTTATCGTATCCGCTGCCGCCCACATAAACCGGATAAGCGTACGGCACCGCGATTCCCCCCGTCCCGTTGTATCGGGTTGGCCGCTGTCCCGGAATTACGAGGCGGGGCCCTCCGCTCGCGGGAAAAACCGCGTTTGGCGTGTAGCGGATAATCCCAGGGTAGTTGGACGGCGTGCCTGCCGGGAAAACAGCATTTCCGAATCCGCCAGTTAGCACGGGCGTTCCGAAACGATTTTGGCCATAAACCACGCCCCCAAAAAGCAGGGCGATGGAAATCGGGATATGAAGGCGCATGAGGACAATTCCCCCTCTGCCTGAATTGTACCTCCAAACCCGCCAGACCCAAATCAATGCCTGAGAAACGCCTCCGCAAGCCATCATCATTTGCGAGAATACCTCCATGCGCGCATGGCTGCTGGATGCACTCGAGGGCGTTGAAAAACTCCGTATGACCCAGGTCTCCGATCCGCAACCCGGCGCCGGCGAGGCGCTATTGCGCATGCGTTTTGCCGCCTTGAATCCAGCGGACGCATTCCTGGCCAAGGCCCAATATCCCGCCAAGCCGCCGTTGCCGCATGTGCTGGGGCGAGACGGCGTTGGCGATGTGTTGGCCGTGGGCGCCGGCGTATCGAACGTTGCGGTGGGAGACACTGTGGGCATTCTGCGCTGCGATGTCGGGGTAGAAACCTGGGGCACGCTCGCGGAAAAGACTGTGGTGTGCGCGGCCAGCCTGGCGACGATACCCGGCGGTTGGTCACCGGAAGAGATGGCGGGCGCTCCGCTGACATTCCTCACCGCGTGGCAGGCGCTGACGCAATGGAGCGACCCGCCAGCGCCGCCGCCCGCCGGATCCACCTTGTTGGTCACCGGCGCTTCCGGCGGCGTGGGCGTTGCGTCGGTGTTGCTCGGCAAGTCAATGGGACTCACCATAATCGCCCTCTCGCGTAGCGCCGAAAAAGCTGCAAAGCTGAAAAAACTGGGCGCCGACTTTGTCTTTGACCCCTCCGACGCGAATCTCCGCAAGAGCGTAACGGCGGCAATCGCGCCAAAGAAAATCGATCTCGCAATCGATAACGTCGCCGGTCCTCTATTCAATCAGGTGGTTGCCCTGCTCGGCTATGGCGGCCGCATCAGCGTAGTCGGCCGAAGCGGAGGCGCCGTTCCGGATTTCAACACCGGCACGCTCTTCTTCCGCCGCAATCGCATCGGCGGCGTTGCTGTCGCCGATTTCACCCCCGAATCGGCCCAGGAAACGTGGAAAAAGATCCTCGCACGTCTCGCCGCAATCGGCCAGCGGCCGGTAGTGGACGGTATTTATCCCTTCGAAGAAGTCAAACAGGCATTTGCGCGCTTGAATCAAGGTCCCATGGGTAAAGTGCTGGTGCGAGTGGCGGAATAAGAAGCAGGTAACAAGTCAACCGCGCTACGGCCGCCGTCTGTTAGACTAATCGGCCTATGCCATTTCGGGCCCCCGCCTCGCGCGGATTTCTGCGTAATCATTCATTCATTTTCCAGTTACTCGGGCTTCTTGCCGTCTCGGGCGCCGTTGCGTTGGCCGCTACGCCCGACCGCATCGGCGGCGTGATCGATTCCAGCCGCATGCGATCCGTCGCGGGCAACGTTCATCGTCTCGCGCAGGCAAAGTACGATCGGGGCGAAGCCGATCCACAGACGCCAATGAATTACATGGTGATGTTACTCCAGCCTTCTTCCGCGCAGCAGGCCGATCTCGCCCAGTTACTGGCCGCTCAACAGGATCCCGCTTCGCCGCAGTATCATAAGTGGCTTACGCCGGAAGCTTTCGGCGAGCGTTTCGGATTGAGCCAGAGCGATCTTGCGAAGATCTCGGCCTGGTTGAAAGCGGAAGGCTTCTCAATCGATCGCCAGTCGCGCGGCGGCAATTGGATTGCCTTCAGCGGCTCGGCCGGTCAGACCTCTCGCGCGTTCCATACCAGCATTCACCGGTATTCATTAAGTGGCGAGTCGCATTTCGCTAACGCGAGCGATCCGCAGGTTCCCGAATCGCTTGCGGGAATCGCGGGCGCGTTTCTCGGCCTCAACGATTTTCCTCTCGAGCCGCAGTCGCACTTAGTAAGTCCGGCATACACCAATGCGGGGCAGCATTACCTGGCGCCGGTGGATTTCGCAACTATCTACGATCTTACGCCGCTGCAAAAGGCGGGCCTCGATGGGACGGGGCAGTCCATCGCCATTGTCGGGGAATCGGATGTCTATGCCAGTGACCTGAGTCAGTTCCGTACGCGTTATGGGCTGGCCGCCAATACGCCGCGAATGGTTCTGTATGGCGGCGCAGATCCGGGCTTTACGGGGGCGCTGGTGGAGGGCGAACTCGATTTGGAGTGGGCGGGAGCCATCGCGCCCAAAGCATCGCTGACTTATGTCTACGGCGCAAGCGCGTTTAGCGCCATGCTCTATGCCATTGAAGCCAATCTTGCTCCCATCGTCAGCGTAAGTTACGGAACGTGCGAGGTTGGCGTGGCTGCGTCAGCCTATGAGGCCATCGCGCAACAGGCTAATGCGCAAGGCATCACGATTGTCGCCGCCTCCGGAGATTCGGGCGCCGCTGCGTGCGACGGCCAGGGTTTCATGCCGCAAGCGACGCTCGGGCGATCTGTTCTTTTCCCGGCCACCCTGCCTGAAGTCACCGGCATCGGCGGCACGCAATTCGCCGAGGGCACGGGAACTTACTGGGCAGCTACTAACTCCTCCATCTTCGGCTCCGCGCTATCTTATATTCCGGAGGTCGTCTGGAACGAATCGGACGGCTCGGGACTCGGCGCTTCCGGCGGCGGCGCCAGCCGCCTATACCCGAAACCGGCATGGCAGACTGGGCCGGGCGTCCCCGCCGATGGCGCGCGCGACGTCCCCGACCTTGCGTTCAGCGCGGCCGGACACGATGCGTACGAGTTAGTCTTCGAAGGCGGCAACGCGTCCATCGCCGGCACTTCCTGCGGCACGCCCACCTTTGCGGCAGTCGTCGCATTGCTGAACCAATATCAGATCAAAAATGCGCATCAGACCTCGCCTGGATTGGGTAACATCAATCCGCAGCTTTACCGCTTAGCGCAGAGCGCGCCCAGCGCGTTTCACGATGTTACTTCCGGGAATAACATGGTCGCCTGCGCGCAGGGCTCTCCCGATTGCGCCACCGGTTCGTTCGGCTACCTCGCGAGCCCGGCTTACGATCAAGCCACCGGGCTCGGCTCGCTGGACGTCAACACACTATTTACCCAATGGAACTCCGCGGTGAACGCGGTTTCGGTCACATTATCCGCAAGCCCCGCTACGGGCACGGTAAACGATACCATCCAGGTCACCGCCGCAGTAACTGCCTCGGCAGGCGCCATGCCCACCGGATGGGTGAGTTTCAGCTCGTCCGCCGGCGTCCCGTTCGGATCGGCGCAGTTGTCGTCCAACGGTGAAAAGCTGACGGCCGCGGTCAGCATTCCCCTCTCGATTTTCGCCGGCGTCGGCACATTCGTCGTGGTCGCGCAGTATTCGGGCGACGCCGTCTACAGCGGCGCGGGCGCGCTGCTGAAAGTGCAGGTCACCAAGCCCACGGCCGCCGCTGCCGTCGTGGCCACAGGGCCTAATACGGTATGGCCCGTCGTCGATCTCGATGCGCAAGGCCTGAGTTGGAGCGCCACGCTCTCCTTGCACGAACTCGCCGGCGTCGCCGCCGCGGTGACCGGTTTCACAATGGATGGTCAGACGCTCAGCGTGCCGCAATACTTCCCTTCGCCCGATATCTTGCCTGGCGGAACCCTGACGGCAACTGTCGTGTTGCGCAACGTTCAGGCACCGCTGACGCACACTTTCGTGTTGAGCGGCGTGGATGTCTTCGGCGGAACATGGTCGCGCCAGGTCGCGGTCAATTACAATCAAAATCCGCCGCAAAATCAGTATGCCTTTACGGTTACGCCTCAAACGGTAACTCAAACCTCAAACCAGTCGTGCGAATTTCCGGTGCAGTTAAATCTCAATGACGAGGGCGGCTTCTTGAACTCTTACCAAACGCTCTACGCGGGCAGTGTCGCAATGCCGAACCAATTCGTCCCCGTGTTCGGCACCTTGCGCCTTCAGGCGTGGGGGTCGTTGCAAGGCACGCTGTGCCTCAACGGCATAACGCCTCCCGCGCGCGAGTACATTTACGCAATTCGCAGCGATAACTTTGTGCAGCAAACGGTGGTCGATTTTGCGCCGCCGCCCGCGAGCCCCACTACTATCGCAGCTTCCCCCGCCTCCATTAGTATGAGTTCGCCATCTGTAAGCCAACCCGCGCAAGCTACGTTGAACTTAACCATCGGCGACAAGACGCAGCAATGGACGGCCACGATCTATCCAGCGAACCGCACCAGCGGCTGGCTCAGCGCGTCGCAACTGGCCGGCACGGGGCCGGCCCAGATCACGCTGACCGCTTCCGGATTCGGTTTCGAGCCCGGCGCTTATCGCGCATGGATCGTCTTTCAATCGCAGAACGCGCAACCGCAGACCATCACGGTTCCTGTAATGTTCGTCCTGGGCGCCAGCCCGGACATGACCATCTCGGGAATCGGCGGCGCCGCCCCCGGCCAAACCGGGTTTGCGCCGGGCATGGTGCTTTCGGTCTACGGTACGAACCTCGCGGGAAGCACGGTCGCGACAACCGCCGCCAGCGGCGTTTTCCCTTTCACCGCGGGATCGATCACCGTGACGGTAAACGGATTCGCCGCGCCGCTCCTCTACGTTTCGCCCACCCAGATCAATGTGCAGATTCCGTACGAAGCGGGCGCAGGTACGGCCGTGCTTGGCATCAACAATAATGGAGAAGCGGCGGGCATCCAGTTTCAACTCTCGCCCTCGGCGCCCGCCGTTTACGACGATGGCAGCGGAAACCTCGCGGGCAATCCATCCATCGGCGCGGGCGGAATCGCGACGCTCTATCTCAATGGCGCGGGCGAGGTGAGTCCGCTGCTGTTGACGGGTAATGTGACGCCCAACTCTCCAACGATCTCGCCCATTCTGCCGCTGACAGTAACCGTCGGCGGCGTTCCCGCGCTGTTGCAATTCGCCGGTCTCACGCCCGGCGCGCTTGGCACGACGCAGGTGAATTTTTACATTCCAGCGAACATGAGAGCAGGCCTGCAGCCGGTGGTGGTTACCATCAATGGCGTTGCCAGCCCGCCGCTGAATGTGACCGTCAAGTAAGCGCCGCGTTGGAGAGTTCGGCTCCAAGTTTCAGCGTTGGCGCCAATGGCGCGCAGCGAATCTGATAGATTGGACGCCATCATGCGAACGATTCCCGATTGGGATCATTACTACCTGGAAATTTGCAAAGTCGTCGCGCAGCGCAGCAAAGATCCAAACACGCAGATCGGGTGCGTGATCGTGGGTCCGAACCACGAGATCCGCACCACCGGCTACAATTCATTTCCGCGCGGCATTCGCGACGATGTTCCCGAGCGCCTGGTCCGCCCAGCGAAATACTTGTGGATTGAGCACGCCGAGCGCAATGCCATCTGCAACGCCGCGCGCGCCGGCACCGCCACCGAAGGCTGCACGATCTACGTCGACATCATGTGCTGCATGGATTGCGCCCGCGCCGTAGTGCAAGCCGGCATCGTGCAGGTGGTGATTTCCGCTGAGCGCATGGCGCAATATTCGAGCGCCCAGTACGACGAGCATTTCGGCATGGTGGAGACGCTCTTTCAAGAGGCCGGTATCAGGGTGCGGCGGGTTTGAAGGCCTCTTTATCGGCGCCATAATTCCCTTTGCATTACCGGTAACGCTATCATGACCAAATGCGAGTCATCGCCTTCTTCCTCGCCATGGCCGCCTTGCTTGCGGCCGCCGATCGCCCCCACGTTCTCTGGTACGGCCATCCTGCCGCGCAGTGGACCGAAGCCCTTCCTATCGGCAACGGCCGGCTCGCCGCCATGGTCTTCGGCAGGACGGACGACGAGCGCATTCAGTTGAACGAAGATACCATCTGGCCGGGCTCCCGCAAGAATCGCGACAACCCGAACGCTCCCGCCGCCGTTCCCGAGGTGCGCCGGCTGCTCATGGAAGGCCGCGTCGCCGAAGCCGAAGCGCGCGCCAAAGATATGCTCGGCGTACCGCCGCGCATGGTCCCATATCAGCCGCTTGGCGACCTCCATCTCGCGTTTGCACCCGGGCGCGCAGTGACGGACTACCGCCGCGAACTCGATCTCGACACGGGCGTAGCACGGACCACTTACAAGACCGGAGGCGCGACAGTCACCGAAGAAGTCCTCGCATCGGTCCCCGGCGACCACCTGATTGTAGTGCGCCTCTCCGCCAATCGCCCCGGCCAAATCTCCTTCACCGCATCGCTTACTCGCGAGGCGAATGCGAAAACAACCGCGGAAGGTTCGACGCTGACAATGGTTGGACAAGCCTTGCGGCAGGATGGCAAGGCCGACGAGGGCAGTAGCGGCGTGAAGTTCCGCGCGGAGTTGCGAGCTCTGGCGCAAGGCGGCAGCGTGACCGCCGCGAACGGCGCGCTCACGATACACGATGCCGATTCGGTCACGCTGATCCTCACCGCCGCCACCGACTTCCGCACCCAAGATCTCCTGGCCGCGTGCAAACAGGCGCTCGATGCCGGCGCAAAGAAGCCCTACGCGCAGCTTCGCGCGGAACATGTCGCCGATCACCAGAAGCTGTTCCGCCGCGTCACATTCGAACTCGGTTCCGAAGCCGACGATCTTTCCACAATGCCCACGGATGAGCGCCTCAAGCGAGTGGCCGCCGGCGCCATCGACCAACATCTGGTTGAAACTTACTTTCAGTTCGGCCGTTACTTACTCATCGCCAGCAGCCGCCCCGGCAGCATGGCGGCCAACTTACAAGGCAAATGGAACGAAAGCCTCATCCCGCCCTGGGAGAGTAAGTACACCATCAATATCAACACCGAAATGAATTATTGGCCGGCTGAGCCGACGAACCTTTCGGAGCTTACAACGCCGCTTTTCGATCTCATCGACAATGCCCGTCCGGCTGGCAGGGAAGTGGCGCAGTTCTACTACAAAGCCCGTGGCTTCGTCATCCACCACAATACCGATCTCTGGGGCGACGCAGTGCCTATCGATGGCATCCCCAGCGGCATTTGGCCTATGGGCGGCGCGTGGCTCTCACTCCATTACTGGGATCATTACGATTTCACGCGCGACAAGCAATTCCTGGCCGCCCGCGCTTATCCGGCGATGAAGGAAGCCGCCGAATTCCTACTTGATTCGCTGACGCCCGATGGCCACGGTCACTTACTCAGCGGTCCCTCGCTTTCACCCGAGAACCGCTACAAGCTTTCCGACGGTTCGACGCATTCGCTGGCGATGTCGCCCACCATGGATGTCGAAATCACTACCGTGCTTTTTAACCGCGTCATCCAGGCCGGCGAAATCCTCGGCGTCGACGCCGATTTTCGCGAGCAACTCGCGGCGGCGCGCGCCAAGCTGCCGCCCTTCAAGGTGGGACACTTTGGACAATTGCAAGAATGGCAGGAGGACTACGTCGAGCAGGACCCCGGTCATCGCCACATTTCCCCCTTGTTCGCGCTGTTCCCAGCGGACTTAATCACCTTGCGCGGCACGCCCGACCTGGCAAAGGCCGCGCGCGCTTTGCTGGAACGGCGTCTGGCCAATGGCGGCGGCGGCACCGGATGGAGCCGTGCCTGGATCGTCAACGACTGGGCGCGTCTGGAAGATGGCGAGCAAGCTTATGAAAATTTGCTCGCGCTATTGCGCCATTCTACGCTGCCCAATTTGTTCGACAACCATCCGCCGTTTCAGATCGACGGAAATTTCGGCGGTACGAACGGCATCGCGGAGATGCTGCTGCAAAGCCAGTCGGGAGAGATCAAGATCCTACCCGCGCTGCCTACCGCGTGGCCGGACGGCCGCGTCTCGGGTCTAAGAGCCCGTGGCGGCGACGAAGCGTCCATCGAGTGGCGCGGCGGCAAAGCAGTGAATGTCGAACTGCGAGCCTCTGTGGACGGCAGCCAGAAGCTGCGCGCCCCGAAGGGCCAGATGATAGCAAGCGTTGTCGGCAGCGGAAAGCAGGTGGCGATCTCGAAGGACGCGGACGGCGCCGTGACGTTCGCCGGGAAAGCCGGCCAAACCTACAACGTGCATTTCCAATGAGTGGCAGGCGGCTACCGGCTCTCCTCTACCACGCGGCCGTTAAGCGGCTGAATCGGCCTCACATCGTGCGGATAAAGCTTCGCAAAGGCGCCAATTTGTTCCGAAGAGACATTCACCGGGGTTTTCAGGACAAACCAAGTGACTTCTTCGGTGCATGGCGGAGCCGTCAGCGACCCCATGTACGTGTAATACGACACGTCGCGCGGCAGCAGGCCGCCAGGATCCACTGCGACTCCCGGAATCTCTTCCTCTTTGCCCTCGGTTTTCGGTATGTGGTCCCAAATCGTTTGAATAGTAGCGTTCGCGCCGCCCGCCTTCAGGAGGACCGCGACCCCGGCAACCTCCCCGTCGCTAGCCTCATGCATCAGGTGGATCACCATATCGTACGGCTTCCCGTGAATGTACTCCTCGCTGGGACGGTGAAAGTGGAATTGAGTAAGTTGATAGCGCTTGTCTCCGACAATCAGTGCATTTCCGCTTCCCGGAGCGTCATGGTAATTCACTCGAATCGTCTTACCGTTGTTGATCAGATACTTGAGGGCTCCGCTCTTGTATTCGAATCGTAGGGCAGGGAGGTTGGCTCTCTTTGTATTTCGAATGTCAATTGGGGACTGTTCCCGCCCGTTTTTGCACGGAGCATAATCCGGATCCAGATCGCCCCAGTGACCGGGTCCGTCAGCGCCCGCGTAGCTCCACGACGTTTTCCACTGCGCTTGCGCCAAGACCACCGCGACAATTGGCAACACCAACATCCAAGGCTTTTGCAAGTTACACCTCGCGCGCTCAGATTATGCCAGTCTATGGCATTTAACAATTCGTCGCGTATCGAAATGTGAATGCAAGGTGGAGAATTATGAGTTGTGCCTATAAGCAGGACCGGCAAATCCCCACGCGCCGGCGCAAGAAGTTCATGCGCCGCTCAATGGGAGCCTCGACGCGGCGCCGGATCATGTCGTTCTCCAGCCACTCGCTTTGCGCCTTGAGCTGCGCCAGTCTCTCTTTGCGCGTTGGCCTCGATGGCTTCAAGCGTCTTCTCCAGAATCTCAAGCACCGCGAGATCGCGTGGGCGGTTCGCCGCCCGCTTGCTCTTAATAATATCAGCGAGCGCCGCCACGCGAACCATCGCGCTCCCCACCGGCACGGGGCGCGCGCGCTTGCGAACGCCTTCGAACGACCGGATGCCGCTCACTTCATCCATGAAATCCACCTGCAGCGTTTCGTCGTCGTTCATCATCCGGATCACGCGGCTCGCCGGATAGAACGGCTGATAAAGGGTGGCGCCGAGAGCCTTGGCCACGCCCTCCAGTTTCTTCTTGTTGGCGGGCGCGCGCCGGATGAGAAAGTCCAGATCCACCGTCGTCACTGGAGCCCCATGTAACGCCGCCGCGGCGTTGCCTATGAGCACCGCTTCCAGATTCTGCGTCTCAATCGCGCGAGCTACTCTCGCGACGATGTCGGTGGCGTCCACTCCTACAGGCTACCCGATTCGCTAACCCGTCATGCCGCATCCGGCCCCGCGATCAATTTCCCGCCGCGAACGTATTGCATTGGGAAATACGGCCGCGTGCCAGGCCGCGCTGGAACCACGCCGTCCGCTGCGCCGAAGATCCATGGGTGAACGATTCCGGACTCACGTATCCACGCGCCATTTTCTGGAGCCGATCGTCGCCCACCGCGCCCGCCGCTCGCATTCCTGCCTCCACATCGCTCTGGTCGATGAGGTTACGTTGCGCCGTCGAGTTTGCCCAGACGCCAGCCAGGCAATCTGCTTGCAACTCCAGGCGAACGGAGAGTGGATTGGACGCAGCTGGGTTCTGCTCCTGCAAGGACTGCATCTTATTTGTGATGCCGAGAAGGTTTTGCACATGATGTCCGATCTCATGCGCCAGCACGTACGCCTGTGCAAACTCTCCCGGAGCGCCAAATCGGTTTTTCAATTCGTCGTAAAAACCCAAATCGATATAAACCTTCTCGTCCGCCGGACAGTAAAACGGTCCGGTGGCTGTTTGGGCGGCGCCACACGCAGATTGGGTTGCGTCCCGGAACAGCACCAGTTTCGCATGGCGATATTGCACGCCGGTTTCCTGCGGCAGAACGCGGTCCCACGTCGTCTGCGCATCGTCCAGCACGAAGGAAACAAATTCCACTAGTTTTGCTTCGTCCGGGCTTTCGACGGCGCTGCGCGAGGCTGAACCTACTGCTGGAGCGGCGCCAGGAGATCCCGAGAAGAACGAAAGGAAATTGCGCCCGAAGATGATGCTGAGTAATAGCAGGAGGAGCGTACCGCCCAAGCCAAGCTGCGGACCGCCCATACGGAATCCGCCCTGTCCGCGACGGTCTTCCACGTCGCCACTTACACCGCCGGGTGTCCAACGCATAAGGCTCCTCGCCGCCGAGTCTCCGCAACGCGTGATCGGCATGGCGGACTCTCTGGCCGCATCCTGACTCCCGATTGCCTGAGCATCCTCGAAGTCCGGCCGCTACGGGTATCCTGAAGGCCGCTGTGTCCCGCGACGCGGACGTATAAGTCCGCCGCTGACACTGATGTACTGCGCCGCCCGGGGAGAAAGGTCCGCAAAGATAAGGATGCGGATAGGTTGGGCGGGCCTCAAAAAAAGCGCATCGTTTCGACAGTCCGAAAAGAACCGCGCTCGATCACCGATGCTCGCCAGCGCATCGCGGCGGCGCCCGCTCCCCGCAGGGTGTATCATAACTGGAAACCGAAAAAAAACATTCGGGCTCGAAATGCGCCAGAGGCGCCCGGGCCAGGAGCGACTCGCAAAATGCGATATATACGAAACGGACAAATCCTATTGGTGGTAGTACTTGCCACTGGCATCATAGCCTGGGGTCAGGGGCGCAACGGCCGTGGCGCTGCAGCCCAACAGCAGCAAGCAGGCGCACCAGCCGCCCAGGCCGCCACACCACAGGCTGGCGCGCCGGCCGCTGCGGCAGCCGCTGGGCGAGGCGGCCGCAACGGCGGAGCAGCGCCGGCCGCGAACGGCCCCAACGAGTTCTTTGACTTCGATACGACCGCCGGCTCGGAGCCGCCGATTCCCGATGGGCCGCCCGCCGAAACTCACCAGAAGATCGCCCTCAACGGCGAAACGCTTGCCTACACCGCGCGCGCGGGCTACATGCCCCTGCGCAACGCGACCACCGGACAATCGGAAGCGCATATCTTTTACACCAGCTACTCCAAGGACGGCGTGACGCGACGCCTCGTCGCGCCCCGTATCGTTCTTCCTCGGCGGCGCGCCGGGCGTCGCGTCCGCGTGGCAGGAGTTTGGCGGATTGGGTCCGAAGCGCATGAAGTGGGCGGGCGACGGCTCGGCCGGCATGGCGCCCTACGGATGGGTCGATAATCCCAACACGCTGCTCGGGCAGGCCGATCTGGTTTTCGTGAATCCGGTGGGCACGGCATTCAGCCGTCCCGACCAGCCGTCTCGCGGCCCCACGTTTTGGAATACCGGCGGCCGATGTCGCTTCGCTCGGCGAGTTCGTGCGCAGTTACATCAACACCAACAATCGCCGCAATTCGCCGCTGTTTCTCGCGGGCGAGGATTTCGGCACCGGCCGCGCCGCGGGTTTGGCGGCCTATCTCATCGAGCATCGGATTCCGGTTCAGGGCGTGGCGCTGTTCTCGATGACACTGAGCGCCGACGCCACGGCCGGCGATGCGCAGTACATCACCCTGCTGCCGAGCCTGATCATGGCCGCCTGGAATCACAAGAAGCTCTCGCCGGAATTGAACGCCATGAGCGCCGAGCAGATCGCCGGACAGGCGCGCCAGTTCGCCTCGCGCGAATATCTGCACGCGCTTTACAAGGGCGACCGCATGACGCCGGAGGAACGCACCAAGGTGATCGCCGACCTCTCGCGCCTGACCGGGCTCTCGAAGGCGTTCCTCGTGAACAACGACCTGCGCGTCACTCTCGATCGCTTCAACACCGAGATTGATGCGCGAACAGCATCGCGGGCTTTCGAACTCCGATGCGCGCGTAGCCGGCTTCATGGCGTCCGCTGGCGGCGGCGGCCGCGGCGGCGGCGGTGGAGGCGGATTCGGCGGTTCGTCGTCAACCGCCGATCGATTTCAATCTCGAGCAATCTCGACCGGCGGCTTCCAGGTCGCATACGAAGATTATCTGCGCCGCGAGCTGACCTTCAGCGGCCCCGGCAACGCGATCTTACTACCTGAATCGAGCGGCGGCGTGGGCGCCTTCACATCCACCGGCAACGACGATGCGAGCCTTTCCGGCGCTTTCGCCCGCAATCCCAACCTGCGCCTTTTCGTGGGCGTAAACTACTACGATCTCGAGCGCGCCGTTCTATGCGACGGAGTTCACGCTGGCGCACCTCAACGTGTCGCCCGAGGTGCGCGCCCATAACATCACCGTCAGTCATTATCGAGGCCGGGCAGATGACTTACGTGGACAACAAGGCGCTGGTCAAGCTCAGGGCGATCTGGCCAGTTTCGTCAACGAAGCCGCCTCGCCGGCGCAAAAGTAAGCGGCCCAATTAAGGAGCAAATGCCATGAGAATTCACCGGACGTTTTGCCAAATCGCTCATCCTCCTCGCTGCCAGCGGCTGTGGGCGCCTTCGCGCAGGGCCGCGCCGGCCGGGGCGGCGGCGCCACCAACGATTTCTATCGCTTCAACTACAGCAGCGACGAAGAGATGCAGCCGATCGACTATCCCGCGGAGCCCATCGCCACCGCAGCACCAGATCACGCTGCACGGCGAGACCATCGAGTACACCGCGCACGTCGGCTTCATGCCCATCCAGCAGGCCACCAGCGGCGTCACCGAAGGGCCATCTCTTCTACGTCTACTATTCGAAGAACGGCGTCACCGACAAATCCAAGCGGCCGGTCTGGTTCCTGTTCAACGGCGGACCGGGCGCGGCCACGTCTGGCTGCACATGGGCGCGTTCGGCCCCAAGATGGTGAAGATGGCAGCCGAACGGCATGGCCACGCCGCCGCCGTACACCTACGTCGACAATCCCAACTGCCTGCTCGATACCGGCGACCTGGTCTTCATCGACGCCATGGGCACGGGCTTCAGCCGCCCCGACAAGCCCAGCTTCGGCCCCGATTTCGGCGGCGTGGAGAACGATCTGGCGGCTTTCGGCGAATTCATCCGCAGCTTCCTGAACGAATACAACCTGTGGGGCTCGCCGCTCTTTGTCGGCGGCGAAAGCTACGGCACCACGCGCGCGGCGGGCCTTGCGGGCTACCTTACCGACCACGACATTCCGATCAACGGCGTGATGCTGCTTTCGGCGGTGATCGACGCCAACGCCGCCGCCGGCGAACAGCGCCAGTTGCAGCACGCTGCCCACCGAAATCATGACGGCGCATTTTCACAAGAAGCTGCCGCCCGATCTGCAGAAGCTCAGCGTGGAGCAGATGGCCAAACAGGCGCGCGAATTCGCTTCGGGCGAATACCTGGAATATCTGTTCGACGGCGCGCGCGCCACCGAAGCCCAGCGCGAAAAAGTGCTGACCGATTTCGCGCGGTACACCGGGCTCTCCGAAGACCTTCGTCGATGGCCTCGATCTGCGCGTGCCGCTGGGGCCGTTCAGCACCGAGCTGATGCGCGATCAGCACATGATGACGTCGCGCCTCGATTCGCGCTTCGCCGGCTATCAACTGGATGCCGGCGCCAACAATACCAGCTTCGATTACAGCAACGCCAATATCGAGGACTGCTTCCTCACGGCCTTCGAGGCCTACGTCCGCAACGACCTGAACTACAAGAACGACAACCTCTATTACGTCGCGGGCAACGCGCCGCCGTGGTCGGGCGAATACAATACCGTCGTCAACCTGGAGAACGGCGTTCGCCAAGAATCCGCACATGCATCTTTTCGTGGGCATGGGATATTACGATTTCGCCTGCCCGTTCTATCCGATGGAGTGGACCATCGCCCACCTGAAGGTGTCGGACGAGATCAAGAAGAACAACATCTCGACCGGCTACTACGAAGCGGGCCACATGGTCTACATCGATCAGCCGTCGGCGGCGAAGTACCACGCCGATCTGGTGAAATTCGTGCAAGGTGCGCTTCCAAAATGACGGGAAGGCTATAATCAATCATGCACTTACGACCATTACACGACCGTGTTCTCGTCCATCGATTGGAAGAAGGCGAGCAGCGCCAGGGCGGGATCATCATTCCCGATAGCGCCAAAGAGAAGCCCCAGCAGGCCACCGTCAAAGCCGTCGGCAGCGGGAAGTTGCTCGAGACGGGCGAACGATCCAAGCCCGAAGTCAAGGCGGGCGATCGCATCCTGTTCGGCAAGTACTCGGGCTCGGACATCACCATCGAAGGCGTCGAATATCTGATTCTGCGCGAGGATGAAATCCTCGCCGTCCTCGATTAACCCAGTGGCGCAGGCCTCCCGGCCTGCGCAGTTTGCCCTGTGGCTCCGGCTGCCTCACTGTGAAGCCCGTCCACGGATGACGTGGGAATCCGTTGTGTTAATCTAAGGTTCTAAACACCACTTTTCAGGAGTTGTTTCATGTTTTCAAGGATGGGCTTCAGGCCTATGTTGGTCTGTTCGGCCCTGCTGGCGCTGGCTCAGGCCGCTCCCGCTCAGATCAAAATCGCGGTCGTGAATATGCAGCAGGCCGTGTACGCCACCGCCGAGGTGAAGAAGGCCGATGCCGATTTGCAGCTGACCCTCAAGCCGAAACAGGAGCAGGCGCAGAAGCTACAAACCGATTTGCAGGCCATCCAGCAGCAGTTGCAGGCTGGCGGCAATAAGCTGACCGAGCAGCAGCAGGAAGATCTGAACACCGAAGGGCAGCGCAAGCAGCGCGAGTTGCAGCGCCTCACCACCGAACTGCAGGAAGCGGCCGACAGCGCGCGCCAGGACATCCTCCCCAAGTGCACTCAGCGCATGGTCGAAGTGCTGAAGAAGTTGGCGGAGGAGAAGGGCTACGACCTGATTGTGGAGAGCTCGGTAACGTACTTCAGCAAGACCGGAATGGACATCACTACGGACGCCACGGCCGCTTACGACAAGGCCTACCCGGCGGGTGCGCCCGCGGCGGGAGCAAATCCGGCTAAGTAGGCGTCTAAGCGATATGGCCGGATATCTCGATCATTACGGCGCGGGCGAAGAGCGCCGCGAGAATATCGTGAAAAGGGCCCTGATCGCGTTGGGCGTCGCGGTCGTCGTCGGCGGTATCCTGTTCTACGTTTTTCACAACGTCCGTCAGGAGCATCGCGTGAGCCAGTTCTTCTCACTGCTGGCGGCGCACGATTACAAAGGCGCGTATGCGCTCTGGGGATGCACGGATTCGAAACCGTGCCCGGGCTACTCGTTTTCCACTTTCATGGAGGATTGGGGGCCTGCCAAGGGCGACCCCGCCAAGTTTAAGATCGCGCGGAGCAAATCGTGCGGTTCCGGCGTGATTCTCACCGTCGATTTCGGCAACGACCGGCAGATCCTCTGGGTGGAGCGGAAGGACCTCATGATGAGTTTCTCTCCCTTTCCAGGCTGCCCCAACCCGAAAGCCATGCTCGGGGGCCCCGCGCCAAGGTAGAATTGCAGATTCGGAAGGCGAAATCATCCTATGGGAACGACAACAGCAGGGTTGGAAGGCGTCATCGCGGGCGAATCCGAGATTTGTTACATCGACGGATACCAGGGCATACTCAGCTACCGCGGCTATAACATTCATACGTTGGCGGACCACGCCATTTTTGAAGAAGTCATTTTCCTGCTTTGGAAAGGCTGGCTGCCCAAGCAGGACGAGCTCGATCAGCTCAAGAAGGATCTGGTGGCGGAGCGCGAGTTGCCCGCGCCGGTGGTCGAATTTCTGAAGGGCGTTCCAAAATCGAACGCCATGGACGTGCTGCGCACCGCGGTTTCGATGCTGAGCCTGTACGACTCCGAAGCGCAGGATATGTCGCCCGAGGCCAACCATCGCAAGGCCGTGCGGCTGATGGCGAAGACCGCGACTATCGTCACAACCTTCGACCGCCTGCGCAACGGTAAGGACGTGGTCGCGGGCGATCCCACCCTGGGTTTCGCCGCCAATTTCCTATACACGCTGACCGGCAAGAGGCCCGACGAGGTGATGGAGCGCGCCTTCGACGTGGCGCTCACCCTGCACGCCGATCACGAGCTGAACGCCTCCACCTTCGCCGCGCGCGTGACCGCCGCCACGCTATCCGATATTTACTCCTGCGTCACCAGCGGCATTGGCGCGTTGAAGGGCCCGCTGCACGGCGGCGCCAACCAGGATGTGATCAAGTGGCTGCTCGATCTGGGCGACGAAAACGAAGCTGTGCAACGCGTGAAAGACAAGCTGGCCGCCAAGATGAAGATTCCCGGCTTCGGCCATCGCGTCTATCGCACCGAAGATCCGCGCGCCACGCACCTGCGCGTGCTCTCCGAGGAACTGGGCAAGCGCACCGGCCATGAGAAGCTCTACCGCCTCTCGCGCACCATGGAAGACACCGTGATGGCGGAAAAGCATCTCAACCCCAACGTGGATTTCTACTCGGCCTCCACCTACTATTCGCTCGGACATTCCGGTGGACCTGTTCACGCCGATCTTCGCCGTGAGCCGCATGTCCGGATGGACCGCCCACGTGCTCGAGCAATACCACAACAACCGCCTGATCCGCCCGCGCGCCGAGTACAAAGGCAAGCCCGACGGCCAGCCCTGGATTCCGATAGCGAGCGCTAGGCCCGGATCAAGATGGACGAGCGCGCCTATTACACGGAGTCAGAAGGCCACCAAGCCAGCGCAGTTGAACTGTCCCTACTGCCGCACCGAGGACACTTACGAACTGCACTGGATGGTGCGCAAGAAGAAGGACCGCCTCCCGCCCGGCGGCGACGAGCGCGACCGCGCCAAATTCGCCAAAGCGCAAAGCTACATGGTGCTGCTGGACGATAAGGCGTCGTGCAAGAATCCGCGCTGCCGCAGGCCGTTCGACATCTCCGGCGTCAAGACCATGGCGTTTATCTAAGTGGATAGGCCTCCCGGCCTGTCCAGAAGAACCCAATCGCGCGGCGCGAAAGCTATACTTGAGCAAGCGGCGCCGTACCGCCGAACCTATGAACGCCTTACAGGATTTAGCCAAGTCCGAGCCTGAGGATCGGATCGAATTGTCCAAACAAGGCTATTTCACCATCCTGCTGGACGAAAACCTCCGCAATCTCGAATCCGCGCTCGAAGATGACGGCTTCAAGATAGTTGTCCCGCCCCAGGGGTTGAAGGACGACGCGCTGAAACGAATGGCTCGCGGATGGGCCATACTCACCAAGAACTCGCAGGATTTTGCTGACGATGCGGTGCGCCACGACTACGATGTGATCGGGATTGAAGACATCAAGTTCATCGATGACCGCGCGGATCGGACCAACGATACCGTGCGGAAGATATCGGCGGCTGTCCGCCGCAGTCAACTCGGCACGCGCAAAGGCAACTTCTGGCTAAAGATCCGCGACAACGGATCCTTCCATCTGGAGCAGCTAATCTAGCGAAATATGCTTTCCAAGCTTGCGCTCGTTCTTCTCTTCCTCTGCGTTGCCCTTTCCGCCCAGTCCACGCTCTCCGCTTCTCTTCTGGCGTTATCGAAAACCGATCAAACGTTGTCGATCGTCGATCCCACAAGCCTGAAGGTTGTCGCCCGCATGCCCTCCGGACCCGAACCGCACGAAGTCGTCGCATCGGCCGATGGCCGAATGGCCTACATATCCAACTATGGCGGCGGCGCATACAACACTATCTCCGTCGTCGATCTGGTGAACCAGAAGGCTCTCGCGCCCATCGATCTTGGCGCGTTGCGAGGCCCGCACGGCCTTCAATTCGCGGGCGGAAAAGTCTGGTTTACCGCCGAAGTCGCGAAAGCGATTGGCAGCTACGATCCAGCGTCCGGCAAGATCGATCTGATTCTTGGCACCGGCCAAAATCGCACCCACATGCTCTATGTGACTCCAGATCTCAAGCGCATCGTCACTTCAAACGTCAGCTCCGCCACCATGACCATAATTGAGAAAACGGAAGGCGGCGGACGTGGACCGGGTGGACCGCCTCCCGGAGGCAGAGGTCCCGCCGGACCGCCGCCCGGCCGTGGCGCTCCCGGCCCAGGACGCGGGCCGCAATCCGATTGGAACGAGACGGTAATCCCAGTCGGCCGCGGTGCCGAAGGCTTCGACGTGTCCCCCGACGGCAAGGAAATCTGGGCGGCCAACGCGC
The DNA here is from genome assembly GCA_963763545.1 of Bryobacterales bacterium. Classification (GTDB taxonomy): domain Bacteria; phylum Acidobacteriota; class Terriglobia; order Bryobacterales; family Bryobacteraceae; genus PALSA-243. Next base: position 101,736 of record CAVXPE010000022.1, read on the forward strand.
AGGATGGAACCGTGTCCGTCCTGGATTTCGCCGGCAAGAAAGTCCTCGCGACTTTGAACGCCGACGTGAACGGCGCCAATCGCTTGAAGTTCACGCCGGATGGAAGGCTGGTGCTCGTATCCACTCTCAGCGGCCCGGACGTGGTGGTGATCGACGCCGCCACACGCAAGGAACGCAAGCGTATCAAAGTGGGCCACGGCGCCGCGGGCATCCTGATGCAGCCCGACGGATCGCGCGCCTACGTGGCTTGCACGCCCGACGATTCCATCGCGGTCATCGATCTGAAGTCTCTTGAGGCGACAGGCCGCATCGACGCCGGCAAGCAGCCCGACGGGTTGGCCTGGGCCGTACGGATTCAGTAGTCGCAAGCTTGCCGCAAGGTCCCAACAACCGTCCCCGCTTGACTTCTTGTTCCCGTTACGGGAACATAAACTGTGCGGATCGTGACCGAGAAGCGGATCCGAGAATTCATCGAACGCGAACCGCTATCGGTTGAGCCGATGGCGTCCTGGGCTGAGACCATCCGTAAAGTGGCGTGGGCGAACCCCGCGGAGCTGAAAGCAACTTTCGCCCACGCATCTTTCGTCGGCGGTCTTACTGTGTTCAATGTGCGCGGCAACAAGTACCGCCTGGTTGCCTTCGTCCACTACCGCTCCCAAATCGTCTACATCAAGGGGATCGGAACGCACAAGGAGTACGACAAATGGGAACTCTAACAACCGTCATTGACGAAAAGCGTTACGGACGCCTGCTGGCGAAGGCTCTGCCGCGCGTAATTGACACCGAGGCTGAGCGCGATCGCGCCGTGGCAATCGTGGAGGCCTTAGTCGAAAAGGGAGAGGCCGGCATGACTGCGGAGGATGATGCCCTGCTCGAACTGCTGACTAGCCTGATTAACGCGTACGAGGCTACTGCCTATCCGCCTCTGCCGAAACAGCCAGCATGCGGTATCGTTGCCTTTCTGCTGGAGCAGCGTAGCCTGAAGCCAACAGCCCTCTGGCCGGTGATTGGCTCAAAGGGTCGCGTGTCAGAAATACTGGCCGGCAGGCGGGCGATCAGCAAGGAACAGGCCAAGAAGTTGGCTGAGTTCTTTCACGTCCGCGCGGACCTCTTCATTTGATCGCGATTGTGAAGCGCGCCTGCGTGTCCGTTTTATGGCCTGCCGGCCGGCAATACCCGGAATCGGCGCCGGCCATCGATCCGATAGGTTTCGAAATCCGCGTGGTCCACTGTAAAGATCGTCGAGAGCGATTCCCGCCGTGCGAGGTGCACAAGAGTTGCGTCCGCAAAATCCATGGGACGATCCCCGTACCGCGACATTAACCCGTGGAGGAGCGGGAGTTCCGAATGTTCGATCCTCGCCAGCGCCAACGCGCCCGAGCGAACGAATTTCCAAGCCGCCTCAACCGCGTGGCGCTCATCGCCCATCAAGTGAAACAGCTCCGTCAATACCGCTTCGGAAGTCAGCAGAGGAAGACGCATCTGCTGAAAAGCATCGACACACACTTGATGCCATCGATCCGTACGGTCCAGGAGGGCGATGATGGCGCCCGTGTCGATTAGAACGTCAGCGTCCATTCTGGCGCCGCAGGCGCTGCCGCACCGCAACTCTCACGTTCTCCGAGCCATGCGCGTTTCCGGTTGCTATGGCGCCAAAGCATTTCAATGCAGCCTGCTGAAGCCGACGTTGTTCTTCGGAATCGGTGTTGGTGGCGCCGGTCTTCGTTAACCATTCTCTTGCCGCCAGATCCAGAACGGCAGAGAACGATGTTTTGCGCCGGCGCGCTTCGCGCTCCAACTCCGTCTTGAGCTCCGTCGAAACTCGCCAGCTATAAACTTCCGACTTCATGCACTACATTGTAGCGCATGCGCCTCAGGATCCCCGTCAAAAATAAAAAGGACGCCGGGAAACTACATCCCGGGCGTCCTTTAATCGCGAATCGAATCTAGTCTACCGCGCCGCCGCTTGCGCTATACCTGCCTGGTCCTTCAGCGCTTCGGCCTTGTCGGTCGCTTCCCAGGTGAAGGTCTCTTCCGTGCGGCCGAAGTGGCCGAACGCGGCCGTCTTGCGGTAAATCGGACGGCGCAGCTTCAGCGTGTCGATGATGCCGCGCGGGGTCAGCACGAAGTTCTCGCGCACCAGCTCCGTGAAGCGCTCGTCGGGAATCGACGCCGGTGCCGAACGTGTCCACCGTCACCGAAACCGGCTCGGCCACGCCGATGGCGTAGGCCAACTGCACTTCGCAGCGCGCTGGCCAGCTTGGAGGCCACGATGTTCTTGGCGATGTAGCGCGCCATGTAGCAGGCCGAGCGGTCCACCTTCGTCGGGTCCTTGCCGGAGAACGCGCCGCCGCCGTGCCGGCCCATGCCGCCGTAAGTATCGACGATGATCTTGCGGCCGGTGAGGCCGGTATCGCCGTGCGGTCCGCCCACCACGAAACGGCCGGTGGGGTTGATGTGATACTTGGTCTGCGAATCCACCATGTTGGAGGGAACCATCGGGTCGATGATGTGCTTCTTCACCTCGCGCGCGCAGTTCCTCGGTGGAAACATCGGGGCTGTGCTGCGTGGAGATCACCACCGCTTCGATGCGCACGGGCTTGTCGCCGACGTATTCCACGCTCACCTGGCTCTTGCCGTCGGGACGCAGGAAGTTGAGCACGCCTTCGCGCCGCGACGTCGGAGAGCCGCTGCACCAGCTTGTGCGCCATCATGATCGGCAGCGGCATCAACTCCGGCGTTTCGTCGCAGGCGAAGCCGAACATCAGGCCCTGATCGCCGGCGCCGCCGGTATCCACGCCCATGGCGATATCGGGCGATTGCGATCTGGATCAGGTTGTGCACGCCGCAGGTGTTGCGAATCGAATCCGAAGGTGGCGTCGTTGTAGCCGACGTACTCGATGGTGCCGCGCGCGATGCGCGGAACGTCCACGTAAGTCGTGGTGGTGATCTCGCCGGCCACAATGCAAGTGCCGGTGGTGACCAGAACCTCGCAGGCCACGCGGCCGGTGGGATCGTCCGCCAGAACGGCGTCCAGAACGGCGTCGGAAATCTGATCCGCGATCTTATCGGGATGGCCTTCGGTAACCGATTCCGAAGTAAAAAGGTGTCTCTGATGTGTTTGCCAAAATGTTCCTCCTGCGGAGCTTTCATCAATGTAACACGTCACCGCTATCGTAGCTGGCCGCGAACTCAGTACCGGTAATGATCCGGCTTGTACGGCCCTTCCACCGGCACGCCCAGATAATCGGCCTGCTTCGGCGAAAGCGTGGTCAGCTTCACGCCGATCTTTTCCAGGTGCAGCCGCGCCACTTCTTCGTCCAGCTTCTTGGGCAGCGTATAGACGCCCGGCTTGTAGGTGTCGCTGTTCTTCCACAGATCGAGCTGCGCCAGCGTCTGGTTGGAGAAGCTGTTGCTCATCACGAAGCTGGGATGGCCGGTGGCGCAGCCCAGGTTCACCAGCCGGCCTTCGGCCAGCATGAAGATGCTGTGGCCGTCGGGGAAGGTGTACATGTCCACCTGCGGCTTGATGTTGGTCTTCGTCGCGTCCGAAGTGTTCAGCCGGTCCACCTGGATCTCGTTGTCGAAGTGGCCGATGTTGCAGACGATGGCCTGGTCCTTCATCTTCTGCATGTGCTCCAGCGTGATGATGTCGCAGTTGCCGGTGCAGGTGACGTAGATGTCGCCGCGGCCCAGCGTGTCTTCGATGGTGGTGACTTCGAAGCCTTCCATGGCGGCCTGCAGCGCGTTGATGGGGTCGATCTCGGTGACGATCACGCGCGCGCCCATGCCGCGCAGCGAATGCGCCGAGCCCTTGCCCACGTCGCCGTAACCGCAGACCACCGCGACCTTGCCGGCCACCATCACGTCGGTGGCGCGCTTGATGCCGTCGGCCAGCGATTCGCGGCAGCCGTACAGATTGTCGAACTTCGACTTGGTCACCGAGTCGTTGACGTTGATGGCGGGAACCAGCAGCTTGCCGGCTTCCTGCATCTTGTAGAGGCGATGCACGCCGGTGGTGGTCTCTTCGGAAACGCCGCGCCAGTCCTTCACCACGTCGTGCCAGCGCTGCGGATTCTTCGGCGTGAACCTGCTTGAGCAGGTCCTTGATGACCTTCTCTTCGTGGCTGCTCGGACGGGCGTGTTGACCCAGTCGCTGCCGTTCTTCGAGCTCGTAGCCTTTGTGGATCAGCAGCGTGGCGTCGCCGCCATCGTCCACGATCAGCTCCGGCCCCTTGCCTCCGGGATGGCTCGAGCGCCTGGTAGGTGCACTACCAGTATTCCTCGAGCGATCTCGCCCTTCCAGGCGAACACCGGAACGCCCGCGGCGGCGATGGCGGCGGCGGCGTGATCCTGCGTGGAGAAGATGTTGCAGCTGGCCCAGCGCACCGACGCGCCCAGATCGGCCAGCGTCTCGATGAGCACCGCGGTCTGGATGGTCATGTGCAGCGAGCCCGGTGACGCGCACGCCGGCCAGCGGCTTTTCCGGCGGCGTACTTGCGGCGGATGGCCATCAGGCCGGGCATTTCGCTGCTCGGCGATGGAGATCTCCTTGCGGCCCCATTCGGCCAGCGCCAGGTCGGCGACTTTGTAATCGGTCTTGGTTCAGCGTTGCAGTGCCCATTGCGATTCTCTTATTTCCTCGTATCAACAAATCTTGATATGTTGATATTATAATATTTCGAGCATGGCGTCAATCCTCAAATCGCTGCGGCTGGCGGCCGATCCCAACCGCCTGCGCCTGCTGCTGCTGCTAGAGCACGAAGAGCTGTCCGTGGCCGAGCTGCAGGAGATTCTCGCCAAGGGCCAGAGCCAGATCTCGACCCATCTGGCGCAGCTGAAGCAGGCCGGCCTGGTGGACGACCGCCGCACCGGCAAGAACGCCTTCTATCGTCTGAACGCGCCCCGCGGAGCTGATGGATCTGCTGCGCCAGGCGGCCGCGCGAGATCCCCGAAGCGGAGCAGGACCGGCAGGCGCTGCGTCTGGCTGCTGCGCAAGCGCCAGGACAAGATGCGCCGCTATTTCGACGAACTGGCCGGCAAGTTCGGCCGCCAATACGTGCCCGGCCGCTCCTGGAAAGGCATCGCCGAGGCGCTGCTGAAGCTGATGCCGCCCATGGTGATCGCCGATCTGGGCGCGGGCGAGGGCACGCATTTCGCAGTTGATGGCCGCAGCGCGCCAAGAGAGTGATCGCCATCGACAATTCCGAAAAGATGGTGGAGTTCGGCGCCGAACTGGCGCGCAAGCACGGCATCGCCAATCTGGAATACCGCCTGGGCGATCTGGAAGACGTGCCCATCCGCACCGGCACGGTGGACCTGGCGTTCCTCAGCCAGGCGCTGCATCACGCGCGGCATCCCGAGCGCGCCGTCGGCGAAGCCTGGCGCATCCTGAAGCCCGGCGGCCGCATCGCCGTGCTCGATCTGAACCGCCACAACTTCGAAGAAGCGCGCGAGATGTACGCCGATCTTTGGCTGGGCTTCACCGAACTGGAAATGGAGCGGATGCTGAAAGGCGCCGGCTTCCGCAACGTGGAGACCGCGGTGGTGTATCGCGAGCCGGAGCCGCCCTACTTCGAGACGCTTCTCGCCGTGGCCGACAAAGCGACGGCATAACGCGCCGCCATAAGTGAAAAACGCCTAAGGTATACTTTTGGGCGCTTCATTCTCCAGGGTTTACGCCGCGTCAGCGCCGCCGCTTTGTTTGAGCGCATCGAGCAACCAGGGCACGCAGTGGCGCCATTCCCGTTACGCAATGCCGAGGATTTCGCGCAGGTGTGGAACGCGATGAGTTGGATGGAGAACGCCGCCGGCTCTGTCTACCGTCCGCAATGGAGCCCTCCGCACCCTTTGTGGTCGACGGATGAAAGCAAGGCAGCTTTCGCCAGCGACCGTACGGGAACCGCACAGGCGTATGTGGTGGACGTTCCGGCCTGAGATTCCCCCACGAAATCGGTTGCGCGTTTTCCGCGAACGTTGCGTCTTTTGTTGTAGATGGCTTCCTGGGAGAAGTGTGCAGGTTTCTTCTTTTTCGTTCTTTCCGCCGCGGCGCAGACCAGGCCAATGGATCTCCAGCAAACCCGCTACGAACTTCGCTTGGGCGAACCTGCGACAATCGCCGCTTCGAGCGATACGCTGGATTTCCTCCGCAACGCGAAAACACGCCGCATTGAGGTCGCGGGCGCGCCGGCGGACGGGCTTGTGGTCGCGCCTGACAAGTCGGGGCAGATGGTGCTGGCCGCATCGATGAAAGCCAAGCCGGGCGAGTACGCAGCCACCATTTCGGCGACGAGCGCTTCCGGCGAGGTACGGCAAACCGCCATGACGGTGGAGGTGAAACCGCGTGTGACGGTGCCTTCCAACTCCACGCGCAATCCCGTCGTGCTGTTGAACGGATGGGAGACAGGCTTCACCAACTCCTGTCCCGTAGCGAACAGCTCCGCGGATACATTCGGCAATCTGGCGCAGTATCTGGTCGCGGATGGCGTCCCGGTAGTCTATCTATTCGATAACTGCCTGGAGGATCCTAATCAATCCATCGAGACGTTGGGGAACGATTTAGGCGCATTCCTGAAAACGATTCTATACGATAACGGGACGCAGGTCCCGCAGATCGATCTGGTTGGATTCAGCATGGGCGGGCTCATCGCCCGGTCGTATCTTGCCGGCCTGCAGCCCTCCACCGAGGCGCTCACTCCGCCCGCTACCACATTGGTAGGGAAGTTGGTCCTGATCGCCACGCCGAATTTCGGTTCCTTCGTCGCCGGCAACTACATAACTATCATCCCCGCGGGCACGCAGAGCGCCGAGCTGATCCCTGGCAGCGCATTTCTTTGGAACCTGGCGAATTGGAATCAGCGAGCCGACGATCTGCGCGGCGTGAGCGCTATCGCGATTGCCGGTAACGCCGGAGAGTACCTTCCCAGCCTGAGCGCCGCTACGGAACTCAACAACGCCAGCGACGGCATTGTTTCACTAACCAGCGCCTCCATTGGCTTCGTGGCGCAACAAGTTTCCGCGACGCGCATCGTGCCCTACTGCCACGTAGACCCTTCGGCGTTCACCAACACAACCCTGGGTGCATACTTATGCAATGCCGCGGGAATCGCTAACGTCACCAGCGAGTCTCACCTCACCAGCGAAATCGTCCGCTCGTTTCTGGCGGGAACTTCGGATTGGCAGTCCATCGGAACCACGCCTGCCACCGATCCTTATTTATCGGCGAATGGCGGAATGTTCTTCGCGCTGCTCAATGGCGGAGGCGCCTTCGCCAACGATGTGACTCAGGTAGGATGGGGAACTTTGCAGTTAACCGATGGCGGCGGTACAAATGTCATATATTATGATGACTTTGTCGCCGGGACGGGCACATTCCAAGCTATAAGCACGTCCCTGGGCACGATCAATTGCGGTTCCTACACGCAGGCCCTCGGTTACTTTTCGGCCGTACGCTGCAAGATAGATGCCACCATCTTTTCTATCGGGCCGTTAGTGAGTACTATCCCGCGGGTGGTCAGCGCCGGCGGAACAATCACCATAACCGGGCAGGATTTCAGTAGTAAATGCATCAACTGCAATGTAACCGCGACCCCTGTCGGCTCCTCCACTGCGCAGAACTTACAAATCAATTCGTGGACGAATACCTCGATTACCGCGGTGCTTCCTTCCACCCTGACCGGCTTCCTGACCATCACGGTGAACGCGGCGACGGGAAGCGATTCTTTGGCGATTATGGCTGCTACGCCGAATCCGTCAACGATTGCCGCATCGCCCGCCGGCCTGCAATTCAGCTACATCGCGGGCGGAACGGCGCCCGCGGCGCAATCGATCCAGATTACGGATAGCGGCAGCGGAACCTTGGCGTGGACCGCCACTGCCAGCGATTCCTGGGTGAGCGTATCCCCGGCGTCCGGTACGGCGCCATCAACGCTTTCGATTTCCGTCTCGCCAGCAAATATGGGCGCCGGGACCTACACCAGTAGCGTGCAGATTGTTTCTTCCGGAGCGTCGAATACGCCGCTGTCGATTCCGATTACGCTTACCGTGACTCAGCCTGCGGCTGCGCTATCGGTGGCGCCGCAGACGCTATCGTTCAGTTACTCCGTGGGCGGCGCAGCGCCGGCGGCGCAGACCGTGTCGATTACGAACGCGGGGGGCGGCGCGCTGGCGTGGACCGCATCCTCCAGCGATTACTGGCTGGCTGTTTCTCCGGCGTCCGGCGGCGCGCCAGGAACGCTATCTGTGTCGATCAATCCGGCCAATCTGGCGGCTGGAACCTACACCTCGGCGCTCCAGGTCTCCGCCGCCGGAGCAAGCGGAAGCCCGGCTTCCATCGCCATAACGCTCACGGTTCAAGGGACGCAGCCGGCTCCTGGCATCACCGCTGTGACAAATGCAGGAGGCTTCCAGACTAACTTTGCCTCGGCTACGTGGGTATCGATCTTCGGAACGAACCTCTCGACTGCCACTTACACCTGGCAGAATTCCGATTTCGTGAATGGGATGCTGCCAACTTCTCTTGAGGGCGTTTCGGTGACGATCAACGGCATGCCCGCATTTATCGATTACATCAGTCCGGGGCAAATCAATGTATTGGCGCCGGATGATGCGGCGACCGGCTCGGTGCAGGTGCAGGTTACCGTGGCGCAGCAGGCGAGCAATTCCTTCAGCGTCCCCAAGAACCAATTTTCACCCGCGTTCTTTACGATCGACAACGGGGCGTACGTGGCCGCATTGCATTCGGATTACACCCTGGTGGGCAGTACGAACCTGCTGCCCGGGGTGACCACGCGGCCCGCGCAGCCAGGCGAGACCATCCAGTTGTATGGAACGGGATTCGGACCAACCAATCCGGCGCTGCCCACCGCGCAGTTAGTTTCGACGCCGGCGGTATTGGCGAACCAGGTTCAAGTTACTATCGGCGGCATGGCCGCAACGGTGGTATATGCCGGATTAGTTGAATCGGGAACTTATCAACTGAACGTCACGCTGCCGAATCTGCCGAACGGAGATGCGCCGATAGTCGCGATAATTGGCGGAGTTACCACCCAGACCGGCGTTTCCATTACCGTACAGCAGTGAGCGCAATTAACCACTGGGCCGTTTCTGTCAACGCCAAGTAGAAATGTCCTAAACTCCGCCAAGTAGAAATGTCCGGTTTGGCAGTGAGTTTCGAGAGGTGTGGTTTAGAGTGTGAATGATTCTCTGGGACGTCGCGGTTCTGGGGAAGATTCAAAGCCGATGCGACGGAGTTGGCTCCGAAGTAAACGGCGGCAAACCCTCGGTTAACCGGGCCCTGCGGGGTACCCTCCGGGGGTTTTGCTTTTGTAGGCAAGCTTACTTTGGTGAGACTCCCGAGCAGAGGCTTTGAATAAAATAAACGCGACGTTGGACGGGCCGCTTTTGCCCGGCCTACCGAATTGGTTTTAAGCTGCGGAGCTTGGCGGCGGCTTCGAGAGCAGACAGAGCGGTTTTCTCCGGACTGGTCAGGTGGAAGTTCTCCATCCATCGACTTTTGGCGCGCGGTGCGGCGGGTTTGCGTGCACGCGCGAGCTTGGGCTTTGGCACTCTGGGACGCGGCTCGCAAGCGGTGACCGTTACGTAGCGGTTGCCGAAGCGCACCGCCATGGAGGCGTCGAGCCGCATCTCGATGCGGACAGCGGCCCCCCGCAGGCCCGCACGAACGTCGCTGCGGGCTATCCGGTAGGTCTGCGTATTGAACTGAATCGTGTACCCATCGCTGACTTGTCGGTTTTCCACATAGCTCAGCGAAGCAGCCAGTGAGTGCTCCTTGCCTAACGCCCGATGGGCGTCGTCGCTGCTGGCCGGAACGACGGCAATCGTTTTGTTCCACCATACGACAAACTCCTCTTCCAAATAGGCGTTGGCGTGTTCCAGGCTCTTTGCCCCAGCCACCCTCAGACCTTTCACCAGACGGTCCTGCGCCGTCTGGAAACTGCGTTCCACTCGACCCTTGGCCTGCGGCGAGTGCGCCCCGATCCACACGATGTCCAGTTCCCGAAGCGCCCGTCCGATCTGGGTCGGCGGTAAAGGTTCGCGCTCGTCTCGCGGTAACGCGGTGGCATACCGCGCCGTTTTCGGAGCCGTTTGAAACAAACCTGCCTTGTCGGTGTAATAGCTGACTGGCCGGCCATGCCGTTCCACGTAGCTCCACACCAGCCGCATGTTTTCCGCTGTCGAATCGTGCAATACGAATCGCGCATGGAGCCGGCTGGACGCGTCGTCGATCATGTGGATCAGGTAGAGCTTCGGACCGCGATCCTCTAGCCAGGCATGCTCGCTGGTATCCCACTGCACCAACTCGCCCACTCGTGACCGGCGCGGTCTCCACTGATGGATCGTGTCGACCCGCTGCCGGCTGGCACGCCACAGCTTGCCTTCGATCATCCAGCTCCGCACCGTCTCGCGACCGGCATGTATGTCGTGGTTGCTGGCCAGGTACTCTGCCGCCAGCGTGGGACCGAAGCCGTGATAGACTTCGCGGCCCAGTATCTCCACCGCTTTTTGCTTGGTCTTCTCGTCCAGCTTGCGGTTGGACGGCCGCCCGCGCAGGGCATGTACTAACGCCTTGTCCCCCTTGCCCTTTAGCCGCTTCAACAGCCGGCGCACATGCCGCTCGCTCTGGCCGATCTCCTCGGCGGCCTGTCGTTGCGTGATCAGGCCCTTCTTTGCTTTTTTCAATGCGACCAGCCGGTCGCGGTCCTTTTGCGTCATGAGAAATGTTCCTGAATCCACCCCTCCAGCCTGGACCCGTCAATAGGACATTTCTACTTGGCACGATTAGGACATTATCATTTGGCGCTGACATTGACTGCTGCATCGGTGATGCGAAGCCTGGGCGTGGACAATGTCGGGTTCGGCGACCCCATCGAATTCGAACGGGAAGCGGCGGGGCAAGGGTAAGACGGCACATCGCTACTCCGATATTTCTTGTGACGCCAGTTCCGCGGCCATTCTGCGCTCAAATTCGGCGGTGGAGAATTGGTGCGTCCACTGCTGCAGACGCGCGGGTTGGATCTCGGGCTCCAGTTGTTCGAAGCGGGATATGGCCGCCGTGAGACTTTCTTCGTCCTGCCGGTCGAAGAGGACGCCGCCGAATGGTGGAACGGTCTCGAGCGCGCCGCCGCGGCCGAATGCGATCACCGGTTTTCCGCTGGCAAGCGCTTCGACCGGCGTAATGCCGAAATCCTCTTCGCCGGGCATGAGAAAAGCGCGACAGCGCGCGTAGAGATCGCGCAGATCGGCGTCCGAGACCCGGCCGAGGAACTGGATATTACGGCCAGCGGAAGCGCGCAACGCCCGCGAATCGGGACCATCGCCGGCAATGCGCAGGGGCTGCCCGGTCCGAGTGAAGTGTCTCACCAGGACATCGATTCGTTTGTAGGGGACAAGCTCCGACACCGCGAGGAAGTAATCTTCGGCGCGCTCGTGGCGGAACGTCTCGACGTCGACCGGCGGATAGATCACTTCCGATTCGCGGCGGTAGATCTTCCAGATGCGCGTGCGGACGTTGCGGCTATTGGCGATGAAACGGTCTACGCGCGAGGCCGAGGCATAATCCCACAAGCGCATATAATGGGCGAACGGGGCGATGAGCGCGCGCTTGGTCCGTGAGCGCGTCCACTCGTTGCGGTAGGCGGGATAGAGGTCCCATAGGTAACGCATGGGAGTGTGACAGTAACAGACATGGCGCGCCGTGGATGGCGCAAGCACCCCTTTGGCCGGGCCTGATTCGCTGCTGACGATGAGATCGTAACCGCGCAGATCGAACGCCTCGAGCGCCATCGGCATCAGCGGGAGCAGATTGCGATGCCAGCGGCGGAATGGATCGAGAGAGGACACGACAATCTTGTGGCGGCGCACCTCTTCGCTGAGCGTTTGCGGATCGCAAAAGAGCGTGTAGACATCGGCGTCGGGCAGCAGGCGGCATAGGGCGTCGAGTACTTTCTCTCCGCCGCGGCGGTTCAAGAGCCAATAGTGGATAATCGCGGATCGCATGGGATATGGGCCGCGCGGCGGCAGGATGCTCAGTACACAGTGTCGCAAAGTACGGCTACAGCGAATCGTACGCTCTGGTAAGATGGCGCCATGTTGCTTTACATTGGCCGCAGGACCGCGTTGTCCGCTCTCTCGATGGCTTTTCTCTGGGCCTGCGGTTTGCAGGCGCAGGACGCCGGGTTGGCGCTCAGCACATCGGTTGGGTATAACACGCAACGAGCATCGCTGAAGCTCACGCCAGAGCAGGCGAAGGAGGCTGAGCGACTGGGCCGCGAAGCCGCTCAGGCCACACGCGCGGCGCATTTTGCCGATGCTCTGCGCTTCTACGCGCAAGGCAACGCGGTAATGCACAACGTCGAATGGACTCCCGATGTGGAATTTGCGTCAGCGCTGCGCGGGTCGCTCGATCACGCCATGATTTCGGCGAAGCCAGCGGGCAATTCTTCGGGCGCGGTTACGGTTTCGCTAACGCCTCTCTTCACCAGCGACCGCATTGCATCGGCGAAGCTGAGCGCGACCGCGGTGCTAATGCGCGGCAATCAGGAGACAGCGAATCTGGCGCCGAAGACTGCACTCGATTCGGCGAAGTCTCCGTTTACCGAAAAAATCGAGATACCCGCCGAGCCGGATGGAAACTACGTCATTCAGATTCGTTTGACGAATGCCAGCGACACGGCGCCGGCGGCTTTGCGCAGTGTCTTCGTCAAAGATCTTCCGATTCACATAGAGCCGTTGGACGCGGAGGCGCAGAAGCTTCGCGCACGCCTCGCGAAGATTGGTAGCGGCGTCAACCCGGCGCTTCCCACCGCTCAATACGCCTTGGCGCTTTATGAGCGGGCCGACCGCGGCGAAGCGAACCCGCGCGCGTACGATTTCAAGACAGAATTCGCATCGGCGGAGGAGATTCTGGATGCGGTGTCGGCGGGCCGGGACCCTTTCGCCGGCAAGCAGGGCGATTTCCGCAGGGCCTATGTTTCGAAGGTCGATGGGACATTGCAGCCTTACCGGCTCTTCATTCCCAATAGCTACGATGGCAGCAAAACGGCGCCAATGGTAGTAGCGCTGCACGGCATGGGCGGCGATGAGAACAGCATGTTCGATTCCTACGGCAAGGAATTGCCGCGCGACGCGCAAGCGCACGGCTTCATTGTGGCCGCGCCCAAGGGACGCGAGCCGGCTTCGATGTATCGGGGGAGCGCGGAACAGGATGTGCTCGACGTAATGGCCGACGTGGAGCGCGAGTATAAGGTTGACCGGTCGAGGGTGTACCTGATGGGGCACTCGATGGGCGGCTACGGAACGTGGAGCATCGCGATGGATCATCCCGATTTGTTTGCGGCTCTGGGGCCGATTTCGGGCGGCGGCGACGCGTCGGGCATGGTGAAGATTGCGGCGATCCCGCAGTATGTGACGCATGGAGACGACGACCGTACGGTGAACGTTACTCAATCGAGAACGATGGTAGAAGCGGGGAAAAAGGCGGGAGCGACAATCACCTATAACGAAGTGCCCGGAGGGAGCCACGTGAGCGTCGCGCAACCTGCGTTCGCGCCGATGTTCGACTTTTTCGCCAAACAAGCGCGGAACGACAAGCAGTGATTCATTCGGGGTTCCCGCGCAACTCTTAGCTCTTTCCCGGGCGTACGATCAGCATTGGGATATCCAGGTCGTGACGTACCGGGTTGATGGTGTTGCCGAAGATGAGGTCCTTTAGGCCGCCGTGGCCGTGGGCGCCCATGATGACCAGGTCGGGACGAATCTCGTGAGCGTAACGGACAATCTCACGTTTGGGCGATAGCGAGTGGCTTACCGCCGTTTCCACTTCGATGCCTTGTTCGCGGAATGACCGCGCGATGGTTTCGAGATATGCCGCGCCGGCTTCCACCTCGGCGGTGGAGGCGTCGCCGCCGTAGATCTGGCTGGTCACGCCCTCCTCCACATGCAGCAAATAGATCTTCGCGTGGTGCAGTCGGGCCATTGCGGCGGCGTGGGTGACGGCGAGCCGGTCGAGTTCCGTATGATCGAGCGGTACCAGGATCCGGCGATACGCGGGTGCGGGCGCGACAGCGGCTTCGGGCGGAGCGGCCTCCGGCAAGGTTGCGGTGGCGCTGGCGCGGCGCTGGCTGCGGCGCGCGAGGTAAGGCTCGAACGTTACCCAGATCAGCAGGAGCAATAATCCAATGGCGATGGGAACGGCGGCGATCCAGATCAGCGTGCGCCACGGGCCCGCACTTGTCATCCAGCCCGTGATGACTTCCGCCGCGAGACGAAGGTTCAACGCGATAATGACGGCGGCGGAGATCCACGCCAGAGCCTTCACCCAAAGCCGATTGGCGAAGGGTCCCATTCGGCCGCGATCGCTGGTGAAGTGGATCAGCGGAATGATGGCGAAGGGCAATTGCATGCTGAGCACGCACTGGCTGAGGAGCAGCAGTCCGAGCGTGGATTGCGGTCCGGCAAAATAAATAGTCAGCGCGGCGGGGATAACGGCGAGCGAGCGCGTGACCATGCGCCGCAGCCAGGGTCGCATGCGGATATCGAGGAAACCTTCCATCACCACTTGTCCTGCGAGGGTTCCGGTGAGAGTGGAGGATTGGCCCGAACAGATCAGAGCGACGGCAAAGATGACGCTGGCGAGGCCGGCATGCATCAGCGGCGTCAGCAGCATATACGCCTGCTGAATTTCCGTCACCGCGATGTGCCGCTGGAAGAACACCGCGGCCGACATCACCAGAATCGCGATGTTCACGAACATGGCGCCGTTGAGAGCCACGGCGGAATCGATGAGGTTGTAGCGGCAGGCCGCGCGCTTGGCGCCATCGTTTTGTCCGATGTGCCGCGTCTGAACCAGCGCGGAATGCAGATACATATTGTGCGGCATCACGGTCGCGCCGACGATGGTGATGATGAGGTAAAGGCTGTCTTTGGTGAGCCGCGGCACAAGCCCGGCTGCCAGGTCCAGCGGGTTGGGGCCGGCCCACATCACTTCGATGAAGAAGCAGCCCGCGATGACGGCGATGAGCGCCAGGACGAAAGCCTCGAGCGTGCGGATGCCGAAGCTTTGGAACCAAAGCAGCAGCAGCGTATCGGCGGCGGTGAGCAACACGCCGAAGAGCAGAGGAATGTGGAAGAGCAGGTTGAGGCCGATGGCCGCGCCGAGCACTTCGGCCAAGTCACAGGCAGCTATGGCGATCTCGCAGAGGGCCCAAAGGGCGATGTTGACGCCGCGGGGATAACGTTCGCGGCAAGCCTGCGCGAGATCGCGTCCGGTGACGATGCCGAGCCGCGCGCTGAGCGTCTGCAGCAGGATCGCCATGGCGTTCGACATCACCAGAACCCACAGCAAGCGATAGCCGAAGCGGGCGCCGCCTTCGAGGTCGGTTGCCCAATTGCCTGGATCCATGTAGCCCACGCTCACTAGATAGGCCGGGCCGGCGAAGGCGAACATGCGTCGCCAGAAGGAGGGCTGCGAGGTAGCTACGCTAGAGTGTACGTCGGCCAGCGAGCGGGCTGGCGAACGCGTTTGTTCGGTGACTGCCAAGCTCTATTATGCGGGAAGGAATTATCGTACGCAAAGACGCTGAGGCGCAGGGTGTACGACATAAAAGTGGAAGACCGCCGCAACTCGACTTCGGTAGTTCTGTCGGTCGAAGATTCCATTAGACTTCCGGGCGTTTGCTTTCGGGGGTCTGAGCGTTCTTCGCGTTGAACCCTCGCAATGACGGCTCTTGCGTAGTAGTACGCTCAGATCTGCCGCGGTTTGCTGGGGTTTTGACAAGCCTTCCACTTTTATGTCGCGCACCCGCGGTTGAGCGAATCATGTCTTCATGTCTCTTCGATCGGAAATTACTAGCCCTGCCACTCCGCCGCCAGCATATTCGCATATTCTCCGGAGGCATACAAACTGAAGTGGAAGTTCCTTGGCGCGGCCACACGGTGCGGCTCCGATTCCATGAAGGCCTGGTAGAGCAGATCGGCCGCGCGGTGGTAGTTGCGGATGAAATCCGCAGCGAGGATTTCGAATGCAGGAGGCTCGGCGAAGAGCGCATTCAACCCCACGGCTCGGGCGAATACGGACGGGTAATCGTTGACGCCCCAACGGAGCAATTTCTCGCGCACGTTAGGCGGCGGGCAGCCCAACAGCCCGGCAAAGCTCTGCCGCTTCACTTCGGCTTCGCCCAGTTCGGGGATCCGCGAGGCGATTTCCATGCATTGGCCGATCCACCGGAATACATCCTTGCCCAGAAAGTAGAGCATTCGGATCTCGGAATAGCGGCCGGCCAGGAGTTTTCGGTTTAAAGCCTCGCGATCCTGGCCATCTCCCGGCAGCAACCCCGAGAGCATTAGCGCTGCCTTTGAGTTTTCCAGGAGCGACTCGGGCGACGTGCGCTCGCTGAATGGATGGAGTATCAGCGGCGGCAATTCCCATATGGCTTCGCCGAGAGCCGGAGTGGATAAGAGCATGGTCTTCTAAAGCATTATCGGCCGGTATGGGATAAAACTTGAGGGGTCCATAACTAAAGAGAATCTGGTAACAGAGGGTCTAGTCCCACTAGAATTTACCCAAGTGGTAGAAAGAATGTTTCCTAAGTGGAAAAGCTTTTTTCGGAGGAACGACCAGGGGCAGGACCTCGCTGAATACTGCCTCATTACCGCCGTGATCGCGCTGATTGGATTGGGCCTCTTCGTTAACGTTTCAGGTGGACTGCAAAACCTGTGGACGGTGGCCAATAGCACGATCGCGGCGGGAAGTTCCGTCACTACCGCTGATGCCCCCGCGCCCGCCGACCCCAGCGGGGGCCATGAGGGAGGCCACGCCGGCCACAACGGCCGTCGTTAGCCGGTTTAGGCCGCTTTGCCCGAAGCGGAAGGCTCCACGTTCAATCCCAGAAACCGCTGCGCATTCCCGTAGCAGATATTGCGTACCATCGACCCCACCATCTCCTCATCGTCCGGAAGGTCTCCGGACTCGATATCCCTACCGAACAAATCGCACAGCACGCGCCGGAAATACTCGTGGCGCGGGTAGGACATGAAGGAGCGCGAATCGGTGAGCATGCCGACGAAGCGCGAGATCAGGCCGCAATTGGAAAGCGCGTTCATCTGCCAGGTCATGGCTTCCTTCTGATCGAGGAACCACCAGCCGCTGCCGAACTGGATCTTGCCGGCGATAGCGCCGTCCTGAAAATTGCCCACCATGGTGGCGAAGGGGTAGTTGTCGGCTGGGTTCAGATTGTAAATGACCATCTTGGGCAGGGCGTTTTCGTCCTGGAGACGGTCCATGTAGCGCGCCGAGGGCGTCGACCTGCGGCAAATCGCCGATGGAATCGAAACCGGTGTCGGGCCCGAGTTCGCGGAAGCGTCGGGAATTGTTGTTGCGGCGCGCGCCGAGGTGGAGTTGCTTCGTCCAGCCGCGCTCGGCGTCCCAGCATTCCGAAGAGCAGCATTAAGTACGAGCCGAAGCGGAGCGTATTCGGCGGGCGAGGCGGCTTGACCGGCGCGGGCGCGGTCGAAGATCGCGGCAGCTTCCGATTCGGAAGGGAAATCGGCGAGGACGCTGGTTGATGCCGTGATCGGAGAGGCGGCCGCCCATCTGGTGGAAGAAGTCGTGGCGCGATTTGCAGGGCGTCGAGGAATGAGGCGAAGTTGCCGACGCTGCGATTGCTGACCGCTTCCAGGCGCGCGATCCATTGGTCCAAACGCCTCAGGCGTATGTACGGCCATAGCTTTGTCGGGGCGGAAGGCGGGAAGACCTTGGTCGCGATGCCGGAAGCGGCGATGGCTTTGTGGTGGGCGAGATCGTCCGCGGGGTCGTCGGTGGTGCAGAGGGCGCGCACGGAAAACTTGCGCAGGATGCCGTGGGCGCGCAAGTCATTGGTAGCGAGTTGCTCGTTGGCCCACTCCCAGATCGCGGGGCGGTATTCTCGTCGAGCAGTTCGTCGATACCGAAGTAGCGCAGCAGTTCGAGGTGGGTCCAGTGGTAGAGCGGATTGCGCAGGGTGTGGGGCACGGTGCGCGCCCAGGCGAGGAATTTTTCATAGGGCGAGGCGTCGCCGGTGCAGAAGCGCTCGTCGACGCCATTGGCGCGCATGGCCCGCCATTTGTAGTGGTCGCCTTCGAGCCAGATTTCGAATAGGTTGTCGAATTGGCGGTTAGCGGCAACGTCGGCGGGCGGGAGATGGCAGTGGTAGTCGAGGATGGGCTCAGCGGCCGCGTACCGCTCGTAGAGGTAGCGGGAGTGCTTGTTGCTCAGCAGGAAATCTTCGTGGATGAATGGCATAAAGGGGCCGGAAAGAGCATTGTGGCATATGGCAGGGAAGGCAACATCGCGAGTCGGTGGCAATACCCGCAGTCCGTTACCCGAATTCCTGCGCGAGGCATTATTGTTGGCGCGGTGGCGTAGCGGCAGGGCGGGGTTTCATCAGAAATGCCGTGAAGAAATCCAGCTTCGCCTTGCTGGCGGCCACGGGGATGGGCGCGTATTTGTCGCCGATCGCCATGGTGGTTCCGGGGTCTTCGGCGGTGCTTGGCCAGCGCTCCAGTCCCCTGCCATTGGGATCGCCCGTGCGAATGAAGTTCGCAAGATAGGATGAGACGGTTTCGGCGATCTTATGATCGGCATCGGTAAACGGACGGTCGGACATATAAAGCGTGTCCATAAAATATGGAACCTCGCTGGTATGGAAGGCGCCGTATTTGTCGGCATCAGGCCCCGGCATGGCATGGTCCCAGTAGTAGGTATACGCCTTGGTTTTCGCCGTCTTGGCGCGAGTCACCGCCCAAAGGTACATCGAGGTGCGCATGGAATCGCGGGCGCTTTCGTTGGACGATGCGCGCGCTTCGTCATCGCTCGCGGCGGGGTACAACTTCAGAAACTCGGACGCTAAATCGCCATACCGCTGCTGTGCCTGGCTCTGGGACTGGCCGGCTGTGGTATTGGGGTGCGGGTTGCCGCCGCCCAAGTCGTCCTTATTGCAACCGGTGAGCGTGGGCACGTCGTTCTGCCGGCCCTGCGCGAACATTTCGCCGGCGGACATCGGCTGCACGTAGCCATCGACCACGGTTCCGAAACGCGCGTTCAATCCCGGCACTGCGGCGGTGATTTCCTTCCACGACATTTTGCGGAGATCGGCGATCGAGCGGGCTCCCTTTGCCTCGGCGAATCGCACGCCTACCTGTTCCTGGTCGGCCAGTGTGCGGGCGTTCATGAGTCCCAGACCGTTTACGCTCGATCCGCTCTCGGCGATGGCGCCGTGGAATAGCCCTTTTGCCAGCGGCGAAGCAACCAGGCTGTGGGTGTTGGATGCGCCCGCCGATTGGCCACCGATAGTGACATGATTCGGGTCGCCGCCGAAAGCTGCAATGTTGTCGTGGATCCAGTGAAGAGCCGCGATCAGGTCGAGAAGAGCATAGTTGCCAGATGAGTGGACGCCGGATTCCGCGGTGAGCTCGGGGTGCGTGAAGAAGCCGAAGATCCCTAGACGATAGTTCACGGTCACTACGATGATGCCCTTCCTCGCAAGCCCCTCGCCGTCATAGACTGGGACCGCGCCCGAGCCCTCCGTATTTCCGCCGCCATATATGTACATGTATACTGGGCGCTTCTCTCCTGCCGACTTGGCGCCGGTCCACACGTTGAGATAGAGGCAATCTTCGCTCACATCAGTGTGGGTCATGAACTCATAGGTCCAGGGGGCGCGCGCGGTAACAATGTTCTGGATGCAACTGTTCCCGAACTGATCGGCCTTCTTGACACCTGACCAAGCGGCTGCGGGCTTGGGCGCTCTCCAGCGCAGGTCGCCGACGGGCGGCGCCGCGAACGGGATGCCCTTAAATACAGTGATGGAGCTGTCTTTTCCAGGGATGCCTGCCACCTGTCCGCCTTCCACCTTCACCGGCATGATTGATCGCGGCTCCCAAAGGAGGGGCCGCGAGGATGAGGATCAGGACGCCAATTGCGTGCCGCATGTCGACTCCTTTGCACGCAATGTTACCGCAATTCTTCGAGCGTCAGATTGAAGTGAGCGGTGATATCCTGCGCAACATGGACGATGAAAGTAGCGATTCGCGAATCCTCAAGAAACGCTACATGGTGGTCGAGCGCTTTAGGGATGCGCCTGCGATCTATCGCCGACTGAACGAGCGCGGCCGCATGATGCCTGAGGGCCTGCAATATGTATCCAGCTGGATCGAAGAAAACCTCAAGGTCTGCTTTCAGCTAGTACTACTGTGTTATAAAACATGATATACTGTTTTTGTTGTGAGCGCCCAATCATCGAGAGCGCCAGGCGCACAACAGAAACGGCTCGCTGCATATCTCGATAGCCTGGCGCAAGCGGCGGGGCATGCGGATCGGAGCGTTCCGTTCAAGGCATATTGCACGGGGCTGCTGCTTGCCGGGAGAGCGCAAGAGCGTTGAGCCGATGGCGGCGCGACTGGCTCCCGATAATGTCCGGCGCATGCACCAATCGCTGCACCATTTGGTAGCCGACGCTCCGTGGAACGATGAAGCGTTGCTGGACCGCGTGCGCGATACAGTGCTGGCCTCCATGACTGCGGAAGTATCCGGTGGTCGGCGTGGATCGTGGACGATACCGGTTTTCCCAAGAAAGGGCAGCATTCCGTGGGCGTGGCGCGCCAGTATTGCGGACAGGTCGGAAAGCAGGATAACTGCAGGGTAGCCGTGAGTCTTGTCGGTGACGACAGAAAAAGCCAGTATGCCGATTGCCTTCCGTCTGTACCTTCCGGAAGCGTGGGCCAACGACAAACAACGGCGGAAGAAGGCAGGCGTTCCGGCAGAGGTTAAGTTTAAGACCAAGCCGCAGATCGCGCTGGCACGAAATTCGAACGAGCGCGGTGAACGCGGCGTGCCGAAGGCGTGGTGCTGGCCGATGCTGCCTATGGCAATGATACGCAGTTTCGTGACCGGCTGACCGAATGGAAATTGAATTATGTCGTCGGCATCCAGAGCACATGACGTATGGAAACCCGGTGAACAACCATTGCCTGCGCCAGAACGGCAGAAAGGCATCGGGCGTCCTCCGAAGCTGCTTGCGCCGCGATGCGGAGCATCAGCCGATAACGGTGAAGGAACTTGCGCTGACGTTCCCCGCCAAGACATGGAAGACGGTTGCGTGGCGGCAGGGAATCAAGAAACAACTCACCTCGCGCTTCGCCGCCGTCCGCGTGCGATGCGCTCACCGGGATTACTGGCGCAGCCGAACCGCATCCGGAGGAATGGCTGCTGATCGAATGGCCGAAAGAGTGAAGCCGAGCCTGCGAAATACTGGTTTTCGACTCTGCCGGCAGAGACCATCACTGACCGCAACTGGTCCACATGGCCAAACATCGCTGGATCATCGAACGCGATTACGAAGAACTGAAACAGGAACTCGGGCTGGGCCATTTTGAAGGACGAGGCTGGCGCGGCTTTCATCATCACGCTACCCTCTGTATCGCTCTCGTATGGGTTCCTGGTGGCCGAGCGGAGCCGTTTTTCCCCCTCAGCCCGCGCCGGCCAACTGGAGCTACGCGCCCCGAAAATTCCGCCCCGGTTCCAGCCCCGCGGCTCTGCGCACCCGGGCCGAGCGGCATAATCCCCACTCCATCGCTACACTTCGTATCCGAATCGCCAGATTCCTGCTTCAGCAACTCCCCTGCTGCCCCTTCTGCTGCGCCCGACGTTTATAACACAGTAGTACTAATGGAAACTCATGATCCGCGGCTGCTTGAGGAATGGATGACGAGATGGTCTGACCTCATGGATTTCGAAGTCCACGAGGTGATCTCGTCAAGCGAAGCGGCCGCGAAGGTTGGGGCGTCCAAGTGAAATCGAAGCGCTAAGCTGCGGGAGGGGGCGCAATCCGCACGCTGGATGCCGCCATCTTGCCGGTTCGGTCCATGCCCAGTTCATAGAGCACGCGCGCTCCCGGCTTGAGATCGGTGGCCAAACCTTCAACCAGGCGCGAGACGTGGAAGAAGATGTCGCGGCCGCCATCGTCGGGGCGCAGGAATCCGAAGCCCTTGGCCTCGAAATAGGTGACCACGCTTCCTGGCTGCTCGCCGGTGGGGGCCTCCTCGACGGCTTCGCCGCCTCCGCCGCCAGTGGACGGCCGGGAGGTTTTGTCGCCGACGCCCTGTTTGATCAGCGCGAGGTCGGCTTCCGTCAAATCATTGGCAGACGGAACCGCATCTGTTGGGATCTTGAGCTCGGGGTTACGCTTCCGGGCTTCTTCGAATAGTCGCTTTTGAAGTGCGTTCAAACGGGAATCCTCAATGACGCCTGTTAAACCGCGACCGGCGCAGCAGCCTTCTTGCGGCTGGCGCGCTTCTTTTCGGCAGGAGGCTGGCGGTCGCTCTTCTTGAGACTACCCATCACCAGATTGGTGACGAATTTTTTTTCGCCGTGATCGTCGAACTTGATCGTGATCCGTTCTTCACTGCTGGACATGACCGTGCCCAGACCAAACTTAAGGTGCTCAACCTGAGCGCCCTGGGAATAGTTATTGGATGCCATAAATGTGTTTAAACGTTACTCCTCGGATGGATTGCTGGAGGGAACAATCGCCGGAATGTGGGGGATAGATAGAGCGGGCGAAAGCAACACAATATAATCTAATGTTAATTCTAGCAGATAACGGAAGGGGATACAAGTTGGAGTTGGATCTACTGTTTAGCTTGCCGCCCGCGTAATCGCCTTGCGTACCTCAGCGAGCGGCGCATCGTCCCGAAATTGCACACGCCCCTCCACAAGTTCTACTCCCAACCGCTGCCAGAGTTCGTTCAAGTCCGGCGCGAACGGCTTGTCCTTCATCTGGTTGTAAAGCTCCGTCATTACGGAGACATTCACCGCCTTGTCCGCGGTTTGAAGCGCTTCTTCGATGGGCCAATCGTATTCGATGTTTCCATCGGCCGCGAGCACCCCGCGCAAAGCCTGTTGCAGGCCGGCGCGGTTCCGGGTGCGCTCGCGAATCCCCACATCCGCCAGCAGGCAGTAGAGCGCGCCGCCCCAGTAAGTCCGGCCCCAGGTGCGCGTGAAATCCAGGCCGCGGTCGTTCGGACCGGGCAGGCCCTGATGCATATCGCGAATCATATCGCCCCAGACGCGCTCCGGCTTGAGGGTTCCGATCTGCGCGCGCGCAATGGGCTCGATGTAGGTGGCCTGCCCCTCTTCCAGCCAATGGTGCTCGCGCGTCATATTGGGAAACGCCAGATGGACGAACTCGTGCGTCATGGTCCAATCGTTCTCGAACTGGCGGGTGGTGGTGTGCTGGCCCACGCCCATCCTGGTGCGCGGCGGATCGCCGCCATACGTCGTCCCGTTCAACACGCCTGCGCGATCTTCGATGGCATTCACGGTCACCAAAGCCTTGGCGGTGGGAAATACGCCATAATACGCGGTTACCGCGCGAGCGGCGACGGTCACCCAAGCTATGAGGCTGGGCGGGGCGAGATCGATGCCGGCCGAGGGGAGCGACGCTTCGATCACCGATTTGCCCATCGTGATGCGAAACGGCTCGTCCTCGCCGGCCGCCGCGGCTCGCCGCGCCAACGCGCATGCGCCCAGTGCGAGGAGACTGCGGCGCGATAAGTCGAAATGTTTCGTCATGGATTGTTCCTCGGCTACTCCTCGGACGGGTCGGACTTGGCGCCGTGCATCATGGCCCAATCGACGAACCCTGGCGGCGCGTTGCGTATCCCATAGATGTTGACGGACGTGACGGCTTTCAGTTTCTGCCAATGAACGCCGCGTAAATCGGCGTTGCGAAGATCGGCGTCGGAGAGATCGGCAGCGGTGAGATCGGCGCCGGAGAGGTTGGCGCCCTTGAGATCGGAATCGATGAAGGAGGCTTCCGTGAAATTTGCTCCGGAGGCGTCCGCGCCGCGCAGATTGGCGAAATGAAGATTGGCGAAGCGGAAATCGCTCGAGCGAAGGATTGCATTGCGCAGATCGGCAGCTTCGAAGTTGGAACGGGAGAGTCCGGCTTTGATTAAACGGACGCCCATGAGAAACGCGCCAGACACGTCTACGCCGACCAGCGGCACGCCATCCTCATTAAGTTCGTTTAATGCTTCGATCCGGCCGCCGCTGCCGCCCTTGCCCTGGGCCGTGTTAATTACTTGCCACGCCTGATAGTGTTTCTGCTTCCGGCGATCACCTGATTCAGCGAAATAAAAGATGACCGCCACCAGCACAGAAAGGCTGCCGAGATATTCCAGCACCTCGAGCAAAGCCCAACGGCTCAAGAAGTAAGCCACCCATTGAAGGGTCCACTCAAGAGCGTGAAAGGGTAGTGCCCAGCGGGCGGGCGCACTGTGAAGATGCTCACGCCAGTTAGCCGGCTTGTACCGATTTTCGCGAACCAACATCCGATTTCCCCCGGACGAACGTAAATTATAATGACTGGCGAAAATTGGGCCCGCGGGTTTGCGATACAATCCCCCGTAACGGGCTAGCGTAGTCCAATTAGATCACTAAGAGGAGAGCAACCAACATGAAGATTTCCAGAAGTTCACTGGTATTGACGGCGGCCATGACTGGCCTGCTGGGTGGAACCATAGCGCGCGCCGCCGCGCCGATGCAGGATTCGAGCCATCAGGATTCGAAGCCCGCGAAGACCAAGGTGGAAAAGCACGCCTGCGCCGGCAAGAATTCCTGCAAGGGCAATGGCGGATGCGCGACGGATGGCTCAAAAGCGAACAAGGCAGCCAGCGCCAACATCAGCGAAAAGCACGCCTGCGCCGGCAAGAATTCCTGCAAGGGCAACGGCGGCTGCGCGACGGACGGTAAGAAGCACTAGATTTGTTGGTGGCGCAGGGCTGCCGGTTTGACGCGGGCTTACAAGCATCTGCGCGGGCAGGGAGAGCTGCGCCACTAGATTTTCATGCCCCGAAATCGCTTCAACGGATTCACCGATTACGGCGTAGGTATCGGCCTTCGCATTCCGCATTACCAGCACATCTTCGCGCATAAGCCGCCGGTGGACTGGTTCGAGATTATCTCCGAAAATTTCATGGTGGATGGCGGCAGGCCGTTGGCCATGCTCGATCAAATTCTGGAACGTTACCGCGTGGTGCAGCACGGAGTCGCCATGTATTTCGGGTCGGCGGAGCCTGTCAATCGTGAGCATTTACGCCGTCTCAAGACGCTGGTGCGGCGAACCAAAACTCCGTGGCTGAGCGACCATCTTTGCTGGGGCAGCGTGGATGGACGCTACACGCACGATCTGCTTCCCATGCCCTACACGTTTGAAGCGGCCGAGGTGACGGCGCGCAAGATTCGCGAGGTGCGCGATTTTCTGGAAATCCCCATCGCTGTGGAGAACGTGAGCAGCTATGCCGAGTTTCACGTTTCCGAGATGACCGAGTGGGAATTTCTCAACGAAGTGGTGGAGCGCGCTGATTGTGGCATTCTGCTCGACGTGAATAACATTTATGTCTCCTCGCAGAATCACGATTTCGATCCATTCGAATATCTGAACGCGGTCCCGGCGGAACGGGTGGCGCAGATCCACATCGCGGGGCATTCCAAGTACGAGAAATATATTTTGGACACGCACGATCATCCGGTGATCGATCCGGTTTGGAAATTATACGAACGCACTATCGAACGCGTGGGCCACACAGCCACGCTGCTGGAATGGGACGATCGCATTCCATCGTTCGACGAGGTTCATGCCGAGGCGCGCAAGGCGGAGAAGTATTTGCCGGCGCCGGTGGCGGCGTAATCGAATGACCCTCGGGGAATTGCAAAAGCGGGTGGGCGCGGCGATCATGGCGCCGCTCGCGCGCCACGATGAAATCTCCACGGAATGGCGCGGCGAGGCGGATGCACTGGTCAAGCCGAACGACCGACTGACGCCTCTCGAACGCCTCGAGATCTATAGCCGCAGCTATTGGTTCCGGGTGATCGATTGCCTGTACGACGATTTTCCCGGCTTGGCGGCGGCGCTTGGGCCGCGCGCGTTCGATAAGATGGCGCGTGCTTACCTGGCCCACCGGCCGTCGCAATCGTTCACGTTGCGCAATTTGGGCGAAGGGCTTGAGGTGTGGCTGCGGGCGCATCCCGAATATGCCGGTAAGCATTTCGATTTGGCGATCGACATGATCCGTCTCGAATGGGCACACATCGAAGCCTTCGATGGGGAGGAGCGCAAGCCGCTGGGTCCGGAAGATCTACTTGAGCCGGGGCCGGATCTACGGGTGGGTTTGCAGCCTCACCTCTCGCTGCTCGAATTGGGTTACCCGGTGGACGATTTGCGTATCGAGGCCAGTAAGTGGACCGAGGAGCACGAAGAGGCAAGCAACGCGCCGAGCAACGATCGCGTGGAGAGCGACCGCCGCGGCGCCGCGCGGCGATATCGTCGGTTGAAGCGGGGGCAGATTCATCTCGCGGTGTTTCGCGCTGCGAATGTGATCTACTATCGAAGGCTTGACGCCGGTGAATTCGAATTGCTTGCAGCGCTCGGAGCTGGGAAGCCGGTTGCGGAAGCTCTGGAAGGGCTTATCGCATCGGGCGCAATCGCGGATGAAAACATCGGCGCCCTTGCCGCTTCCGTGCAAAATTGGTTTACCGAATGGGCTCGCATGGGTTGGTTAACCCCTCGAGGAGGTTAATCGCCTTGTCACACGGCGCGCAATGAAGCATACTATCTCTTAAGATATGACGCGGCCGCAGATCGCACCGGGCACGGAAACTATCGAGCGCGAGGATCTCGTTCCCCGCTACCGCGTGGTGTTGCTCGACGACAACGACCACACGTACGATTACGTGATCGAGATGCTGCAGAAGATCCTGATCTTCTCGCTCGATCAGGCCTACCGCCATGCCGAGGAAGTGGACCGCTGCGGGCGAACCACATTGATCACGTGCGAATTGGACGCCGCGGAGTTCGCGCGCGACCAGATTCGCGCCTATGGCCCGGACTGGCGGCTCGACCGCTCCAAGGGCTCGATGTCCGCCGAGATCGAACCGGCGCGATAGAGTTGCCGCATCTGGCCGTTCGCGCCAGCGGCCAGTTTATTATAGATATATATGAGTTTTTTCCGTACTGTACTGTTACTGTGTCCGGCCGCGTGTCTGCTGGCGCAAACTCCCCCTCCGCCCCCGCCAACCCAGCCGCCGGCCACACGTTTGGCCACGCCAGTTCCGCCTCCCCCGCCGGGACCGGGTGGCAGAGTGGCGAACCCCGACGGATCGGTAACGATGCCCCTTACGCTCCCGCCGGCGCCCGCTCAGGTTCCACCGGAGACAGTCATTCTCACCGTGGGAGACCTTACAATCACGGCAAAGCAGTTCGACCAGATTGCCGATGGGCTGCAGGAGCAGTATAGGAATTTCGTCAAGGGTCCCGGCCGGAAGCAGTTCGCCGATCAACTGGTGCGCGTTCTGGTGATCGCGCAAGAGGGCAAGCGCCGCGGCTACGATAAAACGCCGGAATTTCAGACGCAGCTCATGTTCCAGACCGACCAGGTACTGGCCGGCATGACCGCGCAGAAGATCAATCAGGATGTAAAAATCGACGACGCGGCATTGCACAAATATTACGATGACCATAAAGCCGAATACGAACAGATTCGCGCGCGCCACATCCTGATTCGATTCAAGGGATCGCCAGTGCCCGTTAAGCCGGGCGGCAAGGACCTGACAGAAGAAGAAGCGCTGGCCAAGACGCAGGATCTCGAAAAGCGTTTGCAGGGCGGCGCCGATTTCGGGCAGCTTGCCACCGCGGAATCTGACGACACCGGCTCGGCGAAGATGAATGGCGACTTGGGCGCGTTCGGCCGGGGCAAGATGGTGCCTTCGTTCGACGAGGCTGCGTTTAAAATGAAGCCGGGCGAGATCAGCGCGCCGGTGAAGAGCCAGTACGGCTACCACATCATTAAAGTGGACAGCGTGGAGCACAAGACCTTCGACGAGGTCAGGCCCGAGATCGAAAAGAAGCTTCGTCCGCAAGAAGCGAATAAGACGATGGAAGAGATCCAGAAGAATACCAAAGTGGTCTACGACCCGGTCTTCTTCGGCATGCAGAAGCAATAGCCGTGCGCACGCGCAAGCTAGAGCTGGCATGTCCGGTGTGCGGTTCGGCGGAAGTGTTCTATAGCTGCACGCCCAACTGTTGCTACAACCACGTCTGCAGCGCGTGCGGCGCGACTTTCGAGCCGGCTACAACAAGGAAGGGCGGGGTGGTCCGCGGAGTACTGCCGCCCGATCCGCTGCCCGATGCCACCGACCCCACTGCCGAATGCGCCGCCTGCGGTTCGCCCTCGGTGTATCTGGCGGACGATGGAGGCGTGGTATGCGGCAAGTGCTGCGCGGCGCTGGAATTGGAGTATACGGAAGTGGCGCCGGCATAAACGTGCGCAGCTTCGGCGTATACTAGAGGGCGTTCGAGGAAACAGGAGCGCTTCATGATTCGATCGCTGGCATTAGCCGTGACCCTCTGCGCGGCGGCATTCGCCGACGACGCTCATCCCGTTCTCGCTATCGGCGCCAAAGCGCCTGATTTTTCGCTTCCAGGCATCGACGGCAAGACCCACACGCTGGCGGAATATTCTTCGGCCAAAGTGCTGGCGATTGTCTTCACTTGCAATCACTGCCCCACCGCGCAGCTCTACGAAGGGCGCATTAAGAAACTGGCTGACGATTATCGCGGCAAGGGCGTAACGCTGGTCGCAATCGAGCCGAACGACGCCACGGCGATTCGCCTCGATGAACTGGGCTACACGGATGTGAGCGATAGCCTGGACGAGATGAAGACGCGCGCCGAATACCGCCACTTCGATTTCCCCTACCTTTACGACGGGGAGACACAATCGGTATCGAATGCCTACGGACCGGTTGCCACGCCACACGTCTTTCTCTTCGATCATGACCGCATTCTGCGCTATCAGGGACGCATCGATAACAGCCAGCGCGAATCGTTGGTCAAGACGCAGGACGCACGCAACGCCATTGATGCCATGCTCGCGGACAAGCCGGTCGCGGTGGATCACACCGGCGTCTTCGGTTGTTCCACCAAATGGAAATCAAAGCAATCCGACCGGCTGCGCGAGTTGCAAAAGATCGAGGCTGAGCCGGTGACCGTGGAATCCGCGGGCGCCGAAGAGCTGAAGCGGTTGCGCTCGAATCCGACCGACAAAGTGGTGGTGGTGAATTTCTGGGCGACATGGTGCGGACCGTGCGTGGCGGAATTTCCGGATCTGGAAACCACCTACCGCATGTTTCGCAAGCGCGATTTCGACCTGGTGACGGTGGCGACGAACCTGCCGGATGAGCGCGCGGGCGTGTTGAAGGCGTTGCAGAGAGAGCACGCCTCGAGCCGCAACCTACAGTTCGCGTCCGACGATACTTATGCCATGCAGGCGGCCTTCGACACGAAGTGGAATTCGGGCGTGCCGTTCACGATGGTGCTCGCGCCCGGCGGCAAGGTGATTTACCAAAAGGAAGGCGAGTTGGATATCCTCGAGCTGCGCCGCATCGTCCTGGCGAATCTGCCTGATCCGGATTACATCGGGCACCGCGCCTATTGGGCCGCGAAATAACGGCGCGCGGTGCTATCTCAACCTCGACCTCGAGGCTGAGGCTGTGCAGGCCTCGCAGGCGCCAGACCGGCGAGCGTGACCCCGTTGTTCACCGGCGCCGGTGGGTGATACGTGGCCAAGCGGCCGCCGGCGTTAGAACGCCGTCGAACCGGGCGCCTTGCGTCCTGCCCATGCCAGTTCGCGCGAAGCAGGGAAGGCCCTCAGCTTTACCGCGCGTTTTTACGGCGCTCGAATCGAGCAGCGGGCCGGGCCGGCCGCATTCGCATACGGTCTCTGCGTCCGCTGCCGGCTTACCGGGCAGATGGAAGCCCTGCTGCACTTCGCATTCGAAGCCGGCGATGCTTCCATCGCTGCCGGTCAGGAGCGCATAGACTGGAGTTTGAAAGATCCTCCATAGCCGGTCGCGTTGAGATGCGGTGAACGGTGGTCCCTCCCTCTCGATCAGAACGAACACGGCCCGTTCGGCGGAAACGCCTTTCGCCGCGGCCTTCTCTAACTCAATGTAAGCTCCGCACAACGCCAGTGTGCGTCCCTTCGCCTCGCTCGCGGGCGTGGGGTTCAATCCCGGAAAAAACGGATGCCGGATCCGGGGCCGGAACCAAAATGTCATCTACTGTGATAGTGCGGCGGAGCCGAAGAGATTCTCAAGATTCTCACTGAAGATCAGCCGCGCATCGGCGGGGCCGACATCGAGCGAGTGCAATACGAGAGATTGCTGGTCGAAAATCGCCTCATTCCAGCCGCGTGGAAAGAAAGAAGAATCCGTTCCGAACAGTAGCCGCTGCGGCCCAGCCACCGCCAGCGCGCGCCGGAAAACCGTAGGCAGATCGAGCTCTTCGTAGCGCATCCAGGAATTGGTGCTCGACGTGTCCAGGTAGACGTTGGGACACAGATCGGCGAGCATCAAAGCTTCGCGAAAATATCCGGCGCCGAAATGCGGCACGATGAAGGGCAGCTTGGGATAGCGCAGCGCGATGGCGTGCAGATCGAGCGGATTCGAATAGCGCATATCGAACGGCGAGGCAAGCCCGAGCTTCTTGCGAACGCCCACGGTCAGCACTCCGCAGTGCACAAAGACCGCGCGATGCGGCTGAGCCGCCGCGATTTCGAGGACGGGCGCGACGCGCTGGTCGTGCATCGAGAATCGGTGCATCGCGGGAAAAAGACAAAGCGCGCACACGCCGGATTCGAATGCGGATTGGGCGCGCGAGGGCGCGTCCGGTTCCAGGGGATTGAACATCGCGAAGCTGAAAAACCGCCCCGGCTGCGCCGCGGCCGCCGACGCGACGGAACCTTCATCGCCGGGAACGCTGCGCGATCAGCGCGGCGCGCGCGACGCCGTGCGCATCGAGCTCGCTCGGCCCATCGCTTGGCCAGTTCGCGCGGATCGGCCGCCGGCAAATCCCATTCGACGGACTCCGCCACATCCTGCTGCGGGTCTCTGCCGCACTGCGCCGCCCAGCGCGTCGAAAAAGCGCCGCGAGAAGAAGTGGACGTGCGCGTCGGAAACCGCCAGATCACCCCACGGGGTTTGCATCGGGTTTGTTCCAATTGGTGATGCCCGCGGCCAGCGCGAGTTGCGTCAGGCCGGCGACGTTGTTCACTCCCAGCTTCTTCATCATGGTCTTGCGGTAGCTGCGCACGGTCTGCAACCCGAGGTCGAGCATCACTGCGATATCTTTGCTGGTCTTGCCTTCGGCCACCATGCGCAGCACCTGCAATTCGCGTGGCGAAAGCGAATCCAGCGGCGTCTTATCGTGCGTTTCCAGGTCGCCGCGCTGAATGCGCTGCAGCAGCCGGTCGGAAACCTGCGAGCTCAAATACGATGCCGCCGCGCGCTACCGTGCGCAGGGCGTCCAGCAGCTCGCCGGACGAGGCCTTCTTCAGCACGAAAGCCCGCGCGCCGCTGCGGATGGCGCTCACCACCGAGTTTTCATCGTCGTACATCGAGAGGATCACGACCTTGACCGCCGGGGCAGTGGCGCAGCAACTCCGTGGTGGCTTCGATGCCGTTCATGCCGGGAAGGCCGATATCCATCAGCACCAGATCGGGATTGGTCTTCTTGCAGAGTTGCACGGCATCCGCGCCGTTTTCCGCTTCGCCCACCACGCGGAAATCCGCGCCGCGTTCCAGCATGGTCCTGCACGCCGTCGCGAACCAGCTTGTGATCATCGACAAGAACAATGTCGAAAGGCATAGGCGTCCCTTACGCGCCTCCTGTCAACGCGGCGCGAACGGCGGTGCCGGATGCCCGGTCGCTCACGATCGACAGATTCAAGCCCGGCTTGCGCGGCATAGTGCTCCATGCTCAGCAATCCCAAGCCCCGCCGGCCCGAGGGATATCGGCGGGGTCGAATCCGCTGCCCATTATCGCGCACTTCCAGCAGTAGGCCCGCTACGTGTGGACTTTACCGCGATTTCGATGGAAGAGCAACTGGAATGTTGCACGGCGTTCTCCATGGCCTCCTGCGCGATATGATAGAGCGCCGGCGCCATCGTTCGGGTCGAGCTTCAGAGAACGGGTCCACATTCAGGCGCAGCGCGCCGCTGAAACGCTCGCGCATGCGCGTCAACGAGCCGGTCGAGCGCGGCGACGCAGGCCGGCCCGCTCCACCGTCGAAGGATTGAGGTCGTAGCTGTATTCGCGCACGTCCTCCATGATGGTTTCCAGCACTTTCTGGATTTCGCCGATGCGCGCGCAGGTTTCCGGCGCGGCGCTTCCAAGTCCATGCGCACCAGATCGAGCTGCAGGCCGAGCGCGGTGAGGTTCTGGCCCACCGCGTCGTGCAGAAACTTGCGAGGGCATATTGCGCTCGAATTCCTGTGACTTCAGCGCGCCAGCACGGTGTGGCGCAGTTCCTGTTCGGCCTTGTTCCAAGGGCGTGATTTCGCGCGCCGATCGCGCCGGCGTAGCGGACTGCGTTCCCCGGCGCGGACCGGGAAAACCGAGATGTTCCAGACGTGTCTCGCCGTGCGTTCGCGCAGGGACAAGGTCTCGCCCGCGAGCGCGCGGGCGAAGCGCGCAGATCCAGGCTCGCGCGCGGTCCGCGTCGACAGAACCTCGGTGACCGGCCGCCCGGCGAGTTCCTCGGCGGGCTTGCCGAAAATGCCGCGAACAGTCGCCGTAGAGGCGCTCGAACACGCCTTCGGCGCTGCACCATCCAGAGACACGCCGGCGCTTGCTCCAGCAAGCGTCGGCCAGACGATCCGATTTCCGGCATGTTGACCGGCTATCGCTTCCGCGCGACAGCACTTCTTCGACGGCGTCCACGACGTTGCGCGCCATCAGGCCGTACTTCTCCAGCAACTCGTCCGGCTCGCCCGGATTCGGCGTAGGTATCCTGGATGCCCACGAACTCCATGGGGCAGGGATGGGTCTCGGCCACCACCTGCGCCACCCGCACGCCCAGGCCGCCATCCACCAGGTGCTCTTCCGCCACCACGATGGCGCCGGTTTCGGCCGCGGCCTGCGGATGGCGTCGCGGTCGAGCGGCTTGACGGTGTGCATGTCGATCACCCGCGCCGAGATGCCTTCCGCCTCCAGCGTATCGGCGGCCAGCAGGGCCTGCGCCACCAGCAGGCCGTTGGCGATGATGGTGACGTCGTTGCCGTCCGCCACCTGGATCGCCTTGCCGATCTCGAACTTCTGATCGGCGTCGTAAATGATCGGCGCCTTCGAGACGCCCGGTACGGATGAAGACCGGGCCGACATGCGCCGCGGCGGCGCGTACCAGCGCCTTGGTGGCAGCTTCATCGGCCGGCGACATCACCACAAACCCGGCCAGCGAACAGGCCAGGCCGAGTCTCTTCGATGCTCATCTGCGAGGGGCCGTCTTCGCCGATGGAAATGCCGCTGTGCGTGCCCACCACCTTCAGGTTGACGTGCGGATAGGCCGCGCAGCACGCGCAGCTGTTCGAAGCCTTTATTCATGACGAACGCCGAGAAGCTGGAAACGAACGGAATCTTGCCCGACTAGCGCCAGCCCCGCGCCGATGGCCACCATGTTGGCCTCGGCGATGCCGCAGGAAACGAAGCGGTCGGGAAATTCCTTCTGGAAATAGATCGTCATGGTGGATTTCGAAAGGTCGGCATCGCACACCACGATGTCCTTATTTTCGCGGCCCAGTTCCACCAGCGCGCGCCCGAAGGCTTCGCGGGTGGCCGGACCCTGCTTGATTTCGAATTTGGTTTTCGCGCGGCATTTATTGCAGCTCCTGTAAGGCCAGTTTGACTTCGGCCGGCGGTGGGCGCCGTGCCGTGGAACTTGGGATTGTTCTCCATGAACGAAACGCCCTTGCCCTTGATGGTGTGGGCCACCATGGCAGGTGGGCTTGCCCTTGGTGGCTTCGGCTTCTCGGAAGGCGGCCTGGATGGCCGGCAATATCGTGGCCGTCGATTTCGATGGTGTGCCAGCCGAAGGCGCGCCATTTATCGGCCAGCGGAGCGACGTCCATGATGTCCTTGACGAAGCCATCGAGCTGGATGCGGTTGTAATCCACGATGCGCACGACGTTATCGAGCTTGTGGAACGCGCCCGCCATGGCCGCTTCCCAGATCTGGCCTTCCTGGACTTTCGCCGTCGCCCAGCATGCACGTAGGTGCGCGAAGGGCTGCCATCCAGCCGCGCCGCGAGACCCATGCCGAGCGCCAGCGAAAGGCCCTCGCCCAGCGAGCCGGTGGAGGCTTCGAGCGACGGAATGAAGCGCATGTCGGGATGGCCCTGATAGATCGAGCCCAGCTTGCGCAGCGTGTTCAGTTTGTCCAGGGGCGTATCGCGTAGCCGGCTTCGGCCATCACGGCGTAGAGCACCGGCGCCGCGTGGCCCTTGGAGAGAATGAAGCGGTCGCGTTCGGCCACTTGGGATTCTTGCGGATCGATGCGCATGGTAGTTGAAATACAGCTCCACCAGGATCTCGACGGCGGAGAGCGATCCGCCCGGATGGCCGGAACCGGCCGCGCCGATCATCTCCACGATTTCGCGGCGGACACGCTTGGCGATGGCTTGCAGTTCTTCAAGAGATTTCGGCATGGGAATCACTTAGATTCTACCAGCCCATTGCGCCGCCCGTATAATCAAGGAAGGCGCTAGATATGGAAAATGTTCAGAAGCCAACATGGAAGACACGGCTTGCTGAGAGACCGATTCTCAGGCCGAGATTTCGACATCGAGTTCTGGCAGGAGCAAGGCGACGAAGCCATTTTTCGCGCCGCCTGGGAAATGGTCGAATTGGCGGAAGAGTTGAAGTATGGTCGAAAGCCCACACTACAAAGATCTGTTACAGCTCTTCGACGATTGCCAGGTTGAGTATCACACGTGAAAACTTCATCCAAACGAAGGTTATTTATCAGATCGGCGTGCGCCAGTGCGAATCGATATTCTGACGCCCTCGGTGGAGTCAATTTCGAGGAAGCCTAGGAGCTGGCAATGACAGGCCGAGAATTCCTACAGCGAATTTTTATCGTGGGTTTCGCCTTTCTGCCCGTTCTCCACGCCCAGGACACCCGACAGGTCTCCGAACCTCGTATTCCGGCTGCTTGCACAGCGATCGACGCGCGCCTTGCCGCGCCCAACGGCGTTTTATCGGATGGCGACGAACGCACGGCCGATACGGCGCGGATTCAGGCGGCGATCGATTCATGCACGCAAGGACGCGCCGTAGTGCTACGGCCGGCGGGGCGCAACAACATCTTTCTTGCCGGACCGATCAACTCAAGCCCGGCGTCACGCTTCTGGTCGAAGCCAACGCCGCGCTCTTCGCTTCGCGCAATCCGCGCGATTACGACATGACGCCGGGAAGCTGCGGCGTCGTCGGCAAGCGAGGACGCGGATGCAAATCGCTCATCACCGTCGACGACGCTCCGGGCAGCGGCATCATGGGCGACGGCTCCATCGACGGACGCGGCGGCGCCAAACTTGATCGGGCAGAACGTGACCTGGTGGGACCTGGCGAAACGGCCAAGGTCCTGGACCAGTCACAAAGCCGTGCCGCGCCTGATCTCGGTCAACCAATCCGATGGCTTCACGCTCTACCGCATCACGCTGCGCAATTCGCCAAATTTCCATGTCGGCGTCAACACACCAACGGCTTCACCGCCTGGGGCGTCAAGATCCGAACGCCGAGGACTGCGCGCAATACCGACGGCATCGATCCCGTCGTCGTCCACCAACGTCACCATCACTCACTGCGACATCGCCACCGGCGACGACAATGTCGCGATCAAGACCGGCGCTCCGGCCGGCCGCGCACATGACGATCGCGCACAATCATTTCTATTCCGGTCACGGCATGTCGATCGGCAGCGGGACCGCCGGCGGCGTCGAGCGATATCGCGGGTCACCGATCTCAGCCATCGACGGCGCCGACAACGGCATCCGCATCAAGAGCGACCGCAGCCGCGGCGGGCTGGTGGAGCGCGTGTCTTATCAGAACGTCTGCATGAGGGACGTGGCGAATCCGATCGTGCTGACCTCGATGTACACCATCTTTCCCGGTGACAAGCTGCCGGTGTATCGCGACATCCTGCTGAAGGATGTGCATAGCGTGACGCCGGGATAGGTGACCGTATCTCGGGATGGATGCGGAGCACAAGGTGGGCGTCACGCTCGAGAACGTCGCTGTGGATGGGCAGACGGGCACGCAGACACGCGACGGAAAATGCGGACAGTGAAGACCATTGGCCGGCGGAATTCCCGTGGCGTGCGCGGACCGCTTCCCGCACGTTCCCCGCGTTGCCCGCCGCGCCCGCGGCTGCGGTGACCGTCCCGCCCGAGGACGCTACGCTCTACGTCGCGGCGGCCGGCACCGGCGACTACTACTCGATTCAGCATGCCATCGACGTCGCGCCGGCCACGGGCGCCGTGATCTCGATCGCGCCCGGAACCTATCGCGAGGGGCTGAAGATCACAAGCCGCACATCCATCTGCGCAGCCCGTACGGGGATCCGAAGAAGACGCGTCATTGTGTTCGATAAGAGCGCCGGCACCGCCGGCGGCACCACGAAGTCCGCCACGGTGAAGTCCGCGGCGGATAACTTCACCGCCGAAAACCTGACATTCTCGAACGATTACAACGCGCACCCACGAACAGGTCTCGCAAGGCTCGCAGGCGCTGGCGTTGCTGGTGACCGCGCGACCGCGCCATGTTCCGCAACATGCGCCTGTTGGGCAATCAGGACACGCTTTACGCCGCTAGCAAGGGCTGCTCCAACACCGACGCAGACTGCCCGCCCGCGCGCCAGTACTTCGCCGATTGCTACATCGAGGGCAATGTCGATTTCATTTTCGGCGATGGCAACGCCGTGTTTGAGAATTGCGAAATCCGCAGCACGGCGCATAACGGCGGATATATCACGGCGCAGAGCAAAGAGTCCGCCAGACGAAGACAGCGCCTATGTCTTCAATCATTGCAAGCTGACTGCCGAGCCAGGAGTTACAGACGTGTTCGCTGGGCCGGCCGTGGCGGCCGTATGCGACCGTCGATCTTCCTGAACACGGAGATGGGCGCTCACATCGAGCCTGCCGGCTGGCATGAGTGGCACGCGGGGGAGACGAAGTATCTGGATACGGCATATTACGCCGAGTACAATTCGACCGGTCCCGGCGCTCACCCGCGAGAGCGCGATCCGCACACGAAGCTTCTCACCGCGGCCGAAGCGGCGAAGTATGAGACGAAGCGGTTTCTGGCAGGCGCGGACGGTTGGGATCCCACGGCGCCGCGCTAATTCCGGCTGGCCTCGTCACTCCACCGCCCAATAGCCCTCACGTGTTTTCGCCTTCCACTCGGGATGCCCCTTCACCGCGATCCGAATCGAGTGAAACGCGCCCGGCTCGCCCGGCGGCGGTTGAAAGCTGGCAATGTACTGGCGGTGGATCTCCTCGCCCAGTTTGTGGATCTCGTCTTCGAGCGCGCTCTTCTTGAGGAAGTTCATGGTGTGCGCTCCAGTGACGCGCGAAAACAAGTCCGCGATGTTGGGCGCGTTGAGATGCACAAGCTCATGGATCGCGCCCATAAAATCCCATTCCGTCGGCTGGACGTCGTTCTCAATCACCTTGCCGTCCTCCTCGGGGTGAATGCTGTGTACCGTCTTGGTCTTCATGGTGTAAGGCATCAGGGCGGCGGAGTAAGTCAGCCAATAGACTGTCGCGTTCTCGCGCTGCACGGCGCGGACGGCCTCGTCGATCTTAGTCGCGCTCCCTCGGTCACGATTCTCCGCGATCAGAAATAGGATACGGCGGCGCTCCTTCGGCCGCGCGGCCAGCATCGTCATCGCCTGCTTGATGGCGTCGAGCATGCAAGCCCCCGCGCCCTCCACGTGCAGGTTGCGGAGCGGGCTTGCGATGGCGTCGGGGTCGCCGGTGAAATCATGCCGCACCTTGACGTCATCGGCGAAAGTAAGCAGCGCGGTCTCTCCGCCATACGCCGCGACCAGATTCGCAAACAGAATACCGCTGCCGCCCAGCTTGTTGATTGCGGGCTCCGATTTGGCTCCGGTTTCTACCGCAACCACCAGCGAAATCGGATAGGGATCGTAGTCGAGCCGTATGCGATGGGGCACATTGTTGTCCGAAAGCAGCAGATCGTTTTCGGTCAGTCCGTCGATGTAATGGCCCTTGGCGTCTGTGACGGTAATAGGCGCGACCACCAGCGGGACAGTGCTGCGGAACTGCGCCTGCGCGGCGGCCGAGAGCAGCAGCAGGGCACGGAGGACGCGCATTGGAATAGCTCCTGCAAGTGCGGCGCCATGCATCAGGCGAAGGGAATAAAGGGCTGGAAACGCTTATTGGCGCCCCACCGGTAAATCTCGAAATCTCGATCCAGTGTCAGGATTTCACCGCTACGAAGCTCATTCGCCAGGAATGAGACAGGCGTCCGCGAGATCGACTTCGCGATCGCGGTAACGGCGCAGACTACGCTGAATTTCGCTAGCCTCGCTTCCAAGCTGAAACGCTTTCAGCGATAACCGCCTCACAAGTCACGAGAGGGGCCGCACATAATTCGATCGCCTCGATACACGCCAAGTGGTGGTGTTCGCTTGAATCCAGAGGCGAGACGATCACACCCGTATCCAGCAGAACTGGTTTCAACTGCCAAAACCCTTCAAATGTTTCTTGTCACTTCCCAAGACCGGAATGCCGGAGGCGAACTCTCCGATCCCCGTCAATGCGGGTCTGCGCTACGATTTTTTCAACGAACTTAGTGAATCTCATGGCCGCACGTATGGCTTCAACATCCAGACCTGCGGCGGTTACTGCCCGTACGGTAACCAAAACGGCACGCCCGATTTCACCAACTTTGGTCCTCCGCCTCGCCATAGCTTGGGCGCCAGAAAAGTTGCATGGCAATACCGTCATTCGCTTGGGCAGCGGCATCTATTATGGCGACCAGCAAGTCGCCAACAAACTGGCCTTCACTTACAATGGCGGCAATCGTTTCAATATCTCGCAGGCAACCACGCCAGGGCTCGCATACCCGGTGAATCTGAACCCTGATGTGGCCGTGGGCGCCTCGCCGGACGAGACCGACCGCTACCGCCGCAGCGAAATGAGCCAGCAGTGGACCGCTGAGATCCAGGAGCGCCTTCCGTTCCGCTTCACCGCGCAGGCAAGTTACGTCGGCATGGAATCCGATCACTTATTCGCCTCGGCGGCGGATAATGTGATCAACCCGCAAACTGGCATGCGGACCCTGCCCAGCTTCAACGAGGTGGAGTACAAAGGCGACTGGGGCGTAGCAAGATATAACGCGCTGATGGTGGGCGTGCAGCGAGTCACAAAGAGCGGGCTCTACCTCGCGCTGAACTACGCCTATGCCCACGCCAATAACGACAGCGACGGCGATCCGGAAAACGTCGCATGCCGATCCTGCAGCAGGGGTCCTTCCGCGTATGATGTCCGCGACAACTTGTACATCCAGTCCAGCTATGCCCTGCCGCTGGGTCACAACATTCTGCTGCGCGACTGGGCTCTCAGCGGCGTCGCCTCGATCCGCACCGGACTCCCGCTGAACGTCACGGTTTCGCGCTCGGCCACTGTCATGCTCGATGGCAACAACACCAACCAGCGGCCGAACCTCGTACCCGGCGTCTCGCTGATTCCTCCCGGCGGACAAACCATCGCCGAGTGGATCAATCCGGCGGCGTTCGCGATCCCGGCCAATAAGACCTGGGGTAACGCCCCCAGAGATGAGGTCCGCGGGCCCGGGCTGTTTCAGATCGACGCGGCGATCCAGAGGACCATCCGGATCACCGAGGGACGCGACTTAAAGATTCGCATGGAGGTCTTCAACGCGTTCAATCACCCCGAACTTGGCAGTCCGAATGTGAACTTCTCTTCGCCCTCATTCGGCCAGATTACGTCGGTCGTCAACACGAGCCCAGTCGGCAGTGGCACGGCTCGGACAGTGCAGTTCGCCGCGCGCTATACGTTCTGAGTTCGTATCAAATGCCGCGCCCTGACAGGCGGTATTCGGGGGAGGGCGCACTCCGCGCTATCCCCTGCGCTATGGTCTTGCCGCGATGAGCGCCCCCTTCGCCGCCTTCCTTGCGTTCTTCACACCTTCTTGCGCTCCTCACAGAAGTTCTCGACAGTGTATTCCCACTAGCCGCCGCAAACCGCAAAACAATTTTCCGTCGGACTACATCCATCCGGCTGGCGGATTCGTAGATCCTGATGTGAGAAGAGTAGCCTAGCGTGCTACGAATCTACAAATCGTAATACACTAAAGTTGCGTTCCGAGCGGCCTGACATGCATATACCGGATGGATATCTGAGCCCGGCCACCTGCGCGGCGCTTTACGGCGCATCGGCGCCCTTCTGGTACGTTGCGCTCGAGCGCGTAAAGAAGGCGCTCCACACGCGGCTGGTTCCGCGGCTTTCGCTGTTTGCGGCGTTCTCGTTCGTCATCATGATGTTCAACCTGCCGCTGCCCGGCGGCACGACGGGCCATGCGGTGGGAATCGGTCTCGCGGCGGTGGTGCTGGGACCGTGGGCGGCGATGCTGGCGGTGTCGGTGGCGATCGTGGTGCAGGCGTTGTTTTTCGGCGACGGCGGCATCACGGCGATCGGCGCCAACTGCTTCAACATGGCGATTGCCGGGGCGCTGGTGGCTTACGGAACGTACCGGCTGATGGCGGGCCGTTCGCACGATTACTTCGACGCGGCGCGCGGTAGCGGCGGGAATCGCCGGATATTGCGCCGTCAACGTTTCGGCGCTGCTGGCGGCCGTTGAGTTTGGCATTCAGCCGCTGCTCTATCACGATGCTTCGGGCGCTCCACTGTATTGC
Organism: Bryobacterales bacterium; assembly: GCA_963763545.1. Classification (GTDB taxonomy): domain Bacteria; phylum Acidobacteriota; class Terriglobia; order Bryobacterales; family Bryobacteraceae; genus PALSA-243. Next base: position 142,583 of record CAVXPE010000022.1, read on the forward strand.
CCCTATCCATTGAGCGTGGCGATTCCGGCGATGATGCTCGGCCATCTGACCATCGCCGGCGTAGCGGAAGCCTTCGTTTCGCGCGGGCGTAGTAGCGTTCTTGCAACGTTCGGATCCGTCGGTTTTGCAACGCGGCCTCTGTACCGCCGGCGGTCGTTTGGACGCCGGTGCTTCCCCAGCACCCACGACAAAGCCCTCGCGCCACCTTCGCCCCCTCTGGGCGGCGCTCGCCGTGCTCCTGGTCCTCACGCCGCTAGGCATTCTGGCCGCCGGATACCGCATGGGGCGAATGGATGGCGTCCGATTATTCCAACCCGACCGTGCGCACCCAAATGGCGGCCGCGTCGTTCGCGCAAGCCCCGCCCGCGCATGCGCCCGAAGGCTTGGCGCGGCTTCCACCGTTTGGACGGCGCCGTTTGCGCGCTACGCCCCGCCGCTCGTCCGCAACGCCAGCTTTGGATACCTGCTTTCCGCCATGTTCGGCGCGGGGTTGATCGTGCTGATCTGCACGGCGGCGCGCTGGTGAGCGGCTACCATAGGGGCGGACTTTTCGAGCGCAACATCAAAGGTCTCCATGCCGCGATGGAGCGCGCGCTTTACGCCGAGAGTTCCGCAGTCGGCAGGCGGCCTGCTGCAGGCGATCGACCCGCGAGTGAAGGTAGCGGGTCTGTTCGCGCTGATCGTGGCGGCGGCGCTGGCATCGCGCCTTTGGATCCTCGCGGCGATTCTAGCGGTGGCCGACAATTCTTGCGGCGCTTTCGCGGATTTCGCCGCGCATGCTGGCAACGCGGGTGTGGGCGAGCGCGTTCCTCTTCAGCGCCGCGATCTCGATTCCCGCGCTGTTTCCTCACGCCCGGCGTGGCCGTGGTAAGCTTCCCGAACGGTCTTGGCGATCACGGCGCCAGGCCTCCGCACGGCCGCATTTCTGCTGCTGCGCGTGGAATCGTCCGCAACGCTGGCTTTGCTGCTGATCTTCACCACGCCGTGGACGCATGTGCTCAAGGCGCTGCGCGTCTTCCGCGCGCCCGTGCTGGTGGTGGTGATCCTGGGAATGACCTGCCGCTACATTCTGCTGCTGCTGGAAACGGCGCACGAAATGTTCGAGGCGCGCAAGAGCCGTACCGTGGGCGTACTCGATCAGAGCGACCGCCGGCGGATGGCGATATCCGCGGCGGGCGTGCTGCTAAGCCGCACGTTCCAGTTGAGCGGCGACGTCTATCTGGCAATGCAATCGCGTGGATTTCGCGGCGAAGTGTACCTGCTCGACGATTTCCAGATGAAGCCCCGCGATTGGGTGGCGGCGGCCGGGTTCGCCGCGCTGGCAGTCGCGGCGATTTGGGCGGGGCGGGGATGATCTTCGAAATCGATCGGCTGACATTCCGCTACGAGAGTCAAATCGCGCTCGACGATTTCAGCCTGGCGATTCCCGAAGGCAGCCGCATCGCCCTTGTGGGCGCCAATGGCTCGGGCAAATCGACGTTGTTGCGCGTTCTTGACGGGCTGTACTTCGGCCAGCAGGGCTCCGTCCGATTCCGTGGCGACGAATTGAGCGAACACGCCTTCGCCCACGACGAGTTTGCATTGTGGTTCCGGCGGCAGGTGGGTCTCGTGTTTCAAAATCCGGACGTGCAGATCTTCAATCCAACCGTGTTCGACGAAGTGGCCTTCGGTCCGCTGCAGATGCGCTGGCCGAAGGCTGAAGTGCGCGACCGGGTAGGCGCGGCCCTCGAGCGGTTTCGCATTGCGCATTTGAAGGATCGCGCGCCGCATCGGCTATCGGGCGGCGAGAAGAAACGCGTGGCGTTGGCGAGCGTGCTGGTGCTCGATCCGGAGGTGCTGCTACTGGACGAGCCGACCGCGTCGCTCGATCCGCGAAGCCAGAGCGAATTGATCGATCAACTGGTTGGATGGGGTGGAGGGGCGAAAACCGTAATCACGGCGACGCACGATCTGCAGCACCTGGCGGATATCGCAGACCGCTGTTGCGTGATGGAAGCGGGAAGGTTAGCGGCCGATGCCTCGCCGCGCGAGATACTAGGCGACCGCGGGCTGCTCGAGCGCGCGAATCTAGTACACGCACACCGGCACACGCACGACGCCGGTGCGGGCCATTCGCATCCCCACGCGCACTCCGGCGGCGAGTAGCGTTATAGTCTCGCCAACTGTATCTGCAGATCGGCCAGCGATTTTTCGAGCAAAGCCCGATATCGGGGGTTCTGGGCCGATTGCAATTCCTGAATTACGTGGGTGACCGAAAGCTGCAAGGTCTCCCGTTTCCGCATCGATTCCGCAATCGACGGGGCAGGTGGTTTTGCAGGCGCGACGCCTTTTCCTGTGCGTCGGCCGCGGCGTTCGGACATATCGATCTGATCTTCGACCGATTTACTTTCCCATCCTCTTGCCATGCCTTAATTGTAACGCTTCGCACGTCTTGAGGTGAAGCCTTTCGGTGTGTCCGGCGGAAGTGTATGAAAATATTGACCTACTGGCACGATATTAGCAAGGAGAAATCGCGTTTGGCGGCGTAGGGTTGCGTTTCCCGGAGGTAAAAACCCTGCCCACAGTATAATGAACCGGTGAAATTCACCGCTGTCTTTGTCATTGCCGCTGCCGCTTACGGCCAAAACCGCTTTACGCCCGGACTGCAGCCCTTCCTCACCGTCAGCGCTCCCACCGTCGCTCTGACGCACGTACGCGTAATCGACGGCACCGGCGCCGCGCCCTTAGAAAACCAGACCATCGTCATCGATCACGGCAAGATCGCCGCCAGTCGGACCGGCCGCTTCCGTTGCCATCCCGGCTGGCGCTCAGACTCTCGATTATCCGGCACCACCGTAATCCCCGGAATGGTCGGCATGCACGAGCACCTCTTCTATCCCTCGGGCGGCGGCATCCCGATGTACAACGAGATGGCATTCAGCTTCCCGCGCCTCTATCTCGCGAGCGGAATAACCTCCGCGCGCACCGGCGGGAGTCTCGAACCCTACACCGATCTCAACGTCAAGCGACTCATCGACGCCGGCCGCATGCCCGGTCCGCACATGTTCATTACCGGGCCTTATCTTGAAGGCCCCGGCTCGATCGGCGCGCAAATGCATGAGCTGAGCGGTCCCGAAGACGCCGTTCGCCTGGTCGATTACTGGGCATCCGTCGGCGTCACGTCGTTCAAAGCGTACATGCACATCACGCGCGCCGAGCTGAAGGCCGCCGTCGACGAAGCGCACAAGCACGGTATCAAGGTCACGGGCCATCTCTGCTCGGTCGGGTTCCGCGAAGCCGCCGCGATCGGCATCGACAACCTGGAGCATGGCCTGCTCGTCGATACCGAGTTTCATCCCGGCAAGCAACCGGACGAGTGCCCGGCCCAGGGAGCCACGCGCAGCGAGATGGAGCGGCTCGATATCGGGGGCCAGCCGATGCGCGATATGATCGCCGACCTGGTGCGCCATAACGTGGCCATCACGTCTACCCTTTCGGTCTTCGAGGCATTCGATGGCAGCCGGCCGCCCATCGAGCAGCGCTTCCTCGATTCCGTTTCGCCCGAGGCCGCCGTCTCCTATCTGAGTGCGCGCGGCCGCGCCCGCGGCGGCCCCGATTCCCCCGCTATCGCCCAGCTCAAAAAGGAGCTGGAATTCGAAGTTCGCCTTCGTGAAAGCCGGCGGTCTGCTCGTCTTCGGCTGCGACCCGACCGGCAACGGCGGCGCCATGGCGGGTTTCGGCGATCAGCGTAACGTCGAATTGCTCGTGGAAGGCGGGTTAACGCCAGTGCAGGCCATCCAGATCGCGACGCAAAACGGCGCCAAACTGCTGGGCGAACTGGACTCTCGGGCACCATAAGCCGCCGGGAAAATAGCCGATCTCGTAGTGATCGACGGCAACCCCGCGGCGCGGATCGCCGATATCCGAAAGATCAAGGTCGTCTTCAAGGACGGCGCCGGTTACGACCCAGCCAAGCTGGTGGAATCCGTCCGCGGCGCCGCCGGGATGCATTAGCACCCTTGGCGCCTCTCGCGTTTTTCGCTACACCGATTTCACAGAAACGAGTTTTATACTTTGCGAATCGCTTGGTCTGTTTCGCTATTGTTAAAGTCGCCCGGTGTCATAAATCCGTAATAGCGGCTTGATATTCTGTGTTTCGCTCAGGGAAAAAGTATGAACTTGAAATCTGTTACAGCGCTCTTGCTGTTGTCCGCTACCTCTGTGTTTTCTCAAGCCGGAGGCGTGGCAGGAATTTCCGGAACCGTTCGACGACCCCACTGGCGCCGCGGTTCCCAACGCCAAAGTGGTGATTTCGAGCGCGAGTCGAGGAGCAGATCCGCTCACTCACCACGAACGAGGCGGGCGCCTTTTCGGCTCCCGCGCTAATTCCGGGTCCCGGCTACAGCGTGACGGTCACCGCTACGGGATTCGCGCCCTACGAAGTCAAGGAAATCGATCTGCAGGTCGGCCAGGATCTCAATCTCAGCGCGAAATTGCAGGTGGCGGCGAGCGCGACCCAGGTGGAGGTTTCCGCCCAGGCGCCTGGTCGATTCAACCAAGACCGATGTTTCGACCGTGGTCAGCACGCGCGAGATTCAGGAGCTGCCGATCAACGGCCGCCGCGTCGACTCGTTCGTGCTGAATACGCCCGGCGTGACCAACGACGCCACCTTCGGCCTGCTCACCTTCCGCGGCGTGGCGGGCAACAACTCGTTCCTGCTCGACGGCAACGACAATACCGAGCAGTTCTACGACGAGAACGCCGGACGCACCCGCATCCAGTCGCAGATCTCCGCGGACGCGGTCCAGGAGTTTCAGGTGGTGTCCGCGAATGTCTCGGCCGAATATGGCCGCGCCATGGGCGGCGTGGTGAACACCGTCACCAAGAGCGGCACCAACGCCGTTCACGGAAGCGCGTTCTACTTCCTGCGCAGCACCGGCTTCGACGCCCACGATCCGTATTCCGCGTTCAACCCCACCGAGCACCGCATTCAGACCGGCGGAACCGTCGGCGGCGCGATCATCAAGGACAAGCTGTTCTACTTCCTGAGCGCCGATATCACGCGCCGGAACTTCCCGTTTGTGGACAGCCAGGTGAAGGTCGGTTTCGTCGACACCGCCAACCAGGTGTGGCTGGGCTGCGCCGCTCCCGCGACGCCCGCCCAGTGCTCGGCGATCAACGCACTGCTGCCGCGCTTCTTCGGCCAGATTCCGCGCACCGCCAAGAACGACCTGTACTTCGGCCGGCTCGACTATCACCTCAACGATAAGAACACGTTTCAGCGCGAGCTTCAATATCCTGCGCTGGCTATCGCCCAACGGCATCCAGACCGGTCTCTCCTCCACCACCGGCGCCGGAATCACCGGCAACGGCGACGATACCGTGACCGTGCGCAACGGGAAGGCCACCTGGACCTCGGTAATCAGCAACATCGATCGTCAATTCGTTCCGCTACGGCTTGGATACCGACCGCCAGGCGGATGGCTTCGATCAGGCCGAGTTGGGCGGCGGCCTTGGCTATCTGGACGTGTCCGTGGCCGGCGTCCAGCTTGGACCTGCAACCTATCTGCCGCGCGTCGAGCCGCTGGAAATCCGCAACGAATTCGCCGACGACGTGAGCTGGTCCAAGGGCAAGCACATGATCAAGTTCGGCTTCACCTTCGAGCACGTCAGATGACAACGTCAACTACCTCAGCAACCGGTACGGCTCCTACACCTATCCGACCGTGACCTCCTTTGCGCTGGACTACACCGGCAACACCACCGGCGCCAAGAACTGGTCCGGATATAGCCAGACGTTCGGCAATCCGCTCGTGGATTACGCGATCAAGGACATCGGATTCTATCTGCAGGATCAGTGGAAGGTTAACCGATCGCCTGTCGCTGACACTCGGCGCGCGGTACGAGTACACTTTTGCTCCGCCGCCGCCGCCGGCGAATCCTGCTTTCCCGCTGACCGGAGCGCCGCTTCACACCGGAACGGTGGATCTGATGCCGCGCATCGGGCTGGCCTACCGGATCAACGAAAAGACCGTGATCCGCGCCGGCGCGGGCACGTTCTTCGCGCGCCTGGTCGGCGGCACTGCTGGACGACGTCTACACCGGCAACGGCATCTATCAGATTTCGGACTCCCTATCGTCGTCGAACGCCACTCTGCTTGCGGCCGGTCCGACGTTCCCGAACGCTCTGGCAGCGCCGGTTACCGGCCTCACGTCGGGCGCTTCCACCCTCGACGTTCTGTCGCCCAAGCTCAAGACGCCGTATTCCGAACAGGCGGCGGTTGCGGTCGAGCGGCAGTTAGCAAGGACATGGTGCTCACGGTTTCCGGGATCTTCAGCCGCGGAGTGAATCTCTACGGTACGCAGGACATCAACGCTCCCGCGCTGGGCGCGCCCTTCACCTACACGCTCTCCGGCGCTCCGGCAGGCTACCCGGCGACCTACACCACGCAGGTTTACAACACGACCGTGCGGCCGAATCCGAATTTCGGCGCCATCTACGAGGAGACCAACGGCGTCAGCAGTTGGTACGACGGACTCAGTCGTCACTTTCGACAAGCGGTTCTCCCACGGGTTCCAGATGGAGGCATCCTATACCTGGTCCCACGAAATCGACGACGGGCAGGGCGCCGCCACCAACGCGATCTTCGGATTCAGCGATGCGCTGTGGACTTACAACGGGCAATACGGCTTCGACAAAGGCAGCGGCGCGCTCGACCAGCGGCAGCGCTTCGTATTCGTTCATCTGGGCGCCGACCTTCAGCCATTCGAATAGCGCTTTCGCCAAGTACGTCGTGAATAACTGGCAGCTCTCCAGCATCACGACGCTGCAGAGCGGCCGTCCGACGGGAAGCTTGACCATCCAAATGAACGACACGCCGACGACGATGTTATACAGCGCCGACGCGCTCAACGGCTTCAACGGAAATTTCCGCGTACCGTTCCTGCCGGTGGACAGCCTGTACACTCCCTGGGTGGAAAAGGAGAACTTCCGCTTGACCAAGCATATTCCTCTCGCGAAGGAACGGTGCGGCTCAGCCTGAACTTCGAAGCCTTCAACATCGCCAACAACTGGTCGCCGACATCCCTTGCAACGCAGGCGTTCACCGAAGCCAAAGGCGTTCTGACCTACACCCCGACGGCCTTTGGGTTCGGAACGGCCGACGGCGGGTTCCCCGATGGCACGCAGGCGCGGCGCCTGCAGGTCAGCGCGCGCCTTACGTTCTAGGCAGATCGGTTTCCCCCTGGGCAGAGGCTCGATTCGGGGCCTCTGCCCTTTTTTTTGCTTTCGGTGCGCAACGCCGCATCGCGCTCCACGTCCTCGATCTTCGGGTGGAAACGGCGTTCGCAAGCTCGGCAGCGGCGTGGCACGCGCCGCAACCCACTCATCAGGGCATCCCAGATTCCGCGGGGCAGGGAAGGAACAAGGTCCTTGCTATAGCAGTGCGGGCAACGGAGCTCGCCCGGTTTGATGTCCAGAGGCCTGTTGACCCTCAATTCGCAGGATAGCAAAACGTAGCTGGCCGCTTTCGGCTAGACCTGCGCCTTCGGCGCATCGACAGGCCGGGAGGCCTATCGCACTGGGGTGAAGGCGCTCAAAAATGATGGCCGCGAATGGCTGATAACGGGGAGCTTTTTGTTAGCCTGTGATGGTGCGCGCACTCTTGCTGTTTCTCTCGCGACAGAAGCAGTTACGGCAGTGGATGGAAACTTCGCAAACCGCTCGGCGTCTCGCCACCCGGTTCGTTGCCGGGGAGACGCTCGACCAGGCTTTGGCCGTCGCCCGCAAGCTGAACGGCGAGGGGATCACGGTCACGCTCGACCACCTTGGCGAAAGCGTGAACTCGCTCGATGAGGCGGCGGCGGCATGCGATGTCTATCTTCGCACTCTCGACGCTATCCAACTGGGCGGCGTCCACGGAAATGTCTCGCTCAAGCTCTCGCAGTTTGGCATCGACCTCTCGGAAGCGGAGTGCCGCTCCAACGTCGAACGCCTGGTCGGCCGCGCGGCCGAATGCGGCAACTTCGTGCGCGTGGACATGGAATCGAGCGAATATACCGACCGTACCCTGGCTTTGGTGCGCGATCTGCATGCGAAGCACGGCTCGGTGGGCACGGTGATTCAGGCGTATCTCTACCGAAGCAAAGCGGATATCGAGGAGCTGTGCCAGCGCGGCATCCGCGATCCGCCTGTGCAAGGGCGCCTACCTCGAACCCGCGGCGGTTGCGTTCCCCAAAAAGACGGATGTGGATGCCAACTATATCGACCTGATGAAGCTGCTGCTCGATCGCGGAACGTATCCTGCTATCGCCACGCATGACGAGAAGATGATCGAGGCCACCCGGGCGTATGTCGCGGAGAAGAAAATCGCGCGCGACCGTTTCGAATTCCAAATGCTCTATGGAATCCGGCGCGATCTGCAGCGCAAGCTGATCGGCGAAGGGTACCGCGTGCGCCTCTACGTGCCTTTCGGGGAGGCGTGGTATCCGTACTACATGCGGAGGATGGCGGAGCGCCCGGCAAACGTACTATTCATTCTGAGGAACGTCTTCCGGGCGTGAGAAACTAAAGGCAGGGGGTTAGAGTCTAATAGTCATGCGCTACTGGGCCTACTTCGCTGCCAAGATAGTTGTTGCGGGAGCGGTTTTCTACGGGCTTCTTGCGCTTCTCGGGCCGCTCGCGCCCGATGAACCCGCCCAGCCGACGCCTTCGGTGAACGCAGTCAGGATTGTCAATCCCAATGGGGCTCCTGCCAAGGAAAAGCCCCGCCCGCTCACGGACGACGAGGTGAGTAGGCAACGTCTCGCCGGGTTGGAACACGTGGGGGCGTATCTAGCGATTAATGTTGCGCTTATGGTGTGGTTCCTGCTAGCGGCGGGGACGTTCTACCTGATCGTGCGAGATCAACGCTACCGCTGCCGCGTCTGCTTGCGGCGGTTGCGCATGCCGGTGGAGACCGGGTCGCGCGGGTATATGCTGCAGTTGGGCCGTCCGCGCGTGGAATATATTTGTCCGTTCGGCCATGGCACGCTCAAGCAGGAGGAGTACGAGACCTCGGAGTTGGAGAACCCGCAATGGACCGGATCTTCGGGCGATATGTGGGAAGACCTCTACGCGGCCAGCAAGAACGAACGAGACAAATAAAGCCAACGCGGCGGCCTGAGCGGTCGTCAAAACGGGCAGAGGTATCCGGATGATCCGATTTGCCGCCTTTTTTCTCGCTTCGTTTGCTTATGCCCAGACACCCCCCGCTCCGCGGTTCGAAGTGGCCACAATAAAGGCCGCAAGCGCCGAGGAGATCCAAGCGGGCAGTTCAGGCTGCTACACGGGCCATGGCCGTGCGCGGTGTACGGATGTGACCTTGAAGCGCTGCATCGTCGGCGCGTATCACGCCGGCCCCGGCCAAGTTGTGGGAGGTCCAAGCTGGATCGATTCCGACCGCTTTCACATTGAAGCCAAGGCAGCGGAGGCTGTGAACGACGACGCAGTTCTCGATGCAATGATGCAAGCGCTCTTGCAGGAACGATTCCACCTCACCGTTCACCGCGAAAGCAAGAATTTGCAAGCGTTGGTGCTTGAAGTGGCGAAGAACGGCCCCAAGCTCGAAAAAGCGCCCGGCGGCGAGGCCGTGACCAACAGCAGTCATGGCAGCCTCACGCTCGCGAACACCACCATGGACGGTTTGGCCGAGCGCCTCGCGCGCGTGACGGAATTGCCGGTGGTCAATCGGACCGCGATCGATGGCGTATTCAATATGAAGCTGCTCTGGACTCCCGAGGGCGAGAATCCCAAAGGCCCGGGCAGCCCGCCGTCACTCTTTACCGCGATCCAGGAGCAACTTGGCCTGCGCCTGCAATCGCAAAAGGCGCCGGTTGAAGTGCTGGTCGTCGATCACGCCGAGAGGCCGGATGCGAATTAGCGCGCGATAGGCCTATACGGCTTGCAACTCTTCCAACTTCTCGCCGGTTGCGCGCTCCACATCCGCGTGCAGGCTGTTACCGTGCGCATCCATCGTTACAATCGCCGCGAAGCCTTTCACGCGGATGTGCCACATTGCCTCGGGAATGCCGAACTCGAGCAAGTTGACATCGAGCACCTCTTCCATCGTCCGCGCATAGTATTGCGCCGCGCCGCCGATTCCGTTGAGATAGACCGCGCCGCATTCCTGTAGGGCGGCCAGTGTCTTCGCTCCCATGCCGCCTTTGCCGATGACGGCGCGAACGCCGTATTTGCGGATGACATCGGCCTGATAAGGCTCCTCGCGGATGCTCGTGGTGGGGCCGGCGGCCTTTACCGTCCACTTATCGCCCTGTTTCAGCATCACCGGGCCGCAATGATAGAGTGCGGCGCCGTGCAGATCTACCGGCGGCGGATTCTTCATCAGATAGGCATGCACGTTATCGCGGCCAGTATAGAGTTCGCCGGTGATCAGAACTACGTCGCCAACCTTCAGCGCGCGCATCTGCGCCTCCGTAAGAGGCGGAGTGAGCACGATTTCGCGTCCGGTCAACGGAAAGCCCTCGCCACGCGCCATTCGCTCCACCGGACGCGCCGGATCGCGATACAGCCAACTGGTAATCGCGCCCGATGAGGCGTCCAGCCGCACTCCCAGCCGGCGAAACGCCCAGCATTCATACGCCACGGAGACGAAGAAACTCGCGGGCAACCGGTTCGCCGCGACGATCTTGCATCCGATCAGCGAGCTCTTGCCGCCGAAACCCATCGCGCCTACGCCCAGGCCGTTGGCCTCGTCCATCACTTCGGCTTCCAGTTTCGCCAGCACGGGGTTTGGATTGACGTCGTCGAGCGTGCGGAACAACTGCTGCTTGGCGAGATCGTACCCATGCGCGCGGTCGCTGCCGATGCAGACGCCGAGCGCGCCCGGCGCGCATCCCTGTCCCTGCGCCTGCCACACCGCGTGCAGCAGACACTTGCGCACGCCTTCCAGATTGCGGTCCGCGCGGCCAAGATGATCGAGGGCGCAGGGCACGGAGTATTGAATGTTCTTATTTTCGCAGCCGCCGCCCTTGAGAATCAGCTTGACTTCGATCTCATCCTGCTCCCACTGCTCGAAGTGGATTACCGGGGTTTCGTCGCCGAGATTGTTGCCGCTATTCTTGCCCGTTAGGGAATCGACAGAATTGGGCCGCAGTTTGCCCAGCCGCGTCGCTTCGGCGACAGCCTCGATGGATGGCGCCTTTGATACGGATTTGGTTCACGCCAACCGGCGTGTGGACGTAGAACGTCGGCATCCCGGTGTCCTGACAGATGGGGCCTTCGTCTTCTTGAGCCATATCGATATTGGCAAGGATGATGTTGAATGCCTGTGAGGATTGCGTGTCGGGCGTTTCGTTATCGGTGGCGAGCGACATCGCGGCGCGCACGTCGGGCGGCAGGTTGGTCGAGGTTTGCGTGATGAGTTCGAGCAGGCTGGTGGCTAGGAATTCCATGCGATTCCATAGTATCGTAGCCGCAGCCTAGCGCTTCAGCGGGTGGGCTCTTCGACTTCCTTTGCCAACTGCTCCAACGCCTGGATTTGCGTTACGATCTCTGGATTTGGTTGAATGCCCGCGGTACCACATACTTCCAAGTAGCTGCGGCCCAGGACGAGCGCCAGAGGCAGGTATGCTTGCGGAAGATGGAGCGCAAGGGGAGTGATGATCGAGACGCCCTCGCCGAATTTCTCTGCGCCTTGGCTTGGATCGGAGTTTGCGAGAATACGCCCCCAGACTCCATTGCTCGTCGCCAAGTCCGGCAGGAAGGCGTCCGGATTTGCCTCGGCCAGGTTGCGGCGAATCGCCATGGCTTCGCGAACGGAGGCGAGCGCCTCGGCGTGCTGGCCCATCTCGCTTTCTCTCTTCGCTTGATTGTTCAGCGACATCGCCAAATCCGGCAGGAAGGCGTCCGCATTTGCCTCTGCCAGCTTGCGGTAGATCGTCGCGGCTTCGCGGACGGGGGCGAGCGCCTCGGCGCGCTCGCTCATCTCGTATTGCCTGTTTGATTGGGTGTTCAGCGCACTCGCCAAATTCGGCAGGAAGGCATTCGCATTTTCTTCCGCTAGCTTGCGGTAGATCGCCACTGCCTCGTCAATAGAGGCGAGCGCCTCTGCGCGCTGTCCCATCGCGCTTTGCCAGTTCGATTGGTTGTTTAGCGAAGCCGCCAAATCCGGCAGGAAGGCATTCGCATTTTCTTCCGCTAGCTTGCGGTAGATCGCCACTGCCTCGTCAATAGAGGCGAGCGCCTCTGCGCGCTGTCCCATCGCGCTTTGCCAGTTCGATTGGTTGTTCAGCGCACTCGCCAGACCCGGCAGAAAGGCGTCTGCATCTGCCTCCGCCAGCTTGCGCAGAATAGCCAACGCTTCGCGTATGGAAGCGAGCGCCTCGGCGCGCTGGCCCATGGCACTCTGCATGTTCGATTGGTTGTTCAGCGCACTCGCCAGACCCGGCAGAAAGGCGTCCGCATCTGCCTCCGCCAGCCTCCGGTAGATCGCCACGGCTTCGCGGATGGAAGCGAGCGCCTCGGCGCGCCGGCCTATCTTGCTCTGTATAGTCGATTGGTTGTTCAGCGCACTCGCCAAATCCGGCAGGCAAGCATCTGCATTTCCCTCCGCCATTTTGCGGCGAATCCCCACGGCCTCCACGACGGAGCGGAGCGCTTCCTCGCGCAGTCCCATCGCGCTCTGCACGGTCGATTGGTTGTTCAGCGACATCGCTAGGGCAGGCAAGAAGGCCGCAGCACGATCCTCGGCCAATTGGCGGTAAATGCGAACGGAATTCTCCGCCGCCGCCGCGGCTTCTTTACGGAGGCCGATTTCGCTGTAGACGCGTGCAAGGCCCAGTAGAGCGTTCCCCAAGATATCTGAAGGTTCAGCTTCAGACGCGCGTTGAAGCGCCTGCCCCACGGACCCAATACTGCGTTCAAGCTCCCGAAGGCCCGAGCATGCCTCGTATCTCTGCCCTGATCGTACTAGCGCCTCAAGGGCCGGAATGCCGAGCTCGAGCCAGATGCGAACCGGATCGGCATTGGGATTCGCGGCGGCATGCAATGCTCGCTGAAAGAGGTCATGGGATCTGTCCCGATCGACTAGTCCCGGCCCGGTGCCCGGGTCCTGGAGTTCAATCGAGGCTTCACGCGCAGGTGTTGCCTCCTGCAAGGCCTCGCGAAACAGGAAGAATCGGGTCAGGTCGGGAAGTTGCTGGCCGAAGCGAGTCGCCGCATGCGGCCGCATCCACCAAAATTGCACCCCGGGGTGCGCCACCAGTGTCTCCCGATGAAAATTGACCCAGAAAGGCGAACGAGCGCCGTTCTCGCCCAACAGAACATGATCCGGATCCAACACGAACAACACGTCCGCCGCGCTGTTCGCTATGCGCGTAATGAACTCCTCGGCATTGCAACTGCCGCAATCGAGCGTTTCCGTCTTTAATCTTCTTCTATCGAATTCGTGCGTCAGATCGCCGAGAAGCACTTCCCTGGCGCCACTTGAGTGGTATGTAACCAACGCCATCCCCTGCCGCACTTCGAGCGCCCAATCGCGCAGCGAACGCGCCACCCAAGCGCGGGAGCCCGGTGTCACGAATTCAGATCCAGGCCGCCTCCGCGATATTGAAACGCGGCGTCAAGGGTCAGTTGTTCGCGAAGGATCTCCACGGCCATCGGATGGACTCCATAGCGTCCGCGACCATTGAAGAACAGCACAGCGCGCCGGCGCAACAATTGGTATAAAGCTCGGTCCGGTACGTTGGCGGCAGGATCGCCTTCATATATCGCGCGCAATTTTTGGAGCTTCGCATCCCATGGGATATCATCTGGGTCGTTCGGCGCGGTTCCTAGCTCATTGCGGAAGATGCCGAGTTGCTCCCGCACCGCAGTCTCCACATCCGCACGCAGTACTCTGCGCTCTGAAGAGGGATCGTCCTCATACCGATACCGTGCGAGCCGCCCTGCGTTCACGGCAATCGCAAAGAGACGGTAGAGATCGCCTCCCGATTCGCGAAGCAACATCTCGAGCGCATCGGGCGCGAAAACGCTGTCGAGATCGGCCCTCTTCCCCAGCAACTCGATCAAAGCATCGCAACCGCTTCGATCCCGCTTGTGTTCGGCGGTGCAAACCGGGACATCGTAGACGGGATATCGATTCTCTCTCCGGAATGCCAGTTGTTCGCCGAAGGAGTAGACAAAAGGAACCGGCAATGTGAACAGCAAGTGCAGGCGCAGTTCCCTTAACACGCTGGAGTATTGGACGAAAGTATCTTGCAGGAGCGATTGCGGAATTTGTTCCTTATCGAAGTTCTCTCCAACTATGAGTAGCTCGTACTCGGGTAAGTGCTCCCGCGCGATGCTGATGTGGCGTTCCAGGACCGCGGTCAGTTCGGTAAGCCTCTCCCGCGTTGCGACGGAATCCACCTTGCGTTGCCCTTCGACTCGGATACCGAGCTTTACGAATTGCAATATGTTGACTTCACCTGATCCGCCGGTGGTTTTCGTCAGTTGTTCTTTACTTTGAAGTTCCGGGAAAAAAAGGTGTGAAGGCTTGTTGCAGGTCGTTTTCCATGTTCCAGGCTTCGTGAAAGGCGCGCCCCGGTTCTGTGCATTTTTCCTGACAACATTGGATCAGATTGGCGAATATGAGCAGCATCACGTCGGCTACGCTGAACGTCTGAGGGTTCAGTTCCGTGAGCGCGTCCAACCGGATGACGACAAACTTATCCTTGATTCTGGAGTCGTCCAGCAAACGGTTGATCTCGGTGGATTTCCGGTGCCCCGATTGCCGTAGAGCACGCCCTTGAAGAAAAAACCCTGATCCGCGGACTCAAGGAGGTCGTCCTTGATGCGCCGCAGCAGATAGTTGCCGCGTTGCCGGTCTAAAGATTCCGAGTAGAATTCCGCCATCTCCTCCGCAATCAGAGGGTCGGGGCGAAACGCCTTCGGAATCCCCGCCACGTCGTCAGCTCTTACTACCAGCGGGCGTTTTGGACGTTCCGTCATGAGCTGTGGAAGCGGCATCAGACGGTAGTTTAGCGCAAGAGTCGATCGATTAAGATTCGGCAATTCCAAACAGATCGTGGCTGTGGTGTCATTGATTCCATGCGTTTGTTTTTCTTCTTCTTCGCCGCCGCGCTGGCCTGCGCGCAGGATCGCGCCGCCATCGAGAGTTTTACAGCTTCGCATCAGCGGCAGATCATGGCCGAGTTCGTCGAGTTGCTATCCATTCCCAATGTCGCTACCGACCGCGCCAACATCCGCCGCAACGCCGAGTTCATTCGCGCCATGCTGGAGCGTCGTGGAGTGAAGACGGAACTGCTCGAAACGGCGGGCAATCCGCTGGTTTATGGCGAAAAGAACCGTCCCGGCGCCACGAAGACGATCCTTTTTTATATTCACTACGACGGCCAGCCGGTAGACCCGGCGAAATGGAAACAGGCGAGCCCTTTCACCCCGATCATGCGCGATGGGCGCATGGAGGACGGCGCGGCGCTCATCCCTGGCTTCGCTTCGCGCGCAACCTACCTCGACAACTGGCGAATCTACGCGCGTTCCGCCTCGGACGACAAAGCGCCCATCGTTGCATTCTGCGCCGCGCTCGATGCGGTGGGCGACGGCCTGCGCAGCAACATCCACGTGGTGATCGATGGCGAAGAGGAGCAGAGTTCGCCGAGCCTGGCCGCAGCCATCGTGCGCTATCGCGACAAGCTCCGTGCCTCGCTGCTGCTCGTGCTTGATGGCCCTGTCCATCCCAGCGGCCGACCGACGCTCGCCTTCGGCGCACGCGGCATCGTCACGCTCGATCTCACGGTCTTCGGACCCAAAATGGCCCTGCACAGCGGCCACTATGGCAACTGGATTCCCAATCCCGCCGTGCGCCTGGCGCAACTGGTGGCCTCGATGAAAGACGACCAGGGACGCACCACTATCGCGGGCTTCTACAGCGACGTGCCGCCGCTCACCGCATCGCAGCGGAGTATCTTGAAATCCGTGCCCGACGACGAGCCCGCGCTCCTTAAACTCTTCGGCGTTGCACATCCCGACGCCGTGGGCGAGAGCCTCCAGGAAGCCATCCAATATCCGAGTCTCAACATCCGCGGCATGCACAGCGGCTACGAAGACCGCACCATCATTCCGCCGGATGCGACCGCGGCCATCGATATTCGCCTTGTCAAAGAGACGCCGTCGGCGCACATGCTGCAATTAGTACGCGCGCATATCGAAAAGCAGGGCTATCACATAGTCGCCGGCGAGCCCACCGATGCCGAGCGTGCGCAGTTTCCGAAGTTGGCGCGTCTCCGGGCGAGCGAGGCCGCTTCGGAAGCGTTTCGCACCGAACCCGATTCGCCCGATGCGCTCGCAGTTACACACGCGCTGGAAGGCATCTGGGGCGCGCCGCCGGTACTCATCCGGACCATGGGAGGCACCGTGCCCATCGCCGCCTTCATTCGCGAATTGAATGTGCCTGCGGTATCGGTACCGATCGTAAATTTCGACAACAACCAGCACGGCGATAACGAAAATCTGCGCCTGGGAAATTTGTGGAGCGGAATCGTCTCGCTGGCGGCGATGGTTGGGATGTAGCCGCTACTTCACGCCGTTCGCGCGGGTTTCCATCTTGGCAGCTTCGGACTCGCGCTTGAGCTTACGCAGCAGCAGCGCGTAGTTGGTTAGCGTCTTCTTCAACGCCTCCGCCTCGCCGACGTTGGCGGGGGGCGGAATCGACGGAATTCGCTCGGCCAGCGTCAACGCGCGCCGATAGAGAGCCTCTGCCGCGGCATTATCGTCCTTGCCTTCCAGCGTCATCGCCAGATTGATCATAGCCAGAACGTCCGCCTTCTGCTTGATCGCGAGTGAGCGGCGATAGAGCGGCTCCGCCTTGGCGAACATTTCCTGGTTGGCGTAGACCACGGCGAGATTGTCTAGCGACGCCGCCAGCGGAAGGTCGTCAGGATGCATCGCTTTCTCCCAAATCGGCAACGATCGCTCATAGAGAGGCTGCGCCGCGGCGTAACGCTTTTCGATGAAATACACCATTGCCAACCGGTCGAGATAGGTTGCAACGTTCTCATCTGCCGGGCCGTAAGTGGTCTCCTCGATAGCAATCTCGCGGCGCAGCGGCGCTTCGGCATCGGGAAACCGGTACAGTTTCATGTAGACGTCGACCAGCGAATCGAGTGGCGCGATTAACGAATGTGACACGGCGCCAAGGTTCTTCTCGACAATCGCCACGGCGCGAATTAAGTTTGGCTCGGCGACGGCGAATCGTTTGCGGGCGATGTAGAAGTTCGCGAGATCGGTGCAATCCGCCGCGAGGGCCAGGTCGTCGCGGCCATTGGCCTTTTCTCGGATCGCGATCACGCGCAGGTACGCCACTTCCGCCTCGCTGTTCTTGCCGGTTGCGCCGTAGAAGCTGGCGAGCGATTTCAGATCTGGGATTTGACCGATTGCGTTCTCTCCCTCGGCCTTGCGGTGAATCGCGAGCGAGCGCTCGTAAAGCTTCTGCGCGTCGGCGACGCGATTCTCCGCGCGATAGAGAGCGGCCATTTCGCCCAGCGGCGCGGTAAGCGAGATATCCTCCCCGCCAGCAGCTTTTTCCTGTGCGGCCAGTGCGAGGTTCAGCAGCCCTTCGGCGAGATCGTACTTGCCCTGCGCCATTAGCACGCCGGCCTGCTGGCGAAGCTTCACCGGATCGTCCGGCTGCACGAGCGGCTGAGCCGATGCGGCCAGCGCGGCAAGCAGCAGCGGTAGAGCTATCCGAATCATGCACCCAACATTAGAGCAGATGAAACGTCATGGAGATAGTGGCCCTGGTGGCGACCGGCCTTCCATTGAGCGTGCCGGGATGAAACGTCCACTTGAGGGCCGCCTCGATGGCTTTTTCGTCGAGGCCCATCCCGAGGCTCTTGACCAGGTGCGGCTGGATCACTGTGCCGTTCGCATCGACGGTGATCGCGACAACCACTTCGCCCTGAAAATGCGCCTTGCGAGCCTCGTCGGAAAACTCCGGGTCTTCCTGATGGATCACCGTGGGCTTGGTGACGCCGCCTTTTCCGGGAATGTAAGCGATGCCGCCGCCGTCGCCGGGTCCGGCGCCGCCGCCCGACCCGGAACCCACGCCGCCGCCTTTGCCGGAACCAATACCGCCGCCTGAGCCTGTGCCGTTCGAAGCCGGCCCGAGTTTGCCCAGCGGATCGCCATAATTTGGCAGATTGATGTTCGGCATTACGGCATCGGGAGGCGCGAGAATCGACGCTTCCATCACTAGCTTCGGCTGCGGATTGACGATTACCGCCGACGGAGGCACGAACTGGCGTGGCGCGGGCTTCGGCAGCCTGCCTTTACTCGCCGGCAGCGGCGACCGGTCGCCGCCACCTCCGCCGCCGGCATGAATTGCGGGCTTCGGGATTGGCGCCTCATCCGGCAGAATCAGTGGAACAACCTGCTGGATCCGCTTCTGCACCGTCTTCGAAGAGAGCGCCGTAAAGATGAGTAGCACCGCAGCCATCTGGACGCCAGTCGACATCAGGAACGATTTCTTCTGGCGCCCGTAGAGGCCCCAGATCTCCTGAACCTGCACTGGCTGTGACGTCACTTCCAGTGGCGGCAATTTCGGTGGATGGATGAGCTCCTTGAAATCGCGGAACAGGGTCTTGTAGAGGGGCTCCTCGGTTTTCGTGAGGAGCAGGTGAGAGAGATGGTCGTCCGGCATTTGGTCACCGCCAAGTGCTAAATATCCAGCACATGCTAAAAAACTAGCACTACCGAGAGAGCGGTGTCAATAGTGACGCGGCGCGCCCAGTGTGAATCGGTGGCAATCTAAAGCTGGATTGTGGCTGGCGAGACGGCTATTTGCGCTTCCAGCCCTGCTGCTTCAGCGCTGCCTCCAGCGCCTCCAGCACCATCGCTACATTCTCCGGCTGCGATCCGTATCCCATCAGCCCGAGGCGGAAAACCTTGCCGGCCAGCGGTCCGAAGCCGCCCGCGATCTCCATCCCGCGCTCTTCCAGCAGATACTTGCGCACCTTGGCGTCGTCGATGCCCTCGGGCACGCGCGGAGTATTGAGCGTCCACAACCGGTTCGCCGGGTCGGCGACGTGCATCTGAAGGCCCATCGCTTCAATGCCGGCTACGAATGCCTGATGATTGCGCTGGTGCCGCGCGCAACGCTGCTCCAGGCCTTCTTCCTCCACCAGCGCCAGTCCCTCGCGCAACGCATAAAACATAGTGGACGACGCTGTGTGGTGATATTTCCCGCCGCTGTAGAACGCGTCGAGCAATTGCAGATCGAGATACCAGGATTGCACCGGCGTCTTCCGCTGCTTCAATCGCTCCAACGCACGTGGAGAAACTGTGATGGGCGAAAGTCCCGGCGGGCATCCCAGGCCTTTCTGCGTGCAACTGTAGGCGATGTCAATGCCGTTCTCATCGACGTTCACCGGCATTCCGCCCAGCGACGTAACGCAATCGGCGATGGTCAACGCGCTCACTTCGTGCGCCGCCTCGCAGATCGGCTTAGCATGGTTGAACATGCCCGTCGAGGTCTCGGCCTGCACAAACGCGACAACCTGGGGCTTCTCGCGACGAATGAACTCGCGCGCTTCCTGCGAATCGTGAGGCTCGCCCCACGGCTTTGAGAGCGTCACGACGTTGCCGCCTTGACGGCGCGCCATTTCGCCGATGCGGTCGCCGAAGAAGCCGTTGCTCAGGAGGGCGAACTTCGTGCCCGGCTCGGTGAAATTCGCCACTGCCGCTTCCATCCCCGAACTGCCCGTGCCGGAAAGCGCCAGGTTGAATTCATTGGCGGTGGAGAAGGCGTAACCCAGGAGTTTCCTCACCTCGCGCGCGGTCTGCAGGAAGAACGGATCGAGATGGCCAACCACGTTTTGCTGCATGGCCTCATATACGCGCGGGGCCACAGGACTGGGTCCGGGGCCGAACAGCAGCCGCTTAGGAGCTTTTACCGTCATTATTGTTTTCTCGTTAGTAGTAATCCGCGCAGCTCATGTAATAGCCGCAACGCTCGCACAATAACTTGCATTTGCGCGCGGTGAGACGCAATGAACACACGGGGCAATATAGCATCGGCTCGTCCCCGGAAGCGGGTGTCGCTTCCTTTACGGGCCCGATCTGGTTCACCTGTACTTGCCCTCGTTGCACGGGATCTCAAATTATACTAAAGGCAACCTATGAAATTCCGAATCGCAGTTTTGGCGGCGGCGCTGGCTTTCATCGCGTTTCCGCAGCAGCGAGGGCAGCGCCCTGTACGCTTCCCATCGCGTGGAACCCGTGGCGCGGTCGCCGGCGGAACCGAGTATGCCACCGAGGCCGGCATGCGCATGTTTTACAGCGGCGGGAACGCGGTGGATGCGGGCATCGCAACCATGCTCGCAGCGTCGGTCACCGAGTTTTCCCATTTCGGGCTGGGCGGCGAATCGCCCATTCTGGTGCGCACCAAGGAAGGCAAGGTCTTCGCCGTCGCCGGCGTGGGTACAATGCCCAAGCTGGGCACGGCCGATTTCTACCGCAATCACAAGAAATCCGACGACGAGATACAAGACCCGCCGGAGCCCGGAGGCCTGAAGGATTGGATGCCCGTCATCGGCGTGCTCTCCGCGCTCGTTCCGGGAATGGTGGATGCGGCGCTGGTGACGCTTGAGGACTTCGGCACCAAGTCTTTCTCGGAAGCCGTTGAGCCCGCCATCGAACTGGCGGACGGCTTCCCCATCGACGAATTTCGCTCCGGTACCATCCGCGCCGACGCTCGATACTTGGCCGGCTGGCCGACATCGAAGAAAGTGTTTCTGCCCGAAGGCAACGTGCCGCGGCCTGGAGACATATTTCGTCAGCCCGATCTCGCGCGCACGCTACGTTCCATGGCAGCCGCCGAAAAGAAGGCTCTGGCCGCCGGCGCTACCCGCGATAAAGCGATTGAAGCCGTGCGCGATTACTTCTATCGCGGCGAGATCGCCCACAAGATCGACGAGTTCATGAAGGCCAACGGCGGCCTGCTGCGCTACGAAGATATGGCGGCGTTCCACGTTGCAGCCGGAAGAAGCGGTCTCCACTACTTACCACGGTTACACCGTATACAAGCCCGGGTTCTGGAGCCAGGGCCCGGCGATGATCGAGACTCTCAACATCCTCGATGACTTCGACCTTGCGGCGATGGGTTACAATTCCGCCGATTACATCCACACCGTGATCGAAGCGCTCAAGCTGGCCTATGCCGATCGCGACACTTACTACGGCGATCCCAAAGTTCAACAAGATTCCCGGAGCGCCTGCTCTCCAAGGAATACGGCGCCGAGCGCGCCAAGCTGATCGGCCAAGAGGCCTCGCTCGATTTCCGGCCGGGCAATGTCGAGCCGAACCCGCCCAAGCATCCCTTCTTCGCCCACCTGACGCATCGCGATCTCGACCCGGCGCTGCTGGCGAAGGACACCACCTGCGTGGATGCCATCGATAAGGACGGCGTCGCGATTTCCATCACGCCTTCGGGCGCGTGGCTGCCTTCGGTGATCGCGGGCGATACCGGCATTCCGCTGACCGAGCGCGCGCAGAGTTTCCTGCTGGTTCCGGGCCATCCCAACGAACTCGCGCCGGGCAAACGTCCGCGCGTGACGCTGAGCCCCACACTGGTCACTGAATCCGGATGGTATCGGTTCTCGCGCTTTCCACGCCCGGCGGCGACGATCAGGACCAGGGCTTGCTGCAGGTGCTGTTCGATTCCATCTCATGGGGCATGAACGCGGAGAATGCCGTGGAAGCGCCGCGCTTCCAGACCGAGCACCTGGTCTCGAGCTTCGACAACCATGCCATGACCCCCGGCTCGCTCTACATCGACGAGCGCATCCCGTCGAACGTCGCCGAGGAACTCGCCAAGCGCGGGCACAAGATCACCATCAAATCGCGCTATGACAGCGGGACCGCGCCGGTGCTGATCCGTTTGCATCCCACGGGGCTGATCGAAGCGGGCGCCGATCCGTTTTACTATCCGGGCGTCGCAGGCGTGGTAGGTCCGCTCTTCGACGAACCGGGCGGTTTCGATCGCGACGCACTGGCGGAGAAACTGCGCGCCCTGGCGCGAGCAGAACATCTACATCGGCGGCAGTTCGTGGAAGTACGAAGGCTGGCTCGGGCAGATTTACTCGCGCGAGCGATATCTTTCGCGCGGCAGGTTTTCGCGGCAAGCTGTTCGAAGCGGAATGCCTGCGCGAATACGCCGAAACGTTTCCCATTGTCTGCGGCGATTTCGCTTTCTACCAGTTCCCCACGGATGAATTCTGGCGCAAGCTATTCGCACAAACGCCGCCGGAGTTTCGGTTCGCCTTCAAGGTTCCGGAGCAGATCACTTGCAAGGTGTTTCCGCGCACATGCGCGCTATGGTCCGCAGGCTGGCAAGGAGAACGAGGAGTTCCTCAACGCACGCGTGCTGCAGGAAATGTTCCTGCGGCCGCTTGCGCCCTATCGCGAGCAGCACTGCGCGTTTTGATCTTCGAATTCGGAACTTTCAGACGGCGCAGCATTTGAAGATCTGCCGGCTTTCTTGGACCGGCTGGACCCGTTCCTCTCCGCGCTGCCGCCGGAATTTCGCTATGCCGTCGAGATCCGCAATGCCGAGTTTCTCGCGCCGGATTACTTCTCCTGCCTGCGCAATCACGGCGTGGCGCACGTCTACAATGCGTGGTCGCGCATGCCGGAATTGCGGCCGGCAAATCGCGATTCCCGATTCGGCGACCGCCGGATTTCCTGGTGAGCCGCGCCCTGCTGCGCTTCGGGCGCAGCTATGAGCAAGCGGTAGAGACGTTTCAGCCCTACTCCGAGATTCGCGATCCTAACCCCGAAACGCGCGCGGCGATGCGCCACCTGATCGGGCGCGCTAAAGAAAAGAAGGAGACGTTGTTTATGTTCGTGAATAACCGTCTGGAGGGAAATTCGCCGCTGACGATATTGAGTCTGGTCGAGAAGGAGTAAGCGACAGTCACTGCTTCTTCGCCGGATCCGGCGTCATATCCAGTTTCGGGTAATAAGGCCCATCCAGCTTCTGGAACTTCTCCATCCAGTTTTTCCCAGCCTGCTCGGGTGTGAAGGCCCAATGCTGGCGCGAGTAATTCCAATCGTCGGGGTTCAGTTGCTGGGCATGCTCCCAATGCTTCACGGCGCGTGCGTCGTCGTTGTTCTCGTAAAACCACACGGCCAGCTTGAAACTGGCGTCGGCCTCCATTTCGGCGGCGGAGCGCGGCTTTGCGCGGCGCGCGAATTCGGCGTCAGATAATGCGTAGATGCTTCGGTTGCCATTCTTCACCCAATCGCGCAATGCGTTGGTATAAATCGCGCCTTCGGTGACGATATCCTTCCCGCCAGCGATCTTCATTACCTGGTCGGTGTTCCACGCGGGCTCGGCGGGGCGCACTACGCGGCCCTTTTCGTCGATCCAAATTCCCATTGGTACGTTGATGAATTGGAACGCCGTGCTGACCGAATGGCGCACATCGATCAACGTAGTGAACGTGGCGTGCGCGCGGTCATACCAGCGCCCGGCCGCAGCCTCGCCGCCGGTATCCTGCGCGGCCGCGACAATCTCGAAATTGCCGCCCTTCAGGTCTGCGTAAATTTTCTGCCAGCCTGGCAGATCGAGCCGGCAGCCTCACCAGGACGCCCAGGAGATTGCCAGCACCTTCTTGCCGCGAAAATCGGAGAGGTGAACGATGCGGCCGGTGCGATCCGGAACGCCGAAATCGGGCGCGATGCGCGAGTTATAAAAATCGCCACATACCGCGGGAATCTCGCCGAAGCTCCACCAGTATGCCGATAAGTTGGTTAGCGATGCGGGTAAGCAGAACGGCTTGTATTGGCCGGTCGCGGACGGCCACGCCGCGAGCCCGCTCGGCGATCTTGGTGATTTCACAAAGGCCGTGGCTTCCAACAGCGGGGATCACGCACCCCTATTTAACGGCTACTACTATCGAGTGCTTGCCAAACCGGGCGACTTCACCATTCTGGCCTATCCCGCGGAATACCAGAATTCCGGAATCATGACATTCCTCGTCGGCAAAGATGGGGAAGTCTACCAAAAGGATCTCGGCGAAAACTCCGCGGACCAGGCTTTGGCCGTGACGAAGGTCAACCCGGCCGACGGCTGGAGTCCTGCCGCGGCGCAGACCGGAACGGCATCGCGTTTTCAATAAGCAACGGAGAGCGCCACGGCGCAAGACGCCCACCGCTAAATCCGGCCGGTGCCCTGCATCCGCCGCACCAGCCGTCCAGCGTGGATCTGCCCCACTTCACCGCCGAAAATCACTGATCACTGAACCAGCACAGCCGCTCCTCTGAATTCGTATGGCCGCTGCTATGAGCTCAAGCTGTCAGGTTAGAAATCCTTAAAGGCTGTTGTCCGCCGATGGTTTTCCTGAACAGGGTGCTGCTTACGGCGAAAATTGTACTCGATGCTAAACGCGGGACCGTAGTACAAGTTCACCGTGGATCCACTGGTCGAGAGTTCACTCTCTGCTTTGAATCCGAGAAGGACGGTGATTCCGGCGGCCGCGCGAAAGCCACCGCCCGCAAAGAATCGCGCGCCCTGGAACCTGACGCGTGAGTACGAAGGCTGTGGGAACTGCAGGATCGCTTCTTCATAAACGCCGAGGTACGGTTTGGCGCCGCCTTCTCCTAGGTGGAGATTCTGGCCAAAGCGGAAGCGCAGGCGCGGGAGATGCTCCACCGCTCCGTTGCTGACGCGGAAGTCCAGCCATTCGAAGCGAATCTGCTCATAAAGAGAACCGGCGGATAGAGGTTGCTTCAAAGTACCCATCGCAGTAATGCGCCACTCGTGATGTTTGTAATTGCTGGTTCCCGGAATGTAGAAATAGTCGATGTAGCCCATCGAACCGGTGAGAGTAACGTTACGAATACCGTCATAATGAAGCCACGGTCGGATTTGCAATGCGTGCCAGTATGCGAATGGGTTGGAGGTAGTGGCGTTTCCCTGCGTTCCGGTTTGGATCTGCTGCTCAAAGCTGAATTCGGCAGGCAGCCGCAATTGTCCGGCATAGTCTTGAATAGATCCGGGGATTGGATCGATCACCTGAGCGTGCAACCTGGACAGGACAAACAAGACGGTAGCGGCGAGACGCATGTAAGGCCGACGACGGGCAATGGTTGCCGACGGCGACCGCCGGGGAGTCTGGTACGTCAGGTTGCCCATTTCACTCCCGCATTTTGTGATGCGCCGGCGCCGGTGGAGACTTACTTTTGAGGCTGAACCTGATCCACTTCAATTTGAAGAAGACGAGCCAGAAGCCCAGACAGTACACGAAGGTAATCAGGAGGACGACACCCATATATCGTTAGACGGCTATGCCTTGGGCTCATTCTGCGGGGGCGCTGGCTTTGTCCGGCCTAGGTGTTACCTTCGCGAGGGACTTTCCTTTGAGCTTCGCGATCTCCTCGTCGATGTCCCGCTGCTCCTGTCCGGGGAAGTAACGAACGGCGATGACATCGGTGGGCTTGAAAGCCCAGCCGACCGCCTTAATCCAAGGCACGACGGCCAGGAAGCCAGCGCCCAGCCTATCAAGTTGACCGCTTCGGCCTCGGGGTGTTCGCGGGCAATGGCGATGCGGCCCGGCAGGCCCAGCACGAATACCAGGATCGTCAAGCCCGCTACGATCAAGGCAAGAATGCTGGCGAGCGCGAGGTAATCCCAAAGGTCTGGCCTAAAACCAAGCAAAGACTCCATACAACTCCCACGGATCTGCAGTCGTTCCGCGTCTCGATCAAGAGGGATGAATGTGCTGGCTGAGCCGATCTAAAGAATGGAGGCATCGAAGATAACCCACGAATACGCACGGAACGAGAGTTCCAAAGGCCATGTGGCAGCGCCAGAAAATAGATCGGGGCCAATTCGGTTGCATCTGGAGTCGCGAGGTGTTCAATTATGGATCGTCGAAGGGATCTCCTTTGGCTGGTCGGCGGGGTGCTGATCGGGTCAGTCGGATTATTTACACTCGCCGGCCTGCTCAGCCACGGGGGTACAGTCGGCTATGCGCAAACACGTGAGACGCAGCAGGCGAAAATCCTGCGCGTCCTTGCGTATCCACGTGCGCTCGCCGGCCAACAGGGTGGCGGGGTGAGTTCGCAGAAACCGAACATCCTTTTCATCATGGGTGACGACATAGGCTGGATGCAGCCAGGTATCTATCATCGCGGCTTGATGGTTGGGGAGACGCCCAACATCGATCGCATCGGACGAGAAGGCGCCATTTTCATGGATTATGTTGCCATGCAGAGTTGCACCTCCGGTCGCAACGCTTTCTTTACCGGCATGTATCCCCTGCGCACGGGCATGATCCCACCGCAACTGCCCGGCAGCCCGTCCTTTCTGCAACCCGGGACACCGGCGCTCGCCAAGTTCTTGCACGATCTTGGCTACACCACCGGTGAGTTCGGCAAAAACCACCTGGGCGACCACACCGCGGCTCTGCCGACGGCGCACGGCTTTCAGGAGTATTGGGGTTACCTCTACCATCTCGATGCGATGGAGCAGGTGAGCTTCCCCGACATCAACAAGACCCCGACCGAGCAAGGCATTGTGCCGCCGTGCAAAAACACGCCGGTCCCAGGCCTCGCCGAGGTCCCCGGTGCCGTGGATCCCAAAACCACGACTTGCCTGACCCCGCCACGCCCGGTGATCTGGTGCCATTCCTCCGACGGCACGGAGAAGAACCAGACGTGCAAGGATGAGGGTCCGCTGACGCTGGAGCGCAGCAAAACAGTGGACGAGGAAATCTCCGGCAAGGTCGTCGACTTCCTCGACCGCAACGACCCCAGCAAGACCAACAAGCCCTTCTTTGTGTGGTACAACCCGGCGCGCATGCACGTCACCACCATGCTGTCGCCCAAGTATGAAGCCATGCTGGGCGTCAGGGGCGGCAAGGACTGGGGCATCCAGGAAGCCGGCATGAAGCAGATGGACGACAACATCGGAGTGGTCCTCGCCAAACTCGAACAGATGGGTCAACTGGATAACACCATCGTCGTGTTCACCACTGACAACGGCGCTGAAGCGATTACTTTTCCGGACGGCGGCGTTACGCCCTTCAAAGGTCAGAAAGGTGAGGCATGGGAAGGCGGCTACCGTGCCCCGTGTGTCATCCGCTGGCCGGGACACATTCAGCCCGGAACCGTGATCAGCCAGTTGTTCGCTGCTTTGGACTGGCTGCCCACGTTTGTGGATATCGCCGGCGGTCCGAAGGGAGATGGGCTGAAGAAGGAGATTGAGGCAGGCCGGTATTCCGGCATCGTCAAGACCACGCTCGACGGCGTCAACCAACGCGACTTCCTGGAGGGCAAGTCACCGAACTCGGCGCGCGATTACTTCTTCTACTATTCGGGGTCAACGCCTTCGGCGGTGCGGTACAAGAACTGGAAGTTCTACTACACGATGTCCGCGCCCGGGGCGGAGGGCTGGCTGATGCCTCTCATCCCCTATCACTGGACGATGGTGCAGAACATTAAGCGCGATCCCTTCGAACAGGCCGTCGGTCAAGATCAAAAGAGTGCCACGAGCCTCGGCGGTGCGCTTGGCGCTCCGAGCACCGCCTATATTTACGACTGGAACATGCTGCCCGTCGGCCAGCAGTTGTGGATGAAAGAGCTCGAGTCGTACGCGGCGTATCCGCCGCTACAGGCGCCGGAAACCTACAACCTCTCCGGAATCCTGCAAGAGGTCAAAAAAATGCACGCCAATCACCCCAGCGATTAGCGCATAGCGCTGAACCTTGGGAGCGAGGAAGAGAAAATGCTCTTCCTCGCTTTCTGCGTTACGTAATTGCAGCAGTGAGCGGACCATCAGCCAATCCATCGGATGACGGGGCAAAAGAATATGAAAACCCACTTGCCATTGCGCACGGCACTGGTTTGCTTAACCCTCATCACTTCCAGTTGCTCCACAGGGCCTACACACTCCACTCCGTTCGCGGGTTCAGCGGCCTTTGCCGCTGAAGTTGACCCCCTGCCTTCGTGGAACGATGGATCGGCGAAGAAGGCGATCCTCGACTTTGTCAAGACTACTACGGACAATAACAATTCGAAATTCGTGCCGCCGGAGGAACGTATCGCCACCTTCGACCAGGACGGCACAACGTGGGTCGAACAACCGATTTACTCCCAGGTGCTGTTTACTTTCGACCGGGTGGCTGCTCTTGCCCCTCAGCATCCGGAATGGAAGACAAAGCCGCCGTTCCAAGCCGTCCTTACAGGCGATCAAGAGGCGATGGCGAAGTTCACCCTGAAGGACATCGAGGTTCTCGTTTTTGCAACTCACACCGGCATGACCACGGAGGCGTTCCAGTCGATCGTAAGGGACTGGATGGCGAAGGCGAAACATCCCCGTTTTCACAGATCCTATTCGCAGATGGTGTACCAGCCGATGCTGGAGGTCATGAGCTATCTGCGCGACAACGGTTACAAGACCTACATCGTGACAGGCGGCGGCCAGGACTTCGTCCGCGCGTACGCGCAGCAGGTTTACGGAATCCCTCCGGAACAGGTGATCGGTTCGGCGCTCACGACCAAATACGAATACCAGGATGGACAGGGCATCCTGATGCGGGAGTCGAAGCTTCTGCTAGACAACGATTTTGCAGGCAAGCCGGAAGACATCTATCTCTTCCTGGGGCGTCATCCCAAGGCGGCGTTCGGCAACTCGAGCGGCGACCGCCAGATGCTCGAGTATACCCAGGCTCGCGGCGGACCCTCGCTGGAGATGCTGGTGCTACACGACGACGCTGTACGCGAGTATGCTT
Source organism: Bryobacterales bacterium (assembly GCA_963763545.1). GTDB lineage: Bacteria > Acidobacteriota > Terriglobia > Bryobacterales > Bryobacteraceae > PALSA-243. The sequence goes on from CAVXPE010000022.1 coordinate 171,354, forward strand.
ACGGCCCGGCGCAAGGCCTGCCCGACAGCAAAGTCGGGACTTTTCCGCAAACCCTGTACGACGAAGCAAAGGCCAAAGGCTGGACCGTGATCAGCATGAAGAACGACTGGAAACGTATCTTTGCTAGTGCGGCAGAGTGACTGTCTTGTCGCAGCTCTTCCGGATCAGCGACCTGCGAAGGCGGCTTAGGAGGTCCAATGTCGATCGTCCGCATAGCCTATCAGAGAAAGTGGATGTGGGTGGTGACCGGCGTCCTGACAGGCGCCGGTCTCAGTGGAGCGTTGGCCTATCGGCAACACCGCCTTGCGGTGACGTCGAGTCTGACTCCCGATGGAGCCTATTGCGACAACGGTATCGCAGCCGCCAAGGGTCACGCCGCAATGGCGCTGGCTGGAACCATCCCTTCAATCCCACCGGTAGGTCAAACTGCCTGGACTCCAAAACTCAACGACAACAAGCCGATGGGAAAGGCTCCCGAGGGAATGATGTGGATTCCCGGCGGCGAATTCTGGATGGGAAGCATGGCGGATCAGATGGCGGATGCTCGTCCGTGGCACCCCGTTTACGTTGACGGCTACTGGATCGACACCACGGAAGTTACAAACGAACAGTTCGCCCGGTTCGTGAGCGCCACGGGCTATGTGACGGTCGCGGAGCGCAAGCCGCGCGCCGAAGACTATCCGAACGCGCGGCCGGAAAATCTGGTTGCGGGCGCGGTGGTCTTTTCACCACCCGATCATGCGGTCGCACTCGACAATCAGTTCCGCTGGTGGAACTATGTGGCTGGCGCGAACTGGCGGCATCCGGAGGGTCCTGACTCCGATATCAAACACCGGATGAATCATCCGGTGGTGCAGATCGCGTACGAAGATGCGCTGGCATATTGTAAGTGGGCCGGCAAACGCCTTCCCACGGAGGCGGAATTCGAATTCGCCTCGCGCGGAGGCCTCGATCGGAAGCGCTACGCGTGGGGCGACGAGTTCATGCCCGGCGGAAAGCATATGGCGAATACCTTCCAGGGACATTTCCCGGACTCCAATACGGGCGAGGATGGATACAAGGGTACGGCTCCCGTCCGAACGTTCCCGGCCAATGCGTTCGGCCTATTCGACATGGCGGGGAACGTTTGGGAATGGACTTCGGATTGGTATCGCGCGGATTACTATCAGATGTTGGCGGCCACGGGCGAAATCGCGAGGAATCCGCAAGGACCGGCCGATAGTTTCGATCCCGCCGAGCCAGGCGTGGCGAAACGCGTGCAGCGGGGCGGTTCATTTCTTTGCACCGATCAATACTGCGAACGATATATCGCCGGCGGCCGAGGGAAGGGAGAACTCGATACGGGTACGAACCACCTCGGTTTTCGCTGCGTGCGTGGGCCGATTTAAGGCGCTGCGTGTTGCGGGCGATTGCGGACAAAGAACCGGTCGCTCGGCCAGAGGAAGTTTTGCGGATGTGTCCGGCATACTTCGTCATCTTTGCGGGTTAAATCCACCCGACAGGCGTGCTGAAGATAGTCGGTGAAGCTTTCTTCGGCGAGACGCTCATCGAGAACATCCCGCTTCGCGTCGATTGAGTCGGCGTTCGCTTCGACGATTCGATACTCCAGGGCAAGCTTCTTGATTTCGTCCAAGGCTGAACCCTTGAATCCATACGACACCACAGTGTTCTCGTCACCGGGTTGAACGACTCTGAATTCAACGGACAGTTGGGGATTCTTTCTGTACACCATGGATAGGAACAGCGCCGCGACCCCGAAATCGTCTTGACTTGGGAACATGGCTGCGCGACCGTGGTCCACGGGGTGGTTGTGGAAAAAGATCAGCGGCTTCGCGGCGGCGATCACGGCGTTCAGCTTTTCAGGGTCGTGGCGCACGGTGTTCCGCGTGGAAGAGAGGCTGATGTCGTGCAACTCGCCGTTGTACACGAGGAGATGTTCCTTGCCGTCGCAGTGCGTCTTGAAGTACGCGGCGGCCACGGCGTCCGCCTGGATCGGCTTCGTTTGGCGGCAGCACGAGTTTCACGTTCTTAACTCTCTGCAGAAAGTCCTCATAGGTTAAGGTGTCCCAGCGCTGATAGGCGGCATACGCCTCCAAATACTGCCGGTAGCGTGATTCCCCTTTGGCATCGAAGACGCAACGTTCTTCGGCGACTTCGATGTTCGGGCCGTTTCGGTGGTAGCCGGTGAGATCGTCGTTGATAACGTGGCAGACTTCATGGAGCGATGACGCTTCAAACAGGATCTCCGGCTGCCTCTCCAGAAAGTCTCCTGTCACATTAATGATGAAGGACTGATTGCGCATCTCCTCGTTGCGCACTACGTCGGTAAACACATCGCCGACAGTCTCGGCGTCGTAGCCCGCTTCTACCGGGTTATTGACTAACCGCAAGCCGATCTTGTAACTCGCGCCCAAGGTGATCAACGCCTGATTGATCTTGTCTTGATAGGCTGCGGCCTTCCGATCCAACCCGCGGGCGGTGATGCAGGCGGGCGAGATTTCAAATCCGGCGTAACAGGGTGGCAATTGAGCCCGCGAGGGAGCCGCCGATGACAGAAACAATAAAACGGAAGGCGCGACAGATCGCGAAAGGGGCCTCCACAACCGAGCGTTGAAGAGTCGATTGTGTGTTTTGTTACACAGCATACGAAAGGAAAATTGTAACGTAATGCGCCGACGATGCGATCGCAGAGAGGTCGAAACGAAAGATTAACCGGATTGCCTGCGGCCTTCGGCTATAATCGAACCCGATATCGTCAATTTGGAGAGGCAATCCATGGCAAAAATCGAAAGCTACAAGCCCGGGTCTTTCGTCTGGTCGGAGCTGGCTAGCAGCGATCCCGAGGCGTCAAAGAAGTTCTATGGAGAGATGTTCGGTTGGACGTATGTGGACATGCCGATGCCAATGGGCGTCTACACCATCTTCCAACTCGGCGGCGACGACACAGCCGCGCTTTACCAGGCGCCTGACGGCATGCCGCCCAATTGGGGCGTGTACTTTTCCGCGCCGGAACTGGACGCGACCAGCGCCAAGGTTCCGGGGCTAGGTGGCGAGATCGTGATGCCGCCAACCGATATTGGTCCTCCTGGCCGCATGGCGATCATTAAGGATCCGCAGGGAGTGCATTGCTCGCTGTGGCAGGCAAAGGATAAGATCGGCGCGACTTATGGCGGTCCTCTGGGACAGCGTCGTGTGGCCGGAGCTGCGACGACCGATCCCGCGGCGCGGTGAAATTTTATAGCGCGACTGCTCGGCTGGAAGACAAAGCCTGAGACCGGCTTGGATACCGCGCCATACGTGGAATGGGTCAACGGGGTCGAAAGCATCGGCGGCATCCTGCCCATGCGCGGCGAGATGTGGGTCGGCGTTCCGCCGCACTGGATGATTTATATTACTGTTGACGGATTGCGACGAGCGCGCGGCCCATGCCGTTTCGTTGGCGGGAAAATAAACGTTCCGCCGAGGGATATTCCCAACACGGGCCGCTTCTCCGTGATCGCAGACGGCCAAGGTGCCGTCTTTTCCATCATTCAGATGACGACCGCGCACCAGCCCGCTTCGGCGTAGCGAAGGGTCATTTGCGCCGACTTCTCGTAACCAGCGCCGGCGGTTCGTACCGCCGGCGCTGTTAACCCATCGGTCTTTTACTGTCCCGCCGTCACCGCCACTACAACCTTCGCCTGCGATTGCACCCCGCCCGCGGTAATCACCACCGGAACTTCGGCGCTCGCTCCCGTCGCTCCGGTTGCGGTTCCCGCGGGCAGAACAACGTTCAACTGATATAACCCCGGCCCAACCAATCCTGCGAAGCTCACGGTAGCGGGCTGCCCGCCTACGGAGACCGTCGGCGTGACGGCGAGCGGTATCGCCGCAGTGAGTAACTGGCCGGCGGGCGGGAGGGTGGTGGTGGCTCCAAATCCAGTTCCATAGAGCACCATCGTTTCGCCCGCATTATAAGGCGCCGTCGTCAAACCGCTAATCAGACCAGGCGGCCCCGCGATAGAACCGTTAGCGTGTTCGGCGGCGATATAGCTGTTTCCAGTGGCCGCATCCACCGCGCCAATCGTGAAGAAAGCGGGCGCCGCGGCAGCCACGGTCGCCGAGACGGCCGCGCTGGTAAGCCCATTATTGACCCCTGTAATCTGCACTGTCCCCGACGACAGATTCGCCGGCATCAGGAAATTGATCTGTGTCGGGCTAACGTAGCTCACCGGAACGGCCGTGCCATTAACTTGCACGCCGGCTCCGCTCAGCGTGGTCGGCATCGTGGCGCCGTTGAAATCCGCAGCTGCCCACCCACGCGTAGTAGTGGCCAATTCGCCGCCTTTCGTGATGCTCACCCATGTATTCGGCGCCAACGCAGTGCTGAAGCTCGCCCCGTTCATGAGATTGGAGCTGGAAAAATTCGGCGCCGACTGGATGCTGCCCAACAATCCATGCTGCTGGTTCCCCGTTCCGGCCGTGAAATACAGGGTCTGCGGATCGATGTGGCTGCCGTTGTTGCCGAACCCGATCCACCACAAACCGGGGATCGAAATCGGGTTGCCGTTAAGGTCATCGAGCGCTCCCACGGGGTTGCCGCTAGTCGCGTTATAGGCGTTGATCGTACCATCGCCGAAATTTCCCACCAGCAGTGCGGTGGCGAAATAGCCGAACGAACTCGGAGCGATCGTCATGCCCCACGGCGCATTCAGACTGCCGCCGGAAATCGTAGGTCCGACCAGCTTGCCAGTGAGATCGTAAGCCGCCACGTACCCTTTGCCGGCTCCGTTCACCCATCCCGTCTTACCCGAGTTTTGCTGGGCATATGCCACCCAAACCTGGCCGGCGAGGATCTGCACATTGAATGGCGCATATCCCGCAGGAATGGCCGGATTGGCGAATGAGGCCGAGATCGGGTTCATGGTCTGGTCGTATACTTCAACCTGGCCGCTATTGAAATTCGCCACGTACATCTGCGGCGTGCCCCCTGTTGGCGTTGCGGCCGCGCAGCCGTAATAGATCGCATTGTTTTTCGAATTATCCAGCAAGATCAAAGCTGCCTTGGCATTCACCGAGCTGTTCCAGCCGGTGATTGCGCCGTCCGCAGAGCAGAAAGCGAACTGCGATTGCTTACCCGCTTGCACAAGGAACGCAGTGGTGACGCTGTTTTGGATCACGCCGGTCACCGGCCCTGGAGTCGTTTTGCCACCTGCGGCGGGAATCGACACAACGGTCGCGTTCGGCGTCCCCGTTCCGTCGTAGAGGGTCGACAGACCCGTGCCGTTGTCGCCGATCCAGAACGGGCTAGTGGCGCTGAAAGCGTTGCCCCAGGGATTCACCAGGTTGGGGTCGGTGTGATCCGCCACGCCGGCCTGATCCGCAACCAGGTTATGCACCAGGTAATTGTTTGCGGCAGCGGCGGAGAGACACCCGGCCAAAGAACCGAAGAGCGCGCTAGAGCGCAGTAATCTGTAAACGAGATCGGACGTGGTCATCGATTGTATCCTTTACATGCCACGCGGAAGCTAAATCGAGCGTACAGCTCCACATGGTCCGTGGATAACATACCAAGCGCCGCACCTATCGGCGCTCCAAAGTTGTAAAAGGCTTGTAAAAAAGCGGCCGGCCGTGTTGTGCGTTACGAGACATTTGGCCGCGAATCGCGATAATGATTACCATGACCTCGCGGCGGGGCGCGTTGCTCGGGATCTGGATAGCGCTCGTATTCACACCGCTTATGGCTATCTCTTTCCGCTACGGCTGGACTCGCATCGAGACTGATTTTCCGAACTATTACACCGCAGCGGTACTTACCCGCCAGGGTAAATCGCTCGAAAACTTCTATAACTGGACTTGGTTTCAGCGTCAGATGAATTACATGGGGATTGAGCATCAGCTCGGTGGATATACACCGAATACGCCGCTTACGATGCTGCCGGCGATCCCGCTCGCGAGCCTTTCTCAGCAGCACGCCAAGCAAGTGTGGTTAGCGGTGGGACTGGTGCTGTTGGCCGCCGCGATATGGATTCTATCTCGTCTGTCTGGCCTTGCTCTGGGGGAGGTTGCCGCATTGGCGGCGCTATGTTGGGGCGCTCTCGCAGAGAACTTCCTGCTGGGGCAATACTATCTTTTTCTTCTCTTCTTGCTGGCATGTGCGGCCTGGTGTTTGCTGCGTGGAAGGTCCACCACGGGCGGGGCACTGATCGGCGTTGTCTTCGCCTTGAAGCTTTACACCGCGCCATTCGCCGTCTATTTCGCCATGCGGCGCCAGTGGAAGGCGCTGGCTGGAATGGTTGGCGCTATCGCGGCCATGGCGGCCATCGCAATAGCTATCTTCGGATTCGATGGCGTCTGGTATTTCGCAACTACTCTATTGCCCCGCGAAATCGATGGCTCGGTGAACGATCCTTACCATCCGTTTTGGGGTTCCTTCACCGCCTTTCTGCGCCGGGCTCTGGTTCCCGAAGCCGAACTGAACCCTCATCCGTGGATCGCTTTCCCGGGCGCGTTTTTCTTCCTGCGGGACGCATATGCCCTCGCCGTGCTAACGCTGGCGCTGATGGCCACGCCCCGCGACGAACCGCGGGCCTTCGCTTGGTTCGTGATCGTATTATTCGCCCTTTCGCCGAACACGGCTGCGTATCATTTCCTGCTGCTGCTGGTTCCCGCGGTCCTATTGCTTCGCGGCGCGACGCCGAAGTGGGCCGCGGGATGGATCGCGTTGTTTGCGCTGGTGGAGGTTCCGCTCTACCAATGGGACGCGTGGCTGTTCCCCAAAGCGTGGCTGATGATCGCCTTGTTCCTATATACCGGATGGGACCAACTCCGCGCCGTGCCGCGCCGGCGCGTTGCGTTTGCGCTGGCCGTGATCGCGACCCTCTCGGCGGTAGATGCGTGGCGCCGCATGCGCTCTTGGCGCGTTGAACCGCCGCAAACGGCGGAACACGCCGTGGTGGATCGAAACAACGTTTTCGCCTCGGCTCCGGCGATTCGCGAAGGCGCGATGGAGTACGAGGCGATCGCACAAGAGCGTTACCTGCTCCGCTCGGCAGGCGGCGATTTGGCGTTCGATGGCGAAGCGTTGCATCCATCTCTCGGACGCGCCGGCCCGGTGTATTTCGAACTCGTCTCAGGCGGACATTCGCGCCTCTGTTCCTATGACTTCTCGACCGGACGAACTGAAACCATCGTGGGCGCCGAACTCGATCCGACTGAGCCAGCGGTTTCTATGGATGGATCGCGCCTAGCGTTTGTGTCGCGTGGATCGCTATTCATCCGCGAGGGGAGCATTACAACGCCGCGAGGCCGCCGGGACGCTTCGCACCCCGCGTTTTTCCCCGGCGGGCGCCGCATCGTGTTTGCCGAAGGTTCGCCAGGGCGCCGCTCGATCCGCGCCCTATCGCTGGAAGATGGCGGGATGCAGACGCTCGTCGCCGAGGGCGATTCGTTCGACCCCGCCGTATCGCCCGATGGCAGATGGCTGGCGTTCGTCGGCGCTGAAACGGGCGCACGCCAAGTGTGGATTCTCGATTTGATCTCCGGCGCGCGGAGCCGTTTGACCGAAGGCGTCTGTAACAACGAATCACCCGCGTGGGAGGCGGATTCCCGCGCCGTTGTGTTCACTAGCGATTGCGGCCGCGGACTGGGCTTGCCCGCGCTTTACCGGGTGAGGCTGATGAATAAGGCCGGCCTTTAATCCGTAATCTCGATCTTCGGTCCTTCCTGTTTCGAAACCTCTTCGATGCGGGCAACCGCGTTATGCGCCAGATCGAGAAACGGACCACCCTCGCCCTTGCGCAGGGCAATCGGGTTCCCGGTGTCGCCGCCGATGCGCACTTGCGGATCGAGGGGCAACTCAGCCAGGAAGTGGACCTGCATCTCATCCGCCGTGCGCCGTCCGCCGCCGTGGCTGAAGACGTCGATGCGTTCGTTGCAGTGCGGACAGACCAGGTAGCTCATGTTCTCTACGATGCCCAGAATCGGCACCTTCACTTGGTGGAACATATGGATCGCTTTGCGCGCGTCCTCAAGCGAGACATCCGAGGGCGTGGTCACAACAATCGCGCCGGTCACCGGCGCGGTTTGTATCAGCGATAGCTGCACGTCGCCCGTGCCAGGCGGCAGATCGATGATCAGGTAGTCAAGCGCGCCCCAATCTACGCCGCGCAGGAACTGCTGGATCACGCTGTGCAACATCGGGCCGCGCCAGACTAGCGGACGGTCCCCGGGGCTGAGAAAGCCCATCGACATCAATCGCACGCCGTAGCGCTCAAGCGGCTGGATGCGCTCACCATGCGCTTCGGGCGGCTGGTTCACACCCATCATCAGCGGTACGTTGGGGCCGTAGACATCCGCGTCCATCAGTCCTACCCGATGTCCGAGCGAAGCCAGCGCTACGGAAAGATTCACGGCCACCGTGGTCTTTCCCACGCCTCCTTTTCCCGATCCGACAGCAATCAGATTCTTTACGCCGGGAATCGGCAGTTTGGGCGGCGCTTGGCCGCCTGGGTTAGGACTCATTTACTCCATCGTATCGGAAACGATGGTAGGATGATGCCACTGAGGCCAATTTATGCACGCGGCTCATATGCATCGCTACAAGAGCACGGCCAAGATCGGTGAGGCGATTGAGAATTTGAATCTCGCGCTGAACGGATAAGGCCATGCGTTTGACGCGAGCGATCCTCTTGACATTCGCCGCGTACTCCGTCACGTCGAGCCAAACCTACAACATCTCCACGTTCGCCGGCGGCGCATTGCCTGTTAACATCCTGGGGACATCAGCCAGCATCGCGCCGGGTTATTTGGCCGCGGACAAGGCTGGCAATCTCTTTTTCGTAAATCAAAACGTAGTCCTTCGTCTGGACGCCGCGACCGGAGTAATCACTCTCGCGGCAGGCAACGGGACGACCGGGTTCGGCGGCGATGGCGGTCCCGCAACGAACGCTCAGTTGTACCGCCCTGTGGGCGTCGCGGTGGATTCCGCCGGCGACCTCTACATCGCCGACGCCGGGAATCAGCGCGTCCGCAAAGTCGCAAACGGAGTGATCACTACGGTCGCGGGAAATGGACTTACCGGTTACAGCGGCGACGGCGGAGCCGCCACCAGCGCCCGGTTGAACGATCCCGCGGCCTCGCCGTGGATCCCGCCGGAAACCTGTACATTGCCGACGCTAACAATTCCTGCGTGCGCATGGTCGCGAACGGGGTGATCGCTACCGTCGCGGGCAACGGAATCGCCGGCTTCGGTGGCGATAACGGTCCCGCCGCAAACGCCGAGTTGAACGATCCTTACGCCATTGCGGTCGATGCTGCGGGTAACTTATATATCTCGACACCGAGAACGAGCGTATCCGCAAAGTCGCGGGCGGCGTTATCGCAACCATCGCGGGCGCCGGGAGGCCTGGTTTCGGTGGCGATAACGGCCCAGCTACGAGCGCGCTGCTAGCCTCTCCGCTGGGACTGATCTCAGACGCCGCGGGGAATATCTACTTTGCCGACCGCGACAACAACCGGATCCGCAGGGTCGCGAACGGCGTCATCACTACCGTGGCAGGCAACGGCACGGCGGGCTTCGGCGGCGATGGCGGCCCAGCAGCAAGCGCCGAACTAGAAGAGCCAATCGGCGTAGCGCTGGATGCCGCCGGCAATCTATATGTCACCGATCTCTACAACTACCGCATCCGCAAGGTAACGAGCGGAACAATCTCTACCGTGGCCGGCGGCGGCGCTCTATCGGGCAGCCAGTTCAATAATCCCGTTAGCGTCGCAGTCGATTCGGCCGGCAACCTCTATATGGCCGATGGGCAAAACAACCGCGTCCTGAAGATAGCGAGCGGGGTTGTCACAACTGTCGCCGGGAACGGGGCCCAGGGATTCAGCGGGGATGGCGGCGCGGCGACCAGCGCCCAATTGTTCTATCCGCAAGGCGTAGCAGTGGATTCAGCGGGCGACGTATATATCACGGACAGTGGAAACTACCGCATCCGCGAAGTGTCGAACGGGATCATCACGACCGTCGCGGGCAATGGAACCATGGGATTCAGCGGCGACAACGGTCCCGCAACGAGCGCCGAATTGAGCAGTCCACTGGGCATCGCGGTGGATTCGGCGGGCGACATCTATATCGCCGATTACGGCAGTTCCCGTATCCGCAAGGTAAGTAAAGGCGTGATTACGACCGTGGTTGGAGGTGGCTCCCAGAGCGTTAGCAGCAATTACATCCCCGCTACAAGCATCATGTTGAGCTCTCCCTCCGCAGTCGCAGTCGATTCCAGCGGAAACTTATATATCTCGGACGATACTTACGACAATTCGATTCGCAAAGTCACCAACGGAGTGATCACCACCGTCGCGGGCAACGGGGATTACGCCGGTTTCAGCGGCGATAACGGTCCAGCTACGAGCGCGGCATTGAACATGCCGGCGGGAATCGCGCTTGATTCGGCTGGCAACCTGTACATCGCGGACGTGAACAATCAGCGCATTCGCAAAGTGGCAAACGGGGTGATCACGACCCTCGCGGGAAACGGAACCTACGGTTTCAGCGGCGATGGCGGACCGGGCTTTTACGCGGAATTCAATGAGCCTCTCGGCGTGGCGGTCGATGGGTTAGGCAACGTGTATGTTGCGGATTCAGGCAACGGGCGAATCCGCCTGTTGACGCCCGGCGCTTCGCCCTCCTTCAGTGTTGGAGGCATTATTGGCGCCGCCTATCCGGCAAAAGGCTATAGTCAGCCGGCGGCTGCGGGTAGTCTCGCCTCCGCGTATGGAAGCTTTCTTGTGAGTTCATCCACCGCGGCGGCCAGCGGAGCGCTCCCCACGAGCCTAGGCGGCGTTGCCCTGGAATTCAACGGTGGATTGAGAGCGCCTTTGATGGTTGTTTCCGGTAGCCAGATCAATTTCCAAGTGCCGTGGGAACTGGCCGGACAGAACGAGGCTTTGATCTCGGTGTTGGTGGAGGGACAGACCAGTGAGCCGGTGTTAGCTCCGATAGCGCCCTTCGCTCCGGGCATCTTCAGCACTAACGGGCAAGGCACAGGTCAGGGCGCGATTCTCGATTCGTCCTATCGTGTTATCGATTCGTCCAACCCCGCGACCGCGGGCGCAAGCGTCATTCAGATCTACTGCACCGGACTCGGCCCGGTTACTAATCAACCACCGACTGGCTTGCCTCCACTGGATGGCGAACTCTCCGAAACTACAACGGCCCCAACGGTCACCATCGGCGGCGCACAGGCCCAGGTGCTCTTCTCCGGTCTGGCGCCCGGTACGGTGGGCATCTACCAAGTGAATGCGCTGGTGCCGGCGGCCTCCACCACGGGCGCCGCCGTGCCGGTTGTAATTGCTTTCGGGCCGTTTCAAGCCCCCAGCGGAGTCTTCTACGCGGGAAGCTTTGTCTCGAATACCGTGACCATTGCCGTACAATAGCCGCTCTACGCGGAACAAATCGATGCGCCGCTGCGTATCCACTCCAACGAGGAACGCTATGCGTCTATTCCGCGCCGCTCTGTTGGCGCCCGCCCTGCTTGCGATGAACGCCTGTCTCTATATTGATGTTGGCGACTTCGCTCATTACAGCCGTGATTTCCATTTCAACTTTCCTTTGAACCGCGGCGGCCACGTCTCGGTGGAAGGCTTCAATGGGAGCATTGAAATTACGCCGTGGGATCAACCCACCGTCGATATCAGCGGAACCAAGCACGCCCGTAGTGAATCGCAGGTGGATGCCTTGAAGATCGACGTAGACCACACGTCCGACACCGTTTCCATCCATGCCTCCCGCCAGTACGATTCGCACGGCAATTACGGCGTGCGTTTTGCGATTAAGGTCCCGCGCGGCACGGCGCTCGACCGCATTGTCACCTCTAACGGGGCCATCCACACGCTGGAAGGCGTTGGCCCGGCGCGATTCAAGAGTTCGAACGGCGCAGTCCGGGTGGAGAAGTTCCACGGCGCGCTCGATATTCAAACCAGTAACGGACCGATCGAGCTCGACGAAGTGGAAGGCGCCGTCACCGCCCACAGCTCAAACGGCCACATCCAGGTGGAGGCGCTTCGCGGATCTCTCGATGCCCAAACCAGCAATAGCAGCATCAAAGCGGCTCTCTTGCACGTGGATCGCGAGGTGCGCGCGGAAACGCATAACGGGTCGATCGACCTGGCGCTGCCGGCTGGTTTGGCGTCCGATGTCCGCGCCCATACTAATAACAGCAGCGTCACCATTCGCCTCGCTGAACCGGTAAATGTACGCGTCTCGGCGCGGACCAGCAATTCCTCGATCAATTCGGAATTCGATGCGGTGATGCACGGCGATATGCGTCGCAACGAGTTCGAAGGGTCGATCGGCAAGGGCGGCGCGCTGCTCGATTTGTCGAGTTCGAACGGCGCGATTCGTATTGTGCGGAATTAATCCTGGCTTAACTCGCCCTCAGCGCGATCGATGGATCGATCCGCGAGGCACGGCGCGCGGGGAGAAAACCGGCGATTGCGGCCACCAGCGCGATAACGGCCGGCATGCTCAGGAATGTCAGCGGATCGGCTGCGGTCACGCCGAAGAGCAATCCACCGAGGGAGCGCGCAAGTATTGCCGACGCAACGGCGCCGATGGTCATTCCGATTGCCGCGAGGCCGAGCGTCTGCCCGATGATGCCGGCCTGCAGCCCCGACGCGGAGGCCCCGAGAGCCATCCGAATCCCGATCTCCTGCGTCCGCTGCGTCACGCCGTAGGAGACTACGCCGTAAATTCCCAACGAAGCGAGCAGCAGGGCAAACAACGCGAAGCCGCCTAGCAAAGCCGCCGTGAAGCGGCGCGGCGAGACCGAGCGATCGACCAAGGTTTGCAGCATACGGAAGTCGTTTCCGGGAAGGTTGGGGACGATCGGTTTGAGCGCGGCCCGCACGCCCGCGGCTAGATCGGCGGGTGGGAGTGAACCGCGCACGACGAGATCGACCGACGAGATATCGCGGCATTGCCGCATCGGTATATAAACCTCCATACCCGAGCCCTGCTCCAGCGCAAGGTGCCGCACGTCGCCAAATACGCCAACCACGCGGCGCTCGCCGCATGCCCGCATCAGTTGGCCGACAGCGCTCTGGCCGGGCCAGAGAGTGCGAGCCAGGGTCTCATTGATGGCGATGACTGGTTCCGCGGTGGGCGTGTCTCTTTCCGAGAGATCGCGGCCGGCGACCAGCTTGATGCCTAACGCCTCGCGGTAGCCGTCGGTGACGATGCGAATGAACGAATCGGGAAACTTGCCGGGCGGGTAAACCTGTCCTTTCGCGGGCGTGCCCCAACTGCGATTACGCCCAAGCGGGAGGTTATCCGTCAAACCCGCCGCGGTAATCCCCGGAATGGCTCGAACGCGGCGTAGGACGTCGTCAAAGTAGGCATTTTGCCGCTCTTGTGTGGAATAGCTGGCGTCGGGATCCACCCGGACCGCCGCGGCATGCTCCGGGCGGAAGCCCAAGTTGACGTCGAGCACGTGGAGAAAGCTGCGGATGAGAAGGCCCGCGCCCACGAGGAGCACGCAAGCGAAGGCGATCTCCGAAACCACGAGAGCGCTGCGAACCCAGTTACGGCTCTTGCCTCCGGTCGTGCCTCGCGTAGTGTCCTTCAGGACATCGTGCACGGCGGTGAGCGGCGCCTGCAACGCCGGGGCGATGCCGAAGACCACGCCCGTAAGCGCAGCCGCAATCAGGCAGAACGCCAAGACCGTGAAATCCACCCGGACGTTCGCCAGCAGCGGAATGCTGAGAGCTTCAAGGCTCGCCAGAAGGCGAGTTCCGCCCACGGCCAGAATGATGCCGAGCGCCGCGCCGCAACACGAGAGGGTCAAGCCCTCGGTCAACATTTGCAGGATAAGACGGCCGCGTCCCGCGCCGAGGGCCGTGCGGATCGCGATCTCCTTCTGCCGTCCCGCGGTGCGCGCGAGCAGCATATTCGAGAGATTGGCGCACACGATCAGCATTACGACGCCGACCGCGCCAACCAGCACGAGCAGCGCGGGACGGATGCGACCGCTCACATGTTCCGCCAGCGGCGTGATCTTGCCTTCGAAAGTGTTGCGCTCCCGATGGGCCGCGGTCAACTGCGCGGCCAGAGCGCTCAATTCCGCCTGTGCGGCAGAGGCGCTAACTCCGGGCTTCAAACGGCCGATCATGGCCATAGTATTGCCCCAACGATTGGTTTCCGGGCTGAGCGGAAACGGAAAGTAGAGATCGAAATGGCTGCCAGGCGCGAAGACGGCCGCCATATCGAACGTCGCGGGCAGAACTCCGGCGACGGTCACCTCCTCGTCGTTGATGCGGAGCACCGCTCCGGCAATGGCCGGGATTGGCGGCGAAGCGGCGCGCTCCAGAGACCGTAACTCAAAAGCACGGCTTTAGGCCCGTGCCACTTGCATTCTTCGGCGGTGAAGAGTCTGCCGATCAGAGGTTTCACGCCGAGCAATTGGAAGAAATTGTCCGAGACCGGCACGCCACTGAGGCGCTCCGGCTCGCCGCCGCGTGCTGAGCAGGTTGTCGCCGACGCCATAAAAGGCCATGTAACCGGCAATGCCCGCGAAAGAGCGGCCTTGCGCGCGAAGATCCAGCATGTAATCCACCTGGGTGGTTTGGCCGGAGAGGCCGCTGACGTCGTGGTTGGCGATCCAGACCAGGCTTTGCGGGTTGTGGAATGGAAGCGGGCGGAGGAGAAGAGCGTCAACAACGCTGAAAACAGTGGCGCTGGCGCCGATGCCGAGGCCGACGATGAGAACTGCGAAGGTAGTGAATCCGGCGTCGCGGCGCAGGGTACGGAGGGTATAGCGCAGGTCTTGCAGGATGCCGTCGGGGCTGTGCAACGGGGTTATACTCCTGAGGGGTTATACTGCCGCGCGGGGATTTGGTTACTGAGAAACTCAAAACCCTACACGTTATTTCCTAACAGCCTCGCCGAATATACGCAGAAGTTCCCTCCGCCGATCTTTCCGGTCTCATCCCGGTTGAAGCCGGTTTTAATATGGCATCGATATCAAATCGGATAACGTCAGCCCCATGGCGCCTAGCACGGCGGCAGCCTCGGGCTTTGCCGCTTCGTGCGAGCGCGAAGGAATTTCCAGTCGAGGGAGGCCACAGAGCTATGTGTAGCCCAAATCGATTGATTCGTCAATTCAACAGTGAGCCCTAATCGAGCCTATAACCCGCCGGGATTCTGCTCCCCCATAAGTCCCGCCAAAGAGGAAAAGGCAGTCACTCATGACGAACCGCGACCATCGGGTCTATCCTCGAGGCTTTCCATGCGGGTAGGTAGCCTGCCGCGAGCGCGGCGGTGAGGAGTATTGCCAGCGGGGCCGCCAAAGCCCACGGATCGTCAGGTTTGATCCCGAAAAGGAGGGACTCAATCAATTTCGACGCGCCCAGCGCCGCAGGCAAACCGATCGCCAGCCCCACGATCGCCATCATCAGGACGTCTCGCAGCACCATCCGGATCACCGTTCACACACGCGCCCCGAGCGCCATGCGAATCCCGATCTCGCTCGGTGCGCCGCGCCACTGCGTATGACGTGGTTGCCGTACAAGCCAACGCACGCAATCGCCAGCGAAAGCAGCGCGAACGCCGTGCATAGGCGCGCGAACAGCCTCTCGAGCAACCATCTCGCTTTCAATCTGCGCCGTTTGCGTGCTCAAAGCCGCCACGGGAATTCGTGCGATCCGCCTGGCGTACGATCTCGCGAACCGCGCCGGCATATCCCAAGGGGATCGCCCGCGGTGCGCAGAAAAAATGTCATCTCGTCGATGGGCAAGTCCGGCGTTCTGTTCCACGGGAAGGTAAACGATAGCGGGAAAATCGCACCGTCAGGTCGTCATACCTTGCGTTTTTCGCCAGGCCGACGATTTCCAATTGCCGGGTCCGACGGTTCATGCGCAATCCGAAGTTGGTCCGCGTTCTGTCCAACGGGATTTCGCGCCATCGAGATTCGCCTTCGCCCAAGCCTCGTTGACAATCGCTACGGGCGGCGTGCCGATGCGGTCGCGTTCGTTGAATTCGCGGCCCGCCAGCAGCGGAATGCGCATGGTGGAAAAGAATCCCGGAGCGACGCCCAGAATGTGAGTAGCCGATCGGGAGAAGCCGGAGCCATGGCCGCTGGGCGCTGCTCCGGCAGTCGATTGACCCAAGGGCACAACCGGCCATCCCCAGGCGCCGCCGCCGATCAGCGGCGAATTCGCCATGGCCGCGGCCGCGCACGCCCGGGATCGCCGTCAGACGCGTTTCGAGGCCGTTGTAAAACGAGAGAATCTCCGGATCGCGATGGCCGGCCTGGCGCGCATTCACTTTGAACAGCAGAACCTTTTGGCGAATCGAAACCCATGTCCAGCGAATGCAGATTTGGCGAGGGTCCGCAGAAACAGGTCCGCGCCCACCAGCAGTAACAGGCACATGGCCAACTGCGAAGACCACGAGCATCCGGCCCAATCCGAATCGCAACCGGCAGCCGGACCGCGGGCCGCCGCTTCGGCTCTCCTTGAGCGCGGGCATCGGATCCACGCGCGCCGCCTGGAGTGCGGGAGCGAGCCCGAACAGAAGGCCCGTTACCACGGTCAGCAACAGAGCGGCCGCCAACACGCCGGAGGTTCAGCTCCTGGCTGCATCGTGAAAGGTCGCTTCCGGCGGATAGCAAATTAGTAAGAAAGCGGATGCCCCAAACCGCCGCCAGAATCCCCGCGCCGCCTCCGAGCAGAGCGAGTAAGAGGCTCTCGGTCAGCAATTGCCGGATCACTCTCCACCGTCCCGCCCCGATGCTGAGCCGAACCGCCATTTCCCGCCGTCTTGCCGCGGAGCGCGCAAGCAGAAGATTCGCAATGTTGGCGCACGCGATGGCCAGGATCAGACCCACCATTGCCAGCAGAAGACCGAGTGGTTGGGAATAGGATCGCCGCAGCTTGTCCACGCCGCCGGCGCCTTCCTGCAGAAGGAACCGTGGAAGGTTCTTACGTTCCAGGTCGGTTGTGGCCGTGGCGGCAACCCAGCGCATCGAAAACCGGCGCGAGCCTGGCCTGCGCTTGCGCCAGCTTCACTCCGGGCCGCAGGCGGCCTATCATCTCCATCCAATAGTAGTGTTCGTCCCGGTAGCGATCGACCGTTCCTGGAATTCGTTGCGGCTCGAGCAGAAGATCGGCATGAAACGGAAGATACAGGTCCGGCGCTTTGGACGGATCCACTCCGAAGAAGCCGCGGTGGAGTTACGCCGATGACGGTGAATGGGATATTATCGATCAGCACCTTCTGCCAACCGCGCTAGCGGCATCGCCGAAACGCGCCTGCGCGAATCCGTAACTGAGCGCCACGACAGGCGGCGACCCGGCGCGATCATCGTCGCCCGGCAATCAGGCGGCCTGCAGCGGGAACGACCCCGAGCCCCTGGAAATAGTCTCCGGAAACATACTCGCCGCCCGTAATCTCGGCCTGTTGACCTGCGCCACGACATTCAGTTTTCCGCGCCGGGCGGTACGCGAACACAACGGAGAGCGCGCCGCTCGATTTTGCGTAGCGCCTCAAAGGCGGGGTAAGGGAAGATTGGCGATGTCTTTCCGAGACTTCGGATCGTCGTCGAAGTAGCCGCTGGCGTGATGCACCACGGTGTCGTCCGTGTTGTTCTTCGCTCGCGATGTGCCACTTCAGTATCACGAGCGATGCCGGGTCCGCCACCGGCAGCGATCGCATCAGCAATGCGTCCATGAGGCTGTAGATCGCGGTGTTGGCGCCGATCCCCAGCGCCAGCGACAGGGACGCCAATACCGTGAAGGCAGGATTGCGCAGCAGGGTTCGCGCCCCATACCGCAGGTCCTGGACGAGTTGTTCCAGCAGCGTCCAACTCCACGTGGCGCGCGTGTCTTCCTGCACCAGGCCCGGATTTCCCAGGTCCCGCCGCGCCGCCCCGCGCGCTTCCCGCGCGGACATGCCGGCGGCCTGGCGCTCTTCGGTTTCCTCCTCCAGGTGGAACTGCGAGTTCAGCCGCGAGTTGTTCCTCCTTGCTCCGCCGTTGCGCCAGCCAGCCCAGCTTGCGAAAGAACGCGATCATTGGCCCTCCTGGTCCGCGGGTTTCAAGATCAATCCCATGGCTCGCGAGAACATCTCCCATTTCGATTGTTCGGTGACGAGTTGTCTACGTCCGCGCGGCGTGAGGCGATAGTAGCGGGCGCGCTTACCTTTTTCCGACAGCTCCCACGATGCCGCGACCAAACCTTTCGCCTCCAGCCGGTGAAGGGCAGGGTATAAGGAACCGAGTCTCAACCTGCAACAGTTCTTCGGAGGTGCGCTGAATGTGTTTCGCGATGGCATGGCCGTGTTTCGGCTCGCCAAGCAAAGTGCGGAGGATTAGAACATCGAGAGTGCCTTGCAGGAGTTCAACGCGCGCTGGGGGCCGGCTGTTCATTATGTAGGGATTCTACTATATATTATGTAGAATGTCTACGAGATGGTTTTTGTCAGAGGGCGCTCGCGCTCGCTCCACAGGTCATGCCTCATGACGGCATTGAGCTGGAACGGCTTATTTAGTAGTCTGAAAGCGTGGAAGTGCATTTCACTCCCGAGCAAGAAGCGCAGCTTGCGCAGATAGCCACCAGCTGCCGGAACTAACACCGAGCATCTGGTGAAGGACGCAGCCTTACGCCTGATTAGCGAAAATGCTTCCAAAGCCTCACAACCCACCCGGGCCAATCCTTTGCCTGTCTGGCATCTTGGCGTTATAGGTTCTCTCCACCGGCGCGACATCTATAATGATGTCCGTTGAGCCGGGAATTGTCGATGCGAATGTTTTGATCTATGCGCTCGACGCCGAAGCGCCGCAGCATCCGGCTTGCCGCAGGTTGTTAGAAACCGCTCAAGGCGATGCCCCGACTACAACGCTTTATGTGACTTTGCAAATACTCTGCGAGTTTTACGCCATCGTTACCAATGCGCGGCGCGTGCTCAAGCCGCGTTCTTCCGCCGACGCACTGGCTGCGATTTCCGACATGCTTGGCTTCCTTCGCGTGTTGCCGGTTCCTGTTACCGCTATGATAAGTGATGGCCTTGCTTCGCCGCCGTCCCGTCATCGGAGGCGACATATTCGATTTACAGATTGTCGCCACGATGAAGCTCAATGGCATTTCGTGCATCTACACTTTCAACACCGACGACTTTAAGCCCTTTCCAGAAATCAAGCCTTTGGCCCCGTAAAGGAAGTGAGACGATCGGAGCGGGATCCTCCCGCGAGGCTCCCGACGCGCGCCGCGAACACGGGCGGCCGTACGGATTCCGCCTTCCAGCCTAATAGAAACTCCACGGCCGGTCCGCAGACGCGCCCCTGGCACGGGCCCATACCGCAGCGGGTGTGCAGCTTGGCTTCGCGCCAGTTCGAGCATTGGCGGATGCGGCCGAGCGGCACATCTTCGCAACGGCAGACTAACGTAGAGTCATCGGCAATCGCGCGGAGTTCGGCACGCGGCGCGAAGGCGCGCTCCAGGGCATCGGCGAATTTGCGGTGCGAATCGCGCGCGGCGAAAAGTTTGCGCGCAGCTTCGGGCTTTCCGGCTGCGGCGTAGCCGGCGATTTCGCCTTCTGCTAAAGCGAGATCCAATCCGCCGATGCCGGTGACTTCGCCGGCGCAATAGACGCCCGGGATGGAGCTTTGCTGGTAGTCGTCCACCGCGACGCCGGTCGCGCGACATGCGCAGCCGAGCAAGCGAAGCAAGTTCCAGATTGGGAACCAGGCCGAAGCCACAAGCGAGGTAATCGCAGGTCTTCGTTGAAGGTGCGTGGGCCACGACGAAATGTCACGGATTCGAGCTTTCTCGGAACCCTGCGCGGAGATTGGCCAGCAGCCTGTGATGTACGGCACGCCAAGTAAACCGGCGCGCAAGCCAATGGCCTGCATCACCTTGGCTGGTTTCGCGATCAGACCGAGGCCGAAGCGGAAGAGGGCCGCGGAATCCGCTTGTTCGGCAATGAGCAGGACATGGGCGCCGTGGTCGCGTAGATATTTCGCGACCGCAAGGAGGAGCGGACCGCTGCCGGCGACGACGACCCGCTTGTCTTTGATCGGCAGGCCCGATTTGACCAGTGCCTGCAGACCGCCCGCGCCCATAACGTTGGGCAGCGTCCATCCGGGAAACGGCAGGAAGCGCTCGCGGGCGCCGGTAGCGAGGATCAGGCTCTTGTAGTCGAGCAGTCGCTCGCCTTGTAAGGTTTCGAGAGCGAGCGTGCCGGGCTCGGGAGCGGCGAAGACCCGCGCGCCGGAGATGAGTTCGACTTTGTCGCGAAGCCACGGCTTCGGATACGACGACGCGCGCCAGATCTGGCCGCCGGGGCGCGGATTATCGTCCACCATGGCGACGCTCACGCCCGATTCGACGGCGCGCGCCGCGGCGGCGAGTCCCGCGGGTCCCGCGCCGATGACGACGACGTCAGGCATCGGTCCGCACCTCCATTCCTTCTTCGCATGGTATCTGGCAGCTCTTCGCGTGGGGGCGTCCATCGATGGTGACGCGGCATTCGTAGCAGATGCCCATGCCGCAGAGCGGCGCGCGCGGTTCGCCGGTGACAGAGCGGCGGAAATGGATCTCGCCGGCGAGAGCCACCGCGGCGGAGACCATGACGCCGGCGGCGACTTCGACGGTGCGGCCGTTGATGGAGATCTTAGGCATGCAAGTGCTCCTCATGCTTGCGGTCCGGCAGATAGGGCTCGAACGGAATCGCCGTGGCGCGGCCCATGATCTGGTCGGCGACCAGTTTGCCGGTGGCGAGCGAGGTGGTGATGCCGAGCCCTTCGTGGCCCGTGGCGAGGTAAAGGCGTGGATCGGCAGCGCAGGGGCCGATCAGCGGAAGCTTGTCGGGCGTGGCGGCGCGGAAGCCGGTCCAGGAGCGAATGGCGGAAATTCCGGCGAGGCCTGGCATATATTCGAGTGCGCGCTCGAGCATGCGGGTCAGCATGTACGCGTCGATGGAGGAATGTTCGGCGCCATATTGGCGCGAAGAGCCGATCAGCAACTGGCCGGTCTTGCGCGGCTGCACATTGAAGGCGACCGAATCGGTGGAAATGGAATGCGCGCTCTTGAGGTAGCCCAGTTCGACCAGTTGATGGCGCACCCAGCCGGGGTAGCGGTCGGTGATCACCAGATGGCCTTTCCGTTTGCGCACTTCGATTCCGGGCGTCAGCTCGGGCGCCCAGGCGCCGGTGGCGTTGATCGCGATACCGGCGGAGATCGCCGAGCCGTCGCTGAGCTTGATGACGCCGCCGGAGAGTTCGCGCGCGGCCACTCCGACGCGGACTTCAGCGCCGCGGTTGCGCGCGCAGTCCAGCAGATAGCGGGCGGCGCAGGGCGGATAAACCACGGCATCGTCGGGCACGCGCAGGGCGCCGGCCAGTCCGGCGCGGAGATTGGGTTCGGCCTCGGCGAGCGCACGGTTATCCAGCACTTCGGCGCGCACGCCGATGCTTTCATACACGATGCGTTTGCGTTCGACTTCGGCCATCTCTTCGTCGTCGGCGGCCACCCAAAGCGTGCCGGCAGTAAGGTATTCCACATCGGCGGGAAGCTGCGGCGCGAGAGCGATCCACAGGTTGCGCGAGTAATTGGTGAGGGCGATCTGCGCGGGCGAATCGTCCATGACCACGAGGTGTCCCATGCCCGCGGCGGTGGCGCCTCCGCCGATCACCCCGGGTTCGGCGACGAAGACGCTGAGTCCCGCTGCCGCGCACTCGGCCGCGCAGGAGGCGCCCACGATGCCGCCGCCGGCGATCGCTACGTCGAAGCTTGTGCGCATGAGGCGCGAATCCCGAAACAGAATGGATCGGCTTCGTCGAGAATCAGATCGCCCTCGGCATTCACGTAGGCGTAGCCGGTGATCTCGGGGTAGAGCTTGCCGTCTTCGATCGCGACGGAGCCTTCGAACACGCTGCCCACGATGCTTTCCTGGCGCCAGATTTCGCCGGGCTTCAGCTTGCCGTCGGCGTAAAGGCAGGCGAGCTTGGCGCTGGTGCCGGTGCCGCAAGGCGAGCGGTCGTAGGCTTTGCCGGGGCAGAGCACGAAGTTCTTGCTATCGGCTCACGGGTACTCGGCGGTCCGAAGAGCTCGATGTGATCGATCTCGCGGCCGTCGGCTCCGGCGATTCCCTTGGCTTCGAGAGCCTGGCGGATGCGCCAGGTGTAATCCGTGAGAGCCTCGATGCGCTGCGAAAGAAAGCTCCTGGCCGTGATCGCCGACGAGGAAGAACCAGTTTC
This sequence comes from Bryobacterales bacterium, assembly GCA_963763545.1. Lineage (GTDB taxonomy): Bacteria > Acidobacteriota > Terriglobia > Bryobacterales > Bryobacteraceae > PALSA-243. Next base: position 193,580 of record CAVXPE010000022.1, read on the forward strand.
CGCCCCAGGCGATATCGCCGTGTAGGCGGCCGATCCCCGGCACGTCCAGCGGGCACGGCGGCGGCGCTGCGGTAGCTGGGCACGTTGCGGATGGTCACGCTGCCGTTGGTGTTGAGGCGCGCTTCCACGGGTCCGCAATTCGTATCGATGCGGCACACGCCCGGGCTGATCCGGCCCATGTGGGCAAGCGTGACCACCAGTCCGATGGTTCCGTGGCCGCACATGTTGAGGAAGCCGACGTTGTTGAAGAAGATGACGCCGGCCTGGCACGTCGGGTCGTGCGGTTCGCAGAGCAGCGCGCCCACAATGGCGTCGTTACCGCGCGGCTCGTTGACGACGGCGGAGCGGATGTGGTCGAAATGGTCGCGGAAGCGGTCCAGGCGTTCCTGGATTGGGCCGCCGCCGAGATCGGGGCCGCCGGCGACGATGACCCGCGTGGGCTCGCCGCCGGTATGGGAATCGACTACGTGAATCCTAGTCATATAGAGCCAAGTGCTGATCGGCAAACATCATCAGCTTCTCCTGCGCGACCCGGCGCGCGGCTTCTTTGTCCCGGGTCAGGATCGCTTCCGCCATTTCGACATGCGCCTGCGCCGAATCCATCATGTCGATATCCAGGTTGCGGCGCAAGTTGCGGATGAATAAAAAGGCCAGTAGCGGAGCTAAAGTTTGCTCCAGCAGGCGCGGAAGAAAACTATTGTTCGAGAGCCGCCACAGCGTTTGGTGGAAGCTCATATCTAACTCGAAGAACCGCTGTGGAACTCGTTCAGCCGCCGCGGCTTTCATACTATCCGTGATAGTCAGAAGCTGGGCGATTCCAGCGTCGCTAGCGGTCTCCACGGCCAGTTCGACAGCCAGCGTTTCGAGTTCCGCGCGGATGCGAATCAACTGGCAGATTTCGGCGCGCGTGAGCGAAGTGACCACGCAGCCCTGATTGGCTTTGCGCACGACGAGCCCCTGGTGTTCGAGCGCCACCAGCGCCTCGCGAACCGTGGGCTGCCCGACGCCGATATCGCGCGCGATGCGCGATTCCACGATGCGGTCGCCGGGTTTGCAGGTCGCCCGCGACGATCATGTTGCGGATGGATTCGGCGATTTGATCCGCCAAGGGCGCACGGCGGCCCAATTGTTGTGAAAGCGCCTCCAGCTTGACCGTGAATCCCTCGAGTCGCCAAATTCACTGGACGGCAACCGCCGCCAGCGCAGGACGCGTGGCGATGGCGCTGCGAATGATGCCGAGAATCTCTTCCCGCTCCGCGCCGACGATGGGCAGACCGGGGCGCGCGCGTGATTTCCGTACCAAGGCCGGTTTCCTGCATCGCCAGCTTGATGTATTGCACTAGCTTTACCTTGGTATCTAGATGCAGTAGCGGAGTATACCAGCGATAAAGTTCAAGTGCTTTCTGCCACTGGCCGGAGGTGGCAAGGTCCCAGAGTTCGCGGTTTTCGTCGGGGAAAGCGTTGACCAAGCCGGAGATCCAGCCCTCGGCTCCGAGCGCGATGCTCTCGAGAATCAGGTCGTCGACGCCGCCGAATAGGATGAAGCGATTGCCAACAGTATTGCGCAGGTCGGTGAGGCGGCGGACGTCCTCCGACGATTCCTTGATGGCAACGATGTTCGGCAAGCCGGCCAGTTCCGCGAAGGCGCGCGGCAACAAGTCGACGCCGTACGACACCGGGTTGTTGTAGATCATGATGGGCAGGCCGGTGGACTGTGCGACGGAGCGGAAATGCGTGAGGGTTTCGCGCTCGTCCGACTTGTAGACCATGCCGGGCAGCACCATCAGGCCCTCGACGCCGAGCTTTTCGGCATCGCGAGCAAAGCGGCAGGCGAGCGCGGTGGTGTATTCCGCAACTCCGGTTAGCACGGGGATGCGGCCCCGGGCCGTCTGCTTCATCTCGCGGATGACTTCAAGTTTTTCGCTCATATTCGAGGGCGGTATTTTCACCGACCGTGCCGAGCGCAACCACGCCGTGAATGCCGGCGTCGATCATGGTATTCAGGTGTTTCGAGGTGGCGGCGAGATCGAGCGATTGATCAGGCCGGAATTGGGTGGTGATGGCGGGGAATACGCCCTTCCAAGTGACTTTCATAGTGATCTATAATCTATGATTCTAGCGGAAGCATCCGCCGAGCGTCAATGGCTTTTTTGGTGCCGCGTCTTCCTGACATCAATTTGCCGAGGGCTTTTCCGCGTGGTCAATGACCAAGACTTCCACTGGGCCCTTGGCCGCTTCCAGCTTCAGCCCTAGTTGCTGTTGAATGGCGGTGAATACCGAGTTTCCGTTCCCGGCATAATCCGGCGCGTCGAGAAGGCGCTGGGGCGTGTAGCTGAGAGTGATGTCATAGATGCCGGTGATGCCGGTCTTGTCCACGACGGGCAGATTCAGTTCCCCGCCGAGCAGGTTGATAAACCATCGAAAGTCCATTTTAACGGCGGTGAATCCGGCGGGATCCCTTGGCGGAAGGATGCGAAGGGTCTGGGCCTTTCCGTCATTCGGGTCGGAGGGAGTTAGTTTCGCGCCACCCTTCGCCACTACCAGCGTATAGACAGGCAATTGCCGCGTCTCGCGATGAACCGCCAAGTGGAATCGGTCCGCCAGAAGCGCCGGCAAACGGTCCACACCCGTCTGCATGTTCGATTTGCCGACAAGCGGCGGGAATGTCCCTTCGATATCCCAGGCGTCGTCATTCATCCATCCCTTTACGCCGTCCAGTTGAAAATCTTTCAGATTGTATGCCGTGAGAACCAACCTCTTGAGCGTGTAGTTGTGAATGATAAGCCTGCCAGGCGAGGGAAATGCGCCGATGCGGGGATCCTTAGGATCGTTCGGCTTTACCGAAACCACGTCGAACTTCGGCGGCGGAGTCGGCTGCTCCTGTGCGCGGCTGGGGCGCGCCCAGAAGAGCCCGGCAGCTATGGGTGCGGCGATCGCGCCAATTCCGAGGGCCGCGAGCAATGCTTTTTGAGCCAGATTCAGATTTCGCAGTACGTGGTGCGTCATGATGCCCGTCACGCGGCGCTTCAGGTCCGACCCGCCGGCGCAGGAAACGAAAGCAGAGGTTCGCAACAGGTGCCGCCGGCATACGTGAAGCAAGCTCTGGGCATACGCTTCAGGATCGCAACCCGCATCGAGCACGGCCTCGTCGCAGGCGCGCTCACGGTCCTCTAAGATTCGAGCGCCCAGCCACCAAACGAGCGGGTGGAACCAGAACAGGGCTTCCACCGCCATGTGCAGGGCCCACCAGAGATTATCGCGGCGATGGATATGGGAAAGCTCATGCGCGATCACCGCATCCAACTGTGCACGGCTTAGCGAATCGACTACATCGGCGGGCAGAATGAGAGTTGGGCGCAGGATGCCGAATACGCCGGGTTCGACGGCCTCATGCGAAATGAGAACGGGAACCTCTGGCGGCATTCCCGGGAAACTCGATTCGTGGCGCGCGCGACCGGCCGCGCCCAAGAGGTTACGCCAACGTATTGCCGCATACGTGGCCACCGAGAGGAACCCGACGAGCCACAGGAGGAAGATCGCGGTTGCCGCGCCGTTCTCAATTGGGGCCGCCAGTGGAAGCGCGGGCGAAAGTGGAAGCGAGAAGACTGCCTCCGCACTCGGTTGACGGAAGGGCCGGCCAATCGCGGCGACTGAGCGAACAGGAACCGGGATTCCGTGCACTTCGGGCTTAGGCAAATAGCTTCCAATTGCGATGAGCGCGGCAAAGGGGACAAGGAACTTCAACGAAGCGCATAGCCAAAGAATATGCCGGAAGCGCGCGCGATGGTTTCGTAACGCGAGCGCCACCAATGAAATCGCGCAGGCAAACAGCGAGGATTGCCAGAGATGATTGGCGATTCCGGCAAGCTGCGGCGCGAAGACAAGAGAGATCATCTCGTTTGATCCTTTCTTGCCTTGGATAGCTTCTTTAGGGTTTCTTCGGCGTCGCGCAGGTCTTCGGGCGTGACTCGGCCGGATTCTATCCAGTGAGCCATCACTGGCTGTATCCGGCCGCCGAACAGGGCCAGCACTTCATCAATCAGCCCGCGATGCGCGGCGTCTCGGGTGACCGCCGCCTCGAAGATATGGGCGTTCCCTATCTTTCGCGCTCGCCGCACAGCGCCTTTAGTTTCGAGGCGATAGACCGTGGTCTGGATAGTCGTGTAGGCGGGACGCCCCTTGGCGGGAAACGATTCCTGGATCTCGCGGATCGAAATCGCCCCGCGTTGCCACAGGGCGTCCATGATCCGTTGTTCCAGCCGCGAAAACCGGGCTCGTATCACGCCGTTTCCTCCCTACTACGCGTTGTTTGTAATTCTATGACAACGTGTATGCGGAGGCAAGCAACTTTTCGAGCACCCTAATTCAGCCGGAAGATCACCGCAATGGGCGCGACGATTTCGACGCTCTCGCCATTGAGCACGGGGGGTTTGTAGATCCATTGACGGACGGCATCGATGGCGGCCTTGCGGAGCAGCGGGTGCCCGCTGACCACGCTCAGGTCACGCACTCGCCCATCGGTTCCGATCACTGCGCTCAGTTCGACGGTCCCTTCGATGTGCGCCGTCTTAGCGATAGGCGGATAGACCGGCTGGATCATATGCACCAGGCGGCCGGGGTCCAGGCTGCTCACGCGGATCCGCTTCACTTCCTCGACTGGCGGCTTTGGCTCCGCAGGTTTAGCCGCAGGCTTCGAAACGTCCGGCGAGGCGCGCAAGAGGCTATCGAGCAGACCATTGGACTGCGCCGTTCCCAGCCCGCCTGCGACGCCGGTCACGGACGGCGGTCCCGAAGGGTCGTCAACAATCGGCTGCGGGTGAGTCGGCATCCGCGATGGAATCAAGAGGTCGGCGCGAAAGATGGGGGCAACGCTGTGCGGCGTCCGCGGTCTCACCGCCGCCGTATGTTCGGGAGGCGCGGGCGCGGGTGGAGGCGGCGAGATCGTCATCGTAAGGCGCGGCGACGGTAAGACCTGAGGCCAGATCAGCGGCGCAAGCGCGATGAATGCCGCCAGCGTGGCCTGTCCGGCGAAGCCGGCGCTCGCCGCGAAGGCGCGGCGGTTTCCGAACGAGTTTTCAAGCATGGCGTGTTCGAACATAGTTGAGAGCCCCCTGCGCGCTTCGCGCGCTCGACAGGCCGGAGGCCCGTCGTACTAACTCAGACACCACACTGCGGCGCAAAGTTCCGGCATGATAGTAAGGTGCACTTGCCGGTTGAGATTCGCCAGCGGATTGAAGAGCGAGCCTCCGAGGTCCCTTTCGCCGAACTGAAACGCGCGGCGGCCGCGATGTCCGACGCTTATCGCGAAGGGCGTCCGTTTACAGTTTTCCCGGCGGCGTACTTAGTAACTCGCATGCCGGCGACTTATGCCGCAACTTACTCTGCCCTTCGCGAGCTTCCAGAGGGCCTGCCGCCCATCGAAACAGTTCTCGATATCGGCGCGGGGACGGGCGCCGCTTCGCTCGCCGCGCGCACAGTGTTTCCTCAAGCCAAGATCGATATGGTAGAGCGCGATGCGGCGCTGGCCAAGGAAGCGCGGGGGCTGCTGCCCGCCGCGGAAATCATCGCGGCGGATGCGGCTCGCATCGAACGCTTCCCGGAGCGCGACCTGCTGATCGCGGCCTACTCGCTAGGCGAGATTGGCGCTGGCGCGGCGATTCGGTTGTGGCAAGCCGCGCGCGTGGCGCTTGTCATCGTCGAGCCGGGGACGCCGAAGGGATTCGCGCTCATCCGCGCGATTCGCGACGAGCTTCTAGCGGCCGGCGCGCACATGGCGGCGCCGTGCCCGGGGGCGATGGCGTGTCCGATGGTGGATCCCGATTGGTGCCATTTCGCGGCGCGGGTGGAGCGATCTTCGCTTCACCGGCGATTGAAGGGCGGCGAACTTGGATACGAGGATGAAAAGTATAGCTACGTGGCTTTCACGCGGGCGCAACTCACTTTGCCGGCGGCGCGCATCGTGCGGAGGCCGCAACACCATCCGGGTTGGATCGAACTGCGAACGTGTACCGAGAAAGGTCTCGATACCCAACGCGTCACGAAACGCGACCGCGAGGCGTTTCGCGCGGCTCGACGTGCGGTTTGGGGCGGAGGGCTGCACTACTCAAGCGGCTCGAAGTAGAGGCGGCCTTGGGGATTGACGTAGAGCACGTAGGTCGAATGTTGCCCCGGCGCGAGTTGAATCGGCGCCACCGGAATTCCTTGAACCAACGCCGGCGACATGTGGCCTTCGCGGTCGAGATGCACGATGCCGTGATCTTTGACCGCGACGACTGCGTCTCGGCGCATTGGTTGCCCCTGGTTCTGCGAATAGAGCACGGCGCCGGTTGCTGGGGGGCCTGCAACATCGAAGCTGGTGAGTTTGGGATCGCCGACGGATTTTCCGGAGATGTCGAACTCGGCCTCGACGAAGGTGCAGGTGTGCGCATGTTCGTCGGGCGCTGCGAGGATACCGAACTTCACGAGGCCGGCGTCATCGATAAAGAGCGACGGCGAGACCTGCGGGAGCAAGCGGCCCTTGGCAACGTGGACGGAATGGAAAGCATCGAGTCCGTTGGCTGTATAACGCGCGTGGAAGATCTCAAAGCCCGATGGGCGCTGGGCGGCGAATGCGACGTGGCGTGCGCCCTGCTGGCTTACGGACGCTAGCGCGGCAGTGATGGCTTCGGGCGCGGCGGGCAGTCGGTTTTTCCAAAGCATCCTCGCGGACGGGTTTTCACCGACTGCGCTGCTGGAAAACTCGACGAGCGAAATCTCGGTGCGGTCATGCGAAACGGCCAGCACTTCCACCGGGCCTTCTTTGGTTTTGAGCGGCGGATGCACGAGGTAGGCGGGCTCCGCGGAAAGGTCGGTAGAGAGCGGCGCGCTCATCACACTACTAAGCGCTTTGATGGAGCGGCCTTCACGCCAGACGATCCATTGCAGAAGTTCGTCGAAAAACGGGGTGTTGCGCCAAGGCGCGACGACGTCGGTGGCATTGGCGGCCGCGGGTGAACGGCGAATGGGCTTCTCCGGCGCCATCTCGGAGATTTCGGGATTCTCACGGAAGTCGAAGGAATAGATCGCTGAGGCGCTTTGTTCGCGTTGAATAGAAACAACCTGGCCCATGGCGGAACCGAACGGACGCGTTCCGAGCCCGATGTGAGCGGCGAAAGGCGCGCGGGCGTTTTCAGAGTCAAACACTTGTTTCTCTCCTTGTTGAGCTGGATGCGCCGGCCGGGTCTGCGATGCGAACCATGAAGGCAGAAGCAGGACCGCGAGGATGATCGAAAGCGGCCTGAACTTGTGAATCATGGCTAAGGCTTCTTGTTTTGCGCCGCGACATTCTTCAGGATAGCGCTGCCGTCGTTGCTCCCTGCATTCCAGCCCCGCAGGCGCAACTGGCAGAGTCCGCAGAAGGCCGGGCGCGGGCGGTTGTAACTCATGATGCAGCCAGCATCCGCGCTATCGTGGCGCAATGGTTGCTCGCCGCCCGCGCTCTGCGAGTGAGGCAGGAACAGGTGATGGCCGATCTCGTGAACGAAGGTATCGACGCGCGCATTCCAAAAAGCAAAGCAGCAGCGGTTGCGAGTGGCGCCGGGCACATCCATGGCAGAGCCGTTGAGCATGGCCATACCGTTAGGGAGGGTCCCTCCGTTGGCGGCGGCGACGTTGCCCTGCTCTGAGCCCAGATATTCGAACTGAATGATGGTGATACCATCATTCGCGGCGCTGGGCGTGGTCAGTGTGTTGAGAGAATTCACCACGGCCTTCGCGGGCGGATTGAGAATCGCGTTGAGCTTGTTGCAGTAATCGATCTGGCTATTGATGCCCTTGGACGTTCGCCATGCCGCCCCTCCGCCCAGGTTCGTGACGGTGTTGAAGGTTGTGTCTGTCTGAGTGACGAATTCGGCGTAAGTGCGGGTCTTGAATGTGGCGGCGACAGTAGAATGATCGTGCGCGGGATTGACGCAGAGGTTGTTGGTAATGAGGGCGTCGGAGGAGGTCGTGAGCTTACTCTTGGCTAGGACGTCGTAACCTGCCGTGGGGAGCTCGAATTTGTCGCCTCCCGCCATCTTGTTTACCACCTGAACATAGGGCTCCTGATAGAGCGCCTGGACGTCGCCCAGGTGGGCCGCAATGAAATCGGCGATCGAGTTTTTCTTGCGAATGTAGCGGCTGATGTGCATTTCGCGCCACGTCTGAAGGGGGCCCGTGACCGCCTTGATCGCGTCCGGCGTCTTGAGGGGTTCGTCTTTGACGTCAACGACGATCGCTTCCTTCGTGCCGTCCATCTTGGTTTCATAAGCCAAATAGACACTGATGGTGTAATTCTCGCCGGCCATGCGCGAGGGGCGGAATAAGACGCCGGTCTGGCCCTTCATAAGTCCCTTAGTCCACCCGTAACTAAAGGAGGCCCACTTACGCGTGTCGCAAACGTCCACTTTGAAAGGAAAGATCGTTTCGTCGAGCGCATCCTTTTGCGTGACATAGCCTCCGCCGCCCGGGAAGACGGTGGTAGCATCGGGGCCGCGTTTGCCGTCGCGGTCTACGTGGCAGTTGCTGCTTTTCGGATAGGTGTGGTTCTTCGCCGCGTTTCGCGAGTCCGTGCCATCGCGGTAATAATTGATGGCGGCTTTGATGAAGGCTTTGGGCGCTGCTTGCGATTGGTGGCCCTCCTGGCTTGTGCCCTGCCAATCGGGGTCGTCCCAAGTCCATAGGAACTTTACCTTACCGAGCGCTTTGGCGCCGGGGCCATCTTCCAGCTTGACTTCGGTGTCGTCGGAGGCCAGCAGGCGGACCTTGCAGATCAGCGGAATGCGGGGCCCATCATCCCAGGCGGTTTGATACTGGGTGTAGGCCGTGTTGTCGTTCATCTCCGCGCCATTCGTCTTGAAGATGTTGCTGACAAGAAAGACGTTGCGCGCCGTGCCGCCCGAAGCCGGAACTCCGCCGGCAGTGTGGATGGCCTGAACAACGGCGAGGTCCGCCGCCTTGCGAGGCGCGCTGAGGCCCTGCGTGGGAATCGCTGCGTTGGGGCCAAGCTCGATGACGAGTTGCTTTACCAGAATATGAAAATAAGTCCAGGCGGTGGAGGTGACAGCCGTGGGCTTGCCGCCATCGGTTGCAGTGAGGCGGAGCTTATATGGGCTGTGCTGGATGGTCATATAGCCATCGGGGAAATCGGCGTGAATGGTGATATCGGCGGCCAGCGCGGTAAGGTCCTGCGCGATTCCTTTGTCGGATTCCGTTCCATCCTGCGTAGCCGTTGCGTCCTTGCTTACGCGGCCATCGAACTTGAGAGTGTGCTTGCCATGGATCAGCGTGTTTGGGCCGAGTTTGGTCAGATCGAGCGTCCACATAGCCGTTTTGTCGTACTTGCGGAACAGTTCCAGCGTAAGCGTCTGTATCATCGCGAAACGGTCGTCGAGTTCGTAGGAGATCTGGATCGTCTCTTTTTCGGGCACGAAATGGAAGCCGTCGTCGCCGGCGCTGGGCGTGGGCGGCGCATCGTCGGGTAAATATGATTTACTCGACTTAGCCCCACTGATTAAGTTGAGGCTGACGATTCGGAATTCGGGTACGCGGATGCGGTTTTCGTGCGTGAGGTCAAAGGCCGTGCGAGCAACGTTGGCGTTTCGTTTCATCGGAATCTTACGTGTCGTGCCGGGTTCCGGCGTCGTCCTGAATGTCGGCGAACGCTCCGGAACCGTTTTTATTGTTGAGATAAAAGCGCTGATAGGCCTTGACGACGCGGGTCGTCGTCGGATCGTCAGAATCCACGTCGCAGCCGAAGCCGAGACTATGCAGGCGCGCGAGCACGCCGGTTTTCGTTTTGACAGGAGGCAGGGAGCCGATTTTGAGCTGCCATTCCATCTTCTGCGCGCCGAAATCGGGCGCCGGCATTTCGTCTTTGAAATCGCCGGGGGCGATGACGGGCGGATACGGCGGCGTGGCGGGCGCGGTGGTGGTCGGCGCGGTTTTCTTGGGCGGCTTAGTAGCGTCTTTCATCGCTACCTCCAGCGTCCCGGTCTTGAAGCTGGATTTAAAGCCAGTGATTTCGATCAGGCCATCGCCACCGGTCGTGCCCTTTTGCGAGATGGGCGTTTTTAACTGCCACTTCTTGCCGGAAAGCGGCTTGTCGTCCTTGTCGAACAGGACCATGCGCAGCTTAAAGGGCTTGCGGCTCTTAACGACGAAGGTCCAAATGGCATCGACGGCCTTGGTTACTACCTTATCCTTCTTATTCGGAATGTCGACGATGTCGCCGCGCACCAGCATGTTGGCGTTGGGGCGACTGGTTTTGAGGCCGTTGTTCTCGTCCAAATCCCACATACTGTGATAGGCGCGGAGGTTGATGGCGTCGGCGAGACTGAGCGCGCAATCGCCATCGCCGGCGGTAGAGCTGGCGTTTGATGGGTCCTTGGCGGCGGTTTCGCCCTGCGGCCACCATTCCGAATTGACTAACGAAGGAAAAGAGAAATCGCAATTGGATGCGTCTAGGATGGTCTTGGTTTTGTAAGTGCCGTCTTTCGCGAGTGAGGCGGTGGATAAGTCGAGATCGAAGGTCGTGCCGTCGTCAAGCTTACAGTGGAGAGTAACATCCTTTACGACATTGCCGTCTTCATCGAGAACTTTGACGCCGATCCAATGCTTCTTGTCGGGACAGCCTGAGCCGCCGGAGACTTTGCCGCCTCCCTGGCTTCCCATTGCTCCCCCGCTCGATTGGGCGTCCTGCGCGTTCTTACCACCCATATTTTTGCCTCGGCATTCGAATTAGCGGCCCAATACCTGGTTGACATAGGCGATCGAGGAGCGATGCAGGGCCTCGAGCTTCTCCGCTTCGCCGAGTTTCTTGTCGTAAAGGACTGCGGCAGCCCAGGGATAAATCGGGTCGCGATCAAATCCGGCGCCGATCATATACATGAGCGTGACGTAGACCGTGACGCCGGACCCGCGTTCGAAACCATACTCGTAGGCGTCCACGATGCCGCGCTGGATCAGGGCGGCAGTCGCCTCTTCGCCTTGCGTCTGGAACTTCTGGGGGCAGAATCGTTCGAGGGTCTGGAGCAGATCTCCATCGAAATCGTCTGCTTCGCGCCGCGGCGCCGCGTCGAGGTCGTAGTCTCGAAGGCGCACCAGGGCGCGAGCCAGGTAGGCGCCATCGCCGCCAAAGGAATCGCTGAGATACTTGACCGCGGATTGGAAGAGGCGTTGGATGCGGCGCGACGTATCTTCGATGGAGGCGTCGTTGGCCTGTTCGAGCGCCCAGGGAATCTGTGGATCGCTATCGAAATCGGCGCCCAACATCAACATCAGGTTGCAATAGAGGCCGACCTCCTCGCGTGTGAAGTAACCGTGTCCGGCCGCGCGTTCGATGCTGAGTTGCACTAGCTTGCGGAATTGTTCCCGCCCGATGCGGGCATAATCGTGCGCGTAGTAAACCGAAAAATGACCCATCAGTGACTGTTCAAAATCACGCCTGGGGATCTCTCCCATCGCATCTAATTGGGCCTTGCGTAGAACCAGCAACGCTATCTCCTGAGGTGCAGTAAACATAGATTACGCAACTGCGCCGCGCATTTGCAACTTTCCTAGATCTTCGGGGAAGCGCCAATATGGAAGGCTGCCAATGTGACGGCGACCGCCGCCTAGCCGTTTGTTCAATGTGGGCAGAACCCCGCTCCCGTGGCCGCCGCAGCGGTCAACGCCGCGGCCTGCGTCGCGGCATTTGTGTTCGAAGGGAAGGTCGGAGATTCGGGCGCGGGCGCCTTCGATGAACTGGATGAAGCCGGAGCGCCATTGGGCGGCGGCGCTTGCTGCGCGGCGCCGGGTTGCCCGCCGCTGCCGCCTTGCCGCAACTCTTCCCGTGCAATGAGAAGTTCGCCCGCGCCGAGCAGGCGGGCTACGCCTGCCAATACCTGGTCGTCGGTCAGGAACGTGCTATACACGCCTGGCGAAGCTTCCGCGAGTTCGCGGCGGAGATCGTACATCGCGCTCGGATCGCTTTTGAATTGAGAGAGGAACTGGAGATTGTCGCTGGGCTGAATCTGGCGACGCCAGACAAAGTAGTAATTTGACGATCCCGCGCGGCGCAGCGGCATATGAACCGGTCACAATCATAACCTACCGCAGGCGCTTATCGCAGTGCAGCGCCCGCAGAGGCCGTACCGTACCATCTTTGGCCGTTCTTCGCGTCGCCGGCCCCGGGCGGTTATCATGAATTCGATGCTTACCCGCGAACAAGCCTGGGAACTACTCTGCGAATTTACCAAGTCGGACGGTCTGCGCAAACACGCGCTCGCGGTTGAGACTTGCGTCGCCGCCTATGCCCGAAAGCGTGGAGAAGACGAATCAAAATGGGCGCTCACGGCGCTGCTGCACGATTTCGATTGGGAGATCCACCCCACGCTCGAGGAGCATCCGCAGAAGGGCGAGGCCATCCTGGCGGAACGCGGTGTGGATGAGGAGATTCGTCGCGCGATCCTCTCGCACGCCAACCACACGGCTGTGCCGCGAGCTTCGGCGCTCGAGAAGACTTTGTACGCTTGCGACGAACTGGCGGGGTTTATCACCGCCATCTCCTACGTCAAGCCGCACCGCAGCGTGTTCGAGGTGGATACGGCGTCGGTCAAGAAGAAGATGAAGGACAAGGCATTCGCCCGCTCGGTCAACCGCCAGGACATCGTGGAGGGCGCGCAGGAGTTGGCCATTCCGCTCGACGAACACATCGAGTTCTGCGTGAAGGCCATGCAGGCGCGGGCGGAGGAATTGGGCCTCAAGGGCGCGATGGAAACCGGCGCGTAGCCGCTATTCGGCGGCGCTTACCCGCCTTGAGCATCCGGTTTGCCGGTGCCGGCCTGATCGTTGACGCTTTGCGAGACGGTATCGGCCATATCGACCTTATCCTCGGTGGCGCCCACGCTGGGTCCGTTGACCTTGGGGGTTGACCTTTCGGAGCGGCTTCGCCGTGCGGATCGCGCTCCACAACGAGGGTAAAGTTGGCAACCATGCCTGCAATGGTCGCGACAGCCGCGAGGACCGGCGCCGCTACCACCCCAACCGTGGCAACGGTAAGCGGAATCTCCAGAAAGGTGTGACCTTGCTCGTTCTTCACGATAATGCGGCGCACGTTGCCCTCGTGGATCAGTTCCTTGATCTTGGCGGCAAGATCCTTGCCGTGTACCTTGAATTGCTCGAAGAGATCGCCGAATTGGTTCATGCTATGATTATCTCGCGTTGCGCAAGGCGGCATGGCGCCACGAAATTCTCGCTGGCCGCCGCAGGGTTTTCCCTGAGCATCATAACTTAAGTTAGTAAGAGATCAATAAGTACCGGGAGAAGCGCTCACGGTACCCTATTAACCAAAATGCGCTTGCGGTGCTGGCCCTTATCCGTTCTAATACCCATAGAGGCAATGAGCCGCATACTCCAATTCGCGCGCGACGAACAAGGGTCGGACTTGATCGAGTACTCGCTGCTTGTTACGTTCATCGCCATCGCCTGTCTCGCGCTGATCTCGAGCGGTCAGCCCGCAACGCAAGCAGTTTGGCAGACTGCGAACAGCACTATCTCAGCCGCAAATTCTTTCGCATTCGGACACTAATACTACTGTGTTATAAAAAACAAAACTGATGTAGAACACTGCTGTCCAAGACAATCCTGAAGTGTTGTAGCTCTTGCTGAAATCAGAGGACTTATTGGAGGGATTTTTGCTATTTGATAAGGAGGTCGTCAATTTGCTGTGAGCCAGCCTGTCCAAATCAGCTCATGACAAGGGTGAGTTGCTCCGCAACCGGTAGCAGCGGTGGGGTTTCCATCGGCTTGTGCAGCCACTTGGTCAATTCGCGATAGGTAAATAGGTTCAGCCGCAACATAGATGCCAGATTCGACAAAGACCAGTTCGCCTTCGACAGGTGATGGAGCCATTTCAACAGCAGCATCGCGATCATGGCTGTCCAAATCTGGATGCGAAGCGCATTCTCGCTGGTTCCGACAAAGCTCTTCACCGTCAAATTCTGCTTCAGCGCCTTGAAAAACAATTCGATCTTCCAGCGCTCTTTGTAGATAGCGGCGATGGTGGTGGCGCCGAAATCAAATAGATTGGCGAGCAGCACGATCTCGCGTTCGTTCTCCGCATCCCACACCACCACGCGGCGCAGCGGGCCGGGGCAATCGGCCTGAGCCTGGACGCCGGTGAGTCGGATGATCTGATCGGCCCGGATATTGCGGTTTTCCGGAACCTCCAATTCCGCCTCGACGGTAAAGACTGCGTTGTCTTTCAGGCGGGTAACGAAGTAGACGCCGCTCAGGGTCCAGCGGCCGAACAGAGCGTAGTCGGTATATCCGCGATCTATGGCCACGATAGATCCGGGATTCAGGCTGAAAGAATTGGCCATTTTGACGTCGCTGCGTTTGGCTTCGGTGAGTAGCACGTAAGCGGGCAGGTAGTCATCGTGATCGAGCAGGACGTGCGCTTTGACGCCGCCCTTGGCACGTCGGAACTGCGCCCAAGGGAACATCGTCAGGCACAGCGAAATGGTGGTTGAATCCAATGACAACAGTTTGTTCTTGAAGCGGAACTTGTGTTGGCGCGAACCCAGGCCCTGCTGGTCGCGAAAGCGCGCCAGGGCAGTCCAGAACAGATCTTCGAACAGCGCCGCGGGCCGGTGTTCATTGGCGTAGGACAACGTGGAGCGGCTGGGCGCTTTGGAAATGCCCAAGTGCACCAGGCGGCCGAGGCAGCAGGCCAGCCCGTTACAAATCTCGCGGAGGGAATCGGCCCTGCCGAGTTGACAAAAGAGCATGGCTACGAATTGAGTCCAGCAGCCGAATCCCTTCGCGGCGTGCTCGGCCCCGTGTTTCTTCACCAAGACGGCGAACTCAGTACGGGGAAAATGCTGGAGCAGTTGATTGAACAGGCTGGCAGTGGGTACGATTGTCTGGGCCCTCCTTGTGGGCGACGTTCGGCGAAGCTCCCGGGCAAGGAATCATTCGCCAACGTTCAATTATAGGAGGGTCCTCTACCTGCGCTCTTAAGAAGGGTGTACGACATAAAAGTGGAAGACCCGCAACTCGACTTCGGTAGTTCTGTCGGTCGAAGATCCATTAGACTTCCGCGTTGCTTCGGGGTCTGACTCTTCCAACCCCCCCAACCCCCGTTTCTGGGGTTTTAACAACCTTCCCTTTTTTCCCCCTCTTCAGAAGCTGTCTTGGACAAGAGTGGATGTAGAATGTTTTTGTGGGACAGTCTTCTGCGCCAAGCCCACAGGAAAAGCGCCTTGCGGCATACACGGATGGCTTGGCGAAAGCCGCAGGGCATGCTGATCGCAGCGCTCCGATAAAGGCTTACTGTGCCGGACTGCTGCTGCCGGGTGAGCGCAAGAGCGTCGAGCCGATGGCCGGGCGCCTGGCTCCCGATAATGTCCGGCGGACGCACCAATCCCTGCACCATCTGGTAGCGGATTCGCCATGGAGCGACGAAGCCGTTCTGGAAAGCGTACGAGAGCAGGTGCTCGGGGCGATGAGTCGGACCGGATCGATGGCGGCCTGGATCGTGGACGATACTGGTTTTCCGAAGAAAGGAACGCATTCGGTCGGGGTGGCGCGTCAGTACTGTGGACAAGTTGGCAAGCAGGATAACTGCCAGGTCGCGGTGAGTTTGTCGGTGGCAACCCATCACGCCAGTCTCCCCGTGGCGTGGCGTCTATATCTGCCGGAGAGTTGGACCAGCGACGGGGAACGGCGTAAAGCCGCTGGTATCCCCGAAGAGGTTAGTTTTCAAACCAAGCCGGCGATTGCGCTCGCACAAATTCGCCACGCGGTAGAGCAAGGGATACCAACGGGACCGGTTCTAGCCGACTCCGCCTATGGCAATGAGACTCGGTTTAGGGAGGGGATCACCGAACTGGAGTTGCAGTATGCGGTGGGCGTCCACGAGAACATGACCGTGTGGCAGCCCGGCCAAGCGCCGCAACCGAAAAAACGGCGGAAGGGCAGAGGGCGTCCGCCCACCAAATTACACCGCGACGCGGAGCAGCAGCCGGTTTCGGTAAAGCAAGTGGCGCTTTCGTTGCCTGCTCACGCATGGAAAATCGTTGCCTGGCGGGAGGGAACCAGAAAACAACTGAAGTCGCGCTTCGCCGCCGTTCGGGTCCGACCCGCGCACCGGGATCAGAAGCGGAGCGAGCCGTACCCGGAGGAATGGCTGTTAATCGAATGGCCTTCCGGTGAAGCCGAGCCTGCCAAATACTGGCTGTCTACACTGTTGGCAAAGACCCGCCTGACCGCACTGGTGAGATTAGCCAAACACCGCTGGATCATCGAGCGCGACTACGAAGAACTGAAACAGGAACTGGGATTGGGGCATTATGAGGGACGAGGCTGGCGAGGATTCCATCACCACGCCACCCTCTGCATTGCCGCTTACGGCTTCCTAGTGATCGAGCGGAGCCGTTTTTCCCCCTACGCCCGCCCCGGCCGACTGGAGCTACGCGCCGCGAAGATTCCTCCCCACTTCCAGACCCGCGGCTCACCGCACGCGCGCCGAACGGCATAATCCGCAGTCCATCGCGACTATCCGCATCAGGATTGCCCGACTCCTGCTTCAACATCTCCCCTGTTGCCCCCTCTGCTGCGCTCGTCGTTTATAACACAGTAGTACTAAGCGCGCCGGGCAACTGTAGCCTTGGTCACATCTCGAAATCGGCTCGCGGTGAGATTCCATGCGCGCGCCACAATAGACCGAGTGTTCCGCTTACTTCCGTTCTTCGCTCTCTGTCCGGCCGCCGGGGCCGTTCGCTCCGATGTAATGCGTGTTACACCGCTACCCTCCCCTTGACAACTTAGGAGAGCCGGTTTACTCTCCTAATTAGATAAGGAGAACAGATGCCGCCCTCCCCCTCTGCGGACTTGCTGCCCGGAACGCTTGATCTGCTGATCCTCAAGGCCGCCTCCCTCGGACCGCTGCATGGCTACGGGATTCTCCTGCGCATCGGTCAGATTTCCGGCGGCGCGCTCGCCATCGAACAAGGCGCGCTGTATCCTGCGCTGTTCCGCCTGGAACGTCAAGGATTGCTCGCCGCGAAGTGGGGCGTTTCGGAAAATAACCGACGCGCTAAGTTCTACACGCTCACCGCCCCCGGGCGCAAGCGCCTTCGCGAGGAAACGGCCGGATGGGAGCGGTTGGTCAACGCCATGGGCGCGGCATTGAAGGCGCGTCCGGAGGAGGTGTAGCGTGCTCGGGCTTCGCAAGACTTGGCGGGCGTTGCGCGGGCGCGTGCGCTGGGAGACCGACCTGGACGACGAACTGCGCTCTCACGTGGAGCATCGCGCGGCCGATCTGGCGCGCCTAGGCATGGCGCCGGCGGAGGCCGCGCGATGTGCGCGGTTGGAACTCGGTTCGCGGGAATCGCACAAAGAAGAGTGCCGCCGCTCTTATGGCTTGCGTTGGGCAGACGAGACATGGCAGGACCTTCGCTACGCCTTGCGCACGCTGCGCCGCTCGCCCGGGTTCAGCGCCGTCGCCATCCTCTCGCTTGCGCTCGGCATCGGCGCAAACATGGCGGTTTTCGGGGTTCTCGATGCGCTGGTCTTGCGCCCGCTGCCGGTGAAGGCCCCCAACCGGCTCGTCTTCGTGGAGCCTACTACTCACTCGTACCCGGCCTATCGCGATCTGCGCGACCGCAACGTGACGTTCTCCGATCTCTTCGCGTACCGCGTTTCGCCAATAGGTCTGGGCTCGGGCGATACCACGGCGCGCGTCTGGGGCTATCTGGCCACGGGAAACTATTTCGATGCTTTGGGCATCGCGCCACTTATGGGCCGTTTCTTTCATCCCTCGGACGACCTGAAGCCTGGCGCCGAGCCGTACGCCGTGTTGAGCTATGAATGCTGGCGCAACCACTTCGGCTCCGATCGCGCGATCGCCGGGCGAACCATCTATCTGAACAACCGGCCTTATACGGTGACAGGCGTCGCGCCCGCTGGATTCCACGGCACGGAGAACTTTTTCTGGCCAGACGTTTGGGTTCCCATGGCGATGCAGCCCGAGATCGAAGAAACCTCCTGGCTGGATAACCGCCGCACCCTCGATTGTCTGGTTGCTGGCCGCTTAAGGCGTGGCGTAACATCGGCCCAGGCAGAGGCCAATCTGCGCGCCATCGCCGCGCAGTTGGGACGAGAATATCCGCGTAGCGATGCCGGAACGGACATTCGGCTTTCGAAGCCAGGATTGATTGGCCAGACCCTGAGGCGGCCGATGGAAGGCTTCGTCTTCGGGGTGATTCTGCTCTCCAGCCTGGTTCTGCTGGCGGCGTGCGCCAATCTTGCGAGCCTGGTAGCGGCGCGCGGCGCGGACCGCGGGTTCGAGTTGGCAATTCGCGTCTCGATCGGCGCGGCGCGCACGCGCATCGTGCGCCAATTGGCGACGGAATCGCTCCTTCTCGCCGCCGCCGGCGGCGCGGCGGGATGTGGTTTGGCGGCATTGCTGATCGGCGCCATGCGGAAACTGGCATCGTCGGAGGTTCCCGTACACGTGGATGTGAGGGCGGGAGGCAGCGTGCTCCTGTTCGGATTCGCTGCCGCGCTGATTTCGGCGTTGCTCTTCGGCATAGCTCCCGTGCGTCAGGCATTTCGGGCGAATACCAATCTGGCGCTGCGCGGCCGCGCGCAAGCGAGCGGCTCTCGCGGACGGGCGTGGCCGGTCCGCGAGGCGCTGCTGGCGGTTCAGGTGGCGCTTTGCTGCGTGCTGGTGACTGCCTGTTTCGTCGCCATACTGGGCGCGCGCCGGGCGTTTCAGATGCCCGTGGGAATCGCGCCGCGTTCTGTTGCTGTCGCCGGCTTCGATCTTGGATTATCGAAATATTCGCGCGCCGCGGGCGGAGCGTTTCAACGCCGGGCGCTGGATGCCGCCGCGCGCGTGCCCGGCGTCTCGGCAGCAGCGTTCGCCGACTCGTTTCCGCTGGGGATCGATCAATCCACTACTAGTTTCTTCCGTCCGCGGGAGACCGATTTCCGTTCGTCGAACACGCTCAGCGGGAGCCACTACAACGTCTCGCCCGGATACTTCGCCGCCATCGGCACGCGTTTGCTGGAAGGGCGCGATTTCACGTGGCATGATGGAGCGCAATCCCCGCGCGTGGCGATCGTCAACCGTACTTTCGCAAGGAAGACGCTGGGGACGGAACACCCCGTGGGTCTTTATTATCTGGCGGCTCCTGAGGCTCCGGTGCAAGTGATCGGCGTCGTGGAGGACGGCAAGTACCAGGCGATCACGGAAGATCCGCGCCTCGCGCTCTTCACGCCGATATTACAGCAGTACAACGGTACGACGTATCTGCTGGCGCGTTCATCGCGTCCGGCGGAAGCGGTGGCGCGCGACATGGAAACGGCGATTCGCGGGCTGGATCGCAATTTGCCCCTCTATAGCGTGGGTCCGCTCGAAAACACGCTTGAACTCGCGTACCTGCAGGCGCGCGCCGCAGCATGGTGTCTGAGCGCATTCGGCATCCTGGCGGTGATGCTCGCGGTCACCGGCATCTACGGGCTTTCGGCCTATACGGTGAGCCGGCGCGTGCGTGAGATCGGCATCCGCGTGGCAATCGGCGCACAGCCCCAACAGGTACTGCGCTCGGTGCTCGGGCGGATGAGCGCAATCATCGCTGTAGGCGCAGTCACGGGGGTTGCGGGCGGCGTCGTGAGTTCGACGATACTGGCGCACATAGTGGAGCAGGCGGCGCCGCGCGATCCGCTAGTGCTGGGCGGCGTGGCGGTTACGATGATTGTGGCGGCATTGCTCTCGAGCTGGAGCCCGGCGCGGCGGGCGATCTCGGTGGATCCAGTGCGTTCGCTGCGAAACGAATAGGTTACCGGCCTGGCTCTTCGGGCGCTGCAATCTGCGTAGGAGGTGCGTCGTGCTTCGGCCCCAGACCGAGCGCGATCAGCGACAGGGAATTAATTTTCCCCGAAGCATCCAGATTCTGCTCGGCTTGAAACCGTTTCAGAGCGTCGGTGGAGTTCTGGTCCCAAGTGCCCGTGGCCTGTTCCGGCTCCAAATAGCCCTTAGCGGCCAATGCCTGCTGAATTTCCCGGTAGCGATCCTGCGAGGGCGACAACTGCCGGTTTCGCCACGTCACGGCGTTCTTCACCGGGACAGCCTTCTTGCGAGTCGCCACGGCCGCCGCCGTGGGCCGGCGTACGGCTGGCGCGCCAGGATGAGCCGCAGTCGAAGGTCTACGCACCGCGCTTTTCTTAGCGGTCGAAGCAGTCTTCTTCTTAGCAGTGGGAGCCGTTTGCCCCGCCGCGGCGGCTACGAGCATACCCATAGCGACCGTCAGGCCTAGAATATAGCGCATGATTGAACTCAATGATTGTAGCGCATCTCAGTATACTCATGTAGAGGCTTTCCATGTTGAATCGACGCCAGTTGCTGCTTTCCGCCGCCCCCGCACTCTGGGCCGTCCGAGCTTCCGGAACCTCACCGGGCGCCACGGTTCTCTACGCCGAGCGGGCGACGCCGGTTGAGAAGATCCGTCCCGACGCCAAGGAACTTTGGGTGCGCGCGGCAGATCTGCCGCGCATCAACGGGTTCGAGGTGAAACCACAAGGCGCTTGCCGGGCCGATCTGTGCATTCCCGTGCCCAAGGATCTCAAGAGCGGCGAATGGTTCAATCTGACCGGCTTCGCGCGCCGCATCCGCCAGGCTTATGTTTCGGACGCCGGCGTGTGGAGCTGAGCTACGTTCATGTGTCTGACTGAAATATTGCTTTTGGGCGTCGGCCATAGCTTCGCAGGCCGCGATGGCCGTCAACTCGTTCTTGCCGATCCGGCGCGCCAGGATTTCGTCTTTGCCGGCTGCGGTATCGAAGTACCACCGCCCTGACGGGTTCTGGCCTAAGGGAACCGGAAAGGCGGTGTTATCGGCGCCAATGTAGAGCACCTCGCCGCCCGCCTTGACCTTCTCCCAGCGGTTCATTCGTGTGTAGGCCCCAACGAATCCACGTAGATTGGCCGCATCGTGCGCCGCGTCCCCCGTGAAGAGGGCTTCCCCTCCATCCGGACCGAAGATCGCGAGGAAAGCACTGCGATCGCCGGACTGAGAGGCTGCCAGCAGCGCCGCGCCCGCCTCGGACGGCGATGCGAAGGTCGTTGGAGCAGCGTTCTGGGCGGAATGCTTGACTTGCTTACTGCACGAGGTGAGTGTCACGAACATCACGGACAGCAGCAGAATCTGATTTGAAGTCGAGTGCGACATGAGTATCCTCCAAATCGACCGTCTAACATCGAAACCCGCCATGGAAGCCGGCGAAATGGCCTCCTCCGAAGCCGCCGCCGCCGAACCGGCCGCCGCCGAAGCCGCCGGCGCGCATGCTTCCCCAGCCGCGGAAACTGTCAGCTCTGGATGCCCAACCGCCAAAGCCCCCGAAGCGATCGCCGAACCCGCTGAACGCGCTCGATCTTCCGAATGCGCGGTCATCGCGGGCCCAGGAATCGGCACGACTGGCGTTGAGGTTCCGGGCCCCTTCCCGGTCTGAGTTATCTAGGCGG
The DNA here is from genome assembly GCA_963763545.1 of Bryobacterales bacterium. Taxonomy (GTDB): domain Bacteria; phylum Acidobacteriota; class Terriglobia; order Bryobacterales; family Bryobacteraceae; genus PALSA-243. The sequence goes on from CAVXPE010000022.1 coordinate 215,105, forward strand.
TTCGCGCTCCCGCTGAGTCGATCAGCCTCGGCCCTGTCGTAGGCGTTGTGATAGCCATAGCCACCGTGGTAACCGCCGTTGTAGTAGCCGCCGTGCCAAGCGGCGTTGCCGTAGAAGTCATTATGGTTGTAGACTACGGCTCCCCCGCTCCAGTTACAATTCCAGGAATTCCATCCCCATCCGCAACAACCGCCGTCGGCCAGAGCGCCAAGAGCGATTCCAGCGCCGAAGCCAATCACGCCGGCAGCCGCCACATCTCCCGCGGTGTATCCCGGAGTAACATAAGGCGTGCCATAGATCGAGGCGGGGTTGTAAATCGGGACGTAGACAACTTGGGGGTTCGTGGGTTCGATGACGATCGTCTGCGGCGTTTCCTGTTCGACTGTGATCTGCGAATTCGACTTGAGATGGCCCGCAGCCTTGGCTTGGGCGCGCAACATCTGAATCGCGGCCATGACCTCCAATCGCTGGTTGTGATAAGCCTCTCCCAGCGATGAGGTCCAGTTGAGATTTTTCGCCAAATTGTCGAGCACAGAAGGGAATGCGGTCAACGCCTTCACGCTCGCATTCCATGTCTGTTTGTCGACCGTCTGAATGAGCGACTCTCCTTTCAGGTTCTGGTTCTGGTGAAGCCAGTAGTCGGCAACGGCGACCTGATCGGGGAAAGTAGACGCGGCAAGTATTTGAGCCAGAAGCGCGTCTGGGTATAACGCAATCGGCGCCACCAGAGCTTGCAGTTCGCTAGCGCTCATCGGCGCCCCGTCATAGGCTCCGCCCGCGTCGGTTCCTGGAGCCCCGTTAGAGTTGGGCAATGAGACCGCAATCAGAAGGAGGCTCAGTCCCATTGATAAGCACTTCCTAGTGTCGTCCACCTTCATATAACTACCCCAATTCGCGATCACTCAGCTGCTGCTTGAAGCTCGGCGGCCGTTGGCGGAGACGCCGGGCGCCGGCTCACAAGCAGGCCAATGCCATCCTCCAGCACTGCGCCAAATTGCCCGCCAGCAGTCGAGGGATGCTCGGATGTCACTTCAGCATGGGCATTTCGCGAGCGGTTAGGTACTTCACATCGCTCGCTGTGCACGACGCCAAGACTCTCACCCACCCAGATGCCGTCAGGCTGGTGCAGACTCTGTCATTTGGCACTGCAGCTTCAGACCTCACAACTTTCCGTGGAGGCCGGCGTCATCAAGGTACGGAGCGCCCGGCTTGTCGATCGAATCAATCTGCACCTTGCCCTGGGCGACAGCATCGACGCCGCGCCTGCAACCGTGCCGGTCAAGTGATTGGAGGTGTTGCCGTAAGGTGTTAGGCAGCGCCCCGCGAAGAGGTGCCTGCGGCAACGTGCAGCGGGCCGTGATCGTCGCAGTGTGCGCCATGGCCATGATGCAGGTGGCCATCCACAAGGTAATCGACGTGGTTCCCGTGAGGCACCGCCTCGTGTCCGCATTTTGGACCGTGAACGTGGCTCTTATCGTGTCCGGAGCAGTCGTGGGTTGGCGTGCATTTGTCGGGATTCATCGAGTTCACCGCAATGCGGTGGTCCTCCAGGTGATCTCCGTGGAGATGGTGTAGGTGGCCATCTTCAAGATAGTCCGTGTGGCCTTCGTGATTCACAGTTGTATGGCCACAGTTCGGGCCATGCTTGTGGGAGTGAGCGCCGGAATGCTTCTGGTGAGTCTCAGACATAAATTCCTTTCAGAAATGCGGCTCCGCTGCGGTCGCGCAGTCGAGCCGCCCTCATGCGCTCTGCGATTCCAAAGTTCGTCCGCTGATTTATTAAATTTCGTTTCCCCATGGAAGGCCGGTGGTGACGGGTGGAAGCGCACCTTGTGACGCGGCGTCGCACTGCCTGCTTGCTATCATAATCACGACCCGTGAACCGATATCCCTTTCTCGATTGGATGCGTGGCCTGGCTGTGGTGATCATGATCCAGTGCCACACCTTCAATTCCTTCGCGCGCCTGGACGTCCGCCAGAGCGGCCCCTATGTGCTCTCGCAATTCGTAGGCGGGATGGCTGCGCCTTTATTCCTCTTCATGGCGGGGATGACGTTCGGCTTTCAGATGGAGAGCCTTGAACGCCGCGAACCGAATCCCTGGCGCCGGTACCTCGTGTCGCTGAAACGTGCGGGCTACATCATGGCGATCGCGTTCGCGTTCCGCCTGAGCAATTGGATCGCGAGTCTGCCGCGGCCGGATTGGCAGGAAATCTTCAAAGTAGACATCCTCAACTCCATGGCGTTAGGTATGGCCGCGTTCGCCGCAATTGCTGCATTGGGTCCGCGCGACCGCCTGCGCTGGTCGCTGGCCGGCGCGCTGTTGATAGCTTCGCTCGCGCCCGTCATCGGCAATCTGGACTGGAGCGGCGTCCCGCAGATCGTGCAGGACTATCTCGCTCCCGGCGACACCCGCGGCCGGTTTCCGTTCTTCCCATATGCTTCGTATATCGGCTTCGGACTCGTGGCCGGCGCCATTGTCAAGCGCACTCCCGTCGACGGGCTCGATCGCCTCATGCAATGGTGCGCGATTGGCGGCTTCGCGCTGATCTTTTCGGCCCAGTATTTCGCGAACATTCCGTCTTCCATTTACCCGGCGGTCGATTTCTGGCGTAACAGTCCATCGCTAATCTTCATCCGCGTGGGCATTGCGCTAGCCATGCTGGCCGGCGCCTACCTCTGGACCGTATATCTCGCGGCCCCGCGCTGGAGTTGGATGCAGGCCTTCGGCAAGACTTCGCTTTTGGTTTATTGGGTCCACATAATGCTGGTCTACGGCAACATCGTGAAGCACCTCAAGCGCACCATGTCGATTCCGGAAACCGTACTGGCCGTGTGCATCGTGATCGCCCTCATGGTGGCGCTGGCGGCGGCGCGTCTCGCATGGAAAGATCGCGCGATGCACAAAACGAAAGCGAAAGGCATCCCCGCTTATGAACCTCGAACACCCACAGGAAGCCGTGCATGAAGCCGTCCCCGAGGCATGGCTGCGAGGCCCGATTGAAGACGTCGATCCACTGGTCGCGCCCGTCCTCTTCGCCTTTCAACAGGCGCGCGAAGATTTGTCCCGCTATGCCGCCGGCTTGACTACCGCGCAGCTTTGGGCGCGGCCGCATGGATTCGGATCGGTGGGTTTCCATATCCGGCACATCGCCGGCAGCACGGAGAGGCTCATGTCGTATCTCGAGGAGCGTAGGTTAACGCCGGAGCAACTGGCGGATCTCGAGTCAGAACACGATCCCGGCGTGGATAGTGAACGGTTGCTCGCCCATCTCGATCGCTCCTTACGCGAAGCCGAGGCCATCGTGCGCCGCATCGACCCGGCGATGCTCGCCGCAATACGCTTCGTAGGCCGCAAACGCCTGCCCACGACAGTCATCGGCCTCTTGACGCACATCGCCGAGCACACCCAACGGCACATTGGACAAGCCATCAGCGCCGCCAAGTGGGCCGCTCTGGAATCGTGACGCTACAATAACTCTCCATGCGCCGCCAGCTCGAAGCCTACTTCGAATTCGAAGCCCTCGGCGCCACGTGGAAGACCGAGATCCTCGCCGGGTTCACTACGTTCATGACGATGGCGTACATTGTCTTCGTCAACCCGTCGATTCTTCACGAGACGGGCATGTCGCTGGCGGGCGTAACGGCGGCGACGTGCCTTTCCGCGGCCGTAGGCAGTTTTCTGATGGGCGGTCTTGCGCGCTATCCGATTGCGTTAGCGCCCGGCATGGGGCTCAACGCCTACTTTACCTATGTAGTGGTCAAAGGAATGGGCATCCCCTGGGAGACCGCGCTCGGGGCTGTGTTTCTTTCCGGCCTAGCCTTTCTGCTGCTCACCGCGCTTGGGCTACGGCAACTCATCCTCAACGCAATTCCTCCGGAAATGTACGCTGCCGTCGCGGCCGGCGTGGGGCTTTTCATCGCGCTCATCGGGTTCCGTAATTCGGGCATCGTCGCGCCTAACGCCGCCACCATGGTCGGCCTGGGCAACCTCGCGAGCCCATCCACCGCTCTTGCCATCTTCGGCCTGATCCTGACCGCGACGCTGCTGGCCTGGCGACTCCGCGCAGCCATGTTGATCGGAATCCTGATCACCACCGCCGTGGGATTGATTACCGGAGTCGCCAAGTGGGCGCCGCAGCGCTATGGATTTCGCGAGATGACTTCCACCTTCGGCAAACTCGACGTGCCGGCGGCGTTGCGCATCGGATTCCTCGAGATCATCTTCGTATTTCTGTTTATCGATCTCTTCGACAACCTCGGCACGCTGGTGGCGGTCGGCAAGAAAGCGAATCTCTTCGACGAGACGCACCGCATCCCGCGCATCAACCGCATCCTGGCGTCGGACGCCGCGGCGACCGTGGTGGGCTCGCTCGCGGGCACCTCCACCGTGGTCAGTTACATCGAAAGCGCGGCGGGAGTGGCTGCCGGTGGCCGCACTGGCATCCCGGCGATCGTCACCGGCGCGCTGTTTCTCGCGGCGCTCTTCGTGGCGCCCTTGGTGGGCGCCATCCCTGCCGCCGCGACGGCGCCGGCGCTTATCCTGGTTGGCAGCATGATGGCGAGCGTCGTGACCGAAATCGATTGGCAGGAGCCGGAGATCGCCATCCCAGCGTTTCTTACCATCATGGCGATTCCGCTGTCCTTCAGCATCGCGAATGGACTGGCATTCGGCTTCACCGCCTATGCATTGATCAAGCTGCTGCGCGGTAAGTTCCGAGAGGTGAATTGGTTTGTGTACTTACTGGCGGGGTTGTTTGTTTTGCGGTTTATCTATCTGTCGGCGGGATAATCGCAGGCGCATACCGTTCGCTGGCCAGTCCACGGCGATGTCCCAATTGCTTTGATGTACAATCATACCTATTCTTTCTTAAATAGAGTGTGTCATTGTAAGTGCGTCATGATGTTTCAATTGTTATTTTATTAACAATGCGTTGCCCGGAAACCACGAATCGCACTCATCGTGACGCAGCCTGCCGCTAGGAGGGAAGGGCATGCTGATTATCCGCGAAGCACAAATGGCCGTCTTTCGTGCGGCGGCCAGGGAGCAGTGTCGCAACCAACTATATTTTCGTTTGAGCATGCGTAACCTGCCGTTCGGTCTGGAGTCATTGGGGAGCCAGGTGCAGATCGGGCTGGATGAAGCGGATCGCTTGCAAATCGCCGATCACGCCGCGATCGCCGAATTTGTCGAAACAGTCGTAGTACAGCTGGGGGGCTTCACCGTAGGCGCCGATGGACGGGTCATTTACCCGGCGCCGGCGGCGCGCTTCCTTTCGGCTCAGAAAGTTCCAGCGCTGCAACGGATTCAACGCTTCGCCCAATGGGCGGCAAGCCAGCGCGCATCCTAGCAGCCATCGGGGTTTATTGCCAAAAGGCGTTTTCAAAGCGCGGAAGTGAGTCGCCAACAATGGGAAGCCCGAATTCGAACATCGTACAACAGTGTCCGTCGGAACCGAAGCCGCATTGGATCGAGATCGAACTTATCGCCGAGGACGACCAGCCAGTACCCTGGGAGCGCTATGAAGTCACCCTGCCGAATGGCTCCGTCCGTCAGGGATTTCTCGGCTCCGACGGCCGTGCCCGAATCGACAACATACAAGACGCCGGCCAGTGCCGGGTCACTTTCCCTGACCTTGACGCAGCAGCTTGGGATTGGGCGTAGCCATGATGCACACCATAGTGGAAGGCGATTCCATCCCGAGCATCGCTTTTGCGGCTGGCTTGTTTCCCGATACCATCTGGAACCATCCACAAAACGCCCAGCTCAAAGAGCTTCGCCAGGAAATGAATGTGCTCTTTCCCGGCGACCAGGTCTACGTGCCCGACAAGCAGCGCCGGGTTGAGATGGCGAACACAGATCAATCACACAAGTTCCGCCGCAAGGGCGTGCCGTGCCGGCTGCGGCTGCAGTTATTCAACATTGAAACTCCGCGCGCCAATGAGGATTTCGAGCTTTCGATCGACGGCAAGGCCCAGAAGGGATCGGCGGATGATAAGGGAGTAATCGAGATATGGCTTCCGCCGAACGCCAAACAAGGTCTCCTCAAGATCGGCAAGGACGAGGCCATAATCGAGCTGAAGTTTGGACATATGGATCCAGTGACCGAGATCGCCGGATTGCAGAAGCGGCTTGCCAACGTGGGATATCCCAGTAAAGATCCACCCGGCGAAATTACCGGCGCTACCCGCGAGGCTCTCCTGTCGTTTCAGCGGCGCTTCCAATTGGAACAGTCCGGCGAGTTCGACGACGACACCAAGACATTGCTCGCCAGGTTCCATGACCGGAACGATCTGTTCCCTCCCGACCCGTGGTTGACGAGGTCTTAGACCAAGTGCCTTTACTAACCCTCCAAGAGATACTGAACGCGCGATTGCTCGCCTTGGCCAAGGCAAATCCAGTCGTCACCGGCGGCGCCTCTCTTTCAGTCGGAGCCCCCTCCAGCTCCGTCACCGCCATTTCGACTCCGCCCAAGAAGAAAATCTTTTCGATTCTCTCGTGGAATATCAAAGACTACAAGGGCAGTAAGATCGTTGCCGAAAAGCGCGGTAAAGAAGACAATCCTTTCGTCAACCAATTCATCAAAATGGTGCTCGAAGAGCTGAAGACCGATCTTCTGCTGATGATCGAGACCGACATAGATGCTAGTGAAGCCATCTCGCGAATCGAAGATGAGCGCGACACCGGCTTCGGCTATCTTGCGTTGAATCCGTTGGCCAATCCCACACTTTCTATTTCCGATCCGTACGAGAATCCGACGGCAAAGAGAGACGATAATTTTTACGCCGAGGTGAAGAAGCGTGTTGAAGCGCTCGCTGGAACAGATTCGATGTATTGGCCAGTTACCAGCGAATTGGCTTTCAAAAGGGTGAACCTTCCGGATTCCTTTACCTTTGATGACTTGCAGAGCGGTCTGAAGAAGCTCCATCCGGGCGGCCCCACGCGCGAAGACGGGCAACTGTGGTGGGAAGATCTGCGAGCTGTTTGCCGCTGCTACAACGCTGAATTCAAAAAGTCGCCGATCACGGTGAACGATCTAGTCAATAGGGTGTCCACCACCAAAAAAAGCGGCGACCTGGATAAACGATTCCAATTCAAGCTTCGAAAGGTGTGCCCTGTCTGCAATGGCGCCAAACGCCAACCTTCGTCTGTTCCCTGCGAGCTATGCGACGGATCCACAAGGCCGATGGACTGGCCCTGTCCGGAGTGCCGGGGCGCCAAGCAAAAAGTGGCATGGGCCCCCTGCGGCGCCTGTAACGGCAACAAGACTGTCTCGGTCCAGTGCCCCGTCTGCCTCGGTTCAGGAAATTGCGGCAAATGCGGTGGCACGGGCGGCGTGAAGTGCCCCTCGTGTGGCGGGCCGGTGCAGGTGGGCTGTCCGAGTTGCGGGGGACACGGTGTTGTCGGCTTCGGGATGCAGTGCACGAATTGTGGCGGAAGAGGATGGGGATTCATGCCGCCCAATTGCATGGCTTGCAACCGTACCGGTTTTGTTTTCTGTCCAACCTGCAAGGGCGCCAAGGCTTGCGGCAATTGCGGCGGACAAAAGATGGTCAACCAGACCTGCGGAACATGCTTCGGCCACGGAACCGTTCAGGTGGCCGTCCCCTGTGGCAACTGCGGAGCAACGGGCATCAATCCAATCCACTTCTGCCCGAGTTGTAAGGGCACGACCTGGACAGCCTGCGTCGGTTGCGCCGGACCCTCTTGCACCGTCTGCGGGGGCAAAGGGCAAGTTGCCTGTATGGCGTGCAACTCCTCCGGTCTGGTGTCGTCATCGGTGTGCAACCGCTGCGAAGGCGATGGTACGGAAAGCGCGTGCCGCGAATGCGGCGCCACGGGCACTTATGACGATGACAGTGAATCCGCCGTACTGCAGACGCTGCGCAATATCCTCACGCCGGAATCCTTTCCGAATATCGATACCGAAACCTATGCAGTCATGTGGCGCAAAGGGAGCGTCAGTTTGCCGGGGAACGTCATCGGCGGGCTTTTGCTCGCCTGCGAGGACAAGGCGGTCTGGCTTGACCCGAACCAGACCGGATTGCAATCGAAAGACGAAAAGGGGCAGGAATTGGGGTACCAAGACCCCAAGAAAGACTTCAATTCGCGAATGCCCTTCGTCATCCTGCTCTACATGGATTTGAACGGAAACAAGCGCCGCGCCGTGCCGCTGGTTGTGTTTCACGCAATATGGGGCGAAGTCACGAAGATGAATTCCGCGGCGATCGAGAAAGTCGTGACCGGCCGCGCGGACAGCGTCCGGCGGCTTCGCCAACTCGGCGTAAAGCCCGTCAGTAGCAACGCCATACCAATTCACAAGGCGGATGGCAGCATCCTCGTGGGAGATTTCAATCTGGACTATAACCCGAGCAAGGTCGCGCGAGATAGCAAAGGCTATAGCCAGTCTTTACAAAGCAAGGTCATGAAGGTCTTCGAAGACCTCGCTAACGATAAATACGTGGCGAAGACGGGAGGTACTCCATCGGGGCTGACGCCGAGCAAATACGGCGTCTCGCGGCTCTCCAAGCCGAACAAGAAGGGCATCTATACGTATGCCTACGATACGATTCTCGTTAAAGGAACCGATCTTGAGCCGAACGTGGTGCAGTGCGGCGTCTTCGATGCCATTAAGCTGATTGAGAGCTATCTCAAAAAAGATCAGTCTCTCGTGAAGTGGATCGATAACATAATCGATAAGAAGAAACTGAACGACGCGGCTCGCGCTTATTACATCTATTACAACTATGTAAGCGACCATATGCCGGTGATGATCGATTTTCTGGTGGATGAAATCGACCCCCAATATAAGACGCGAATTGAAGAGCAGAAGAAATACAGCCTTGGGTTTCTCAGTAATTGGAATCCCGTCCCTGAACCGAAGCAGGAGAAATACCTTGGCAAATGGACCTCATTGGCCAGCGATACATCGCCCAGCGGGATCAACTTCAGCTCCCAGAACACCTTCGGAGTTGTAGGCGAGGTAACGGTAGTGGCAAGCCGTCCCGGCATGGTCTGCGTTTCCCCCGGCGGCAATATGATTTTCCTGGGGAAAATCGACCCCAAGCCATCCGCAGCGCTGTTGGGACAGCGGGCAAAAGGGGTATTCGTGGTGGATGGCTCCGTCACTGGTATTCGGGCTTCCGACTATTTCGGCTCCTGGCTGGGAGATCTCGCGGTTGCGGGGGGAAAGACCTACGCGTTTGAGCAAGGCAGCGATACCGACTCGAACAAAGCCAAAGTCCGCGGCATCGTTAAGTGGGTTGACAGTAGAGGAAACGTGACAGTCGCGGTGAAACTGAACGATGATCGATCTATCTACCTGCAGGGACCAGGTAAACTTGCCAGCGGGGCCGATGTCGGGTCCTTCGTCGAAGGAATCTTCGAGCGCTCCAAATGAGGCTGGCCGGAGCCAAGTTACCCGGAACGTTACACCGCCTTGCGATCCGCGATGGCGGCCGGATGGGCTGACGATTCACGAATTATCAGCCGCGTTCCTAATCGGTACTCACGCCCGCCCGCGGCGGGATCGCTCATCATGTCCCACAGCGCCTGGAACGCCACTTTGCCGATCTCCATGCGCGGCACGGCCACCGTAGTCAGCGCCGGCTGCGTATACTCGGCGAGCAGAATGTCGTCGAATCCAACCACCGACAAATCGTGCGGTACGCGCAATCCGCCGTCGTATGCGCGATGCAGCACGCCGATCGCCGTCAAATCGTTGCCGCAAAGAATCGCGGTCGGCGTACGGCCATGCAGCAGTTCGCGGTTGCGAAGTAGCCGCCCTTCACGGTGAAATCCGCGTCCATGGTCATGGCCGAATCGATGCCCATCTGGCCGCGCGTCTCCAAAAACGCCTTCTTGCGCTGCTGCGCCGAATGCAGATGCGGCGGCCCGCCAATATAAGCGATCTGACGGTGCCCCAGGTTCTTCAAGTGCTCGAGCGCTTCGGCGATGCCGTGCTCGTAATCGAGCAGGATATTGCTGATCAACTTGTCTACTCGGCCCAGGTCGAGATAGACCGCAGCGACGCCATGTTCGGTCAGCAAATCGATCACGCCGGGGTCGATCTGCGAAGTCAGAATCGCCATTGCCGGCACCTGCAGTCCGATCAGCCGCTTCACCGAATTGAGCGTGCGCTGCGCGTCGTAATTGGTATTCAGCACCAGCGCTTCCATGTTGTGCAGCAGCGCCTGGTCCTGAAATGCGGCTGTGACGTCCGGGAAAAAGGGATTGCGGATATCGGAAATGATCAGCCCCAGCAGCGTGCTGCGGCCCATCGCGAGGTTACGCGCGGCCTGATTCTGTGAGTAGCCAAGCTCTTGAATAGCCGTCAGAACGCGTTGCCGCGTTTGCGGCCGCGTTCCGCGCGTTCCGTTGAGCACGTGTGAAACCGTGGCGATGGAAACGCCCGCCCGGTTCGGGCTACATCTTTGATGCTTACGCCCAACGCATCTGCTCCGTCCCAACACTATAAACGCTTGCTCCCGAATTGTAAACTCCTACAGAACTGTTACTAAGCCCGCGGTGTAAAGCGTTTTAGTGCGATAGGCTTCCCAGCCTGTCGATGCGCCGAAGGCGCAGGCGCCCTTGCTACTCTAGAACGCATGACGCAATCAGGCAAATTCGCGCTCGTCACCGGCGCTGGAAGCGGCATAGGCCGCGCGGTGGCGCTGGCGTTACAAGCCGCCGGATACTCTGTCGCCCTGGCCGGACGCCGCTCGGCAGAGTTGGAAGCGACGAAAGGCCAGGCTCACGCGGAAGGCGGCGCCATGCTGGCCATCCCAACAGATATTGGCGATCCGTCATCCGTCGCAGATCTGTTTGCAAGCATCGAGCAGGCGTTTCCACGCCTCGATCTGCTGTTCAACAACGCCGGCAAAGGCGCCCCGCCCGTTCCGATGGAAGAGATCACGTTCGAGCAGTGGAACTCCGTGGTGGCAGTCAATCTCACCGGAGCCTTCCTCTGCGCGCAACACGCCATCCGTCTGATGAAGAAGCAGACCCCGCACGGCGGCCGCATCATCAACAACGGCTCGATTTCCGCGCACACACCGCGACCCAATTCGGCCCCCTACACCGCGACCAAGCACGCGATCACAGGTCTGACGAAATCCATTTCGCTCGATGGCCGGCCATTCGACATCACCTGCGGTCAAATCGATATCGGCAATGCGGCGACGCCGATGACGGAAAAGATGTCGCAGGAGTCCCGCAAGCGAACGGCGCACTGCTGCCCGAGCCGCGCATGGACGTGCGCCACGTAGCGGACGCGGTACTGTTCATGGCCAGCCTTCCGCTCGATGCCAACGTTCCCTTCCTGACGATCATGGCGAACGGGATGCCGTTTATGGGGAGAGGCTGAAAGCCCTCTTTATCGCGCTGCCAGATCTTCCGCCTTCAACGCCCCCGGCATGCCGCTGATGTGGAGTTCCTTGGGGCCGTTGGTGAGAGTGAGTAACAGGCGGCCTCCATCCTGGGTTCCGCCCTGTCCCGTGTAAATATCGTCGCCGGTGCGCAGGCTCAGGGCGGTGAATCGCAGTCTGGGGGTGGCTCCCGCCCAAGCCAGGTTGAAGGCCCCGGAGACGCAGCGCCAAGGAAGAGCGGTTCCGAAATCGAGCGCGGTGCCGCTGACTGTACCTTCCGCCTGCAGGTTCGTGAGTAACTGCGGACCCATGCCCGCGGTATCCACGGTAACCTGGGCGTCGAGTCTGCCCGACTGCCAGTCCCAGCCTTTTACTCGCGCGACTAACTTGTACGCCGGCCGCGCGCCACGTAAGTTGACAGCCAATCTTCCGGTAAGCGGGGCGCCATCGAGCGTGGCCTGCAGGTTGTCGAGATCGACGTGGGAGACATCCCATGTCAGGTGCGCCTTGATACTGTCCACGCGGACAGCGCCAAGATCGAGATGGTTGACGGCAATGGTTCCCTCGGCGCCGCGTTGCTTCAGCCAGTCCGGCACGGTGGAGCGGCCCAGGGCGCGCGCCAAGAGACTTCCATCGCGGCGGAGGGTGGGCATGAAATTCGGCTTCGATATCGGCTGCATCCAGTGCGTCCGCGCGAAGATGCAGACGGTGCGGACGCGCGGAAGCGGGGTCGTATTCGTAATCTCCTCTAAATGCGACCTTGCCGGCCTGGGCTTCGATGCGGTCGAGCGCCAGTCGCGCTCCATCGATCTGCGCGTGCGCCGCGGTCAAGAGCAGGGGATCGGCGAGGCCCGGAACGCGATCTTCGCGTCCTTCACTTCCAGATCGCCGACCAGGCCGACATGCGCGGCCCGAGATGATAGTTCAAGTGGCCGCTCCAAGCACCGCTTTGAAGCTGTTCGAGCCACGGAACGGCGGCGAGCGCGACCTGCGACCGAAGCGACGCACATTCATGGAATCGGTGACGATGGCGAGATCGAGCGTGTCGCCGTCGATGGCATAGTCGGCTTCGAGCGTCTGCGCGATCCTCGTCGCCCGAGCGCACCGAGCCGGAGAGAGCCGCACGTGGCCGTGGTCCATCACGAGGTAGGCATGTTCGAAGCGTACCGGGCGGCGAATCGGGGATGGTGACGGCCGCGTCATGAAATCCGAGCGTGCCTTGAAAGCTGCCTTGGCCGGAGTAGCCGATGGCGCCATCCACCGTGCCGCCGAATTGCAGTTTGGGCGGGAGCTGCGCGCCCATATCGCGCGCCAGCTGCATGAGCGGACCGTAGGGGAAATGGTTCCAGTTGACCCACGGCCCAATGCGGCTGCGAGAGGTAATCGGAAACGCGGAAGCGCACGGAGAGCGGCAGCGGAACGTCACGCGCGGAGTTCGATTGCAGCTCGAGCTACTGCTTAACAGATCGAGCTGGCCGCGAATGTCGAGCGGAAATCCGTTGCCCTTGGAGGGCAGCAGATCCCAGCGGTGAACGTCTTCGATATTCAGGCGGCCTCGGATGCCGATACCGTTTACGGGTCCGGCCAGATGGAGCTGCGAAGTAACGTCGCCGTGGATGCCGCCGGGCTCGCCGCGAATAAGCGCGGTCAGCTCGTCGAGGCCGGTATCGGTGATGTCCAGGTTCAGATCGACGCGTTCCGGCGCGACGTACCAGCGGCCTTTGAGCGTGAACGCGCCGAGGCCGATGGCGGGCCGGTCGGTGCGCGCGAGCTTGGCGGAAACAGTCGACTTCCCATCCGCGGCCGATGGCGCCGGCGGAGAGATATCGAAATCGGCTTCGGTGAGATAGAAGCCGGATCTTATCGTTGCCGAACTTGAAATTGATGCGGCCGTTGCGGACGTGAATCGCCGGCAGCTCGCGCATCAGGCGGGATTGACGATGGAAGCGAAGTTCCAGCGGCCCCACTCCGATGCCGGCCCGGATTGGCGAGATTGATGCTGGCGTCTTCGAGGCGAATGGAGGCGATGACGAACTTGCCGAAGAGAAGATGCCACAGACTGGGCCGTACTTCAAGGGCGCCGACATAGGCAATCGGCTCGGCGCCGATGGCGGGTCTTCGTGAATCACCACGCCGGAGCCGCCGTTGCCATCCACGCGGAACGCGGGCCCGTGAAGCAGGCTGAAGCGTGACTTTGGCTTTCAGATCGACGCGCCGGCCGAGCGCGCGCTCGAGGGAGCCTTGAGCCGCTCGCCGATACTGATCGGCGGCGATGTAGGGCGCGACCACGCCCAGCACCAGAAGCAGCGCCAGCAACGTAGCCGGCCAGCTTGAACGCTTTGCCCGCGATCATGCGTCCGGCTCCGATGAAGCGTCGTGGTAAGCGGCAGGGTCGTCGATATCGGCGACGATGCCGGGGTCGTGACATCGAGGTATCGGTTTCAGCGCGATGGCGTGGACCACGTCGCGGGCGGCGCCGTCGAGCGGCAGCGCCAGAAACTCCGCGATGAGCGCGCGCGAAAACCAGACGGGATGGCCGCGCTCGGCCTTCGAAACGCGGCACGCGGATGAGCGGGCGCGGCGAGGTCGAGCAAGGGCGTCGATGGTTGAAGCGGCTACCGCCGGATGATCGGCCAGCGTAAAAAACACGCCTTCCGCATCGGCGGAACGGCGCGCAGCCCGCATTGCAGAGAGCTGGACTGGCCGGAGCGGTAATCCGGGATTCAAACACGAAGATCGCCTCGCGGGTGCGCGACGCCCGCGCGAATTCATCCGGCGTCGGGCCGAGCACCACGATCACCGGAGAGCAGCGCGCCTCGAACAGAGCGATCAGCCGATCGAGAAACGTTTCGCCCGCGATATCCAGCAGCGCCTTGGGCGAGCCCATGCGGCTCGATTCGCCCGCCGCCAGAATGATTCCGGCGATCGAGCTGAGGCGCTCACTTGCAGCACAGCCGGGACGATCGCCGGCAAAGAGGGATTTGGAAAGCGCGCGCCAGTCGGACTCCGGCATTGCGCCGCACGGCGATCATCTCCGCCGCCACCGAAATGGCGATCTCCTCCGGCGAAATGGCGCCGATTTCGAGGCCCATGGGCGCGTGAATGCGCTCGAACGCGTCGCGCGGCAATGCCTTCTCGCTCCAGCTCGCGAACACGCCGATCACCTTGCGCTTGCTGCCGATCATGGCAATGTAGCGCGCTTCCGTGCCCACGGCCAGCCTGAGCACGCGCATATCGTCGCGATGTCCGCGCGTGACGATGATCAGATAGCTGCTTTCATTGATGGGCAGCTTGGGGAAAACATCTTCGTATTCCTCGGCGTACACTTCGTCGGCTTCCGGAAAGCGCTCGCGGTTGGCGAAAGCCTCGCGGTTATCGATGATCACGGTGGCGAAACCGGCCAGCGCCGCGACTTTCGAGAGACTTTTCGAAATATGCCCCGCGCCGAAAATGAAGGCGTGCGGCGGGGGAAGCACCGGCTCCACAAAGATATCGAGCTGCCCGCCGCAAATCAGGCCGTTATCGTAGGCGGCGTCCTGGCCCAGGTTGAAAGTCAGATGCTGCGGCTTTTCCGTCTCGATCACTTCGCGCGCGGCATTCCATACTTCGGCCTCCACGCAGCCGCCGCCGATGGTGCCCATCATGGACCCGTCTTCGCGCACCAGCAGCTTGGCGCTTTCGTAACTGGGGATCGACCCGCGCACTTCCACGATCGTGGCGAGCGCGCATTTCTGCCCCAGATTGCGAAGGCGCAGGATCTCGTCGTAAATGTCCATCTTGCAATTAGCAATTATAGCTTCCGCGAAGGGTGGTGGAGTTCCGCGGCGACGTTATCTGATCTCAAACACGCCGAACGATAGCCCCAAATCGCGCGGGTCTCCCGGCTGGCCGGAACGTCTTGCTCACTTCCATCGCCACTTGCATTTCGCCCTTGCCTACTACGCTATCCGGCAGGGCAAACGCTGCGCGAAAGGTCCCGGACGCACCGTAGCGGCGGGCAGCGCGACGCCATCCACCGAGACCGTCACCTCGGCTTCGCCCAGCGCGGCGGCGGAATATCCCGTGAGGTAGAGCTTGCGCTCCGGTTCGGCAGGCGCGCCCATGCGCAGGGTCGCGCGCTTGCCCATCCAGCGGTGATCGATGTCCAATACGTACCACCCGGGGCCGAGCAGATAGGCGGTCAAGGAATCGGAGACAGAAACCCGCAACGGCAGTCCGGCGGCGCGTAACGTCAGGCGATATTGCGACGTGATGTTGCGCAGCGTGCCGCCGCGGACATCGTATACTTGAAGATCGCCGTGGTCGAGCGCTTGTGCGGCGACGGAAGGGTCGAGAACGTAGTCCTCCACGCGGCCCCATTCCGCATCCTGAGTCAGCCGCTTCTCGCTGCCAGGCGCGAGATACACCTGCTTGGCGTCGATCAGGGCGAAGGCCTTATCGCGGACGGCGTTGAGGAATTCGTCTTCATCGACGTCCTCGAGCAGAATCGCTTTGCCGGGGTGCAATTGTCGCGCGCGCGCTACGCCCGCCACCAGATCGCGCGACTTTTCGGTCAAGCCGTAATTCCAATTGGATGCCCGCACGGTTCGCGGCAACACGAGGCCAACATAAAGCGCCGCGAGCGCCACCGCGGCGGTGCGCGCCGCGCCGCCGCGCCTCCACGCTTCGGCCAATCCCCAGGCGCCCAGCCAGGCGAGGCCGATCACCGGGATGTAGGGATAGTATTCGGTCATGTGATCGCGCAGCGGCAGCGTCGGCGCGAAAGTCACCAGATACCAGACGATGCAGAAGAGCGCCGCGGGATAACCCGCGCGCAACTTCTTCACAAGAAAAGCGAGCAGGGCGAGCGAGACGATCGCGATCGCGGCCAGCAGCATCCAGCGGCGCATGTGCGGCGGCGTTTCGAGATACACCGGTCCGACGGACCACGTCCAGTAGACCCCCAGCGTACGCAGGAGCGACGCGCCGAAATGCATCGCATATCCGCCGGTGGTGGGAGGCGGCGCAGCCCAGCGTATGGATGGCGGTGTAGACGATTGAGACCGCGAACATCGGGAGCGTCTGCAAAACGCGCCTTCGGCGCGTCGACAGGCCAGGAGGCCGTCGACGAGAACAGCAGCGTGTATCCGGCGGCGAGAGCCGGGTAGACCACGTTCAGTTCCAGCGCGCCGAAGCCCAGCAGGAACACCACCCACTCGCCAATTTTGTAGCGGCGGTCCCCGGTTTCGATGTAGCGCATCAGCAGATACAACGCCAGCAACAGGAAGAACGCGCACATCACCTCGTTGTAGACGCAGACCCAGCCGAGCGGCTCCACGGTGGAGCTGTTGATAGTCCACAGCATGGCGGCGCAGAAACCCGCGGCGCGGCTGCCGGTGAGCCGCGCGCCAACGGCTTGCGCCAACGCCAGCTCCGCGAACTGCGTGGCGAAGATGACGATGCGGAAACGGCAGCGCGTTAAGGCCGAAGAGCGCGTAGCCGACCATGAAGAACGCGCGCTCGCTCCAGGGGCGAATGGTGCCCTGCGCCCGCGGAAGGAACAGCGCCAACAGCAGATCGTGAAAGCTTTGAATGTGGCTATTGAGATTGAGCCAGGCGAAATCGTCGGCGCGGAACCAGGCGGTGAAACCCCGCCAGTGAACCAGCAGGCAGATCAGCGAGGGGACCGTCCAATAGGCGACGCGTCCGGCACGCGCGTCATTTCGATTCGAGCCCCACGCTCCGCGCCACAATGCCCAACTCACGCGCGTCGCCTCGGCGGGCGGCATGGCTTTATCCAGGTGGAAATCCACGCGCACCGGATCGCCCGTCAGCAGGTTGGGCGGGAACTCGCGCTTGTATATCGGCTGGCCGTCGTGCGAATAAGGTTTCGGGCGCGAGCGCGGTTCCGTTGATGGAGGCCGAAAGCGTGACGGCTCTTCAGTTTGTCGATGACCACTTGCGGGCATGGAAAGCGCGAAATCGAGCGTCGCGCCTTGCGCGGCCGAACCGGCTGGCGGGCGTAGCGCGACCGTAAAATCTTTCGCCGTCCAGCGCCAGGCATTGGCTTCAATGCCATAGAAGCCGTTGACAAGCTGCTTCTCCGTTTGGGGTCGCCCATGTTGACCGCGGATAGAAGCTTGGGCGCGGTGGGCGCTTCTTCCACGGTCTCCTTGACGGGAACTTTCTTACTCGTTGGAACATCCTGCGGCACCAAGAGCGCAGGGCCGCACATGGCGGCCACGCGGCAGATATCGTACGGTTGCTCATCAGTCTCCGATTCTCTCCACTTGAACCAGGCAACTATAAAACGTGGGGCCGCCGCCGGCGTCGGTGAGGCGCTCGGAGGTGAGCGCGTTGACGCTGCGCTTGCCCGGCGCGCGCTTGCCCCATCGCACGGAGGGCGCGCAGACCACGCCCGGGCCGCACCGCGCCATCGATCGCGCGCGATCAGCACGCACGAGCCGCGGTCGTTGTACACGCGCACCGGATCGTCGTCGTGGATGCCCAGGCGGGCGGCGTCTGCGGCGTTCAGATGCAGCGTGGCGGTCTCGCGGTCCACTGCGTCGCGATGGCCGAAGGTGGAGTTCATGCTGTCGTCGTTCTTGGGCGAGATCAGCTCCAGCGGATATTTGCGCGCGCAGATCGGCGTCGCCGTGCCGCGATTCCACCGGCGGCGTGTAGTCGAGCGTCTCGGCGTGGAAGTGGCACTTGCCGTCGGCGTGCCGAATCCGCCCTCGGCGAACGGCTGGAACGGTTCGGGCATGCGCAGCCGCACGAAGTGCTCGCGGTCCAGCTCCTCGAGCGTGATCCCTTGACGAACGGATGCTCCGAATCGAGCAGCGTGCGGATCATGTCGTCTTCGGAATCGCGCGAAGCACGGGTCGTCGAAGCCCATGCGCTGCGGCCAGCAGGCGGAAGACTTCCACGTTCGATTGCGCTTCGCCGGGCGCCGGCAGCGCCGGACGCGCCAGTTGCAGGTAGTAGTGGCCGTAGGCGAGGTAGAGGTCGGTGTGTTCCAGGAAGGTGGTGGCGGGCAGCAGGATATCGGCGTAATCGGCGGTGTCGTTCTGGAACTGTTCGAGCACCACGGTGAACAGATCGTCGCGGCGCAGTCCGCGCAGCACCGCGTTCTGATTGGGCGCGATGGCCGCGGGGTTCGAATTGTAGACCACCAGCGCCTTCACCGGCGGATCGTCCAGCGTCGGTGAGCGCGCGCGCCCAGCTCCGTCATATTGACCATGCGCGCCTCGCGGCCGAGCGGCGATTGTCTGCAGGTCGGCGCGCTCCAGCCCGTCGCGGTTCAGACTGGAACGCCTGCGAGGTGGAAAGCTGCAGGCCGCCGCCCACCTCCTTCCAGGAGCCGGTCAGCGCCGGCAGCAGCGCGATGGTACGCACCGCCATCGCCGCCGCGCTCGCTGCGCTGCACGCCGTAATTCAGGCGGATGGCGGCCGGCCGCGTGGTGGCATATTCGCGCGCCAGAGCGACGATGTCCTCGGCCGCGATGCCGGTCAGTTCGCGCCGCGCGCTGCGGCGTCCATTCGCGGACGCGCTCGCGCAGTCCGTCGAAGCCCTCGGTGTAGCGCGCCACGTAATCGGCGTCGTGGAGGTTTTCGCCGACGATCACGTGCATCATGGCCAGCGCCAGCGCGGCATCGCTGCCGGGGTTGATGAAGATAGTGGTGGTCGGCGGCCGCGCCGGTGCGGTTGCGGTGCGGATCGATGACGTAAAACTTCGCGCCGTTGCGCCGCGCCTCGACGATGAACGGCCACAGGTGCACGTTGGTGCCGAGGATGTTGGCGCCCCAGGCGATGATCAGCTTGGCGTGGCGGAACTGCTCGGGCTCGGTGCCGTAGCGGAGGCCGAGCGCAGCGGTCATGCCGGCCACGCCGGCGGTGGAGCAGATGGTGCGGTCGAGCCGCGAAGCGCCCAGGCGATGGAAGAAGCGGCGGTCCATGCCGGCGCCATTCAGCAGCCCATGGTGCCGGCATAGCTGTAGGGCAGGATCGACTCCGGGCCGAACTCCTGCGCCGATGGCGAGCCAGGCGCGCGGCGATGGTGTCGAGCGCCTCGTCCCAGGAGATGCGTTCGAAGCGGCCTTCGCCCTTGGCGCCGATGCGCCGCTGCGGATAGAGCAGGCGGTCGGGATGATACTCGCGCTCGAGGTAGTGCGCCACTTTGCCGCACAGGAATCCGCGCGTGACCGGATGCGCCGGGTCGCCGCGCAGCTTCGTGCCGCGGCCGTCTTCGACATTGATCAGCAGGGAGCAGGCGTCGGGGCAATCGAGCGCGCACACGGAGTGGCGGGTTTCGGGCATCGATAGTGATGATTATAACGTGGGGGTGACAGCAGGCTGCGGGACTCAAGCTTGCAGGAAATCGTTAGGCTTGATGCCGGCTCTTTGTGAGGGGACGACGATGGTATGGTCTCGCCGTTCATCGGTGGTGGGCAAATTCAGCGCGCATAGCGTGTTGCGCCGGAAGTCGCGTCCGTTCCGTCAGAGCGAACAGGAGCCGGGGCTAACGGGCGCCGATGCGGCAAGATACACTTGGCGCGTAGCGGTTTCGCGGCGCAGGCAAACCGTGACCGCCAACCACGGTTTGCCGAAGATAGAGGTTGCTTCCCCGAGCTCGAGCGGGGAATATTCGGATGTCAAAGACCTGCGGGCGGTCGCCGTAACTGCTTGATGGCACAGCCCCTGCTACTGAAACTGCTGGTTGAAAAAACGAACCCAAATTGCAGTTCGCGCGGAAAGACGAGCCGGATTCGTCACGCGAAAAAACGAACCCAACCTTGACGGTCGCCCCTGGGAGTGGATTCGCGGACGAACAAACGAACCCAAACCGGGGGGAACCGGCGCCGCCGGGCGTTTCCGTTCGACGAACGAACGAACCCAAACCCGTAGCGCTATACGGCGGCCGTGGCCGCGTTGTTGGCGAAAAGAAAATCGAGGCCGCCCCCGCGGCCTCGCAGCCCGACTTCAGTTTATCGGACGCGCGCAAGAAATCGGGGCTGGAAAGGGTCGGAGATCAATGTAAGTGCTTGAGGGGATTCGGGTGGGATTTATTTTGCGACCGCGTGACCGATTTGCGGCCGCTTTGCACCCCATACTCGGCGAGTATGCAAAAGAGAAGGGATAAGGGAGAGATCATGACGCCGCGATTGCATACAAAGGAAGCGAGAGTAGGTGGACCCTCAATGAGTCTCCGCGATCGACTCACCGTTTCAATTTGAATTCGGTCTCTCAATCCGACTAATCGCGAATACGTCCATCGGCGCTTTCCGCCACTCGAACCCCCGAAACTTGGTATGGGGTTACCCGGTATGCTTCCGTAATTATTTTCCTAACGGTAACGCCGGTTCGGCCGCTTGCCACTCGTCCTTTCCTCATGAATAAGAACCCGCCGCCCAGCACAGTTCCCCCCTATGGCGCCCTTTTCATAGTCCGCCCCGAACCGGAAGTGGACTCAACGTGCAATTTGATCGACGCTGCGTCGAAGCTAACCGCCCGCGCCACCGTTTGGCCATGTAAGGTACACGCCGCGAGGATTGCCGCACACTTAATTGGCGTGAGCATCTAGAACAGCTCCTTCAATCCGATGACACGTCGTCTCCGATTCCCCTGGGACTCCTTCCGCATTTGGGGCTCTGTTCTGCCTCAATTGGAAGTGGGGGATGCATTCTGCCGCTAAGATAGCGGAGCGAACACGTGAAAAAAACGGAAGCATTACACGGGAGAAGAAAAGGTCGCCATTTTAGGGCTACGTAAGTGTTTGGCGGCAGCGCGAAACGATCCGGTTCCCCCTACCGCACGTAGACGTCATTCCATTTGCCGGTGCGCCAAAGGGCGCCCACGAGGGTTCCGCCCACGAGGCCGCTTATGCCTCCGAGCGCCGCGCCCGCTGCGGTATCGAGCCCGCACCATCCGCCGTTTGATTTTTGGCAGCTTGATGCCTGGACGTGACCGATGCCTAAGCCAATTAGAGCTCCTGCCGCCAACCCCACGCCCAAACCGACGAGGGCATTGCGAAGGCGGTGACCCTTCTGCCTGGCGGATACGTGGGTGATTTCTGTCCGAGCGAGAGACTCAGCGTGCGCGCCTCTCATCAACACTAAATCACTTTCTGTGATGCTCTTGAGCGTTCCCTGGACTGGCTTGCCGGATGCCATCGAAGAAACGCGAAGTTCAATGCCCGGGGGGAGCATCTTCAGGCTTTCCCATTTCGCGGCGGGCTCTTGAGCGGCGAGGGAAAGCGTAAGAAACGGACACAAAAGAAGAGCGGGATGGCGGGAGATAGTTGACAATATTTCATCCTATCTGGGAATGGCTAGTAACTTAGCACAAAATGCGCGACGCCGACTTAGCTGCGACTTAAGACCCAACCAGCAAAACATGCCTGCTTGCGGCGAAGTGGGAACATCACGTCGCTGAAACGAATGGCCCGCCGATCGCCGTTGCGCGTCCAAAGCTCGATAATGGCGTCCGCTGGTCTGGGGCCCGGGTTGCATTCAAGATGGGAAAGTCGAGGAAGTGGCGAGCCTCGCCGGCATACACCAAGCAGGACGGTTAGCCGACCTCCAGTTCGCCTTAGCGCCAGACGACTCGCCGGTGATTCTCCGGGATATTGGCACGGAAGAAATCTATTCGGTCAGCCTGCGAGAATAAATGACTTCAGTTCCTCTGTCAATCTCAATTCCCGATCGGAACCCGGTTGGCATGATCCACACTGACGACGTCCATCGGCCCCTTCCTTGCCTCCAGCTTGAGTCCCAGTTGCTCTCTCACAGCGGCAAACAGGGAAGGCGTGTCAGTCATGTCGACTCAGCCGGACGGGCTCGCGTTTGCGGGATCAGGCGTCCACTGCAAGTTCACATCGATTGACCCTTAAGGCCCGTCATATCGAGAATCGGCTGCTGTGTAAACCGCGTCAACAGAACGGCCAGCGTCTGACCTGAGACGCGCCAATATTCGATTTGGCCCGGACGAACAATTTCGGCTCCTACGGAAGCGTCCTCGTTCGTCGCGTGCCATCTTCGACCCGCCCTTATCAATGACGAGCGCGAGATATCGAAGTTCCCTGGTCTCGCGATGCAACCCGAGTTGAAATCGCCAAGTCAGAAGCGTTAGGGCCATCTCCCGAAGCTTATCCCGGGGAATGTCGGGTGGCGCTTGCGCCACAATGTTGAACAAGACGTGGTGATCCTTGATCGAGTCTGGCCCAACGATCTGATCGTCGGGTTGATCTTGAACGCAAACCGAAGGCATTCGCTCAACGTCACGTTGGTCAGCATCAAGCATCACGAAGGCCGTCACGAGGGCGGGGATCATGCTGCTCCTGAATCCGCAAGACTTTGACTTATGAGTGGGCGCGACCGGATGGGCCATGCTAGAAAACCAGCACCTCCCGGCATCAACGGTGAATCGGGTGCTATACCACCGACGCGTTAGGCGCGGGCGGGTAGGCACGCGCTAGGTCAGAAACTACTTGCTCTTGTTACGAACAAATTCCGACGCGGCATCAATGCCCTGTTCCCGCTTTATGCGTTGGAACTCGTCAAGAGCGTTCGCCGCGGCCTTGCGCTTATCGCGGACCTCAGCCGGCGCACTCGCCGCACTCTTGGCTTCTTGCACGATCCGGTCAATTTCACGGTTTTTCGCCATGCGGTCCGCGAGCCTCTCGGCTGGGGTCATCTGGTTATATGGTTTGCTCATGTTGCGAGTTGATTCGTTCGGGCAAGCTCCTTACCTAGTGTAGCGCTTCTTCGTTTCATTTTGATTTGCGCTGTCGTTCGCGCCGAAGTTCGGACAATACTCCGATCGGTCAATGCTATCCTAAAAGCGTCTCTCCCAACGGAATACACGCTTTGAAAGTCGGTTTTGTCAGTCTTGGGTTGTCCCAAGAATCTCGTCGATAGCGAAGTCATGATGGGCCAGCTTGTGGCCAGCGGCCACGAGCTGACGCCGCATCCCGACCAGGCGGACGTGCTGGTGGTCAACACCTGCAGCTTCATCGATCCCGCCAAGAAGGAATCGGTCGACACGATCCTGGAGATGGCGGAGTACAAGAAGATCGGCCGCGCGCAAGAAGCTGATCGTCGCCGGCTGCCTGGTGGAGCGCTATCGCGGCGATATCCGCAAGGAAATGCCGGAAGTGGATGCGCTGATCGGCACCAACGAGCTTCGACGGATCGTCGCGCTGTGCGAGGGCGTGGAGGATGCGCCGAACCCGATCGAGCCGTACCTCTATCACGATCTGACGCCGCGCGTGCTGGCCACGCCGCGCCATTTCGCTTACATCAAGATCGCCGAGGGCTGCGACCATCCCTGCACGTTCTGCGTGATTCCGCAGTATCGCGGCAAGTTCCGCAGCCGGCGGTTCGAATCGGTGATTTCGGAAGCCACGCGGCTGTTCCAGCAGGGCGTGCGCGAGATCAACCTGATCGGGCAGGATACCACCTGCTACGGCGAAGATTTCGGGCTGACGAGACGGCCTGGCGCTGCTGCTGGCGCGCCTGGCGCAGATCGAGACGCCGCGCGAGAAGTGGGTCCGGTTCCTGTACGCGTATCCGAACAAGGTGACGCAGAGGCTGCTGGACACGCATCGCGGCGCACGATTCGCTGGTGAAGTACATCGATATGCCGCTGCAGCACGCCAGCGCGCCGGTGCTGAAGCGCATGAAGCGCGGGGCGTCGGGCGATATCTTCCTGAAGCTGATCGAGCGCGTTCGGCGGACGATTCCGGGCGTGGCGATCCGCACCAGCTTCATCGTCGGCTTTCCGGGCGAAACGGACGCGGATTTCGAAGAGCTGTGCCAGTTCGTGGAGGCGGCGCAGCTTCGACAATCTGGGCGTGTTCACCTATTCCGACGAAGACACCAGCGCGAGTTTTGCGCTGGACGGCAAGGTGGATGGGCGCACGATTCACAATCGCAAGCGGCGGCTGATGGCGATCCAGCGCAAGATTGCGCGGACGCGCAACCGGGCGCTGGTCGGAGCGGAGGTGCCGGTGCTGGTGGAAGGCCTGTCGCCGGAGACCGATCTGCTGTGGGAGGCGCGCATGTCCACGCAGGCGCCGGAGATCGACGGCGTGGCGCTGATCAACGATTTCGAAGGCGCGCGAGCCGCGGCCGGGCGAGATGCGCCCGCTGCGGATCACCGAAGCGCACGATTACGACGTGGTGGGCACGCTGCTGGAATCGTTTGAGAGCGCGCCGGTCTATGCGCCTTCGCCGTTGATTCAGCATCGGGGCTTGAGGATCTTAGCATAGCCTGATGGCGCGCCTTCGGCGCGCTGGACAGGCCAGGAGGCCTATCCCACAGATGAAGTGTCCGATTTGCAAGAAAGAGGTTGCGCTGGGCGCGGCCGATTTCCGTTTTGCAGCGAGCGCTGCCGCATGATCGATTTGGGGAAATGGGCGTCGGAGGAGTACCTGATCTCCGAGCCCGGCGCCGTCCGCAGAGCGGCCGACTGAACCGTGAGGACGCCGAGGACGCCGAGTGATCCGGCTGGCGAATCTCATTGCCACATGGTTCGGATGCGGACAGTCGCCGGTTGCGCCGGGCACGGTGGGCTCGGCTGCGGCGATCGTTATCGCGATCTGCTATCGAGCGCTTCGCCAATCTCCCGTCCTTCGGATTCGCCGTGCTCGCGCTGCTGCTCTTCGTGCCCGCGATCTGGGCCGCCGGGGTCTCGGCGCGCGCGGCCGAGGCTCAAAGATCCGCAATTCGTGGTGGTGGATGAAGTGATCGGGCAGTGGATCACGCTGGCGGGCGCGCGTACGCTGAACTGGAAAAGCTACCTTGCTCGCCTTCGCGCTGTTCCGGCTGTTCGATATCTGGAAGCCGCCGCCGGTGCGCCAACTGGAGCGTCTGCCCGGCGGCTCGGGCATCAACGCCGACGACGTGATGGCCGGCGTTTACGCCGCACTTGTCTTATTCCCGGCAGGATGTTTCAATCTTGATTAGTCATGCCGCTTCGCAAACCTTCCAGCAACGGTCCCCAAATCTCGCAGGTCACCCCGGCGGCCGCCATCGCCGGCGGGGAATTGCAGATCCGCGGCAAAGGGTTCGCGAAATCGGACCGGCCGCACGTCACGATCGGCGACGTCGCCGCGCCGGTGGTCATCGGCTCCGATTCCCTGGTGATCGCGCGAGTGCCGGAAGGCGCGACCGCCGGCGAACTGGTGATCGAGAGCGGAAAACAGTCGAGCGAATCCTGGGCCTGCGACATCGGCGTACTGATGGCCGAGAGCCTGCACCCGGTGGCCAACCCGGCGGTCGATTCGTTCGGCAATATCTACACCACCTTCAGCGGATCGCGCGGGCAGAAGACGCCGGTGGCGGTCTATCGCATCGACCTCAACTTCAACATGAAGCCGTTCATCAACGAGCTGATGAACGCCACCGTCGCTGGCCTTCGATCGCGCAGGGCTGCTCTACATTTCCAGCCGCTACGACGGCATCGTGTACCAAGTCGACGCCCAACGGCAACATGTCGGTCTACGTGGAGGGCATGGGCGTCGCGACGGGCATCGCTTTCGACCGCGAAGACAACCTGTACGTCGGCGACCGCAGCGGCACGATCTTCAAGATCAGCCCCAACCGCCAGATCTTCGTGTTCGCCACGCTCGAGCCTTCCATCGCCGCCTATCATCTGGCGTTCGGCGCCGATGGGTATCTTTACGTCACCGGGCCGACCACGTCGAGCTTCGATTGCGTCTACCGCATTTCGCACGAAGGCGAGGTGGAGGTTTTCTATCGCGGCCTGGGGCGTCCGCAGGGCATGGCGTTCGACGAGGAGGGCCGGCTCTATGTGGCGGCCTCGATTGCGGGCCGCAAGGGCGTGGTGCGCATCACCCCGGACAAGCGCGCCGACCTGTTCCTTTCCGGACCGGGCATCGTGGGCCTGGCATTCACGCCTTCGCGCGCCATGGTCGTGGCCACCACCAATGCCATCTATCGCGTGGACGTCGGCATCAAGGGCTGGCTTCGCGATGACATCATAACGCCCGATGAACGCCGAAATCATCGCGGTCGGCTCGGAGATGCTGACGCCGCAGCGCGTCGATACCAACTCGCTCTATCTCACCGGCGAATTGAACAACCTGGGCGTGGAAGTGGTGACCAAGTGCGTGATCGGCGACGATCGCGAGCGCCTGGCCGATGCCGTGCGGCGCGCGCTTTCGCGCTCGGAGATCGTGATTCTCTCCGGCGGCCTGGGACCCACCGAAGACGATCTGACGCGCGAGGCGGTGGCGGAGGCGCTCGACCGCAAGCTGGTATTCCATCCCGAGATCGCGGAGGCGCTCGAGCAGCGCTTCGCGCAGTACAAGCGCAAGATGGCGGAGATCAACAAGCGCCAGGCGTTCGTGATCGAAGGCGCGCACGTCCTGCCCAACGATCGCGGCACGGCGCCGGGCCAGTGGGTCGAGGAATCGGGCGCGGTGGCGATGCTGCTGCCCGGTCCGCCGCACGAACTGAAGGCGATGTTCGAGCGGCAGTGCCTGCCGCGCCTGGAGCGCATCGTGCCCAGGCTGGCGATCCGCACGCTGGTGATGCGCGTGGCCGGGATGGCCGAATCGGATCTCGATCAGCTCATCGCGCCGGTCTACAAGAAGTACGAGAACCCGGTCACCACGATTCTGGCGGCGGCGGCGATATGCAGATCCACCTGCGCGCGCGCTGCGCGACGCGAGGCGGAGGCCGAGTGTGCTGCTGGCGGAGGTGGGCGGGCCGATCGAACTGCTGCTGGGCGACCGCATCTACTCGCGCAACGGCGATCCGCTGGAAGTGGTGGTGGGCGAGATGCTGCGCAAGCGGCACGCCACGGTCGTCGGTGGCGGAGAGCTGCACCGGCGGGATGCTGGGCGAGCGGATCACCGCGGCGCCGGGCAGTTCGGATTACTTCGTCGGCGGCTTCATCACCTACACGAACGCGATGAAGATCGAGTTGCTGGGCGTGCCGCCGGAGACGCTGGCGGAATTCGGCGCGGTGAGCGCGGAGACCGCGGAGGCCATGGCGCTGGGCGCGCGGCGGCGCACGGGTTCGACTTATGCGCTGTCGGTCACGGGCGTGGCCGGGCCGGATTCGGGCGGCGAAGCGGCGCCGGTGGGCACGGTGTATGTCGGATTGGCGGACGCGGCGGGGACGCACGTGGCGCACCGTCAGTTCTTGGGCGATCGGACGCGGGTGCGGACGTTTACGGTGCAGATGGCGCTCGATCTGTTGCGGCGAAGGATGATGGGATAATTGAAGATGACGCGACTCGAGCCACGGCACGTATGATGGAGTGGGGATGGCGCATCGTGTATGACAAGAGTGATTCCTGGCTTGGCGATCCTGTGCTCTTTGACTTACGCTCAGAGCTTTGACGTAGCGTCCGTCCGGCCACTCCAATTATCGGGCCAACCTCCAGTTTTTCGTTTCGAAGACTGCCGGGGAATCACGAGGTTAGGGCAACTGCGTCACTGAGCACTCTGATCCGGATGGCGTACAACGTTTCGTTCGACTGTGTTGTGGTCAAGGCGAAGGGAGCGTCCTGGGTTGACAGTGATTTTTGGACCTTGGATGCTAAGTCTGAAAAACCATTCACCGAGTCCGAAATGATCGCGATGTTGCAGGGTCTTTTGGTCGACAAATTCAAGCTCCAGATTGAGAAAGAGCAAAAGCCGGGGACGATCTACGTTTTGACCGTTGACCCGGGCGGCCTAAAGATCAAGAAGAACGAAGACGCCACGGCTTACCCACGGGCCGAATTCGCTGCCGAGCGCAGCGGGGCGGACGTGAACCTCGTTGTGCGTGCAACGGCCATCACGATCAGCCGTTTAATATTTACGTCGCCGTTTTGGGAGCTGCGAGCGCCCGTCGTCGATGCTACCGGACGAGTTGACCGTTACGATATCCATTGGGTACTTGGCGGGGCTGCCGACGCACCTATGGAATCGACTTCTGTCATTAAAACATGCAAGCGAGAGTTGGGTCTGAAGCTCGAGGCGACGAAGGGCACAGTTGATATTCTCAACATCACCCGCGTTGAGAAGCCGACCGAGAACTGATGCGTTGTACCAGCCGCACAGAGAGGTTCCTGCGCTTCAGAATTTTTGGAAAACAAGAGTCGCGCGCGAGATGCCGCGCGGAGATAGCCGCTCAGATCTTAGCGCGACCTACCTCAGGCGGAGCGGGGTGAATTTATCAGCCCCGACGAAGTCAGGGCGATGCTGCGCGAAATGCGAAACGCCGGAACTAAGCCGGACTAGCGGCCACGGGCGTCATTCCGGCCGTTGCTGATTTCCTAATGTTAATCTGACTTCATGCGGTCCGCGGGGATTCCGGTCTTACTCCTTTCACTTGCCACCTTCGCTTTTGGCGGCGATTTCTCGGGCAAATGGTTCCTCGACGCGACACGCAGCGATACGCATGCGCTCTTTCTCCCCACAGCGCAGACCTTGACGGTGACGCAGGGGGAGACGGCCATCCAATGCGAAGGCTCCTATCCGGATGGTTCCAATCGCCGGTGGACCTACCTGCTTAATGGATCCGAAACCGAGGGCAGCATCGTGAAGTGGGAAGGGGCCGCGCTGCTGGTGAATACGCAGGTTTCGGGAGCCCGCGAATATACCGTGATGGATCGCTGGGATTTATCGGGTGACGCCGCCAGCCTGACCATCACGCGTCAGGTTGTGCTGAAGGAAGGCCAACTGGAAGGTTCGCTGGTCTACACAAATACCGTTGCCGAGACTGAGCCGCGCGAACTGATCAAGCAACCGGCTCCCGCCGCGTCCGATCCGGTAGTCGCGCGCGGCACGCACATCGGCCTTGCACTGCGCAACGCGCTCGATACCAAGCACACGCAAGAGGGCGACCACGTTTATCTCGAAACCATCGCGCCGATCGCCGTTGCGGGGCAGATCGTCATCCCCCGCGGCAGTTACGTCAACGGCACGGTCACGGAAAGCAAGCCCGCGAAAGGTATCAAGACGAAGGGCGAAATGTTCATCCGCTTCGATTCCCTGGTGCTGCCGAACGGGGTCACTCGCGATTTCCATTCGCGCCTGGTTTCGGCCGACGCCTCGACGCGCGGCACGGTGGATGCGAAAGAAGGCAAAGTGACGGGCGAGCGCGATAGCTCCGGGGATGCGAGAACGGTCGCGATCGGAACGGGCGTGGGCGCTTCGGTTGGCGCCATCGCAGGATCGGCTGCGGGTCATCCGCTAGGCGGCGTCGGGATCGGTGCGGCGACGGGCGCGGCGGTCGGCTTGGCTACGATCTTCCACGGCAAACGGCCGGAAGCCGTGCTGCCGCGCGGGACCATCGTGGAGATGGTTCTCGACCGCGACCTGACTTATAGCCGCAACGAGCTGCCCTACTGAGTTGTACGCACAAAACGGTACACCTCGAACAAATTTCGCCCAAAACCGTCCCCCACTATGCGGATACTCTGCTTCGTGTAACCCAACTTAGCCGCCCGCTCGACGACATGCTCATTCACCCCGGGAAACTGTTCGGCCTCCGGTACGTGCGCCAGGATAATATGGCCGGGGTCGCTCACCATGTGCGTCAACGCGGCGTTTTCCTCCTCGCCGAGGATTCCATTGCGCATCACGGGATGCCAGGCGGTCAAGAGGCCAACGGATTCGAGAATCCCCCAGTCGGTGCAAAAGGCATATGCGGCGCCTGAGTCCTTCATCGACTCGGCAAGCGGGAAAACAGCCGCACTCCAGGTCGGCGAACCGCCGTTGCGCATTATCTTTGCGTAGTATTCGTTGGTTACCGCTAGCGAGCTCAGTACTAGCACTACCGTTGCCGCAGCGAGACCAGATGCGCCGAATCGTCCCAGTCTTCCGCGAGACTCCTGCGAATGAAATCGCCACTACTGCCTCCGGCCAGGGCCATAACAGAATGGCGTGGTGTACAGTGCCGCCGGTATGCGAATTGAGCGCCATTTGAAACCAGGCGATGGCCATGGCGATCAGGAAGAACGCCACAAGGCGCAGCGTGGGCCAGCCGGCCAAAGGGGCTAATACTACGGCGGAGACAAACGCCGCGAGCAGCCAGTCTGACGATGGATCGCCGGTAAATGACGAGAGTCGGGCAGATGCGGTTTCGATCGCGCCGCGTGGCCTGTGCGGCGCGGGCGTAGTTTGGTCGGGGGCATTCAAAAAACCGAGCAGCATGCCGCCACGCGCGGTTTCAGTCAACAGGTGAAATTTGGTTATGAGAGCCCCGGTATCGATAGTAGTGTTTTCCCTGATGGTCGCAAGTTGCGCGTGCAGGTTATAAAAGATGAGCGGCGCCGCTCCTAGGGCTAATGCCGCGACGGAAATGAGGAGCCGGCGAAAGCTGGTCACGGCAAAAATCTGCCTCGGAAATGTCAAAAATCCGGCGATTCCGAAGCCGCTTAACATCCAGAGCGCCAATGCTTTATCCCATAAAGCGAGGCCGAAGAGAAGGAGGCTGAGAGCGAGCGAAAGCATTTGACTTGGTTTGGTAGAACCGAATAAGCAGGAGGGCGCCGGCAACGATGAGCAGATGCTGCAGCGCGACGGGTCCCCAGTCGTAACAGGTAGTCAGCAGATAAAGTGAATCCGTGGCCAGTAACCAGCATCCAACCAGACCAGCGCGGTTTCCGGCGATGCGGCGAAGCAGCAGGAAAAATAGCCAAACGCTGGCCGCGCCGAAGATAAGCGCGGGTTCGCGCACGGTGTACGGGCCGTTGCCGAATAGCTTGAAAATCGGGACATAAATCAGGGTTTTCAGGCATCCCAGGTAGGACATCAGCATTAGCGGGAGTCTGTTGGTGATGCGGCAAGGGCCACGCGTAGAGCGCCTCCAAGGGTTCGTAAATAGCGCCGGCAAAGAGGGCTTCGTCATTTTGAATCCCGAGCAGTGGGATAAACGGTTGGCCGGCCAGAAAGAAAAAAATACTTGCGAGAATCGCGGCCGCGACGCACTTATTAGTTGAGGGTGCTGCCATGCACCGAATTGTTTGACGATTCAAGAATCCGATGGTAGCATCTGCCGATACGTTCATCGGAGGAGCACAACTTTGCCGGAAATCTGCGGGGTTTGAACCTGGAGAACTTTGGAATTGAGATTGCTTATAAGCAATCCCGTATGAAGCCGGAACGACGGGTAAAGATTCGTAAATAGCTCTAAAGGAACGGCCCGGAAGCTGCAACCTTTGGCGAAAAATGTCGTCTATATGTTTGCTGAGGGAAGCGGTAAAAAGAACAAATTAAAAAAAATTACCGGCTGACAGGAGATGGACCAATGAACCAGACCGAACTTAACAAATACAGAGCGGTGCTCGAAGCGAAGAAGGCGGACCTGTCCGCCGGACTTCGCAACCGGGAAGACATCGCCATCGAAAAGACCCCGGACGCCTTGGATGAAGTGCAGCTCGCCGGAGAACGCGAGTTGGCTATCCGCAACCTGGACCGTGAATCGAACCTGCTGCGCAACGTGAGAACGCGCGCTGGCTCGAATCCACGACGGCAGCTATGGCGTCTGCATGCACTGCGAAGAAGACATCAAGCCAAAGCGGCTGGAAGCGGTGCCGTGGGCGAAGTATTGCATCCGGTGCCAGGAAGCGGCCGATCGCCACGAGTTCGAAGCCGAAACCGGCGACGTGGACGAGCTGCTGCTCAACGCAGCCTAAGATTCTCGGCGAAGATTCGAGGGCGCGGGCAGATTCCCGCGCCCTTCGTGTATCTATCACCGAAATGCTATTCCTGCGTCGAGCACAGGGGCGGCCTTCGCGCATCGGTATTCTGTCGGGCGCTTTTAATCCGCCTACCGTAGCGCATCTGGCGCTGGCGCAATGCTCCTTGGCGCACGTCGAGGAAATGCTGTTCGTGCTGCCGAGGGCATTTCCGCATAAGCTCTACGAGGGCGCCTCATTCGAAGCTCGCATGGAGATGTTGCGCGCGGCCACGGCGGATTGGCCTAGCTTCTCCGTTGCGGTGTCGGAGGGTGGGTTGTTTCGCGACATCGCCGCCGAATGCCGCCAGGCATACGGCGAGGACACCCGGTTCTCTTTCCTCTGCGGACGCGATGCGGCCGAACGAATCCTGAATTGGGACTACCGCGGCGAAACTTCCGTTACCGAAATGCTGCGTGAATTCGACCTGCTTGTGGCCGCGCGGCGTGGTGAATTGGAGGCGCCGTTGCACCTGCGGCACGCTATCGAACAGCTATATCTTCCGAACGATCTCGATTTGGTTTCGTCCAGCGAGGTACGCGGCCGTGTTGCGCGCGGTGAGCCGTGGGAACATCTGGTGCCGGAAGCGGTGCGTAAGCTCGCGGCCGAGATCTACCGGCCCAAGAGTCCATAAACGGCGACGGTATTATCGTAGGTCGGTATATAGACTCTGCCGTTCACCACGATGGGAACGGCGAACTTCATCAGCGTCCCCAGCCGGTCGCGCTTTGTGTTTTGCTGCGAGCTCCAGAGCAACTCGAGAGTCTCCGCGTTGTAAGCGTAGATTGCGCCGCCGGTGTTGCCGTGATCGGCGCTCGTGCCGTTAGTAATCGTTCCCCACACAATACCCGTGCCGGGCTTCGACGCATCGGCTGAAATGCTGATCGAACCGCCCGGCGACCCCTTCGAGGCCACGGAGCCTTTGGCCACAGATTCGCCATCGATCATGCCGTCTTTAATACGGAAGGCGCGCACAAAATCGCTCTCGCTCCATTGATACATCGTGCGGACCGGAAGGGCTAACCCAAAACGCCGGTCCAGGGAGCGCTCGTCCTCCGGTGGTGGCAAGCAACTGGATCAGCCCGTGGTCGTCGGGAGTCATGTGGCCCAAATTATGGCCGTCGAGCACATAGAAGATGCCCTTCTTGCTTCCGGCGATGATGCGGTTCGTGCCCGGAACCAGCAGCGGGCCGGTCGAGCCGATATCGGCATCGCGATCGTTGAGCGCTCGTAATCGTGCGGCGTGAAGTAGTCCTCCAACGCGAGCCCCTTGCCCGCACGACGAACTGCAGCACCGACGTGCCGAAGTTGCTACGCCATCCCAATCGCCGTTGCCGACCTCGAAGTAGATGGACGCCGATCGGCGCCCACGGCCGGGCCGCGTCCGGATTGCCAGATGCCGCCATCGCGTGCCCTCGGGCGTAACGCAGAACACGCCATTCGGCTTGAGCGTCGCGGCGTCATATGCCATCACCCAGCCGTGATAGGGTTCGATATCTTCATGCGAGGCCCAGGCGATGACGACCGAACCGTTCGCCAGCACCAGCGCCGGACGCTGATTGCCCGCCTCGGATCGAAGTGCAACAGTCCGATCGACCGCGTCTTTGTACGAGCTCTTGACGGCAGCCTCGATGACGGCGGGCGCGATGCAGATCCTTGCCCGTGGCAAGATCGAGCTTGCGCAATCGCTGCACATAGCGCCGTTTTCGCGGCGTGCGCGCCACGCAGAAAAATCGCGTGTGCCGACGGATCGATCACCGGCGTGCCCAGGATGCCCACGTTGCCGACAATGTTCAGATCGTTGCCGGTTGGTGATGTCCACAACCGGCACGGGATGATGCCGTGAAAGTTCATCGGTGAGGTCGCGCATCCACAGCGGCGGCCCGGAGCTGATCGGCGTCGAAGGCGTAAACCTTATCGTTCATGGTCGCTACGTAGAGGACGTTGACCGTCGCGGTGTAAGGCACGTTGTGGGAGCTACGGCCGGGAATCGCGACGGCGGGCACATAGAGCGGCTGCGCGTAGACGGCGCCGTCCACGTAGTAGCTGTACAGCTTGCCGAAACCGTTCTGGTCTACGTTGCTGGGCTTGAGAATGGTTTCGTGCGTGTTGGCGCCGGTCGAGGCAGCATCATAGCGGTTCATGAGCACGCTGACCTGCGCGTGCACGCAAAGGGCGGAAAGCAGAGGAAACGCGATGCTGCGGATCATCATTTCGATTGTAGTTTCGCCTCTTTGCCACTCTCCCACTTGAGCGCGAGGCGCTGCTGGCCGTCCGTGGCCTGCAACTCGATCTTGAAGACCTGCTTCTTGCCGTCGAAGTAGAGATACATCGGGCCGCGAAGGTGGTCGAAGCGGTCGTCGGCGGCGATATCGGCCTTCATCACTCCGCCTTCCCAACTCATCACCGTTCCGCTGAAGGACGTTGGCGCGCCACGAGGCAGGTCAAAGATTACGAAAATGTTGCCGCTGTGGTCGAAATCCACGGCCGCTTTGGTAAGCGTGAGAGCCTGCCGGTCGTCCATGCGCGCTTCGCCGTGTCCGGACGCGGAGGAATGGACGGTGTTATTGAAGCTCATGCCGGTTGGCGGCGGTGGAGGCGGCAGCTTCCAGGAGATTCGAAAATCGTACCGTCCTTCGCCAGGAGCGCTATCACGGATGAAGACGACGGCGCGGTATCCGTTGCGGCCCGAGGGCGGTTCGGTGAGACGAATCTCATTGCGCTTCTCTTTCACCGAGAATTGGAAGCCCTCGAAATCGCGGTTGGGCAGCGGCGCGCTGCATTCCGATTGGTTGTCGTGCGCATCGCCGCCGGAGATGTTATGCACGTCCACGCGATCGCCATGAACAGATACTTCGACGGCATCGTCCACCAGCAACCGGATGTCGCAGTGGCCCTTGCCGCGTGGCACATCGCCGGTCATCGGGCGCGCGGTGAAATGAATGTCGGCATATGCTGGCAACAGCAGGAGGAGGAACAGAGGAGACGCACTATTCCCATCGTAGCGCCACGGACGGATCGACCCGGCTCGCGCGCCGCGCCGGCAAATAAGACGCGAGCAGCGCCGCAGCCAGCAGCAGCGCGGCGACGCCCGCATAGATCGCGGGATCGGACGGACTGACGTCGAACACCAGGCTTGCCAGCACGCGCCGCAAGGCAAACGCGCCGGCGAGGCCAATCGCCATTCCCGCGGCGCCAGCTTGAGCGAATAGCCCACTACCATCGCACGAACCTGCGACGCATTCGCGCCCAGCGCCATACGGATGCCAATCTCGCGCGTTCGCTGCCCCACCATCCACGCCATCACTCCGTAAATTCCGATCAGCGCCAGCGCCAGAGCGAGCGAGGCGAACGCGGCCAGCAAGGCCATAGTCCAACGGCGCGACTTGGCCGATTCGGCCACAACATCGCCGAGCGTCCGCACATCGGACACCGGCAGTTCGGGGTCAATCGCGCGGATCGCCGCGCGCACCGAGGGCGCAAGAGCCGCGATGTTGCCCGATCCGCGAATCACCAGATAATTCGCGCCCGGGGCAGGGAAGTACATGTCGAGCGTCGCCTCGCTATCGAGCCCGAAACGCTTTACGTCGGCCGCCACGCCTACGATGGTCGAGTAGCCCGGCGTCGGTCCCCAGAGGGCGGTAATGAACTTGAGGCCAACCGGATCGCGGCCCGGCCAGAAGCGGCGCGCCATGGTCTCGTTGATAATGATCGAATCGCTACTGGAGGCCGTGTCCTTTTCGATGAACGCGCGGCCGGAACGCATCGGGATGCGCAAAGCTTGGAAGAGTTCGGGCGTGGCAAGCAGAACCTGCGCCGCGGGTGGAGCGTCAGGATGGCTCAACGGACTTCCCGGAACGAGAAAGCGTGAAATAAGAGCCCGGCTTCCGGCAGTCGGTAGCGAATTGCTCGCGGCGACCGACTCCACGCCTGGCAGAGTTCGCAGTGCCGATTCGATGCGGTGAAAGAGCGGCCCGGATGGGGTCGAGGGCGGAATCGAAAGACGTAACGTGAGTACGCCTGCCGGATCGAATCCGGCATCTACGTGCATCATACGCACGAAGCTCTTCACGAGAATCCCCGCGCCGGCGGCGAGGATCAAGGCCAGGGAAAACTCCGCGATCACCAGCGCGGCGCGCAGCCGCTGAGAGCCGCCGGCCGCCACCGAATTCGATTTGATGACGGCCACAGGGCTCGCATCGAGAATCTGTGCGGCGGGGACGAGCCCGAACAGGAGCGCGGTCGCGAATGCGACGGTGGCCAGGAACCACAGAACGGTGGAATCGAGCGGCGCCGCGACCGGTGAGAACCGGCGTAGACAGATTTCGGCTAGTAGCAATCCCAGCCCCGCGCCCAGAGCTGAGAGCGTCAAGCTTTCCGCGAGAAGCTGGCGGATGAGCCGTCCGGCGCCGGCGCCCAACGCCGTGCGGAGCGCGATCTCTTTGGTTCGTGAAGCGGCGCGCGAGAGCAGCAGATTGGCCACGTTGGCGCACGCGATCAGCAGGACGAGCGTCACCGCTCCCAGCAGCATCAGGAGCGCTGGCCGCACGTTTGCGGTCAGATCGTCCTGCAAGCCGGCCGCGTGCATGCTCCAACCGGTGCTCGTTTTGGGATTTTGCGCCGCGAGACGCTTGGCGACATCCGTTGCGCGGCGGGAAATCGCGAGCTGTGGTTACGCCCGGACGCATCCGCGCCACAAAGCCCAAGCGCGTGGCGTACCGGGTTCGTCAAGCCATCGGCCATGAGCGGGCCGTTGGGCAGCCACACGTCGGCCCAATCGGGGAAGGCGAAATCGGGCGGCATGACGCCGGCTACGGCGTATGCCTCGCCGTTCATGCGAATCGATTTGCCCACAATCCCCGGATCGGCGGAGAAGCGCGTGCGCCAGATCTTGTCGCTCAAAATCGCGGTGGTTGCGGGATCGCTGGGCGCGATTCCGCGGCCGAGAGCCGGCGACACGCCGAGCATCGGCAGCAGACCAGGCGAGATTAGGGTTGCCTGAACCTCGGCGACATCGCCTCCAGCACCGGTAAGCGCAAGGCTTGCCGGGACGGAACGATACCACGCCGATTCGCTCAACAGATCGGTCTGCCGCTGCCATTCCGCCATCTCCGCCACCGAGATGCCGGCCTTCTCGATCTGCGGAGCGTAAGCGTCCCATACCGTAATCAACTGCGCTGGACTGCGAAACGGCAGCGGCTTCAGAATGACCGCGTGAACCAGACTGAACACGGCGGTGTTGGCCCCGATGCCGATAGCAAGAGTCAAGACCGCAATCGCTGTGAAGGCCGGCGATTTACGCAGAGTCCGGGCGGCGAATTGAAAATCGTTCATTGAGCGAGCTCTAATCAGTGGACGCACCGCTGCTCCCGCCGATAGGCCCGAGGCTAAGAAGACCGAAGGCCGGCCGTGGAAACAGCGCCTATACGCAGTGTACGCGGCCAACGCCTCAAAAGTAATACGACCGGCCGCGGTTCCATGGAATCGTCACAAAGAGCGTGTGCGCTCGATTGCGCACCTCGCTTCAGGGAGATTCATGAAGATTCAGGTCAATAGCGATAAAACGATTGCCGTGGACGCCAGCCTGACGCGTTATGTCGAAGGCGAAGTGGGCCGCGTGCTGGGTAGGTTCGCCGTAAGGCTCACGCGTGTCGAGATCCATCTCAGCGACATCGATAACGGGAAGACGGGGAAGGCGGACAAGCGGTGTCTAATTGAGGTGCGCCCGATGGGCGCCCAGCCTCTGAGCGCCAGCGCAACGGCTACGAAGATGCCGTCTGCGATCGGCGAGGCGCTTGGCAAGATGCAACGCGCCCTAACCACATTCTTCGGCCGCAAGGGGAGGCCGGCATCGACAATCGAAGCACCCGTTTCGAGGGCGGAGCGGTGCGAAAAAGACGGTAGCGGGGAAGAAGACCGCAGTCCAGAAGAGTGCCGTTATGAAGGCCGCGGCGAAGAAGCAGACAAAGCTTGGCTTCGATGGCCCAAACGCCCGTGGCCCAAAGAAGAAGGGGATCTACCAGGCTCGACGAAAGTCTTGGCCTGCCTTGGCGCGTTCGGCGGGAGGGAAGTAGGCGAGCGCAAGAAATCCGATTCGGATGTGGCGAGGCTAGTTCTCCGACGGCTTCGCCGCGTGGTCGACTGTTAAGACCTCGACTGGCCCCTTAGCCGGCTCGAGCTTCAAGCCGAGCTGCTCCTGAACGGCGGTGAAAAGATCGGGAAGATTCTTGTCGTCGGCGGGCGTTCCTTCCGGCGACCACGTGAGCGTGAACTCATAGTAGCCCGCAAGCTTTGTCTTGTCTCTCACCAAGCGGCCAACCCTATCCGATAGCGCGCCCGCGAGGATAGGCATCGTCGCTCCCCGGCCGTTTAACCGGGTTGCGCCGAGACCTAAACCGAGCCCAGCCTTGTCAACCTCGTGCAACTTCGGTCCGCCCTTTCCCACCACGAGGTCGTACAGGACAAGCTCCCGCGTTTCGCGATGGAAGGTCAGTTGGAATCGCGTGGCAAGCAGCGATTGCAGCATCAGCTTCAGTTGTTCGGTGGTAGCGCGGCCGTCGGCTTTAGCGATGATGTCGTACTTATCCCCATCGAACCATCCTGGACCTCCCGCCACCTGGTGGCGGCGCAGATGGTACGCGAAGGCCACCATGTCCTTCAATGTTGCTGTCATCACCGTGAGCCGTCCTGGTCCCGGCGAGAAGATTTGCATCCCTACATGCGTTGGGTCGCTGGGCTTGATCACCGCGGCTTCGAATTCCATCTTCGCGGCATTCTGGGGCTGCGCCGACGACTCCGCTCGCAACCTGGTCGTGTTTACCACGCCAGACAGGATCGGCCATATGATGGCGGCGGATGCGGCCGCGGCCAAGAGCACTCGCTTGCGCCTTACGAGCGGTTGCGGCCTGCGATTGGCGACAATCGCCTCAATCCGCTTTTTCAGATCTGACCCGGTAATGCCCGCAGCGCAAAGGAGCGGTGACTCCAGATAAAATCTGCAAACAGCAACAATTCCTTCCGCGTAAACTTGCGGGTCGCTGCTCGCGCTCAGCACGGCCTCGTCGCAGGCCCGCTCGCGCTCCTCCACGATCCGCGCGCCGAGACAATAGACCAGTGGATGAAACCAAAAGATCGCCTCTACTACCATGTGAATCGCGCCCGTTAGGTTGTCATAGCGGCGCACGTGGCATAGTTCGTGCGCAACAACGGCGTTGAACTCCCCGGTCGTTAAGCGTCCTTCAAGCCCTTCCGGCAGTAACAGCACCGGCCTCCAAACGCCGAACACCCCAGGCTCCATTCGCGCTGCGGTCCGCAGCGCCGGAATCGGCAGATCGAGGGACAACGGCATAGCGGAGCTTCGCGCCGCGCGGACCCGTTTCCAGCAGCGTACCCAGAAAAGAACGCTGACCGCGAATCCGCAAGCCCAGCCTCCAAACAACGCCGCGGGAATCCACCTCGCGGCTGGCGCCGGTTCAGGTGAAGGCGTTTCAGTTGCCACGCGGCCCCCGAACGGCTCCCCGATCTGTTCCATGGCCACGGACCATCGCGGGTTGTCGAGGGCAGGCGCCGTCCGCCATCCTATTTGCCCGCCGGCGCTCACCAGCAGCGAAAATGGAATCAGAAACTTGACCGATGCTGCCAGCCAAACGGCATGCCGCACTGCGGCGCGGTTATTCCACAGCGCCAGCGTTAGCAGCCACGCCGCTGCCGCAAAGAGAGTAGATTGCCAAAGGTGATTTGCCACTATCGCAATCATCGTCAATTCTCCGATGGCCGCTCTGCCCGATCGATCACCATCACCTCGACCGGCGCCTTTCCAGCCTCCAACTTCAACCCGAGCTGTTCGGGAAGCGCGGAGAAGATGGTCGGGCCGTCCGTCGCATCGTCCTTGGGGGCAAATGCCAGATGAAACTGAAATTCGCCGCTCATTCCCGTCCGGTTCAACACGGGCCGATCGGTGACGAACTGCCCTAATACGTCCGCGAAATCGTCCATCGCCAGATGCATCGCAGTGATGTAGTCCTTGCGCATGTCGAGATTTGGACCTTCGTTAGTCGAAGCGGACTGAAGTCTCGGCCCTCCGTGGGCTTTTTGCAGGAACAGTACCGGCATGCGGCGGGTTTCGCGATGGAACACCAGATGAAAGCGTTCGGCCAAGACCGGCTGCAGCATGCGCATCATCTCCACCTCCGTGGTGGGCGCCGCAGTGCGCGCCTGCAACTCGAACCGCTCCGATTCAATTCGCGCTGGATGCTTCCATAGAATCTGATAGGGCTTGAGCTTGTACGCATGCTCCACCAATGCCGTTAGCGAATAGCCGGCCAGCCGAAGCATGGTCGGATCCGCCTTCCAACTGCTCACCCAACGCGGACCCTTCTGCGAATCCAGTCTCACTGAAACTGCCTCGAACTCGCGAGACGGCGCGTTTTGTGCTCGCACCGTCCGGCCGCATAAAAGCCCTGTCGCGAACGGACCGGCGATGGCGGCCAATGCTGCGGTGAGAAGGAATAGCCGCTTGGCTGGTCCCAGGTCTTGCGCGCGGCTATTACAGACGATTCGCGTCACGCGCCGAGTGAGATCCGCGCCAGTTATGCTCGCGGTGCATGCGGGTAGCGGCCCAACAAAATACCTACAGACATTGAGGATCGCCTGCGCGTAGATATCCGGATCGGCGACCTCCAGGACCTCCTCGTCGCAAGCCTGCTCCCGTTCCTCCACCAATCGCCCTCTGATCCATGGCATCAAAGGATTGAACCAAAACACGGTTTCAGCCGCGACATGAATCGCCGCGGTCAGGTTGTCCTTACGCCCGACGTGGCAGAGTTCGTGCGCGATTACCGCAGCGAACTCAGGCGGAGTCAGGCGATCCATAATTCCCTCGGGTAGCAGCAAGACCGGCTTGCGAATCCCGAAAATCCCCGGTTCCAAGCCTCCCGGGCAACTCATCGCAGGAATCGGTAAGCCGAGATGCAATGGCGCCGTGGCCCGCAACGCGGCGCGCATTTGGCGAAGCGACCGGGCCAAGGAGATCAGCGCGAATAGGAAGCCGCAAGACCACACGCTGAACAGAATCGACGGAAGCCTGTCTGGCTTCGGGGGCGCGGGCGCTACTGGCGAGATACGGGCAGCCGGGGTGAAAGGGCGGACCATCTCATTCATCATGTTGGCGGCGAATGCGTGTTGGGCCGCCGGCTCCGTCCGCCATCCCAATTGGCCGCCGGCGCTTACCAGCAGCGAAAATGGAATCAGAAACTTGACCGATGCCGCCAGCCAAACCGCGTACCGTGCCCCGGCGCGATTCTTCCGCAGCGCCGGCGTCAGTAGCCACGCCGCCGCTGCAAAAAGGGTGGATTGCCAAAGGTGATTGGCCAGCGCCGGAATCATTGCGCCTTCTCCTTGCCTGAAGTCTTGCGCAGCGCTTTCTCGGCCTCCTTCACGTCGTCAAGCGTCAATCCGCCCGATTCCACCAAGTGCGCCATCACCAGCTTCGCGCGCCCGCCGAACAGCCCAAGCAGTTCGTTGATCAACCCGCGCTGCGCCTCCTTGCGGGAGATCGCCGCCTCGAAGATATTCGCGTTGCTGATGCGCTTCACGCAACGCAGCGCCTTCTTCCGCTCAAGCCGATAAACCGTCGTCTGCACGGTGGTGTAGGCAGGGCGGCTTTTCTCCGGGAAGGTCTCTTGAACCTCGCGTACTGAGCACGCTCCTTTTTGCCAGAACGCCTCCATGATTTGCAACTCAAGCTTCGTTAGCTTAGGGTTCGGCATATTCGTCTGCCTGTTCAGACGTTTAGTCTACTATGGCAATAGTCTGAATGCAAGATTTTTTGAGGAGATCAGTGGCGGATCGAAGAAGAACCGGATAAATCCCGG
Source organism: Bryobacterales bacterium (assembly GCA_963763545.1). Classification (GTDB taxonomy): domain Bacteria; phylum Acidobacteriota; class Terriglobia; order Bryobacterales; family Bryobacteraceae; genus PALSA-243. The sequence continues at coordinate 257,024 of CAVXPE010000022.1, forward strand.
CCCTGGCGCCCAGTAACATGGACGCCAAATACCCGCACGAACACGGGAGCGCGCCACGCTCGTTTCCCTTTCATCCCATCGCCCAGATGCCGGCCAGAACCGCGCAGCGCGGTTGTGAGCGGGTTGTTCGTGCGTAGGTACAAAGTTTTCAAGTGCCACGATCGGGCGCTAGCGTCCGGAGCTAAACTGGAGTCGTATGCCCCACGTTGCCGCCTCCAGTCTCGCAAGCAAGGAAGCGCGCCTCATCGAATCCCTGCGTCCGTTTGGCCGTGTGATCGTGGCCTTCTCCGGCGGCGCCGATTCCGCCTACCTCGCCTGGGCCGCCCACCAGGCGCTTGGCCGCGACGCGCTTGCCGTCACCGCCGATTCCCCTTCCTTCCCGCGCTCCCACAAACGCGACGCCGAGGCCTTTACCGCCCAATTCGGCATCGCCCATGAATTCATCGTCACCAATGAATTCGATAATCCCGACTACGCGCGTAATGGGCCCGACCGCTGTTTCCACTGCAAAGATGAACTCTTCACCCGCCTGGAACAGTTCGGCCGCGAGCGCTCGATTGAACACATCGTTTACGGCGTCAACCTCGATGACCTCGGCGACTATCGCCCTGGCCAGAACGCCGCCCAACAGCACCGCGTCGCCGCGCCTCTGGCTAATGCCGCTCTTAGCAAAGCCGAAATCCGCGAGCTCTCCCGCGCCGCCGGCCTCCCCACGTGGGACCGGCCGGCGTCCGCTTGTCTGAGTTCGCGCATCCCATACGGCATGCCAGTGACGATTCAGAACGTCCACACCGTGGAGGCCGGCGAGGAAGAGATCAAGGCGCTCGGTTTTCGGCAGTTCCGTGTGCGCTTTCACGGTGAAATGGTGCGCATCGAGATTGCTCCCGACGAACTGCCGCGCGCCCTCTCGGTCGAGATGGCGCAGCGGTTCACCGCCATCTTTAAACCGCTTGGATTCAAGTACGTCACGCTCGATCTGGAAGGCTATCGTCAGGGTTCGCTCAACGAAGTTCTCCACCTTTCGGCGCGCTAGGCGGTGCGTCTCCGCACACTGGCTCGTCATCTGCATAATTACCTAACATGAATCTGAAGAAGATTGAATTCGCCTGGAAACATCGCCGAGCCCTTTGGAAGCACCGCAGGCTCATCCGGCATCGGAAGGAAATTCTCGCGGGCGTGTCGCTTGCCGCGGCGGCTATACTGGCTTCAGTGCTGCTCAAGCGCGGCGCGCATACGTGAACAATCGGCCCATTAGCACCGGCGTACAACCCGAACCGGCTCGCATACCCGGGAGCCTCGCGGCCGTCACCCTTTTCGGCGTCCCCGTTCGCTTTCACTTCACCTTCGTGCTGATGCTGATTTTTCTTCTCTTCATCGGCATAGGCGATAAACAATCGGGGCCATCTACGGCTCTTTACATTGCCGCGCTGTTCTTTTCCGTGCTGCTCCACGAGTTAGGCCACACGCTTGTCGCGCGCCGCTATGGGATCAAGACGCTCGAAATCGTCATGTTCCCAATTGGCGGTATCTCGCGTCCGGAGCGTCAGCCCAAACCTTCGGAGGAACTGCCCATCTCGCTCGCCGGTCCGCTGGTGAATTTGTTGATTGCCGCCGCGCTCATCGGATGGCTGGCGACGCAGCAGGGCTGGGTTGCACTTCAAGCCCTGAAAGAACCCACCGACGCCAATCTTGCCGAGCGCATCGCCGCCGGCAACCTCGCGCTCTTCCTCTTTAACTTGCTGCCTGCTTATCCGATGGATGGCGGCCGTATCCTGCGCTCCCTGCTTGCCCTACGCCGCCCGGTCGAAGATGCTACGCGAATCGCGGCAGGCGCCGGGCAAGGCCTCGCCATACTGATGGGCCTCGCCGGATTGCTTTGGGGAAACTTCATGTTGATGTTCATCGCGCTCTTTGTTTATCTGGGCGCGTTTCAGGAAGGCGTCGCCGCCAAAGGCCGCATCTTTACTTCCGGCTTTCCGGTTAAGGCCGCTATGATCACCGATTTCCGCACGCTCACCCACGGCCAAACGATCCGCGATGCCGGTAACCTGCTGCTCTCCACTTCGCAGCACGATTTTCCCGTGGTGCACGGCGAATCCGTTATTGGTCTTCTCACCCGATCCGCCCTGGTTCAAGCCATGCTCAATCAAGGACCAGAGGCCTATGTTTCGAGCGCCATGGCCCGCGAGTTCACCCGCCTCTCGCCCGATCTGCCGCTGAGCGAAGCGCTGCCCCAGCTTGCCGGCCCGGCCGCCTGTGCCCTGGTAATGGATTCCGACGATCGTCTGGTCGGCATGCTCACTTCCGAACATCTCTCGGAGTTTATCGTGCTTCGGCAGGTCAGCGCCGCGCAGAAGAAGCTCCATCCCGAGTAACGATTCGACCGGCGAGCGCTTATCACAACAGACGGAAATTCATTTCCACTTGCACAAATGCGGTAACTGGTTTGCCATCCTCGGTGGCGGGCGCGAATTCCCACTGTCTGACAGCCTCAAGGGCTTTCTCGTCCAAGCCCAAACCCAAGCTGCGCATCACCCTGGGGTCCTTTACCTGGCCGGAGGCGTCGACTTCCACGTAGAGGACCACATGCCCTTGAAACTTTGCTTTGCGAGCCTCTTCCGAGTAGGCCGGTTCTACTTTGCGAAGCAAACGTGGAAGCTCGTCATAACCAGCGCTCTGAACCGCGCCGCTTTTTTGAGGGCTGGCTATTTGAGCGCCATCGACGCGCGTGAAAACCTTCTCGTCATAGTAACCCGGGCGGTAATCCAGCTTGGCCGTTGCGTCCTTCTTGAGAGTGATCTGAACTCTCCGGAACCTACGGTCGCCATTTGGATTGGTAGTGTAGTAACCCAGGATGTAGTAACTCGAAACGGAGTCCTGCTTCCCCGCGGGCGTTTCATCCAGCTTTTGAAATTCGAAGACACTGACCGTTTGCGTCACGCCGTCTTCGGTTAGGACAAAATCATTGGCTGTAAGTCCTTCGATCCGCTTGCCGCTCCGATCGGAAACGGTCACATCCTCAATCACCAGGTTGGCGTCCCCCGACAACTGCGCTGCCGGTTTAACCGGGCTCTCCGCAGCGGCGGATTGCTGCGGCGGCGCAACCATCCGGAGGGGTGACAACGTGAGCACCAGCGCCACGGCGGCGGCGCATGCGAGCGCCACCGGGAGCGCCCCCGCCCGGCCGCGCCGCTGCCGGCTGTCGAGCACCGCGCCGACGCGCTTCGCCAGATCGGCACGGTTCGCCATCGCCAGCAGCGGGCGATTTCGCGGTCGACAGCCGCCGGGCGAGTCCGACCAGTTGATCGGCATAGGCGGTCGCCTCCGAGCGTCCCAGCACCGCGTCGTCGCAGGCCCGTTCCGCTTCGAGCGCGAGCTGACGCCACGCGATCCAGACCAAAGGATGGAACCAATACACGGCGCATACCGCCCGCGCCAGGCAGTGGCTCACCCAGTCGCCGCGCCGCACGTGTTCCAGCTCATGCACCATCGCGCGATTCAGATCCTCGGCCTCCCAGGTCTGCGCGTCCAGAGGCAGCACGATGGCGGGATGCACGACGCCGCAGGTCATCGGTCCCGGCAGCGCTTCGTGCAGCAGCACTTCGACGCGCCGGTGAATGCCGGCTTCGAGCGCCAGGCTGTTCGCGACCGATTGTCCATGCGGCCACGCGCAGGCCGGACCGGCGCAGCGAACGAACTTGCCACAGACCCATCGCCATCGGCAGCAGAAAAAGCGCCGCCCCGGCGATCCATCCCGCGAGCAACAGAGCAGACAGCGAAAGCGTCGATGGTCGCGAAGTTGAAGGCGCGACGCCGACGCTGCATCCGCCGGCGCGACGGCGCGAATCGCGCCGATGACTCCGTCCGCAAGCAGGCGGCACGGCCGCGTCTGCGTCGCGACGGGCACCGCGATGCGGACCGGCGGAGCGACGATGGAGGCGACCGGCAGCACCAGCAGCACGCCGAACGCCGCGGCCAGCAGCGCATGGCGCACCGCCGCGCGGCTCCTGCGCGCCAGCCGGGCGCCGATGAGGGCCAACGCCGTGGTGACGGTCGCCTTGGCGACGATCGATGCGGCCAGCGAACTGCTCACCGCAAGCATCGCTCCATTGATTTCAGGCATCATGACTGATTCTTCCTTTCCTTGCGAACACGGTCGATCTCACGCTTTGAGTGCGTCGAGTTCTTCGTCGGTCCACGACGCCTCGCTCACCAGAGCCGTCATCATCTGTCTCAGCGAGCCGCCGAAGAAGGTCTGCAGGTACTGTTGCAGCGCCGTCCGTTTGGCGACGGCCGGCGAGATGGTGGCCGAGTAGATATAGCGGAGGCCGTCCTGCTGGTGTTTCAGGCAGCCCTTCTTTTCGAGCCTCGCGAGCATGACGCGAACGGACGAATCGCCGGGCGGGTTCGTCAGGCGCGCGCGGATGTCCTCCGCCGACGCGCGATTGCCCAGCGCGAAGACGGCGTTCATGATTTCCCGTTCCCGGCGCGTCAGCCGCTCGGCGATTGTTTTGGGCATAATGTGCGACACTTGTCACATACTACACGCGACAGCTGTCGCATGTCAAGCCCCGGTTTCGCGGCTCCAGGAAGGCTTCTCCGTTACTTCAGCTCTCTTCGTGAAATAATCCAGTCGCCGGCACCGGCCAGTACCGTAATCCCTGCCAATGCCGTCGCCACGGGCAGCAGTTGCCACGCGGGAAATCCGCTCAGGGGAATCGTCTTGGTGATGGTCAACCATTGCGGCGATCCGAAGCTCATTGAGACCGACGCATTCTCCATCTTTTCGAACGACGGCGATACCGCTGGAGCCTCGGCGCCGAGGGCCTGTGCGCGCCGCTGCCACGTGCCGACAATTCTTCGGCGAACTGCGGAAGAGAAATGATGTGACGCAATTCCGCAAACGCCGCCGTGAAGTTCCACAACTTTTGCGCGCGGGAAAACGGCGTGGACGTAGTCAAGCCGTCGATGTTCATGAAGTTACCAAATCTGCGGTCTTTGAGACCGAACGTAGATTAGCGCACTCTTGAAAATCTGAAGTGGAAACCGGAAAAGGCAGCCGTGCGCCTTCTCAATGTAACTATCCCCAGTTGACGCTCGAGTACGCTTTATGGATCAGGTTGGGAAGTTGTTTGCATTTCTATTAGCCGCATTGTTGGCTTCGGCGGCATTCGGACAATCTGGAACGGGCGCGGTGAAGGGCACATTGGCCGACGAATCCGGCGCCATGATTCCGGCGGCTACAGTGACCATCACAGGCAGCAGCGGCGCGCGAACAGCGCAGACTCAGGCCGATGGCAGTTACACGTTTACCAGTCTGGCGCCAGGCCAATACACCGTCAGCTTGAGTTACCCCGGCTTCGCGCCATTTTCCTAGGCGGTCACGGTGCGCGCCGGCGCGACGGTTCAGATGCCGATCCAACTTGCCATTGAGCGCCGAGAAGCAGCAGGTGACGGTGAGCGCCGAGGCGGGCCCGACAGTCAGCGTGGAACCGGAGAACAACGCTACGGCGCTGGTGATCAAGGGCGAAGATCTTGCAGGCGCTGCCGGACGATCCGGACGATCTTCGGAGCGGCCTTGCAGGCGCTGGCCGGACCGGGCGCCGGCCCCAACGGCGGCCAGATCTATATCGACGGCTTTTCCGGCGGCCAACTGCCGCCCAAGGAATCCATCCGCGAAATGCGCATCAACCAGAATCCGTTCTCGGCCGAATACGACCGGTTGGGTTTCGGCCGCATCGAGATCTCTCACCAAGCCCGGGCACCGACCAGCTGCGCGGCATGTTGTTCCTCAACGACAGCGACGCCGTGTTCGATTCGCGCAATCCGTTCGCCTCCAACAAGCCCGATTACTCCAACCGGCAGTACGGCGGCAACGTCAGCGGCCCCATCAATAAGCACGCTTCTTTCTTTCTGGATTACAACGAGCGCGATATCACCAACAACGCCATCACCAATGCGATCTATCTGGATCCCACGACGCTTGCAGCCCGTTCCGATCAACACGGCCGTGGTGACGCCGCAGATCGAACCGCACCATTTCGCCGCGCATCGATTATCAGCTCAGCACCAATAACACCTTGACGCGCGCGTTTCGAAGAGCGCATGTCATACTTCGGACAACGCCGGGTTGGGCGGATATCGCCTGCCTGCCGCCTTACTCTTCGCTGGCGTACAACACCTCCGGCGATGCCCAGAATCTGATGATCACCGAGACCGCCATTATGAACCCGCAGAGCCGTGAACGAGACGCGCTTTCAGTATTACCGCAACTGGACCCGGTCCGCGGGCAATGAAACTCCGCAAGATCAACGTGGCGAATTCGTTCATCACCGGCGGCAACGGCGTGGGCAATACGTTCGACCGCACGCATCACTTCGAGTTGCAGAACTACACTCAGTCTCACGAGGGCAGCGCACACCATCCGCTTCGGCGTGCGCGTGCGGCGGGATAGCGATCAAAGCAACAACCCGCAGGGATTCAACGGCGCAGTTTATCTTCCTCGGCGGCGAGGAGCCGGTGTTGGACGCGCCAACCAGATTGTGTACGACCAGAACGGCAACCCGGAGACGGCATTGCTCACTTCGCTGCAGCAATATCAGCGGAACCTGATGCTGCAACAGGCCGGGTTCACCGCGGCCGCAAATCCAGACACTGGGCGGCGGCCCGTCGCGCTACACCGTCCAGGCGGGCATCCCGTACATCAGCATGATCCGCTACGATGCCGCGCCCTTCGTGCAGGACGATTGGCGGGTGCGACCCAACCTACCCTGAGCCTGGGGTTGCGCTACGAAGTGCAGACCCTGGTCAGCGATCACCGGGACTGTGGCGCCGCGGCTCGGTTTCGCCTGGGCGCCCGGGAAGGCCAAGAACGGCCGGCAGAAGACCGTGATCCGCGGCGGCGCCGGCATATTCTACGACCGCGTCGGCGCTCGCTCCTTACGAACAGGCGGCGCTGAACAACGGGCATCACGCAGACCTCGATACACGGTCTACAATCCCGACGTTCTATCTCTCGAATATTCCGCCGCCTTCGACCCTGAGTCCGGGCCAAAACAGCATCTACCTGGTGGATCCGAAACTTGCGCGCGGATTACAGCATCCAGAGCGCCATCGGCGTGGAGCGGCAGTTGCCGCACAATACCACCGCGTCGCTGACTTATACCAATACTCACGCCGAACACTACCTGCAGACCGTGCCGATCAACGCTCCCTTCCCGGGACATTCAATCCGCTGCTGCCGCTTGGGCCCGGCAACGGCGTCTTCCCTTATGGGTACGCCGCCGGCAACATCTTCGAATACGAGTCGGGCGGAGTCCTGCGGCAGAGTATCCTGATGGCGACCGTGAATACGCGCTTCAGCAAGAGGTGTCGCTTTACGCGAATTACCAGCTCACTTACGCCAACGATCTGCCCGGCACGCCCACCAACCCTTACGATTTCAGGCTGGATTACGGCCGCTCGACTCTCGACCGGCGGAATAACTTCCAGTTATTCGGCTCGATCCAGGCGCCGGCGGGCATTCGGCTTGCGCCGTTCATCACGCTCCGCTCGGGCATGCCCTACGATGTTCTGGCGGGCGAGGATCTGTATGGCGATACGCTGGAGAATGCGCGCGCGGCTTTTGCTCCCGCCGGGCGCCTGCCCGGCAGGATTCATGGGCACTAGTGGCGACGTGGTTTGTTCCCGGGCCGGCAAATTTCACCACCAGTTACAATCCCGCCAATCCCGTCAATCTGGTGCCGCGCAACTATCTCACCATGGCCGGTCTGGTTTCGGTGAACTTGCGCGTCTATCGCGTATTCGGCATCGGGCCGCGTTTGGCCGCCGGAGCGGCGACGGCCGGTGGCGGAGGCGGAGGTGGCCGGGGTGGCGGCGGAGGGGGTGGACGGTGGGCGGGGCGGCGGCGGCGCGATGTCGATGGGACCGGGCGGCGGCGGCCGCGGCGTGGTCGGCGAGACAGCACGACGCATCGCTTCAACCTGACCATCGGCGTAAACATCACCAACGTGCTGAACCACTTCAACCCGGCGGGATATCAGGGCGTGATCACCTCGCCGCAATTCCTGGAACCGACCTCCGTGAATACCGGCTTCGGCGGCGGCGGCGTCGATCGGGGGCGGCGGCGGAACGGCGAACAACCGCCGCATCGAATTCGATTCGCGATTTACGTTCTGAGGCCGCCAGCATTGTTAACCCGACGATGCGCCTTAATCCGACTGTAGTCTCACTTCTGGAGCGTAATGGCGACTATTTGAGGATGAATTCACGGTTCCCGTGCATTATATCGAGTATGAAATTAATGCCGTCTTTTGCCGCGCCCCTCTTGGCGCTTTCTCTCGTTCTCGCCTCCCTCCCGCTGCGAGCCGCCGAAATACCGGCCGTCGGGTCCAATGCGCCTGACTTCACGCTCCAGTCGCAGGAAGGCAAGACTGTCAGCCTGAAGGACTTCAAAGGCCAGTGGGTGGTCCTGTATTTTTATCCGAAGGATATGACCCAGGGATGCACCATCGAAGCTCATAACTTCCAGCGCGATCTCGATCAGTACACCGCGAAGCACGCCGCCATCGTCGGCGTGAGCGCGGATTCGATCGACTCCCATCAGCAGTTCTGCACGAAGGAGAGCCTGACCTTTCGGCTGCTGGCGGATCCCGGAAAGGAAGTTATCTCGAGCTATGGATCGCTGGCCGGCAACGGCATGGTCGCGTCGCGGAACACGTTTCTGATCGATCCCAATGGCGTAATCCGCAAGGTGTACACGAAAGTGAACCCGAATCCGCATAGCCAGGAAGTGCTGGAGGACCTCGCCGGGATGGATAAGAAGTAGACGCGGGGCGGCGCGATATAATCGAGCCGAATGGCGCGCCGTGAGGGCGATTTCGAAAGGGTCGTACTGCCGCACGCGCGGAGCCTGCTCCGCTTCGCTCTCCGTCTGGCGGGCGACTCTTTCCACGCCGAGGACCTGGTTCAGGAGACCCTTCTGCTTGCGTGGCGCGGCTTCGGCCAGTTCGAGCCGGGGACCAATGCTCACGCCTGGCTGTTCCGGATACTCATAAATGTCTTCCGTCAGCAGAAGCGAAAAGGGGCGCTCGGCGTTTGCGGCTGCGGTTCTGGCGGATGCGGTTCAGGCAACGCAGCCTTCCAGCCACGAATCGGTGGAGGTGATGCAGGCGTTTGAGCGTTTGGGCGGCGAACAGCGAACCGTTCTGTTGCTTGCGGCGGTCGAGGGCTTTACTTGCCGTGAGATCGCGGAGATACTCGGCGTCCCAATCGGTACCGTCATGTCGCGTCTCAGCCGGGGCCGCGAAGCCATGCGCGAACTGCTTTCGGAAATGGTGCGATGAACTACTGCGATGACATTCGGATGCGAGCTTCTCTGTATCTGTCTGGAGAAATGGATGTGGAGGATCGCGATGCGTTCGCGGCTCACCTCGCCAAATGCTCTGCCTGCGCGGCGAAGATCGCGGAGGATCGAAATCTTGACGCAACACTGCGATCGGCCCTTGGCGGCTTTGCCCGGATACGAGCCGGTTGGAGGAGACGCTGCGGCGGAAGATCTCAGTTGATTGCAGACGACGGCGTTGGGCGTGGGTCGGCGCGGTTGCCGCGACAGCGGCTCTGTTGGCTGTGGCGGCGATCGTGTGGGCGCATTGGGCCAGAGCTCCGCTTTGGTACGCCGACGCGGCGCTCGATCATCGGAGAGAGGTGATCGAGGGCCAGCCGCGGCGCTGGCGATCCAGTCCCGAGGAACTCGCGCGACTGGCGGCGCAAGACGGGCTGCAACTCGCACAGGCAACTGCAATGGCGGCGGCTGGCTACCGGCTGGAACGCGCTAAGATCTGCGGCATTGGCGATCAACGGATGCTGCATCTGGTGTTCTTCAACGGAACGCGAAGGTATTCGGTCTTTGTCTCTCCTCACCTTGGCCGACTGGAAACGGCGAGAACGGTTCGTCAAGGCGCCGAGCGGATCGCGGGATTCGAAACCGGCCATTTTCGCGGCCTCGTGGTGTCGGACGGGTCCGCCGCCGAATGCGCGGAACTCGCACGCGTGGCGGAGAGACAGCTGTAAGCGAGCTAGAAGAGGGCTAGAACTGAATCCGGTATTCCAATCCCACGGGAGGCCTGCTCATGTTGCAGCGAGCGGCCCAGGGTGCGGAATTCGTAGCGCTCGATGGCCACTGCCGCGCCCCTGCGGTTGCTCCGAACCACGCATCCGTAGATCATGAGCTTCATAGGGCAAGAATCGTTGAGAAGCACGGGCCAAGCTCAAGGAAAGCTCGATAGGCATGCCAGAGCTCAGCATGTTTTCGGTGCTGAACCAAATGCCGCCGCTCGAGATATTCAGTCGTCTTGCCCGCGCCGGCTTCGGCGAATCCGCTGACCGTAGAGCATCTTGTACAGCACATCCTGCTCAATCGGAAAACGCCGTTTCACTCTCCGCTCGCGGTCGCGCGGCCGCGATGAGTCTGCCGTCGTGAATTGCTTGCCCAAGATTGCCCCCTTGCTTCCATCATGAAAATGACACGGTCCGGCGCGGCGGCTCAAGATGTCTTTAGTTATTTGGACAGTGCTAACCCTTAACCTTCAAAGGGGTTGCGACTCCAGGTCGGGTACAATAGGGGAGTGATACGCCCAGCCGCCGCGAGGTTTTCGCGGCTCTCTTTGCGGCCAGCGCGCGGCCCCTTTGCCATCGAACGCGCAATCGGTCGATGCTCCCGCCATTCCCGGCAAGCGGCCGATGATTTTGCATAACGACCGGCCCGAGGATCTGGAAAGCCCGGCGAATACTTCAATTCCTGGGTGACTCCGGTGGACTCGTTCTTCGTCAGGCAACATATCCCGCGCCCCGCGGAGATCGATCCGAACGCTATTCAAAATTACGATCAACGGCATGGTTTCGCGGCCGATGGAAGTGACGCTCGCCGATTTGAAGAAGCTGCCGCAGTACACCGTGCCGGCGACTCTGGAATGCACTGGCAACGGGCGCGGCTTCTACACGCCGAAGGTTCCCGGCATTCAGTGGAAGCGCGGGGCCGTGGGCAACGCGGAATGGCGAGGGCCGCGATTAAGCGACGTGCTGAAGCTGGCGGGAATGAATGACGGCGCGGCTTTCATCGAGTTCGACGGCGCGGACACCGGCGTGGCGAAGACGCCCGATTTCGTGCGCTCCATGCCGATGAAGAAGGCGATGCATCCGGCGACGATGCTCGCGTTGAAGATGAACGGCGAGACGCCCGCAGATCCACGGTTTTCCGGCGCGGTTGATCGTGCCGGGCTGGGATGGCACGAGCTGGGTGAAGTGGGTGACGCGGATCACGCCGCAGGCTCAGGCCAGCGGCGGATTCTTCATGAACCCCGGATACCGCATCCCGCGAATTCCGCTGCCGCCAGGGACGCCGGCGCGGCCGGCGGAGCTGGAAGTGATCGAGGGCATGCCGGTGAAGTCGTCGATTATGATGCCGGATGATGGCGCCAAGTTCGGTGGAGGAACCATGCAGTCCGCGGCATCGCATGGGCGGGCGAGGAAGCGATCGAGCGCGTGGACGTCTCGTTCGACGGCGGCTCGCGCTGGCAGCCGGCCGATCTTTCCCCGCAGAAACTGCACTTCGCGTGGCGGCTGTGGCATGTGGATTGGAAGCCGGCAGGCCCCGGATACTACACGATTCTTTCGCGCGCCACCGATACCGCGGGACGCGTGCAGCCGTTTGTTCCGGCGTGGAACCCCTCGGGTTATTTGTGGAACGGCATCGACCGCATCGGCGTGACCGTGGAGGCAAAGGCATGACGAGCAAAGCTGGCGTTGTTTGCGCTGGCGGCGTCCGCCATTGCCGCCGTGGCCGCGGATCAGGCGACGCTCGACGCGGGGCGGAAGGCCGAACAGACGGGATGCGTGCCTTGCCACAGCCTGCGGCTTGTAGATTCGCAGCGGCTGCCACGCGCGACGTGGGACCGTGAACTGACGAAAATGGCGGGATGGGGATGGACCGCGAAACCCGAGGAGCGAGCGGCGTTGTTGGAGTATCTGGTGGCGAATTTCGGGGACGATAAGCCGGCTGCTCCGCCGGAGAAATCGAGACTGACGGGCGGAAGTAACGCCGGGCGGAAGCCGGGCAGAAGCCCGGCGGCAGGGCAAAGCCCTGGCTCCACAAGCTTATTTCGTGTGGCCCAACTCGTACACGTAAATGGTGTGTTCCATCGAGCCCGCCTTTACGCGCACGGTTTCCGCCGGCCTTCCACCCCTTGATGGGAAACTGGTTCGAAACCACTCGTGCGCCGGGCTTCAGCCAGTGTTCGAGATTAGGCCGCAGGCGTTCGTTGGAAGCTGGTGAGGAAGTACATCGTCACCACGTCGGCGGCGCTCAGATCGACGCGTAGAGCGCTGCCTTGCACGATGGATGCTTTATCTTCCAGGCCGAGTTCCTTGATCCGCTCGCGCGCCTTGTCGCAGAGATCGGGCCGAAGTTCGACGCCAACCGCTTTCGCGCCATACTTCTGCGCGGCCGTGATCACGATGCGTCCGTCGCCGCTGCCGAGATCGTAAACGGTGTCGCCGGGCTTGACGTGTCCGGCTTCGAGCATCTTCTCCACCACGAATTGCGGAGTGGGAATAGGCGGCCCCAGGTTCTCCATGGCGCCGAATTGCTGGGCCATCGCGGATACAGCGGACGTAAGAAGCAGCGCGGCGCTAAGAAATCGCATGACCTATTGCGAGGAGGTCGTAATCCCCGTTCTCCCGAACTTCGATTTTACAATCCGGCCCACAATGTCCGCCCAGGAGAAAAACAGATCGCGCGGGCGGGCGATGGTGAATTCCGCGCCTTTCAGCGCCTTCACCGCGCTGCCTATGGCATCCCTCCACGGGTTGGCCTGCGGGTTCAGATTGTAGTTCATATAGAACACAGGGAATTTGACGTCCGCCAACTGCTTTAGGGTTTCAGGGGGAAGGCCGTCATCCAGCATTATTTTCGGGCCGGCGAAGATTACGGCATCGGGAGCCTGTTTGTCTTCTTTCACTTCCGCGGTAATCAGCTTGGAAAGAAAATCCGAATCGCCATGTTTCTGGCTCAATCGCTTCAGGTCGACTGTTCCCAGATTGAGCGACGTCAGCGCGTGCCCCAGCGCCGGGAAATCGATCTGCGCGGCGCCCTCCTGACGGTAAATGATGCGCTGTTCCTGCATGTTGTAGGCGACCACCGAGAACGCGCCCACGTGCGGGTCGCGGGCGATACTGCGCAGAATGGAGACCAAGCGCCACCGTATCAAAGGGTTGCAGCGTGGAGGAGGCGGAATCCTGCGGGGCGAAATTCACCATCACCTTAACGTTGAGCGGCGCGGGCGCCTTTTCCCGCTGAACCGGGCGCCTCCTCCTTGAAGAGCTCGGAATCGAGCGGTTGGACCGCCCCGGCCGGAATATCGACCGTCATGGGCCGGTCTCTCTGCGGAATCGAGGCTTCGGCGTCCCAATGGAAGGAGCAAATGCGCTCCTGGCGGTCGCGCATCAGCCAATCGACATGATATTTGCCTTCGCCCAGCTCGAAGCCGCCTTGCAGGTAGGCCGAACCGCCGGCGTTATCGTCGATTGCCGGAACGGAGTAGTGCTGCTTGAAGTAGACTGGAGAATCGCGTGTGGCCTTCCGGGATGACGCGAAACACCATGGTGAGCTGGTTTTCGGTCCCGGCGAGTTCCTTGAGCGGCGTCTGCACGTCGTAGCCCGCATGAAACTTCATGTCGAAACCCAGGACGGGCTTGACGGGGGTGACGGTGCAAGGTAAATCCTTGCGGTTTTCCGTGGATTCCAGGATCGCCGAATCGGAGTTGAAGAGGCGAACTTCGCCACCCGGGGTGGATGGCGGCATCAGTTCTTGCGCGCCCGCCGCGCGGCAAAAGAGCGCTACGCCGCAACAGAAAACAGCTGAGCAGGAAGAGAGCAAGGCGATCCCCCTGAAACCATTTCCCGACGATGACGGTGACATCGCCATGCATTAAGCAACCTCCATGCCAGCAGGGATCGGCGGGAGGCGTGTAATGTATTATGTCGCAAATTCACGGCGATGCAAGACCTATTGCGACCGACTTGTACTGTACAGCCAATAAAAAACCCCGGCGCCTGAAGGCTCCAGGGTCTAAAAATTCAAAACAGACCGACTTCTGTTAAAAGTATAGCATGGGAGCTCCAAAATCTGTTGCGGGTCATACGGGATAGTTGTAGGCTGGCGTTGAGGGCAACAATGAAAAAATCCATCGTGCTGGCAGGCGTATTCGCCGCCGGCGCTTTAGCAGTTTGCGCCGTTGCGCAGAACATCCAGCCTCCGCATACCACCTTGAAGGTGGGCGATATGGCTCCCGACTTCACATTACCTTCAACACAGAACACCAAGGTAACTCTTTCCAGCTTCCGTGGAAAGAATGCCGTCGTGCTGGCATTTTTCCCGGCCGCCTTTACGGGTGGTTGAACGAAGGAAATGCTGGCGTACCAGGCTGGTATCGCTAAATTCGAAGGTAACGACACGAAAGTTTTTGGCATCAGTACCGACAACAGCCCGTCCCAGAAGGAATTCGCCGCAAAAGTCAACGCATCGTTCCCGCTGTTGAGCGATTTCGCCAACCGCGGTGTGGCGAAAGCCTATGGCGTATTGATTGAAAGCGCAGGCATGGCAAACCGCGCCACGTTCGTAGTGGATAAGGAAGGGAAGATCGCGCACATCGAGGAAGGCGTTTCAGCCCTCGATCCGAGCGGGGCCGATACGGCCTGCAGTCGGTTGGCGCATAAGCAGCAGTAGGGCGAATCTTCAACTGTAGACGACGCAGCCGCACGCTCCTATCCGGCGGATCCAAGCGCGCGGCTTAAGCGTCGTCATCCATCGCAGGTCCATCCCGCTTGTCGATCGGAATAGGCGCTCCGATCTCGGTGCGCTCCTATACCCATTCCGGCACTGCGCCAAGCGTTTCTTCCATAGGTTCAAGTGTGCAGATGTACGATCAGCCGCGATCTTTCCCTTCTTGTGCGCATCGAGCACTAAGTCTTCGTGTTCAGCGCGGTACGGCGCCTTTGCGGGATTCCGGAAAGAGCGGATGACCTTCAAGGTTACGCGCGCCGCTCGCGGTAGGCTGTACGGATAGACGCTCGATATCGTTCGATTCAAGATTGGTCCGCCGTGCCCCGCGCGCGGGGGCGGAGCGAGTTTCGCAGGCGCCGGGAAAGCGGGAAGCTACACGCTTGCGGAGCGCGCACGCGCCTTTCGGAATTCCAACACAGCCGGCACGAGCGAAAGGACAATGATTCCGAGGAGCACCTTCTCGAAGTTTTGCTGCACGAACGGTAGCTTGCCGAGAAAGTATCCCGCGATCGTGCAGAGCATGACCCACCCTAATCCGCCGCAGATACTGTATGGCAGAAAGCGAAGATAAGGCATCTCAGCGACGCCCGCCACAAAAGTGGTGAATGCCCGCACGATGGGAACAAAGCGCGCGTATACAATGGTCCTGCCGCCGTGCTCTCGTAGAAAGCCTTCGTGCGGATCAGATGTTCGCGCTTGAAGAGCAGCGAATCGGGACGGCTGAAGATGGCCTGTCCCGTCCGCCGGCCAAGAAAATAGCCGGTGGAATCGCCGATCATGGCGGAGAGCGAAAGCAACACGATGACCAGGCCGATGTTCAACACGCCATCGCCCGCTACTACGCCTACGGTGAAGAGTAGCGAATCGCCAGGCAGGAAAAAGCCGACCAGCAGGCCGGTTTCGGAAAACACGATCACGCAGAGCGCGGCGTAGCCGAGCCAGCCGGAGAAGATCTGGCTCAGGAGGTGGCGCAGCCCGTCGGGCGAGGTCAGCGACCGTCAGGAAATCGAGAAAGGATGGATCATCCGCTGGACCGCGGTCTCTAGCTACTGCGGTATCCCGCGATGATGCTGTTGATCACGTCCTGGTGGATTTTGATCTTGCCTTCCTGGATAAGCCGCTCCTTCAGGCCCGCTGCGAAGAACTGTGTCGCGCTGCTGGCCTTCTGGCTCTTGATCTGGTCGCGGATGGTGGCCCGCTCGGCGGCAACTTCGACATATCGGCTGGGATGTGTTCGACGACCTTGGCCACCACCGTGCCATCCGGCATGAGAATGGGCCCGAGAATCGTGCCATCGGGACTGCGAGAAACCTTGCGCCACGTAGTTCGCCGAACCGAAGCCCGCGACGGTATCGGTGCGAAGGAATCCATCGGTGGATTCGACCTTGTAGCTTCATCGCTTTGGCGGCCTTTTCCAGATCGCGCCCATGGCTTTGGCCTTTTTGACCAATTCCTCGGCCTTTTCTCGCACCTTGGCGGTCAGCCGGAAATTGACCATGGTGTCCGTCACTCTGGTCCTTGACTTCGTCGAAGGTCGAGCGGGCCTGCGGAGGGATAATGGCGGTCAGTTCCGCGACGACAACCTTGTTATCCGGCAGCGCGACCGCCTGCGACACTTGGCCCTGACTTTTAGCGCGGCGACCGCCTGATCGAAATCGGGGTTGGCGCCGACATCGGGGATCGGCTTACCGGGTTCGACGTTATCGGCATGGACCACCTCCATGCCAGATCGGCGGCGACCTTTTCGGGATGCATCGGGTCTTTCGTCAACATGGGCTGCGCCTGGTCGGAGACGCGCTTGCAGGATGTCGTTTACGCGCGCCTTCTTCCATTGCGAAGCCAGAGCGGCCTTGACTTCATCGAAGCTTTGCTGGTGCGCGGGCTCGCGCGAATCACTTGGACGATGTGGTAGCCGTAGCTGGTCTTGACCAAACCAAGGTCGCCCGGTTTCTGTGTGAACGCGGCGTCTTCGAATTCCTTCACCATTTGACCGTTGCGCTGCACGTTCGGATAGACGCCGCCCTTATCCTTCGAGCCGCCGTCTTCGCTGTACTTGCTCACCATGTCTTCGAACTTGGCCTTACCGCTCTTGATCTGGTTCATCACGTCTTCGGCCTGAGCCTTGATCTTCGGCTCGTCGGCCGGCGGCTTGCCTTGCGTCATGAAAAGGATATGGCGCACCGTGGATTGCTCGGGCACGTGGTATTGCGCGGGGTTCTGGTTGTAGAGCTTCCGCAGTTCGTCGTCGGGAACGTTGATGCTTTGTTCGATCTTGGCTTGATCTGCGATCAGGAGGACCAGGTTCTTCTTTTCGGGCGTCTGATAGTTCGCGATGTTGGCCTGATAGTAGCTGCGCTGTTCCGCATCGGAGGGAGTGACCTCGGCTTTGTATTTATCGCGGGAGAATTTTAACGTACTGGATTTTGATCTTTTGGTACTTCGTCTTATAGGCCTGTTCGATCTCGAGCGGGGTTACGACGCGTGCCTTCCACTGCGACGTCGCGCAGACGTGCGATCAGGATCTGCCGCCGCAAATCGCCCTCAAACTGATCGATGGTGATGCCCTGCTGGGCCAGCATGGCGGCGTACTGGTCTTTGCCGACGAAGCGGCCGTCCGGAAAGAGAGCCGGCGCCATCTGCATGATGGTAGTGCGCAACTGATCGTTGCGTGGCTTCAAAACCGAGACGCACGGCTTCATAAGCCATGGCGCGGTTGATAATCATGTCGTCCACCATCTGTGGGATGTAGATGGGTAGCATATCCGGAGGGAGCTGCTTGCCACGCATAGCGGTTTGCACCATGCGCTGGACCTCGTCGGCGTGGATATCCTCGCCGCCTACCGTGGCGAGGACCAGGTTGGCGGTGGGACCGTTGGTGTCGTAATTCGGCACCAGATAGGTCAGCATCGAAATCGCCACAACAACCAGCAGGCCTCCCAGCATGAGACGCACTGCTTTATCGCGGCTACGAAACAGATCGAACATTGTTGAGTGAACTCCTGTGTATACGAAAAAGGGGAACTTTTATTATAGCGTGCGCCCTGCTTCGCCGCTGGTTGCCGCAGGGTTCGGTCAGTAAACCGGCGCCCCATCGCGCAGGGGCGGCTGGCGAATCTCCAGGCAGCCTTTGCCCGTGGGAAGCACCTTTCCCGGGTTGAAGAGGCTGTCCGGGTCGAATAACCGTTTGAGGCGGGCCATGGTCTCGAGCGATTCCGGCGTGAAGAGCGACGGCATGAGATCGATCTTCTCCATTCCCACGCCGTGCTCGCCGGTGATGGAGCCGCCGCAAGCAACGCAATACCGCAGAATTTCGTCGCCGCAGGCGCGCGCCTTCTCGAGATCGCCTGGCTTGCGCGCATCGAACAGGATGATGGGGTGCAGATTGCCATCGCCGGCATGGAAGATATTACTGATGGCGAGGCCGTGGCGGCGCGACGCCTGGCCGATGAATTCGAGCGTAGGCGCGATCTTGGTGCGCGGCACCACGCCATCCTGCACGTAGTAGAAAGGGCTCACACGGCCGACGGCGCCGAAGGCATTCTTCCGTCCCTTCCAGAGCAACTCGCGCTCGGCGTCAGAGCGCGCGATCCGGATTTCGCGCGCGCCGACACTGGGCGCAAGCGGCGCGGACCTGTTCGACCTGCTGCTCAACCGCCTCGCGGAGCCCTTCCAGCTCGATGAGGAGAACCGCCGCGGCGTCCATGGGATAGCCGGCATGAGTGGCCTCCTCGACCATGCGCAGCATGACGCCATCGAGCATTTCGACGGCGGCGGGAGTGATCGCGCACGCAGTGATTTCGGCGACGGTTTCTCCGGCGGCTTCGCTGGAATCGAAAATGGCGAGGATGGTCTTGACAAGCTCCGGCTTGCGCATCAGGCGCACGGTGATCTTGGTGACCAGCGCCATGGTTCCTTCCGATCCGGTAAGGAGGCCGGTGAGATCGTAGCCGGGAAGGTCGGTCTCTTTGCCGCCGGTTTCGACGATGCTTCCGTCCGCGAGAACCATTTCGAGACCGAGCACGTGATTCGTGGTGACGCCGTAGGCCAGGGTGTGCGGTCCGCCCGCATTTTCGGCTACGTTGCCGCCGATGGTGCAAGCGCGCTGGCTGGAGGGGTCGGGCGCGTAGAAGTAGCCGGCGGAATCGACAGCCGCCGTGATGTCGAGGTTGACGACGCCGGGTTGCAGCACGGCGCGTTCGTTTTCGAGATCGATTTCGAGGATGCGGTTCATGCGGGCGAAGGAGATGACGATGCCGCCTTCGCGCGGAATGGCGCCTCCGGAGAGTCCAGTGCCGGCGCCGCGGCCGGTGAGGGGAACATGGAATTCACGGGCGAGGCGGACGATCGCGGCGACGTCTTCGGTGGAGTGCGGAAACACGACGAGATCGGGACGGTGCTTATCTACGCCGCCATCGTATTCGTAGAGGGCGAGGTCTTCGGGGCGGTGGAGCAAGTTGCGCTCGCCGAGTAGGGCGGTGAGACGAGGCGCGATGCTCGACGCGGGCATGGAATCAGTGTAGCGTTCTACGGCTGAGGGTTCGTGAAGATTTCAAAGTCGCGGTAGATCTCCGCGACGGGAAGTTCGCAATCGAGGCTGGGGAGCTTAAGGATGGCCGCGGTGTCGGTCACGGTTTCGAGTTCCCAGTGTCCGTTGGGCAGCTTCCAATAATGCTCAATCCAAACCGGGGTGGGCTCCACCAATAAGAATTTCGCGCATCGAGGAGACCTGCCGGTAAAGGAAGGCCTTGTCGCCGCGATCTTTTGCCGCGGTGGATGGCGAAAGCACTTCGAGAACGAGCGTCGGGTTCGTCACCGTATCCCGGCGATCATCGATGTACTTGGGCGGACCGCATACGACGGTCGCATCCGGATACGTGATCAGCGTGTCCCAGCGGACGGATACGCGCAAATCGGCATTGAAGACATGACAGCTTTTGCCAAGAAGACGTCCCGTGATCGCATACTGAACGTTGTTGATGACGAAACTGTGAGGCGGCATGCCGCCCGCCATGGCATACATTTCGCCGTACCAATACTCGTTTTTTACATCGGAGGCACGGTCTAGCTCGAGGTATTGCTCAGGCGTGAGATGTGTGACGAGAGCGGTGGACATCGCTGAAGCTATTATCCGCTATCGAGCCTGTTCGCGCAGGATACTCCGCTATCGCGCCGCGTGAAACCGCCAGATATTGAAGCCTAAGCTCGTGCCCATGGCGATAAGATTTCCATCGCGCGTCCACATAGGCGTCAGAGCCTCGCCATCGAAATTCAGGCGAATCGGGTTGACCTTTCCCGTACTTGGATCGATCATGCTAATCCGCCATGCCCACTCCGCGGGAGACGCGGTATTCAAGACGAGTGCTCCGCCCGGGCCGCTTATCGACGAAGCGAGCCGGGTTCCGGGAATCCGTGTGTCGGCAGGGAGCGCAACCGGCCGAGGATCGCCGCCGTCTACGGACAGTCTCGCCACACGGATAGCATCCTTATCCTGAAGCGAAACGATGAGATCTGGGCCGTTCGCGCCGGCCGACACGCTGTCGCCGGGCGCGAGCTTCCGTGGCTCGCCTCCCACGGCCGGCATGGACCAGATGAAACCCGCCGAACTGTAGTAGAACGTCTTGCCATCCGGAGACGAAGCCAGCGACGAGATGCGTTCCGCTTTGACGGGCACGCGTCGCACGGTTCGCCCATCGGCGATGGAAACGATCGCGATCTCCGCCGGCCTGCGGTCCGTAAGCACGGCGACATAGCCATCGCCGGCCAGCGCCGCAGGCATGCCGAATTCCTCGCTGCTTTCAATCAACGGCGATAGAGAGCCATCGCGCTGCAGAATCTGAAAGCGGCGCTTGAATCCCGCGGCAGCGTAAATCAGCGGCCGGCCGTCGGGCAGCGCCAGAGCCAGCGTTGCCGCGCTGTCCTGCGCCTGCCCTAGCCGTTCTGGAGCGCCCCCGGAGGGCGGGAAGCGGAGAATCGCATTGGCTTGGCTAACCTGGTCGGCATATATGCTTCCATCGGGGGCCACATCGAGATACCAGGGGTCGTTGGTCAGCGTGAACAGTTCGCGCATTTTCCCCGTTCCGTCGCGAGGGACGGAAATCACTCGGTTCAGGCCGGCCCCAAACACACAGTAGATGACCGATTGGCCATCCGGCGCCACCGCCAGGGCAACTCCTTGATCGCCGAATCTCTGCCCCGGAGCGACATTGACGAGCTTGCCGGATTCCAGTTCCAGCAGATAGATGCCAGGCGGTCCCTTGGTTCCATTGGCATTCAGCGGGTTGCCGAAAAAGACGACCGCGTCGCCTTTGGGCGTGGCGCGGGCCGTAGTGTTGAAGGAAATGTTGGCGATCGCGGGAAGCGGTTCGATTTTGCCGGACTCGGGCCAGTAGCGATAGAGCTGCGTATCGCGTTGCGCGTTAATGCGGTGTACCAGCAAGCTGCCGTCCCCCAGCACGCAAGGCCCGCTCGCGTCCTCGAGCACGACGCGGGGCTCGCCACCCAATATCGACACGCTGAAGACGCCGCGGGGATTATCGGTGACGCGATCGAAATAGAGCTTTGAACCGTCGCGCGACCACGCGATATCGCGTACCTGCCCAAGATCCTTTTGATGTGTCAACACCGCCCAGTTGCCGCTTTCGGGCTTCATGATGGCGATCTGAGTTTGCCCGTCCACCATCGCCTGAAAAGCAATCGTCTGCCCGTCGGGAGAAACGCGCGGATCGAGAGCCTGCGCAGGTCCCCCGAGCGGCTGTCCGGTCCAGAATTGCTCTTGCGGTCTGCGTGGTGCGAACCAGAAAGCGGCGGCGATGCCGGCCACCGCGAGGGCCGTGAGGGCGCCACCGCGCGCCTCGGAACCCGGGCCACGGGCGGCGCGGCTTCCAGCACCGGAGCGGACGCCATTTCGAGCGCACCCGCCACATCGCGCGCCGATTGCCAGCGATCGTCAGGATCTTTCGCCATCGAGCGATGAATCAACCTGGCCAGGGCCGGAGGCGCCGCGGTAAGCGGCTGGGGCTCGCGGCTCCATGATGGCTGCGATCACGCTGGCGCGGCTTCCTCCCTGGAAGGCGGGCGCGCCGGCGAGAATTTCATAGAGCACGCAGCCGAAGGCGAAATATATCGCTCCGCGCATCCGCCTCCTTGCCTTCGCAGTTGCTCGGGCGCCATGTATTGCAGAGTGCCGAGAATCGTCCCTTCCTCGGTGATCGCCCTGGGTGACCGTCTCCTGCATGGCCGCGGCTGCCGTGGCAGTGGCTGTTTTGGCAAGGCCGAAATCGAGCAGCTTGATACCGCCCTTCGTGACCAGGATATTGGCGGGCTTGAGATCGCGATGCACGATGCCGATGCGATGCGCGGCGTCCAGTGCCTGGGCGATTTCGGCCGCATAGCGCACTGCTGTTTCGAGGGGAAGCGGGCCCTTCACGGGATAGCCCTCGATGTACTCCATTACGAGATAGTCGGGGCCGACATCGAAGAGGGTGCAGATGTGCGGATGGTTCAGCGCGGCGATCGCGCGGGCCTCGCGCTCGAAACGCTCGTTGAAACGCTCCTTCGAAACCTTGATCGCGACGCTGCGGTTGAGACGGGTATCGCGGGCCTTCCAGACCTGGCCCATTCCGCCTTCGCCGAGAAGCGAAAGAAGTTCATATGGACCCAGCCTTTCGCCTGCGGAGAGCGCCATCGAGATTCGACTAGTTTACCAAGCCGCCAAGCCCTCCCGCCTGCCGAAGCCGACTGTCCCGTCTCGTGTCGGCGGCACGGAATCGATATTCCGTGCCGCCGGAATTGTAATCATTGAACGGACAGCGCAAACTCTCCCGCTCGGCGTTGGAGCTCTCTCACCTCGGCGGCAGAGAGATTTCTCGGACTCAGATGAATCTGGAGCTTCTCCAGTATGCCCGTGAACTGAAATGGCATCATTGCGTCATACTCGTCGATAACCGGCGAACCGGTGTCCTCGCCGACGTCGAAACTTTCGTCGAGCGAGAACTTGGGGATCGGCGTGGTTTGGGCGATCCGCCCCTCGGCGAATTTCTTGCCGTCCACTGTGATTGTGCCTGTGCCTCCTTTGCCGATGCCGCCGCCGTCATAGGCGAAGTCGAAAACGATCGTGTGCTTGCCCGGCGCAAGTTTGTCCTGGCCCACGATGCGGGTCTTATCGTTCTTCTGGTGTGGGTACACCGCGCCATCTTGATTGGTATAGGCGTAGACGAACTCTGGCTTGCCGTTAAGCATCAGCAGTACCCATCCGCCAAATCGCCCGCCCTGCGTGGCCAGCACGCCTTCGGCGCCTCCTGCCGGAATTTCCACATCTGCCGTGATGCGGAATGACCTGTTTTTAACATCCGGCGAATTCGCTTCCGGTATCCGAATCATGCCGGGATAGTACGAGAAGTCGGTCACGCCGCGAAGGGGATTCGGACGCTTCGACGGATCTCCGCGCTCGACGAAGCTCGAATCTAGGGGCAACACATTGTACTTACGCGCCTCCACCAGGAAACGGGCCTGCAAGTCGCGCAGTCTCTCGGGTTGCTGCTTGGCCAAGTCTTTAGCCTGGCTGAAATCATTATTGGTGTTGTACAGTTCCCAAGGAAAATCGTTCGGGTCGGGCGCCTTGCCGACAGTCTGCCAGGGAAGCCGCAGAGGCGTGGTGCTGGCGATCCAGCCGTCCTGATAGAGGGCGCGGTTGGCTGTGATTTCGAAGTATTGAGTCTTGTGGCGGGAAGGGGCGTTGGCATCGTCGAACGTATAAACCATGCTGACGCCTTCGAGCGGCTTCTGCCGGGTGCCGTTTAGCACGTCGGGCGCCTGAACCCCAGCCGCTTCCAAAATCGTCGGCACGATGTCGATGACATGATGAAACTGCGAGCGAATCTGCCCTTGCGCTTTAATCCGCTTGGGCCACGAAATCACCAGCCCGTTTTGCGTTCCGCCAAAATGCGACGCCACTTGTTTCGTCCACTGGAAGGGCGTGTCCATGGCGTGCGCCCATCCGACCGGATAGTGATTATAAGTGCGGTCGCTGCCCAATTGATCCATCATCGAAGACAAAAACTCGATTGACTCGGGGGCATACTGGCCCGAGACTTCATTGGTCGTTCCTTGAAGCGTGCCTTCGGCGCTGGCCCCGTTGTCGCCCATCAGGTAGATGACGAGGGTGTTATCGAGCTGGTCCGATGCCTCTAACGCGTCGAAGATGCGCCCCACTTCAAAGTCGCTTTCGGCAACCGTGGCGGCGTAGACCTCCATCATCCGCGCGTAAACTCGCTTCTGTTCGTCACTCAACGAGGCCCAGGCCGGAATCTCTTTGGGTCGCGGAGTCAGCACGGTGTTCCTCGGCACAATGCCCGCCTGTTTCTGGCGTGCCAGAGTTTCCTCGCGAACTTTGTCCCACCCCTGGTCGAATTGCCCTTTGAACTTGGCAATCCACTCTTTAGTAGCGTGATGCGGCGCGTGACTGTTCCCCGGTGCGAAGTATAAGAAAAATGGCTTATCGGGAGCAGCGGCGTGTTGCGTGCGAACCCACTCTATCGCGCGATTGGACAGGTCGTGTATCAGGATGTAGTTCGGGTCGTGAAAGGGCGGAAGCACCGGTCTGTTGTTCTCGAACAGCGCCGGGTGCCACTGGTCTGTGTCGCCGCCCAGGAAACCGTAGAAGTACTCGAAGCCTAAGCCGCCGGCCCATTGGTCGTACGGCCCTGAGGGTCCCTGCAGCCATTCGGGGACCAAGTGGTGCTTGCCGAACCACGCGGTGTTGTAGCCGTTGTCAACCAGAATATTGCCGATCGTGCCAACGCTCTTGGGAAGAATCGAATCATAGCCCGGATATCCCGATGCGAATTCCGTAATGTTGCCGAAGCCGGCCGATTGGTGATTACGCCCGGTGAGCAACGCGGCTCGCGTGGGCGAGCAGAGCGCAGTGGTGTGGAACTGATTGTAGATCAGCCCGCTCTTGGCGAGACGGTCCATTGCGGGAGTTGGGATCGGGCCGCCGAATGTACTGGCCGCTCCGAACCCGGTGTCATCGGTCATGATGAGCAGGACGTTCGGGGCGCCCGCCGGCGCTGCCACCTGTTTGGGGAAGTCGGGCCTGGATTCCTTGACTGTCTCTCCCATGACGCCACGAAAGGGGGCGTCCGGGTAGGGGAGCGCCGTCGAAACGCCCGCCGCTGATTTCGTTTGTGGCCTGTCCTGTGCGCGGAGGCTGCCAGGCAATCCGCTGGAAGTCGCGAGCCACCAGGTCAGTGCGCCGGCGGCGAGCAGACCCGCGGCCATCAGATTCGTTTTTTTTCGCATGGCGTTCTCCCTTGGACGATTCACGAATGTACGCGTCTTCGCATAACCCCTGTGCTTGGCCTCTGCTCCCCACCTCCTATTTTTTCGGAGTTAGTTAGAGAAATAGAGAAGTGCGTGATCCAATTCTTGGGGCTACTTGGCGCTGCTCAGGGAGTGAATCGTTTGGATGCTTGTCCCTGAAGTAAAAAAGACGAGGAGCCGATCCTACGATGACGCCCGCCAACCAGTACGCCCCTGGAGCATCCGACGAAGACCGAGGCGTATCGGAACGAGCAAAACGGAAGATGGGAACAGTTTAAAGCCCGCAATCTGCTGCCGCCGAAGATGGTTGAGCCCTTCGAACTCGCGAGACGTGAGGCAGCGCCACGCCACTTGACTTCCGCCCCGCAAGGGTGTCACCCTACCGCCTGTGAAAGCCCTCTTTATACTGTCTCTCGCCGGTTTCGCCACGGCGCTTTCCGCGCAACCCCGAATCTATACCGCCGCCGATTACGAGCGCGCCGAAAAGGCGCTCGGCGGAAACGTCAATTCCCTGATTTTCCGAACTGGCATTCGCGCCAACTGGCTGCCCGACGAGCGCTTCTGGTATCGTGTCACCACCGCTGAAGGCAGCGAATTCATTCTTGTCGATACCGCCAAGGGCACGCGCGCTCCCGCCTTCGACCACACGAAACTCGCCGCGGCGCTCTCCAGCGTTGCAGGGTCGAAATACGATGCCAGGCACCTGCCGTTTACCGAAATCGAGCTAACCGCCGATGGCGTCTCTTTTAACGTGTCCGGCAAGCGATACAAGTGCGATGTCGCCGGTAACGCCTGCGCGGATGCCGGCTCGGCAACCGCGGGCGGTGGCGGAGGGGGACGTGGCGGGCGCGGCGGCAGAGGCGGACGCGGGGGCGGTGCAGGCGGCGGAGGCCGAGCCGAATCTCTGTCACCCGATGGCAAACACGCCGTCTTCATCCGCGACTACAACCTATGGGCGCGCGATGTCGCCAGCGGCAAGGAAACCCAGCTCACCAACGACGGCGTGAAGGATTACGGCTACGCCACCGATAACGCCGGATGGCAATCGAGCGACCGTCCCATCGTCGTCTGGTCGCCCGATTCCAAAAAGATCGCCACCTATCAGCAGGATCAGCGCAACGTCGGCGAAATGTATCTGGTCGAAACCAAAGTCGGCCACCCCACGCTGCGCGAATGGAAATACCCGCTGCCCGGCGACGACGTCGTCACCATGATCCAACCCGTCATCATCGACGTCGCCGCCAATCAAATGGTGCGGCTGCAAGATTCCGCCGCAACAGCACCGCTCCACGCTCTGCGACGATATCCGCTGCGGCGGCGAATGGTCCGACGTGCAATGGAGCGACGACGGCGCCCATCTGGCTTTCGTCTCCACCTCGCGCGATCACCGCCAGGAGACCCTGCGCCTTGCCGACGCAGCCACCGGCGCGGTGCGCGATGTCTTCACGGAAAAGGTTTCGACCTTCTTCGAATCCGGCAATGGCGCCGTCAACTGGAAGTATCTCTCGGCCACCAACGAGTTCATCTGGTTTTCCGAGCGCGATAACTGGGGGCATCTCTACTTATATGACATGACCACCGGCGAGTTGAAGAACCAGATCACCAAGGGCGATTGGAACGTAACTCGAATCGCTCGTATGGATGAAAAGGCGCGCACTTTGTTTTCTATGGCGTAGGCCGTGAAAAGGGCCGCGACCCCTATTTCATCCACTTCTACCGCGTCGGCTTCGATGGCAGTCGCTTCGCGCTGCTCACGCCCGGGGATGGCAACCACATCGTCGAGCTTTCACCCAGCGGCAAATACTTCGTCGATACTTACTCGAAGCCCGACGTTCCACCCGTTGCCGAAGCCCGCGACATAGACGGCAAGCTGATCGCCACCCTCGAAAAGGCCGATATTTCGAAGCTGCTCGCCACCGGCTGGAAGCCGCCAGAGCCCATTACCGTCAAAGCGCGCGACGGCGTCACCGATCTTTACGGCTTGATGTTCAAGCCCTCCAATCTCGATCCGACCAAGAAGTACCCCATCGTCAATCACATCTATCCCGGCCCGCAGACCGGCAGCGTGGGCAGCCGTAACTTTTCCGCCGCGCGCGGCGATTGCCAGGCGCTGGCCGAGCTTGGCTTCGTCGTCGTCGAGATCGACGGCATGGGCACGCCCTGGCGCTCGAAGAAATTCCACGAAGCCTACTTCGGCAACATGGGCGACAACACGCTGCCCGATCAGGTAACCGGCATGAAGCAGCTCGCCAAGCGCTATCCCTGGATCGACATCGATCGCGTCGGCATCTACGGCCACTCCGGCGGCGGATACGCCACCGCGGACGCGATGTTCCGCTATCCCGATTTCTTCAAGGTCGGCATCACCGAATCGGGCAATCACGATAACCGCGAATACGAGGACGATTGGGCCGAGAAGTGGCAGGGCCTGCTCGAAAAGACCTCCACGACGGCGCTACAAACTACGACAACCAGGCGAACCAGTTAGTCGCCAAGAACCTGAAAGGCCACTTACTGCTCGCGCACGGCACCATGGACAACAACGTTCCGCCCTATAACACGCTGCTGGTGGTCAATGAGCTGATCAAGGCCAATAAGGATTTCGACTTGCTGCTCATCCCCAATGTCGCCCACGGCTACGGCGCCGCCTCGAATTACATGATGCGCCGCCGTTGGGATTACTTCGTCCGCTACCTCGCGGGCGGCGAGCCGCCAAAAGACTACGAAATCCGCACCGGCGGTGGGCGGGGCGCGCCGCCGCAATAGGCGCCCTACACTGGAATCATGGCATCTCTAAGCGGCGGCGTGATCCACGGCCCGCCGCCCCCTATCGATCGAGGATGGGGCGGCGGCGATGGTCCCGATGGCCGCGGCTCCAGTCGCCGCACCTCGTTCATCGGCCTTGTTATTCTGCTGGTCTCCACTTTCATCGTCTTTTCCGCGCTGCTAATCGCATTTCTCGCCCGCCGCGCCATGGGTGACGATTGGATTTCCATGCACAAGCCGCACTTGCTTTGGGTGAATACGGCAGTGCTGATCCTTTCGAGCATCGTGCTCGATAAATCCCGCCGCGCGCTAAAAGCCCGCGACCGCTCGAGCTTTAATCTCTGGTGGACCACAGCGACAGCTCTGGGCGGCGTCTTCCTGGTGGGCCAGTTCATCGTCTGGAACCAACTGCGCTCCGCCGGCGTTTACGTTGCCACCAACCCCAGCAGCAGCTTCTTCTATGTGCTCACCGCGGTTCATGCGGCGCACCTGATCGGCGGAATGACCGCGCTCATCTGGGTTGACGTACAGGCGTGGCGCCTGCAACTGGGCCCAGCAAAACGCACCGCCATCGATATCTGCGCCATCTTCTGGCATTATCTCGATGGTCTGTGGCTGATTCTAATGGCAAGCTTCTACATCTGGGGGTGAGCGAGATACGCTCAGTGCGAGGCCTCCTGGCCTGTCGATGCGCCCGGGGGCGCAGGCGTCGCGCTACACCCATTCACCAAACTTCTCCTTGACAATCTAGGAGAGCCGTCGCATTCTCCTCCTAGGCGATCTAGTACTACTGGGTCATAAAATAGCGGCTGTTGAAGACGAGCCAGCGGCATGATTAATTGAGTGGAGATGGGTGTTGTCCAGGCGCAGATTCAGACGGTGGAGGAGATTTACAGGCTGGTCTGGACGGCCGTGGCGAACAAGCAGCCGATCGAAGCCAGCTACCAGGGACGGCCTCGACTATTTTGTCCGCACCGACTGGGTCGGAATCGGCAAGGGCAGCTTCGCGCGCTCTGCTACCAGTACGGCGGCGAAAGCCAGAGCGGACTCCAGCCCGGCGGGTTCGCCTGCGAATTGGCGTTGTGTGGCGCTGGAGAAACTCAGCAGGGTGAAATTAGTGGAAAGCGCTTGGCGTACAGCGCCGAATCATTCGCGCCCGGCTTCATGCGTGATCGAAGCCGATATTGACGCCGAGGATCATCCCGAACGCGATCCACAGAAAGGACATTGAGGAAGTTGCCCAAGCAGCTGTCGGGCAAGAATCATTCTCAATGTCGCGATGGAATTCGGATTATGCCGCTCGGGACGAACGCGGCGATCCGCGCGGGCGGAAGTCCGACGCTGGCCCGGGGGCAACGAATTCAAGATGGCCGGCGCGGGCAGAGGGGGAAAAACGGTTCCGCTCGGCGACCAGGAACCCATAAGCTGCGATGCATAGCGTGGCGTGATGGTGAAACCCGCGCCAGTTACGGCCTTCAAAGTGTCCCAGTCCCAACTCTTGTTTCAACTCCTGATAATCCCGTTCGATGATCCAGCGGTGTTTGGCCATCTTGACCAGAGCTTTGAGCGGGGTATTCGGAGGCAGCGTCGATATCCAGTATTTGGTGGGTTCCGCTTCGCTTCGCGGCCATTCGATCAGTAACCATTCCTCGGCGTGAGGCTCGGCTTTCTCATAATCCCGGTGAGCCGGGCGGACTCGAACGGCGGCAAAGCGGGATCGCAACTTCCGCTCCGTACCTTCACGCCAAGTGATTTCTCTGAAGGCGTGCGCGGGCAGGCTCATCGCCAACTGCTTCACCGAGACCGGTTGATGGTTTGCGGCCCGCTGCAACAGTCGCGGAGGTCGCCCCATTTTCCGTCGTGGCTTAGCTGGCAAAGGCTGTTTGCCGGGCTCCCAGACTGTCATCGAGCTTTGCACGCCCACTACATATTGCAGCCGAGTTTGGTGAGTTCGTCGCGAAACTCGGTGTTGATGCCGTAGGCGGCGTCAGCCAGAACAACCCCGCGGGCCACTTCGCCGCCACTGCTGCGCGAATCTGATCCAGGGCGATCTCCGGTTTGGTCTGAAACTCAACGTCTTTGGGCACTTCTGTCTTTTCCCGCCGCTCGCGTATCCTCGGCCCATTCCTTTGGCAGATACAAGACGATAGGCGATCGGCAGACTGGAATTCCACGTCGCCACCGACAGGCTCACGGCAACGCGGCAGTTCTCCTGCTTACCCACTTGTCCGCAGTATTGGCGAGTGACTCCAACCGAATGCTTGCCTTTCTTCGGAAACCCGGTGTCATCCACGATCCAGGCCACCACTGGTCCTTGCTTCTGCATCGCGGGCAACACATAGTTGCGCACTTCTTCGAGCAGCGCCTCATCGCTCCAGGGCGCCTTAGCCACCAAATGATGCAAGGATTGGCGCATCGGCTGAACGTTGTCCGGATCCAGACGGGCTGCCATCGGCTCAATGCTCTTGCGCTCACCGGGCAACAGCAGCCCCTTGCAGTAGTTCTTCAAAGGCGCATGCCGATCTTCGTGCCCCGCGGCGGTCGCCAGGCCCTCTATATATGCCGCGAAGCGCTTCTCTTGTGGGCCTGGCGCGGACAGGCGTGATCCCACAAAACAATTCTACATCAAAATGTTCTTTTTATGACCCAGT
>CAVXPE010000023.1:0-190456 GCA_963763545.1 Bryobacterales bacterium
GATATAAATAAGATTGTCTTCCATCACCAAATTGGTCACACGCCCGTTGAATTGAATCCCGGGGTAAGAATTAGAGTTATAGCAAATGTTCCTTCTAACGTAAACGTTGCTGCTCGGAATTGTTCGGGAGCCGATATAGATTTCATGCTGTTGACTCGGGCCGCTATTGTCGTGAAACACATTGTCTTGTAGCGTAATGTTGACCAAGCCGTTGAAGGCGGAAAATCCGGCCAGCCCTTGACTGCCGCCACCTGAGGTACACTCCAGATTCTGGAAAACATCGTCGTGAAAGGTAGTGGCCGCCGGATAGCTAGCGGTTGAACCTCCCGGAGGCATGCCCCTTGAGTGGCTTTCACCCCTCTATTAAATCCAGCTAACATCAAGAATCAGAATGGTTGCTCCACTATAGGTGGCCGGGTTGAGATATGCTGCTTCTTCGGGAAACTTAGGTAGATCACGGGGCTCCCCGACGTGCCGCTGACAGCGGCGATCCGTCCATTCCAGTTATCCCGCATCATCACCATGTGGTTGGGTTTCACGCTGGAAGCGATTGCGCTCCAGTTGGCGAATGGATGATTTATATCGTCCTCTTTCCCGGTAGAATCGTTTCCCACGCAAGAACCGATTGACGACACGCAATTGGGGGAAGATGTCTGAGGAGCCAGATACCAGATGTGTGAGGGCGTATAGCCCATGTGTGAGAGAAAAGCTCCCAAGGTACCGTACTTTGAAATAGCATCGGCGGCCGAGTGGACGCCGGAATCGTTGTCATCGGCATCCGGGCCGAGACATCCGGGGCCTACTCCGTAACTATCTCCGTCTTTATCCAGACATGTAAGCGTACTCTTGCCGAGACCGGTTTGCCCGTAAGCGCAGATAACAAATGTTATAAATAAAAAAAACGCTTTCATTACTCAAGCCACCTCAATTGGAACTCAATTCCAAAGTTAATTCTGGTACACCGAGTGCCTTTTCGCAACGTTACCTATCGACAAGGCCGCCAGGATTAGCCAAAGTCAATCGAACATAAACGCCTATTTGCTTGACGTATCGGCTTCCTTCATAAGAACTTGATGATTTCAGCTTTCAGGCTTGAGAATAAATTAAAAAACTCGGATCGGTCACCGGCAACGAGCACAGATCGCCCATGCGCAAAAAAAAATATTTTCCCAAGAAAGCTCCTAAGGCCGTTGATTCTATCACGATTTATCGCCCCCGATTTATTTCAAGCGGTTTCCCGCCGCGTTGGGTTCATCTGGGCTAATCTTTGCACATGCCAGATTTCAGATACCTTAATCACGCGCGCACGATCGCCGTCCAAATAATCTGCGAATAGTTTAACCTTTGCAACCGCCGTTTAACATTGATCGCGTAGATAATCATCCGGATTGCCTCGGCGCCGAATCAAACGATGTCCTCCTTTATCGGTCCATACTTCCGGGGGAGCCGGATGGCTGAGGAAACCAAGCGGGCTGGATGAGCGGGCATAGGCTCCGGACTGAAAAACGCCAACGAGATCCCCGACATCCGCATCGGGCAGGTTGATTCCGCGCGCCAACACATCCAGTGGAGTGCAAAGCGGACCCACAACGTCGGCCGCTCCGGCGACCGGACGGCGGTCTGTTGAGAACTGCCACCGGATAATTGCGCTTGATCGTTTGGCCCAGATTTCCGGACGCCGCCAATTGGTGGTTCATGCCGCCATCGACAATCACGAATTTCTTCCCTCGCGAAATTTTGACATCGGTGATGCGGGCCACATAAATACCCGCTTCTCCTACCAGATAGCGACCCGGCTGAGGAAGAATCGCGTTCCCGAAAACCATGGGTCGCCGCGTATGGAAGCGATTAGCGCCTCCAAACCTTCCCGCAGCTTTCCCTCGTCAAGGCTCCTTTCATGGGCAAAGTACGGAATCCCAAGGCCGCCGCCAAAATCCAACGTAGAAAGAGGTCTTCTCAAGATGGAGGCGGCCCGCCTGGCAATATCGAGTCCTTTTCGATATTGGCTGAGAAGGATCTCGAAATCCAGGATTTGCGTACCGATGAACACGTGGATGCCGGCGATTTCCAGCTCATCCACCGACCGTAACCGGCTAAGCAGATCCTCAAAACTCTCTTCGTCCACCCCAAAGGGAGCCGGCCGTCCACCCATTCGCATGGCTCCTCCCTCGGCCTCGCCCCCGGGATTCACACGCAATGCCACACGCGCCCGCATCCCGGTTGCCGCGCGATCGCCGCGATGCGTTCCGCCTCTCTTGGGGATTCTATATGGACCTCTCCAATCCCTTGGCCCAGAACGAATTCCAGCTCCGCCTCGGTCTTCCCGGGGCCTGCAAACACGATATTCTCTGGGGGACATCCGGCGCTTCGGGCCTGATGGAATTCACCGGCCGAGGCGATTTCCAATCCGGCCCCCTTCTCGAGGAAGCGGCTTAGAACCGCCTGACTCGGGTTCGCTTTCACCGAATAGTAGATGGAGAACTCGGGCGGAAGCGTATTTCGCAGAAGCTCCCATTTCCGGTCTATCACGCTGGCGTCATAAGCAAATAAGGGTGTCCCGTAATTCGCAGCCAGTTCTGAAACGGGAATTCCACCAATCAACAGTTCACCGTTCCGAACCGCAAAATAGCGGTCTATCAGCCAGGCGTCCTGTTCCATTTCTACAGACCTTCCCTGCGACGCAGAGCCGGATAATCGACCTTGCCGCTGGTGGTCTTCGGAAGCTCATCCAGAATTTCCATCGCCTGCGGAACCATATACCGCGGCATCTTCTCAGCGCAATAGGCGATGAGCGCGTCTGGATTTAATGCCTGGCCATCACGCGGCACGATAAAGGCTTTGATCTTCTGCCCTAGTGCATCGTCCGGGATTCCTATTACCGCAGCCTGCCTCAACCCGCCGCTTTGGAAGAGCACCTCCTCGATCTCGGTCGGACTGATCCGGAATCCGGAGGACTTAATCATTGCGTCGCGGCGGCCGACAAAGTATAGAAATCCCTCCTCGTCCATCTTCACCAGGTCGCCCGAATAGCAGACCCTTTCGCAATCTCCTAATTCTGGCGGCAGCAGAGGATTCGGACGGAGCGCCAATTTGGTATCCTCCGGGCGGCCCCAGTAACCCATTGAAACCGTTGGACCTCGATGCACTAGTTCGCCGACTTCACCCGGCTTGCATAGTCGGCCGTGCTCATCGACGACCAGAATCTCGGTATCGGGAATCGCCTTCCCCATCGAGGTAGGCCGGCGGTCGACCTCCGAGGGAGGCAGGTACGTGGATCGAAACGCCTCCGTCAGGCCGTACATCAGGAACACCTTGGTTGTCGGAAGAGCTTTCCGCAAAATGGCCAGCACTGCCTGCGGCATCGCCCCGCCCGTGTTGGTGATGTACCGCAAATCGGAAAGCGGCTGCTTCTGCATACCGGAGTTCGGCTGCGCCAGGAGGCTCCAGAGCGTGGGTACGCCCGCCAGTCCGGTAATACGCTCCTTCAAAAGAGTTTGAACGACGTCGCGCGCGAATGCGAAATTGATGAGGATGATCGTTCCGCCCTGATGAAAAGCCGTCATCAACTGGTTCATTCCAGCGTCGAAGCTGAATGGAAGGACCGCCAGAATCCGCTCGGCGGAAGTAATCTCCAGATATGTCGAGACGATGCTGCTGCCGGCGATGACATTGGCATGGCTCAACATCACTCCTTTGGGTTTGCCAGTCGAGCCGGAAGTGTAAAGAATGGCGGCCAAGTCCTTACTGATGGACTCGTCGCGGCGATCCGGCGGAGTTGCGGTATCGTAAAGGTCTTCCAGGCGATGACGGGAAAGCGGACTCGGTGGCGGCTCTTCCTCCTCCTTGCCCGCCAGCACGACAAATTCGAGAGTCGGAACCCGTGGAAGAAACTCGGTCACGCCGGAAAACCGCGCCGGCCCGCGTGATCAGCCCTTTCATTCCGCAGTCGGCGGCGATGTGTGCCACCTGCTCGGAAAACAACTGGGAGTTGATCGGAACGAAAACACCGCCGGCTCTGGAGATGGCGAATATGGAAAGCACCTGCGCAACCGAGGGCTCCAGATAGATGCCAATCCGATCGCCACGACGGAGCCCCGCACTTTGCAGCCCAGCCGCCAACCGATCCACCCGGTCAGCAACCTCTCGGTAGCTCAGCCTTTCCTCTCCATGGACCAGAGCCTCCTTGTCGGGAAAACGGCGCGCGCTCTCGCGCAAGAGATGCCAGATCAAGAAATCCATAACGTTGTTCGAAGCACTTCCATTGGCGGCTAATACGCTGTCCGTAGCGACGGAACAGTCTTGGCGGCCTAGTTCATCGCACAGCCGCTCCCACGCCCGCAATATTCAGACGACAGGGGGATCTGGGATTCGTAGGGAGCAATCGCCTTCGCTCGCGGCAACGCTGCAGCCGATCTTCCCTGCCCCGCCGCCGGATCAAACTCTCATATATCTTATCAACCCCCGGTACCCTCTGCACCGGCAACTTCGAGTACGAGTCCGAATTGACCGCAAGGGGATCGGAAGCAGACCGACAGACCGCTTCCCGGACTGCCCGGTTCGACAGTAAGCGCGATCCAGCTACCGCGCTCGCGCGTCCTAGGC
The DNA here is from genome assembly GCA_963763545.1 of Bryobacterales bacterium. GTDB lineage: Bacteria > Acidobacteriota > Terriglobia > Bryobacterales > Bryobacteraceae > PALSA-243. Next base: position 4,603 of record CAVXPE010000023.1, read on the forward strand.
TATGACCTGAATATCGGCAGCTTTCCCTAAAAGCATATGGCCCCGCGCGCTCCGGCGTTCCATCGATTTTGGAGCCTAAGGGGAGCGGAAATATTCCGTTTAGCTCTCCCAATCTCCGCTAGTGAGAAACCACCGGTCTTTTTCCGTCTCGACAGGGCGTTGCGCCGGTTGCGGCAGTGCCATTAAAACAACCGGGCTGGATTCGCGTGCCCGGAACCCGTTCTGCTCGAGAAGTCGCCTCCCTGGGTGTGTTGCCAGCCACGCCACGCTCAGGGTGTGAGCGCCGTGCTTTCTGGCGATGGCGGCTGCTTCAGACAGCAGGACGCTTCGAGCCGCGTCGTTTTCCGCAAACAGGTCGGCAACAGTCCAGTCTTCCCCATTCGCGTGGTGAATGAGATATCCGCGGAGCCGGGGTCCCTGCCGCGCGGTCAACATCTCGTAATTTTGCAGGGGATGTTCCCGATACCGCCAGTTTAGATATTCCGCTGTACGGGCCACGCAGACGCCGGCGCTCGAACTCCATTCCCGAGCCGCAAGCGTGAACTCCTCGCCCCAACGACCGGGGTCGGCCGCGATGGTCCAATCGGCGTCGCGCCGAACCCGTAAGTCGCGTAATCTTAGAGCGGCGTTCGCCGCGACAGTAAGGCCGCGCGCTATAGCGGGAACCGGAACGCGGCCGGCAACTTTCCGGTCAGCTCGCAAAGGCTTTGCGTAGCGAATCATGCTGGCGTTGACTTCGATGTGCAGCCGTTTGTATATCGCCAACATCGTCCGGCTGGGGAAATCGACCGCAAAGCCGTCCTCTCCGCTAGGTAAGCCTCCCAAGCAGGCTCGCTGTAGGGCCAAAGCGAGTCCCAAGCTGCGATGCGCGGGGTCGATGCAAAAATCGCCAAGCACATAACTCCGCAATTCTTCTCCGCGAAAGTAGATACGCCGTGGAAATGCCGCCGCCACGCCGATGATGCGATGCGTCTCCGTATCGGTAGCCTGCCATACTAAAGCCCGTCCTTCCGGATTTCGAAGGTAGAGCCACGGAAAAAGACGCGCATGCGGCAGGTGAGGTAGGTTGGCCTGCAGGGTATCGATCAGTTGTTGACTCTGAGATTCAGATTCAACCGGATGAACGGATATTGTCATTCCGAAAAACTAGATCTACATCCTGCTCAGGATAAAGGCTGCAATACGATCGATGCTGTGGAAATTCTCGAGAATGAGGTCGTCGTCGGAAACGTGAATGGAGTATTCCTGCTCGATGAACGCTACCACTTCGAGCACTCCCAGCGAGTCCAGAATGCCGCCCTCGAGCAACGCGTCCGAGTCCTTGACCTGATGATGACGGGCAAGCGGAAACTGCTTGAAAATGAACTTTCGGACGCTAACGGCCAAATCGGAAACGACCGGTGATTGTCCCAACTTCGAGAATGACATTCAAAAATCCTTCAAACTTTCGTGTGATTTAGAAATCGGACACCTAAGAGCAATCTCTTTGCCATTTCGCAAGGCGATTTTCACCTGCTACTTCGCCGACTCCGCAATATCGATGCGTTCGGAGTAGTTTTTTAAATATATTAGAATGGCTTTCAAATAATCGATGGGCGAACTCCTCGGGATCTTATATAAGGGCAGGTGGTATATTGCCTTAAGATCGTCAACGCTCAGGCTGGTCCCAAGATAAGCGTTGAGCTTCAGGATTGCACTTTCCGGATCAACGATCAAATTTTCGTATGTGATATGAAGATATGGCTTCTTGGCCTGATCCAGATACGCCACTAATGAGTCCTTAATCGATTGCTCATATCGCTTCAGGGATTTGTAGCTCCGAATGTGGCGGCGCAGAATGGTCGAGACCCATGCGTGGCTAAAGCTGCGCGTCATCAGGATAAATTTGCACTCGTCATGATTGAGCAGGTTATTCCAGAACCGGATAGTCATCCACAGCCGCGGATCTTTCCAAATCCAGGGCCGGTGATCGTCGCATTTCCGCAGAAACTCACAAAACGGACGATCGTCGACTACGCCCCTCAGCGCGGTGATCCGGTCGATAGCCGCGGAGGAAAACTCCATGGCATAGTTCCCCGTATATTCGGACCGCTTGAATAGCTGCAGGTCTAAATCGATCAGCTCCTGGTTCTCGTAGGTGTCGTATTCCTTCTTGTGGGTAACATCGCCGAGCCAGTAACCCGCTCGCGATATCAGGCCGGTCAAGACCGAGCTTCCGCTTATGCCGGAAGTAAGAATGATGACATTAGGATTTTCTTTAGACATTGGCATCTGCGTAAGAATCCCGCCCCCCCGACCTCACCCGCTCCAGTTGCACCGGTTCGCCATTCATACTCAACGACCGCTGGCTCGCCTCCATGACTTTCAACACTCGCCACGCGTCCATCCCATCGGTTTTCGGCGTACGTCGCGTTTCCACGCACTCCACGAAGTGCCGGCATTCCAGGGTCAACGGCTCGTCTGGCGGCAATTCGACGGTTTGAGGCGTCGGCCGCTCCGCGACGAACTGACCATTGACCAACTCGATCCGTTTATCGTACACCTGTAGCTTATCGGCCTTGCGGACGTCGTCGAATACCGCCATGCGGCGTTCTCCCACGACTACGAGTTTCTGCTCCTTGTAAGGATGCAGCCAACTGACGAACAGGTGGGCTCGGGCCCCTCGGCTGAAGAGCATGGTCGAAACCGTTACGTCGGCGATATTCGGCTGCAAGTAAGTGCCGCCGGTGGCCGTAACCTGAATCGGCAATTCCTTGAGCAAGAGAAGAATCACCGAGATGTCATGTGGAGCGAAACTCCAAAGGGCGTTCTCTTCGCGCCGCACCTTGCCCAGATTCAGGCGATTGGAGTAGATATATTCGATTCTTCCGAGATATCCTTCGTCAATCAATTCCTGAAGCCTCGTAACCGCGGGATGGTATTCGAGCAGATGCCCGACCATCAGGATTCGCTTGTGGCGATCTGCCAACTCGGCAAGCTCGGCAGTCTCGTCGGCTCTCAACGTCATAGGCTTTTCGACAAAGACGTCTTTGCCGCCCTGCAGGCCTTGCTTGGCCAACGCATAGTGGGTTTCGGCGGGGGTAGCAATGACGACCGCATCAAACGACAAGTCCGCCAGAATAGCCTCGTAGGAAAGATCCGCAGGGATCCCGGGATACTCCGCGCTCAACCGGCGAACCCGCTCCGGATTGAAATCGCAGATACCGCCGAGGACTCCAAGTTGATGAAAGACACGGATCAGATTGACGCCCCAATAGCCTCCGCCAATAACAGCAAGTTTCACTAAGTCTCCTCGTTCTTTTACAGCTATCTCTTTATCGCGGCCGGCGCCGGAATCATCGCGGAAGCAGGCGGCTTAATCGGGCGGTGGGCGAATCTCAAGCGCTCACCCCTTTCATCCCCGTAGGCGACCCATATCGTGTCGTTCGCGATCTGTATCGAACTGGTAAATCCGGCATAATCGTCGTCGACAATCTCAGCGGCCCATCGGCCGTTCACCTTGTGAGCTACCTTGAGGACGCCGGTCCCCGCGTCATAGTAACTGACATACGGATTCCCCTGCGGCGTCCACGGCGATGCCATTACGATCCGGGATACGCAGACCGGCTAATTGAATCGACCGCCTGAAACTCCCATTTCCCATCTCGTTTAGTCACGTATTTGATCTGGCGAACGCCAACATCCGTGTACACAATATGAGGCGTATCACTCTTATCAAGAACCATGGCGACCGACCACTTACTCGATGCCGTTTTGTCCAGGACTTCGACGTTCCATGCCTCGCCGTTCCAACGCGCATACCGCAGGCTAAGATTCATGTACTCCACATTGCCTATCGCAATCTCGGGAAACCCGTGCGAATTCATGGCCATGGAATTGAACTTGCCGCTGCCATGCGTTGGATCGATCGTCTTCAGGTTCCACAAGGTTCCGTCCCAGACGACGACGCGGAGACGGAGCTCCGCCTCTCCGGCGCTGGCCTCCTCATAGAAGGAAATGCTCGGATAATCGTTGGCGTCCAAGACGATCGAAGTGTAATAGTTGACTACTCGGGCGTGAACGTTGGCGAACTGCTTCTGCCACTTCTCTCCATCCCAAAACCTATGTATTACGCCTGTTGCGCCCGGATAGGAGATATGCGGACGCTGCTTGGAATCCAAGGCCAGGGAACAAAACCCCGAGGCTCTTTCCAGATCCGTGCTGAACCATTTATTGAGGGTCCGATCCCAGAAACTGTAGCGTATCATGTTGTCGAAGCCATCCATGTGCACCACGTGAGCGTTTCCATAGCTATCCATCTTGAGGGAGGCGAACTTTCCCCCCGGTATATCGGGAACGATAGAGACGTTCCATTCCGACGCATGCGCTGCCGCCAGCGCGCAAAAACCAAGAAGGAACGCCCCGCACAATTTCATTGCGATCGCCCTGCTACGCAAGAGCCGCCCGGCGCCGTCCATGTCAAACGACCAATGAGATAGATCACGCAAACCTTTAAGCCATGCCCGCCAGTTCATAGTTACTCCTCCGCCGCACGGTATGGCCCGGCCGGCCAGGCCAGGCTTCGATTGGCCGAACTCGCTTCTCGATTCTCCTGTTCGAACTGAAATCCGTACACACGATAGAGATTCCGGCGCACGCTACTCCACTCACAACGCCGGCAAAGTTCCAAACTGGCGGACGCTAGCCGTCGCGTCATAGCTGGGTTCCGTATGGCGCGCATCGCTTCGGAAGCGAGCGCCTGCCAATCCCCGACTTCGACCAACAGCGCGTTCTTGCCGCCTTCGTAAAGGAACGGAATGCCTCCCGCATTGGTTGAAACCACCGCCAAGCCAGACGCGGAGGCTTCCAGTAAAGATCCTGGGAAATTGTCCACCTGGGATGCATTTAGCAGAATGTCGCATTCATCGTAAATGCTGGAAAGCGTCTTGTGATCGACGTATCCCAAAAACCGGACATTGCTTAACCCCCAACTCGATACCAGCGCTCGGAGGCGCCCTTCGAGGCTGCCGGTACCCGCGATCCACAAAGACGCAGCGGGATACTCGCGCAAGATGTGCCGGTAGGCCGTCAGGACTGTTTCAATACCGTAGATTTCCTCCAGGTGCCGCGTCACCAGCATTTTCGGCTGGAACTCTAACCGTTCCCTATGGCGGAAAATGGAAAAATTGATAATGTTGGGGACGATTGAAACCGAAACTCCCGTGCGCCGCTCAATCACTTCTGCCAGAAAGCCCGAAGGCGCCGTGACGAAATTCGCCATCTGAAAGATTGGTTTAGCCAGCCAGGCGAAGTACTTTAAGAAACCGTCGGCGTCCCCGCCCCGGTAGTTCAGGACAATTCGCTTCCGCTGCAACCGGCCCATAACAACGGCTGGGCCAACTACTAGAAGAAAGTTGAGCCAGGAAGCAGCCAAAATATGAACTACCTCCACATGCCGCGCTCTAAACCAGAATCGCCAGTAGAAGATTACCGCCCTGAGTAGAGTGCGAAGGACCGGCACTCGATCCAAGGACCACAGCCTCACTGGAAGCGGTTGGGTATGACCCAGCAGATCTACCGCGATGCCGTCCTCCCCGATAAGCTTCGCGAGAAGTTTGGCTTGCAGCGCCATTCCCCCGTAAGGAGGCGGCGTGGGCGCGATTAACAGAACCCCGCCCGGAGCGTTGCCTGCCTGATTGGAATCGCTAATATTCATGCCGAAATCAATACGTTGTTAACGCTTCTCCGTAGCTCTCTTGCCGCCGCGGAGAGACAACACTACTTCCCCGCCATCGCGATCTCATCTTGAGGCCCCGCGCCAAGCAACCGGGTCTTCATCGCCCGCCACAGGGAGCCGAAGGTGGCCAGTTCGTCATGCGATAGAACTCCTATCGCCCGAAGCAGGAATGGAAATCCAAGCAAAAGAACAGACTTGACCGCCACCGCCAGTGCGGGCGCCAGGTGCGGCTCACGGCCTGCGAAATATACTCCCAAAGCCGCCGCCAGTCCCCTGACAACGCGCCCAACCGGAAGATCCAACGGACACGCTCGCTGCGAAAAATAGTAACTTCCGGCGGCGATCGCCAGAAAGCCCAGCACCGTGGCCCACGCCGCTCCCATCATCCCGAAGCGGGTAATCAAAATCTCGTTAAGCGCCAGATTCACGATGGCGGCCGCGGCGCTGATAAGCCCTATCATACCAGTACGCGCTGAGAGGAACATTCCGAGTTGCAGGTAATAGCCGATCCCCAAGAACACGTAAGCAAGGGCTACTGGGGCCACCACGCTTCCCGCCGCCGCATAACTCCGGTCCGCCATAATCCTGACGATTTCGGGGCCGAACAGGGCCAAGGCGAGGGCGCCTAGGAGCAACGCGGCCGAATAAAGAACGAATACCTGGCCGAAGATTTTACGGTGATCCGTCCGGCGATACACGAGATACATCCGCGCCTGCCACATCATGTTGAAAGGCTGGATGAATAGAAAATTCAGCATAAAGCCGAATTTATAACCGACCGCATAGAGTCCAACGGCATCCAACGATACGATTCGCTGCAGGAAATATCGATCCGAAAAGTTCAGCGTGAACATCGTGAGGTTGAATAAAATCAACGGAGCGCCGAATCGAAGAATCCGCCGTAGCAGGCCCCAATCCATTCGGATGGCGATGTCCTGGAACATCCACCTGATCAACACGAACATCTTCACAATGCCGACGATCAGCGGGCTCAGCAGAACGCCGAACAGCGACATGTGCCAACTCACGATGAAATATATATTCAACGCCAATATGGCTACTGCAACAACGATATCGAAAACGACTATCTTTCCGGATGCTTCCTTAGCGCGGAGATGGGTGTAAGGTACGTTGCTGATATAGTTGAGGACAAAACCGCCAAACGACACGAACATGTAACTGCTGGGAACCTTTGGGCCTAACAGAAAGAGAGTTAACTTGGGAATAAAAGGCATGCCCGCAAAGAAAACAAATGCGCCGGTGGATAGCGCAAAGAGAAACGTGCTGCCGATGACGCTCCGTCTTTCCTCGTCCGATTCGGCGGAGCCGTAGTATTTAAGCAGGGCCGCCGTAACCCCCATGTTCAAGAACATGGCCAACAGGGACATGCTCAGATCGAGAATCTCGAGCACCCCATAATCCCGCGGGGTCAGGTAATGCGTATAAAAGGGCAGGAGGAGAAAACTAACAGCCTTGGTCAGGATTCCGCCAATACCGTAAACCACGCTATGGCGCGCGGCCACGCCAATTTCTTTGCTTACGGAATGCCGTTCTGTCGCCGTCTCGGCCGCGGTCCCCATTAGATTTCCTTTATTCAAGCGCTAATTCCATGGGGCCTTCGCCGATCGCGAGTTCACTCTCCTGCATTTCCTCGGTCTCCAACTCGGAGTACTCAGCCCACCGGGCGTCGCACTGCTGCTTCAGAATCACAACGCATGCGACCAGTGAAAAATAGAAATCGAAATAAGCGCGGCCGAGGAAGGCTCCGGAAGCCAGAAAGCCGATCAGGGAGAAGCGGAGAATATTGGCGTAATATCCGCTTTCGAGATCCCCGTAGTATCGCGCCCGGCGGATAATTCCCTGCAATGTCCAGAAACATGAACCGACGAGCGTTAGATATAAAAGTAAGCCGGTGAATCCATGCTCCGCCATGACGCCGAAATAGATACTGTGCGGACCATGGACGTCGGCCGCGTTGGGGGCGTACCGCCGAAACAGATTCGGCGTAAAGGCATCGAAACCGCCTCCCATGATCGGGTAGTCCTTGGTCATGTTCCAGGCATAAGTCCATGCGTTGATGCGGGAAAGAGCCGACGCGTCCAACGCGTCCGGCGCCATGGTCTTCATCCGGTCTCGCCATGCTTGCGGGGTGACAAACAATGCAAACAGACACACCAAGCCCGCGAGCGGAATCAGAAGCAATCTTTGCCTCGCTTGAAGCAGCATGCACAGAAGAACGGCGACGAGCCCCACCAATGCTCCTCGGGAATACGTGAAAATAATCGCCGGGATTGTGCCTACGAAAAAGATGGCCATTAACCATTTCATGCGCCGCTTCTCCTCAGTCTTTGCCAGGAAGAAGAAGAACGGCAGAGCCATATTCAGAGCGAGACCAAAATCGTTATTATCGGCGATCATTGAGTACGCCGGGCCATACACTCGAGATGCCCCATCGGACAGGATCATGACCGGAAGGGTCTTGATGGCCAAGAAGCCAAACGAGCAGGCAATCGTCAACACAATCAATCGAAAGCGCTGCCACGTGTTGATAATGCCGACAGTCACGACAGTCATCAAAAGAATCTTGGAAACGAACCCCCATCGGTACCAGGCGGTGCTTGCCTTCTCGGCGAACGCCGGATCGGCCGCGCTATTGAATGTGGTCGCCGTAAACCACAGCCATAACACCACCATAAGAATCACTTCCCGGGAGTTGAACTGCTTCCAGTTCCGGGAAAAAGCAAAAAATCCCAGCAGCGTGGGTACTGCGACGATGAGCGCCGGGGACGAGTGCTGAGCTAGTCCCCAGCCATAGTCTTGCGGGTTGACAAAAGACATAACAACCCACAAAGCAGCGCCATACGTAGGACGAAAGAAACAGAACGGTATGCTGCCGAAAATAACAATTAGGACGACAATGTCACGAATAGAAAACATGTTGTCGCGCTTAAGTCCGGGTTAAACTCATCTTTTGTTCTCCAGCGATGCCTTCTCGCCTATACGCCACGCCTTGAGCTGGCTCCTTTTCAAAAACACACAGAATTGTGGCTCGCAATCCCCGGAGCATCTCGAGCGAGGTAAGGCGTTCGTAAGCCATACCTAAACGAAACAGCACTGGCGAGAACATCAGGTAGGCGGGATAGTGATTAATCATGCGAAGTTCCCTCTTCCGCAAGCCTACCGATTCCAATTCCCTGGCAATTCTGGTTGGAGTGTTCGCACGATAGAACGTTGGATAAACGTCGTCTTCGGAAACGCGGAAAATACGGCTCACCAGCGAACGATGCAAACTGTAAGGAGTAGCTGCCGCGATGAGCGAGACGTAGTCGTATTTGCTCGGGGTTAGCAGAACTACGTTGCCGCCCGGCTTCAATACGCGCTGGAACTCGCCAAACACCTGAGCGGGATGTTCCAGATGCTCCACCACGAATCGTGAAATGATCAGATCAAAATAACCCGCCTCGAAGGGTAGGTGGTTGAGATCGCCTCGGACGCCGAATGGAGAGCCCCCGTTCCGCGTCTCCAGTTTCGACTCCAGGTCGATTCCGACTACCTCGCTAGTACGCCCCAGTTCCTTCGAAAACTTCAGGTATCTCCCGCAGCCGGCGTCGAGGAGGCGCCCTCCCTGGGGGAGATATTTATGAATGAACTCGCGGTAAAAGTCGTCGTGAAACTTGACGCCGGAATAGCGCTTGTCGTATAGCTGCTTACACCGCTCGCGATCCTTGGTGCTGAACATCGTTACTCTAAGCCTCTCATAATCCCCGCCCTAATCGTTCACCAACTGGTACCAGTCGAGTTTGTACGCGAACTGAGCGGCGCTTGGTTCCCAGGGACCACCCCGCCTCAATTCCATCGGGTCCGTCGAGCCGTAATTGGTCCCCCAAATGGTGGTTACCGCGGCGCGGTACCCCGCCTTCCGAATCAGCTCTTTGTTCGCGGCGCCGAAATCCTCTTCGCGGCCGTTAGGATATGCAAAATGCAGCGCTGGAAGCTGAATCTCCTCCTCGACGCGTCTCTTGCATTCGGAAACCTCCCACAGGAACCCCTCGCTCGTCATCCGCGATAGGAAGGGGTGCGTCACGGTGTGGCCGCCAAAATCGATCCCCCGCGACTGCATGAATCGCACCTGGTTCCACGTGAGCATCCTATCTTTCAATTCGCCGTCGTCGGGAATTGAGAGTTGCCGCAGAATACAAGCCAGGCATCGGCGACGTTCCGCATCCGGCAGCGTCCGAAGAATGGCAAAAACCCGTTCATTCGCCCGAAGGCGCTCCGCTTCCGTCCGCATCCAAAGCCGCTCGCCCGAGCCGATCTCGAGGTCGAGGAATTCCCGCGACGTCCGCTTACACGCCAAGGCGAGCGTTTCAAACCATAGCGCCTCGCCGGCATCCATGGTCCCGGTTGTCAAAAAAATGGTCGCCGGCAAACCGTAGCGTTCGAGTATGGGGAATGCGTTCTGATAATTGTCGCGGTAACCGTCATCGAATGTGATCGCGACGACGGGCTTTGCGGTCTCTCCCCTCAGCCGCTCCAGCAGCTCGGCCAAACTCACGACAGTGTACTGCCGCCGCAGAAACCGCATCTCCTGTTCGAACAGTTCTGTCGAAATCGCCGGGAAAAATGGATCGTTATCGTCATTTACACGGTGATAGTAGAGAATTCGGGCGCTCGCCTCATTTCTCTTCTGGAAGGAGAAACGGCGCCGTCCGCCCGTTGGCAAAATCGAGAGCCGATACCGCTCGCGCACACGCCGGACCATAGCTGGCAGCGGCGAGCGAAAATAACACTCCGCCGCGATTTTCTGCTTCCAGTTCATTGCCGGCGGCTGCGAGGGCGCCAAGCCATTTCCCAGGGAACTAGCCACCCCGCTCATACCATCACCTTCGCGGGTTCATCGACCAATTGACGATGCCACAACTCCAACGCCAGAAAGGTCCATAACGTATCCCCATAGAAGGTAGAGGAATCCTCATCGTGGCGGCGGAACAGTTCCTCTACGAATTGCCTTCGGAAGTAACCCCGCCCAAAAGCCCGCGTGGATAGCAACGTATCGCGGGAAAGCTCCCGCATCCGCTTGTCCGACTTCATCCACGTGGCTACCGGAATGCCGAATCCATGCTTTTTCTTCTTGATAATCTCGATGGGCAGCAAATCCCGAAACGCCCGCTTGAAGAGGAATCGCTTCTCGAAGCCCTTCAATTTCAAGCGAGGGGGAATGCGGCCGGAGAACTCCGCGACCGACCGGTCCAAGAAGGGAAAGCGCGTTCGAATCCCAGCCAACTCCGAGACGCAAGTCACCTTGGGCAGATCGTTGTCCGCCAGGGTAATTTTCAAATCGACGTAGAGCAGACGGTCCAGATGATCGGTGGCAGCCGCTTCGGCGTAATGGGCCGCCGGGATGTCCACAATCGTGTAGCCACCCAGCGCCTTGACAAAATCCTGTTCGAAGATATCGCCATAATCGTGGGTTTGCAGAAACTGGAAGGACAGCATGCGCGCCACGCCCGTAATATTGGCGCGGCGCACGTAACCGTTTGCTTTGCGGAGCAGCCCTCCTTTGTTAGGCAAGAGGCTGAGGACCGGTTCGATTAGCCCTTTGCGCACCACGCCAGGAGCCTGACGGTAGATCTCGAAGACCTTGTCGGTTGCGTAGCGCGTGTTCCCGCCAAAAAGTTCATCGCCTCCATCGCCCGCCAGCAGCGCCTGGACGCCGTTTTGCGCCGCCAATCGCGCGCAGAAATAAGTGGGAATCGCCGATGAATTGCCGAAAGGCTCGTCGAAGCAGCCGATAATCTTGGGCAGGGCATCGAAGCAGTCGCCGGGTCCCACGAGGTAAGTGTAATGTTCGGACCGGAATTTCTTGGCGGCCAGATCCGCATAGCCAAGTTCGTTGAAAGGCTGTTCTTGAAAACCGATCGAAAAAGACTTAACCGGCGCGCCGGTGACGCGAGTCATCATGCCCACCACCGTGCTGCTGTCGGTCCCACCGCTAAGGTAGGCCCCCATGCCGGTGAAGCGATCGCTTTTCGCGTGAGATCCTACCGACTCCTGCACTACCGATTCCAGTTTTTGGCTAAGACGCGATTCATTGGAATCGTCGCCCACGCCGTAGCGCATGTCCCAATATTTCTCCAGGCGCGTTCCGCGCTCCGAAGCGTGGAAAATCGCTCCCGGGATGAGCCGCTTAACCTTGGTAAAGATGGTCTCCGGCGCAAGATTCGCACTGAAATTCAATATGTTCACGATGGCCCGCGGATTGATATCCAGGCCGAATTCGCCGGTCCGCGCCAGGGCATCCACGCGGGACGCGATCATCAGCACGTTTCCATCCTCGTAATATGCGAGGCGCTTGATCCCGAAACCGTCGATGCCCGCCGCCAGCCGCCGCTCTCGCCGGTCCCAAAGGACAAACGAGAAACCGCCGCGCAGCTTATCGGCAAAGCCGGCGCCAAACTTTTCGTATAGCGAAACGAGGAGCGCCGCCGTCCCCCCCGCCTTAAGTTCTCTGGCGTCGCGACCAAGCGATTCTGCGAGGTCTTGCTCATTCAACAGATCGGCATCGCAGGCCAGCAGAAAGTTGCCGTCGCGATAGATCTGCTGCTCTTCAAACCGCGCCGACACTCCGATCCCCACCGGTTGGTCGCACTCTTGTACGGCGCGCTCCCCAACGTTCGCTGACAGCCCGGCGGTGAGCGAGGCGAGCGATGGCGCAAGCCGTTCCGGCCGATCCTTTCGCCAGATTGCGCAGATTCCGCTCATGCTGCCTTATCGACCTCCCGCCAACTTTTGAACATCAGGACGCACCAAAGCAGCGCCGACCAATCTCGTTGCCCGCGTTGATGCTGGTTCCAGCAACGCGTCACGAACGCGCCATTGAGCGCATCGTCCTGCCGCTCGATCAGTTTTTCGTAAGCGAACTCCTTCAACTCTCCGCGGAACCACTCCGCCACCGGGACGGCGAATCCCTTCTTCTTGCGCGTCAGAACGGATGCCGGCAAAACCCGTTCCAGAGCTTTTTTGAAAATGTATTTCCCCTGCCCGTTGCGGAGTTTCAGACCGGACGGCATCCGCGCAATCAATTCCATCAGCTTGTGATCGAGCAGCGGACACCGCACCTCGAGCGAGTTGGCCATGCTGGCGCGATCCACCTTCGCCAGAATGTCGTCCACAAGATAGGTCTTGATATCGACGTATTGGATTCGCGAAAGCGGATCGTCCGTTTGGGCGCGATCGTAGTGGTCGCGCAGCACGTCGGCCGAATCGTAACCCGCCAGCTGCCGCCAAACATCACCGCTCAGCAGTTCGCTCTTCATTGAGGGCGGGCAGACGGAGATGCCATGGAAGTATCCGTCAATCGGCGTGCGCGCGAGGCTCTGCAACGTGTTCTTCGCGCGAAACACGCGCGGCGCCCAACCCAGCTTGGGATAGATCTCTCCCAGCGGCCCCAACACTCCCTTTCGCGCCCAATCCGGCACGTAAGATCGCACCTGGTTTTCCCAATGCGTGAGCTTGTAGCGGCGGTAGCCGGCGAAACTCTCATCGCCTCCATCGCCGGAAAGCGCCACGGTCACATGCTGCCGCGCCATCTGCGAAACGTAATAGGTCGGAACCGCCGATGAATCGGCGAACGGCTCGTCATAATGCCAGGCAAGCTTGCGAATCAGGTCAATGGCGCGCGGCTCGACAATTTGCTCGTGATGTTTCGCGCCCAGCGTCGATGCGAACTCGCGCGCGTCCTTCGCCTCGTCGTAGGCGTTCTCGGTGAAGCCGATCGAGCAGGTGGTTACCGGCGGCTGGAACTCATTCATCAGCGCGACAACCGAAGACGAATCCACGCCGCCGCTCAGGAACGCTCCCAGCGGAACATCGCTGACCAGCCGCGATTTCACCGCCGTACGGTATTCGTCGAGGAACGACTCGCACCACTCGTCTTCCGAATGCTGCCGTGTATCGTCGAAGCGGATGTCCCAGTAAGGCGTCTCGCGAACGGACGATCCTTCGACGACCAGATAATGCGCCGGGCGCAGCTTGCGCATGCCGCGGTAAATGGTTTTGGGAGCGGGTACGTACTGGTAGGAGAAGTAATCCGAAAGCGCCTCCGGGTCGATCTCTTTCGAAAGGCCGCCCGCCGGCCACATAGCCTTGATCTCGGAACCAAACACCAGACGGCGGCCATCCCAGGAATAATACAGCGGCTTCTTTCCCAGGCGGTCCCGCGCCAGCAGCAGTTTCTTTTGCCGCCCGTCCCACAGCGCGATGGCGAACATGCCGCGCAGTTCCGCGAAGCAAGCCTCGCCCAGTTCCTCGTAGAGATGAACGATCGTCTCCGTATCGGATCGCGTTCTGAACTTGTGCCCGCTCGAAAGATATCGCCGGTTCAGTTCCTCGAAGTTGTAGATCTCGCCGTTGAAAGCGATCCAGATCTTGCCGTCTTCGTTGGACAGAGGCTGATGGCCTCCTTCGAGGTCGATGATCGACAGTCGCCGAAAACCCAAGCCGACTCCCTGCGCGCTGTAATGGCCTTCGTCGTCCGGACCGCGATGCACGATGGTATCGGCCATCGCCTTCAGAACACCACAATCAATGGCGGATTGCCGGTCCGATTCGAAAATACCGCAGATTCCGCACATGGAGTTCTATACCGCGACGGCAGCTCGCACAGGAGCCACCGCCGTCAACCCTTCGTAAACCTCTTGATAGCTCCGCACCATAGAGTCGATCGAAAACTCTTCCCGGACGCGCCGGCGCGCTTGTTGAGAAAGGCGCGCGCGCATGTCCGGTTGTTGGCGCAATAAGAGTAGGCGGTCCGCCAACCGGTTGAAATCGCCCGCCGGAAACAGGAGACCCGATTCCCCATCGATGACCACTTCTGGATTCCCGCCCACCGACGTCGCGATGGCCGGGAGTCCACTGGCCATCGCCTCCAAGAGAGAATTGGAAATCCCCTCGATCACCGAGGACAACACATAAACGTCCATCGCGGCGAAAAGCTCCGGCACGCGATGGCTCAAACCCAGGAACGTGACGCGATCCCTCCACTCGGGATGCGCCTGGACGAACTCTTCCAGCTTGCGGCGCTCCGCGCCTTCTCCGATCACCATAAGGCGCCAGTCCTTGCAAACTTTGTCGAACGCGTCGACGGCGCTAAGCGCCGTCAGGTAATCCTTTACCGGAGTCAGGTTACCGACGCAACCGATGCAAAATTGGTCTTCCGCAATTTCAAATTCGGCGCGAACGCTGCGCGCGGAGCTGCGGCATCCGGACGGAATCGCTCGCTATCGACGCCGTTATGGATCACCGTAATTCGCCGTGCCGGAAATCCCGTGCGCCGCGCATGAAGATCCCGCAGTTGGTTCGATACGGAAAGCACGCGGTCGGCAGGCTTCGAATGCCAGCCTTCGAAAACAGTTCCGCCGCCAGGGTTCCGCCTTTGCGGTATCGGCCTCCAGCCCGTGTTCACTATGAATCACGCCGCGAACGCCAGCCCACTTCGCGGCCAGCACCGCTTCGATCGCGGCCCAATTTCGCGAGTGTACAAGATCGGGACTGACTTCGCGTATCGTGCGAACCAAAGTCCGGATCTGAAACCGCGCTCCGGTTTGGCCGGCGAGACAGATGATCCGCGCTCCTGCAGCCTCGATCCGTTCCGCATTCGGACCCAGGCGTCGAATCGCGCATACCACGTGTTCGAAGCGGTGGGGATCCAATCGCGCGATCAGGTTGACGAGGCCGTTCTCCAGGCCGCCTTTGCCGAGACTGTCCACTACGTGCATAATGCGAATCGCGCCGCGGCATGCTAATTCGCCTCCAACCTTGGAGGGCGCCGCCGCAGACATCGCCGGCTTCGGCGTAGCGCGCGACCAGCTCAGCTCCGCCGTCAATAACGTAGAATATTCCCGAAATAGGGTTTCTTCACCCTTGGTCCAGTTCATGGATGAAGCCCCGAACTGCCTGGCGTTTTCCGCGAACTGCTTGCGCACCTCCGGTTCTTGCATTACACGCAAAGCCGCGCCGGATCTCCGCCGCACCGTATCGCGCGAGCACGATCCCGCAACCGCTGCTGCGCACCACATCCGCGATCTCTCCAAAATCGCCCGTGATCAACGGCCGACCCGCGGCCAGCGCTTCATACAACTTATTCGGCGCGCTGAACCGGGCGTTAGGATTTTTCGGATCGAAACCGTAATACACCACATCGCCGGCGCAAGTATAATCCGCGATCTGTCTCCCCGAAACGAACCCGACAAAGAGAATGCGCGGGTTGGCCTTTGCGGCCTGCTCCACCATGCTCGTGCAGAACGCCTTTGCCGCCCACCAGGACATAGACATTCGGGCAGTCCGCCGCGGCTTCCAGCAGTTCTTCGATCTTCCGGTCTTTCAGCAACTGCGTGATGCAGACCACGAGCAGCGCACCATCGGGAATCCCCAGCCGGCGCCGTACCTCCACATTTTGTTGCTCGGTGCGTGAAAAATCCTCCAGTCGCTTCCAGTTGCCTACCACGACGGAATGCCGGGCGCCCCTGTCGGCGAAGTGCTGGCGCAGTTTTTCGCCCACCGTGATCAACAAATCGGTCCGCCGGATGAAGAAATTCTCCAGATGCGTGAGGGCCCTCCGTACACCGGCATGGACGCTGCCCTCCAGCATGTCCGGGAAACTTTCGTGCGCATCGTACACGATCGGTTTGCGCTTCAATTTCCCCACCACGAAACCGAGCGGCAGCGTGTCCAGATCGTGGCAGTGAACGGCGTCAAAGGAGTTCGCAAACCCCGCCACAACATCTTGAAGTAAAGCCAGGCATAAAAGAAAATCTGCGTCGTGCCCCTGCCGTGACTCGAGGCCAGGAAAACCCGTTCGACCTCGACGCCTTCCATCGTTTCCGATGCAGGGGCTTTCAGATCGCGGTCCCATGCCAGAAACTTAACTCGGCAGCCCATGCCGATCAGCGCCAACGCTTCCTGCCTCACCCGCGGATCGGGATCGTAGGCGTTGGTCAGCAGCATCAGGATGGTCTTGGCGCGCTGATTAGCAAACTTCATCGTTTCTTATTGGCATCCGTGGCAGCAATTCGCGTTCCACCCCACGCCTATCCCTCACAGGAAGGGACTAGTGGTTCTACAACTGGTACCGCCCCTGGATTTTCAACTAATTGCAACAAATGGTGTAGTGAGACCTCCCACCTGTAAACCGCCTTCACGCGCCGCCTGCCCTCCACGCCTTTGCGCGCGGCAAGCTGATGGTCCTTGAGAAGTGCAACTGTTTCGGCGCAGAGCTCCGGGGCAGTGTCCCCCATAGCTACCAGATCGGCAACTTCCGGCGAAAGCCCGCGCCGGGTCCTCGATGTGGCTACCACAGGGAGTCCGTACGCCATCGCTTCCAGGATCTTGTTCTGAATTCCCGCGGCGATCGTGAACGGCGCAACCGCGACGTGCGCTTTTGCCAAATAGGCCCTCACGTCGGGAACGAAGCCGGTCACCTCCACGCCGTCAATTTGCCGCAATTCGACCACTTTCTTGCCGGGGTTGCGGCCCACGATCAAAAACCGGGCGCCCTCGACCGACATGCGAATAAGCGGCAGAACTTCGCGGGCGAAGAATATCACCGCTTCCTGGTTGGGGAAATAGCTCATGTCCCCAGTGAAGATCACCGTCGGAACCGTGACTTCCCTCGGCGCCGCCGCGGGATCGAAGTAGTTGGTATCGACTCCATTCGGCACCACATGCACCGCCGTGGAAGGGGATATCAGGCGCATCAACTGTGCCTCCCGTTCGGTTGTCACCACGACAGCGGATGATCGGCCAGCTATCTCGCGCTCATACCTCTGAAGTTCCCGCCCTTCTCTACGGTAAATCGCCGAAAAGGGAAATCCGCTGAACCCCGCATACTGCGTCCATTTATCGGAATCGACATCCACCAGATCGATCACGGTCGGGATGCCTTCGACGCCCTTCAGATACTGCGCCATCGACGAGCAGTAGACGAAAATCCGGTCGTACGAGCGCGATCGCAGTGCCCTGCGGACCGCTGCCGCAAGTTCGCTGGAATAGAAATAGGGCAGCGTCAAAGCCGTTCGCGTCAAGAGATAGGGCAATGCCTTTAGGCGCGCCGCTTTGGGATTGATGAGGGCGACTGTGACATTCTTACAATACTGCCGCAACGCCTCTTGGTAAGCCATATCTTCCGGCCGGTCGGCCAGCGTGAACAGATCGACCTCATGCCGCTCCGCCATGGCGCGCAACTCGTGGAAAGCGCGAATCTTGTCGCCTTTGTCCGGCGGATACGGAATGCGATGGCAAAGGAAAAGGATTTTCACGGTCTTAGGGAATATTGGTAGGCGCGGCAAGGATTTGAACCTACGACCTCCCTGGAGTTTAAATCAGGGCGCTCTAACCGCTGAGCTACGCGCCTATTTCGCTAACCCGGCCTCATACCGAAGGAATCCTCCGGATCAATTGCGGCCCGATAATCTTGGTAAGCGCAAATGGCATCCGCTTCCATAACCGGATCGGAAGCTGGAACTTTGCATCCACCGGGCTCATGTGTGGAACTTCCTTAGCCTTCACGAGGTGATACCGGTAAGGCAGCTGCGTCACTTCCATCGACCACGCCGATTTGAAGTGGAACGATCCAGTATCCCGTTTGCTGCGGCCGAAGTCAAAGACCCGGAACCCTTCCTTGCAACTCTGCGCGATCAGGCTCCAGTACATAAAATTGTTCGGAGAATCCTTGTGAAACTCAGGCAACGCACCCGCGTAATAGGGCAAAACCTGATCGCGGAAGTAGAGGCATAGCACGCCGGCGATCGCTCGCCCCGCCCTTGCGTACCGCAAATACCCTGCATTGCTTCGGAGAACTCGCTGGCTAACACTTCAAACAGGCTTCTGGAGAACACGGGCGTGCCCAAACGGTGGACACTTTGGGCATAAATTTCGTAAAACTCGCGGAGCGGCAAATCCTCCGTCCACTCCAGGCCCGACTTGATCGATTTGCGGATCGCGTAGCGCGTATCCCTGGGCAGCGCCTGCATCAGCTTTTCGGGTCCCGGCGTAAGATCCTGCGTGAAGGTCACGTAGAGATCGCGGCCCGGCAGGTCGGTCGGGAACGGTTCGGTCCGATTCCGCATTTCCAGATACTTAACGCCTAACCGCTGCGCCAAGTCCTGTCCCGCCTTCAAGCAAACCGAAATAGGCTTCCCGATCACTCGCGCAAATCCCGCCATAAACCGCCAGCGGCGTCGAGACCAGGCAATCGCCGAAGAGCCGGCTGCGCACCCAACTGATGGGAAACACTCCGCGGATGCCGCTTTCGTCTCGAGCCGCCAGGCAAAACGTACGACGGCCCAATGATTTCTCAACCACGGTCTTCCAAGCCGAAAGATGAAAGGGCGATCCCGTTGGGGAAGCATTCACAAAGCGGTCCCACTCGTCTTCCCCACCCGGCTGCAACTGGCTTATTTCAAGCAGCGCTGGCGCTTCCGCCGCAAGACCGAACTGGTGTTCCGTAGGCTTCATTCGGTGACGATCCCGCCAGGCCGCTCAGTAATATCCGCGATACCGTCTCGAATGCGGAGGCACCCCGGCGTTCAATACCGCCCCAATCATACGGAAGGGCGTAAGTTCCTGAACCGCCTTTTCGAAAGCCTTGCGCGATGTGGAAAACGCGCGCGCCACCAACAGCACGGCATCCGTATTGGCCGCCAACATTTGCACATCCACAAGCAAGTTCACAGGCGGAGAATCGACCAGCACCAGATCGAAAGCCTCACCCAACCTTTGGAAATGGTTCGCAAAGTGGGAGGGATGCAGGTCCTGCACTTTGGCGTTGCCCCGTACCATAAAGTGCATCGGAATCTGGTCGGACTTCAACACAACGTCCTCCAGCCTTGCCGAACCTTCCAGCAAGTTACTCAGGCCCGGTTGATCGTTGTTCACCCCCAGCCAGTTGCCCAGCGTGCCTCTCCGCATGTCCCCATCGATTACAAGAACCCTAAACGCAGGAAGCGTGGAGAAACTCAAGGCCAAATTCATGACTGTGACCGTCTTGCCCTCTTGCGGCCCGGCGCTGGTGACGACAAGAGTTCGAAAAGGCTTGACATCCTGCTGCTGCAGAATCTTCGTCCGAAGTCGGCGGTAATGCTCCACCACCCCGGAATCGATTGCAAACGGAATCAGTCTGGCATTCCGGTCAAGGCTCGCATCGGATTCCACATTCAGTGGAACCATTGGCTCGTCCTCCTCAACCGCCGCCACAACATCCGTTTCTGGTGAGGAAAGCGCCTCGCTCGGACAATTCCTCCGAATGGCCATTCGTGGCCGGAGGCTCGAACGTTTCGCAGCGTCTGAGACTCGGCGTCGACTGGAGGAATTTCCATTCCATTGTCTCGCCAATACTCCAAAAGGCCGTCACCCCCGCTATTACTTCCGCGGCGCCGGCTCGCTTCTTTCAAGGCTTCGTACAATCGACTCATGAACTAACGCTTTTGGTTAAGGAACAAAGCAGATGTGGGGCCACACTGCCCACGCTTCCAGAATAATCTGTGCGGCCGAGGTTCTCAAGACCTTAGCATCGACATCACATATTGTATTATAACGTACGCTCAGCTGCCAGTGTCCTGATTATTGGTGACTTTTGCCAGGATTTCGTTCGCGGTCTCGAAATTCTAGATTCTCGAGTGATATCTCAGAAATAGAACGGCTCCCAGCGCGAGAGTAGCAAATGTGGCGGAGGCCCCCGCGACAACCAAACGGCGACGCCGCGTCGTCCTGTCCCGTTGCGTTTCGATCACCGGAATTACCCCTAAAACCTTGAGGCTGCTGGCGTCGACAATATCTTGCGCACCGGTAATCGACATTCCGAGAAGTTCGGTCGCCAACGCCAGCGACAACCCTAAAGTCAATCCGGCGATTGCCCCGCCTGCATTGATGAGCGTGCGCTTAGGGCTCGAGGGCCGTTCTGCGGGCTGCGCCGGATCAAGGACCTCGAACTTCTCGCCCTTTTGGCGAATTTCCAACTGAGTAGCGGTTTCCGCCGAGAGTTCCCGATCCAGAAGTTGACCGTAGTGCGCCTTGGACATCTCGTAGTCGCGCGTCAAAGACGCGATTTCCTGTTCGCGCAAGGGGATCTGATCCAGTTTTTCCCGGTAGCTCGCAACCAACTTCGCCAAACGCTCCTGCTCCGTCTTGTGCTTCGCAATCTCCGCGTCGGCTGCTTTCATTTGGGCCTGGAGGATCGGATTGAAATGCGTCTCAGCCGAGGGCGTCCGCTTAGACGGTTCGATTCACGGGGATAGGCTCGGCGGCCGTCGTTTCCACCGGCAGGGGCTGCGGGGCGGGCACCGCAGCTGCAGCTGCCGCATGTCTCCGTGGCCGCCAGTTGCGCTTCTTCGTCCTCGATCTTTTTCTTCAGCCGTTTGACGTCGGGATGCGCCGGCGTATATTTATTTAGCAACCGAGCGAGTGCTCGCCTTGTCGATGCTCAGCGGAGTAACTGCCTGTGAGCCGGGTGTTGGTTGGCCCGCAGTCGCCGCGCTTCACGGCCGGTTCAGGGTCTGGCGGATCCGTATCGACCACCGGCGCCGCTTGAGTCATCATGGATTCGCACATGTTCTTCTGCATTTCGGCTCTGCTCAGCGCCTCTCCCTCCAATTGCAACTGCGCCTGCAACTTGGCCCACAAGCTGAAGATCGGCCGTCTGCTGCTCAGGCATCTCGCCGACGTGCTTCAACCTGAAATCCTTGAGCTTGTTCTCCTGATCTTCCAAGTCCTTACGCGTTTCCTGCAATTGGTTTTCGAGGAACTCCGTGGTACCGGTCGCCTGCTGCTCGCGGGCCTTCCAGTTCTCATCGATAAAAAGCGACGCCAACTGATTGGTAACCTGCGCAACCAGCCGGGGGTCTTTTCCACGGTATAGTAATCTTAAATGCTTGCAGATCCTGGCTGCCGCCGAAATCGCTCACAATACTGGTGCGAAATCTCCGAGCGCATCTTGGTGATCAGGTCCTCGCGCGCCAGTGTCTTCCTCTCCTCGGGATACAGATTCAACGTGTCGATGATCTTCTGTAATCGCGTCGCGCTCAAGATTTGCTGCGAAAGCGTGCCAAGACGGTTACGGATGTCCCCCGTGACGGTGGATTTCACATACGACTCCGGCACCTTCTGTGGGTCGACCATAATCACGGTTTCGGATTGGTAGATGTTGGGCAGACTCTGCGCGTAAAAAAACGTACCGCCGGTGACCAGCGACAAATACGCTAAGAACCAACCATTTGCGGTGGTAGATGAGACGCGCATAGTGTTCCAGTGGCAATGTGGCGCTTGGCGCCGGTTGTCTGGGGCGCGATCCACCACCTGAATTACTCGCAGTCGTCATTCCTGAAACACCTCTCTACACTTCTTTGTCTGAATAGCCACAGAAAAAGTGCAATCCACAGGCCAAACCCTTTTTAAATCTTGCCCCGATTGATGCGCGCCGCACTCTATCCATTTCGACTCGCTTTCCCAAACCTTTGGCAGGCTTCTCCACTTTTGGGAAGGAATTTAGCAGCGAAATCCAAAATCCTCCACACCAGCGGCTGGAAGATGATGCGAGGGCTAATGTTTGGTAGCCTAGATGCTTGCCCCGTGTTTCATAGTACCGCTTCAGATCGACGAGTGGCGACCGCAAGGAGCAAATGAACAACCAAGAATACTTTGTGCATGAGTCGAGTTATGTGGATGAGCCCTGTTCCATTGGACAGCGGACCAAAATCTGGCATTTCTCGCACGTGATGAAGAACTGCAGCATCGGCGCCGATTGCAACATTGGCCAGAATGTCGTGGTATCCCCGGATGTCGTTATAGGCAACAACGTCAAGATTCAAAACAACGTCTCGGTCTACACGGGCTGCATTCTCGAAGACGACGTATTTTGCGGGCCATCGATGGTCTTTACCAACGTGATCAACCCCCGCAGCCACATCGCGCGCAAGAACGAATACAAGACAACGCTGGTTCGGCGCGGCGCTTCGATCGGCGCGAACTCCACCGTCGTTTGCGGTATCACGATCGGCCGATATGCTTTCATAGGCGCTGGCTCCGTGGTGACAAAGGACGTACCGGACTTCGCGTTGATTTATGGAAACCCGGCGTCTCTGCGCGGTTGGGTTTGCAATTGCGGAATCAAGCTCGCTTTTGCGAAGGACGCAGCCTTGTGCCCGGCTTGTGGCGCGGCCTACGTGAAGCAAGGTAATCTGGTGACCGAAACCGAAGCCGCGAAAAGGTAGAAAACGATGACGACAACCATTGCATCCAAAACGGTTCCCCTGCTCGATCTGAGTGCGCAACACCGTGAGATCCGCGACGAAATCCTTGCCGAGGTCACCCGCGTGATCGATTCCCAGAAATTCATTCTGGGCGACGATGTCAAGCAACTCGAACAGGCGATCGCTCCCTATTGCGGCGCCAAGTATGCAATTGGCTGCGCTTCGGGTTCCGACGCGCTTTTTCTTGCCCTTCTGGCGCTCGATCTTCAACCGGGCGACGAGGTGCTCACCACACCGTATACGTTCTTCGCCACCGTCGGTGCCATCTGCCGTGTTGGGGCGGTTCCCGTCTTTTTGGACATTGAGCCCGAAACTTTCAACATGGACATGCGGCAGCTCGCTGCCGTTCTTGACTCCCATCCCAAAATTCGGGCTATTATCCCGATTCACCTGTTCGGCGGCTGCGCCGATATGGATCCGCTCTGCGAACTCGCTGCCGCCCGCGGCATCGTGGTGATTGAGGATGCGGCGCAATCGATCGGTTCCGAATATAAAGAGCGGCGCGCCGGAAGTATCGGCGACATGGCCTGCTTCAGTTTTTTCCCCAGTAAGAACCTGGGCGGATATGGCGACGGCGGCATGCTCACCACCAACGACGCTGCTTTCGCCGAGCGCCTCACCGCGCTTCGAGTCCACGGGACGAAGCGCAAGTACTACCACGATTACATTGGCATCAATTCGCGCCTCGATGCGCTACAGGCCGCTGTGCTGCGCGTGAAATTCAAATACCTGGACTCCTGGACCGCCGGACGTCAGCGGAACGCCGCGCTCTACCGCGATCTTTTGGCTGAGATGAACGTCCCGGTGACTCCTCCCACCACCAAGCCGTATCAAACCCGTCACGTCTACAATCAATTCGCGATTCGCTGTGAGGATCGCGATGCCCTGCAGGCATATTTGAAGCAAAACGGCGTGGGCAGCGAAGTCTATTATCCCTTGCCGCTCCATTTGCAAACCTGCTTCGCGCATCTTGGCCACAAGGCCGGCGATTTTCCGATAAGCGAGCAGTTGGCCAAAGATTCCCTGGCCATTCCCATCTACTCCGAGCTGCAGTCGTCGGACATCGAATACGTCTGCGGCCTGATCCGCTCGTTCTACGCCGCCCGGAATACCCGCTGATGCGGTTGGTCTCGATCGTAGGCGCCCGCCCTCAGTTTGTCAAACTGGCGGTGATCTGCAAGGCTTTGGAGCGTCGCCCGGATGCCGCCGATTGGCATCACACGATCGTGCATACCGGTCAGCACTATGATCCGGCGCTCAGCGCCGTATTCTTCGAAGAGTTGTCGATTCCCCGGCCCGACTATGACTTGGAGGCGGGCTCGGGGTCGCACGGAACGCAGACCGCGGAAATGCTGAAGCGTTTGGAGCCGGTTCTGGAAGCCGAAAAGCCGGATTGGGTGCTGCTATATGGGGATACCAATTCGACGCTCGCGGGCGCTCTGGTTGCCGCGAAAGCGAGCCTCTCCATCGCGCATATCGAAGCCGGACTGCGAAGTTATCGCCGTGGCATGCCGGAGGAGATCAACCGCGTGGTCGCCGATCACCTGAGCGATCTCCTCCTCTGTCCGACGGACTTGGCGATGGAAAACCTCCGTAAGGAGGGACTGGGTGAAAAAGCGGTATGGACGGGAGACGTCATGCTGGATGCGTCCCTCGAATACCGCCGGCTTGCGGAATCCCGAGGCGGCCCTTTGGCCGAACAGTGGCGCGCGGGAGAATTCGCGCTGGCGACCATACACCGGGCCGAGAATACGGACGATCCCGCGCGTTTGCGCGAAATTGTCGCCGCCCTCGATGCCATCGCACGTTCAGGCTGTCCGGTGGTCTGGCCGATTCATCCCCGTACGGCGAAGCGGTTGTCCGAGATGGAAATCGCCGTGGAGTCGGTGATATTGATCGAGCCGGTATCCTATCTCGACATGCTGCTGCTCGAAGGCCGCGCGCGCTTTATCCTCACCGATTCCGGCGGCGTTCAGAAGGAGGCGTATTTCCTCAAGGCGCCTTGCATCACTCTACGCGATGAGACCGAGTGGGTGGAAACCTTGGCCAATTCCTGCAATGTGCTGACCGGAGCGGACAGGGGCAGAATACTCGAAGCCGTTGCGAAAGCGCCGCAGGCTGGCCCTTGGACAATGAACTACGGTGGGGGCGACGCCGGAGCCGCCATCCTCAACGCGCTCGCCGCTCGCCGCTGAGTTTTCGTTTTGCCGGCGGCCAGCAGCGATCTCTTCAAGGCGCTGCCGGTCCATCCAAGTGCGAACGCAATTTGATTCCACGCTCAACCCAAAAGGACCTACCAAAGGTAGGTCCCTTGAATTCGTAGGCAACTGGAACTTCCGCTAAACCGGCTTGACGAAGCGCAGCGGCGGCGCAACCGCACATTGGAACGTTGAAAATGATATCGCTAACTTGACTTCCGGCTCACCCCCCACCCCGACGCACATCCTTCCTGGGAATTGCAGGACGCGGTAAGGGAGCTCAAGGTCAGGGCTTGGGGCGTAAGAACGGGCGACTTCGAAACTCCGCTGACAGCGGTAATCGTCGCCCTAAGTTCCTCATCCTGGATGTCTCTTTTTCTTTAATCGGCTGCCATGACCACCCTCAAATCCCAGGGTTTAGGACTCGAGAGGTAATTTGTTTCTTCTTCGGGTTTCGGTTGGCCTGACCACCAATCGCTACTTTGCGGTGAATCCGCGAGCATCTTTTGGCCAATTAGAGGCATCTTGCGTCTGACTCGGAGGTGGGAACCGGCCGAAACCGCAGTCATTGCTTCAACTTAGCTTGGTTTAGTACTCACCTACCAGTACTAAATCAGGACTCGTAGACAATGGGGATCGTCCCGTATACTGACTTTCTATCCCAATGGAATACGGCAAGGATGTGACGCTTCCTTCGTCACATCCATCCGAAGTACATCTCGTTCCCGGCCACGATTCGCTCTTTTCTTTCCCGCCACCCAAAGCCCCTCTCGCGCAAAAGCGCCACAACATGGTGGCCCTCTTTATCCTCGCCGTTGTCGTATTGTTGGCTTACTCTAATTCCTTCCGCGCCGGCTTTGCGCAAGACAGCCGTGGCATCGTTCTGGAAGATCCACGCCTGCGGGATCCTGGTCAAGAGAATCTCCAAAAAATCCTGCGCGAGAATTACTGGTGGCCAAAAGGAGAAAGCGGTCTCTATCGGCCGATCACTACGCTTACTTATCTATTCAATTACTCCATCCTGGGAAATGAAGAAAGAGCTGCCGGTTATCACTGGATAAATCTAATTTTGCATGTTTCCAATGCCTTTCTGGTTTTTCTACTCGCGTGGCGGCTGTTTGTAGATAGGCGGTTAGCATTGGCGACAGCGGCGCTTTGGGCGCTGCATCCTATCTGCACCGAGGCTGTAACCAATGTTGTGGGCCGGGCGGATGAACTGGCAGCCTTCGCCGTCCTGACAGCGATTCTCGTCTATATTCGAAGCACCCAGGAGCGCGGTTTGCGGCGAGCCGCCTGGCTTACCGGCTTGGCAGCCATCGCGACCATTGGTGTTTTCTCCAAAGAGAACGCCGTTATCGTCGCCGCTCTGCTGCCTCTCTACGATCTGAGCTTTCGCACCGTCCGGCGGCAAAGAAGCCCTCTCCGCAACGTGGCCGCCCATCTGGCGCGGTATTGCTCCCGCGGCTACGTGGTTCTGATTCCGCCACTGCTGCTCTTCATTCACCAGCGTCGCGCGATGTTTCAAAAAAGCCGGCCGGTCCAGATGCCGTTCGTAGACAACCCCATCATTGGAGCGGATTTTGTAACGTCACGCCTCACGGCAATTAAGGTTTTCGGCCGCTCCCTCGGGCTCCTCCTTTGGCCTCAGAAGTTATCCTGCGATTACTCCTTCAATCGAATTTCGCTCGTAGACTGGCATATGCGCCGTCCTGAGGACCTCCAGGCGGTGGCCGGTCTGGCCGCAATGATTGCCCTCGTGGCGATCGGCATCGCTTGCTGGCGGCGTAACCGCCTCGTATCCTTTTGGATTGGCTTCGCGCTTCTCACATTCCTCCCGACGTCCAATTTTCTAGTCCCCATCGGCTCAATCATGGCGGAGCGCTTCCTCTACCTGCCGGCGATCGGATTCGCGGCATGCATCGTGATCGCCGGGCGCGCCGTCCAGCGGCGATTGCGGCTCCCGGTTCGCTGGCTCGCTGCCGCAACCGTCGCACTGGCCATGGGATGGGGGATTCGCACGTTCGAGCGCAACCGCGACTGGGCCGACGATGAAACCCTCTGGACCCAAGCTCTTACCACTGCGCCTGCCAGCTTTAAGCCGCACAGTTCGCTAGCGCGGATTTGGTTCCAGCGCGATGGAGTCTCCTGGCGCTCAATCAATGAGGCCGAAGTCGCTGTCGCAATCCTAAACAGCCTTCCGGACCGGCTCAACGTCGCCACGGTATACCAGGACCTCGGTTTCTACTATTTTTTGAAAGGCGAGTCCATCGGGCCGCGAGATTCCGATCACGTTGCCCGCCTCAACCCCGAGAGCCTTCATTGGTACCTGAAAGCTCTTGCGGTCTTACGGCACGGGGCCGCTATCGATCGGGAGTTCAACATCAGCGCGCGCCGCGCAACAGCTGCCTGCGCGGTGAATTCCGCGACATGTCCAACGTTCGGGTTGACGCAACTCCATACCGATCTTGGACTTGTTTACCTGCGGATGGATCAACCGAAAGATGCCATCGCGGAATATCTCTACGCGCGCAAGATCGCGCCGTCAAACCCCGCGGCATATCGATCTCTTGCCGGCGCCTATTTGCAGGAAGGCAATAGCGCATCCGCCGCCGTCTCGCTGTGGGGAGCTTTTGTGCTGGGAGGTTCCGGCGCAACGACGCCATATCTACTTCGCCTTTACGACAATTTTTACCCGAAGAGCTGCGCCACGTATTTTCACGACGGTCGCGAATTCCTCAACACCGGCTGTCCACTCCTTCAGAGGCAACGGTGCACCGCCATAGCCGATATTGCGGCGGCACATTCTGAAGCCGGCGAGGTCCGCGGAGCTTTCGAGATTCACGAGAACTACAGGAAGCAAGGCTGCTTATCCGCTCTCCCGTAAGCTCACCACAAGCCGCCGCGCTTTCAGCCCGTTAGCTGAACCACGCGCTTTTCTGGCGAGGATATGCCGTGAGAAGCCCGACATTCTTAGGACGCCCCTGAAAAATGCGTACCGTCTAAGTTCGTCGGTGGGAAGGATTGGGCACTTTGGCGGCTGAGGCCACAGAAAATCCAGGCGCTCAAGCTCCCCTCGGTTCACCATCGAAGGAACATTGAGTTGGATGCTATCGAAGGGTGGTTAGCCAGAACGACAGGGCTAACGGGAGATACATAAAGGAGAGAACCGCCAGGAGGTTGTATTGAGGAGTTATTTACTATTACTACCGAAAACAGCACAACGGCGGGTCATGAGCTGACACGCCGTTGTTATCTACGTTGAAGAATTTATTACGAGAGCCATAAAAACAACGGCGGGCGTTAACAGGCCCGCCGTTGATATTTTGAACCGGGAGGAAACTTGCCCGTGAAAAGCTAGACTCGCTTCGCTTGCTTCTTGCGGATAAGCCCAGCCAAACCTACAACCATCGTACCGAGGAAAATAACGCTCGTAGGCTCAGGAACAGTGCCCGCCAAGCCATTGGCAAGCGTGAAACCGCTATCGATTTCGCCCGCTCCAACAAAGGACAGAGTGATTACCTCCGAAAGGGACCCGCTGGTGCCGATCGGGTTAGCGAAGTTCATGTTGTTCGAATTCGATTGAGGGGCGCCGGCGCCTGCACTATGCGTTTGAGTGAACGAGGCTGCGGTGCCGATAGAGGTACCAACCGGAATGGTATTAGCAGCATTTGCAAATGCTGAAAAGACAGCAGTTGAAGCATTCGGCAGGGAGGCGCTGAAAGTGTTCGACGCGGACAGATTAAACGCCGGTCTGAGAGCAGTATAATCCGTATCCGAGAACGTACTTGTAATCGTACCGCCGGTGGCAGACGAAGTTGCATTGATCTCATTGACGTTCATCAAATCCGGCGCCGTCACGGCATTCATACCTTCACCAGTTGCTTCGTTAAACGAAAAGCCTCCGATCGTTCCATCGAAAACGAAGGTCCCGTGCTGGGTTCCAGTGGCCGCAGCCGTTGTCGTGGTACCGGTCGTAAGCTCGCAGAACGAAGGAGCGGGGGGGCATCCCGCAACATTGGTTGTGTTCCATTCAAGGGTGACGGAGTCGCCGACACCATCAGTTATAAACAACTGCGTTGTAGTTGCCGCTTGCAACGGAGCGCATACCACCGCGAGTAGCGCGGGTGCAAACAGCGTAAGAACTTTCTTTGTCATTGTTCCTCCCAGTCCTAATCTAAAAAAACTCCGAAGCTAAGGCCAAATCCCCGCTTCACTGAACGCGTCTACTATAGCAAATTGAGAGCCAATCTCTAACCCTTTTATATTCAACGGATCGGAGCAGTTGCAATGCCTCGTAGTGTTCGAAACTTCGGGATTTCGAACCAGATCCTCGATCAATCTCCGCCCGCGGAATCCTGTCACTTGCGCTCCAATACGATATCCTGCGCCATCTTCGCTTCCGGTAGATTGGGATTGCGTTTGAGCGCCGCCTGGAGCACGGCCCGGCCACGCGCCAGTTCCCCATTCTTTGCGTACGCCATAGCCAAATGGTACTGCCAGATCGGGCTGCCTTGATGTGCCGCGCAACGTTCCAGTTGCGTCACAGCCGAAGAATAAAGCCCCTTTCGAAAGAGGATCCACCCGATGGTGTCGGCATACTCCGGATTATCGGGGGCAAGTTCCAGCGCCTTCTCCGCATATTTTAGTGCATCGTCTGGTTTTTTTCCATATTCTGACAAAAGATAGGCGAGATTATTCAAGGCCTGGATGTTGTTCGGGTCGGCGGCGACCACCTTTCGAAACTGTTCCATAGCCGCTACATGATCTCCCCGAGCATCTTCGAGCATACCCAGCCACATTTGTGCCACGGTGTTCCCAGGATCGGCTGCAACAATTCCCTGTAACTTCGTCTGCGCCTCATTCAGCTTGCCTTCCGCGGCATCCACTTGCACCAGCGAAAGATCGGCCTGCCTAAACTGGGGATCCGCCGTTTTGGCTCGGACAAACGCCTCACGGGCCTTGGCACGGTTTCCATTGGCCATCAGCACCATTCCAAGGAGTTCCTGGACCGGAGCGGATTTAGGCTGTTTAGCGGCATATTCCTGGATTGTTTCCAGTGCGGCCGCCGATTGTTTCTGAGCTGCGTAGCTCTGCCGGAGTACCGCCAGAGCTCGAATGTCGGCAGGATTGATCTTCAACGCCGCCTCGACGGAGGCCCGCGCGCCAGACGGGTTGCCGGCATTCAGCTTCCATAAGCCGTCTTGCATAAGAAGATCCGCCGATCGCCCGCGCGCCATTGCCAAGTCGATGCCCTTGCGCATTTCCGCAAAATCTCCCATCGCCCACAAGGCCCAATTGCGCGCAACCAAAAACGGCATCAGCTGTTTCTGCGGCGCGGGCGCATGATCGAGGATCTCCAGCGCCAATTTGGCCTCCTTGCCGCTGATCAGGTCTTGCGCCAATTGGAGCCGCGCCGCCAGGAGAAACGGATTGAGCTGCAAGGCCTTGGTGAGTTCCTCCCGATATCGGAGATCTTCCTTGCGCGCCAGGTAGAGCTTGGCCAAGACATAATGCACTTCCCCCGAAGCCGGCTGCAACGCTACCACATGGTTCAAGTCGGTCTCCGCTTGGGTGAACTTCCGCGCAGCCAGAGCGATCTCCCCGCGTTGCAACAGCGCATCCAAGTCCTTAGGATTCTTTCGCAGCGCCTCTGCGAGCAGCTTTTCCGCTTCCGCGGTGCGGCTCGTCGAGAGGTATCCGTTTATGAGCCACGTCCGCACCGTCCTATCGGCTGGGTCCTCCTTGTAAAGCCGAACCAGTTCCTGCATCGCATCATCCTGCGCCTTCCCCATTGAAAAAAGCAGCCAGCGAGCCTCGCGTCTGTTGGTCCGGCATTCGTGACAGCTTGCGAAACGTCTGTTCGGCTTCCTGCTTCTTTCCCGTGCGGTTCTGCAAAATTCCCAAGCTGAAGAGGGCGGCCGTATCGTTCCCATCCAACGCCAAAGCCCGCTGAAACTCCTGCTCCGCTTCCTGGGGCCGATTTAAGGCAGAATAAAATTTGCCGAGCGCCACCAGTGCAGCCGCCGATTTCGGCGAATTTTGTTGAGCCTGTTTTAGAACCTCTTCCGCCCCTTTGGGGTCGTTCTCCTGAAGTTTCGCCTGCGCCAGCGTCACCGCAATCAGGAGGCTTTGTGGGGCTGCCGCCATTGCCTGTCCCAGATCCCTTATGGCGTCGTCCGGCTCACGCAGCTTGAGCTCTGTAAGGGCCAAGGCATGCAGGGTGTCGGCATCGTTGGGAGAAGCTTGGAGGAGCGCCTGTAAACGCTTTTGCGCATCTCGCAAGGATCCCTCGTCGCTCGTGTTCGCCATGACTTTGGCAATCAAGAGTAGCGCCCCACGGTGTTGCGGGTTGAGGTCCAGCGCTTTACGCAACATGGTCCCCGTACGGACGCCGTCACCCGCGGCCAGGAACCCGGTCGCCAATTGGTAGTAAGCTTCCGCACTCCTCGGCGTCGCCTTTACTGCGCTTTCAAACTGCAGGATGGCCCGTGGAATGTCGTTCGCCTTCAGAAATTTTTGGCCAGCCGTTATAAAACGGGCGCTCTTTGCCTCTGGCGTGGTTGCGCAAGAAGAAAGCGCCAACGCGATGAGAACAAAGCAGGGAACGGCCCATTTTGCGGGCGTCGGTCTTAGTAAATTCATAAATACTCCTAAATTCATTCCGTCCCGTGAGCTATCTTTTTCAGCCCGGTCACTCGGGATAGACGGCGTCGCGTTCACCCTCGTATCGAACGGGTTCGATTCCGGCACAAATTCGGAACTTCGCGCATGGGACTTACAGCGTCATGATGTTTCCCCGGATGATGCGGGTAAAGCGGAGCGACGCGCCTCAATCCAGTACTTCCGCATAAAGGCCCCGAAACTTGTGGCTCGCGGGGACTCCTCGACTTGGACTCCCGGCAACGCCGGTCTGAATTGAGGAATCCGGAAGCCTCAAATATTCGGAGGGGCCGGTCCGGAGCACCGCTTGGCTGCGCTGACCAGCGAAACGGCAACAAGGAGGCCCTCCGCCATCGCCGCCGGAACTGTCTTGGCCGAAATTTACTCGTCGAAAACTCGAAAACATTGCCTCAATTATCGCTGGATGGGCTGCGGAGACCATCCTAGCGAAAGTCTGATCGTCTGAACCGAAAACGTGTTAAACACTCCGGCATAGTCGCCGGCATCGTGGAGGTACACATATTGTGCGGACAAAGTGGTACGCAGGCTCAATGCGTTGGTGATGCCGCCCGAAGCCTGCCATCCAGAAAGGCTGGCGAAGCCCGCATTCCTGGTTTGCTCCTGCGAAAAACTCGCGGATAAGCCCCATTTGCTGCCCATCGCCCGCCAGTTCCAGGCCCCCGACGCGGCAGTGACGGTGCCTACTGCGAATCCGAACGTGTCGCTCGCCGAGCGATTATAGGTGGCAACGAGAGTCTGGGTGTGGGTTTGGAAGCCAAGTGAGCCGCCCCCCACAATTTGACTGGCTTTTGGCGTCCCCATACTTTGCTGCGTCACGTCGCTATAGCTCGCTCCTCCCTGAACGCGAAGGAACCAGTTCATACCCATCTTGCGTCCGAATGACCCGGTAGCCGACGTGATGTAAGCCGACTGATAATGGTTCACCGTGCGGTTACCGTCCATTTGGGCTCCCACATCGGTGCGAGGAGACAGGGAATACGAAAACCCGATTCCTCCATTTATCCCAAGGCTTCGCGGCGTAACGTAGTTCGCTGGCGCCGTATTCCCCTGCTGCCCACCGAGACTGTTTTGACCCGCGGCGGCAAAGGTCGCAAAATGAAGCCGTAACCTCGAAGAGAGCGCATATCCCAAATTTGCCTGGCCCGCGTAGCTGAGGATTCGATCTCCCGCCAGTATGCTACGTCCGGGCAACTGCATCACTGGCGCCCCTGTGAGCATCGAAGCAACTTGCGCGTTGGTGAACTGCCCAACCGCAACCGCCGCCGCCAAATCGTCGAAAGTCGAGGGTATTTGCGTGAGAACGCTGACGGCGGAAGGTTGAAAAAGATATTGGGCCAAGC
Source organism: Bryobacterales bacterium (assembly GCA_963763545.1). Lineage (GTDB taxonomy): Bacteria > Acidobacteriota > Terriglobia > Bryobacterales > Bryobacteraceae > PALSA-243. The sequence continues at coordinate 37,838 of CAVXPE010000023.1, forward strand.
TGCTATCGTTACCCGATGCCGTCAGGCTGAATGTCCATTTTGGAGTCAACATTCGGGAGGCAGAGATAGAAAGGGACTGGTTGTACGCGTTCAGGTCGGAGTAACGGACCATTCCTGAGTAGGTGCCCGAATAAAGAACAGAGACGTTGGTCTTCGCCCGATTAAATTGCCACCCCAGCGAAGCTGTAGCCCCATAGTTCTCATCGCCGCCCAGATTTCCTAAGCCCGGAGCAGCGCTAAGGTTGATACCGGCTTGGGGATACGCGGAGGTCGAATACCCGCCGAAAACTGACACTCCGACAAGGTGCAACCCTCCCAACTCGCCGGCCCGGAAATTGATCTCATCCAGAAGTTCCTGGCTCCAACCCGATGACACAAACAAACCGGTAATCGCGAAGACGCCTTTTAGCAATCTAGACACAATTTTTTCTCCCCCAACCAACAACCTGACCAAAGGCTCGCTACCGGCCTATCTTCCGGGAGTTGTATTGCTCTAGCATATCCGTCTGCGGTAGCTGTTGGGGAGAGCGAGGAGCGCCGCTCCAGCGCGATTTTAATGATTTCCAATTCACCCGTCATGATTACCTCGAGACTCCCACACATGGAGAACACTGGGCCGAAATTTTGAAGGCAGGCCACTGGTCGTGCTCTCCAACCGTCACGATTTCAGGCAGCTCATCACTCCGGACTTCCCCGCGCTTCTCTCGGTCTCGATTTTCAGTTTGTTACGCAATTTTCTTGCCACATCTAAACATTAGCTATCGGTGTGCGATCGCCACTGCATGAACATTTCGTTGCATAGTTTGCGAAACTTTGTCGCACAGTGCTATCGTTTTTAAATCTTGTGCTGGCAGTCGGGGAATAATGGGCCAGACGCACTTCGGGGAAAACTTGGGTCCAGACGTGCAAAGGGTTTAAGAGCGCTAAAATGGGAACTGCAGCTGCGGTCAACCGCAACGACGCACGCCACCGCGAAAATACCGATCCGCTGGTCTGGCTCAAAGTAGTGATTGTCGTTGGATTGATTGCGGCGTTATATTCATTTATCCTTCCCGATTTGGCAGTGGAGTGGTGGACTGTAGAAGCCTCGTCCTATGGAATGCTGATCCCGCCAATCGCTCTCTACTTGGCGTGGATTCGCCGGCAGGACATTTTGGCAATTCCGGCGCAGTCTGACAATCGAGGACTGGCGCTTGTTGCGGGAGCCTGTGTAATCTTCCTTCTTGGCCAATTGGCGGCGGAATTCTTTCTGGCGCGCATTTCTTTCGTTCTCCTTTTGGCGGGAATAACCTGGAGTTTTTGGGGATTCGCACGCCTGCGCGCGTTGGCATTTCCTTTTGTTCTTCTGATGACGATGGTGCCGCTCCCGGGTTTGGTCTACAACTCGGTGGCGGCGCCCCTGCAATTGTTGGCCTCAACAGCCGCAACCGATATTGCGCAGTTCCTCGGAGTATCGATTTATCGCGACGGCAACATCATTCATCTGGCTACGACGTCGCTCGGCGTGGCGGAAGCGTGCAGCGGTCTGAATTCCCTCTCATCGCTCATCGTGGGATCCTTGCTCTTGGGATATTTGGAAGACGCATCCCTTACGGGCCGAATAGTCTTGACTATCCTTTCTGTGCCGTTGGCGATCGCAGTCAATGTGATCCGCGTCGCCGGCACCGCAGTGTTGGCGGACTACCGGCCTGAATATTCCATGGGCTTTTATCATTTGTTCTCCGGTTGGCTGATTTTTGTGTTTGGCTTCGGAATGTTGTGGCTGCTGGGAAAGTTTATTTTTCGCTTGACGGGAACACGATCGTGAATCATTCCCTTTCTAGCCCTCTTTCGTGGCGCCTTGCCCTCATCGTCATTTTGTTGGCTGCCACGCTAATGGCCTCCAAGGTGGCCGATAACCGAACACCCGAGTCCTTGGCGCGGCCGTTGGATACGATTGGCACAAACATCGCCGGATTCACGGGAAATGCGGACAACTTGCCTCTCGGACCCGGCGCCTGGGAAGCTCTCAAATGTGACGCATATCTTTCGCGGCTCTACCATAAGTCCGGTATCGAGGCCGATTTGTTTATCGCCTACTACGCCCAGCAGCGGTCAGGCGAAAGCATGCACTCCCCCAAACACTGCCTGCCCGGGGCAGGGTGGGAAATCTGGGATTACGGAAGTACGGATGTACCGGCTGGCGGCAGCAATTTCAAGATCAACAAGTACTCGATCAGCCATGACGGCGACCGCAGGCTGGTTCTCTACTGGTATCAATCCAAAACCCGCATTATCGCGAGCGAATACTTAGGGAAGGTCCTTCTGGCCCGCGATGCCCTGTTGCGCAATAGTACGGCAGGGTCGATCGTCCGGATTATCGTTCCCGATCAACCGGGTGTGCTTGAGGCAGCACGCGAATTCGCTTCAGGCGTCATCCCGCAAGTCCAGCACTGTTTTATCAAGTAATTTGATTTCGCGTGCCAGGCCGCCCAACGGTGGCAATAGGCGCCAGCGTAAAACATCTTTGCTGTTTTAATACCATTACATTCAAATTCTCCTTTGTTTTCAGAGACGGAAATCGCGCTCTGAAATGACATCTCAGATTTTTCCTCAAGAAAATCCGCGCAGATCCGAATAGGTATTCTGGAGCTTCCTTTTATGACTAAGTTGTACCCTATTACAGGCTTATTGTGTCTGTGCTATTTTATTCAGCCTATGAGAGCCCAATCATCCTTGGCTCTGTCGTCCGTCAGCGCCCTCCAAGGCGCTCGAGGTTCGCTTTCGCTATCGCTGTCCGCCGCAGCGGGCAGCGCACCGGGGGCCCTTGAATGGATATTCGCCTACCCAACGGGCGTCACGGGCTTCACCGTATCGGCTGGCCCTGCCTTGGTAGCGGCCGGCAAGTCGATTAACTGCGCGGGGACCGCCTCCGCGTACACCTGTCTTGCGACCGGCTTGAATTCAAGCGCCATAGGCAACGGCGTCGCGGCTACGATTTCATTTGACCCGCCGGGAGCAACGAATGTTTCTGTATCGATCCCGAACGCGATCGCGGTTTCGCCTGCGGGCGCATCTCTCTCAATTTCCGGCAGTGGCGGAGTCTTCACCGCAGCCAACCTTGGGATATCAGGTTTGCAATGCGCGGCGGTGGCAAACGGGGACACCTGTACCGTCACCCTCTCGGCCGCCGCACCGGCCGGCGGCGCGGTGATTCACCTTTCGGGCGCCAATCCCGCGCTCTCTGTTCCCGCATCGGCGACCGTTCCAAGCGGCGCCACGTCAGTCTCGTTCGCCGCGTCTGCCGCTCCAGTGGCCATCGCCCAGAACGCCCAAATCACAGCCACTCTGGGCTCCTCCACCGCAACTGCAACCGTCACGTTATCACCTTCAATGCAGTCGCTATTTCAACTTCAAGGCAAAGCCTCGGAAGTTAGCGGCTTACGGACCGGTTCGACCGTAACTCCAGAATTATCTCCGGCCGGCCTCACGGGAACAACAGTCGTCAACGGAACGGGTTCGATAGACTTCATTACAAGCGGTAATGGGGTCTATTTCCAGAATTGCTGCACTAATACCAACAATGCCTATTACAAGTTCACGGGCGCCGCGATTGGCAACATCTTCAATACAAAACAGGGACAGATTTCATTCACTCTCCAATCACGGTACAGTTTTGCCCAACGCCAGGCCACCGCGGCAACTGGTCGCTATGTCTTCGACGTTCGCGACGGCGCTGGAACCCATTTGTTCTACTTTATGACCCAAGTGTCCGCCGGATATCTCTACTTTATGTACGAGGCGGCGGGCTCGGCACAATACTACTGGGCGCCAAAAGGCACGGAGGACACGCTTTTCGGGAACGGCGTCACATTGGATGTGACGCTCGGATGGAGCTCCAGCGGTCTCAATTTGTACCTCAATGGCGCACTCGTAAGGTCTACGCCGTTTTCGCCGCTGGCGGCGAATTGGACGAGCGCATCGAATTTCGATTTCGGCGGCTACGAATACTTAACCTATGGCGGGTTCTATATTTGCGACGATGTAATCGGCGCGTTTGACGTGAACGGGCCGGCCAATTGAAAATTCGCCGATTCCAGTTTCCTCCTAAAAGTTAAAGCGGAGAAGCATTTGCACCTGCCGGGGGGACTTCGCCGAGAATATCTTTCCGAAACTAGCGGGGCTATCCGCGTACAGGTCTGGCAAGTTCAGATTCTCCCGATTCAGAAGGTTGAACGCCTGAACTCCCAAGAGCCCCGACGCTCGCTCCGCAAGCTTAAAGCGCCGCGACAGGGAGAGATCCACGGTCGCCAGACCGGGGCCGATCAGGATATTGCGACCGGCTGAACCGAAAGTGTAGGGCGGCGGAATCGCGAAGGCCGCGGTGTTGAACCAAAGATTCGCGGAAGGATTCGGCAGAGATGGATTGCCGATCAGGTTCGGGCGGTCCGAACCTGATTGCTGACCGGTGTTGCCGGTGTTGCTGTTGTCGAACTGGAGCACCGGCGTGAAAGGCTGGCCGGACTGCAGCGTGATGATGCCACCCGACTCCAGATTACGGAGAATGCGATTCTTGAACGGCAAACTGTAGACATATCCGATCACGGCCCGGTGTTTCATATCGTAACTGGATAGACCCCGGTCGAGGCGGTAATTGTGACTGTCTTGTGGAAAATTGGGGTCCGCCGTGTCGGCCAGAAAAGCGGAGGTGTCGTCGATCGATTTGGAAAACGTATAGATGGCGAGAAAGGTAAGTCCCTGGGCCAGCCGCCGGTTAAACGATACCTGCAGCGAGTTGTAATTGGAGTTCCCGCCGCTTTCCGTGAAGAAGATGTTGCTGTACTGCGGATACGGCTCACGCGTACTCAAATCGCCCGGCCCCGGAGCCGGCTGATTGAGATCCAGCGAGCGGATCAGATGCGTACCCTTCGAACCGGCGTAGGCTACGCTCAAAACGCCCACGCCATGAATATCTCTCTGCAGATTCAGATTCCAGGACTGCAGATAGGAGGTAGTGATCTCGGGACTGAGAGTGCTGAGAGTTGGCGGCGGAAGCAATCCATTCGTCGAAGGGAAGGGGTTGGACAGCCCCAGCAAACCCTGAGCGGTCGGGAAGAACACGTAGATGTTGAAGTACGGTGGATTGAAGTACAGGGCGGAATTCACGGTCAACATACCGGCATCGTAGAAAACGCCATAACCGCCCCGGACTACGGTATGCGAATCGAGAGAATAAGCAAAACCCACCCTGGGCCCGAAGTTCGTGTAGTCCGGCCTCAGACCGGATCGCGACAGGCCATTCGTTCCCACTTGCGACACTGTTCCCGTAGCAAGGTCGAAAGCGGACATGCTGTTGTGGGCATCGATCGGCGGACTGTTGAATTCCCACCGCAGCCCCAGATTGAGCGTGAGCCGCTGGTTTACCTTCCAATCGTCCTGCGCAAACATCCCCACGGAAGAGGTCCGCTGGGCCTGCGGATTGTTGGATTTCGATTGGATAGAGAAAGACGGCAGGCCCAAAAGCAAATCGCTGATTCCACTTCCCGACAGAGCGCCGGAAAAGGACATCGATCCGCGCGCATAATAATCGAGGATTCCATTCTCCTGGATGCGCCTCACCTCGGCGCCGAATTTCAAGCTGTGCGCGCCGCGCACTAGGGAGAGAGTATCGCCAACCTGATAAGTGTTTTCCACACGCTCAATCGGAATCTCGGTAGCGTCACCAACGGGCGAAAGCCCTTGCACACTGACGTTTGGGTAACCGAAATCTCGGGGCTGCGTGGGGAGATAGTTCACTCCCCAGAGTTGATTGACATTCGTTTGGTAGTTCTGCTGGAGGATGTTCCGCGGCGCACGGCTGAATCCCACAAGCAGCGAGTTGACTGTAGTGGATCCGAATGCGCGCTCGTAGTGCGCCATTGCGTTATGCCCGCGGTCATAGACATAGTCACCGAATCCGGGCAATTCGATAGAGTTCTGAGTGAATGGCTCGAACGTATTGTCGTGCTCATAGCTGTACCGCAAGGAGAGGCGAGAGGCGTCGGTAATCCGATAGTCGAGCCGGGCATCGAACTGCGTGTTCGAATCCTGCTCTACGGGCTGCCCGAAATAGTTACCGGCCGCCCCGGCATTGGCGACGTTGGGAAGCGGAAACAGCGCCATAATGTCGGAGGAGAGCGGCGCGATGCGGTTTGCGGGGATGATGTTGTTGGGGAATGGCTGGCCGGTAAAGGGATCGACCACCGTCCCGAGCCCGCTGAAATTGCCGGCCCGTTCCGCCGCGGTCGGCACGGTGCCGTACTGGCTGAAGCCCTGACGCCCGCGTAGCGCGTCAACATTCGCAAAATAGAACACGCGATTCTTCTTCAGGGGACCGCCGATGCCTCCGCCAAACTGGTTGCGGATCAGTTTTGCCGTATTCCCAGGATCGAACGAATTGGTCGCATCGAGGACGCGATTGCGGAGATATTCGTAGGCGAACCCGTGAACGTGATTGGTTCCGCTGCGCGTGATCACGTTGACCTGCGCTCCGGCATTGCGGCCGTATTCCGCGCTGTAGGCGTTGGTGGAGATTTTGAACTCTTGAATGGAATCGACCGAAGGCTGCAGAACGTAGCGATTGACGTCCTGATCGTTGTTATCCACGCCATCCAGCAGGAAGTTGTTGAACTCTTCCCTGCCCCCGTTGGCGTGCATGGCGAAACCACCCCTGGTGGAGAGCTGCGATCCTTCGACCGGAGGCGCGACGCCGGGAGTGAGTAACGCAAGCTGCAGGAAATCACGCTGATTGAGAGGCAGCCCCTCGACGCGGCTTTGATCGATAACCGTGCCCAAGTCCGAAGACTCGGTGGGAACCAGCGATTCCGTCGCCCGGATGGTCACCTGAGTGTTCTGACCTTCTACAGGCAGGTGGAAATCGACTCTGGCTTGCTCGTTAACTTCCAACTGCACGGACGGACCTTCCGTTTTGGCAAACTGGCTGGCCTCACCGCTGACCTGATATAACGCTGGTGCAAGATCGAGGATGCGATAGAAACCAGCGGCGTCCGTATAGACGGAACGCGAGATGGCATGACTGGGATCGGAGACGGTTACCTTTGCCTTCGGAATCGGCTTACCGGAGGGATCAAGGACGAATCCGGAAATGGAAGATGTGGTCACCTGCGCATAGGCAGCAACAGCATAAAGTACAGATAACAAAGCTATATCTTGCTTTCGACGCATATTCGTTTTGCCTCCGGAGCGGAACTCCCCTGGAATTCGCACCGGGGGTTGATATTTCGGGACTATTTCCAAAAAAAATGGGCAGGTGGGAGGATTGCGAATGGCAACTACCTTAGTTTCAATCCGTTGCATTCCTCGCTTTAACCTCTTTAGCCCAATTGTCGGCTTTTGTGCAAGACAACATCCATTCGCTTCACCCTTCGCCACTGAGAGCCTGATAGGCAATGGTAGATTGGTGAGTGCGCCGCTCGATTCCATGACTTACCAACAACCGCTCCTGCTGTTGTTCCTGGCTTGCATCGCGGTAGGACTTATTCGGCTAAGACATTGTAAAAGCAGACGGTTCGCGATTTTCTCCCTAGTTGCTCTTTTCCTGTTCTCCTGGCCCCCTGTGGAGTGGCTCATCTCAAGACCACTGGAGGCATGGTACCCATTGCGGCCGCCGCCGCCGGACGGTGCGGAAGCAATTGTAGTACTGGATTCTTCCGTTGCTCCTCCCACCTATGAACGCCCCTTTCCTCTACCCGACTTCGATACGTATTCCCGAACGCGTTTCGCTGCCTGGCTCTACCAGCACTGGAAACCCCTGCCGGTTCTGGCGGTGGCCGGCTCTGGCGGAGGCGGCCCTTCGATGCGCGATCTTCTGATTGCGTCGGGCGTACCCGAGACGCAGATCTGGATGGAAGAGCGCTCCCGCACCACCTATGAGAATGCCCTCTACGGCGGCCAAATTCTGCGACAGCGCGGCATCGGCCGAATTGCGCTGGTTGTTGAGGCGCGAAGCATGGTTCGCGCCGCCGCCTGCTTTCGGAAACAAGGGTTTGAGGTTGTCCCCGCACCGAGCGATTTCCGGGAGTGGGATCCGGTTTCCGATGAAGTACTCCCAAGCTGGAAGGCGATCAGGGGCAACGAGATTACCGCGCATGAAGTACTGGGCTTGCTCTGGTATCGGATTCATGGCTGGGTGTAAGTTGGCGCAAGGCAAGCCAAGGGCCTGCACACCAGGGAACATCGTCGGAATCCAACGAAACATTAGAGTGACCTGGCTACGTATGCGGTCAAAACACCGCTCCCTCGCGGTCGCGGCTCGGTAGGAACCTCTAATCGTCAGCACGCGGCTTGCGCGCGCTTGCCAGCCAATGTGGAATCGGCGGCGGCAAAGGATGAACTTCAAAATCCACAAACCCGGCGCCCTTCGCCCAGCCTTCCAGTTCGGCAGAAGAGAAGACCCAACCGGAATCGGTGGTCAGCGCCATGTTCACGGCGAATAGGGCCGAGAACTTGGGAGCGGTGTGTGGGGGATCGGTCATCATATCCATGACATAGACCGACGCGCCGGGCGACATGGCATTGTAAGCTTTGCGCAGCAGTGACTGAATGCCTTCGGCCGATTCCTGGTGCATCATGCCGAAGAACAGCACCGCATCGTTGTCGCCAGGAAAAGGCGTGACGTGATAATCGCCAGGCAGGGTGGAAACGCGGGCGGAGGCTCCCTGTTGCTCGATTAAACCGGAGGCGATGCGGATTACCGGCGGTAGATCCAGGACGGTGGCGTGCAATTCCGAGTAGGCTTTCGAAATCATCACGGAATAGGTACCCGGCCCACCGCCAACGTCCAAGAGGCGGCGGCAACCGGCCAGCGGTAACTTAGCGACCACCGCAGCGCCGGTGGCCATCGCCTTCCCGTGCATCGACATCACGAAGGCGCGGGTGCGGGCTTCGTCGTCGCCCAGATGCAGTTGCGGCGACTCGGAAGGACGGCCACTCTTGCCGAACTCCTTCAACCGGCCCCAAACCGGATAGACGTCGCGCATATACCAGATGGCCTTCGAGAGGTCGCCCGGCCCTCCGGGCACGAGGAAAGCGCCGCTTTCGGGCGTGTTGCGATAGACCGAGCCCTCCTTTTGGAGCAGGCCCACGGCAACGCAGGCGTCCATGATTAAGGTGGCGGCGCGCGCGTCGAGGCCCACGGCGCCGGCAACATCAGCGGCGGTAGACTCCGCGGACTTCGCGACGGCGCCGAAGATTCCGAGGTCGGAAGCCGCAAATAAGATGGCCGAATCCTGGAAGGCGCTGGCCATATCCATGATGCGGGAAGGATTTATGTTCATAGAGATTGAGTTTTAAAGAGTCTTCAGAAAAGCGATCAGAGCAGAACGATCTGCGGCGTTGAGTGCGAGGCCGAAGGGGTGGCCTTCGACGGCGTGCGCGGGCGTGACAGCGTTCCAATTCGAGGAGCGGAAGCCGGGTTTGAGCCGAGCCGGATCGAACATCTCCTCAAGCGTTCCGATGGCGCCGTCATGCAGGAAACAGGCCTCGAGCCAGAGCATGCGGAGCGAGGGAATTCGATAGAGACCGGTACCCTTGCGCGTCTCGAGCGCCAGGTTGGGATCGGTTTCGACGGATACCTGCATGATGTCGGCGGTCTTCAGCAGCGAGGGCGGAGGAGTGAATCCTTTGGCGAGGGTCAGGCGGTTGCTGGTATAGAGCCCGGGGGTGTGACAGTTGGCGCATCCGGCGGATTGAAACACGACTTGGCCACGGCGAGCGGCCGCGTTCACGGGATTGGGATTCGGCGGCGGCTCGAGCGAGTAGATATACAATGCCAGCGCGTAGAGCAGCGCATCAGGCGTGCGCTTGATGCCGCCGGCGAGCCCCATGTTGGCCAGCCTCATCGAGGAATCGGGACCATCGCCATAGTGCGTCAATGCGTCGCTGACATCGGCGATCATGCCGCAGTAACGCATCAGGTCCTGAATGTTGCGATGGCGGGAGGTTCCGGTGCGGTCGAAATACTTGATGTCGCGGAGTCCGATGAGATTGGCGATCTTGACGGGATAGAGGAGGCTGGTATTGGTGCGCGCGTGCACGCCGAGCGGATTTGCATCGTAAAGGCGGGCGATCTCTTCAGCGGGCAGATCCGCAACGGGGAGGTTGGGATCGTCCTTCAAGAAGGGAACGCGATAGTCTTCCCGCATGTGCTTGCGGCGGCGGTCTTCGAGCAGTTGGGAACTGATGGAGGCGTATCGGCGGGTGAGATCGCCCATGAGCGGGCCGAAGGGAGTGTGAACATTGGCGGGGCCTTCGATTAGCCTTCCATCTGGCAGAACGTGGACGTGGCACATGGCGCAGGTGTCGGTGCCAAGCTCGACTTTCCCCTTGGCGCGGACTACGTAGCGCAGGCCGAGGAGGACGCCATCGGAGGTGGTTTGGAGTTTGTAGGCGGCCAGCACCCTGGGATCGCGGATGAGCTTGAGGTTGTCCTCGCTGCCGCTGAAGCGGGGCAACTCGCGTCCGTAGAAGACCTCGCGGCCGGCGGCGATCCGATCGGCTTGGGTCCTTAACTTGGAGACATCGACGAGCGGTTGGGGCTCCTGCCGGTTAAGCCAATCGATGTAACCAGCGGGCTCTTTGTCGGGCGCGTAGACGGGGTATGTCTTGAGATTGACTTCGGGGAGCGCGTAGTATTCCTTCTCCGAGATCAGGCGTGGAGCGCGGCCGAGGCCGGCGAGGGGGAGTCGAAAATCGGCGACATCGCGATCGGCCCAGACTTTGGGAACGGAATCGGCGGCTGCGCAGGGGAGCAGGGGGAGGAGGAATAGGAGGAGGCGGGTTACGGACATCGAATATAGTTTAGCCGGAGTTTTGTCGGTTGGCGGGGCGCTGTAGTGGTATGGAGGCGCGATTTTGACGCAGAGTCGCTGAGACGCTGAGATAAGCACGGAGTTCATTGGATTCTTGGGCTCTGATGGTGAGTCAGCGCTGCGAGTTGGTGAGATTTTCGGTCAAATTTGCGGTTAGGCGGCCTTCTTCGGGAACGTCGGGGGGCGCTTGTTGACGTCCCAGGAGCGGGTGACGCGGTTACGGCGGTCCAAAACGCGGAGCAGATCGGGGGCTGAAAAAACGAACTCCCCGTGGGCGGAGGCGGGGAGGAAATCCTCGCCGGGGTCATACTCTTCTCCCTTCGATGCGGCTAGTTGCGCGAGACGGATGGCTTCGTCCTGGGCTCGAGCGTAGGCTTCTTGGCGTTTGGTCTGCAGAGCCTGGAGAGCCGCCATATCCTTTTGGACGGCGCTGCGCATGCGCGTTTCGTAGACGGAGATGAGAAGCAGATTGTGGGATTGCTCTTTCCATACCATCCCTTCGGCCAGGCAACTATCCACCGCGCCGTCACCGGTATTCATGTTGTTGGCATGATCCAAGTGCCCCTGGGCAAATATAGAATCTTCCACGCTTGCCGCCCGCTTACAGCGCCACTTCATCTTGGCGATTTCCGTCACTAATTCTGTCTCCAGGATTCCTACTGGGGCCAAAGCTTCTTTGTAAGCGGACATATGGGCATCGAAGGCAGGCTGCTCCGCAGGCGAGCAAAGATGGACTTTCGAAGTTATGAGAGTCTTACAGGCGTTCAAGGAGGAGCGGCGACGGCCCTCCGGGGTACGTGGTCCGCCGACGCCTTTGCGCGAGGGGGCGGCTTCGGGTTGTGGGCCGAGCGGTTGTTGGTCAGACATGGTTATCTTTAGTTACCTCTTTCGTTGTAAGATCCGGCATTACTGGGAATTGCCGGGGGGAGTTTTTTATCTCTTCCCAACTCCAGATTAGAACGGCGATTTTGCGGTATTAGGGACGGATGACTGTAAGTTATTGAGGAGATTGAGACGATTTTTTTTGAAGTCTTGTCAACGCTTTACCTGCCAACTTTAGACTTTTCCGAAGTTATCGCGGAAGCGATTGAAACTAAGCCAGTTGGTGTCTTCCGTAATTTATGCGGTCTAATCTTTGGACGGAGAGATCGTCGACAATCAGAAAGACTTAGCACCCCGACGCGGCCGACCGAGCCGCGTGTGTTGTAGTTTCCGAGCGGATGGCGGTTCGCGGAAGGATTGGCCCCCGGGCTCGGCCGAACCCCGCCAAATCCAAAGGAAGGGCCCCAAAACCATGGCGAAGGCCATCACGGTCCGGAGCCTCCAATCCACTTGACTTAGAGGTAGCCTACTCGGCATTTCGAGGGATGCGTCACACTGATCGCAGGCTTTCCTGAATTGCTCGCGGCTTTTCATGCGATCCGCCGCGATCATCCGGTAGGGCCCAATTATCGGGTCAAAAATGCGATCCAAGAACGAAATGGCCACCCAGGGTGCTCGGTCGCCATCTCGTTCGAGCTTCTTTCGAACTCCACTCGCTCGCTAGAGCTAGCTATGCACCGCCGCGCCGACGGGAAGCACCTCGATATTGAAATACATCTTGTAAGATGCGTCTCCGTTGGTAATGGGATCGGGTGTTGCGAAGTTATGGGTGATGCCATTCTCTGTCAGTGAGTTCGCCGGAGGCAGCGCCTCCAACTCAGCGATCGTGATGAACGTATGGTCCTCCTCGCCAACTTCGACATCGTTTAGTCCCAATAGGTTGCTGACAAAATTTCCGAAGGACTGTCCAATGCTTTGCGCCTGACTCCCATCGACCGGCGATCCGGGGATTACGCCGGCGAATAACCCAGCGACCTTCTCCGTGGCGCTGACAATCGCGGCTTTGGCGTCTTGCGAATCGGCGCCCAAGAGGCCGGCGTGAAAGACCTTCACATTCAACGCGAGCGTCTGCGGCGGGGACGGCACCTCGAAGAATGAAAATTGCCCTTGCGTGGAACTCTGACCCGCTGTCAGGTTCTTGTACAGATCGTCCGTCCCGTCCTCGGGAACCTTTTTAACCAGTACTACCTGCTGCTCGATGCCCAGAAGCGTGATAATGGCATACACGTCGGAATTGGCGATGCCCCCGGGATTTCCGAAGGCATGAATGCCCTGGTAGACGAAACGGAGCAACACTCCGTTGGTCAGATCGACTTGCCCGCTGTCTGTGAACACGAGATTGCCGCCCCGGAATGCTTGTTGAAACTGCGCCGCCGGCGCGGCGGTGACGGGCGACGTAAAGGCGCCGAGCCTCCCTCTGAAGCCGCCGAATGTTTGATATTGCGTGGATATCGCTTGATGGGCCGCGAGGGATCGGATACTGACAGGCGATGGAACGCCCAGCGGCGCTGCAAACCCGCGAAGGCCGGCGTTTGCCGCCGGAAAAATGCCGCGGAGTCCGAAACTCATACGAGAATCTTCCTTCCTTCTAACAATCGTGAATGGGCTTCGAGTCTTTGATCGGATATGTTATGCATCGGAATTATCTCTACTGCAAGGCGATCAGAATGGGAATGAGTCCGCATCCACCAGCCAGTGGACGCAAGGCCTTACCGATGACCGACCCAAAGGCCTTTAAGGGATCCGCCACCTTCATTGCGTGCCCTGAGGTTGAAGAGGTTGTCAGGAGATCTCCCACGGCGATTGGCCCGCAACTGGCATCCACTTTGCAATACACCTTGCCGAGCAATGCGACCGGCATCCTTCTCTTCTGGGATTGCAGCCGGCCCAGGACAATTCCGGGCTTCAAATCGCCAGCGCCGGAGATTACGCCCGCGACCCGCTTGTCATACGATTGGCGGCATATCTGAAGTCCGCCATCGTTCTCGAGCACCATCACGGTTCCCGGCTCAATGTCTTCCGCGGTCGCAATGTCAAAGTCCTCGGCGCAGTCCTGGTTAGCGAGGCTGATGTCGCCGGTAACTTCGACATTTCCAATAAAGCGTCCCGCCAGCCCCGATCCGAAGCTCTGACCCTGCACAGCGGTACCAGTTGCGGTTTCACCGCGCACACCGAATCCACCACCGGTACTGTCGCCGAATACGCCGGTGCCGGTATCGTTAGTAGCGTGCCCGATTACGCCCTGCTGGTCACTCTCCCCGTATACGCCAGCATGCTGATGGAACTTCGGGTCAACGCCGCCCAGAAAGCCGTTCGATCCATTGGTGCTATGACCATGCACAGCGGTACCAGTTACGGTTTCACCGCGCACACCGAATCCACCACCGGTACTGTCGCCGAATACGCCGGTGCCGGTATCGTTAATAGCGTGCCCGATTACGCCTTGCTGGTCGCTCTCCCCGTATACGCCAGCATGTTGTTGGAACTTCGGGTCAACGCCGCCCAGAAAGCCGTTCGATGCGTTGGTGCTATTCACGCCCTTCACGCCAAAGCCAACCCCGGCGCTCGTCCCAAAAACTCCAATCGCAGTTCCGGCGGGTATAGGGAATGGCGTAGCCACCGCGTTGCCGCCATCACCTTTCACTCCAATATTTTCCATTCCCGTCAGGGATTCTGGAAACGCAGTACCTGTGACCCCTGCTTCATTTGGCGTAGTTGCTTCATTTGGCGTAGTTGTAGTCGGCATCTATCTCTCCTGTCTTTGAGTTATCAACTGCCCGCTTTTAGCGGATAGCCCACTGTAAGCCGAACCGCCTGAAAATCGGCTACCCGAGCAGGTAGGTGTTTAGCGGGCGAAGCCCAAACGCAAAGCTTTAGCCACCGCTTCCGATTTGGAGTGGACTTGCAGCTTTTCGTAGATATTGCGCATGTGGAAGGAGATGCCATGCACCGAGACGCCCAATTCGGCGGCGGCGGTTTTATAGTTATGACCCTCCACCAGCATCTTCAGCAGGCGGATTTCATGGGCTGTCAAAGCACACTCCGCATTTTCGGGCGGGTGGACCTTCTGGAACAGGGCGATCACCCTCCTGGCCACTTCGGGGGACATGGGGGCGCCACCGCCGGCCACCTCCTGCAAACCCTCTAGCAGCCGCGCGGGCGGAGTCTTCTTCAGCAGGTATCCGCAGGCGCCGGCGCACAGGGCCTCGAAGATGCGCTTATCGTCGTCGTGGATAGTCAGCATGACGATGAACAAGCCTGGGTAGCGTTTCTTGAGCCAGGCGGCCCCCTCGATGCCCGACATTCCCGGGAGCCCGATATCGAGCAGAGCCACATGCGGAAGGTCGCGGCCGATCTCTGCGATCGCCTCTTCCATGGAACCGAAGCTCGCCGTGCAACGGAAGCCCTGGCTGCCGTCGATTAGAGATCGTAGTCCCTCGCGGATCCTGGCCTGGTCCTCCACGATCGCGACGCTTAGCACACTCGTATCAGACATGGAGAACTTGCGAACTAACCGGATCGGCCCTTCCGTAGCATACGGCGCAGTGGCGAATCCATCCCTACCTGTTTGAGCAGGATTCGTCTCCAACGCGGTGGTTGCTGTAGGGAAATGCGCACGCAAACCGATGTACCGCTTCCCCGATTCGAACTCACCTTAACGGTTCCTCCCAGTTGCGTGGCTCTACGCCGCATGCTCGCCAAGCCCTGTCCCTGGCGGACTTGTGCCGCGTCGAAGCCTACGCCGTTGTCCGACACGGCCATTTCCAGGCAACCGTCCAGCAACCTGAAGGCAATCTCCACCTCGGTGCAGCCGGAGTGACGCGCCACGTTATGCAAACACTCTTTGAAGATCAGGAAGATCTGGCGGCGGATATCCGGGGCCAAATGCCGATCCTGCCGCTCATCCAGGGCCTGAAACCTGATCTGGATCCCGGAGGGCGTAAACAGGTCGTTAGCGAACCGCCGCATGCGGCGCGTCAAGTCGCCCAGCCGGTCCTGCTCCGGATCGATGGCCCAGACGATTTCGCTCATCGAATCGATCGATTCCCGCGAGAGATCGGCGATGTCGGAAAAAGTGTCTCCGAACCCGTCTCGGGAACTGCGGTGGGCCAACTCGCTGAGGATGGCGATCTGGGATAAGGTGCTGCCGATGTCGTCATGAAGATCGGTGGCGATCCGGGTCCGAAGCCGTTCCACTTCCAGGTGGCGTGTCAGCCGCGTACGATACAAGGTATACAGTACGATGCACACAAATATCAGCAGCGGAAGGCGCACCCACCAGCGTTGCCAGATGGGCGCCAGAATGCTGAAAGCCACCGTCGCAGGCCGGTCGCTGACGCTGCCATCGGCGGCCACCGCGCGCACCTGCCAGCGATAGTCCCCAGGGCGGAGGTCGGCGTAATTGACCGTACGCAACCCAGTCGCAGGACTCCAGTCCTGGTCGCCGGTTAGCCGGTATTGGTAACGCATTGCCTCGCCGGCGGCAAAACCAACACCCACGAATTCGAATTGGACCTGATTCTGTTCGGGGCGAAGCTGGATGGCCACGAGTTCGGATTCGCCGAGTATGGATATCGGGCGCCGCACGCCGCGCACGTGCATCGCACTCACCAGTATGGGCGGCGGTGTGGGAAGTGGCTCGGGTTCCGGGTCCAGCCGCGAGAGACCTTCTCTCGTGGCGAACCAAAGCCTGCCTTCACGGTCGTGGAAGGCAGCGGAGAGGTCGCCGCGCGCCAACCCGTCGGCCGTCGTATAGTGCCTGATCCGCAGTGGCGTGCCGGGGGAGATGCGGTCCACTCCGTGCCCCGTCCCAGCGTAGATCCGCCCCCAGCGGTCCTCGGTAAGGCATTCCACGTCGTTGCTGGAGAGGCCCTGTGCAGTGGTATACCTCACGATGCTCAGCTTACTGGCGCCAGGCTCGTCGATCCGAAGAATGCCCTGGTTGGCGGCCACCCACAGGCGGTTCTGTCGATCCGCATGTACCGCGTTGATCCAGCCGCCGGGCTGGTCGAAGAAGTCGAAGCGGCCATTGCGATACCGGGCGAGCGAACGATTGCTCAGGCCAATCCAGACGCTCCCGGCGTGGTCCTCTCCAAACGCCGTCGCGAGAGGGGGACTCAAACTCGCATAATCCCGAAGGACTCCGGTCGAACGCTCCCAGCGCACCAACCGATTCGCAATCACGTTTCGCTTCGTCCCGCGGTGAACCTGGGCGGACATCCATACGTCTCCGCGAGAGTCCTGGAAAATGCGATATATGCTCCCCTCGTCGACATACACTGCCTTCGGTCGCGCCAAGGGTATTTGCGCTGTGGGGAGCGCCGGGAATCGGAAGACGCCATGGTTGGTGGGAACCCACCACTCTCCAGAGCGACTCTGAAAAGTAAGCTGCTCCGTGCCCCACCCCCAGTCTTTGATGCCGTCCGGAATGTTGGGCCGGACCGGATGGAAGCGGCGGCCGTCGTACCGGTTGACCAGTTTGCCGCGTGGGCTTTCGGTGACCGCAAAAAGGTCGCCGCTCCGATCTTCTCCCAGGGAAATAATGTTCGCGGAGTCCAACCCGTCCTGCATGCCATAAGTAGCAAACCCTCCTTTCACGATCCGGTTCGCGCCCACGGACCCAACCCACAGGTTGCCCGCGCGGTCTTCGGCGACTGACCGAACCTGTCCTCCTCCGATGCCATTCGCCGCGGTGTAGTTTGCAAACTCCTCTCTGCCGTCGGGTCCAGTGCTCACTAGCTTGCTTAGGCCGCGGTCGGTGCCGACCCACAATTCCCCCTGGGAGGACTCGAAGATTGCGTTAACCGCGACGTCCGCAAAGTACACCGCTTCAATCGAGCGTGAGCTCAGCGAGGGATGCATCGAAATCCGGCATAATCCCCGCTTCGTTCCCGCCCAAATGCGGCCCTGGCGGTCTTGGAGTAGCCCGCTGACGCTGACGTTGGGCAAGGCGTCCCGGATTCGCTCACATCGCCCATCGGGGTCGCGCCGGTAGATCCCGCTCCAGGTCCCAACCCAGAGGCTTCCGCTCTTGTCCACCAGCAACGCATCCACGAGACCGTCATCGCCGGCCTCATGCGGGAGCCCGATGTCCACCGGCCGCAACTTCCACGACCAAGTCTTCAGCGGCCCGGCCGCACTAGTCCGGTCGAGGTGATATAAACCCCGTTCGGTTGCGACCCAGATTCCACCTGCGGGGTCGCGGGCAAGTGCGTTGATCGAGCGCGCCGCGGGGTCTTCTGTCAGGTAGATCTCGAAATGCGGTTCAGAGGACGCCGCCTTAAACCGGGCCAAGCCGCGGGAAGTCGCAACCCAATAGTCTCCACCAGGCGTTTCTATCAGGTCCCGGATGAGTCCAGGCAATCCCTGATCGGCCCCGAAGTTCGTGAATTGATATCCATCGAAGCGCGACAGTCCTTCGCGCGTGCAGAACCAAAGGAAACCCCGCGAGTCTTCGACGATGCGGTCGATCGTGTTGCTCGCCAACCCGTCGCTGGTGGTGAGGATACGGATGGGCAACTGCTCGCCGCGCAGGGTGGCCATCACACATAGGAGGCGACCAATCGCCCAGCCGGTTCGACGCATTTGCGAACGTTCTCTCCGTGGCCCAACTTGCGCCGGTTCATTATGTCACAAGCCGTTTGCGACGCGAGGAAAACCTCGACAGAAAACCTCTACATCCAAAACAGAAACTCTGTGCTTATCGCCGCGTCTACGCATCGAACGCTTGAAGCCGCGGCCGTATCAAGTTTTAGGTACCCGACCTCGAGCTACTCCGCGCGGAGCGCGTTGAGCGGATCAACGGTGGCCGCGCGGCGCGCCGGAAGATAGCAGGCAAGCAGCCCAACACAAAGCAGCAAGGCACCCACCGCGATGAAAGTAATAGGATCCGCCGGCTGCACATCGAAGAGGATGCTCTTGAGATATCTGGTGACGCCGAAGGCCGCGCCAGCACCTAGGGCGAGGCCGAAAGTTGTAACCACCAATCCCGTGCCCAAAACCAGGCGCAAAACATCCGCGCGCCGCGCTCCGAGAGCCATCCGAATACCGATTTCACGCGAGCGGGCGCCCACATCGTGCGAGAGCAATCCGAACAAACCGGTGCAGGCGAGCAGAAGCGCGAGAAGCCCGATAAAGCCGGCCAATTGAGCGATGATGCGCTCCTGAGCGAGCAGACGATCGATTGTCTCGGCCTGCGTGCTAATTTCGATGATCGGTAAATTGGGATCGGTTTGGCGCACGCTTTCGCGCACGGCTGTCATCAGGGCCGTAGGACTAGCGGCGGTGCGCAACGCAAAGTTCACGCCGCGGCCAACGGCCGGAGCATAAGTAGTCGGGAGGACGGCTTCACGCAGGCTGTTGTACTTGATGTCGCGAACCACTCCGATCACGACGAACCCCGATGTTGGGGGCTCGCCCGGGTCGCGCTTGTAGTCGAAGCGCCGTCCGAGAGGCGAGAATCCGGCGAAGTATTGCTTCACAAACACCTGATTCACGATTACCGGCGTGGGTGGCGCGTTGGCGGGCGGCGGATCGCCCGGAGTCGCCGGTTCGGAAGCGGCGGCGGCAACGATAGTCGGCCGGGGTAAAATCGCGGCCGGCGAGAAGGGGGGCGTGCAGGGTGTCGAAGTATCCGGTTCCGATCGGGAGCCAGTTGGAATCGGCTGCAACACCCGGGCGGTTGGGGAGTTCGAACGTCGTGCTGGATAGGCTGCCGGAGAGCAGAGCGGATTCGGCGAAGCTGACCCCGGTCACGCCGGGCAACGATGCGAGACGACGCTGGAGCTCGCGATTGAGCGCATCGACCGCAGCGGGCTTGTAGCCGATCAACGTGGGATTGATGCTGAACAGAAGGATGTTGTTGGTATCGAAGCCCGGGTCCACAGAGCGAAGATTCTGTAACGTGCGGACGAGGAGGCCGGCGCCCGTGAGGGTCACGACGCACAGGGCGATCTGCGCCACTGCAAGAACCTGGCCGAGGCTGGCGAAACGCACGCGCCCACGCGAGGCGGCATTGCCGGAGCCATCCCGGAGCGACCGATTCAGATTCAGGCGCATGCCACGCGATGCGGGGGCGAGGCCGAACAGAATCCCGCTGAGAAGAGAAATGCCCGCGGTGAAAAGCAGCACGCGGATGTCGACGTCGCCGGTCAGACCGCTGGGCCGCGTCGAACTGCCGGCGACCATCGCCAAGATGACCCGCGCGCCGAGCCAGGAGAAAGCAAGTCCAACGATGCCGCCCAGAGTGGCGACTACCAGGCTTTCCGTGAGCAGTTGGCGCATAATGCGCCCCTGGCCCCCGCCTAGCGCGATGCGGAGCGCCATCTCCTTCTCCCGTAAGATGGCGCGTGCGAGCTGCAGGCCGCCAATGTTGGCGCAGGCAATCAACAGTATTACGCCCACCGCGAGCATCATGATGGTGAGAGGCTGCGTGAATTGGCGGCGCGCGCCCGCGAGACCGGATTGCGCGGATGCCAGTGTTGCGCTGAGGCCATCGCCGGGTGTACTGAGAGGCTTCGTCCCCGCTGAGAGGGCGCGGTGGAACATTGTGTCCAACTCGGCTTGCGCCCGTGCTGTTGGCACGCCAGGCTTAACGCGGCCGACCATGACGAGCCACGCGGACCCGGCGTCGTTCTGCGTGGCGTTCCAGCGCGGCGTGATCCGGGCACGCATCGAGATCGGGATAAATATGTCGTATATGTTGCCCGGCGTGAGGCTGGTGAAGGAGCGGGCGGCAACCCCAACAATGATGGTGGGTACGCCATTCAGCTCCACGATCTTGCCGAGAACGGCGGGCGATCCGCTGAAATCGTGAAGCCAGTACGCATAGTTGAGCACGGCGACGGGCGGGGACGCGGGATCGTTATCGCCCGACTGCAGCGGCCGCCCAAGCGCGGCCGGCACGCCCAGCGTCGAAAAATAGTTGCCCGAGACAAGGATGCCGCGGGCGACGCTGGCCTGGCCGTTGCCACTTACGTTTAGCTGACGGCTGCCTCCGAAGGCAGCGATGGAAGAAAAGCTAGCGGCATGGTCGCGAAGGTCCTCATAGAAAGGGAGGGAGAAGGAGCAGCCGGAAGGGTTCTCACCGCGAAACTGGGTGACGCAGTCGCCATAGCTGCTTGTATTGTGATAGGCGGGGCGCTTGTGGGCGCTCCATTTCACCAACAGGAGATGCTCGGGATCTGCGACGGGTAAGCCGCGGAGCAAGAGACCGTCCATGATGCTGAAGATAGCGGTATTGGCGCCGATAGCGATGCCGAGGGTAAGGACCGTGATTAAGGTCGTACCGGCTTGGCGGCGCAGCAGGCGCGACGCGAAACGAATATCCTGTGCGGCGGTTCCGAGAAATGTACCGATGGGCATAACTCTGTCACGTTCCTTTCAGGACGGGGACCTTTGGACGATAGACGCGCTGGAGGGACGACGGTTAGCCCGCGCCGAATGTCGCGCACCCTCATTGATTTATGCTGTTGCACGGTTCCACGCTTGACCGAAGCTGCATATAATGCCCTATCGCGATAACCTGGAAAAAGGAGCACCGACCATGGCAGGTAGGGATACAGCCTCCGAGATCGACTGGACGCAATGCGAACTGATCGAACAAGTACTCGGCAAAGTGTCGGGGCGACCCATCGTGCGAGGCACGCGAATACTGCCTGACGCGATCGTCAACTGCTACGATGCGGGCGGTACGCTGGAAGACATCCAAGAGGACTATCCGGGGCTTTCCATTGCGCAAATTCAGCGGCTCATCGAATTCGCCCACGTTCACCGCGGACAGCCCGTTCCGTGAAAGTGTTGCTCGATGAAAACCTGCCGCATCGGCTCCGACACAGGCTTGACAGCCATGAGGCTTTCACGGTCCGCTATACGGGTTGGGCAGGACTGAAGAACGGCGAACTTCTAAACGCAGCCGAAGAAGCGGGCTTGGAGAGTTTTTGTCACTGGCGACCAGACACTTTCCTATGAGCAGAACCTTACCGGCCGGCACATTGCGGTGCTGATTCTATCTACAATCGACAGGGACATCCTCAAGAGCGACGCGGCTTTGATCGTCGCCGCATTAGACAATGTGACGCTCGGCTCTATTCAGCAAGTCGATTGCGGCGCTTTCAGCCGGAAGAAGCCGCGCGACGAGGAATAGCCCCCGTGTTTTCTCCTGCGACGCGAAGCGATGACGAAAATTTTCCGGTTGCTGTCAACCGATTGGACACGCCGTTTTCAACAGGCGCTTCCGGGCTCATCATAGATTCATACTATTGCGCCGGCTCTACGCTTCTCAGTACAATCCCGGGTAGTCTGAATGACGAGGGCCGTCACTATTGTCGGCGCAGCCTGCGGGCTATCGGTGTGCGCTGCCCTGCTGGTTTGGGCCGCGGAGGCGCCGGTTTCGCCGGCTTTGGCGCAACACCGCAATTTGGGCAAGGCATTCTACGAAAACCCGACTACGCAGGCCGAGGCGGTTGTGGAATTCAAGAAGGCGCTCGACCTGGCGCCGAATTCCGTTCGAGAGAAGTTGAATTATGGATTGGCGCTGCTGCGCGCGGGCAAGATCCCGGAAGGCGTGGCCGAACTCAAGGACGTCCAGCGGCGCGATCCGAAGTTGCCGCATACCTGGTTTAACCTCGGCATCTACTATAAGAAATCGGGCGACTCGGACGCGGCGACGGCGCAGTTCGAGCGCATGATCCAGCTCGTGCCCAACGAGCCCATTCCGCATTACCAACTTGGAACTCTTTATAAGCTGCAAGGCAAGACGGCGGAGGCTCAGGCGCAGTTTGAGCTGGCGGAGAAGCTCGATCCGCAACTCGCGGCGGCGCGATTCCAACTCTATAACCTCTATCGCCAACAGCAGCAGCCCGAGAAGGCTGCGGCGGAGTTGGCCGAATTCCAGCGGCTCAAGAAGGAGGCTGAAGGCGCGGCGATCCCGGAGGATGTGGACTGGTGCGTCTACGCCGAGATCTACGATCCGCCAGCTCCGTCGACCGCGCCGGCGCGGGGCGCGGCGCCGGCGATGTATGAAGATCATGTGTTGGAAGGATCGGCTAGCGGGTTTCTGACGATCGATTTCACGGGCGACGGCTCGACGGATCTGTTGGCCTGGTCGCCGAACGGCGTCAGGCTCTACCGGCACGGACGCGAGCCGCTGGCCGATTCGGGGCTTGGGGATCTGACGGGGGTCCTTTCGGTGGCGGCGGGCGATTTTAATAACGACGGCTTCATGGATCTGGCCGTGTTGACGGAAGCTGGTCCCGTATTGATGGCTAATTCGAAGGGGCATTTCAGCCGTATCGATGCCAAGCTGCCGCAGCGGAGGTTTGAGCGCGCGGTGTGGATCGACTACGACCACGATTACGATTTGGACCTGATCCTGTTAGGCGAATCGCCGGCGTTGATGCGGAACGAGGGCGCGGCGGGGTTCGCGGATCGGACGGCGGACTTTCCGTTTGCGAAGGGCATCGCGACGGCCGCGGAGAAGCTGCGTATCGATCCGGACAGCAAGGCTTTCGATCTCGCGGTGTTCTATCGCGATCACGACCCGGTGTTGTACCGCGACCGTATGGGCGGGCATTACACCGCGGAGCCGTTCCGGGGCGCGCCGCCGGACGAATCGCGTCTGGAGGCGGATTTCGATAACGACGGCAAGCTGGATCGCGCGTCGATTGCGGCGGACGGCAAGATCCACATGGCGCTCAATCGCAGCCGCGTTGCGCCGCATTGGATACGCGTGCGGCTGGAGGGCGTGAAGAGCCTGAAGTTAGCGCAGGACGCGCAGGTGGAAATCAAGGCGGGGACGTTGTACCACAGGGCAACTTACGCCGGCGTTCCGCTGCTGTTCGAAGTGGGCGCGGCGCCTTCGGTGGACGTGGTGCGCATTACGTGGCCGAATGGGCTGATCCAGAACGAGGTCAAGCAGGCTGTCGACCATGCTTATACGTATCAGGAGGCGCAGCGGCTTTCGGGATCGTGCCCGATGATCTGGACGTGGAATGGCCATGCGATTCAGTTCATCACCGATGTTCTGGGCGTGGCGCCGTTGGGGGCGAGCGACGGGGAGGGCACCTATTTCCCGGTGGATCACGACGAGTACGTTTCGATTCCGGGCGCGGCGCTGGCGGCGGTGGACGGGCATTACGATATTCGCGTCACCGAGGAATTGAGCGAGGTGTCGTACCTGGATCAGATCCAACTGATGGCGGTGGACCATCCCGCGTCCTCAGAGATTTTCACGAATGAGAAATTCAAGGGGCCGCCGTACCCAGAGTTCAAGTTGTTTGGCGTGGGGCGGCGGATTTATCCGGAGTCGGCGCGGGATGACGAGGGGCATGACGTGCTGGCGCGGTTGGTGGCGCGCGACCAGAAGTATCCGGACCAATTTCCGCGGTCGGAATTGGGTGTGGCAAAGCCGCATACGTTGGAGTTGGATTTCGGGAAGGCGGCTCCTGGCGGCCGCGCCGTGCTGCTGCTGAATGGCTGGGTGGACTGGCCAGATGGCAGCACGTTCCGCGCGGCGGCACAGGAGGTGAAGGGCGGCCTGGTGATGCCGTACTTGCAAATGCAGGATGCGGCGGGACAGTGGACGACCGTGAATGCGGACATGGGAATGCCGGCGGGAAAGCCGAAGACGATTGCGGTGGAACTGGCGTTTCCGGGGCCTAGCCGCAAGCTGCGGATTGTGACCAATCTGTGCGTCTATTGGGACGAGATCTTCCTCAGCGAAGGGGCGTCGCAGGCCTCGGTGGACCAACATGAATGTTCCGCTGCTTTCCGCCGATCTGCATTTCCGAGGGTTCTCGGAGGCGCGAATTCATCCCGAACGGAAACAGCCCGATACGTTCTTCTACGACAGCGTATCTCCGACCTCGTTCTGGAACCCGACACCGGGCTTGTATACGCGCTACGGGGATGTGCGCGAGTTGCTGAAGGATGTAGACGACCACCTGGCTATTTTGGGATCGGGCGATGAAATCCGTCTCAAGTTTTCCAGCGCAATGGCTCCGCCGCTGCCCAAGGGTGGACGCGGGATTTTCTGTTGAAAGTGGATGGATGGGCCAAGGATCGCGACCCGAACACGGCGTTTTCCACGAGCGTGGAGCCGCTGCCGTTTCATGCGATGAGCCGTTATCCGTATCCTGCCGGCGAGCGCTTTCCCGATGACGCGGAGCATCGGCGATATCGCGAAGAGTACAACACCCGGCCCGCCCTGCGGCTGATTCGGCCGTTGGGGAGTTCGAACTGATGTTTTGGCTGATCCTGGCGGCGCTGCTGAATGCGACATACGTCGCGGCCGCGCCTGCCGCGACCATCTTCTATATCGCCAACGTGGTGCTGCATCTGTTCCTGGGCGCGGCGGTGGTGGTTTGGCTGTGCTACCGGTACAGGCGCAATTTCAGAGTGGCGCCGCTCGCGCTGGCGGGAGCGCTGGGCGTGTACCTGATGATTGCCGGGGCAACCACGGACCACCGCGCCATTCTGATCACTCACATCGCGTTGGCCGCGGCTGGACTGGCGCTGTTGATGCCGCGTTGGACAGCGCCTTTAGCCGCGATGGCAGCGCTGGCTTTGGCGCTGCGATTCGGCACGCCGGTGGAGCGCATTCGCAATTCGCAGATCGTGCCGGTCTCCATGAAGGAAGAAGGCGCCGGGCCGCGGTCGCCATTCTGGCCATCGGCCTCCAATACGAACGTCAATGGGACCATTCCATCGGATTTCTTCATGGACTCGAAGTTATGCGGGGAGTGCCACAAGGACATTTACGAACAGTGGAAGTCGTCAATGCACCACTTTGCATCGTTCAATAACAAGTTCTATCGCAGCACTATACTTCACATGCAGGAACTGAGCGGCACGGAAGGGAGTAAGTGGTGCGCGGGGTGTCATGACCACGCCGTGTTTTTCAATGGACGTTTCGAGCGCCCGATCAAAGAACAGGTAGACACACCCGAAGCGCAGAACGGCCTGGGGTGCATGTCTTGCCACTCCATCGTGCATGTGGGCGGCACCATGGGGAACGGCAATTTCACCATCGAGTATCCTCCGCTACATAAGATTGCTTCCAGCCATAATCCTTACTTGCGCAAGGTGGACGCGTTTCTGACTTACTTGAATCCGGAACCGCACCGGCGTACTTTCCTACAGCCCTTTATGCGGATGGATTCGGCGGAGTATTGCGCAACGTGTCACAAGGTTCATCTGGATCAGCCGGTGAATTACTACCGCTGGCTGCGCGGGTTCAACGAGTACGATAACTGGCAGGCGAGCGGGGTTTCGGGCGAGGGCGCGCGGTCGTTTTACTACCCGCCGAAGCCGGCCACGTGCGGGGATTGTCATATGCCGCTGGTGGCGTCGCACGATCCGGGCAATCACGACGGGAAGGTGCATTCGCACAGATTTGCCGCGGCGAATACGGCGATTCCGTCGGTGAATCACGACGAGGAACAACTGAAGGCGACGGAGAAGTTTCTGCAATCGGGATTCATTACGGTGGATCTGTTCGCGGCGAGCCCAGTGGAGGAGATGAGGAACGAGGTGGAGATGCGGCGGCGCGCGGCGGATGCGCCGGTGGCGGCCTCGACATTTGCGGTGGGGGAGGAGGCGGAGCAATCGGGTCCGGTGACGCTGCGGGAAGTCGGCAAACTTGCGGCGCCGATCGACGCTCCGGGCGTTCGATTTCAGCCGGGCACTTCGGTGCGCGTGGATGCGGTGGTGCGCACGCGCAAGATCGGCCACTTCTTTCCCGGTGGGACGGTGGATGGCTACGATGTGTGGCTGGAGTTTCAGGCGCGGGATGCGCGCGGGCGCATTCTGGCGTGGAGTGGCGGTGTGGAAGACAACGGCCGCGGGGCGGTGGATCCGGGCGCGCACTTCTACCGATCGTATCAACTGGATGGCGAGGGCAACCCGATCAACAAACGCAACGCATGGCAGACGCGCAGCGTTCTATATGTGCGGCTGATTCCGCCGGGCGCGGCGGACACGGTGCACTTCCGCGTGGCGATTCCAAAAGACGCGGCGGGGCCGGTGACGCTCGAGGCGAAACTGAACTATCGCAAGTTTTCCAATTACTACACGAAGTGGGCGTTCGCGGGCGTGGCGAAGGCGGGGTCAGCGGGCTTGGATCACGACAGCCGAGAGTATACGTTCGACGGGGGGTCGGTTCCGGATCTTCCGATCGTCACGTTGGCGCACGCGACTTCGACGATTCAGTTGGGCGAGCCGAACTGGCAGCCGGTGATTCGCAAGCAGGATCGGGAGCGGTGGAACGATTGGGGAATCGGGCTCCTGCTGCAAGGCGATCTGAAGGGCGCGGAGTATGCGTTTCACCGCGTGATCGATGCCGAACCGGGTTACGCCGATGGATGGCTGAACGTGGCGCGCGCACTGATTCAAGAGGGCGAGACCGAGGCGGCGCGGCCGTTTGTGGAGAAGGCTCTGGCGCTGAGCCCCGGACTGGCTCGTGGATATTTCTTTCTGGCGATGGTGCAGAAATCCGCCGGCGATTACGACGGCGCCATTCGAAGTTTGCAGGAGACGGCCCGGCAATATCCGCGGGACCGCGTAACCACCAATCAACTGGGCCGCATTTTGTTTCTGCAGCGGCGCTATGCAGATGCTGTCACGGCGCTGCTCAAGACGCTCGATGTCGATACGGAAGATGTGCAGGCGCACTACAACCTGATGCTCTGCTACCGCGGGCTGGGGCAAATTGAGAAAGCCGAGCGCGAAGAGAAGCTGTTCCTGCGATTCAAGGCAGACGAATCGTCACAGGCGCTGACGGCCAAGCCGCGGCTATTAAATCCCGAGGACAACAATGAGAGGCAGCCGATTCACGATCATGTGTCTGGCGCTATCGGTGGCCATTTCGCCGATCCGCCCGAGCTCGGCGGACACTAGCGAGGTCCGGTTCACCGATATTACGGACGCGGCCGGCATCCATTTCACGCACAATGCGGGTCGTTCGGGCAAGAAGTGGCTGCCGGAAACGATGGGGCCGGGCTGCGCCTTTTTCGATTTCGACGGCGACGGCTGGCTGGATGTTCTATTGGTGAACGGCAAGGATCTGGTCCCGCATGGGCGCCATACCACGGCGGCGCTTTATCACAACAATCACAACGGCACGTTCACCGATGTCACGAAGGGAAGCGGACTCGATATCGAGATCTACGGAATTGGCGTGACGATTGGGGATTATGACAACGACGGCCGCGACGACGTCTATATCACCGCGCTGGGCGGCGATCATCTATTCCACAACGAAGGCGGCGGCCATTTCCGCGATGTGACCCGTGAAGCTGGTATCGCGAATGCCGCGTTCAGCGCGGGCGCGGCTTGGCTGGATTACGACCGCGATGGGAAGCTGGACCTATTCGTCGCCAACTATGTGCAATGGACGCAGCAGGGCGATCTGTGGTGCTCGCTCGATGGATCGACGAAATCGTACTGCACGCCGGAATCGTATAAGGGCAATTCAGCGCGCTTGTATCACAATCTGGGCGGCGGGAAATTCGAGGATGCCACGGAAAAGGCCGGGCTGCTCGATCCCACGAGTAAGTCGCTGGGCGTGACGGTGTTCGACTATAACAACGATGGCTGGCCCGACTTATTCGTGGCCAACGATACGCAGCCGAACAAGCTCTATCGCAACTTACAGAACGGGCGGTTCAAGGAGGAAGGGCTGACGGCGGGAGTGGCTTTCGGCGAGGACGGCACGGCGCGCGGGGCCATGGGCGTGGACGCGACCGACTATGACCGGTCCGGGCGGCAACACCTGGTCGTCGGGAATTTTTCCAACCAGATGATTGGCCTCTACCATAACGAGGGCAATGGGCTGTTTGTGGATGAAGCGCCGCGCTCCCCGTTGGGCCGCGCCAGCCTTTTGAGCCTGACCTTCGGGCTCTTCTTTTTCGATTACGATCTGGATGGCTATCCGGATCTTTTCGCCGCGAATGGCCACATCGAAGAACAGATCGGACGCGTGCAGCCGAAGATCCAATATGCGGAGTTACCACTGCTGATGCACAACAACGGACATGGAAGGTTCGATCAGGTGAATGCATTCACGCGTCCGCTGGTGGCGCGCGGCGCCGCGTACGGCGATTTCGACAACGATGGCGACCTGGACGTTCTGATGGCGCAGAATAATGGTCCGGCGATCCTGTACCGCAACGATGGCGGCAATCGCAATCACTGGCTGCAATTGAAGCTGGTTGGGTCGAAGAGCAATCGCGACGGAATTGGCGCGGTGGCGCGGATCACCAGCGCAGGCGGGACGCAGTGGCAGACGGTGCATAGCGGTTCGAGCTACTGTTCGGCCAGCGATCTGGCGCTTACTTTCGGATTGGGGAAGGACGCGGTGGCATCGGCAATCGAAATCGAATGGCCTAGCGGCGCGCGGCAGAAGCTGACGAACGTGGCAGGCAATCAGCGGCTCACGGTCAAGGAACCATGAACGAGGTTTTGAGTTACTCGGGAATCGCGCAGGCTCGGTTGATACGACAAGGTGAGATCTCTTCGGCGGAGCTTGTCGAGGCGCACCTGGAGCGGATCGCGGGGGTGAATCCGCGGCTGAATGCGGTGGTGGAAGTGTTGGCGCAGCCGGCGCGCGAGGGCGCGCGGGCGGCGGATGCGCGGCGGGCAGGCGGGGCGCTGCTGGGTCCACTCGATGGCGTGCCGTTCTCGATTAAGGATTCTATTGAGGTTGCCGGGACTAGTTGCAGCGCGGGCACGCTCGGGTTTCGCAACGCTCCCCGTTCGGCGCGCGACGCCACGCTGGTCGCTCGATTGCGGGGGGCTGGGGCGATACCGATCGCGCGGACGAATTTGCCGGATCTGTTGTTTGCGTTCGAGAGTGACAATTTGATTTATGGGCGGACTAATAATCCGTATGATCCGGCGTTGTTCGGCGGAGACCGCTCCCTTGCGGTCGCGGCTCGGTATGAAGGCACGGTCGCGGCTCGGAAGGAGGGCACGAACGTCGGTGGTGGATTCGGCGGGGTTCTGACTTCCGGCGGGTCGAGCGGCGGCGAGGCGGCGCTGATTGCTACGTGCGGGTCGCCGTTCGGATTGGGGAGCGACGCGGCGGGGAGCGTGCGGCTTCCGGCGCACTTCTGCGGGATCGCGTCCATCAAACCGACGTCGGGCCGGCTGGCGCGGACGGGACATGTGCCGGGCGCGGGAGGGTGGATCGAAACGCTGTGGCAGATCGGGCCGATGGCGCGGCGCGTGGAGGATCTCTGCGCCATGATGGCGATTCTCAACGGACCGGACGGATTCGATCACACGGTAGTTCCTATGCCGCTTGGGGATCCGCTGAGAATCGATGTCGGCGGTTTGCGGATTGCGTGGTTCGCCGATAACGGAATTTCTGCGCCGACGCGTGAAACGGCGGCGTTGGTGCATTGCGCCGCGGAGGCCCTGGGCGCAACGGAGTGCAGGCCGCCGCACGTCGAAGAGAGTTACGACCTGGAAATGAAGCTCATCGGCCCCGATGGGGGGGATGGCCTGCGCGCGTATCTGCGCGAGATCGGCAGCACAGCAACACACCGTTTGCTGGATGGCTGGATCGACAAACTGGAGGCATACCGTACCGGGATCGAAGGATTCGCGAAATACTGGGAGTCACTCTATGGCTTCCGCGCGGCGATGTTCGAGTTTCTTCAGAACTATGATGCGGTGCTGTCGCCTGTTTGCGCGACTCCTGCGGTGAAGCACGGAACGTCGATCGAGGATGCGACGTTTCGTGGGTTCAGTTACACGATGACTTACAACGTCACGGGTTGGCCGGCTGCGGTCGTGCGCTGCGGCGAAAGCCCCGAGGGGCTGCCGATCGATCTGCAAGTCGCGGCGCATCCGTGGCGAGAGGATGTGGCGCTGGCTGTGGCGCTGCGGCTGGAAGAGACGTTTGGGGGTTGGAAAAGGCCGCCTGAGCGTTAGAGTGGTGCAAAATACTAAGTTAGTGCGCCTCGGCCGATCTCCTACTCTCGGGTTGTTGGCGGGGCTAGCGGTGACGCTGGCCGCGGTGGCTATTTACGCGGGCTACACGATCATGCAACTTCGGGGGCTGCGGAAGCTGCAGGCGGAAACGATCGATCGAAACCGCGTGGATTCGCTGCTCCTCTTGCGGATTCAGAACGATCTGAACGCGGTGAGTCTCGCCATGCGCGACATGCTGGACGCGAGCGAACCATATCCGCTTACGGCATGGCAGGCGCAGTTTGCGCGGCTTCGGGTGGACCTGGAAGACGCACTCGCGCGTGAGGCGGGCTTTTCCTCAACCCAAGCTCCCGCGGCACAACGACAATACCTGGCCTCCTCGGCGGCCCAGTTCTGGGATGCGCTTGACCGGATCTTCGTGCTGGCCAAGACCGACGAGGCGGAGGCGCGCACGCGGGTCCGCATCTCCCTGCAAGCGCGGCAAGAAGCCTTGAGCACGGCGGTAGCGCGTCTGCTGGTACAGAACAACGAGAGCGAACAGCAGGCCGCGGCCGAGACGCAACGCATCTATGAACGCGCGGAGCGCAATGTTTACCTGTTTCTGGCGGCGATCCTGCTGGTACTGCTGGCGACGGGGCTGTATCTGGTGCAGTACAACCGGCGGATGTTTCAGCAAGTCGCTACGCTATCCGAGCGGCGCAGCGATCTTGCGCAGCAGTTGATTGCCATGCAGGAGAATACGTTCCGCTATATCTCGCGGGAGCTGCACGATGAGTTCGGGCAGATCCTCACGGCCATTGGCGCGATGCTGCAGCGCGCCGGGCGACGCGTCCCCGCGGTGGACCCGCAACTGCGCGCGGATCTCAAGGAAGTGCAGGAAATCGCGCAATCCACGCTCGACAAAGTCCGCACGCTCTCGCAGGCGCTTCATCCATCGGTGCTTGAAGAAATCGGGTTGGAGGCGGCGCTGCGCCAGCACTTGCCGGTCTTCGAGAAGCAGACGGGCATCCAGATGGAATACGAGTTCTCAGACAATGGACCCGCGCTGGATCAAACGGTGGCGATTCACGTGTACCGCGTGCTTCAAGAGGCGCTCAATAACGTGGCACGGCACTCGAAGGCGACGCGGGCATCGGTGAGACTGCGTTACTCGGCGGAGTGCACAGTGTTGGAAGTGGAAGATGGCGGCATAGGCTTCCACGGCGCGGGCCCAGGTTCGGGCATGGGTTTGGTTTCGATGCGAGAGCGCGCGGATTTGGTTCATGGCCGGTTGGAGCTGTTGAGCGGTAAAGGCGGCGGAGCGCTGGTCAGGTTGACAGTGCCGGTCGCCTTACAGGAGACGCATGCCTGAGGGGCGAATTAGAGTTCTGCTAGTGGACGACCATCACCTGGTGCGCCGCGGGTTCCGGCGCATGCTGGAGGATGAAAGCGACATCGAAGTTGCGGGCGAGGCGAGCAATGGAGAGGAGGCCGTCGAAAAGGCCCGCGAGTTGAAACCCGGGGTGATCGTTATGGATTTCGCGCTGCCCGGTTTGACCGGCGCCGAGGCGGCGCGGCAGATACTGAAAGCGGCGCCCGCGATCGGCATCCTGATGCTCAGCATGCATTCGGAGCCTAATTATGTGCGGACCTGTCTCGATGCCGGCGCGCGCGGTTATCTGCTGAAGAACGCGATCGATCTGGAATTGATCGACGCGGTGCGCAAGGTTGCCGCCGGCCAACAAGTCATGGATCCCCGACTCGAGGCGGCGGCCCTTTCGGCGGCGCCCGAACTGACGCCGCGCGAACTGGAAGTTTTGCAATTGATCGTGAATGGCAAATCGAATCGAGAGATCGCAATGATCCTCCAGGTGAGCGCCAATACGGTGGCGGTTCATCGCGCCAACCTGATGCAGACTTTGGATATCCATAACACCGCAGATCTGGTTGTGTATGCCATCCGCAACGGATTGGCTAGCATTACGTGAGACGCCGCGATTTTCTTGCGACCGCGGCGGCTAGCGCGCTGCCGGCGCGCGCGGCGGGGATCGGCTTCGCGCTGAACGACGCAACGGCGCGCGCGGGCATCCACTTCGAGCACAATAGCGGCGCATTCGGCGCCAAGTACCTGCCGGAAACGCTCGGCCCCGGCTGCGCTTTCCTCGATTATGACGGCGACGGCTGGCTGGATATCCTGCTGATCAACTCCATGGATTGGCCGGGCCACGGGCGCAACCGAAGCACGCTGCAACTGTACCGCAACAACCGCAATGGAACATTCACCGATGTCACACGGCAAGCGGGGCTCGCGGTGGAGATGTATGGGTTGGGGGTCGCGGTTGGCGATTACAATAACGACGGGTTGCCGGATTTGCTGGTGACGGCGGTAGGGCAGAACCGCCTGTTCCAGAACACGCCCCAGGGGCATTTCATTGATGTCACGGAGAAGGCGGGCCTGGGCGGCCGGAGCGGTTTCAGCACGTCGGCGCTATGGTTCGATTACGACCGCGACGGGCATCTGGATCTTTTCGTATGCAACTACGTAAAGTGGGCGCCGGAGCACGACGTTTTCTGCAGCGTAGACGGCAAGAGAAAATCCTATTGCACGCCGGAGGCGTATCACGGCGCTGCGTGCTGGCTGTTTCGGAATCGTGGAGACGGCGCCTTCGAAGACGTGACGGCGCGCAGCGGAGTGTTCGACACCTCGTCGAAGTCTCTTGGCGTAACCATGCTAGATTACGATCGCGACGGGTGGCCCGACTTGCTGGTGGCCAACGACACGCAGCCGAACAAGCTCTACCGAAACCGGCGCGACGGGACTTTCGAAGATGTTGCCGTGCGCGCGGGCGTGGCGTTCAGCGAAGACGGAAAGGCCCGGGCCGGCATGGGAATCGACGCGGCGGATATCGACCGCAGCGGAACGCAATCCATCGCCATCACCAACTTCGACGGGGAAATGATTGCGCTCTATAGGCCTGGCCCAAACGGCGTGTACAAGGACATCGCTCTCGCGAGCGGAATTGGGAAGGCGTCGCAGAACAGCCTCGGGTTCGGATGCCTGTTCTTCGATGTGGACTTGGACGGCAACCTTGATCTCTTCGCGGCGAACGGACACATCGACGAGACTGCGCGCAACATTCGCGCCGGCGGCGCCTATGCGCAGGCTCCGCACCTGTTCCTCAATAACGGCCGCGGCCAGTTTCGCGATGTAGCGCGGGAGGCGGGTAACGGCTTCGCGGCGCCGAAGGTGGCGCGCGGTGCGGCCTATGGCGACTTCGATAATGACGGGGATGTGGACCTGCTGGTTACCACGAACCAGGGGCCGGCTTACCTTTATCGTAACGATGTGACTAATGGGAACCGTTCGCTGAAATTGCGACTCCACGGAACCAAATCGAATCGCGATGGCATCGGGGCGATTGCCCGTCTGACGACGGCGGACGGCACGCAGTCGCGCATGGTAAAGAGCGGATCGAGCTATCTCTCGCAATCGGAGCTGGCGTTGACATTCGGACTGGGGAAGCGCGACCGGGCGCAACGGCTGGTGATCGAGTGGCCGAGCGGCAGAGTGGACGAGCACGGGGCGTTGGCGGCCGGCGTTTATGAATGCGCGGAGGGCTCGAAGCCGGAAGCGAGGTAGGCCGATCTCGTGCGGGCAATCGTCCGTTTCCTGCCCTTGCCCGGACTCGGCCACGACGTGTTCGCCCAAGCCTTTGGCGTCTCACCTGAAGTGTTCAACAGTTTGGCGACGGACATTGGAATCCCAGTCCGTCTGTCTGTGTTTCCTCAAAAAATAGCTTGCATACTACAGCCTACTGTAGTAGCTGTAGCTTACGATGCCGACGCCAAAATTGTCGAGGCTGGAACTTCGGATCATGGAAACGCTCTGGACCAAGGGTCCATCCTCCATCCGCGAACTACAGGAGGCGTTTCCTGAAGAGGAAAGACCGGCCTATACCACGGTGCAGACCGTCGTATATCGCCTCGAATTTAAAAAGGCCGTCCGCCGCACCGAGAAGATCAGCAACGCGCATGTGTTCGAGGCATTGGTCTCCCGCAGTTCCGCTCAGCATCGGATGATCGACGAGTTGGTAGCGCTGTTCGGCGGCAAATCCCTGCCTATCGTTGCGCATCTGATCGATTCTGGAAAGCTCACTCCCGAGGAAGTGCGTGAAGCTCGCAAAGCTCTTAGGAACGTCACCAGGAAGGACAAGAGCCAATGATCCCAAGCGAGTTGGTACCTTTTGCGAATCACTTATGGCAATCCACATTGTTCGCGGGTGTTGCCGGTCTGCTGACGTTGTTCTTGCGAAAGAATCGGGCGCAGGTGCGGTACTGGCTTTGGCTCATAGCATCGGTAAAATTCCTTATTCCGCTTTCAGTTTTCGTGGCTGCTGGTGGTCTGTTGGGCCGCCACACTGGTGTAACCACCCCACCATCGGCAATCGTGCCTGCGGCCGCTCTATCATCTGTCTTTGAGCGGGCCGGCGAGCCCTTCGCAACAGCAACTCCGCAGATGCCTAGACTGCAGCCGTCTTACACGGATGCGGTCGGGAGGGCTTTTCTTTTCGTCTGGGCCCTGGGCTTCGTAATATTGGTGCGCCGCTGGACTGTTCACTGGCGGCGAACGCGTATGTCAGTGCATCAAGCTTCGCCCCTGAACCTACCAATTGGAATACCAGTGATGAGTTCAAAGGAATTCGGAGAACCGGGAGTGTTTGGCATTCTCCGGCCGGTCCTGCTGCTGCCTCACGGAATTGCGGAGCACTTGACGCCGCGGGAGATGGAAGCGATCGTAGCGCACGAGATCTGTCATCTCCGACGCCGCGACAATCTCGCCGCCGCGATCCACATGGCGGTCGAGGCAGCGTTCTGGTTTCATCCGCTGGTGTGGTGGGTGGGAGCGCGCCTGGTAGAAGAACGCGAGCGGGCTTGCGATGAAGAGGTGCTCAGGACCGGTGGCGATCCGCGCGTATACGCAGAAGGCATCCTCAAGATCTGCGAACTGTATCTGGCATCGCCGCTGGCATGCGTGGCCGGGGTAACGGGCGGCGATCTGAAGAGACGAATCGAGGCGATCGTGAGCGAGCATGTGGCGCTGAGGCTGACTTTCGCGAAGAAAGTAGCTCTGAGCTTCGCAGCAATGGCGGCCCTAGCAACGCCCGTCATCGTTGGAATGGTTCATGCCCCTGCGATGCGGGCTCAATCGTCGCAGGTTGCGGTCCCATCTCCAGCTTCGCCCGCTCCGAAGTTCGATGTTGCGTCCATTAAGCCCCTCGCCGGAGGGTCTGGCCGCCCGATGGATCCCATTGATCGAAACTTCGCACTGGGTAGCGGGCGTGCCTCCCTGTCCAAGGCTGGCCGATTCGAAATGCCTTTCGTTTCCCTCCACCAACTGATTGAACTTGCGTACAATGTCACGGACTCTGAGGTGCTGGGAGGCCCTTCCTGGGTACGCTCCGATCTCTATGAGGTCATCGCAAAAGCTGATGGCGCCACTGTTCAGCAGATGCGCCCCATGCTTCGATCGCTGCTGGCGGACCGGTTCCGGCTTGCACTCCACCGCGAAATAAGAAAACTCCCCGTCTATGAGCTGGCTGTGGCCAAAGGCGGCCTGAAGTTCAGCTGCGGCGAAAGAGGGAAGTTGCGTCACGTGGAATCCGGATAGGCCACCGCCACCGCCCGATCCGACGCGCCCTCCTCCTCCCCTCAATGTCTGTGGAGGCATGAGGAGGCAGGCAATGGGCTTTCCTCCTGCGCGCAAAGATCGTATCGAGGCTGTTGGGATTTCGATGCCGAAACTCATCCAAGTCATCTCGGATGATCTTCGCGGCATCGTCATCGATAAGACCGGCTTCACGGAAAAGTTCGACTTCCATCTGGAATTCGTTCCCAGCCAGTTCCTCGGCAACGGCCTCGGGCAGCCGGCTCCCGCTGATCCGGGAATGTCGGCGCCTTCCGCCAATCTGTCGGGCGTCTCAATCTTCACCGCCGTGCAGGAACAACTCGGCCTGCGGCTCACATCGGCCAAGAGGCCGGTTGAAGTGCTGGTGATAGATCGCGTCGAGAGGCCATCGGAGAACTGAAATCCGAGGGTCCCAAGACCCGGAGGAAACCGCGACAACAGATACATGTGCGGGCGATTACTTCTTGATGCCTGCAGGCCAGTTGAGGACCACGGTGAATGACGCCGCGGTAGTAGCATCCGTGTTCGGAACAATCAGAAGGAACTTTCGGCCATCGGGAGTCACGTCGAAATATGGATCGAGCGGTGGCGGCGCATCAAAAAGAGGTTTCGGAATTCCGAACTCCACCTTGTCAGCGGAGGCGTTCTTGGCTAATGAGGGAACTGGGCCGGTAGTCTAGCGGACGGCGTTTGCGGCACGTTCGTTCGCATCGTGCGCCATTTCCAGTTCGGGCCAGCGTCCGGAGCACCCGAGCTTCTGATGGCCACGCTCGCACTGCACCGACAGCTTCAATGTCTTCGCTTCCTCATCGATTTCGTCGGCGACTCGAAAAATGGCCGCGGCCCAGTCCTTCAGCGAAGCGCAGCCGGACAGATGGGCCGGGAGCCGCTCGCGCTGGCAGAGAAGAAAACATAATGTGGCCGCCGATGAACGCCGATAAACGCGGATAAAAAACCGGAGTGTTCTGACGCCCGCGCAGTTCCTACTTCTTCGGCATCACAGAGGAACGCCGATATACCGTCTCGAAATCCTGCTTGCCGCCTACGCTGTAGCCCGCGGACATCGAAGATGTCGGTGACCCATCGGGTCCAATACTGTCCTTCGTCGTCGTCTCTTTCGTCACGCGGCTCCCGGCGGCCGGCCGCGCTTCGATACGGTCGATCTGATCCTTTGGAATCGCGGTCTCCGTTTTCTTGACTAGGACGATCAAGTTATCGTCCGTGAGGTCGCCCATCTGCGCTAAGATCGGCTGCGTTGAGCCTTTCTTGAATACGCGAAGTTCGGCGCCCGTCTTGAGAGCCTTCACCTTCGCCCAATCGTCCGCGGCGCCGAATCCCACCAGGCACGCCAACAACGTAAGAAGAAGTGCACGCATCTCGTTAGCCTCCTCCGGTGAGTCTACCAGAAGCGGTCACTCGTTGATCCGGTACGGGCGCCCAGAAGGCTCCCGCTACGTCAATTGGGACAGGAGAATCACCACTACGTGTGGGCTAATGCCTGAAGGTTGCGACGAGCGTCTTCGGGCCGTTCATTCGACCGTGCAGCTTGCACCGGCGAAGGAGCGCGAGGGGCGCTTTGAGTGGCCGAAAGAATCCATGGCTTACCGGGAGTCTCACGGCGGACGAAACGCAGGATCAGCGCAATTCCGCAACCTAAAACGATCGATGCAATAAAGAAATAACGTATCCTCGGAACACCGAAGAGAAAGATCAGCATACTGCCGACGGCGAACAAGGCCCCTGCGATGCCTGTGCCGCCGGGTATCTTGGAAACGTTGATTTGTGGAGTCGGGGCGCCTTCGCTCATGGTGCACCTCCTTCTTTTAGGCTATCACCGCTGGGTAGACGAGGAAAGACTGCGCTCATTCACTTCGAGGCGAAATACGTCCGGCCGGGCATAGTGGCCGACCACATCCAGGTCGAACTTCCCTTCCGTGATTTCACCGGGGTCCAGTTCCGCGCGAAGAATGCACTCGCCTTCGTAACAAGGCCCCGCCAGCAGCTTGCCCATGGGACTCACGATGACACTTCCTCCGCGAATGCAGTCCGAATCCGAAGCGCCTTCGGTGCGACTGTATTGGCAGGCTGAAAGCACAAAGCAACGGCCTTCGAGCGCGATGTGCCGCATCGTGATGGGCCACGTCTCGCGGTCATCGACGGTGGGAGCGCAATAGAATTGGATGCCTTTACGATACATCGCAGTTCGCAGCAGCGGCATGTAATTCTCCCAGCAGATTACGGCTCCAATCTTGCCGAAATCGGTTTCGATTACCGGAAGCGTCGAGCCGTCTCCAAAGCCCCAGATTAAGCGCTCCATCGCCGTCGGCATTAGCTTGCGGTGCTTGCCGGCGAGGCGACCGTCGGGAGACAGAAATAGCGCGGTGCAATATAGGGTGCCCCCGTCGCGCTCGATTACGCCGATCACAACCCAGGCGCCCGCGGCGCGCACCGCCTCTCCCAAGCGGTCAGTTGCAGGGCCAGGGACGTCGATACTGCCGTCATAATAGCGGCGGAAGGTCTTGCGGCCTTCTGGCGTCCGGGATCCCACACGCGCGCCGAAGTCGTGCCCTTTTG
This sequence comes from Bryobacterales bacterium, assembly GCA_963763545.1. Taxonomy (GTDB): domain Bacteria; phylum Acidobacteriota; class Terriglobia; order Bryobacterales; family Bryobacteraceae; genus PALSA-243. The sequence goes on from CAVXPE010000023.1 coordinate 76,739, forward strand.
GATATCCGCCGATAAAGGCTTCAGGGAAGACCACGAGGTCAGCGCCAGCCGTCTCGGCAAGCAAACGTTCTGTTTTCGCAATTCCGGCTTCTGCATCGCAGAGAATACCGCCAGCTTGCACGACCGCGACCTTCACGAGCTTCATATGTCAATCTTTTCATAATCGGCCGCGGCTATGACATTCGACGGCGTCCGCATTGCAGGAGCTATCCCTTGTCTCCAGCGTTGCGTCATACTACCCACATGCGTTTCATCACCGCGATTGCTGCGCTCGTTATCGTCCAAGGCGTGAGTTACGGCCAAAACGCAAGCCAACCCTCAGCTTCGAGGTTGCCTCAGTCAAACCGTCGGCTCCGCCTGATGGCAGAGGGCGAACGGTAAGGGCCACGGGAATCCCTGGGTCTCCTTTCGGCAAAGACCCTGGGCGCTTTACCGCCGAGAACTTCAGTTTGCCCAATCTCATCACGATGGCCTATGACATCCCGCCTTACCGGCTATCCGGGGCGGACGACCTCAACATGGTGATGTTCAACATTGAGGCCAAAATGCCCGTGGATACGACGAAAGAGCAGTTCGATCTCATGTTGCGGAGCCTGCCGGCCGAGCGTTTTGGCCTAAAGGTCCATTGGGTCGAACGGCAAATGAATATGTATGACCTGGTGGTTGCGAAGGGCGGTTCTAAGCTGAAGGCAGGCGTGCCCGACCAGCCGTCAGAGAGTCGACGATTCAACATCGCGGCCAAAAGGCTCCGACGACCCGCCTAAACGAGGGCCCGACGGCTTTCCCATCCCGCCACCCGGAAATCAGAGATGGATGGCAGTTATGAGGGGCAAGGCGGTGATGCGTGGGCACAATGAAACGACGGCCGAGATGGCTTCGGCTTTCTCTTATCAGGTTGGAAATCCGGTAACCGATGCGACCGGACTCCCGGATAAGTATGACTACACCATATACTGGTCCGCTTCGGCGACTCGCGCGGTCGTGACTGCGGCGCCGGCATCGTCGGATGGTACTTTACCCGGTGCGGCCGACCCTGACGGTCCAAGCCTGTTCGTTGCGCTTCAGGGGCAACTGGGCCTGAAGCTGGCAGCAAAAAAAGGACAGGTTCAGGTATTGATCGTCGATCACGTCGAGAAGACGCCGACGGAAAACTGAAGTAAGTTCAGCGCGAACCCGTTACGGAATAGCGCTGTTTAGGCTGCCCGAGCGTATTGCCGCGACTATCAGGCGTTCTGCGCCATTCCCGCTGGCGCTCGGGATTGGCCTCCGACGACGCACGCCGGCAGTCGCGGATGTTCGCCAGACGGCGCACAATCGGTGATTTAGGAAGGAGTGCGCGAACTCAGTTTTCGTTCGTGGGCGTGCTTATGTGGCCAGAACTCGCGCGCCATATTCAGGCCAACCGAAGCGCCGAGACTGATGCCGCCGCTGGCGATTCCGGCGCCAAGTCCAGCGGTGCTCACGGGCTGCCAGACGCGCGAGATGAGGCCCGCTCCCATACTGCCGGAGATGCGTCCGAGCGCGACGGTCTTGCCTGGTTTGTTAGTGCGGGGTACGACAAACGTGCTCACGAGAGCGTACTTCATGCGAGGCAGCGTGCCGTGCAGATGCGAGGGGTGGTAGTGGAGGTCTTCGTGATGCCACGCGCTAACGCCGAGTTCGATAGTCGCTTTTACCGCGTGCTCACCGACGGCCGATCCAAAGCGCTTGGCGAATCCTTCCAATCCACCGCCCCACTCGCGCGGGGAGTTGCGCAACTGATTAATGCCAGCGGCTGCCGCGGTTGCGCCGATTGTGGGTTTGCCGTAGAGGCTGTGCTTGTAATCACGCAAGCGGGATGGGGGTTCTATTTCGCCAGAATGCGACATGGTTGCGGAGGCCGCGATGAGAAGCGCGGTAGCGATTATTTGTCGCAATGTTCTCACGCTGGTATTAACTGCAAGAAGAGCGCCACGTATTGATTTGAGGGGCGTTAGTGGCTGTCTGAAACAACGGAGTCGCAGCCCATGTATTGCACGGCCACAGCTCGTGGCTGCGTAGCCTCACTCGGCGCGCAGGTGGGTTGATATAGTGGTCTCACTCTAAGGATGAGGCTTCTTTCCGGACTATTGTTCTGCGCCGCTGCTCTCGTCGCTGCAGACCGGCAGGTTTCGATCACTATTGACGACCTCCCGCGCGGCGGCGATCGCGGACCTACGGACCTCGCTTCCATCCGCGCCATGACGGAACACCTGCTCCGGCCCTTCCGCGAGCAGAAGATTCCGGTTATCGGCTTTGTCAACGAAGGCCGCGGAGGCTTGGCTACTCAGGACCTGCGTCAGATCCTCGACCTCTGGCTGGATGCCGGCGCCGATCTTGGCAATCACTCCTACTCTCACTTCAACCTCAACGACACGCCACTCGAAGAGTACACTGCCGACATCCTTAAGGGCGAGTCAGTCCTGCGCGCCGCACTGGCTCAGCGCGGCAGGAAGATTGAGTTCTACCGGCATCCGTTCCTTCATACCGGTCCGACGCCCGCGGTGAAGCGCGGCCTCGAGCAGTTCCTGGAACGCCACGGGTATCGCGTCGCGCCTGTCACGATCGACACGGACGACTACCTTTTCGCGGCTCAGTATACGAGCCCCGGCTACAAGGATCGCGTGCGCCGCGAGTACATCCCGTACATGGAATCGGTGGTCGCCTTTTTCGAGAGGCGCTCGGTGGAGGTGTTGGGTCGCGAGATCCCGCAGATCCTGTTGATCCATGCCAGCCAGATGAATGCCGATATGATGCCGGACCTTATTGCCATGTTCCGGCGGCGCGGGTACACCTTCGTCTCGCTCGACCAGGCTCTCCGTGATCCGGCCTATCGCTTGCCCGATCAGTTCATAAGCGAAAAGGGGATCTCATGGATCCATCGTTGGGGGCAGACAAAAGGGATTCCAATTCAGTATGAGCCCGACCCACCTAAGTGGGTGGAAGAGGGGTGGCGCAACGCGGCGCAGGACCCCTACCGCGTCGCGCCAGGCAATTACCATTTTGTCTTCGAGAATGAATGGGCTCGCGCCACACGCGTCACCTTTAGCCCGCACGATAGACTGCCTGTCCACGAGCACCCGCCCACGCCAACCACGTCTATGTGTATGTCACCGACGGCGGCGCCATCCGCTTCAGCCACGTTACCGGGGACACTGTGGCGGGGCTCAACATCGTGCGCAAGCCGGTGCTGGCGGGGAGCATCCGCTTCGCCCACGGCGCGCCCGAGACCCACACGGTGGAATACCTTGGCAGCGCTCCTAGCGAATATGCGCGCATCGAACTGCGGACGGAGCCCATCGACCGGCCTGTGCGCGACGTCCGACTGCCGCCAGCAGAGCCGGTCGATCTCTCGAAGTCCTCACGAAACGTGCGTTTCGAGAACGGCCAGGTCCGCATTGTTCACGTGATCTGCGCGGCAAGACAAACGTGCCCTACGTCGGACCACGCCGGGAGCCCTCGGTCGTGATCATCATGTCTGGACCTCGCCGCGTGGAGATCGAGTGGTCGCCTGCAACTGAACAAGGTCCGTTGGAGCAGGTGCGCATCGAACTCAAGAGCAAGCCTGTCAACGGCGCGCGTTGAGTTCGCACCCCGGCAAGGCGTCGAGAGACCGTCTGGTTCCTCACCCTGGCTATACCATTGCGACAAACAAGTTGCCAACTCAACTAGGAGTTGATGAATATGAAAAACCGCCTGATGACCGCTATTCTTTCCGTCGGTATGTTTCTGGGAACCACCGCGCCTAACGCAGCTATAGCCGCCACGCGGTACGAGACGCGTGCCCATTATTACCGGCACCACCGCCACATGAAAACTGTCAAACGCGTTGCAATCGGCGCGGCGGGAGGCGCTGTGGTTGGAGCACTTGCGGGCGGCCCCGAAGGCGCTGGAATCGGGGCCGTCGCCGGCGCGGGCGCCGGTTACCTCTACGACCGCCACAAGCGACATCACCACCGCCATTACTATAGATAGGATGCGGACCGCGTCAGCTGCCTCGTCAAGCCGACGGCAGGCCTCGGGATAACCCAATTTCATACTCCTGCCGATACGTCATCACGTAACCTTTTCGTTGGCGAACAGTATAGGAAAGAGTGAGGCTTTCCATCTTTTTGGCGTTACGACGAATATGCGCTGCGGCTTGCCGCCGTGGCTCAGGCTGGCAATGGCTCCCTCAAATGCTCTCCTGCTACACGGAGGGGATCGGAGGGCCGGGTGCGAACTGATTTGCGCGAGGCGTTGCGGCGCCTGTGGAAGACGCCGGGGGTCACGGCGACAGCCGTGATCACGCTCACTCTAGGCATCGGCGCGACAACCGCAATCTTTACGCTCGTGAACGAGGTGATGCTGAAGTCGCTGCCAGTGGCCAAACCCGACGAGTTGTGGCGAATTGGAGATAAAGTTCGCTGCTGCAACTGGGGCGGATATACGCAGGGCAGCGACGGCGATTTTGCGCTTTTCTCGTGGGAGGCCTACAAGAATTTTCGCGCGAACACGCCCGAGTTCGCCGACCTGGCGGCGCTGCAGGCGGGTAATGCGCCGCTGGGAGTCAGGCGGATGGGATCGGCGGCGCAGGCCGATACGCGTAACGGCGAGTATGTGTCCGGCAATTTCTTCAGGACCCTCGGAGTGCAGCCTTGGATCGGCCGCCTCATGACGGATTCGGACGACGTGGAGGGCGCGCCGCCTGTTGCGGTACTGAGCTTCCGTATCTGGCACGAGAAATACGGCGCCGACGCCTCCATGATTGGCGCCTCTTACCTGATCAACGGCCATGCATTCACCGTGATCGGCGTGACGCCGCCAGGGTTTTATGGGGCAAAACTCGCGGGATGGGGAATGCCGGATGTCTGGCTGCCGCTGACGACCGAACCGCTGATTGACGGAGACACCGCGCGGCTGAAGAGGCCGAGCGGCAACTTTCTGGACATCATCGGAAGGGTTCGGCCCGGAGTGAATGTGAAGCCGCTCGAAGCCAGGTTGAAGGTGGAACTTCATGATTGGCTGGCGAGCCATGTGTCCGATATGGGGCCGGGCGAGAAGGAACTCTGGCAGCAGCAAACTTTGCACGTGACGCCCGGCGGCGCGGGTATAGCAGTAATGCGGAACCAATATGAAGATGGACTCAGGCTGCTGCTGATCGCTTCCGCGTGTGTGCTGCTGGTGGCATGCGCGAACCTTGCGAACCTGATGCTCGCAAGAGGATTGAAAGAGCGCGCGCAAACCTCTATCCGTGTGGCGCTGGGCGCTTCGCGGACGCGGCTGATGCGAAAGGTCCTGGTGGAATCCCTGGTGCTGGCGGGAATCGGCGGCATTCTCGGAGTGGGAGTCGCATATGCCGGGACAAAGCTAATCGTGTACCTGGCCTTCCAGACCGGCGGGCCCAATAACTATGTGCCTGTGCATGCGGAGCCCTCCTGGCCCGTCCTGGCGTTCACGCTGGTTGTGTCGGCGCTGACCGGCGTGCTCTTTGGCGTCGCTCCGGCGTGGGTGACTTCGCGCGCCGACCCGGCGGACGCTCTGCGCGGCGCCGGGCGTTCGATTGGCGCGGGGAGATCGTCATGGACGCAGAGACTGCTGGTGATGGGACAGATTGCGTTGTCGGTTGTGCTGGTGTCCGCGGCGGGCCTGTTGGGCCGGAGCCTCCTGAACCTGGAGCACCAGAGATTCGGGTTCGAAACGAAGGACCGGTATATCGCGTGGATCGACCCCAAGCTCGGCAATTATAAACCCGAGCAAATGGAGCCACTGTTCCGGCAGATTGACGACAGCTTGCGGCAGATTCCAGGCGTCCGCATGGTGGCGCCCGCGCTTTACGCTCCAATGACGGGCGATAGCTGGAACGATGGCATACGCGTTGAGGGGAGGCCGGAGCCGCCCGCAAAAGAAGAAACCGGCTCCAGTTGGGCTCGCGTGATGCCCGGCTTTTTCGAAACGCTTGGCGTGAAGATCCTGCTCGGCCGGCCCATCACGGAGCAGGACACGGCCGCGACGCGCAAGGTAGCGGTGGTCAACCATGCCTTCGTGCGAAGGTTTTTCAGAGACCAGAACCCAATCGGACAGCACTTCGGCCTGGACATGATCAAGTACTCGGCGACTTTTGAAATAGTCGGAGTAAGTGACGACGTACGGTACATGACCTACGACTACAAGAAAGCCGTGCAGCCCATGTTTTGGGCGCCGGAAGCACAGGCGGTGCATTACGAGGACGCGGGTCTGATGAGCGGCGAAGTCTGGTCGCACTATCTGTATAACATCGTGATTTGGGCGCCGGGCAGCCCGTCGGGGATGGAGGAGCATGTCCGCAAGGCGTTGGCAAGCGTGGATCCGAGCCTGGTGCTCTATGGCGTCGATCCCTATAGCAAGGTGGTGAGCGCGGATTTCCAGCAGGAAAACCTCATCGCTTCTTTGACAACGCTCTTTGGCGTGCTCGGGCTCGTGCTGGCAGCCGTTGGGTTGTATGGCGTGCTGGCACATACGGTGGAGCGGCGGACCGGCGAGATCGGAGTGCGGATGGCGTTGGGCGCGGATCGCTTACGGATTGTGGCAATGGTGCTGCGCGGGGCCTTCTGGCCGGTAGGAGCCGGCCTCGCGATCGGCCTTCCGGCGGCGATTGGAGCAGGCAACCTGATAGCCACAGAACTATTCGGCGTGACCCCATGGGACCCTGTCATGCTGGCATACACGGCGTTGTTGCTAAGCCTGACGGCGCTGTCGGCATCCATGATTCCCGCGTGGCGGGCGGCAGGCATCGAGCCGATGACGGCTCTGCGGACCGAGTGACGAAGTCGGGCGGCCATCGGGCTACTGGCCCGCCGAGTTAGCTGTGCCGTAACGCCGTTGACATGCCGAATGACCGGGGGACGAACCCCAGTACGCAACCCAGGCCGAAACACTCGCGATCTCGGTTTACTTCCATATATACTGAAAGGCGTTTCACCCTCAAACATATCAAATCAAAAATATATGATGACTTTGGCGCAGTGGGAAAACACGCGGCGGGTAGACCATGTCGCCTTGCCCGGCGGCTTCAATCCCCGGTTTAGAGGAAATTCGGGCCCGGGACCGCAAAATCTGAAGGGACTCGATCAATTCGTTCAGGCCTATGCGCAAGTGCAAGGGCAGGACGACTGGGCAAAAGTCGGCGCGCTGGCACAAGTGGTACAAGAGGCGCTCGCATATATCGCGGCGGCGCAACTGGCCCATGTGGATCAGCGGTACATAACGGCCGCACAAACACTTTTAACGTCGGCGAACGCGGATCTGAATCTGATTTGCGGAGCGCCGCATCAAGCCAATCGAAATACGGATTTGGCAACGCTGAATGCGAACGGAGCGCTGATGCAGAGGACTGTGCGTCTGAACGTTTATTACCTGGCTCCCATCGGAGCGAACCCAAACCTGGGACCGATAGACCAAGTGATCGATCAGCATATTACCAATGCGAATCAACTTGCATGCTACCAACGAGCGCACATCACGTTTCAACGAGTGAACGGGGTGGCGACTGTGGCGACGCAGACTGGCGGCGGTGGGTCGATTTTGCTGCCGGCGGTGGACCCTGTGCCTCTGAATCAACGTGGCAAATTCGCAGACGGCGGCATGGGTGGACAGAGACTCGTACAATATCTGAACGCGTCGAACGCAGGCGCGAACACAAGCGACGTGGTTTATCTTGACAACTATGAAACCGCGCAAAACGATGTGCAGGGGCGAGCTTACCGGACCAACGATCAGACGCTCGCTCCGAACAGGCCCATAGTCACAGTTACGCTAAATCCGCCGATTGGCGGCGCTGCGACATATCCTACTACGCTGGCGCATGAGCTAGGCCATGCGATAACAGGATGCCCCGCGCACATTCAAGACGCCAACAACCTGATGAGCGGCGGTAATATGCGGAACGGGACGAACAGTCTTTCAGACGGGCAGATCGCGTGGCTGCGAAATAATCCCTGGGCGCAATAGGTTAGTCTCCAGCCGCGAGGTCTCGCCGGTAACAGGCTCCTGGCGCGGCTGGGTTCATTTTGGTTCCGTGAACTGCAGAACCGTGTTCGTGCGGAGATTCTGCGTAATTCGCTGCTTGGCGCCCGCAGGCCAATCGATGTCGATGTGGTCTATTTTTTGCGCGTCCCCCAAGCCAAAGTAGAGAGGAAGAGAGCTTTGCGACAGGTAACCGGATTTGCCATCGTTGTATTTCGTTAGCGCGAGGCCGCCAGCGAAGACGTGAACGGTCGCGCCCAATCCGTCGCGATTGGAGGCTGTTCCGGTAAGCTTCACTTTGACCCAGTGAATGGGATGGCGCTCCGCGAGATTGCTGACGAAGACCTGCGGGGCGGAGTTGAATTCGTTGGTCACGATATCGAGATCGCCGTCGTTATCGAGATCGAAGATCGCGGCCGACCGGCTGCCTAACGGCGCCATGATGGTGATGACGCCCTTTTGTCCCTTGCAGGGATCTGTTAAGAACTTCTCGGCATTGGGCGGGAGCTTGGAGCAATCGAGATCGAACCAGGGGGTATGCGTCTGGCCGCCCCTGCGCGGCTCGATGCCCAGAATAAACTCGGAGTCGAGAAACTTTTGTCCGCGATTGTTCAGCAGAAGAGAATTGATGCCGTAACGGTAGGGGAAGTTCATGCTCGAGGCGATGAAGATATCGTCCCAGCCGTCGGCATTCAGATCGCCGATGCTCGGTCCCCAAGGCCAGTAGTTCTCCGCGCCCATGCGGTCCGAAACCTCCTCGAACTTGCCGGCTCCAAGGTTGTGATAGAGCGAATTGCCGAAAACAAAATCGCCGGTCTTCCCCATCAGGAAGCTTTCGGGCTGAGGAGTGGGCGCTTTCTTCTTTTCGTCGGCAGGCTCCGCATCCGACCACATGTCCGAATGCATGTCGGTGACAAACAGATCTAACCGGCCGTCGTTGTCATAGTCGAAAAACTTGACTCCCATGGCGCCCCATGAGGTTTTCGGAAAATATTTCTTAGTCTGTTCCGTGAACTTACCCTGATGGTTCTCAAAGAAGTGATTCGCGCCCATCATGTTGAGAATGTAAAGCTGCGGCCAGCCATCGCCGTTCAGATCGGTGAAGGTCGCGTCGCCCGCCCAGCCCACCGGCTTCAAACCGACCTCGGCGGTGACATCCTTAAAGTGGTTGTGTCCGAGGTTGCGATAAAGGGTGGGGAATTCGTAGCGCTCGGGAAACATGTGCCCCGAGAAAGCGTCGGGCAGGGCCTTGTATTCGCCTTGGCGGCCTTTCTCGTCAGACGTGTACTTACCGACGTTGCACACCAGAAGGTCGAGCAGGCCGTCGCGGTTGTAATCGAAAAAGACAGCGCCGGAGGAATGGGCGACGAGACCGACGCCGGCATCCTTGGTGATGTCGCGAAAATGGCCGTGACCGTCGTTCTCGAAAAGAAGATTGCCGCCGCGTACCGTAGTGACGAATAGATCGGGGTCACCGTCGTTGTCGATGTCGGCAAAGGAAGCGCTCACGCTGATGCGGCCCGGCACGCCTACTCCCGCTTCCGCCGTGATGTTCTTGAACTTGCCGCCGCCCAGATTCTTCCAAAGTTCGTTACCGCCCGTCTGGCTTACAAAATAGATGTCATACAGGCCATCGCCATCCACGTCCGCGACGGCAATTCCGTTGCCGTGATCGTAGTGAGCCGCTTTGTGATCAGACGCAGCGTCATCCACAACATGATTAAGGAAGGTAATTCCCGTCTGGGGAAGCTTATCTTCAAATTGGAACTGATAGTACACCTTGAATTGGTCGACAGTCTTCAATTGCTGTTGCTTGCGCGCGGCTAACAGGGCCGTAGTGTTTTCCGAAGGATAACGAACCTCAGGATGGTTAGCGGCCGCGCCGCGAGCGTGCATCGCGACGAAAACCGCAGCGGAGATTATTCCGGTTACGAAATATGGAATCCTTCTTGAACCCACTTCAATGTCCTCCCTGCTTCTTTAACTGCTCATAAGCCGCCGTCTCGCGATCTGCCTGCTGCGGTCTGCCGGCGCGCCGGTACAGCGTTGCCAATTCCAAGTGGGCCGCGGCGGCAAGACCGCCGTTCTTCTCGATATCGAGTAGTTTGACCCATGACGCTTCCGCGCGCGCAAGATCATTGGCGGCGTATGCGGCTCTGCCCAATTCCTGAAGAATCTGCGGCGAATTCGGCCTGAGACTATCGGCTCGGGCTAATTCCTCTATAGCGCTGCTCGCCTGTCCCTGTTGAAGGAGCAGGGAACCAAGACTGAAAAAAGCGTCGGCGTTGAAAGGTCGAAGCTTCGATTCCATGCGATATTCGGCGGCCGCGGCCGACCAGTCCCGCTCGGCGACCAAGACGTCCCCAAGCGCGAGGTGCACATTCGCGGTATAAGGCGTGATCCGAAGCGATTCGGCATAATCTTTCTCCGCTTCCTGAAAGTCCCCCCTTTCGACATCTCGTTCAGCTAAGACTTGATGCGCCCGCGCGGAGTTTGCTTTCGATCGCAAGATCTGGTCGAACGCCTGTTTCGAAGCCAACGCCGCCGAACGACTGAAGGCGGCGAGCAGGTCCGCATCGTTCGGTTTCTTCGCGAGCGCCTTTTGGAGTTCGACCACATCTTGAGGCGAGTGGCTTTCGCTATCCGGGGCACCGCTCTTGCGTGCCAACTCGGGGTTAATTTTCGTAAGCTGATCGAGGCACCGTTTCGAAGCCAACGCCGTAGCGCGTCCGAAGTAATAGAGCATGTCGGGATCGTCCGGCTGCTTTTCTAAAGCGGCCTGAAGCGCCACGATCGCGCTGCCGAGTTTTCCCGTTTCCAAATAGGCGACGCCAAGCAACTCAGGCGTTCGCATCTTCTCCAGGTGCGGCAACGCCGCCTCGGGGTTTCCTTGCATTAACAAAGCAACTCCCAAAGTCTGATGGGTTCCCATCAGATTCGGATTAAGCTGCAGCGCGCGCTGTAGTTCTGGGATCGCCGCGCCATAATCGCCATTTTGGAAGTAAGATTCGCCCAGGTTGGCGTGGCCGGAACCCGAATCGGGTTGCAACTCGGTTACTTTACGGAACTCCCGAATCGCTACATCCCACTTAGCTTCCTTCTGCGCGGCCGCCCCAGCCTGTGCGTGCTCGATGATTTCCGGCGTGAGGGCTTGCAGAAAGAGACAACAGGCAAAGAACGTGAGGATCATGGGTTCGAATCCGAATCGGGCATTTCACGCGCCCAATTTACAAAGAATTATACCGCTTGGGACACTATCACTTGCGCCGGGTTAGTACTTCTTTCCCTTCAGATGTCGCGCGTAGTTGCTCCAGCTCCGAAGCCCATTGCGCGTCACCAGGATTCAAATTGTGAGCCTGTTCCAGAACCGGCAACGCGGCAGCATCGTCTCCCAGAGCATGCAGCGTGGAGGCAAGCAGAGTCAGCGTGTCGAAAAACTGCGGGTTCAGACTGGCCGCTTTGCGCAGCGGCGGCAGCGCCTCCTGATAACGCTCATCCGAGAAAGGCTGAGACCGAGAGTCTTCCACGCATCGAAGACTAGGGGTCCAGCTTACGGCCTGCTGCAACGGCTCGATGGCATCGGAGAACGCGCCATTTTCGGAATACAGATCGTCCCAGCAAAATCAGCCGGCGCGAGTCCTTGGGAGTCCGCAATGCGCTGGCAAACAGATGCGGGCTTGCACGATGGGTTGCGCGTGCAGCGCATCCTTGCAATCGCGGCCATCCTGTTCCGCGAGCCCGCTGGCTTTCCGTGCAGTCCCGGTAGAGCTTATATTCGCGATTGGCGTCGTCGCGTGCGCCCGGCCATGGAATAGACGCGCCCGAGGCGATAATGCACTTCGGGGTCGCGCGGATTGGTTCTTGGCGGCCCGCTCCAGGCACTCCATGCGCCTGCGCCTGCTGCCCGGCCGACATGTAAGCGAGGCCGATGATAAAGAGAAACGTTGGCCAAGTGCGGGATCGGATTCCAGCGGCGCAAGTCTCTTGATTGCCGAGGCGAAATCGTTGGCCCGCAGATCAAGACGGCCGAGGATAATAGTTCAGACCAGGCCGGTCGCCTTGCCGCTGCCGCTCGATTTCGAATTGCTTGCGCGCATCCTCGTTCCGCTCCGCGGCGAACAGACACGTGGCGTATTGAATCCGCACCGCATCGTTATCGGGATCGACGGCGAGCGCCTGCTCGAACTCGGCCGCGGCTTCGCGGTAATGCCGGTCCTGCATCAGCCGAACCGCTTTGCCGACGTGTGATGCGGGCCGTCGGGGCGAGCCGGGGGCTGGGCCATCGCTCCACGCGTTCCGAGCAGCAGGACGATCGCAGGCTGCCAAGAACAGCTCTCATGACATGAATTGTCCTCCGCTCGGTCCTTGCGCCAAGCATTACCGTCCTGGCGCGACGCAGCAAACGTCTCGACCTTCATCACGCCCTCGCCTTCGCGAATCGTGATCAATCGGTCCGCGGAAGCCCCTTTACAGACTCCCGTAGTCCACTCGGCCACCGGATTTCCAGATCGGCTGACTGCGCCGCGCCCAGGCCGAAGTGGAGCCGGCGGTCATTGACCGACAAGATAGCTCGACTGCGCGGTGACCGCCTGAGCCTGCCTACGGCCTCCGTACGTGGCGATCACCGTGGCGCCGATTGCGCTGCGATTCGATTTCGTGCCCACCAGTTTGACCTTCAGCCAGTGCCCGCCTGCCGCTGACATCGTTCCGCAACAGGGATGGCGGCTCGTTGACGTTCATGATCAGGATGTCCATGTCGCCATCGTTGTCGAAATCCCCGAACGCCACTCCGCGGCTGGAATGGACTTCGGCAATCGCGGGTCCCGCCGCCAGAGTCAGTTCCTCGAACTTGCCGTTTCCCAGGTTCCGGAACAGGACCCGCGGCGTCTTGTATGGATAGTCGGGATGCACCTTCTCCACTTCGGGATAGACGCTTCCGGTAGCCCAGAAGAGGTCCGGCAGTCCGTCGTTGTCGAAGTCCTGAATGCCCGCGCCCCAACCTACATATCGGGTTTCCACTCCCAGACCCGAGCGCATGGTCACGTCTTCGAAACCGCCACGGCCGACATTGCGATAGAGCACCGCGGTATCTTCGCTAAAGTGCGTCTTCAGCAGATCGAGCGCGCCATCGGTATCGAAATCTCCCAGACCCAACCCCATTCCCGCCTGCTCGGCTCCGTCTTCGTTCACCGCAAGACCAAGCTGGAGGCCCTGTTCGGCAAACGAGCCATCCTGCTGGTTGCGGAACAGCAGGCTCGGCATGGAATCGGACGCAACATAGATGTCCGGCCAGCCGGTTCCGAGATAATCGGCCGCCACCGCCGTCAGTCCGAAAGTGGGCGCCGCGCGGTCGATTCCCGCGGATCGTGGTCACGTCGGTGAACGTGCCATCGCCGTTGTTGCGATAGAGCATGCACCGCTCTGGTTGCAGGCTCTAGCGGCCCGCAATACACCGGAACGCCTCTGAAGTTGCACTTGGGATTCTGGCCGGTGGCCGGGACCGACTGAAAATCGAACACCAGGTAGTGCGAGACAAACAGATCCAGCAAGCCATCGCGGTTATAATCGACCCAGGTACAGCCCGTTCCCCAGCGCCTGCCTTCGTGAAGCAGCCCGGCCTCCCGCGTCACATCCGTGAAGGTGCCATCCCCGTTGTTGCGGTAAAGCACATTCTGGCCCCACTGGGAAATGAAGATGTCATCGAACCCGTCGTTGTTGTAATCGCCGATGGTCACCCCGCAGGCCCAGTCCTGGCGCGTCAGACCGGCCTTGCTGCGTCACATCCGTGAAGGTCCCGTCGCGATTGTTCCTGTACAACCGATTGGTCGCCGCGCGCTACCGGACCCTCGCGGCGCGTGCCCGAAAGAACAAACACATCGAGCCAGCCGTCGTTGTCGTAATCGAAGAATGCGACCCCACACCCCATCGACTCGAGAATGTAATCCGTCCGTCCGTCCGGCCCGTAAATTACCGGCTCGCGCAAGCCCGCCTGTGCGGCTATATCGGTGAATCGGGCGTGAAAAGGAAGGCCGGAAGGCTTGCCGCGCGGTTGGGGCGCCACGCCGCGCGAAGCCATTCCGGTCGATTGTTGCGCCCGCGCGCCGGAGGCCAGGAGCCAAAGCATGTCACGCCGCGTCATGAACCATCGGAGCCCTTCGGTTCGAGCTTAGCAGACCGCCGAACGGCCTTCACGGAGGCCAAAATCCAGTTCTAAACACGAAACGGCGGGCCGGCGAGAAGAAAACATAATGTGGCAGCCGATGAACGCCGATAAAGAGTCTGGAGGCGCGCCGTACGGATGCAAGATGAAAGGCGACGAGAGCGCACGAGAGCGCCATCGCGCGAACTTCGGGACTGGTGTTTAGTACAATCAAACTCAGCGTTTTCGACACGGTTGGCGGTATGGTGACTCACAAGCTTCTTTTCCACTCCTTGGTGTGCGCCGCGGTCTTGGCGAGTTGGCCCGGCTACCTAAGCGCGCAAAAGCAGGTCGATATCGGGGCGGCGGAAGCGCCGCTGAGCGATGCGGAGAGAGTGGATCTGGACAAGGCCGCCGCAAAGCACGACTACGCTGCCGAAAGAGCGGTGATCGATCACGCCATGACCGAGCATCCGAATTCGTTCGAACTGCTGGCGATGTCGGGACGGCTGGAGTACCTCGAAAAACACGCGAAAGACGCCGCGGACTCGCTTGCCGCCGCCGACAAGATCAAACCCCTCTCCGACACGGATCGCGAGACGTTGGCGCTTGCACTATCGTTCAGCGACAGATCTCCGCAGGCGCGCGTTGAATTCCTGAAGCTCATGAAGGCGAATCCGAAGAATGCGGAGTACCCTTTCCTGCTCGGACGAATCGACTCTAACGCCAAACATCCAGAAGACGCCGCCAAGGAGTTCAAGAAGGCCATTGAACTGGATCCGACCAATGTCCGGGCTTATGAATCGCTCGGCCAGACTCAGGAAAATCTCGGCCAAGCGGACGAGGCGACGAAGACATACGCAGCTGGAGTGGAGCGCAACCGCATCAACAAGACTCATTGGGAATGGTCGCCAATCGATCTCGGCGTTGTGATGCTGAAGGCGGATAAGCTGGACGACGCGGAGAAATTGTTCCGCGAAGCCTTGCAATATAATCCGCGCGCCGGCTGGGCGCATTACCATATGGGCCAGATCTTTCAGAAGCGCGGCAAGGAGGCCGAAGCCATGAATGAATACAAGGCGGCCGTGGTGGATCAGCCGCGCTTGCGCCAGGCATGGCTGGCCTTGGGACGTCAGTTTACAAAAGAGGGAAATAAAGCCCAAGCCGACAGATCTCTTGCGATCTTCAAGAAGCTGGAAGAAGAGGACAACGTGCGTCAAGGCAAGAAGAACTGAGCGACAACGCCGGCCGCTTCCGCCTATTTCCATTTTTCGGACTTGACGATTCCCGAACCCTCGTGAATCGTAACCATGCGGTTCGCCTCCACCGACGAGACTTTCTCCACCAGTCCATTCGTCCATCGCACGGTCGATCGGCGGTCTTAGCCGGGCCCAGACCGAAATGCAGCCGCCGGTCACCGGAAGAGTAGAAGCTGGATTGGCCAGCACCTCCTGCGCCTGAATGCGGCCGCCGTAGCTGCACAGTCACGCGCGAGCCGATCGCGCTGCGGTTCGATTTCGTTCCGATCAGTTTCACTTTCAGCCAGTTGGCTGCGCCGAACCGGCTTCAGGTCGTTGCGCAGCAGCGACGGAGGCTCATTCAGATTCACGATCACAATGTCCATGTCGCCATCGTTATCGAAGTCGCCGAAAGCGCATCCGCGGCTGCAATGCGAGCGCCGCGAATGCCGGGACCGGCCTCGTCGATCAACTCTTCAAATTTGCCGTTGCCGAGATTGCGAAAGACGACGCGCGGCGTTTTCACGGATATTGCGGCAAGCTTCTTTCGCAACTTCGGGATAGACGCCGCCCGTGACCACGAAGAGATCCGGGCAGACCGTCGTTATCGAGATCGACGATGCCGGCGCCCCAGCCGATGTAGCGCGTCTCGACGGCCAGACCCGCGCTGCGTAGGTGACATCGTCGAAGATGCCCTTGCCGTCGTTGCGGTACAGAACGTTGGTGTCGTCGGCGAAATGGGTCTTGAAGATATCGAGATTGCCATCGAGATTGAAGTCGCCGATGCCAAGGCCCATGCCGGCCTGCTCCATGCCGTCTTCGTTGAGCGCGACGCCGCGCTTCCAGCCCGTCCTCGCGTGAAGGTGCCGTCATGGTTGTTGCGGAACAGAAAGCTGGGCGTGGAATCGCACGCGACATAGATATCGGGCCAGCCATCGTTGTCGAAATCGGCGGCGACTGCGGTCATGCGCGTAGCTGCCTGTACGCGCTTCGCGATGCCGGACGCCTCGCTAACATCGGTGAACGTGCCATCGCCGTTGTTGCGATACAAGCATCGGCGCGACCGGCTGGCAAGCCGCGCGGCCCGCAAAACACCGGAATGCCTTTCCAATTGCAATTGGCGTCGTCGCCCGGCTGCGGCGATTTGGCTGAGATCGAACTCCAGATAGTTGACCGACGAACAGATCGAGATGGCCGTCGCGGTCGTAGTCGACAAAGGTGCAGCCGGAGCCCCAGCGTGCGCCTTCCGGATGCAGCAGGCCGGCCGCTTCGGTGACATCGGTAAACGTGCCGTCGCCGTTGTTGCGGTACAGCACGTTCTGGCCCCAGTAGGTGATGAACAGGTCGTCGAAGCCGTCGTTGTTGTAGTCGCCCACGGTCACCGCCGACGCCCAGCCGATGCGCTCGCAGGCCGGCGCTTTTCGGTGACATCGGTGAAGGTTCCGTCGCGATTGTTCTTGTAGAGGCGATTGGTGGTGTCGGGCGGCGCGCCTTCGAGGCGCGTGCCGCTCAGGATGAAAATATCGAGCCAGCCATCGTTGTCGTAATCGAAGAAGGCGACTCCGCAGCCTACCGTTTCGATGATATTGACCGCCGGCTTATCGGAATCGCCGCAAATGACGGGATGTCTTAAGCCGGCTTGGGCAGCGACATCGGTGAAGGTTGCGCCAAAAGGAATTCCGGACGGTTTGCCGCGAGGCCGCGGAGGCAGGTTGCGCGTCGCCATTCCCTGCCCTCGAAGCAAACTGGTTCCCAGGACAAGAGAACCGAAACCGCGGCGCGTGATGCTCAAGATCCCTATCTCCCGGAGGTCCGTCCAAAAGGCGGCGCGTCGGCACGCACAATGCCTTCGCCTTCGCGAATGACAATCAGACGATCCGCGGCAACGCCCGTTGAATTCGTCGACTCGGCCACTGGTCCAACGCACCGACAAGTCCGCCTGGGCGTCCGCACCGAGTCCGAAATGCAGGCGGAAATCGTTCACCGAGTAGTAGCTCGATTGCGCCGTCACTTCCTGCGCCTGCCGTTTGCCGCCGTACGAGGCGATGACCCGCGATCCGATGGCGCTGCGATTCGACTTCGTGCCGATCAGCTTCACTTTGATCCAGTGCCGGCGGGTTGTCAAACTGCTGCAGATCGTTGCGCAGCAGGGACGGCGGCTCATTCATGTTCATGATGAGGACGTCGATATCGCCATCGTTATCGAAATCGCCGAAAGCGCAGCCGCGGCTGGAATGCAACCGCCGAAACGCCGGGCCCGCTCCGTCGATCAACTCTTCGAACTTGCCGTTGCCGAGATTGCGAAAAATCACGCGCGGCGTTCGATACGGCCATGCGCGGGCAGATGCTTTTCGATGCCCGGATAGGGGCTGCCGGTCACCATGAAAATATCCGGCCAGCCGTCGTTATCCAGATCGACGATGCCCGCGCCCCAGCCACATATCGGGTCTCGACGCCGAGGCCGGCGCGCAGTCGTGGCGATGTCGAAGTTGCCCTTGCCATCGTTGAGATAGAGGTCGTTCGTGTCGTCGCGGAAATGCGTTTTGAAGAGATCGAGGTTGCCATCGAGATTGCAGTCGCCGATCCCGACGCCCATGCCGGCCTGCACGTGGCCGTCGTCGCTGAGAGCGATGCCGCGTTCCAGCGCTTCTTCGTGAAACGTGCCGTCGTGATTGTTGTGGAAGAAGAAGCTCGGGGTGGAATCGCAGGCCACGAAAATGTCGGGCCAGCCGTCGTTATCGAAATCGGCGGCCACGGCGCTCATGGCGAAACTGCTGCGTGCCTTCGGCGATGCCCGAAGGCCTCGCTGGCATCGCGTGAACGTGCCGTCGCCGTTGTTGTGATACAAGTACTGGCGCGGCTGGAGTGAGGCCGCGCGGACCGCACATGACGGGGAGCGTCTGAGATAGATGCAGTCCCCGTGTCGCCCGGCTTCGGCGTATGCTGCTATGTCGAAATCGAGATAGTTCGCCGACAAACAGATCCAGATTGCCGTCGCTGATCGTAGTCGATCCAGGTGCAGCCTGAGTTCCAGCGGTCGCGCTTTGTGAAGAAGCCCGGCCTCTTTCGTGACATCGGTGAACGTGCCATCGCCGTTGTTGCGGTACAGCACGTTCTGGCCGCGATAGGTGATGAACAGGTCTTCGTTGCCGTCGTTGTTGTAATCGCCGATGGTGACGGCGGAAGCCCATCCGGAGCGGATCAGCCCGGCTTCCTTCGTGACGTCGGTGAAGGTGCCGTTGCGATTGTTACGGTAGAGGCGGTTGGTGGTCCCTGTCGGGCGCGCCCGTCAGCCGGCTGCCGTTCAGCACGAGAATATCGAGCCAGCCATCGTTATCGTAATCGAAAAAAGCGACGCCGCAGCCGGTGGTTTCCACGATGTAGCTTGCGTTACCGGCGTCGCCATAGATTACCGGATGGGTCAGTCCGGCGGTGGCGGCGACATCGGTGAAACGCGCATGGAACGGGATGCCCGAAGGCTTGCCGCGCGGCGTCGGCGTAACGCCGCGGGTGGCGATTCCCTGCGCCGAAGAGCGGCGTGCCGAAAGCGCGGCAAGCAATGCTCTTCTGGAAACCGTCACTTGGCCGCTCCGGACCCGCCGACGGCGGTTGGCTCGACGAGGTTCAGCCATTGCCCGGCTTTTACGTTTTCGATTCTCTGGACTACGCCGCTGGGCCAGCGCGCTTCGATTAGCTTCACGGTTTCGTCCGCGCCAAGCCCGGCGAGCACGCGCCGGTCGCTCGCCGAGAGGTAGCTGCCCGCGGTATTCACGGTGTAATACTGGGTCAGCCCGGAGGCGCCGACGATTTTGATCCGGCAGCCGATGCCGTCGCGATTGGATCGCGTGCCCCGCGGATCGATGCCGATCCAATGGTTGCGTTTACCGGCATTGTTATGCAGAACGTAGGCGTTCTGGCCGACATTCGAAGTGACCAAATCAATCGCGCCGTCGTTATCCAGATCGCCCGCAGCTGTTCCCCGCCCCACCCATGCGGACGCAAATATCTGGCCGGGATCGCCCGGCCAAGGAGACAGGTGGCTTTTGTTGTTCTTGAGCAGCAGCGGCTTCTGCCGATAAGTCAGAATCTGCGATGACCCATACATCTCGTCGTCCGTGTGTCCCTGCGCCACATAGAGATCCTTCCATCCGTCGTTGTCGGCATCGATCCATTTGATGCCCCATCCGGTATAGACGTGCGAGGCGCGTGCAAGGCCAGACTGGTCGGTATCGCTCGCAAACGTGCCGTCTCCGAGATTGCGAAAGAGCATGTACTCCTGGTTGGCAAGATCGGTCACCACTAGATCGGGCAGACCGTCGTTGTTGTAATCCGCGAATTCGACGCCCATGCCGGCGAAGGCGTTGCCATCTTCGCTGTAGGCTACTCCCGCGGCAATTCCTTTTTCGGTAAACGTCCCGTCACCGTTGTTGTGATAGAGGAAGGATTCCATCGAATCGTTGGCGACATAGATGTCTGTCCAGCCGTCGTTGTCGTAATCGGCGAATGCCACCCCGAGCCCGCGGCCGGCGAGCTTCGCGATGCCGGACTTTTGCGATACGTCGGTAAACGTTCCATCGCCGTTGTTGTGGTAGAGCACGCTGGTCACGCCCGCGGTAGAGAAGAGGATGGCAGTAGTGCCGGTTCGGCGGCGTACCGCACCAGCGGTTGTCTTCGAAGCTCCAATCGATGTAGCGATCGACAAACAGATCGAGCTTGCCGTCATTATCGTAGTCGAAGAATCCAGCGCTCGTTGACCAACCCGCGGCGTCCGTTCCGGACCTTCGCGGTTACGTCCGTAAACGTGCCATCGCCGTTGTTGTGATATAGAATTGCCCGGTCGAGGCCGGTGACGTACAGGTCCTCGAAGCCGTCGTTATCATAATCGCCTACCGCGACACCCATGCTGTATCCGACTCCGGCTAGACCGGCTTTCTCCGTGACGTCGGTGAAAGTTCCATCGGCATTCTGATGGAAGAGGCGGTTCCAATAACGCGGGCTATCCTTGGCGGCGACTTTGCCGGCCGGCATCGGATCGTCGATGCGGGCGCCATTGGTGAAGAAGATATCCAGGCGGCCGTCGTTATCGTAATCGAATACCGCTACGCCGCCACACATCGTTTCGGGAAGATATTTCTGCGTGGTGGCGGAGTTTTCGGAGTGGAAAAACACGCCGGAAGATTTGGTGATGTCACTGAAAGCCTCTTCCGACCAGGAACGCAATGGCGACACCGGGAGCAAGGCCAGCGCTACACAACTTGCCAGCGCCGTCCGCCCAGGGTTACATCGCATGCTATCGACTTTCGCGTAATAAGGCGATAACACCGCCCGGTAAGAGTCGCTGTTCCGAATGGCGCGAGCAACTACTGGCCCGGACTACCGGCCAGGGACTGTCGTCCGCAAGAAGGCTCAATGATTGCCTCCAGCGGCATCCCCCGTGGAGATGTGAAACTGCGCCGGCTTGAGCGTCCAGCCCATCCCCTGATCGGGCATCGGCGTGTTTTTGGGATACCGGAATATTGCATCGGAATGGAGGACCATAGGACTCAGGGGAAGGGTTTTGTCAGGCGAAGGATCGAGACAGGTCAACGCCATGAGACGGAAGAATTGCGTGGCGTTTACCTTCACGGAGCCCACCTGAACGTAGGCAGGAATAGCGTTCTCCGGTATCAGCTTCCATTCCGTATTTCGAAACGCCGGAGCGATCCGCGCGGCGGCCTGCTAGTACCTCGCGCGCCGTCACCGTGCCTTTGACCGGACCCATGTCGTTAGGCACCGAGATTGGGCCGTAAACCGGCAGCGGCTTAATCGACGGCGCAGGCGAACCGGATTTCTCGGCGGCGGCAAGCGACTCTGCCATCAGCGCAAACGCCTCGGCGTCGGAAAAGTACCGATCGCCGGCGTGAAGATAATCCACCAACCGCGTCGGATACGGCTTGAAGCGGGCTTCGAAATCCGATGCGAGAGTCCTGATCTGATCCCAAGTTACTTCGGAGGGTAACTCGGGACCGGCTATCTTTACTAAGTCGCGGATAGACAGGAAACGGCTGCCGGGATTCGCCGGAAGATACTCCTGCAACAACCAGTTCATTACCGCCTCCTCGTTTTTATAGCCCAGCTCAACATCTCGCTCACCCAAGAGAGGCTTCATCGTCCCGGGAAACTGAGGGCTATCGGGATGATAGTACAGCCATTCCATGGGATCCCATATCACGGACCCGTCGGGACGCTTCGCCAAGTACCGCTTGTAACTGCCGAATTCCAGCGCGATGACGCGAACTTTAGTCCGGTCTAATGACGCGAAAGCTTTCTTGAGGCTGTCGATAGGATCATCGGTGGAGTGCGGCTTGTTATCGGTCAGGCTCAGATTGGAGAGTCTGAGGGCGTCGTCCTCCCAAAACACTTCCGGCGACGTGTCCGGCGACGGACTCATGGCGCGCGCAAATGCGTCAGCCGAGGCCCCATAGCCCTCGATGCCGCGCCGGATATCCGATGGAGGGACCCCCAGCATCATCGCATTCGGGTTGAGCTTCCGAACCTGATGGGTGACGGCGGAATCGCCTCCGACCGGCTCCGAAACACCCCGGACAAACGACGCTTGCCCAAAGACTTCTTGCATGTGCTTCAGTCCGCCGGAGAGCCCGGAAACCGGACGGCCGGTCACAGGATCTTTGAAATCCGTCAGGAAGCGCTCGGCTGCTTCGGCCTGCGCGATCCAGCGCTTCTCCGGCGTGTCGGCGCCCAGCAGATCCGGCTTCGGCCGATAAAGATATGAGGGTTCGTCTTCCCCGGTGTATCCGATATCAATCAAGCCCTGCTTCGAAGCCTCTTTAATCTTGTCGACTACGTGCAACCCAGCAGTTGTACTCCAGGAAAACCTGGCTCATACTGCCGGAGAATTCGAACAAGCTCGAGATTCCCGAATTTGGGATATTTCGCGCGAAGCTTTTCGAGAAGCGGGATGAGGCGCTGGACGCGCTCGTTGTTCGGGGATCGATGGCTATGATCGTAGAAGCGCGTGTAGAGAACGATGAAGACCGGTTGGGAACCGGCTGCCAGCGCGGCGGCTTGCACGGCGGTTGCCGCAAGCAGAAACAGGGCGAATTGTTTAAGCATACGCATAAAAACCCTAGGCATAGATTTTAACGTTTTTGGGCTGTCTTTGCAGCGGCGGCGAAAGACCGCCGCGGCTACCGGAAAATCCACGCAAACGGCTCGAGCGGCGCGTTTCGGAATGAAGCGGAGGCGAAGCAAGACGGCTGGATCGGACGACTCTCGAATGCAGCCATTCACCGCAATCTCGCGGCGCCTATTGGTGTTTCGTAAAGACGAAGTCGAAGATACTTCCGCTGCTGGACGGTCATCTTCCCGCTCAATTGCGCGCCGGTCGGTCAGAGATTCGCGGTTATTTGTTGTCGCGCCATTGTTGATAACAAAGGTCAATTGCGTCTCCTGAGACGGCCCCATTCGTGATCTGCAGGACCTTGCCGGTATGCGATCTTCAAGGTGCCATGAAACGATGTTCCCGCCTGGAGGACAGTCAACTGGGCGGTTGCCGGAACCTTTCCGTAGCTTCATGTCCTCCTTTCCGCCCTTTCCATTCCAGATCCCTGAGTAGGTCTTGCGCTATAGGGAAACCGCAAGAGTAAACATCACAATCGCTATTTTTTTCATCGTTATCCTCTTTCGTTTCTGATTCAGGAGCAGGCGCCGATGCAACCTTTAGAGCCCGTTCCCGTTCGCTAGCGGCCCCTTCCTAACGCGACCGGAAGCGTCACATTACCCTGGCAGGTTTCGGTGTCGTTAGCAGTTGCCGGGGCGATGCGGTAATAGTACGTCGTGCCGCCGACGACATTGACATCCTGGAAGTATAGGGTTCCACCACCGGGCGGAAGCTTACAGCTGGGACGGCTGCAACGAACGGGCTCGAGTTCGCACCCGCGATCTCCGCAAAGCGGGATGAAAGTCGCGCTCGCGCTGCGATAGACATTGTAGTGATCGATGGGGAACGCGGTGGAAGTATTCGTATCCGTCCAGTACAACTGGATGTTACCGGCAACGCCGGGCGTCGGAGCCTTGGCGCTTCCGCCGAGATTTGAACGCAGTGCGTGCAAGACTCATCCGTGGGATTGTGAATCGAAACCTGCGCCGAAGCCATGCTCGGAGAGACCGGCGGACAGACCGGCGGTTGGGAACGCCAGATTATCGTTATTCGTGACCTGCAGGCAAACGTTGAAAGTTGTACCATAGATCGGCTGGCATCCAAAGCCGTGGATGCATCGACTTGTGCGCCCAGGCCGAGGTAAAAGCTCCCGAGCATGAGTAATCCCACAGGTAAGACTGAGATGGTGCTGGGCGGCGCGCCTGGCGTGCCATCGGTCTGGCCCTGATCCGGATTAGTCGATCTGGAGCCATCCAAAAGGAACGGTTTGTAGATCACAGCGCCGCCCGGAGGTGGTATTCGGGCAGAAGTTATACGGACCGCCCGCATTGGCGTTCGGCGGATTCGGCGGGAAGGCGATCGTCACGCTGCCGGATAACGTCCGAGTAGATCCCGCTGTCGGTAACCAGCAACTTCACAGGGAAGGTATAAGGGAGGGTCGCTCCCGACGGGCGGGGTGAAATTGGCTTTCATTTTCGAGCAACTGGGCGTCAGGCACTTGGCGTTGCTGGGTCCGATGCTGTATCCAGCTCCTGTGCCGCTGATGTCCCATTGCCAACTTACAAGATGATTAGCCGGATTTTGTTCCACGGAACAGTTGCCATCGAGAGCACCGGGCCGCCGGAAGCCACGTCGCTGGATTCGCGGTGAGGCACGCGACGGGAACCGGGTTGAATACGGTCTTGTTGAGCATGATGAGGGCAACCGCAGTCTGGAAGTAGTTCTGCGAGTTGTCGTAGTTCTGTCCGAACCACGAGCCATCGGAATTCTGGTTTCCGACGATCGTGCGCGCCACGCCATCGGTGGGGTCGGTTCCGCCGATGGCCGAAGTCTGCGCCCCATACCAGTCGATCGGCGGGTAGCAGGGGCTCGCTCCGCTACCTGGCGCCGTCACGGGAACACCGGGGGCTGCGCAGTTGCCCGGATCGTCCATCGATTGAAGCAACTGTATCGGGGTATTACCAAGGCCCGTCCCTGAATTGTCATGCAGGATCATGGACTTGGTGAAAGAGAACATTCCGTAGTAGTAATCCTTGAGCGAAGCGCCGGCGCCATCGCTCTGGGGATTCCCGAAGTTGTCGCGGATGAAGGTTTCCGCGCTGTCCCAGAGGTTGATACCGTTGACGGTCGTACCACGACCCTTCCCATTCATCGCCAGCTGCACGAGTCCGGATGGCGTTACCGCATATGGGCCCCAAATTGGCGAACTATTCGTATAGCCGAAATATCCATTGTTGGTACTTGCCTGAGTGAAGGAATTGGCGAGCCAATTCTGATCGATGGTCGAGAACGGCGGGATTCAGAGGATCCGAACCGAAATTGCGCCGCGCCGGAATGATACCGATCGCCGCCCATTGGCTGACGGAATTGTCGCCTGTGATCTGCTGACACGTGTAATGCCAACCACCATCGGCGTCAAAAATGTCGCCTGGATTCACACAGTAGGAATAGTCATCCAGCATATCGATGACCGCGTCCTGGTAGGTATAGGCTCCGTTTGCACCGCTCCCATGGATGCCTGTGAGGGCGCTTCCGACGGAAGTGTTGGAGGGAACGACCGCCGTCGGAGTCCCCGCCGCGGCAACCGTGTCCATCGCCATGCCGGTTTGATAATTAGGGTTGCCGCCGTTGTGCTCGATGCCGATCCCGTTTCCGTTGGAATCCGCGTTAAAAGCGCCAAAGTCCGCGGTTGTCACGTTCCCCACGCCAATCGTGGTCAAAGTATCGAAGACGCCGTTCAGACACAACTGCACGTCGGCTGAATACGGGTTCGCCGGGCTGTTGGTCGTCAGGAATCCGCTGACCTCAAACGCCGTGCAATTGATCCCGCTCGGACCGGTATCTCCCGCGGAGCAGACATCGGCGTGCGAACCATCGTTTCTGCACCAGTTGCCGATAGCCGCGCCGTAGCTCGACGTCGTGCGCACTATGTTCTTGTGCAAATACCAAAGACCGTTGTCGATGGCGTTGCTCACTTCGAGGGCCAAGTTGGGAGGCGGCGAATTAAGCGAAGTATAGTAGCACGCGCCCTGCGTGATAGACGGGGAACAATTGGCGGATGGGCTGACGCCTCCCGTAGTGGCGTCGGTAATCGTGAGCACCGCCGTAAAAACCGTGCCAACGGCGCCTGTGTAGGTGTGCGCGCACTCGATGACATATTGATTGGTGACCGTACCGGCGCAATGAGCGCCGCCATCACCGGGATTCCAATCGTAGGTGAAAGTGTCCGTCCCGAAAGCGGAGCTGGTCAGAGTTCCTTTCAGCGTCACGGGATTTCCGCTCCAACTGGTGTGCGGAGAGGTTGGGTTGGATGCAACGAAGGGCACTGTGCTGGCAATCGGAAGAGGCGAGAATGCCAACACTTTATCGGGGAAAAGTGCAAGCGCGGCGCTGGTTACCGCAAGTACTGTGAATATGGCTAGAGACGGTCTGTTCATTAACTACCTTCCGGCGGTTCGTAAAAAACGTAGAACATCCTGCAGCGTTGCCCAAAATTAGTGCAATCGCAGGAACTCCATTTCCGGTATTAAAATTCGTCAGAGCATTTGATGCACATCGGTTTGGGTACCGGTTATTCGCCAACGGCGTCAAGAGATGGTCAGGCGTTGAGGTGGATCGTGGGCACCGTCCAGACCCTCTTTCCCTTGACTTATCGGTAGAATCCGATTGGCGCAGTAGGGCGCTTGGAGTGCCGTCGTCGCCGGGATAAGTGCCGACGGTTCTCTTGGATCTGGCAGCACGTTTTTTGGGGCTCCCCAAATCTTAAGCTTTCTAATATGTTTTTCTATTGAACCTCTTGTGTTTTCAATTGGACTAGGTATACTAGGATTTTCACGCGGAAGCTCAGGTAAATTCCAGCAGGTAATGGTACGTCCGGGAAAAATGAGAAGGATCGGCAGTGCCGTGAATCTAATCACTTAAGGGGTTGCATGTCGAAGCTCTCTTCTCTTTTCATGGTTTTGATTCCATTCATTGCGTTTACGCCAACGGCCCGTTCTAGTACCATGATCGGTTTGGCCGACTGGTGTTTTAACATAAGCGGCGACACTAACACATTTTGCAACGGAGCCGGATCGCTACCCGTGGGCAGCGCTTTCGATACCACGCTCGAGCCGGACGATAATTCGCTGGGTAGTGTGACCTTTACACTCGGCGCGGGGCCGGCCCAATTTGTCTCGGCTTATATGGACTACGACATCAATGACGCAACACTGGGCGCCTTCGACGATTTCGGTTCGGTATCCGGCGCGCCACCCACCAATTATTCCTACGAACTGGACGATCCGAACAACAGCGTCATTTTCGATGACTTTGCGAACAATACGTTGATGGACACGAACAACGTCGGCACGGGATCCCCTCCTCCGACTCCATGCTGCGACGTGGCCTGGGCTATTAGCTTGAACAACATCAGTGGGCCGGGCGATGTCACTATCACCGTGAGCACCACACAACCTACCAGCGGGTTTTATCTGCAGCAGACCAATAACGACACTGGCGATTCGATCTATTTGACTGAAAACTTCACATCGGGTCCGGCGACCCCGGAACCGGAGACTTGGGGAACGTCGTTAGCGGGCCTCGCAGGTTTCCTGGCTTGGCGGCGCCGCAAAAGCTAAGAGACGGGCGACTGGCAATTGGAGGTCGGATGGAGGATTCTCCGCTCCTGGCCCCGACTCAACAATTGCATCTACTGGCGCATCGCATCGAGCCTGCGCTGCGAAAGAGCGGACAGCCTGGCCGTATTGCCTTGGCGGCGGTACAGAGTTGCCAAGCGGTTTGCAACCGCCAAGAGCAAGGGGTTCAAATCCAGGGCTTGTTCGAAATGCTTCGCCGCGCAGTCGAAATCCGCCGCCGCGAGGCAGGCGTTCCCAAGGTTTTCTTCATTCGCGACATCTTTGGGATCCAAGGCAGCGACTCGCTCGAAATCCGCCCTTGCCTCTCGCGGCTGTCTTCGAAATAGAAGAGCCATTCCCAACCCGCCAAGCACTGCCGGGTCGTCTGGAAAAGCATTCTTTAGTTCAGTCAACAATCGCTCTCCCCTGGCTACCTCCGCGGACGACTCGCTCTGCAGTCCAAAGTTCAGGTACGCCAACGCCAAGTTGCGCTGTTCCAGTCCGGCGCCCGGCTTACGCCAAGCTACCAAATCCGTGTTGTGCGAGGGGGCGTGGCTTCCGGGACGAATTTGAATTCGATGGTCTGTGAAGACGGAGTGCGCCGAGTCCGAAGCCTGGCGGCGCGCCATGTGACAGCTTACGCAGTCGGGACCCGCCGGATGCGAAGATGCAAGCCGGCCCTGATGGCAAGAAAGGCAACGGCCGGCAAAATATTCCGCCGTCTCAGCGACCTTATTATTATGCGGATCATGACAGGTTCCACACCAGAGCTTGCTACCGCTATTTCGGGCACAGGCGCTGAGAGCCAACTGCTCGGAATGGCTAATCGACTTGAAGGCGTCATCCGCATCGGATGTGTCCTGCGACGCAACATAAGTAGTGAAAACATCTTCCAACCGCTGTCCTGGGGTATAGTCCTCCACGTGCTTGCCAGGATTGGCAATACGGATCAGGCCGCTCAGATGGCACTGTTCGCAGATACTGTCGCGCTCCACCGGGTGGAGTTTGGCCGGGTTCAAGATGGATCCCGGCGTTGGGTTCTTCAGATGGCGTTCAGCCGGTCCGTGGCAGCGCTCGCACGAAATCGCTTCCTCCGCAAAAACCGGCTGCTCATAGCGGTTGATGGTTCCGGCGACATGCAGCGGTTTGCCGGCGTGACAGATCAGGCACTCCTCGGTGACCGGCCGGGTGAAATCCGGCTGCGCCATGTGTTCGTAGCCGGGCGCCAAGTCGAAGGCGTGACGAGTGGGGTAATAGCCGATCGGGGATTGAAACAACTCGCTCCCCATGCGGATTAGATACCCGCTGCCATGCTTGCCCGACCCAATTACCCAGGATACGGGGAACTCGACAACGTCGGCCCCTCGCTGCATCTTTTGCAGGAGACCCTTGTCGCTGGAGACAGTTGTGAAAGTCTTCCCGGCGGCCTGAAAACTACCCTCCGGCTCCTTTGATGGACGCCGGAGCGATTTCGACATGGCAGACTGCGAGAAGCCCTGAACTTCCTGGGAGTGGCATTTTTCGCAGGGATGCCCGGCTAGGATCGATGAGAAGAGCAGCAGTACTACAAATAGCCACACGCTGGTGAGTGTAGCACCACCCCGACGCGGAGTCACAGTTGGGTGCTTGTAAAGGGCGCGCGACATAGAGTGGCTAACTTGGGAGCAGCGCGCGGCACGAACTCCTGGAAGGAAAAAGAACCGGCGGCAGAGACCGCCGGCGCTGCCGGCAGATGCCGGACGAAACAAAACGGCTAGACCGAGGGACGCCCGGGCTAGCCGTTCACAAACAATTTCCCGGCGTTACCTATTGCTTGGTGAATACGAAGTCGAAGACGCTTCCATTACTCGACGTCATCTTTCCGGTCAATTGAGATCCGCTCAGCGCGAGGTTCCCAGTGATTTGCTGGTTGCCGTTGACGATCACGAAGGTCAATTTGCCGCTTGAACTAGTTCCATTGGCGATCTGCAGGATCTTTCCGTTTGCATTCATCTTCAACGTACCGTGAAAAGTCGCTCCCGCCTGGAGAATGGTCATCTGAGCCGTTGCCGGGACCACCCCATACTTCGAGTCTTCCTTGCCGCCCTTGCCGTTCCAGATCCCAGAAAGATCCTGCGCCGCGAGGGAAGCCGCAAGAGTAAACATCATAATCGCTAGCTTTTTCATCTTTTATGCTCCTTCGTTCCTTATTTAGGATGCGGGCTCCGGAGGTTCCGGAGCCCGCCGGTTCTTAACGGCCCTTCGCGATCGTGACCGCGAGCGTCACGTTACCTTGACAAGTTTGGACGTCCTGGTTCGTTGCAGGCTCGATCCGATAATAATAGGTGGTGCCGCCGACTACATTGTTGTCCTGGAAGTACAACTGAGTGCCGCCGGGGTAAGCCTTCGCCTGAACAGCCGGAATGAACGGGCTCGAATTCGCACCCGCGATCTCGGAGTTGGGCGTGAAGTTCCCGGTACAGGGAGCGACTACAGGCCCAGTTCCAGGGCACGTGCTTCGATAGATGTTGTAGTGATCGATCGGGAACCCGGCCGAGGTATTCGTATCGGTCCAGTAAAGGCCGATGTATCCGGAAACGCCCGGCGACGAGGGTTTGGAGGCGCCGCTCAGCGTCTGGACGCAGTGAGTGCAATTCTCGTCCGTTGGCTGGTGAATCGTAACCTGCGCCGCCTGGATCGAACTCAATGTACCTACCGGCCCCGTCGGGAAAGCGCATTGCGGTGGATTGGACGTCTGTCCAGCCGCAGTAGCGCATTCATCGTTATTGGTAACCTTCAGGCAAATGTTGAAACTCGTCCCGAAGTCGGCCGGTACGTCAAAGGCCGCGGTGGCGTTGACTTGCGCGCCCGAAGCCGATGTAAAGGTTCCAGAGCACGAATAATCCCAGAGGTACGAGACAATCGTGCTGGGCGGGGCATTTGGCGTCTTGTCCGTCATTCCCTGATCTGGATTCGATGATTGTGAGCCGTCCAGAAGGAAAGGCGCATAGATCAGAGCCCCGGCGGAGTTGGTATTCGGGCAGAAGTTATACGGACCGCCCGCATTGGCGACCGGTGGGTTCGGTGGAGCGGAGATTATCACGCTGCCTGTCACCGACGCTGTCAAACCGCCGCTGTCGGTAACCAACAACTTCACCGGGAAGACATAAGGAAGCGACTTCCCAGCAGGTAGATTGAAAGTGGCCTTAATCTCCGAGCAACTCGTCGTCAGGCACTGGGGCGAACCCGGGCCAACGGTATATCCAGCACCCGTGCCACTGATGTCCCACTGCCAACTCACCAAGTGATTGGCGGGGTTCTGTTCGACCGAGCAACGGCCGTCGAGCGTCGAGGAGCCTCCCGAAGCCAACTGGTTCGGATCGGCGGTAAAGCACGCGACCGGAACTGGGTTGAACACGGTCTTGTTCAGCATGATGAGGGCAACCGCAGTCTCGAAGTAATACTGCGCGCCGGTGTAGTTGTGCCCAAACCACGAGCCGTCGGCACTCTGATTTCCCACGAGGGTGCGCGCCACGCCATCCGTGGCGTCGGTTCCACCAAAGGTTGAAGATTGTGCCGCATACCAGTCGATCGCAGGGTAACAGGGACCGCTTCCGCTACCCGGAGACGTAACGGGAACGCCGGGGGCCGCGCAATTGCCGGGATCGTCCATCGACTGAAGCGTCGTGATAGGCGTGTTACCAAGCCCCGTCCCGGAATTGTCATGCAGGATCATCGCCTTGGTGAAAGAGAACATCCCGTAGTAATAATCCTTGAGCGAACTGCCGGCGCCATCGGATTGGGGATTCCCGAAGTTGTCGCGGAGGAAGGTTTCCGCGCTATCCCAAAGACCGACGCCGTTGACTGTCGTACCGCGACCCTTCCCATTCATCGCCAGTTGCACAAGTCCCGACGGGGTAACCGCATACGGGCCCCACAGCGGAGAGCTGCTGGTATAGCCAAAGTACCCGTTGTTGGCGCTTTGTTGAGTGAAGGAACTCGAAAGCCAATTCTGATCGATGGTGAGAACCGTGGGATTCAGAGGATCCGTGCCGAAATTGCGGCGCGCCGGAATGATGCCGATCGCCGCCCATTGGCTGACGGAATTATCTCCAATGGTGTCCTGGCAGGTGTAATGCCAGCCACCATCAGGGTATATGTCGCCGAAGCCATCGTTGTAGCCTGGGTTTACGCAATAGGAATAATCGTCCGTCATGTCGATCATTGCGTCTTTAAAGGTGTACGCTCCGCCCGGACCGGTACCGCTGACGCCTATAAGGTTATTGCCCACTGCCGTGTTGGGTGGAACGGTGGTCCCCGGCGTACCCGACGCGGCTACCGAGTCCATCGCCATACCAGTCTGATAGTTCACGTAGCCGCCGTTGTGTCCGATGCCGATACCGTTTCCATTGGAATCCGCATTATAGGTTCCAAAGCTCAGGGTCGTCACGTTTCCCACAGCGATCGTGCTCAAAACGTCGAAGACACCGTTCAGACACAACTGTACGTCAGCAGAATATGGATTGGAGGGGACGTTCGTCGTAAGGAATCCGCTATCCTCAAAGGCAGTGCAATAGATTGCGCTCGGTCCAGTATCGCCTGACTCGCAGACATCGTCGTTAGAACCATCGCACTTGTACCAATTACCGATGGCAGCGCCGTAGCCCGACGTAGTGCGCACCATGGTTTTGTGGATATACCATAAGCCATTATCGATCGCGTTGTTCACTTCGACGGGCAGGTTTGGCGGGGGCGCATTGAGCGACGTATAGTAGCAGGCGCCATTCAATATGGAAGGCGGACAGTTGGCGGGCGGACTTGTCGTACTCGTCGTGGTATCCGTGATCGTCAAGACCGCCGTGAATACCGTACCAACGGCGCCCGTGTAAGTGTGCGCGCATTCAACGTCATATTGATTGGTAACGGCGCCCGTGCAGTGCGCACCGCCATCGCCGGGATTCCAATCATAGGTGAAACTGTCCGTCCCGAAGGCGGGACTGGTCAGGGTGCCTTTCAGCGTCACCGGATTGCCGCTCCAGCTGGTGTGTGGTGAGGTTGGGTTGGACGCTATGAAAGGTACGGCGTTGGCGATCGGTTGTGCCAACAAACCGCTGGGGAAAAGTGCGACCGCGGCAGCAGTTGCCGCGAACGTTGTGAATGGAGCCAGAAATCTGATCTTCATTACCTACCTCCGTCCTGCTTACGATAAAGTTCCGAAAGAAAAAAACCGCCTCAACATCGCTCTAACACCGGCGGGCATGTGACTCGCCCGCCGGTCAAAACCAAATCATTCTGAAACACGATCTTCCCAAAGTCAATCACAAAAATAAGCCTATGTCACGTTGACGTTGGAGCGTTTGCGCAAAAACAATACTCCCGCTACCAAAGTTCCGAACAGGACGATGCTCATCGGCTCTGGAGTAGGCGAGCCGCTTCTGCCCAACGGCGTCAAGGTATAGCTGTCGCTTAGATAGATGGTATCGCCGGTGACCCCATTCGTCTGCGACAGATAGAAACCACTGGTCGGCGCGGTGGTGCTTACAGTGAATGTGATGACGATGCCTGAAAATAGCGTCGGATCGACATAGCCCAGTTCCTGAAGCGCCCACGAAACGTCGCAGCAGGGCGCGCCGTTAAGAGACGAACCGTAGGTGCCGACGGTGTTCGTATCCGAAAGGGGAGTGTTCTCGCCCGGGCTCGTCAATTCATTGAATGGATTCGGCGGGGTATCTAAATCCCAGCTCTGAGTCGCACTAGGGGTACCCACGGCGGCGCCGGAATCCTGATCAAAACCCAAGGTCGAATAGTCGACGTCGTAATCCATGTAGACAGCGGCGCCCTCGACGCCGGCGCCGAGCGTTACGGTAATCGAGCCAAGGGTATTGGAGCCCGGTTCCAGAGTCGTATCGAACTTGCTCAAGTCTATGCTGGCGCTGCCGCTACCGGCGCCGTTGCACGCCGTCGTGGTGTCGCCGTTTACGTCAACGCACCAGTCAGCCAGACCTACGTCCGCGGAAGCAGGTAGGGAAAGCGCAACGAATGTCGCCGCGCAAAGTGTTAGAGAAATCAGTCGCATCGTTGAGGACCTCACCTAAAAAGGGAACTATCGGGTGTCCACCGGAGCAATTGGCTAGCCAAATGGACTACTTCTAGTAACCCCTTATATTTGTAATATTAAGCTACTAGTCACCCAAAAGCAGTTAACCGGGGTTTCCAAAATCTTCGGACGTTTCACCCTAAAGTGGTCTACTGAAGCATGATTTGCGACGGGAACGGCATTCAATTTGCACAAGGACGTGCCCGGAGCTTTTCCATGACGACGTCTATCGACCGCACTTGCGCCAGGCTTCTGCTTGCTTCCCTCCTTTGGGCGGGATGTAGCCGCGATCCAAAAGCTCGCGAGGCGGCTTTCGTCGAGAAGGCCAGAGGCTATATGGCTCAGAAAGACTACGGAAGGGCCGCCCTCCAACTCGATAACGCCATTAAGCTAGACAGCAACGACGCACAAGCATGGTATCAGCTCGGCTTGGCCTACCTCGGCTTGAACGATACCGGCAATGCGGTCCCGGCGCTGCGAAAAGCGACTCAGCTCGATCCGCATCTGGCCGCCGCGCAGCTTCGTTTGTCGGAATTGGAAGTCAGAACGAAGCAGCCCGAAGTGCTGCAGGATGCCATCAGCCGCCTCGATCTTGTGTTGGCTGGCGATGCGAACGATCCGGAGGCGTTGGATGCGCTCGCCGTGGCGGAACTGAAGCTTAACAAGCCCGAGGATGCCCTCAAGCATCTGCAGCAGTCTCTTGCCAGTTTCCCGGGATATATAAAGTCCGCAGCAACGCTGGCGGCGACGCAGTTCGCCCACCGGGATTTTGCGGGCGCCGAAGCAACTTTGAAGAAGGCCCAGGCGGCCGCGCCGCAATCGGCCGATGCATCGTTGGCGCTGGCCAGCCTCTATGTCCTCGAGAACAAGAAACTGGACGCAGAGGCGCAACTGAAAAACGCGCTGCTGCTAGATCCAACCAGCGAGCCGGCGCTTCTAGCGCTGGGATCGCTGCTTACTTCCCAGGGGCGAATTGACGAGGCCGAACGCACCTACCGCACGCTGGCGTCGCTTCCGAAGACGAATCTTTCCTACGCCCATGCGGCTTTCTTACTTCAGCAAGGCAAGCGGGACGAGGCTATCGCGGAATTTGAAAAACTGGCCGCCGCGAGCCCCAAGGACCGGGCGGCCGCGCTGCGTCTGATTTCTGCCGACATTACCGCGGGCCGGGGGACGGAGGCCGCCCGCCATCTGGACGAGATGCTCAAGCGCGATCCGAAGGATAGCGACGCTCTATTGATGAAGAGCCGCATCGACCTCCGATTGGGCCGGGCCCTCGACGCCGAGCGCGATATCGAGCAAGCGCTTCATTTCAATAGCGAATCGGCGGATGCGCACTATGGGATGGCGCAGGTCGATTTCATTCTTGGGCGGCAGCTCAGCCGCAAACACGAATTAACCGAAGTCATTCGCCTCGCGCCTAATTTGATTGGCCCACGCGTGGATCTGGCGCGAGATCTAATTGAGGAAGGGCAACCAGAAGCAGCTTTACAGACAATGGACGACGCGCTCGACGGCCTCAAAGCGTCCGCCGCTTTCATCGAAGGCCGGAACTGGGCTCTTCTCGCGCTGAACCGCGAACCCGAGGCCGAAGAGGGGGTCGAACACGGCCTTCGGCTCGAGCCAAGGCCCGATCTCTTGGTCCAGCGCGGGATTCTGAAATCGCACAGGAAGGACTACGCCGGCGCGCTCTCGGACGCAGAGGAGGCGCTCACCTTGAATCCGGCCCATAAGGGAGCGCTCAATCTGGCGATGGAATCCTGCCTGGAGAGGAAACAGACAGCGGCGGCGGTGGAGATTGTGCGCAAGTTCGCGGCCAAAAACGCGCGATCGCCTTCGGCCCAAGTGGTTGCGGGACAATGCTTACGCCGGCTTGGACAACCTGGCGAGGCGCGCAAACAGTTTGCCGCGGCCCAAACTCTCAATCCCAATTACAGCCAGGCGTATACGGCGCTCGCCGCGTTGGATATGTCGGACAATAAGCTGGATGCGGCCCGCGTCACGCTGGCGGGCTTGCTCGCCAGCCACCCGCAGAACGTCAGCGGCCACTTGTTGCTGGCGCAAATCGAATACTCGACCCAAAATCGGGCCGCCGCCCTGCAACACTTCCGAGCGGCGGCGGACTTGAATCCCGAGGACGTCCACTCCCTGAATGCCGCCGCATATCTGATGGCTGCCTCCGATGCGGATGGGGCGCTCAAGCTGGCGGAGCACGCGATGGAACTGGCGCCCGAGGATCCCAGAATTCAGGACACCTTGGGATGGATCTATTACCGGAAAGGGCAATTCGGCAGGGCGGTCAATTATCTTCAACTCGCAGTCGCCAAGCAACCCACCCCAGCGCACCAGTTCCATCTCGCCATGTCATACCTCAAGTCGGGCGATAAGGGACAAGGGCAGGAGTTGCTGGGCAAGGCTCTGCTGAAGGATCCGAATCTACCAAAGACCGAGGTGGGGTGGTGAGTGAGTGCTCAGGGGCCGGGAGTCGAGGGTCCTTGTCGGATTTCGAGGATGCGGTCTGAAGGCGCGTCTTTGATAATTTGGACTTGGCCGCCGGGCCATGTGATCCGAACCTCGCGCGCGCTTGCCTGCTTACCCAAACCGAAGCGGACAATCGGCTCGCTGGACGAAGCATAGCCTACGCTGGTAGTGGCGTGGTTGTAAAGCGACATCCCGTTCGCGAGCGTCACCTTGACTTCGGCGCCAATGCCATCGCGATTGGCCGTTGTGCCTATCAGACGAAGCGCGAGCCAATGCCCAGCGCCGCCGGACACGTTCTTCAAAAGCCGCGCCGGTTCGTTGAGAGCCGTCACCACAACATCGACCAAGCCATCTCCATCAAAATCCGCGAAGGCGGCGCCCCGATAGTATGCGGGGTGGCGCAACGCCGGGCCGGACTGGCCGGAGGCATCCTCGAATCGTCCTTCCACATTCCGGAACACCGCGCAGGGAAGCGCGGTAGGCCCACCCAGCAGATGTTCTAATGCCGGAAAGTGGGAGTTGGCGAAGAATAGATCTTTCCAGCCGTCATTATCGAAATCGAACATTCCCAACCCCCAACCGGTGAGCTGCCGCGTGGCGGCGGCCAAGCCGGATTTCTGGGTGTAGTCCTCAAAGAAGAAAGGTTTCCCCAAATTTCGGAAAACGAGATAGGAATCGTTGATCATGCCTGTGAGGACTACGTCGGGCAGTCCGTCGTTGTTGAAATCGCGGAAATCGACTCCCATTCCGGCAACCGCCTGGCCGCTTTCGCCGAACGAGCCGCCCATCTCCAATCCCACTTCGCGGAATTTTCCGCCGCCTTCGTTCTGGAACAGAAGATTGCGCACGGAATCGTTGGCTACGAAGACATCCATCAGGCCATCGCGGTTGAAATCGCCAAAGGCCACCCCCATGCCTTTCCCGATACTGCTCGCGATTCCCGAAGTGCGGGATATATCTGTAAACGTCCCATCGTGGTTATTGCGGAAGAGCTGATTCGGACGGCCGCCGTAATTGCTGGGGTGGCAATAGAATCGATTGGAGGCAGACCCGCAGGCCGTCTCCTTCTTGGCGTCCCAGGCGACGTAGTTGGAAACAAACAGATCGAGCCATCCGTCGTTATCGGCGTCGAACCAGCCGGCGGAGATGCTCCACATCTTCCCGTACGTTGCGTCGATGCCTTCCAATCCGGACTGGCGTGTGACATCTTTGAAGACGCCGTTGCCGAGGTTGCGGTAGAGAATGTTCCGGTCGACCCCGGCGACGAAGATATCCGGGTATCCATCGTTATCGAAGTCCGCAACGGCCGCGGCCATGGAGTAACCGGAGCCAGCCAGCCCTGCGCGATCGGTCACGTCGGTGAAGGTACCGTCGCAATTGTTTTGGAACAGCCGGTTGTGGTATTCGGGCTTGCTCTTGTCCATGGAGGGAGACGCAGCGCCGTTGGTGAAGAATATGTCCATGCACCCGTCACGGTTAAAATCGAGGGCGGCCACTCCTCCGGGCATCAGTTCGATCTGATGGAAGCCTCCGACGGCGCCGTTAGTCAGCTTGAACCGGATGCCGGATTTTTCAGTGACATCTTGAAACCGGATTTGAGGAATTAGCGGAAGGGGGAGCAGCAGCAACGCCGCGAGAGCCTTCATTCATGTCCTCGAGACATGCTGTCGTTGTATTCGCGCAGCCAATCGGCTTGGCGTTGCGCATCCTCGGCGCGGCCCAGCTTACGGTCAATCTGCAGCAGAAGACTTCTGGCGAACGGTAGCGTCGGCGCAAGGGAAATGCTTTGCTCCGCTTCGCGCGCGGCGTCGGCGGTTTGACCCGAATGCCATAACAGGCGCGCCTTCCAAAGGTGCGTTGCAGGATTGGACGGCTGGTCCTTCACCGCGCGATCGGCGTAAGTCAACGCCTCAGCCGGACGGCCGGCATCGTCCAGAAGCTCAACGTAGGTTAGGACGACGTCGAGATCGAGCGGGGACGCGGGGGGATCGAGGAGCCTCTTGCATGCCGCTACCGCTTCCGTCGAACGGCCGGTCTTGGCGAGCGAAACGGCATACATCCCGGCAAGCCGGCGGTCCTCCGGATCGCCGGTGGCGTCGCCGGCCTGAAGTAGTTGCGCCGCATGGGCATAGTAGCCGCCGCGGTACATAACCTCGCCCAATAGGCGGCGGAACTCCAGGTTGCCGGGGTCTTTGCTGGTGAGGGGTTCAAGCAGGGCGATCGCTTCACCGATATCGCCAACTTCCAGGTAGGTGCGAGCG
Source organism: Bryobacterales bacterium (assembly GCA_963763545.1). GTDB lineage: Bacteria > Acidobacteriota > Terriglobia > Bryobacterales > Bryobacteraceae > PALSA-243. Next base: position 114,710 of record CAVXPE010000023.1, read on the forward strand.
AGCGTAGACTCAATGGCAGTATCCGCGGGCTTCAACTGCAGGGCCTTACGCAGGCACAGGACGGCATCGCGCGAGTGCCCGAGGCGTTGAAGAGTTCGCCCCAGACCGGCCCAGGCATCGGCGGAATCGGGATGGGCTTTTAGTGTTTCCTGATAGGCCGAAGCGGCGCCGGCGAAGTTTCCGGCCTGGTAGAGACGGGCGCCATCGTCCTGGCCGGCTTGAGCAACTAATAAAAGCAGCCCGAGCCAGTACGCCATATGGGTGAGTGTAGCACCGGAAAAAGAACCGGCGGCAAAATGCGGGCGCTTGGTGGCAAAATGCCGACCTATTAGTTAAGATACGGAGCTGCACGTTGTTGTATGAAGTCCTTCAAATTAGGAAAAAAGGAAGCTGTGGGGCCCTATCTGACATTTGGCGCACAGAATGCTACACGCAACCACTTGGAAGAAGCCCCCATGACCCGAACACTCATCAAAAAGAACCTTTCTGCCATTCGCTTCCTAATCGCAATGCTGCTGATCTCGGTAATTCCTGCGAACTTGGCGGCTCAGATCGATCGCACCGCCCTTACTGGCACCGTCGAAGATGCCAGTGGACGGGCCGTTCCCGGCGCCAGCCTATCGGTCACTCAAATTAGCACCGGCCTCACTAGGTCCACCACATCGGATTCGCAGGGCGCGTACACGATTGCGGATTTGCCGGCCGGGTTCTATCGCATCACGATTCGCAAGGCAGGTTTTCAGGAACTTACGTATGAGAGCGTAGAGCAGGCGGTGGGCGCCACGAGGACACTGAATCCCGCTTTACGTCCTTCGGACCGGAATGAGTCGGTCACTGTCGCAGCTACAGTCTCGGAGTTGGATCAGACTAGCGCCGCGCTGAGTGGGGAGATCGAACAGAAGGCCATTCTGGATCTACCCTTGAACGGACGGAATTGGGCCAGCCTGACGGCGTTCGCGCCCGGCGCCATCGATTCCGGAGGCAGCAACCAGCGCAGCATCCGCTTTGTCGGACGGGGGCGCGACGATTACAACACGCTCCTCGATGGAGTGGATGCCACAGGAATCATCAACCAGTCCCAGAAAGCCAATATCCGCCTGGCAATACCCACCGAGGCGATCGCCGAATTTCGCGTGAATTCCACGCTCTCGCCTGCCGAGTACGGAGACGCTTCGGGCGCCCAAATCGTGGTGGCATCGGCTTCGGGAACCAACCGTTTTCACGGATCGCTGTTTGAATTCGTGCGCAACAGCTTCTTCGACGCGCGTTCTCCGTTCGATACCACTACCAGCCCCCATCCGTTCCACATGAACCAGTTCGGCGCCGCGGTGGGAGGGCCCATACGGCGGAACAGAACGTTCTTCTTCTTCAACTACGAGGGCATCCGCCAGTTGCAGGAACAAACGGAAATCGGTTTTGTTCCCAGCCCCGCCTTCCGGGCACAAACGCTGGCGCTTTCTCCCATCCTGGCGCCGATCATAAACGCCTTCCCGGCGGGCAACGGAAGCACTACGTCAACCGGCGTGACCGGATACACAGGCACGGGGCGGCTGATTCAGAATGAAGACGCGGCCATTCTCCGCATCGATCACCGCTTCAGTGACAGCAGCACCGCCTTCCTTCGCTTCAACAACGATTCGGCGACCAGCTATTCGCCATTGGGCGTGTTGACCGATAGACAGGAAGTCATCACGAAGCCGCGTAATGGAGTCGCCGAGTTCCTGCATGTGTTTTCACCAGGCCTGTTGAATGAAGCGAAATTCGGATTCAACCAGGCGATCTCGCAGACGTTCAACCTCACGGCTCAACCCTACACGACTTCCATCCCCAGTTTTAGCGCTTTAAACGGCTATTCGACTGCGGACTCCGACGGAACAACGTTCTCCTGGCTCGACAATCTGGACTGGGTGAGAGGCCGCCACACGATCAAGGTGGGCGTGGAGGTGAAGCGGGTTCAGATTAATGAAGGCAACTCAGCCACTACGACGCTGACTTACGCCTCCCTTTCCAATTTCCAAAATAATTTCCTCGACTCGGCTGCGGTGCTGGCTACGCTGCCGCTGAAGCGCTTGCGAAAGACCCAGGAGTTCGCGTTCGCGCAGGACGAGATCAAGTTGAAGCCGAACCTCACGCTGAATCTCGGTTTGCGTTATCAGTATTTCAGCGTGTTTCACGAAGCCGATAACCGCGACCTGCCATTCGATTTCGCGACGTGCGGGCCGGGAGGCTACTGCCCTGCAACCGCGCCCTTTTATTTTCCGAAGAATGACGATTTCGATCCCCGCGTGGGCCTTGCGTGGTCGCCCGTTGGAACACATGGAAAAACCGTTCTTCGCGCGGGCGCCGGCTTGTATCACGAGGATGGGCAACTGGACGATCAGAACTTTCCCGAAGCCAACGATGAACCTCGCTACAACCTGGCACGCGGGGCCCAGTTCCCGAACTTAAGCTTCCCGGTGGAACCCTTTCTGGTAAATGCCACGGGAGTCTTGTCTCCCAAAGATTTGGTCCGCAACCGCAAGGATGCCTATGTGAGCGAATGGAGCGCTTCGGTGCAACAGAGCCTATCCAACTCGATGATGGCGAGCGTCTCCTATATTGGAAGCAAGGGCACGGACATCATGAACCGGGCCTACATTAACACGCTCATTCCGGGCACGAGTGTCAGACCTTATCCCGCTTTCGGGCAGATTGAAATACGCGGTAATAACAGCAACAGCGAGTTTGACGGATTACAAGCCGCAATCCAGCGGCGCTTCAAGAGCGGCCTGCTATTTTCGCTCAACTACATGTGGTCGCACTCGATCAATGACGCTTCCCTGGGCAGCGGCGTGGAAGACGATTTCCCGGAAAACGTGAACTGCCGGCGATGTGAGCGGGCATCGAGCGATCAAGATGCACGCCAAAGTCTCAGCGCATACGCCGTATACGAACTCCCGTTTGGGGCGTCAAAGCGATATCTCTCTCAGCCCGGCATAGCGCGAGCGTTGCTGGGCGGATGGCAATTGAACAGCGTGCTGACCGGCCGCACGGGATTGCCGGTGAACGTCACCGTAACCCGGGCGTCGAGCGCGCTGCCGGACGGCAACGCCGGAAATCAACGCCCGAACATCGTCTACGGAGTCCCGTTGACGCCGCCGGGCGGCAGCACTCCTACCGATTGGATCAATATCGTGGCATTTAGCGTTCCCGCGAATGGAACCTGGGGCAATGCCGGACGGAATCTGATAACGGGTCCGGCGCTGTGGCAGTTGGATACGGCGATTTCGCGGCGCGTGGCTCTGCGGGAACGGGTGTCATTGGAACTGCGCGGGGAGTGTTTCAATCTCCTGAATCGCGCGCAGTTCGGCAACCCCGCCGCGAACATCTCCGCGCCATCCAGTTTCGGGCAGATTACGACGCTGGTGAACACGACGGGTCCTACGGGAAGTGGTACTCCTAGAGAGTTTCAACTGGCCGCGCGGGTGCTATTTTAAAGCTTTCTTCGTGGAGGCGGTGATGAAGCTTTGGTTGGCGGCCCTGATGGGGGTTGCGATCCATGGAATATCGTCGGCGGCCGGCGCCGATATCAGCGACAATTTCTACGGCGCGATCCGCAACAACGACATGGCGCGCTTGACTGCGTTGGTGCGCAATGGCGGTGACATCAATGCCAGAGACCGGCACGGCGAAACACCACTGATGTACGCAGCGAGCGCCGGTTCGGTGAACGCAATGAAGTTTCTGCTGGCGCATGGCGCCGATGTAAACGCGGAGAACCAGTTCGGTTCGACGGCGCTCATTTGGTCCGCGACGGATTTGGATAAGGTGCGGCTGTTGCTCGCGCACGACGCCAATCCGAATCTCGCCACCAAGCGCGGGCGAACTGCATTGCTTATCGCCGCACTGAGCGACCAATCCGCCGCGATCGAGCGTCTGCTCATCGAAAAGGGGGCAGACGTCAAGGCGGTGGATATTTTCAAGACGACAACGTTGCGGGCCGCGGCGATGGGAAACGACACGGCAACCATACGGTTGCTGATTGACGCCGGCGTGGATGTCAATGCCGGCGATTTGCCGGGAATTACTCCGCTAATGATGGCGGCAGGATGGAACGGGAACCTACAAGCGGTGGAACTGCTGCTCAAGAAGGGCGCCAACGTCAACGCGATGAGCGCTCCAGTGATGGGTCTGCCTTCGAAGAACGGCCCCTCGGAATTCGGGAAGGTGACCGCACTGTTGATGGCAGCTCCTTTTGGGCCTCCCGATCTGATCCGGACACTGCTCGATGCCGGAGCGGACGTCAATGCGCGGGACGTTCGCGGCATGACTCCGCTGATGTTGGCGATCGCAACCGATAGACAGGATCGGACGGTGATCCGTATGCTTCTCGATCATGGCTCCGATCCGCAGATCAAGAGCAATTCAGGCGAGATGGCGGCTGACTGGGCGAAGCGGGCATCGGCGCATCCTGGCTTGGAGTTGCTGAAGGTCGGCGCGAGTGAACCGGCCGCCGTCAAGCCCGCGAACACCGAACTGCCACCTCTCGCCACATCGGCGCAGCATACAGTGACGCTGATCGAGAAGGCGAGCACACAGTTCTTCGCGACCAGCGGCTGCGTTTCCTGCCACGCCCAAAGCATGACAGATATGGCGGTTGGGTTGGCACGTTCGAAGGGCCTGCGTGTAGACGAGAATGCCGCCCACGAGCGCGTCGAAATGCTCAAGGCGATATACATTCCGGAGCTTCTGTTAGAGAGAATGGATCCGGCCGGCGCCGAGGAGCAACTTGCCTATCCGCTGGCGGGACTGGCATCGAACTCCGCCGCGCCGGACCGCTTGACCGATGCCATGGCGGCGAATATTGCGGCAACGCAAGGCGCGAATGGATCATGGCACGTGGGAGCGGCGGCGCGCCCGCCGGCCGAGGAAGGTGATATTTTCCGGACCGCCTTGTGCATTCGATCGCTCAAGGTTTATGGGCCGCCAGGAAGGCGCGCGGAGATGACCGCGCGCATCGCGAAAGCGCGGCGGTGGCTGGAGACCGCCAAGCCGGCGACAGCGGAAGATCGGAGCATGCAGTTGCTGGGCCTGTCTTGGGCTGGAAGCAGCGATGCGCGTTTGACCAAACGCCGCACGGATGCGATTCTCGCGGAACAGCAGCCCGACGGGGGTTGGTGCCAGCGCGAGGGACTCCCGACAGACGCTTATGCGACCGGTGAATCTCTTTACGCGATCGCCGAAGCCGGCGGGACGCCTACCGCCAGCGAAGCGTATCGCAAAGGCGTTCAGTTTCTGCTGAGGACCCAGCGTGCCGATTCGAGCTGGTTTGTGCCCAGCAGATCTCCTCGAGTCCAGGCGTACTTTGAGGGCGGTTTCCCTTACGGGCACGACCAGTGGATCAGTAGTTGGGCTACCGCATGGGCGGCGCTGGCAATAACTAAAGCGATCGAGCCGCCCGTAACGCGGGCAGCGAGATAGCGTCGTTGAGAAACCGGGCAGCAGCTTGCTGACCCTTGGCTCGGAAGCGATCGCAGCGACGAAAAAATATTTCCTTTGTTACTAAATTATCGACTCAATTAATGGAGACTGTCACTCCGAACTGAGTTGTTGCGTTCCCGACGGTAAGAGTGATGGGGGTGTTTGGATTCGATGGTAGGCCATCGGGCACCTGGATATTAATTTGCGTCAAGCCAGCAATCTGGGCAGGAGCGGCGCCAGCGTAGACGACCGTCGCGGCTACACCGCCGATCATGGCGGAAACCGGTAACACGAGCGGCGCCTGGCCGCTGGCGATCTGGCCATCGACCGATGGCGGTTGCGTGGCGCCAAAGCCGGTACCGTATACCACCAGAATAGATTCGGCCGTCGCAGGATTGGAGAAGGAGTTCGCGGTGGAGTCCTGATTCAGGGCGGCGGCCGGTCCGGCGCCGGTCCCAGTCTGGGTGAAAAGGGCGGGCGCGACCGGCGCGACGGGAATCGATTGATCCGCAACTGTCCCATTCTGGCTGGCGATCTGGACATCCACCGGGCCGCTCAGATCCAGCCCGAAGGGGACGATGGCATTGATTTGGCCGGTTCCGGAATAGAGTACGGGCGCTGAAACGCCGTTGAACAAAACGGTTGGCGATGCGGGAGCAAGATCCAGCAGCGTAATGATTTCACCGGGAGCGACCGGCCCAGCAAGCAGGCTGGCTCCATTCAAAATGCTCTGGGCGGAAAAAGCCAGCATGCCGCCGCTCTGAATCTGGACAGTGGCGGCAGCCGGCTGAATGGTCACGGCCTCGCCGGAAGCGTCAGAGGCGACGACATTGGTCAGGCTTACCTGCGCAGCCCCGGGAAATGCGCCGCTACCGGCAGTAATGAATAACTGGAGCACGGCGCCGTCGGCTAGGACGTTCTGATTGGCGCCTATGATCAGACATCTCAGAACGCCGGGCGCCTGCGTCGCAGGATAGAAGACTTTGAAGCCTTGGCCGGCAGTAATCCCTGGGGCAGCCTGTACGGCAAGCATCGGATCCCATTGCAAATCGAACTGGAGCGCGGCTATTGTGTCTCCAGCCGCGGCGAAGAGGATTGGAGCGACCGCAGTTTGACCCTGGTTCGCAGTTTGATTGGCAATAGAAAGCGTAGCGGAGAAACCACACGGGCAGGCGAAAAGAACCGCTGTCGCGAGCCATAAGCGGACATCTAGCCTCGTGCGGGCATCTCGGAGTAAGTGGTGCATATGGTAAGATGATGCGAACTGACGCCCGACCCGTCTATAGTAATCGATTGTACGTTTTTTCGCTATCCTTAGATTGTGCGATTCGTCATTATCCTCGCTTTTTGTTCGCCCCTACTTGCGCAGAGTTTTCAAATCGTGCCATCAATGGCGCCGCGAGGCGGGACGGGTTCGCTCCTGATCACCTTCGCAACCCCGGCCGGTAAGGAACCAGTCGCTCTGCAGTGGAAAATCGCATTCGGAGCCGGGGTGACCGCGGCAGCGAGAGACTTGGCGGCGGGAGATGCCGCGGGAACGGCGGGCAAGGTTTTGGCATGCGCTCCGACGCAAGGCGGGGGGTCAGAGGGCTCAACCTATAATTGCATCCTCTCTGGTGGAAAGAAGGCCATTCCGAACGGCACAATCTTTCTCGTTAAGTATGAAGTTAAATCGCAGGCTGCGCCACATACGGTAGCAGTGCGGGTTTCGGACGGAATCGCCGTGTCGAATGAGGCGAACCAATTGCGAAAAACGCCTCTTGCGCCGGTTGAGGGTACTATAACCATTCGATGACCGCCGATGGTAGACGGCGTGCATCATATCGCAGCAACTAGAACCAAAATGGGTTTTCAAATGATCATTTCACGGTTTCGGCCTCTTCTTGTCTCTGGAGCGCTGGTTGGGCTTTATTGCTTCTCTAGCGGGTGCAGTACTTCTCCCCAGGCCAAGGAGGCCAACTCCCTCCGCCGGGGCAAGGGACTGCGCGACAAGAAAGACTACACGCGGGCGCTTATCGAATTTAAGAATGCGGCCAATGCCATGCCGAAGGATGCCGAGCCCTATTACCAGATGGGTCTGACCTATCTGGCGACGGGAAGCCCGGCGAACGGAGTGCAAGCTCTACGCCACGCGATTGCATTGAATCCAAATCATCAGCAGGCCCAATTGAAATTGGCCGAACTGATGACCGCGAGCGGCAATAAAGACTTGTTGGAGCAGGCCGCCAACCGCCTGGAAACGATACTTTCCGCTACGCCGGACAATTCCGAGGCGAACGATGCATTGGCGCTGGCCGAATGGAAACTCGGCAAAACCGACGACGCCGTCGATAGGCTCGAGGACACGCTGAAGAAGTTTCCTACCCGGCTCCAAACCTCGGTGGAATTGGCACGCCTGAAATTAAGTCAGAAGGATTGGGCTGCCGCGGAACAAATTCTGCAAAAAGCTGTCGCCAGCGCGCCCCAATCCTCGCCGGCGGAACTAGCGCTGGGTCAGCTCTACATGCTTTCTAACCAACCCGCCAAGGCTGAAGCCGAGTTGCGAAAGGCGATTCAACTCGACGCCAAAAACGGCTCTGCGTTAATGGGGCTTGCCGCCGTTCAGATAGCCGGCAAACGGATGGATGAGGCGGAACAAACATACCGCCAGGCGGCGGCGCTTCCAGGCGCTCAATATAAGCCCGTTCACGCCCTGTTTCTATATAGGGAAGGAAAGCGGGATGCCGCGCTCGGGGAGTTTGAACAGCTTGTCAAAAGCGATCCGGCCGACCGAGGCGCCCGGAGCCGTCTTTTCGCCGCATACATCGCGCTGGGAAAGAACCAGGCCGCGCAAGATCTTGTTGCCGCCGCCCTGAAGAAAAACCCGGAAGATACGGACGCGCTGTTCGAGAGGGCCGGCCTTTCGATGCGAAACGGAAATGCCGTAGAAGCCGAAAGGGACCTCAAGCAGGTTCTTCACTTTAAACCCGACTTTGCCGAGGGCCATGTCGCGATGGCAACGGTCTACAAGGCCGAAGGAATGAAAGGCAGCGAGCGCCAGGAGTTGAACGAGGCGCTGCGGATCAATCCATCGATGGTGCAGGCACGTCTGGCGTTGGCTCGAAGTTTCACCCAGTCGAATGAAGCCAAGGCGGCGCTCGATCTTCTGAATCACACGCCGCCGCAACAAAAAAATATGGCGGCCGTCGTTTTGGAGCGTAACTGGGCGTTATTGGGCGCTGGTGAGACCAAAGAATTAAGGTCGATTCTGGACCAGACTTTGCGCGTCCGTCGCATTCCGGAACTTGTCATTCAGGACGCCGTTCTGCGTATGCAGCAGGGCGACTGGGCCGGGGCAAGAGCCGATGCCGAAGAAGTGGTCAAGAGCCAGCCGGAAGACATACGCGGGCTTCAGTTGCTGGCGGATTCCTATCTTGCGCAGAAGCAGCCAGCGAAGGCGGAAGAGCGGATTAAGGCGGTAGCCGATGCCCATCCGCAATCGGCGCCGCTGCAAAACTTGTTGGGACAATGGTACCTCTCGGCCAAGAACCCTGCCGCGGCGCGAAAAGCCTTCGAAGCGGCGCACGCCGCCAATCCCAAGTTTCCGGGAACCGAATTATCCCTGGCAGGGTTGGATTACCAGGAGAAGCATTTCGACGAAGCCCGCCAGCGCTTACTTGCGCTAGTGGCCGCCGATTCCAAGAATGTCAAGGCATTGATCATGCTCGGAACATTAGCGGGAGAAACGGACGACCAGGAGGAGGCCATTCGGCGTTATAAGGCCGCGGTTGCGGTAGACGCCTCCAACGTGGTCGCGTTGAACAACCTCGCCTACACGCTCGCAGCTTCGGATCCGGATGTAGCTTTGAAATATGCTCAGCAGGCGGCGGAGCTCGCTCCCGAGAGCGCGACGGTGCAAGATACGCTCGGCTGGATTTACTACCGAAAGGCGATTTTCAGCACCGCTGTCAACTATCTCGAAACGGCCGTGAAAAAGGACCCGACGCCGCGCCGCCAGTTTCACTTGGCGATGTCATATCTGAAATCCGGTAAGCGCGATCAGGGTGAGAAGATACTTCAGTTGGCGCTGCAACAAGACCCTAAGTTGCCACAAACCGAGAAGGGTTGGTAGCAGCGCCGTTCAGACGAGCGCGGCATCGGCTACTGCCGCGCTGTTACCCCGATCATACCTTCGTTGCTTTCGACTTGTTGCCCGTCATTCTGTAAAAGTACCAGCTTGACAGGTATGGCATCGCCCGCTACAGAGGGTACGCGAGCAGTTATCTCGCAGACCCCAGCGTAGCCGGATGCGGGCGTTGCTGTTGCGACCGGAACCAGATACGTGCCTAGCATCAAGCTCAGTCGGGCCGCGGTTTGCGCGTCGCAGTCGATTCCCGTCGCTCGAAACGATACCATGTCGTCGGGAAGGGCAAGCTTAGCCGCAAATCGGGCGTTTGGAATCGCGGCAAGATCGAGCGAGCCATCCTGCGTCGCTAAAGCCTGGCCGGTTCCCTCGCCGTTGGTCGTGAAGAGCCCGGGAACACTTTCCCGCATCGAAGTCTGTAACTCCCTCGACTTACCGGCAGTTGTTTCCACACTAATGGCCAGCGGCGTCCCAGCCGCGGCAATGGGGCACAGCAGATCCACCCGGGTGGACGAAGCGAACAGCACCGCTGTGGGAACGCCGTTAACCAGGATGCGCGTTCCGCCGAGATTGTCGCTGTGACCGGACGGATCGTAAGCGGCGGTGGTTCCTGAGAATAGCGATCGTCCTCGAATGGTCGCGACAGACCCCGGGCTGCAACCGGCAGGCGCACCACTTCCTGCGCCATTCTCGAGTCTTGCGAGGATGGGCAGTCCGGAATCGACATATATCTTCACGGATTTGGTCGTGGAAGCGCCTAAGGCGTTAGCGGCTGTGAATTCCACTTCGTGCACCCCCAAATCGCTCTCATCCGGCGTCCATTGCAACGCGCCACTCTTGGGATCGAAAGCCGCAGTGCGCGGCAACCCGGCGGCGGCGAGGCGTACATCGAGCCCTTGGGCATCGGTTCCAGCGACGGTAAAGGCGATAGGGCTGCGGGGCGTGCCGGCGGCTTCGGCAGGCACGACCAAGTCCGGAGCGTTGGATGACAGTAGGGCCATCGAATGCTGAACAGACGCGGACCCGAGACGAGCCTCTAATACAGCCGTGCCTTGCGGCGCGGAGGCATCGGCCTCGACTTCAAACCGGACGCGGCTCTGTCCGGCGCGCACTCCAACGGTCGAGGGGACGGCCAATCCGCCTCTGCTGCTGGCAATCGCAATCGAAGCGGTGGACCCAGCCGGAACGGCCTTCGTCAGGCTTACAGTGCAGGTGGTCGAACCGGCGGCGCCCAAGACGCTTTGGGCGCAAGTGATCGAAGATGGCGCGGCGGGCGCCGTCAACGAGAGGGCGGTTATAGCAACGGACCCGTTGAAAGACGCGATGAGGGTTATGCTCTGGTCGGACGTTATCGAGCCCACACTCACCGAAAAGCTCGCCGAGGCGGCGTTTTGGGGAACGACAGCGGAAGCCGGCATCGTCAGAACGTTGTTGACCGAAGCCGAGATCGCGACCGAGGTTCCGCCTACTGGTGCGGCTTTAGATAAAGTTACCGTGCAGGTCGTAGCCCCGTTGGATGTTAGCCCGGCCACCGCGCAATGCAGGGAGGAAATCAGAGGAAGAGTGGCTAAGGCGATGGTTGCGCTGGTGGTCGTGCCATTGAGAGAGGCGGTGACGGTAGCGCTCTGGTTCGATTTGAACTGTCCGGCATTCACCGTAAACGTTCCGGCGCTCGATCCGGCGCCGATCAGCAGTGAATTCACCGCGGTGGCGATACCGCCCGTTGCGCCGAGGCTGATGTTCGCGCCGCCCGAGCCCGCCGGACCGCTGAGAGTCACAGTACAGGTGGTCGAACCGCCAGGGCCCAAGACGCTTTGGGCGCAAGTGATCGAAGATGGCGCGACGGGCGCCGTCAACGAAATGGCAGTTATGGCGACGGACCCGTTGAAAGACGCGATGAGGGTTATGCTCTGGTCGGACGTTATCGAGCCCACACTCACCGAAAAGCTCGCCGAGGCGGCGTTTTGGGGAACGACAGCGGAAGCCGGCATCGTCAGAACGTTGTTGACCGAAGCGGAGATCGCGACCGAGGTTCCGCCCACTGGTGCGGCTCTAGATAAAGTTACCGTGCAGGTTGTAGCCCCGTTGGATGTTAGCCCGGCCACCGCGCACTGCAGGGAGGAAATCAGAGGAAGGGTGGCTAAGGCGATAGTTGCGCTGGTGGTCGTGCCATTGAGAGAGGCGGTGACGGTAGCGCTCTGGTTCGATTTGAACTGTCCGGCATTCACCGTAAACGTTCCGGCGCTCGATCCGGCGCCGATCAACAGTGAATTCACCGCGGTGGCGATACCGCCGGTTGCGCCGAGGCTGACGTTCGCGCCGCCCGCGCCTGCCGGACCGCTGAGAGTCACAGTGCAGGTGGCCGAGGCCCCCGGGCCGAGTGAAGCTGGATTGCAAGCGAGAGAACTGATCGTGGCGGCAACCGCCGCACTGATCTGTCCGCCGGTAGCCGTTATCGGGACAGCGGTTCCGTTGGAAGCCGCTGCGACGGCGCCGCTTATATTGATCGCCGCCGATCCGGCAATGGTCGCGGAGACGGTTGCTATCAGGCCGTTTGCAATGACGTTTTGGTTTGGACCGGTGGCGACGCACTCGTAGCCGCCCGCGACCATAGCACACACCAACGATTTCCCGGCCGCTGTTAACGACTGGCCGGCGGTGATCTCAAGGTTGTTTAGGCCCGCTGGATAACTAAGGGTCCATTGGAGACCTGCAACGCTCGAGGCGCTCGCAGATGAAAGCGAGAGGTTGAGAGAAAAGGCGCCTCCGGCGGCAGCAGAACTCGAAGATAACGCGAGCGATGCTTGCGCAAGAGCAATACACGGAGAAAAAAGCAAGGCTACGACAACTGTAATCCTGGGGCTACAGACTTTTAGCATCAACACGCTCCGAAAGATTTAAGATATCTGGACGTCGAGTATTTCGAATACCTTGTTTAAGGTTATTCGGCGTTCATTACAGGGGGTTACGTCGCAGTGTAAACCTTTGGGAGGAAAAAAGCAGCAAAAATTAGAATTTTTTACGATAAAAATGCATTACAACGGCTTAGCCTGCCGCCGCATAGGAGCGGGAGTTGGACGCAGCGCGAATAATTCGCTTTCGGACGCGAGATTTACGCCACTGCGCGAGCTGCTTGGCATCGGCATACAAAACATTTAGATTCTCCACGAAAGAGTTGGCTTCGTCTTTGCGGTCGAACCAATAATCAATGCCGCCGATAGGTATCCCAGGGCCGCCGATGGTGACGTCAAATCCGTTGTCATCGGACGGATGAAACGCAAGAATGCAATAAATCGACATGAATTTGAGAGTATTACCGGCATTTGATTGTCCAAAATCGGGAGAAAAATAAGGCCTTATCAAACTAAAAGTTCCAGGACCATTATAAACTTATGTACTAATGCGTTTATTCGGGCCAATTTTCTCGAAAGAATTCGGTGCGGCAAAGCAAAGGCAGGACAAAATGCTGAAGGGCCATCGGGAAGACAAGTCCCTACTCTAGCGCGCGGGATCTTTTCCGTTGCTTCCCCATCCAAACTTGCCGGCTAGTACTTGGAACACCGACTTCTTCCGTGGCGGCAGGGCATAGCGCTCTATTGTCTTCATGACGTGAGGCTGCGCCGTTCGGGCAACTCCGTTCGGCGGCGGCGCCAGCGGTGGCCTGGGCGCCGCGACGGAGGGCGCCGCAACCGCCATCGCCGCAACGGCGGGCGAAGGAGGCTTTTCCGTCAATAGCAAATCTCTCGCCGCCATCTCCACGTGGGCAGCGCCCACGCTTTTCGTCTGGTCCGTAAATGCCAGTGTCAACGCGTTGTCGCAAAGGGAATTGATCAGGCGTGGAATTCCTTTGGAGCACTTTCTGATACTCGCAATGGCCTCCGGGTCGAATGGAGGCGCCGCGCCGCCCGCGATCATCCAACGGTGCTGAATGTATTTTTCGACGTTGTCCACCGAAAGCGGTCCGATCGCCAAACGGACACTCACACGCTGCTTGAGTTGAAAGAGCTCCGGACGGTTCATCAGATCGTCCAGTTCACTCTGGCCGATTAATAGGATTTGAATCAGCTTCTCATCCCCATACTCGAGGTTCCCCAGGAGGCGTATTTCCTCCATAAGTTCCACGCTCAACTTGTGCGCCTCGTCAATAATGAGAACGCTCACCCGCCCTTCCTTTTTACCCTGCAATAAAAACTTCTGCAGGATCCAGAGCCGTTGAGCCTTGCTTGACGGAATGTCCGTCAAACCAAAATCGAGCATGGCCAACTCCAGAAATTCCTCACGCGTCAGCAAGGGATTCAAAACCACGCTCGATTGCACACGGTCGCAAGGGAGTCTTTCGAGTATCCACGCGAGCAGCGTCGTTTTTCCCGATCCCGCCATTCCGCTCAAAACCAGGAAGCCCTTGCGTTCGAGAATGGCATAGCTCAAGCCGGCCAAGGCCTCGCGATGCTGCGCTGTCAAGAACAGAAACGCGGGGTCCGGCGTCATGTTGAATGGCTTTTTCGCCAGGCCGTAAAATTCCGTATACATGGATCTAACCGCTATTACCGTCACTCACTCGACCACTATCAGTCGAGTCTGTGCGCTCCGCACCGATGGCGGTTTGAGACGGACGCGAAAGAATACCCTTGATGGTTGGCATCTACCGGCCCTGCTTCCACTCTATCACCCGATGATATCGGTCTTGCAACAAAGGAGTGGATTTACTCGATACAGGCAACAGTACTACGAGTTTTGAGAGCGCGCCATCAGGTATTAGGCTACCGCCGGGCTTGTTGAAAAACACTACGCCGTCACCGTAACTACTTTTCGGCAAATACTTCCCGAACATCTTCATTTCTGTTCTAAGAATCGATGATTTACAAGCGGAGAGACAACGGTGGTCGGGCATTCAACCAACTGAAGCCGCGAGAACTTCTTAGGGCACAACGATTACGTCACCCGGTTCAAGCGGAATATTCAACTCCATCTTTTGACCCTTCAAGACGGCGCTGTAATCGAACGGAAACCGGAATTCTCTACCGTTGTCGTTTCTTAGCACATAAATCGCTTTCTTCTTGGCATAGTCCGTGATCCCACCCGCCTCGCTCAAGGCCTGCATCACGGTCATGCGATAGGTATATGGGATTGGGCCTTCCTTCTTGACTTTCCCATTGACGTAGATCTTCTTGCTGTTGATTCCGGTAACAACAATCGTGACGTCTGGCGGCAAGTTCATCACCTTAGTGAGGCCGTCGGTGATCAGTTTTTCCAACTGAACCGGAGTTAATCCCACAACGTCGACTTCCTTGATCAGCGGCATGGAGATCTTTCCATCCGGCCGCACTACCACGCCGTGGACGCTGGCATCCGGCTCCTTCCAGACGTTAATCTCCAAAACATCTCCAGCCCCGATCTTATAATCGTCCGGAACTCCGCGAGTCACAGCCGGATGAGTTCCGGCCGGTTCTGCCGATGCGCCCTTGGCGGGCGGCGCCACACCAGCCGTCGCCGGGGCAGCGGAGCCTGCAGGCTTTCCCGGGGGCGTTGTTCCGCCACTTTCAGCACCTTGATTTGCCGGCGCAGCCGTAGGCTTTGAAGACCCCGCCTTCTCATGATCCGCGGGTTTCGCCGATGCGCCCACAGTTGCGTCCTTATCGGTGGACCGAACGTAAGCGATCGCTTCATTCACAACGCCTTCCGGCCAACCCGATTTCACGGCGTTCTGCTGGATCTGAAATTCGTTCTGTCCCGTTTTTTTGGCTTCCCGAATGTACTCGACCAGCTCCTTTGGCGGGGCGGTTGGGGTGGCAGTTTCCTGTCCGAATGCCGGCAAAGAAATGCCGCTAACCAGTAAGAAAAAGATCGCCGCAACCAAAGTAGTCGCGAACGACGCTCGAAAACATGGCTTCATCGTCTGAGCCTCGCATTGTGCACTTTCGGGACCATCGGCATAGGTTTATTGAAATACTCCCCCGTGGCGCGCCCGACCCGAAGCGGGCACACCAAGAAATGGCGGTTATCTTTTCAAATTTCGGATGAAACGCCCACGCGCTTCCCGTTTGAATGGTAGTTTAGCGCAAAGTGGGACAACGGGCGTTCGGGCGAGCCTGGCAAAGGGTTACCGCAAGGCATTGTCCATCGCCACGGCGCTGCGTTCAATGGCTGCCGGCGGACCAAGACTATCAGGCGTCCAACGGTTCGCGGGGAGGAACGAACCGGTAGTCCTCAATCCGACAGGCAATTCCCAACAAACCTTCCGCCAGTGCAGGTTCTGTCCGCGTGACGCGTACGCGGCACTCGAGAACTCCGAAGCTCTTCCTGCGCGGCGCTTCGGGCAAGGGAACCTGGAGCCTGCAGAACAGCGACTCGCCTGCCGCCACCGACGAGCCCAACAAGCAGTAGAACCCACAGCTACTCAGATTTTGGGTGGTCGTTTCGATGACCTCGTCCCCGTGCTCGCGGAAAAGAAGGACAGGCCAGTGAACCAGCGTTCGCGGGCGCTTCCGCCGCTCCGGATGTTGCTCTTCCTTCGAGCCAAGCCCGTTGGGCGCCGGATATTCAGGTAAAGCCTCTCGGAAATGGGAGAGCATGTCAGTATTGGGTACTATCCGCCGTAAGGCATTTTCGCTGCCATCACGATCCGCCCCGTAGACCAGACGAAATCCATGAATTCCTAACAACTTGCAACTATTGCAACTATGCTA
The DNA here is from genome assembly GCA_963763545.1 of Bryobacterales bacterium. GTDB lineage: Bacteria > Acidobacteriota > Terriglobia > Bryobacterales > Bryobacteraceae > PALSA-243. Next base: position 130,979 of record CAVXPE010000023.1, read on the forward strand.
CCTTTCGTTCAAATGGTTTTTGCTTCTTAATTGCAGTATTAACTTTATGTTTATAATGGAGTCCGATGCCTAGACAAATCCCCGCGCTCGGATGTTCGCAAGAGGACAAGGCGCGCTTGACTGCGATTCGGAGAAGTCATAGCGAAGACGCACGAATCGTGGAGCGCGCCAGGATCATCCTGGCGCGCGTGGCCGGCAAGGAGATTCAGCAGGTGGCGCGCGATCTGAGGGTCTCCGTGCCCACCGTAACCAAGTGGTGCGAGCGATTCTCTCTGCGCGGACTTAGTGGGTTGAGAGACGATCCGCGACCGGGAAAACCCCCTAGGTATGACGCTGCGTTCCGCGACCAGGTACTAAGCCTTCTAGTACAACCTCCACCGGCCGGGATGTCGGACTGGGACGGACCGGCATTAGCGGAAAGGCTCGGCTCCAGCGTAGATGCGGTATGGCGCGTCCTGCGCCGCGAGGGCATCTATCTACGGAGGCGCCGAACCTGGCGAGCCGTCACCGATACCGGGTTTGTCCCTAAGAGCGCCGCTTTGATCGGGCTCTATCTGAATCCGCCGTTGAACGCGGCCATTCTGGATGTCAGCGCGACGTCGGGCCTGCAAGCCACTGAACGGCAATCGGGTTACGTCGAAACGGACAGCGGCGCCGTCGCCCGGGCGCTCAAGGCGGCCCACCGGCGTAACGGCGCACTCCGGCTGGCGGCGGCGCTCGAGGCAGGCACGGGCATACGGCGGACAAAGCTAACCGACCACCAGAGGCGCGCCGAGTTCCGGGATTTCCTTGACGGCGCCGTCGCCGGCCTGGCAGGGCGCGAAATCCACGCGATCCTGGATTGCGGCTCGATGAACCGCGAATGGCTGGCGGCGCTCGATGCGCGCGTTAAATTTCACTTCACCCCTGCTCCTTCTCACTGGCTCACCCTGCTAGAGATCCTCGTTGGCGTTTTAACTCGCATGATTGTGGCGGGAGTTGACGATAAGGGCGAAGAGGGGTTGCGAAATGCGATCGAATTGTTCATTCGCGATCATAACGAATTCGTGAAATCGTTCCGGTGGCGCAGGGGGGAAATCACAGAGCGGCGATCAGCGCAAAATACGCTAGCAAATTAATGCAATTAACGTTTTTGGCTTACAAACTAGTACTTTTGCAGGGGTTCCCTAGACCCCTAATCGCACGGAAAGGTATTGACTTAAGCGCTACGTCAGGTATGCTGAAGTACCGTAGTAGGAAAATGTCAAACAACATGGGGCAAGTTGCAAATTAGTGAATTCGCCTCACCGTGTTTCTACGGTGGGAGCGCAACATCTGGCGATGAACGGCCGAATCGAAAGCGTTATTCTCCGATGTTTGTAAAGCTCATTTCCAGCGATCAAGATCTCTACAAGCAGTGCCGTGAGACGCTGGAGGAGATCCAAGGGCACAACTGCACGTTATCGGCAGCGCCTGCCGTGGGACAGGACTTGACGGCGGATCTCTATCTTTGGGATTTTTCCCCGAATCTTTTGCTTCCCACGCCGATTCATGGGAGTCCGGCAAAACACCTCTTCCTGGTGCATCGGAAAGATTTGGCTGAGTTTCGGCGAAGGCGCGGCCCAGCCGAGGCGACTATTCTTCTGAAACCGGTCACCAGAGCCACTCTGAGCGCCTTCCTTGGATTGGCAGTCGCATCCCACGAAGAGCGGATATCGGCCGCTCACTCTCTGCGCGCCGATCGCGACGAGATTCTGCAGTGCTTGATCGAAACAAATCTGAAGCTGCAGGAATACGACCAGGACCGTACCAATTTTCTGGCCAGGGCCGTTCACGACTTTCGCGCGCCATTGACGGCAATCAGCGGGTACTGCGGCCTCCTGCTCAGCGAGCCTTTTGGTTCTTTAGATGAAAACCAGCGCGACGTGCTGCTGCGCATGCAGCATAGCGCCAAGCGGCTCTCGCGGATGGCTTCGGCCATGTTTCAGCTCAGCGTGGGGCGCCACGTTAAGAGGCTGCCGGATCTCCGCCCGGCCGATCTCGCGCCATGTCTCGAACGGGCCCTACAGGAAATTGCCCCATTCGCCGAAGAGAAGCGCATCGCCATTACGGCGGATCTGGCTCCTGGCAGTTCGCGGCTGTATTTCGAGGCGGGACAGGTGGAGCAGGTGTTGATCAACATTTTGGACAACGCTTGTAAGTTTGCGCCTAAGGATGGCGTAATCGAAATCAGTGGCTACGCGTATTTCTCGGAACGGCTTAGGAGCGGTTACGCCTCCGCGGCCATTCTGGAGAAGCGACAATCCCCGGCCGGCGAGCCCAACTCTTATCGCGTCGATATTCGTGATTCCGGTCCACGAATTCCAGACGAGAATTTGCCTTCAATCTTTGAAGAATATACCTCTTACGGGGGCGGACGAGACAGATCCGGAGGTGGCCTGGGGCTCGCCATCTGCAAGATGATTATCAATCAGCACGAGGGTCACGTTTGGGCGGAAAACAGTGCGGAGGGCCCCATGTTCTCCTTTGTACTCCCACTAGACCGGCTTGAGGCCGCTCAGCCTTTGGAACGGCAACCAATAACAGCATGATTCATGGAAATTCGATGCAGACACCTAGAAACGGCAGGACGACTTTAATAGGAGAAGACGAACCGGAGGTTCGTGGATATCTTGAAATGGCCCTCAAGTGCATGGGCTATGCGGTCGAGTCGGCCCAAGACGGCGATGAAGTCTTATCTTGCCTGCAAACTTCACGTTCGGAAATCTGTCTGGTTCTCCTCGACGTCATGATGCCTAACCGGGACGGCCTGGATGCTCTCAAGGAGATCCGCCGCATCGATCCCTCTCTGCCGGTGATTGTCATGTCCGGCGCTTCCTCCACGGTTAACGTGGTCACCGCGATGAAGTGTGGCGCGACGGATTTCCTGTGTAAGCCTTTAGTCCATGAGGAACTGCAAAGGGCGGTTTCCCGCGCCGTGGACCTGAAGCCCGCCGAATCGGCTCGTCCCTTGCGAAATACGGCGCCCGGCACGCAGGCCTTCATTGGGTCGACACAAAGCATGAAGGAAATCCAGGGGCTATTGGGACCGATCGGGTGGTCGGATGCCCCGGTCCTCATTCAAGGCGAGACCGGTTCCGGTAAAGAAGTTATCGCGCGGGAACTGCATGCCCAATCGCCGCGCGCCAAGAAGGCTTTCCTCAAGGTGAACTGCGCCGCTCTGCCTTCGGAACTGGTGGAGAGCGAACTTGTTCGGCTACGAACGGGGAGCGTTCACGGGCGCCTTCCAGAAAAAGGCCGGCATGTTCGAAATTGCCGACGGCGGAACCATCCTGCTGGATGAAATCGGCGACATGGACGTGCGGCTTCAGGCCAAGCTGCTTCAGGTTCTGCAGGATCAGGAGTTTCAAAGAATCGGCGGCAAGGAAACCATCAAGGTCGACGTCCGGGTTTTGGCGGCTACTCACCAAGACTTGGAAAAGGCCATTGTGGATCGCCGGTTTCGCGAAGACCTCTACTACCGGTTGAACGTCATCAACATCCAGTTGCCGCCGCTGCGCGAGCGGAAGGAGGATATCATCCCCATGGCCGAATTTCTCCTGCGGCGTCACACGCCTCAATCCGCGCAAGCACCCGTAATCACGATGGCGCTACGGCAGGCTATGACGGCGTATCACTGGCCGGGCAACGTTCGTGAAATGGAAAATTTCGTTCGCAAGTTCATCGTGCTGCGCGACGCCGACGCCTTGGCCCGGGAATTGCACGCGAAAACGATGCGGAATTCATTAACGCTGGTTGCGGCTCCCACATCCCTGCCATTACCGGATTCGAATGTGCCGCTTGCCTTGCCGCCGGCTCAGCCAGTGGAGGTGGCCTCTCCGATTTTGGAACAGGTCACCAAAGCGAAGCAGCAAGCCGAAACGGAGGCGATTCTGGCGGCCCTCAATTCGACTCGTTGGAATCGAAAACAGGCGGCGGCCCTGCTCAAGATCGATTACAAAGCGCTGCTCTATAAGATGAAGAAATTGGGAGTGGACGATAAGCCGGTCCCGATGCCTTCCGCCGCCGAATTACCGGCAAGCATACCGAGCCTGGCCGCCTTGGCCAGGTAGGAAGATCCAGAAACCAAGAAGGAACACTTATGACTGAAGCAACTGCAGTTCAGCCTGCGCTGTGGAGAGATACGCTCTCGGAAAAGATTCGCAACCGTACCGCCCGAGTCGGAATTGTGGGACTAGGTTATGTGGGCTTGCCCCTGGCGGTGGAGTTCGCAAAGGCCGGCTTTTCGGTAACGGGCATCGATCTGGTGGAATCCAAGATCGCCCGCATCAACGCCGGCGATTCCTATATCCAAGACATTCCCGCGGAAGAAGTGGCGCGGCTGGTGGAAGAGAACCGGTTGACCGCAACCACCGATTTTTCCGTCATCTCCCAACTGGACACGATTAATATTTGCGTGCCCACGCCGCTGCGCAAAACCAAAGATCCGGACATGAGCTACATCGTGTCTGCCTGCCAGGAGATCGCCAAGTACTTCCATCCCGGGACACTCGCGATTCTGGAATCGACCACCTACCCGGGCACCACCGAAGAGGTTGTCCTGCCGATGCTTTCACGGCCGGACATGAAGGTGGGCGAGGATTTCTTCCTCTGCTTCTCGCCGGAGCGGGTCGATCCAGGAAACGCGCGCTTCCAGACCCGAAATATTCCCAAGGTTGTCGGCGGCGTTACTCCGGCTTGCACCGAGATGGGCGCCCATTTCTATTCGCAGGCTCTTGAAACCGTAGTGCCGGTCGGTTCGACGCAAGTTGCTGAAATGGTAAAGCTGCTCGAAAACACCTTCCGCATGATCAATATCGGAATGGTGAACGAGATGGCCATCATGTGCGACCGCATGGGAATCAATATTTGGGAGGTCATCAACGCGGCGGCCACCAAGCCGTTCGGCTTCATGCCCTTCTACCCCGGCCCCGGTCTGGGCGGCCACTGCATTCCGATCGACCCCTTCTATCTTTCCTGGAAGACGCGGCAAGCTGGTATCGAAGCCCGTTTCATCGAACTGGCCGGATATATCAACGGCCAGATGCCGCATTTTGTTGCGGAAAAGGTTCAGAATGCGCTCAACGATCGCGGTAAGGCGGTGAAGGGCTCGCGGATCCACATCCTGGGCATCGCCTATAAGCGCGATATCGACGACGTACGCGAGTCTCCGGCGCTCGATGTGATGCACCTCCTCCAAAAACGCGGCGCAACCATCACCTACAGCGATCCCTTTGTTCCCAGCATCCAGATCGAGGGGCACCAGTTTTGGCATCCGACATGGACGCTGCGCTTCCGCAAGCCGATTGCGTCGTTATCATCACCGATCACTCGTCGGTGGACTACCAAGCCGTGGTGCGCGATGCGAGCCTGGTGGTCGACACGCGGAATGCATTGCGCGGCATCGATTCCGGTAAGATTATCCGGCTATAGGACTGCGGCCCGACGCAAAGAGCGGGCCGCTTCGCTTATTTTCCAGCGGTTCGCGGAGGAACCGGAATCATCCAGACATCGGGTTGGCCGGCCAGGGTTGCGAGAAGGTATGCTTTCGTTTGATCTGCCGAGAAAGCGATCTTTCCCACCTGGCCGATCCGGCTCATGGGGCAAAGGCGCTCGATAGAGGTTCCCGACAGAAGCGACAGATAACTCGGCTCCGTAGCGTTCCCCGCATCGACGAACAGTAGCCGTTCCTCGTCGGGGCTCCAGGCGGATTCCAGGATAAAGCCCAGGTCTTTCCAAGTGCCATCGCGGCCATCGTAAAGCCTGCTCCGCCCGGTGACGTCCTGCACCACTGCGCGGTGCGAAATGGGGCCCCAGAGGACGCGATCGACGCCTTCCGCGACCATCTTTGGCGGCCCATCCAACCCCTTTTGCACCCAGAGTTTCTTCTCGCCATCAACACCGCCAAAGAGCGAAAGATCGTTGGCGACGGCAACGAACCGGACCGGTTTCGAACCCTGCAGCACTTCACGAAAAGGCTCGACGCCGTTCTTGATCAGAACTCTGGCATCTTCGGTTATCGCAAATTGAATATCGGTTCCGGGGATAATGTTGCCCATCCGGCCCTCCGGTAGCCCTAGCGCTCGGTCCTCACCTCCTGTGATGCTGTGGCTGATTAGGCCGCCCTGATTGCCCATCAGAACCCGATCATTATCCAGCCATCGCAGAAACTGTAGGCCGGCGAGGCAGCCCGTGAGCGTTACGCAAGCTATCGTCGGAGACCAGAAACGCCGCCTGCTTTTTCTTCGGGTCGATCAGTGTGACTGCGACATGTTTACTGTCCGGCGAGAACTCCGCGTTCGTTAGGCCATAACCTTGCGGCATATTGACCGCTTGCTCTTGGAGGGTGGCGATTTCGATGAGCGCGCTTCTGCCCGGGCGCCCGGAGATCACTTCTTTGCCATCCGGGCTGACGAACATCTGCGATTTGGGCCCTAAGCCGCCCGTCAATCGCGAGAATCCGATCCGGCCTTCGACTACGATGGTGCGAGTAGGTTGGCCGTCCGCGCGCGCCTCGAGATGCAGCCTGAACATTCCTGACGGATCGTCCCCGGCTGTAACACTGGGCACGCGAACCACGATCGATTCCCCAGCCTTTAAAGCCGGGATGCTCACCGTTCCGGAGGCGGCCGCCAGACCCATTTCCGGCGCTACGGTTGCGGCATATGCCGGAGTGGACGATCCCGCGGGACCGATGCAATCCAACTGCACCAGCAACGAGCTGGTTTTGCCGTGTTCAAGAATCCTAGTGGCGTCGCCAGCCGCATAGGCTCTTGCCAGCAGCGCCGGCTTCGGTTTTAAGCCAAACGGCCTATAAAGAGGGTCGCCGAGGAGCACCATCGCCCAGGAAACATGCGGCAGGGACACCCAATAGCTATCGGCCACGGTGAGACCTTGCAGCAGGCCTTCGACAAAGACGTTGCCATGGGGAAAGGCCGCAACGTAAGGCTCGCGAACCGGGCCAATGGTCACCGCCGCGCCCCGCCGCATTAAGTTAATGCACCAGCCCTTCCCCGCTGGATCCCAGATATCCTGCGCCTCCTGGCTGGCGATATGCCAGGCGATAGAGCCCTGAGCCAATCCGCGATCTCCGAAGATATCCTGGAAATCCAACAGCGCATACCAGCCAACGTAGAAAGCCGCGCCGGCTGCCTGGTTTCCTACCCCTCCCTTGGGCTGCTTCCAGGTCTCTTCCTTCATATCGAGCGTAGTTTGGAATCCGGCGCCGCCGAGACGATCAATCGCGCCGCGAATCGAGGCGTCGCCCTCGCCATATCCGTCCACCGCATCGAGTCCACGGGCATCACCCGCGACTGGACCCTCGAGACCATGGCTCTCCGCCGCGATTGCATCCTTCACCATGCGCGTGATGGTCGCCAGATCCGGCCCATCGAGACGGGCTACATAGATCATGTTCAACAAACGCGGGTCCGTGATTCCAGCCGGATTCGAACCGAAAAGATACAAAGGATTCGGTTGGTGGCGCTTCTGGCTCCCCGGCTCTTCGCGAAGGACCATGGCGAGTTCATTATCGAAGGCCGCGCCCTCGTCGCCGCCGCCGGGCGCCATGATGGTATAGGGAACGCCAGAGGTGGTGAGAACGCAGCGGATCTCCGGATGATCTTCTAGATACTTCTTGATTGGTTGTCCGGCGAGGCGCCAGTATTGTTCCGGCGCGATCTGGCGGTTCGAACCCAAGGGCAGCCGCAACAGATTCGCTTCGGGGACGGCGCGCAGTTCCCGGTACATTTTCGCCACGCCACTCGAAACCGGCTCATCCAGGTTCACCAGAATCAAGACCTGCGAGGGTTCGAGCGCGCCCCAGGCGGGCAACTCGGTCCCAACCAGCGCGAAGATCAACGCCGCCGCGGCGATCGGCCAGCGGGATATCTGGAGCCTGCGGAGAGGCCGATCGATGATTGCTTCAGTACCTTGTTGCGTCATTTGCTTAAGTCGCTGCGCCATGGATGCGCCTCCTTTTCAATGCGCCTTTCCTTGCAGCATATCGCGCGTTTTTGAAACCTGGTCGCGGAGCCAGCGGGCCTGCCCATTTCTGGGATCGATAGCGAGCGCGCGGTCGCATTCAAGCAGCGCTTTTGCGAATTCCGACTGTTGGAGCAACGCCTCGGCGGCAGTAATGTGTTCTTCGACCTGTGCGTTGACCTTTTCCGATTCCACGGCCGATACAGTTTGGCTGCCTTGCGTCAGCGGAGCCGCCAGCGACCTTTGCCCGGTCGCAGCCGTGGAGGCTTGACTCAGGCGCAGCTGCGGCGAAACGGTCATCCAACCGACAGGAGTCCCGATGGCCATCAAAGCCAGCAGCCCCCACGGGGCAGTGAGCCGCCCTACCAGCCGTCGCCGCGCCAATACCGGCCAGCCGCCCCCAATGAAGATCACTCCGGCGCCCAGTATCCATGGCTGGAGCAGCGGAACGAACGAAGCCAGGGCCGCCGCAATCGCCAGGCAGGCGCAGCACATGTGTAGCGCCATCCACGCCCTGACCGGTATCGGCGGCGCCATGGAAGGAGCGCGCGGTAGAGCGAAGACCTGGGCATTGCTCCCGATATTGGGAATTGGGGCTGGAGCGGTCCGGGCGATACCGGCTTCGCGGCTGGGAACCGCGACCGCGCCTAAGTGGCCCACACTCGAGAGAGAACTCTTTCGCGCGGGCGTGACAAGGTCGAGAAGATAAGGGCAAGCTGTGGCCGGCCCAAGGCACGCGCGCTCCAGTACTTCCGTGAGGCGGCGGCACTCGCCATCTAACCTCTTGATGTCGCTCCATAGCGTCGATTTGTCCCGGCGCCTCGAAATCCGCTCGTTTGAAGAGCAGGTTTTCGTCGTGATATTTCTGCCAGAGCTCCGGTGCTCGCTCCAAAGCGATGATGGAAAGATAAATCACCAGCGCGGAAAAGCGGTCGAGCGTGCGGTCGAAGAAATCGGCCCGTCGTTGCGGATGCTGATAATTGATGTGCCCGTTTTCAATCGACGGCAATCCCGCCAGCGATGGGACGAAAAACCCGTCGAAATCCACCAACGTGTAGGCGCCTTGGTCGACCAGAATATTTCCATGCTGCAGATCGCCATGCGCGCGCGCCGCAGATCGTTGAGCGCACTTCATGGTGTGAAGCCACTGATCCGCCAGATGCCTCAAATGCTGCTTCGCATCCGGGAGTTGGAGAACGCCCTCGATGTAGACATCCAGGGTCGACCCCTCTATCCAATCCATAACCAGGATCGGATACCTCGTTCCGCGGACAATCATGCCATCCGGCACGTATTGAAATCGCGCCAGCGGAATGTCGCGACGTGGCGCCAGGTGAGATGAGAGTTCCCGATAGCGCCGTTCCCGGTCACCGAGAGAACCGCGGAAGCACCGGATCGCCTTGGCGCGCGACCCATCCGCGGCATTTAGCTTGAAGACTGACGCAAATCCGCCGGAGGCCACCAGCGGAAGGCCCAGCTTATCTACCGCGGCCCTGCTGCGGCGCAGATTAGGCTCGGTAAAACAAGCCTGTGGCGACTGAATGGCTTCCCAGAATTCTCTCGGCGATGGCCAAATTGCCGCAGTCATACCGGCTAGCTCCCGAAAGTTGTGGATACTCCGTCAGCGTCGTCGGCGAGTTGGACCCGCACGGCGGCTATATCGTCGTTCTGTAACGTCCCGCGCTCACGCTCACGATGGATGAGATTCTTAACCTCCGCATGGCAAGAGGCGCCTACCATGGCATCGAACAATCGAGCCAAACCTGGATCGCCCTCCAGCATCCGCGCATACCAAGCGGCGATCGCATCCGTCAGAAGGAGGAAGACATCGCCTTTCGATGCCTCTCCCGACCCGGATACCAAGTGGCCGAGGGCGTCGGCCTGGAGGTCGCGTTTCGAAGGAATCAGCATGGGACGCCCGTGCGAGCCGATCGCACTCACATCTGGAATCGTTCCACTCAAAGCGCCGCCTGCGGCCATCCGGAAGAGACACGAATCGCCAAGCGCCGCAGCGGCCCAACGCAGATTTGGTCCATCGCATTCGAATGTTAAACCGACGAAGGCGGCGAAGGCGCCCACTCGCTTCTTCTCCTCGGAGTACCACGGCAGTCGCTTGCCTTCCCATCTCGCTTGAAAGCGATCTCCAATCAAGGGCAGCCACTCGCCAAATTGTTGCGGCGATATCACCGCATTCGCCCCGAGCGACCAGCACTTAGTGAGCAGCCGCGCCCAATGGCGTGAATCGAATGCTTCGGTCGCGCCGTCCGCCACGCAGAATCTCATGCGACTGCGCTCCACGCCTACCGAGTCCTCGCATTCCCGAACAGTAGAGCCGTTCTTGGGAACAACCAGCGCGCTGACTTTCAGTGGCGCGGCAGCCGTCATCGCAGATTCGCCGGCCGGGTTCCGATCTCGAAGAACTGCGCCACCGCCACCGGATCTCCATTGAACACGCAACCCCGCGCTCCTTCATTGACCCGGAGGCCAATCTGTTCCCCCGCGCGACGAAACTGCTCCGGCAAAGGGCTGGACATACGGAACAACAGCTTGGCAAAATCGTCTGGCAGACCGCTCTCGTCGTCCGGGTATTCCACTTTCGAGCGATGCTGAGAAGAGACATGGCAATTCAACAACAGCACCTGTCCATCTTGCGTAGCCAAACTGGCTATATGTTTCGCCAACTCACTCGGATCTCCATCAGTGGATTCGCCATCCGTCAGATGTAGAACGATGGGAGGAAAACTGGTCTTATGTTCGTCGATCCACTGTTCCAGAGTCGACTTCACCAATTCGAAAGCCTTGCACATCGGCGTCTTGCCAGAGGCGCCGGGGTCCACCCAAATCGGAAAACCGACTTGGTGTTCGACAATGCCGCCGGCGCCGTCGGACGCTTTTTTATTCCGCCTTTCCACGCGAGCTGGTGAATCCGCTAATTCGGAAATGGGCGCAAGAACCCGGCCGGATAGCGAGCCTCCCAACACCGAGTGCACTTTTCCGCCATAGCCAATTACGGCGATGTCGTAGTAATGCCGGACCTCTTCCGTCTTAGTACACCTGATGACGAGATCATGCAGCGTCCTGTTCACAGCATCCGTCACAAAGTCGGCCTTGCGCACGGACTCGCCACCAAACGGATCGGCCATGGAACCGGATTGATCGAGTAGAAAAATAAAACAAGTAGGGTTGCCGCGACTAATCTCTGCACTATAAGCCATGCGAATCGCTCCTCAGAATAAGCTGCCGTTTGGAATTTTGGTTGCACGCACCATTCCGAAATCGGCGTGACTTTTTATCATAGCAACCGGCGTGAGTACAACCCGTAAGGATGATGGAGCGGTACGAATGCCAACTAACAATCGCAAAAGTTCGTTAGGTTTGACACTTATTCGGACACGTCCTAGTACCCTGTCCGCTAGGAATCGCGTAGACGCCCCTGTGAAATCTATGTGATGCGGCGCGGTGAAGCGCCTGAAGTTGATGGTGATGGGATTGCTTAGCACGGTAGCTCCACCGTTCAAATTCGATTAGGGTTGTTCAAGCTGACCACTTAGCCGGGAGGAAAGTGAATTATGAAGATAACGAGAGCTCTGCTCTTTTTCGCGACTGCCGCCGTAGCATCCGCTACCAGCGTTACGTTCACGTTCGATACGCAGACGATAAATGGCACCACCATCAATGGCCTTTCTGACACGGCCAGCATTGGCGCTATCCAAACATATATGAACCAGGTGCTTAGTGCGGCTGGATGTGTTGGGTGTAGCGTTTCCGTGACCGGCGCCGCCGCCGACACAACCTATAACGGCGAAGGAAACGTTGTAGGCAGTGGAGCGAAGTCGTTAACCCTTGGTACTAGCAATAACGCAACCAGCAATTCGAGCCAGGCGCCGAGCAGTACGTTTGACACGTTCCTGGCAAACACAAACGACAGTTCGCAGCAACAGGCCAGCCAGATCACGATGAAGTTCAGCGGCTTTACGATTAATGGCAGCGCGAGTTTCGCCTACGAAATCTTTCCGGATGGCACCTGCCCCGTTCTTAACTCCGCAAATTGTGGCGGCAACCCGACCAACGGCATTTATCCCAATCAACCGGATATGAAGTTCGAGGCGGGAACGAATAGCAACGGCACGGATCCGTTGGTGAGCACCTTCGGCAATAATGGTACGCAATACGGACTTACGCCTTCGTCCACCGGCGCTGACGGTAGTTCTATCACGAGTCCGAACAACCCGACCTCGAGCAACCCGGAGCTGTCGCCTCAATATATCGGAACCTGGTCTGGCAGCTTAAGTAACGTGAGCGAGCTCGACTTTATCGACTGGCCTGCTACAATTGGTGTCGATAACCTCTCGGTTAGTTGGAACACCAGCACGCAGCAATCGCCTGTTCCGGAACCTTTCAGCGTAGTTCTACTGGGTACGATAGTAGGTGGAATTGCCTTGCGGAAGAAGTTCCGCAAGGCCACAGTTTAGGGCGTTTGTCTAACTGTTTCGCCGGAGAGGCTTATTTTGCCTCTCCGGTACTTCTGTAACTGGTCCTGACATCTCGGGCGTGAGAGAATTGGAGCCGAGAAAGGTTCGATTGGGACTCCTTCCTGGAATTTTTTCGAAATGCATATCATTCAACGGTCATTAGTTCTAATCTGCGCCTTCGGTTTATTGTTCACCGCCTGCAACCGCGATCCCCAAGTTCAAAAGCAGAAGTTCTTCAACCGGGGGCTGGGATATTTGAAGTCCGGCAAGATCAATGATGCTCGGCTGCAATTTCTCAACGCGCTCAGGATCGACCCCAATTTTGCCGAAGCTGCCAGTATCCTCGCGGAAATCCAATTTCGCGAGAAGAACTACAAACAGGCATACTCTCTGCTCCAACAGGCATTGCATGCCAAACCCGATTTCCTGCCCGCCCACAAAGGCCTGGCGCAACTTTATAGGATCTCGGGAAGGCTCGCCGACGCGCAGAAAGAACTGGAAATAGTCCTCGATCAGACCCCAGACGATCTCGACACGCTGATTAACGTTGGTACGCTCCAAGCCTTGCAGAGAAAGCCGAAGGACGCAGAAGGCACTTTCAATCGAGTTTTGGAGCTCCAGCCGAACCATGTCGGCGCGCTGATGGCTCTGGCTTCCATCAAGCGGGACGAGAACGATCTGCCGGGCGCGGAGCGGTTTTTGAAACTGGCTCTCGAAAAGAACCCGCGCTCGGTTCCCGTCTATCTCGCCCTATTCAAGTTCTATATCACGACGGGTAATTCGGCGGCGATGGAAGCGCTGTTTCCACAGGCGCTTAAGGACACGAATAACAACATTCAGATCCTCGATGCCGTCGATGGATTTTACGAGGGCGCCAACCGCCTATCCGACGCCGAAGGGATCGTGAAAAAGATCCAGGCGGCTCATGCGAGCGAGCGGGCGTATTGGGGCGCGTTAGCCGATTTTTACGTCAGGACGAACGACTGGAAGAAAGCCAAGGCTGAGTTGGAGCTTGTTCTGCAGCGCCATAAGGAGGACATCGATGATTTGCACAAATTGATCGAGGTCGAACTTAACATGGGCGACCGAAGAGACGCCGAGTCGTTGAATAACACGCTTCTGAAGAATTACCCGAAAGATAGTTACGCCCACCTTCTCAAGGGTAGGATGGCGCTATCGGACGGGAACGTCGATGCCGCAATCACCGAGTTCAATAATACGCAAAAGTTCCGGCCGGATTGGCCGGCGCTTCATTTCTGGCTGGCCCAGGCATATGTACGCCGCAATCAATTCGAACAGGCCAAGCACGAACTGGAGACCGCATTAACCTACGATGGAGATTATCGCGTGGCGCGCCTTACGCTGGCCGCCCTTCAAAACCGGACTGGCGCGATAGCCCCCGCAATGATCAATGGCATAAAACTCGTGAGGGACAATCCGCGCGATGTGCCCGCTCTCTTGGTTTACAGCGAATCTTTAATTGCGAGTAAGGATTATGATCGCGCGGCTAAGGTTTTGAAAATGGCCTCAGATAACGCCGCGAACAATGCGGATATCCATCGCCAATTGGGAATCATTAGCCTCGCAAAGAAGAATGTGCTCGGCGCGTTGAAGGAATTTCGCACGGCATGGGAAATGGACCCGGGGTCGAAACAGCTTATGGACCACGTCGTTCTCGGCTTCGTCATGGAGAGGCAGACCGGTTCGGCGATTGAACTGTTGCAGCAGGCTGTTGCCGCGCGTCCGAAGGACGCACTGCCGCGGATCGGGTTGGCGCAGATGTACTTCTGGGGTGGGAAGCGCGCGGAAGGCGTTGCGGCGCTACAAGCGGCAATACAATTGGCCCCTTCCAATCCTGAAAGCTATGTCCTGCTCGCGGATGTCTATTCCGCCGAGAATAAGGCGGACCAGGCCATCCAATTACTAACTTCCGCCTCGCAAAAATCCGGCGTAGATTCCGCTCTGCTCATTCGCATGGGTATGATCTACGAACGGCTGCAACGCTGGAACGAAGCTCGCGATTCCTATGAGCGATCGCTTCAGGCGGACGCGTCGAACGCGATCGCCAAGAATAATCTTGCATCCGTTCTTTCGGATCACGGAGGCGATCTGAACGTGGCCCTAACCTTGGCCCAACAGGCGAAGGAGACGATGGTGGATAGTCTCGAGGTCACGAACACTTTGGGCTGGATTTATTACAAACGGCAACTTTATAGCATGGCTCTCAAGTATCTTGAGGACTGCGTAAAGAAAGACCAAAAGAATGCGACATTCCAGTACGAGTTAGGCATGACCCAATGGAAGATGGGGCACGCAGCCGAGGCCCGCACTTCTCTGGTGAAGGCGCTCGATCTGGATTCCCACTTCCCGGAAGCGACGTCGGCCGCCTCGACGCTCGCTGAGATCTCCCAACGTCCATTTTAGGAGCCTGGTCTCGCGGCTCTGTTACCGGTGGCAAAACGCCAAGCAACTTGAGCCGCGAACGATCCGGCGGTATTTCGGAACGCCAGCGAACTTTCCGCAACTTTGGATTAGTTGATGACGGCCGTTTGCCACTGCGCCGCGGCAGCGGTGGCTGGCGGCATGGATAAGACACTGAGACAATCCAACTGGCCGAGCGCAATCCTGCGAGTTTCGCCGCTATGAACCTCGTAGAATATCAGCCCGCCACGACCGTCTAATTTCATTCTGGCCACCCCCTTGATTTGAAGCTCGCAGTCGCCGGCCAGTCTGAATTTCAGAACCAGGTTGATGTGATCCATGACTTTTTTCCGCCAATTCGCACTACATTCATTACGTGGCGCGAGGGATCGGAAATTCTCACGCTTTGCAAGGGTTCTATCATCATAATTGGTACTGTGCCTACTGGCAATACTGTTGGGGTTTAATTCGCTTGGGAAGTTGACGGCCGGCGCTTCCAGCGCGTAAATAGTCCGGAAGGGCTACCCTACCAGTTGGCCTAGTTTCTCTTCCAGAAAGCCGAGGATTTCGGTTGGACCGGCTTGGCCCGCGAGCGAAAGAACCAGGACGCCCGCCGGAGTGAATTGAGCGCCCGGCGTCTTGGCGACGATGTTCATCAGGCGGCCGTGGATCGACACGCGTCTCCTTGTGGAACTTAATGCTGAGGACCGCGGCGCGACGGTCGATGGCTTCGATTCCGATCTTCTCGGACATCGTTTTCAGAGAGGAATATTGCAGTAGGTTGCGGACAGCTGCCGGGACCGGTCCGTAGCGGTCTTCGAGTTCCTTTGCGGCGCGTGTCGCGAGCTTCGGAGGTGGCGGCGTTGGCGATCTGCCGGTAGGCCCGCAGGCGCTGGTTTTCGTCGGAGATGTAATCGGTGGGGATGCGGATGTCGAGACCGAGGTTGAGGGCGGAATGGATCTCAGGCACGATCTCCTCGCCCTTCAATTCGCGCACCGTTTCGTCCAGCAGCCGAACGTAGGTGTCGAAGCCGACCGAGTTGATGTGGCCGTGCTGCTCGCCGCCCAGCAGGTTGCCGGCGCCGCGAAGTTCGAGATCGAGCGCCGCGATCTTGAAACCGGCGCCGAGATCGCTGAACTCCTTTAGGGCGGCCAGACGCTTGCGAGCGATTTCGCTCAGCTCGGTATCGGGTGGGACCAGCAGGTAGGCATAGGCGCGGCGGTTGGAGCGGCCGACGCGCCCGCGAAGTTGGTAAAGCTCCGAGAGTCCGTATCGCTCAGCATTTTCTATAATCATGGTATTTGCGAGCGGGATATCGAGACCATTTTCTATAATTGTCGTACAAACCAGGATATCGAACTCGTGGCGCATGAACTGGAGCATGGTTTTTTCCAGTTCGGCCTCGCCCATCTGGCCGTGTCCAACACCGATTCTGGCAGTCGGGCGCGAGTTGCTGGATCATCGGCGGCCCGCTGCCAGATGGCATCGACACGATTGTGCAGGAAATAGATCTGTCCGCCGCGTCCCAGCTCCAATTCGATGCGCGGAACGGATCAGTTCGGGCTGAAATGGCGCGACCACGGTGTGAATCGAGAGGCGATCCTTAGGCGGGGTCTCGATCACCGACATATCGCGCAGGCCCAATAACGACATATGTAGTGTTCTGGGGATAGGAGTGGCGCTCATGGTCACTACGTCCACGGCTTTTTTGAGCTGCTTGAGGCGTTCCTTGTGCTTCACGCCGAACCGCTGTTCTTCGTCCACGATCACCAGGCCCAGATCGCGGAACTGAACGTCTTGCGAGAGCAGGCGATGGGTGCCGATGGCGACATCGATTTTGCCTTCGGCCAGATCGTCCACGCTGACCTTTAATTCCTTTGGATTGCGGAAGCGGCTGAACATTTCGACGCGCACGGGAAAGGATTGAAACCGCCGCTTGAAGGTCTCGAAATGTTGAAATGCTAATACTGTAGTAGGAGCCAGAATGACAACCTGCTTGCCATCGCCCAGAGCCTTGAAGGCAGCCCGCATCACGACTTCGGTCTTGCCGTAGCCGACGTCGCCGCAGAGCAGGCGATCCATGGGGTGGGGACTTTCCATGTCCCGTTTGATCTCCTTGATGGCGGTGAGCTGATCGCGGGTCTCGGTGAATTCGAAGGCGTCCTCGAATTCGCGCTGCCAGTTGCTGTCGTTGGAGAAGATGAAGCCGTCGGCCATTTTGCGCGATGGCGTAGAGCTTGAGGAGCTCGTCGGCCATGTCGCGCATCTTGGCTTTGATGCGGGTCTTGGTGCGGGTCCAGGTGGCGCCGCCCATGCGGTCGAGAGCGGGTTTGGACTCGCCGCCGCCGCGGAAGCGGGTGACCAGATCCATGCGCGTCAGGGGAACGTAGAGCTTCGCGCCGGCGGCGTATTCCAGCAGCATGTAATCGCCCTGGCTTTCGCCCTGCGAGATCTCGCGCAGGCCCAGATATTGGGCCACGCCATGGTCGGCATGGACTACGAAATCGCCGGGTTTCAGATCGATCAGGTCGGCGGAGAAGGTGGTGGCGAGAGCGGACTTTTGGGAGGGGGCCGCGGGCAGCCATCGCCGAGGTTTCGAAGAGGTCCTCGGAGCCAAAAACTACAATATGCGAATCCGGGAAGACCGTGCCGTGGCGGACCGTGCCTTTGATCAGGTAGATGCTGGCCATGGAGCCGGCCATGTAGGCCCGCTCGGCGAGGTAGGCCGGGGTGGATTCGACTTGCTCAAGCCCTAACTGATAGGCGATGCCGTATTCGTTGAGGATGTCGGCAACGCGCTCTACTTCACCTGTAGAAGAAGCGAAGAATGCCACCCGATTGCCCGCTTCCACCAGCGTGCGGGCCTCGGCGATGGCGACTTGCATGTTGCCGTGGAACGCTTGAGAGGGGCGCGATGCGATGTGGAGCGCGTCTGGCGTGGCTTCCGCCTCGGAATCGGGTAAGGGCGTCCAACCGATTTCGAGTTCCTTGATGGAGAGCTGCGGGAATGGGCCCGCGGCGCGCTCGATCTCGTCCCAACGGAAGTATATGCGATCGGGGTCGTAAGCTGGGGCGCGTTCGATTTGATCGAGGCGTTTCCAGAGCCGCTCGGCCGCAGCGCGGATTTGGTCGGGCTCGTCCCAAACCACGATCGGCTTCTCCAGCAGGCCGAAGATCGAGGATTGGCGCGGGCGGATCATCGGAGAGATGACCTCCCAACCCGGGAAGGGCTCGCCGGGCGGGGGCAGATCGCGCCCAGGAATCCCGGATTCGCGAACCAATTCGTTCAGCTCCGCGAGCAGTGCACGAGAGCGCGGATATTCGGTGAGTGGAAGTAGGGTACACTCTTCAACCTTGAGGACGGAGCGCTGCGATTCGACGTCGAAGCGGCGGATGGATTCCACGAGGTCGCCGAACAGGTCGATACGGACAGGCTTCTGCGATTCGGGCGAAAAGACGTCGAGAATGCCGCCGCGTACCGAGTACTCGCCCACCATTTCAACGGGTTCGCGGCGTTCATAGCCCACGCTTTCGAGATGCGCGACCACATCTTCCATGGGCACTTCGTCGCCGGTCTTGAGCCCGAGAGCGAGTTGGCGGTAGAACTCGGCCGGCTGAACACGCATCAATGCCGCAGGGACCGGCAAACTGTAACTGGAACGCGTTGAGTGGAGAGCCGCCACAAACCGATGGCGCGCTGCTCGAGGATTTCCGCGTGCGGCGAGAGATTCTGTAATGGAATCGTGTCGAGGGCGGGAAGAAGTTGAGGGCCTCCGGCGGCCTCGGGGACGATTAATTTGAAGAAGGTCTCGACAACTTCGGAAAGCGCTTCAGCCTCTTTGTTTCCATCTACTACAATTATCAGTGGACGGCCAGTCGCCTGCCAGAGCAACACGCAGTAGGCAGCTTTCGCGGTGGTTGTCAGTCCCGAAATGGAGCTGTTCCCGCCTGAGAGGAGACGGCGCTGCGCCGCCTGAAATGCGGGATGGCGAGCCAAATCGAGGAAGAGATCGCGAACGGCTGGATGAATCAAGGCAGAGCTAGGATTCTTTCTACAATATTAGTAGTCGAAAACCCGGGTTCTAAGGGAACGGTCAGGACTCGGCCGCCGGCTGCCTCAACCTCCTCCCGGCCCGCGATGAAATGGGACCAATCCGCGCCTTTAACCAGGACGTCCGGCAGCACTGCGGCAATTAGTTCGCGCGGCGTTTCCTCATCGAAGAATACTACCGCATCCACAGCCGAAAGCGATGCTGCCAAGACGCTGCGTGCATGTTCCGAGATGATTGGCCGCCCAAGCCCTTTCGCCCGCCGCACGCTGAGATCTGAATTCAGCGCGAGGATCAGGATATCGCCAAACGACCGGGCGGCCTCGAGCAAGCGGATGTGGCCAGGGTGCAGCAGATCGTAGCATCCGTTAGTAAGGACAACGGTCTTGCGATCGCGCTTCCACTGGGCGCGGAGATCAAGCATTTCTTCGCGGGTGTAGGAAGCCTCCACGAAGTTCAGTGTACCTTGACCTCTCGGCTCCGGGAGATCTTATAACTGCACCGGCTTGCGCAGAGTGAATGTCAGCGGTGTTTCGGCTCCGAGATTGACTTGCCTTTTACCAGAGGCGAATGCGCCCGCAGTTCCCGCGCCCGCGCCCGCGGCTCCGCCGATGAGGGCGCCCGCGCCACCGCCGGCAATGCCGCCAATTACTGCTCCTATCCCGCCACCCCCGGCGATCCAGCGGAAACCTTTTTTCTTATGGCTGACGCTCTCGAAACTAGAGGTCTCGATAGGGTACTGGCGGCCGTGCCACTCAAACGAGTCGAGGCGTACGGCCAGAACCGCGCGCCCTTTCACGTCTCCGGAGGGCTTCGACTCGGTCACATGGCCGATAAATTGGGTTCCCACTGGGAGCAGCGTACGGCCATCCATAACGATGGGATCGGAAAGTGAGGCATAGAAACGTTCGCCGGTTGCGTCGTGTTTAGTTCCGAGAGATTCATCGAGCCGCACGTGCAACGGGGTTCCGGCGGGAATCATCGGTCCATCATAGGTACGGCGAGACGCAGGTTCCGTCTGTGGCGGCGCGTAGGCCGTTTCGATAGTTGGATTCAGCGCGGGCCGCGGTTGCGCAGGGGCAACTTGAGCCGTCGCGCTCCGGTCTACCGGTTCGGGCGACGGGCTTTGCGCGGAAGCCGATTGAATCGGCGCCTGCCGCGAACAGCCCGCCAGAAACAACGCGGCGGAAGCCAACCATACAAGTGATTGCTTGGACATTTTCTTCCCTCCACAGATTCCTGATGCAGCGTGGCGGCCACTAAGAGGCTTCAGCCGTTAGGGATCGTACGGAGCCCTTGATAAATATTTTAGTTTAATCTAAACTGTTGTAACATGCTCTCCGAGAGCGATTTGCTCCCTCAGCAAACTGGAAGGCCGGAAGACTTCTCGCGCGTGATCGCCGCGGCGGCATCGCCACGGCGCCGTGAAATCCTGCGTATTGTTTGGAACGAGGAACGGACTGCGGGCGACATCCATCGCGAAATGCCGGATGTGACTTTCGGCGCGGTGTCCCTGCAACTCAAGGCGCTCCTGCAAGCGGGGCTAGTTGAAACACGCGCCGAACGGCGGTTCCACTATTACCGCGCACGGCGGGAGGCATTCGGCCCAGTGGGCGAAATGCTCGAGGGCATCTGGGGCGATGCGTTATCCCGGCTCAAACTCGCCGCTGAACTCGAAGAGTCGCGCCGTGGACCGCGGCCGAAAACGGCGCGCGCAACATCCGAAGACCAGAAAGAGAGAGTTCCATGAACCTACCGCATTCGCTTGAACGCACCGTCACCATCGAAGCATCTCCCGAGACTGTATTTCGTTTCTTCACCGACAGCGCCCGCTGGGCGGCGTGGTGGGGCGCCGGTTCCTCGATCGACGCGCGCCCGGGAGGCGCAGTGAAGATCCAGCATCCGAATGGCGTCGAGGTTTCGGGCGAGGTGTTGGAAATAGCCGAAGGCGAACGCATCGCTTTCACTTACGGCTTTGTCAGCGGGCAGCCGATTCCGCCTGGCGCTTCGCGCGTCGTAATCACTCTGCGGCCGGTTGCAAAGGGCACTGAGTTGAGCCTGACGCATGCTTTCGCCGAGACCGGTGCGCGCGATCTGCACGTGCAGGGTTGGAGATTTCAGCTATCGCTGTTCGGCAACGCGGTGGCGGATGAGGTCCACGCCAATGCCGCTGTCGTGGTGGACGGCTGGTATGCCGCGTGGACAATCGCCGATCCGGCGGAACGGGACACGGCGTTGGCGAACGTGAGCGTCCCGGAGATACAATTTCGAGACCGCTTCAGTCTCCTCGAAGGCGCAGAAGATTTGAGCGCCCACATTACGGCGTCGCAGCGATTCATGCCGGGAATCTCTCTACGGCGAAAGGGCCGTGTTCGGCATTGCCAGGGAACGGCGCTGTCGGACTGGGTCGCCGTTTCAGCGGACGGCATGGAACGGATGAGCGGGACGAGCGTATTCCGCCTACGCGCCGATGGAAAGATTGAATCGGCCATAGGGATCGCGAACGGATAGAGCGGCTGGGCGCTCGCGGAGTTCACCCATCGAGTTGGCCCACGCCACGAGAAATTGAACTTCCGCCGCAGGGCAATCATCGAAAAACACGAAGGGAGTATTGCGTCTGGTACGGGCTGAATCGCCAGCGTTAAAGCAAGACGGTTAACACTCCGGGCGCAGTTCGACATCTGGAAAGAAGGGTGGGCTTATGACGGCAACCATCGTGAACGATCTATCTGGTCTCTTCCGATCTCAAGCTTTGGATGAAGCGTCCGCGCAACTAGGTGAATCGAAAAGCTCGGTGATGCGAGGTTTCGAGGCGGCATCGTCGGCGATCATAGGCGCGCTAACGACGCATCTGGGGCAGAGCGGCTTCATGAAGCAGGCGTACGAGCTGATTACCAGTCCCCTGAACGATGGTGGAATGCTGAGCAATGTTCGCGGCTTCTTTTCCAAGGCCGCCACCACCGTGCCCAGCGACGGATTGAGCGGAAGAATGCTTTCGATGCTCTTCGGCGGCAACCAATCGACTGTAGCGCAAGGCATCAGCGAAACGTCGGGCCTGCGGCCCTCATCCGCATGGGCGCTGATGGCGGCCGCCGCGCCGATGGTCCTCGGGGCTCTCGGCCGGCGCGTGAAGGAAAACCATCTCGATACTTCGGGACTCTCGACGATGTTGCAGAATGAGGAATCCGCTACGTTCGCGGCGGCGGGCCTTGCTGGGTCCGCCGAGCGCGGCGTTGAGCAAAGAGCCAATCGCTGGCTGTTGCCATTGGCGATTGTCGTTCTGGGCATCTTTGGATTGTTCTGGATGATCAACCACGGCGAGGGAGTGGTGAATCAGGCAGCGAATGTAGCGCCCTCGAGTGCCGCAGACCTGGGAGGCTTGATCCAGCGCACGCTGCCGAACGGCATTGCGTTGAACATTCCGCAGTTTGGCATGGAAACGAAGCTCCTTGATTCCATAGAGAACGCCTCACTTCCGATCGATCATGCGTGGTTCCGATTCGATCGTCTGTCGTTCGATTCGAACTCCGCAACGCTTCGTCCCGCATCGACCGAGCAGCTCGCGAATATTGCTCAGATCCTAAAAGCCTATCCCGCCCTCAACATCACGATTGGCGGATTCACCGACAATACGGGCGATGCGGCGGCGAATCTTCAACTGTCCCAGGCGCGCGCAAACTCCGTTATGCAGGAGTTGGCCAAGATGGGCGTCGGCGCCGACCGGCTCGAAGCCAAAGGATACGGAGAGACGGCTCCGGTGGCCGACAATTCGACCGAGGCGGGACGGTTGAGGAATCGCCGCGTAGCGTTGCGGATTACCGCGCAATAGCCGGCCTTGAAGTTCGTAGCGGCGCGCTCCCGTTCTGTTTGCGCCACAACGCGCGCCGGTTTCGTGGCTTTTTTACCACACAAAAAGAGTTCCAAATTATTCAAAACAAAGTTTTTGCATGAAAACGGTTGTCAGAGCGCGCGCCGTGTTGTAATTAGTTTTCGGACATGGCGGAGACAATCCTTGCGATTTGAGACCACGATCCAGCGGCCGGTAGCGGCTTCGGGCGTGGGACTGCATACCGGCGTAGCGGTTCAAATTTGCATCCGGCCCGCTAAGGCGGGAACCGGAATCGTTTTCGTCCGCACCGATCTCGATAACTTTACGATTCCAGCGAGTTGGCGCTACGTAGAGCGCGTTAGCTATGCCACCAGCCTGATGCGGCAGAGCGTTCTGATTTCGACCACGGAGCACCTGCTCAGCGTGCTGTACTCGATGGGGATCGACAACGCGCTGGTGGAAATCGATAACCTGGAAGTGCCGATTCTCGACGGCAGCGGGCAGCCATTTGTTCGCCTGATTCGCGAGGCGGGGATTCGCCAACTGCGAACGCGCCGAAGATATCTGAGGATACGGCGGCCGATCGTGGTGGAGGATGAGGATCGCGGGAAGCGGATCAGCATCCTGCCGGCGGATTGCTTCCGTCTGACCTGCGACACGGATTATCCGGCGCCGGTAGGGCGGCAATCGCTCGAGTTGGAAGTGACTCCGGAACGGTACGCTTCGGAGATCGCGTTTGCGCGCACGTTCGGCTGGCAGAGCGACCTAGACGAACTGCGGAACATGGGCCTGATTCGCGGAGCGTCGCTCGAGAACGCTGTGTGCTTCACAAGAGACGGCGCGCTCAATCCGGAAGGCCTCCGAGCGGCGGACGAATGCTGCCGCCACAAGGCGCTCGATCTGATCGGCGACCTGGCGTTGTTGGGCCGGCCGCTGCTGGGGCACGTGATCGCGGAACGCGCGGGTCACGCTATGCATGCGGCGCTGGTCGCGCGGATTATGTCGGACGCGTCGCTGTATGAAGTGGCCACGTTCGATCAACTGGCTTCCCGGGTGGCGGAAGCACTGGTCTCGTAGGCTTTCGCGCTTCGATTTGGCTTGATACCCACAACTGCGCCCAGGCGATTCTATCCCGATTTGCGACTCGAACGCGAACGGCGGGTGTCGGCGATCGTCAATGCCATTGGCGACAGTACCGACTGCCACAACAATGCCGGCTACTGGCAAAAATACGACGATTGTGATCACCTGGGACGATTGGGGCGGCTTGTACGAATCAGACCACGTTTCTGACGGTTCCGTCCATATCCGCAGACTCCAGCAAGGCGAATTGGCAGTCCCAGATCTTTACCCGGGAGCGTACCAACTCCGCCAACTCGGCAATTCTCTCGTGCCTTATTATCTCGACTCCATTCGGCTCGGAGATGGTGATGCGCTTGGGCTGGTTTCAATCCTTTCAGACGGCCGGCCGCTGACGATTACGTATAAGCTCGGTGGTGGAACCGTCCGCGGGACCGTCGAGGGAGCAGACTCCGGCCACGTCTTTCTTATTCCCGCGGCCTCGCGCTGCGCCGCTCGGGCTTCGCGCAAGCAACGGAGTGCGATCAGAATGGACGATTCGAGTTCTGGGTGGTTCGTCCGGGAGAATACTATGGGCTAGCAATCGCCGAGGGTCTGATTTCGTTTGAAGATGTCTACGGCGATACTGGTTTGCTGAGGTAGGGCAGCAGTAGGGTGGTAGCCCGTGCGAATGAATCCACGTCCGCTGAGATACGCCTGATCGTGCGGTAATATTCCGTGTGCTGTCCCCGTTTTTCGGTGCCGAGGGTGATACTTCGGACCGGATCCCACCCGGCTAGAATGCCGACCCGAACCGCACACGCGGCATTTTTGGCGGAGCGCCTCCGCCCGCGTCTACGGATTCCGCCTTCCGCCAGTCGCTCTCCGAAATCACCTGCAAGACCGGGATTTTCTTCGCCGCGAGCCCCGCGTTGAGGGCGGGCAATTGCCGGCTGGTGAGCATCGTGAATTCCGCGATCACGTCCTCCAATTGGCGCTCCAAAACGCCGGCGCGCACTACTTGAGAATCCGTGGGCCGTCCCTCGTAGCCGTTAACGTCCCCGTAGAGGCCTGCCACATATTCGCGGAGGCGCTCTTCACCGGTGATCATCCCGCCCTCCTTTGTGGCGACGATCTTCGCGCGGATATCATCCATGGCTTGTGACAATTGTCGCAACTGCGCCGAAAGCGGATCGTTCTGCGACAGTTTCGCGGCATCCGCAGATGCGCCGTCGCGTACGCCGATGATCGCATCCACAGCCCAGCTCATGTGGTTCAGCAAGCCGCCGAGCCGGTTCACCAGATCGAACTGCGCCTTACGGTCCTCCACGGTGTAAGTTGCGCGAGGATCGAGCGTCACATTCAACTGCGTGGTGTAGGTCTTCTCGCCCTTCGTCATCTTTACGGTGTAGACCCCAGGCATAACGCGCGGTCCGAAAGCGGCGCCGAACATCGCGCTCGCCGCCGGCGGCACCCGTGGCGGCTTCAAATGCATGGACCACGTCGCGCGATTCACACCGCGGTGTTTGCTGCTCGAGACCGTGTCCACCAACTTGCCGTCCGCGTCGAAGATCTCGATCTTCAGGTCGCCGAAGATGTGGCGCGTGCGCTGGTAATAAGGAATGAAAGCGTCCGTCGGCCTGTTCGGCCCTGTGAATGTGGCATCGCCCTCCGGCCAGCCACCCGAGGTCTCCATCCACTGCGCCGCCGCCGGAACGGGCAGAAAGCCCGCGTCCTCGGACATCAGGGCGGGCGTCAGCGCCCGCAGCCCTGAGATATCGTCGATGATCCAGATGCCGCGCCCGTGCGTCGCCAGGACGAGGTCTGAGGTGCGCGGGTGCACTACCAGATCGCGCACGGCAACCGACGGAAATCCGGATGCCTTATATTGTGCCCATCGCTGCCCCCCATCCACGCTGATCCACAGGCCAAATTCGGTGCCGAGGAACAGGAGGCCGGCGTCTTGTGTGATCTTCCTTGATCACGTGCGCATAGCCGCGTACGCCGCTTGCCGCGGTGGGCAACTGCGCCCAGGACTTGCCGAAATCCGTTGTCTTAAACACGTAGGGCTTCATATCGCCGTACATATGTCGGTCGAAAGTGGCGTAGGCTGTTCCCTCGCTGTACCGCCCGGCCTCCACCCACGAAACCCACGAGTCCCTCCCGACGCCGGGCACGTTGCCGACTACGTTCGTCCAGCTCTTGCCGCCATCGCGCGTCACCTGCAGGTTGCCATCGTCCGTACCCGCCCAAATCACCTGCGCGTTTTTCGGCGATTCGGAAATCGAATAGATGGTCGTATTCATTTCGGCCGCCGAATTGTCAATGGTCACGCCGCCCGATTCTTCCTGCTTCTGCTTCTCGGGATCGTTGGTGGTGAGGTCGGGCGAAATCCGGTCCCACGATTGGCCGTGATCGCGCGAGCGGAACAGGTACTGCGCGCCGATGTAGATCGTGCCCTTTTCATTCGGGCTCACCTGTATCGGAGTGTTCCAGTTGAAGCGCAGTTTCTTCTCGCCGTATTGCGCATAGGGTTTGATGGCGCGGGTCTCGTGCGTGTACCGGTTCACGCGGCCGATCTCGCCGCCCTGTGCTTCCGCGTAAATATAGTTCGGGTCGGAGGGATCTTCCCAACTCCAGAAGCCATCGCCGCCAAACATGTTTTCCCAACGGGAGTTGCTTACTCCGCCCGGATACGACGAATCGCCCACCCACGAACTGTTGTCCTGCAGGCCGCCGTAAACATGATAGGGCTCCGCCTGATCGACGCTCACGTGATAAAACTGCGACACCGGAAGGTTCATGATGTGCGCCCAACGCGTGCCGCCATCCTGGCTGCGCCACAAGCCGCCATCGTCGCAAGCGAAAATCAGATTGGGATCGCGCGAATCGATCCACACGTCGTGAAAATCGCCGTGCGCCGCGCTCGAAACCTGGCTGAAGCTCTTCCCGCCATTCACGCTCAGCAGCAGCACCGCATCCACCTTGAAGACTTTGTTTTCGTCCTTGGGATCGACAATCAGGTTGCCGAAATAGAACGGCCGCCACACCATGTATTGGCTGGCATCGAGACGCGTCCAATTCGCCCCGCCATCGTCGGATCGGAAGAGCGCGCTGCTCTTCGATTCGATCATCGCGTAAACCACCTGCGGCTTCGACGGCGCTACCGCGACTGCAATGCGGCCGTACGGCTTCTCCGGAATGCCTTTGGCGTTCGCCGGCGTGAACTCCGTCCAATGCTCGCCGCCATCGGTCGATTTGAAGAGTCCGCTGCCCGGGCCGCCCGAACGAAAAGTCCATGCCTGCCGGCGGAAATCCCACATGGATGCATAAATCGTCTTCGCATCCTGCGGGCCCGCCGAGAGCATCGCGCACCCCGTGGAACCATTCGCGCCGCCGAGAACTTTGCGCCAACTCTTGCCGCCGTCCGTGCTCTTGTAAACGCCGCGCTCCGCGTTGTCGTCCCACAAATGGCCTGTGGCGCACGCAAACACTGTGTCGCTGTTGGTGGGATCGACGATGATCTTCGCAATGTGCTCGGAATCCTTGAGGCCCATATTGGCCCAATTCTCTCCGCCATCCACCGACTTATAGATTCCATCGCCGATGGAGACGCTGTTGCGCAACCAACTCTCGCCCGTTCCCACCCACACGATCTTGGGATTGCGCGGATCGATCGTCACGGCGCCGATGGATTGGACGCGCTCATTGTCGAAGACCGGTTTGAACGTCGTACCCCCGTTCACCGATTTCCAAACTCCGCCGCTTGCCGAACCTGCGAAGACCGTGAGCCGCCCGCCATCGTTCACCGCCGCGATCGCGGCTATGCGTCCGCTCATTTCCGCCGACCCGATGTTGCGCGTCGGAAGGCCGGAAATTGTGCCCGCGTCGTATCGAACGGGTGTTTGCGCCGTCAGCGCCGCCGAAGCCACGAGCGTGGCCAATAGCGCCGCCAGGGAGATTCGAGTTCGTCATAACTTAAAGCTCCTTGTGCCCGGCCGCGGGGGCCGTGTGCGGCATCTTGAATTGCTGCGGCGTCCACCGGCGTGTTGGCTTCGATCTTGTCGAAGGTGATCTTCACGGCGTCGCCCGGGTTCCGCTTCTGCCCGCTTTCGATGGAGAACGGAAAATACACTCCCGCCACCTGCTTATAGGAACCGAGATCCGTGAAGGTCTCGCGCACCGAGCCGCGGATGAATTGCGTCTTCTCGGTGCGGATTTCAAGGTACGTATCGGGATCGAGGAAGTAATAAATGATGTCGCCGTTCGCCAGCGTTACCTTGAGCCGGTAGGCGTCGTCCCCGTCCACCGTATCGTGCCCCATGTACTCGATGCGGTTGTCTTTCTTCTTGTAATCGATAAGAGGACCATGGAAATCGGCCTCTTCCGTGAGTTCGCGCAGATCGTCTTCACCCAGCAGTTCGGGGTCCTTGCGGCCCTCGAAAGGAGAGATCTGCCAGCCGGACGTGCCGTCATAGGCTTGAATCTGCGTCATGCCCTGAATCGTCGCAGCGTCGCGAACCAGATTCGGCGCCATGGCGATCCGGCTGAATTGGATCGTAAGCGAGCCCTGTTGCAGCCTGCCCGTCATACGCAGCGTGGAAATGGCTTTGATCTTTTCGATGCCCCCGCGAGCCTGTAGATTTTTCGCGACCAGGTCTTCCGCGGTCTGCGCCGGAAGCAATATCGGGAGGGCGAGCGCCAGCACGGCGCCCAGAAAAATGCGCATAGAAAATCCCCTTTGAGAGAGGTTACCTTGTTTTGGACGGCGAAGCGGCGCGAAAGCACCGTGCGATGCGCGTAGCGTTACTTTGGCGTTGTAAGATATTTCTCCGGCAGCGAGTTCCCCTCTCGCTCGGAATCCCAC
Organism: Bryobacterales bacterium; assembly: GCA_963763545.1. Classification (GTDB taxonomy): domain Bacteria; phylum Acidobacteriota; class Terriglobia; order Bryobacterales; family Bryobacteraceae; genus PALSA-243. The sequence continues at coordinate 159,678 of CAVXPE010000023.1, forward strand.
AGGATGGTCATTACTTTCCATCCCTGCGCCGTCTTCACCAATTGAAAGCTGTTGATCCCGCGAGCGAAGGGCTTTTCCCCGGGCGCGCGGCGCGATTCGTACGTGCTGAACACATGCGCGATGGCTCCGAAAGTCTCCACCCGCCGCGCGGCTTCCACTTCATAGAACGCGTTCTTCTCGAAGTTCGCTCCGGCGCGCGTTGCATATTCATCGGGCGTCATCACGTTCGGCGTCGAGACGCCGTTCACGGTGCGCATCGAGATCAAACGTCCGCCATCGGCGAACAACGCGCGGAACCGGGCCCAATCGCGCGGGCCCGCCGGGCCGGAAATGGTATCGTAGACGGCGTGTGTGACGCTCTCGATGGAATCGAGATCGCCAGCGTGAACGGCGGGTAAGGCTAGCGACAGCACCGCGAATAACGCTAGAGTTTTTGGCATCGTGAAATCCTTTCCGTGAGTCGGGATCGACAGGCCAGAGGCCTGTCGTACGAGCTTCAGGCCGCGGGAAGTTCCTTGACGATCTCCGCCACGAACGCCTTGGCATCGCCGAACAGCATCAGCGTCTTATCCATATAGAACAGTTCGTTGTCGATGCCCGCGAACCCTGGGCTCATGGATCGCTTGATCACCATCACGGTGCGCGCGCGGTCCACGTCAAGAATCGGCATGCCGTAAATCGGGCTGTCTTTGTCCTTGCGCGCGCCCGGATTGGCCACATCGTTCGCGCCGATCACCAGGGCCACGTCGCATTGCGCGAAATCGGAGTTGATGTCGTCCATCTCGTAAAGCCGGTCGTAGGGGATGTCGGCTTCCGCCAGCAGCACGTTCATGTGCCCGGGCATGCGCCCCGCCACCGGGTGGATGGCGAATTTCACATCCACGCCGCGGCGCGTGAGAATATCGAACAACTCGCGCAGCTTGTGCTGCGCCTGCGCCACCGCCAGACCGTAGCCCGTCACGATGATCACGCTCGATGCCGATTCCAGAATCAGCGCGGCCTCTTCCGGGCTGGCGCTGTGCACGTTGCGCTGCGCCACGCCGGTCTTCGGCCGCTTGCGCCTGCCCGAACGCGCCGAACAGCACGTCGATGAACGAGCGGTTCATCGCCTTGCACATGATGATGGAGAGGATCAAGCCCGACGATCCATCGAGCGCGCCCGCGATCACCAGCAGCTTATTGTTCAGCGCGAAGCCCATGGCGCACGCCGAGAGCCCCGCGTAGGAGTTCAGCAGCGCGATCACCGTCGGCATATCCGCCCCGCCGATGGGGATGATCAGCAGCACCCCGAACAGCAGCGAAAGCCCCGCGAAGATCGGGAAGAGATACGGTATCCGTGGGGACCACGATCAGCCGCACGCCAATGCCCAGCGCGATCGCGAACAGCGTCAGGTTGATCAGGTTCTGATTGCGATAGGTGATGGGCCGCGTCGGCAGCACTTCCTGCAATTTGCCCGCGGCCATCAAGCTGCCCGTGAAGGTAAGAAACCCGAGCAGTGTTTCCGCGATCAGCGCCACCATCGTGAAGCCGTGCAGGTTTGGCGTGTCGCGATAATATTCCGCCGTCCCCACCATCGCCGCCGCCAGCGCGCCGCACGCGTGCGAAAGCGCGGTCTGCTGCGGCACGGCCGTAATCGGCATGCATGTAAGCCAAAGGGACGCCGATGGCCGTCCCGATCAGGAACGCGGCCAGAATCCACTCCCAGTTGACGATGTCGTGCAGCCAGCAGCGTGCCCACAATCGCCAGCAGCATGCCCACTTCGCCGGCGAACACGCCGCGCCGCGCGGTGGCCGGCGAATTCATCCACTTCAGCGAGAGAATAAACAACGCCGCCGCAACAATGTAGGCGTATTGAACCAGGTGCCCGACAACGGTTTGTTCGGTCACTTCTTGTCCTCGCGCTTCTTGAACATCTTCAGCATGCGGTCGGTGATCAGAAATCCGCTCACGATGTTGATGACCGAAGTCGATCATGGCGATGAAGCCCAGCACGCGCCCAAAGTGGAGAACCCGGCGGACTCCGGTCACCAGGATGGCGCCCACTACGCAGATGCCCGAGATGGCGTTGGTGATCGACATCAGTGGCGTATGCAGCAGCGGCGATACCTTGCGGATAATCTCCAGGCCGACGAAGGTCGCCAGCATGAAGACGTAGAGACTCAGTTCGAGTTCGGATGGCATGGGATTCCTCAAATACTATGAAACACTCGCCAGCGCCGGCAGTCCCATCAGCTCGCGCACGCGCAGATGGACCACTTCGCCCGCGTGAGTCACCAGCGTTTCGCGCACGATTTCATCGCTCGTGGTCGAGCGCGAGTTTGCCGTCCTTGATCAGGTGCTTCAGGAACGTGGCGATATTGCGCGCGTACATCTGGCTGGCATGGTAGGGAATCGTCGAGGCAGATTGACCGGGCCGTGAATCGCGACGCCGTTCACTTCCACCACTTCGCCGGGGCGCGTCAATTCGCAGTTGCCGCCGCGCTCGGCCGCGATATCCACAATCACCGATCCCGGCGCCATGCGACGCAACCATCTCGCGCGTAATCAGGATCGGCGCCTTCTTGCCCGGCACCGCGGCCGTGGTGATTACGACGTTCTGCTCGGCCAGCACATTGCCCATGGCTTCGCGCTGCCGGCGGTAAAAATCCTCGCCCATCGCTTTGGCGTAGCCGCCCTTGGTCTCCGTTGAGCTTTCGACCGCGGCATCCCCCAAATCGAGCACCACGAATCGCGCGCCCAGGCTTTCGATCTGCTCCCGAACGGCGGCGCGGATATCGTAGCCGCTCACCACCGCGCCCAGCCGTCGCGCCGTGGCGATGGCCTGCAATCCCGCTACGCCAGCGCCAATCACCAGCACCCGCGCCGGCGCGATCGTTCCCGCCGCCGTCATCAGCATGGGAAACATGCGCGGCAGCGAATCGGCCGCGATCAGCGCGGCCTTGTATCCGGCGATGGTCGCCATGGAGGAGAGCGCGTCCATGCTCTGCGCCCGCGTGATGCGCGGCATCAACTCCATGGAAAGGAAGCTTACGCCGCGTTCCGCCAGATCGCGCGCGGCGTCGATGGAGGTGAGCGGCTCGCCGAATCCGATGACGGCCTGTCCCGCGGCGCATCAGGGGCAGATCGCCGCGCCCCGCTTCGAGATTCGCGCCCAGGCTGCGAACCTGGAGGATCACCTCGGCCGCCGCGAAAATCTCGCCGCGGCTGGCTACGCGCACGCCTTTTTCGGCGTAGTCCGGCATCGGGAACTCCGGCGGCAAGCCCGCCCCCGATTCGAGAAGCAATTCGGCATTGGTCTTATTCAAAACGGCAAGCGCGCCCGGCGTCATCGCTACACGGCGCTCGCCGGGCGCCGTCTCACAGACAATCCCGACCGTCAATCCCAAGGGTGATCTCCCGAAAGAATGCGCAACGCAATTCGAGCGCGAGGAAAGCGTGCGCGGAAAGCATTGGCATGAAAGTAATAGTGTAGCAGCGAGGTAACCTCCTGGCCCGTCGGACTGAAGACCGCGGGGCGAGATCGGCGTCCAGCGGCCTGCTTCATTGCCGGCCGAGGGGGAACTTACCGTTTAGCGCCTGGCGTCAGGGTTCTGGCTCAATTTCTGGCGACGGAACCTAGAGCGTTTTCCCGATTCAAGCGGCCCCCGTCTGCGGCGTTTTGAAAAAACGAACTCAGGTCGTGCGGAGCGACTGCCGCGCGCCTCCTCTCACCCACATTATACTTCGGAGTGCGCGAGCTGTTTGGTTAAGTTAATGATTCCATTGACGAATTTTGTTGTGACTGGTTTTTTGCGGGCAGCGAATTCAGGTGGCAAGGAAGGACATCAGTTACATTTGATAGGCATCGCTATATAGTTTGTGATGCTTTGCAATAGAAGTGATGTGAAAGTCGCAGCAATAGCATCACGCGGTGAGCTGGTGACTCACCAATAGAGGGTGGCCATGCAAAGGCTGCTCGAAACGAAGTGAGGCACTATGACATGAAAGGGTGTTCCCACGTGGACGCTGAGAGGGAGGCCCTCCAAGACACTCCGGGCCACGGAGAAGAAGGAACCTTACGGCTGAGGTTGCCCGGCGAACGCGTCGAGAGATGAAGATGGTTGGCTCCTGGACCATCGCTGAAGATGATTGGTCCGGGGCAGCGGACTATGCTACCCGGGTTCAATTCTGGGTCGGAGCCTTTTCGAGATGATCAACCACAAGCACCTCGATCGGCGCCTTGCGATGTTCGAGTTGCAGCCCAAGTTTCTTTAGCCCGTCCTGCGCCGCCTTGAGTCTTGCGCTTTGAATGTCATCTCGCATTCCGTCCTTCAATAGCGCTTCCAACTCAGCCATCGACATCTCCAAAACAACCTGATAGCGGCCTTTTTCCCCGGTCAAGTCGATCACCGGCTCGGGATCCACGACGCCGGCTATCGTTAGCAGGTCGGCGATTCCCCCGAAGGTTATACCAGGCGCTTCAAACCGGTTCATATATTTCGGGCTGCCCGATTCTATTCTCCGGACGGTTCCCATCCGTGGAGAGTTCATAATCAGAATCTGCGATCCGCCATTATCCAGGTTCGGGACACGTTCTGAGTAAAAGTAAATGCCATTCATGTTGCTGGGCACGCCGCCCTGGGGATTCGCGGGGGCGTTCAGCGAGTCACCACTCTGTGAGACGGGCTGTAACTTCGGACCGCCCTTGGCCGCTACCAGAGCATAGACGGGTTCCTCCCGGTATTCACGGTGTACCGCGAGATTGAAGCGGGCCCTCAACAGGTTTTGAAGCATTGCCGGAACCTGATCTCTCGATGTGCCTTCGGGCAGTTTGGCTGAGATATCGAATCTCTCGCCGCCACTCCAATCGGTTTCCGGGTCGCCCATCCAGGCTGTTCCCACAATCCGAGCCGGAGGAATACCAAACGCCCACGCCCACATCAGGCCTCCCAGGGAATAACACCTGATATCGAGGCGGCCTTGATCGAGCGTGAACATCTGTCTACACCTCCCCGGTATGCCTCCTCTCTCGCTTACGCGTGCGACGCCGGGACGGTTCATTGGACCGGCAGGCTTAATCGAGGCGACTTCAAATTCCAGTCGCGACGTAGAACCCGATCCTACCGAAGCCGGCAGAGCCTGGCCCGTAAGGAGCGGCGCATTCATGACGCCGACAACAATTGGAACGGCAAGAGACGCTATTCCGGCGAAGGTTAGGACCACTGTTTTCGTAAGGTCCAGCTTCCGTACGACGTCGTTCTTTAGGATTGCCGCGATTCGTTTCTTGAGGTTCGCACCCGTTACCCCGGACACGCCCACTAGCGGCGATTCCATGTACAGCTTGCAGACATTGAGAATCCCCTCTGCATAGACATGCGGTTCGCTCCCAATGCTCGCAGCACTTCTTCGTCGCAGGCTCGCTCCCGCTCCTCCACCATCCGCTTCCCGATCCACCACACCAGAGGATGGAACCAGAAAGACGGTTTCGACGAACATGTGAATCGCAGCGATGAGATTGTCCCGGTGGCGGACGTGACAAAGCTCATGCGCGATGACTGCCCTGCAATTGTGCCGGCGTCAAACGATCGAAGATGCCTTCGGGCAGCAACAGCACCGGCCGGAAAACTCCGAAAACGCCGGGCTCCAAGAGAGCGGGGAGAGGAAATCGCCCGGATCGGCATTTCAAGCTGCACTGGCGACCCGGCGCGAACCGCAGCTCGGATGCGCCGCCAGCGAATCCACCACGAAATCGCGATACCGACGAATCCGCACGCCCAGACCGTCCAAAGGATTGCCGGAAGCCGATTGGCGACAGGCGGCGCCGTGGCCAAGATTGGCGATGAAACCGTCGGACCGCGAATGGCTGGCTGACTTGCTCCATCACGACAGGCACGTTAGCCGGCGTCGATCGCCGGAGCCGTCCGCCATCCGATGTGACCGCCCAGAGCGATCAGCACGGAAAACGGGATCAGAAATTTGCACGAGGCAGCCAGCCCAAACCCAATGGCGCACTCGTGCCGAGTTCTTTCGCAGCGCCAGCGTCAGCAATCCCGCGACACCGGCAAACAGAGTCGATTGCCAGAGGTGATTCGCAATGGGAGACAGAGAGTCGGAGATCATTTCGGTTCGTCCTTCTTCGCTCGTGTTCCAGAAGAATCTTCTCCGCTTCCCGCACATCCTCAAGAGTCAGCGAGCCGGATTCAATCAGGTGGGCCATGATGGGCCGGCTTCTGCCGCCGAACAAGCCCAGTAGTTCGTCGATCAGCCTGCGCTCCGCCGCTTCCCGCGACACCGCCGCCTCAAAAATGAACGCCGTCGCGATCTTCTTGACCCGGCGCAGGGCCTTCTTGACTTCCAGGCGGTAGACCATCGTCTGCACGGTGGTGTATGCCGGCCTTTTCTTTGCCGGGAACGATTCATGGATTTCCCGGATGGAACACGGCCCCTTGGTCCATAGGGCCTCCATGATCGTAAGCTCCAGTTTGCTTAGCTTCGGAAGCGCCATAGTGAATACTTACCCATGTAGACCAATCTATTACAAGTGTGGCCCTTCGGCAAGTGTTTTCTTCGAGTCGGGCCGCCAGGAGCGCCCACTCGGCGGCGGACTCCACCCGCTCTGCGGAATACCTGGCGGCAAGACGGATGATCCCAAGGCAGCCGTGGACGCGCCTGAATCCAGGAGCCCATCTGCTAGCCGCGCGTGGCCTCGGCATAGGTATACGAACTGGCTCCGAGGACAGCAAATCGACTACGACGAAAGAATGCGCGATGCATTTCGAGCGCGGTGAGGCCGTGCGCGGAAAGCCTGACACGGGCGGGATTCGCCCATCGTGTCGAACACCTTGGCCTGTCGATCGCCTGGCGCACGCTCTTCATTTAGTAGACACGCTACATAATTTATAGTAGTATGACTACACAATGTCTCAAAAGGCACCTCGACTGGAGTTGCTGCAAGGGACGCTGGACCTGCTGATCCTTCGGACGCTGCTGGCCGGGCCGACCCACGGCCACGCCATCGCCAAGCACATCCAGCGGACTTCGGAGGAACTGCTCCAGGTAGAGACGGGCTCGCTATATCCGGCCCTGCACCGGCTGGAAGCGAAGGGCTGGATCGCGGCCTCCTGGGAGCTGTCGGATAAAGGCAAGCGGGCCAAGTATTATCGCCTCACGCGGCTCGGGCGGAAACAGCTGGCGTGCCGAACAATCCAAGTGGCAGGCATTTTCGCGCGCCATGGGATTGATTTTGAATCCGGTTGAGGAGGAGGCCAAATGAACTCATTCTTTCGCAAGTTGGGCTGGCTGGCGCAAGCCGCCGCAGAGAAGAGGAGCTGCGCGAGGAACTGCGGTTCCATCTGGAAGAGGAGGCCGAACTAGCGTCAGGCGCAAGGGATCGCCGGGGCAGAGGCGCGGTCGGGCCGCGCGCCGCGAATTGGGCAACATCACGCTGGTTGCAGGAGGACACCCGCGCGGCGTGGGGATGGACGCTGCTGGAGCAGTTCGGCCAGGATCTGCGCTACGCTTTCCGGACCATGGGCGCCAACCGGCTGTTCACTGCGCTGGCCGTAATGTCGCTGGCGCTGGGCATCGGGGCCAACACGGCGATCTACAGCTTCATGGATGCGATCCTGCTGCGCTCGCTGCCGGTGGCCGATCCGGATCGCTGGTGGTGCTGAACTGGCACGCGAAATCAGGAACGGGCATGACTTTGTCATGCACGGCATGAGCGGCAGCGACTGGGGCGATCACGTCGGGAACCACCGGCGGCATTTTCCCGTACCCGGCGTTCGAACTGTTCCGGAAGAACGACTCCGATCTTTTCCAGCGTGTTCGCCTATTTCCACCAGTCGAGGCAGCCCGAAGGATGAACCTGGCGGTCAAGGGGCAAGCCGAACTGGCGAGCGTGGAATATGTATCGGGCGATTATTTTCGGGGACTTGGCGTTCCGCCCGCCGCCGGGCGGCTGATCGATTCCGGATGACGATCGCGCGGGCGCTCCGCCGGTGGCGGTGGTGAGCTATGCGCTCAGCCGAGAGGCGATTCGGAGGCGCCGCCAACGCGCCGGGCCAAACGATTCTGATCGACAACGCTGCCGTTCACGGTATGCGGGCGTGACGCCGCCTGGATTCTTCGGCGTCGATCCCGCAGCGGCTCCGGACTGTCTATCTCCGATGCACACCAACGAACTGTTCGGAGCCGGCCATCAATTTGGTTTTCAACCCGCTGACTATCTGGACCCGAACTCTTATTGGATAGAGATGATGGGCCGGCTGCGTCCGGGCGTCAGCCTGGCGCAGGCGCAAGCCGCGCTGGGGCCGCAGTTTCATCAATGGGTGGCGAGCACGGCCACGAACGACAGGGAGCGGGCGCAATCTTCCCGAACTGGTGGTCGCGCCAGGCGCGGGCGGCCTGGGTGACTCTGCGCCGGCGAGTACTCGAAGCCGCTGTACGTGCTGTTGACGATGGTGGGGTTGATCCTCGCGCATGGCCTGCGCCAATGTGGCCAATCTGCTGCTGGCGCGCGCCTCGGCGCGAAGGCGCGAAATCGCTCTGCGGCTGAGCGTGGGCGCGGGCCGATTTCGCGTGGTGCGGCAACTGTTGACCGAAAGCGTTCTGCTGGCGTCGCTCGGCGGGGCGCTGGGCGTGGTGTTCGCCATCTGGGGAATTCGTTTTCTGACGCTGCTGCTTGCGCAGCGGCCAGACGAATTTCACCTGCACGCCGAGTTGAACTGGCACGTGCTGGCGCGGTGGCCGCCGCTGTCGCTGCTGACCGGCGTGCTGTTCGGCCTTGCTCCGGCGCTTGCAAGCCACGCGCGTGGACGTGATGCCGGCGCTGAAGGAAACGCGGGCGGGCCAGCCCGGACGGCAGACACTCTTGTCGGGCGCGGAAGCTGAGCCACGCTGCTGGTGGTGGGACAGATCGCGCATCTCCCTGCTGATGCTGGTGGCGGCGGGGCTGTTTGTGCGCACGCTTTCGAATCTGCAGTCGATCGACCTCGGCTTCAATCGCGAGAACGTGCTGCTGTTCCAATTGGACGCGCGGAAGGCCGGGCCACAAGGATCCCGAGATTTCGGCGTTCTATGGCGAACTGCGCAGACGATTCAGCGCAGATTCCGGGCGTGCGCGAGGCGAGTCTCGTCGGATGAATCGATGATCGGCGGCCGGATGGGGAATCAATACCACGGTGTCTCGGCGCGAAGCCAGATCCGAAACCACACGGTCGTATGTCGTCGGGGCCGGCGTTTTTCAAAACGATGCAGATTCCGATTCTGGCGGGCCGCGATATCGAGGAGACGCGACCGGCCCGGCTCGCCGGCCGTTGCGGTGATCAACGAGAGGTTCGCCAAAGCGAATTTCGGCGATCGGAATCCGCTGGGGCAGCACTTGATTTTGCGGGAAAGGGAGCAGGAGGGCGCATCGCGCGCGACATGGAGATTGTCGGAGTATCCAAGGAACGCGCACTATGGCGGGCTGAAGCAGCAGCATCCCGCCGGTGGTGTATTTTCCCGTACGACCAGGGCTACCCGCCGCCGGACGCATGGTTTACGCACTGCGCACGGTCAGGCGATCCGCTGACGTATGTCAACGCGGTGCGTGAGATGGTGCGGCAGGCGGATGCGCGCGTGCCGGTGGCCGAAGTGCGAAGCCAGGCGGCGGAGATCGACCGAACCATCAACCAGGAAATCACGTTCGCCCGGCTGTGCACGGGCTTCGCCATGCTCGCGCTCACGATCGCCTGCGTCGGCCTTTACGGCACGGTTTCGTACAACGTGGCGCGGCGCACTGGCGAGATCGGAATTCGGATGGCACTGGGGGCGCAGCGCGGCACGGTGGTCTGGATGGTTTTGCGCGAGGTGTGTGTGCTGGCGGCCGTCGGGGCTCGCGATCAGCGTGCCGGCGGCGCTAGCGGCGTCGAAATTGGTCGAATCGTTCCTATTCGGCATGAAGCGACAACGATCCGTGGGCACTGACGGCGAGCGCAGTGGCGATCTTGCTGGCCGCCGCGCTTCATGGCCGGATATGTTCCGGCGCGGAAAGCGTCGCGGATCGATCCGATGATGGCGCTGCGGCATGAGTAGGATGACGGCTCAATCCCGTCGTCGCCGGTAACGATCGGTTCAGATCCGCGGGCTTATTGATTCTTCGGATCCGTCATTAAGATAAGACCAGTCCGCAAGACAAGACCCCGCTTTGCGTTTTCTTAGCCCCGGCCGCCGCGCCCGCCGCGGCCACCGGCCGCCGGCAGCAGCGACGCCAGCTTATCGTCGTGCAGTGGGCGGGATTCGCTGATCGTGTCGAATACCATGGCCTGTGGATTGTCGGGCGTATACGGCCGCCACTCCAAACCGGGCTGGCTGGGATTCCCCGTTTTGGCAAAATTGACCCACGCCTCCGACACTTTGTCCTGCAGCGCCATCGCGACCGGTCCGCCGCCGGTAGCGGTCTTGATCTGCGGCACGCTCAGCGCATGGAAACAAAACGCCAGTTCGGAGCAATGGAAGGCCGTAATGCCTCCATTGATCGGATATTCCCACGCGAACAGGTAATTGTAGACGGGCGTCTTGCCTTTCTCGAGTTTGCGCGCCAGCAAGCTTTTCGAGGCGCCCCGCGACGCCCCCGCGTAATAAAGAACGTCCTGGACCTTCTTCCGCGGAAACGCCTGCTTGAATTCGGTGACGATATCGTTCTTCTTGTCGCCGAACGCCGCTGTGAGATGTTCGTCGATTTCTGTTTGCGTCCATTCGTTCTTGCGCCCGTCGCCCCGCGTGAGCGTGCCCTGCATCTCGCTGAACACAGTGCCCGACATTACGGGAATCGTCGCAGCCCAGTCGCAGAATTCGCGCATGACATACTGATCGTCCGCGATCGGGTTCCAGCCCACATTCCCAACGCCGAGTTCTCTTGCCACCGATTGGCCCGCGGCGGTTCCGGCCGCAAGCAGTTCCAGGTAAGGAACGGCCTTGAGTTTGTCGATCTCGCTGCCCGTGAGGTTCAGGTTCTTCAGGGTAGCAGCGGCTACCGCCTGCTGCGTCCTGATGCTCGTGGCCGGATCGGTATTCCGGTAACTGGCGCTGCCACTTTGCGCGGAGACCTTATGGAAGAGACCCTGCGCCGCGGGCATGTGCATCAGCCGGACCACTTTCCCGCCGCCGCCCGATTGCCCGAAAATCATTACGTTGCCGGGATCTCCGCCAAACGTTTCAATGTTGTCGTGAACCCACTGCAGCGCCGCTACCAGGTCCGCCATTCCGGTCTGGCGCGAGTTCGCGTACTCGGGGCCATATGCGGAAAGATCGAGCGTCCCTATGATATTCAGCCGGTGGTTCACGGTCACCGCCACCACATCGCCAAACTCGCTCAGGGTCCTGCCATCATACGCATAAGCTTCCATCGAAGAACCGTTCGTGAAGCCTCCGCCATGCATCCACACCATGACGGGCTTCTTCACCGCCGGGTTCAGGTTCTGCGTCCACACATTGAGGTATTGGCAGTTCTCGTTTGGAACCCAGAACCGGTGCGGGAAGACCACCTCGTCGGCGCCGACATTGCTCGAGAGCGGAATGGGGCACACCGGTCCCCACGCCTGTGCATTCTTGATTCCTTCCCAGGGCTGAACAGGCTTGGGCTGACCGAACCGTTCCGCCTCTGCGTAACGGACTCCCAGAAAAGAATAGGTCTTACCCTCCTCTTAAGCCACGGAGTTTCCCGGCCTTCACTGTAACTACCGGGGGGCTGAGGTTGGGACCTGTTGCCGAACTTGCAGGCTTGGTATTCGACGTTGCGGTTTTCGGCTTCTCCTGCGCGAAGGCGTTTCCGGGTTGCATCGCAACTCCGGCGACGGCGCCGCCGAACAAAGCCGCGCCCATCATTTTCCTGCGATTGATCGAACCCGTTTGCGGTTGTTTATTGCGCATATTCCTCCCTTTGATACTCGTTAGGGCCTCGGGACAACCAGAATGGCTCATCACGGATCGTACCTAACTTATCAAATTCCGCGCCGCGCTACGCTTAAGGAAATGAGCCCCAAAACCGCATAACGACTCCGCGCTTATCTCTGCGTCTCTATATCGAAATCGCGCCCCTGAACCGCACCTCATCCCCCACCTGCGTTGCTTACATCCTTACCGCATCTATCGGCAATTTGACGCCGCCATCTGACCCAAAAAGTCGATCCGCCCAATCATCTTCGGCCAGTCCCCGAATCGCCCCACAAACCGCGCCGTCCCACTTTCCTTCCAATTCCGTCGGCGGTGCATCCACATTAACCGGCCGTCACCCAGCTATGTCGGCCTGATGTGCTAAGCTCCTACACCAGAATCCGATTACCAAACCCACTAAAGGAAATGCGGATGGAGATCCGTTACATTTGACAGGTTGAATCGATCACCTCAGGAAAACTGCACATTGGTGGAGACCAAATATGAACTGGAAACGAGTCACAAGAGATCTAGTGCTGCCGATCACCGCCATAGCCTTAGTCCATACGCTCCAGGCCCAAACTCAGAGCAAAGTCACGGTAGATGGCAAGGACTACACGGTCACCGAGTTTCCGGGCCGCTCGATGCATATGGTTCAGCTTACCGACAATCAGACCCAATTATCCGCAATGGTTTCGGTGCAGAACGGCAAGATCACGGCTTACATAAGTCCTCCGGGCGGCGGCGGCCAACAAGACCTGATCAATAAAGTCTGGAAGGCTTATGAAGCCGCAAAGGGCGGAACTGCGGCTAATAGCGCCGCGCCAGCAGGCGGAGCTGCCGGTCAGCAAACTCCGGCCGGAACCGACGATCTTGCGGCCCGCAGAGCGCAAGCCGATGCCGCTGTTCAAGCGGCTCTGCAACGTGCCGGACAGGCTACGACGCCTGTGAGCGCGAAGCCACACACTGTCAAGAACCTCACCGCTGACGGCGCTGTGGTTGCTGACCCGGTACTTGGCGATGTGACGATCGGCGATAACGGCATGAAGTTCACCTGGGCCATTACATCCGATAGAGCGGCGCCTGTATATTACACCGTTTCTTTCAAAGGTGGCGAGCAAGAGGCTGGCGAAGGAAAGAAGATCCTCAAAGGCGCTAAGGGTCTGGGAACGGCGATCGGAAACTCCATGAATACGAGTGCCGGCGCCGCAACCAGCATGACTACGAAGACCGATGTGTGGCAAGAAGTGACGCAATCGGGAAAAACCAAGAGGCTGGTTTATGAATCCGGCGGCTTCCGGACAGGCGCAGGCATAACTGAAAGGGATCCGATGGCAAGTCGGGCCGTGGACGATCTGTATAAGCTTCTGCAGGATCTTGACCTCGCAAAAGATGCCATCGCGAAGGCGCAGCAAGGTGGGCAGCAGATCGCTTTTGACGTCACTACCGACCGATTCCAGCGTGGTTATAAGGCGCTGCAGGACGCCACCAGCGCCTATCACCCGAAATAGGCCTTCGCGCGGCGTCGCATAACGGACTCATTTCGAGATTAGAGGAGGGGGCGGCGGTATGCTGGCGTTGGAGGGTTTTAGATGAACCGTCGCCAGTGGTTCGCTTCGCTGTTCGCGGCTCCTGTGGGCCGTTACTGCCCGAGACGGGCAGCTGAGGCTGGAAATAGGGGCTGGTATTTGGAACCCCGGCCCCGATACAACTTGAAACAAATCGAGCGTGGCCTGATTACCCGGGCGCTGCGCGAGTTCAACGGTAACCAGACGAAAGCTGCGCGGGCCCTCGATATGTCGCGCCGGTTGCTAGGGTACAAGATGAAGAGGTACGGGATAAGGGCCGAACGCGCCGGTAGCGTGGGCGAAAAATCAGGCGTTCAAATTGGACCGTTTGTGCAGCCGAACTGAAAGTGGGTCGCATTAATTCCGCGAGAACAGGCACGCGTCCATTTGCATAATCCCCTAATTCGCCGTGGGCGCTTTGGACACCTGATCAACCACCACAGTTTCGACGGTTACCTTGCGCGACTCCAGTTTCAGGCCGAGTTTCTCGACGGCATCGAAAACCGTACCTCCTGGAGCTTCGACATTCTTCCAGGTCTCTATGGTGACGGAATATTTTCCGGTTAAACCGGTCTCGTCGACCACGGGCGCTTCGGTGAGTCGCACCAGTCGGGAAGCCAATTCTTCGGTGGTGATCGAGGACCACGTCGCGAAGCTAGATCCTCCCAGGGGTGTGCCGCCTTCGCGGTTCTCCTGTACTCGCTTCTTCATAGCCGCCAATAACGCCTCCGCCCGCTCTTTGGTCTTAGCTCTTTGCTCCTCCTCAGTGAGTTGCGGAGGAGCGGCTGGCGGCTCTGCGGGTTTCATCTTGGGCCCATTCTTGCCTACCGTCAGCGCAAAGCCACGCTTAGTCTCCTGATCGCGATGCACTCTGAGACCGAAGCGTTCCTCGAGTAGCGATTGCAGCATGCCGTTCAATTCTTCCTTCGGGGCGCCATCGGGTAGCTTGGCTTCGATATCGAAGCCCTGGTCGGAAAGCCAGGCTGGGCCGGATACCTGGGTAGGGCCTACGCTATAGGCAGCGGCAATCAGGTCGAGTAGTGCCCAGTTCTTCAGGCGGATACGGCTCGCATTCTCCGTCGGAATCGTGCCGGGCGGCCGCATGTTTCGCATCATCTTCTGTATCTCCGGAATCCCCCGGCCACCCGTCTCGTCATTCGCTGCCAGCTTCACCGATGCGACTTCGAATTGGGATCTGGCGGGCGGGGCCTGCGCGCGCAAGTTTGTACAAATTAAGGCTATCGCCGTGCATACGACATATCGCATCGTCAACCTCCTTACGCCGCTTTGCCAAGCAACACTTTCGTCTCGAATCGCAGTCAACTACATATTATTGCGTGGCGGCGGCCCGAATTCGGCCCGCCGAACCTCTCCCAAGCCGGCTCAAATGACAAGCTACCGTAATGATGTCGTAAACAGAACGCAGCGGGCGACAGTTGGACGGTTGCTTGCGCCGCCGAGGCGAAGAATGCGGACAACGGGCGCGATTGGGACCGTAGCCTAAACCCTATTGGGGCCAAATAAAGAGCGGTTGTAGTTTGAATCACATGAACTCCAGCCCGTTAGTGGCGCATGGCCGATAATAAATGAGGAGGGTCCGTGACTCAAACGAAACCATCCCATGAACGAATTGAGCTGCGCGCATATCAATTCTGGGAGGAGCGCGGGCATCCATGGGGATCGCCCGATGCGGATTGGTTTAAGGCTGAGATGGAACTGTCGAACGCTGCGGCGGAAGGCGGAATCTCGAACCTGGCGCGTGAAATCGGAACCGCGATCGGCAGTGCAATGGCGTTCTTGAATCAGTGATGGTACGTCCTCGATAGTAGCCGCAATACGGCGGCGGATTTGAGCTTTGAATCGCGACGCTTGGGCGCGCGAGCCGCCACAAATCGAATTTTTTACAACATCGCCTTCTCAACCGCATCCAGTTCTCTCGTAGGCCTGGATTCCCAGGACTGCCCTGTTCACAGCGGGTATCGCCGGACGTAGCCCAGAAGCCGTGAGCGTTCGGTCTGGGGATCGTTCAACTCTAGGGACTTTCTGTTTTCACGACGTCCGGTCTAACGCTGATGGAACCTCGCCTCGAGAAACCTGAAATCGGACGCGGACGCACGCGTGCGTACATCGTTCCATTACTGTCGGCCTGGCTGGCCACTGGAGCGTGGGCACAGAAGACGTTGACTTGGGACCAGGCAAAGCAGGAATTCGAAGCTACCAATCCGAACCTGCGTGCGGCTCGGATCGGGATTCAGGAATCCCGCGCCGACGAAGTCACCGCGTTCCTGCGGCCCAACCCAGACCTCACCATTGCCGCCGATCAGTTCACTTTTTTCAACGGAAACCCGTATCGTCCGTTTACCGACGTTGAACCGATTTTTGCCGGCAGCTACTTGATTGAGCGGCGGCACAAGCGCGAATTGCGGCGGGAGAGCGCTCGGGGCGCCACAGCGATCGCCATTTCACAACTAGCCGACACGGAGCGGAACCTGCTCTTCGATCTCCGCACCGCCTTCGTGCAGGTGCTGCAACAGAAAGCTGTATTGGGCGTCACCCAGGAAAGCCTCGCCTATTACGATCGCGTGCTCGGCGTCAGCCGCGATCGCCTGAAGGCCGGAGACATCGCGCAAGTGGACTTCGATCGCTTGGACTTGCAGCGCGTGCAGTTTGAGACGGACGTCCAGACGTCGCTGATTAATCTTCGCACCGCCAAAATCCAATTTCGCGCCCTGCTCAACGACCGAACGCCCATCGATAATTTGGACGTCAGGGGACCGTTCGATTTTACGGAAGCCCTCAAGCCGCTCGAAGAGTTCCGGCAGATCGCGCTCGATAACCGGCCCGACCTCCGGGCCGCGGTTCAGGCGGTCACGAAGGCCAGGACAGACTACAAGCTGGCTATCGCCAACGGTTCCACCGATCCTACTTTCGGTATTGATATAGCGAGGGACCCGCCAATTCCAGCCTATATCGGTTTCAGCATCGACATTCCCCTGCGCATTTTCGATCGGAACCAGGGCGAAAAGGAGCGAACGCGGCTTGACATTGGGCGCAACGAACGGCTCGTCGATGCCACCCAGGCGCAGATCTTTAGCGACGTCGATTCGGCTTATGTCGCGATACAGGGCAATCTTGTCCTGTTGCGCCCATATAAGACCAGGTATCTGGCGGAAGCGGTGCGCGTGAGGGAGACGATCTCGTTTGCCTATCAGCATGGAGGGGCGTCCCTGCTCGATTTCCTGCAGGCGCAGCAAGATTACCGAAGTATCCAGCTGGGCTATCTGAATCTGGTAGGTGCTTATTTGACGGCTGGGGCCCAGATGAGCGTCGCGGTCGGACGTGAGGTCATCCTATGAGACGGATCGTTTTTGTGGAAGCCGGGATTACGGCGCTGTTAGGTTGTTTGCTCGCCGCCTGCGGGAAAGTCAACGCCAATGCCGTCGACGTGGAGCCTGGGACGCCGGAGGTCGTGCACAAGCGGGGAGCCAGCCTCCTCACAGTGGATAATCCGGAACGATTCTCTTTAGTCGCCGCCACTCAGCATGCCGATGTCCCGGAATTGAAAGTCACCGGCGTAATCAGCGCCGACGTATCGCGTAGCGTACCTGTAATCTCGATCGCAACCGGACGCATCCTCGAGATCCACACGCGCTTGGGCGATACGGTGACGAAGGGCCAGCTCCTGATGCGAGTCCAAAGCGCCGACATTTCTGACGCTTTCTCGGATTACAAACAGGCAGTCGCCGATGAGGTCCTGGCAGACGCTCAGTACGCGCGCTCTAAGATCCTTTATGACAAGGGAGCGATTGCCCAGAAGGATCTCGAAGTAGCCTATGACGCCGAGGAGAAGGCCGACGTGGCGGTGGACGCCGCCGCGGAGCACTTAAGGGTACTCGGCGCCGATAAGGACCATCCCTCGGCCATCGTCGACGTGACGGCGCCGGTTTCCGGCGTGATAACCGACCAGCAGGTGACTGCGGCGGCGGGCACACAGGGCTTGGCATCCCCAAACGCTTTCACTATCTCCGACCTGTCCCACGTCTGGATTCTCTGCGATGTGTATGAGAACGATTTGGCGTTTGTCCACCTGGGCCAAGCCGCCGATATCCGTCTGAACGCATATCCGGATACCGTCTATAAGGGGCGTCTGAGCAATATCGGACTGATTCTCGACCCCAATATCCGAACCGCAAAGGTTCGTATCGAAGTTGAAAATCCCGGTCTGATGCGCTTGGGAATGTTCGTGCAGGCGACGTTCCACAGTCAGCAGAGTCAGGTGCGCGCTGTACTGCCGGCGTCCGCCATTTTGCATCTGCACGATCGGGATTGGGTCTATGTTCCGCAAGGCGATACTTCCTTCCGCCGGGTGGAGGTGCACAGCGGACGGATGCTCTCTCCCGCTCAACAGGAAATCCTATCGGGTATCCGGCCTGGCCAGCGCGTGGTCCTGAACGCTCTGGATTTACAGAACACGGTGGAGAATTAGCGCATGATTCGCAAGGTCGTCGATTTCGCGCTGAATAACCGGCTCCTCGTCCTGGCGGCAGCCCTACTGGTCACGATCTGGGGTGTAATCTCATTTCGTAATCTGCCAGTGGAAGCGTACCCGGACATCGCCAACGATTACGTGCAGGTCATTACCCAGTGGCAGGGGCGCGCCGCCGAGGAGGTGGAGCAACAGGTTACGATTCCGATCGAAATCGCCGTAAACAGCATTCCGCACCTTCAACACATGCGCTCCATCTCCATGTTCGGGCTTTCCAACCTGATTCTGACCTTCGACGACGATTCGGAAAATGACTGGAACCGCCAGAAGGTGCTGGAGCGGCTCTCGCAAGCAGAATTGCCGGACGGATTGACCCCGCAGATCGGCACCGATTTTTCCCCGGTGGGCGAGATCTTCATGTACACGTTGGAAAGCACGAATCCGCAGTACGACCTGATGGAACTGAACGCGCTCGAGGCATTCACGCTGGAGAAGCAGTTCCGGTCCGTGCCGGACGTAGTGGACGTTTCCAGCTTCGGCGGTACAACCAAGGAGTATCAGGTCCAGATCGATCCCGATAAGCTCGTATCCTACGGTCTCAGCTTGAGTCAGGTGGAACAGCAACTGGCGAGCAACAATAGCAATTCCGGCGGCAACTTTGTTGAGGTCGGACTGCAGCAAATAAACGTCCGCGAGGTTGGTTTGATTCGAACCGTGGATGACATTCGCAAGATTGTACTCAAGACCCAGAATGGAACGCCGTTGCGCATGGGCGACATCGCGACCATCGAGCAAGGCGCCAAGATCCGGCTGGGCCGGATTGGCAAGGCCGTTCATCGCGCCGATGGGAAAATCATTGATGACGACGATGTGGTGGAAGGCGTCATCCTGTTACGCAAGGGCGCCTACGCCGAACCCACGCTAAAAGCGATCAACCTGAAGGTCAAAGAGCTCAACGATCACATTCTGCCCCCTGGAGTGAAGGTTGTACCTTTTCTGGACCGAAGTTATCTGCTCCACGATACGACGCACACCGTGCTGCACAACCTCACTGAAGGCTTCATCCTCGTCTCCGTCGTTCTTTTCCTGTTCCTCGGAAGTCTCCGCAGCGCGCTCATTGTGGCTTTGACGATTCCCTTTGCCCTGTTATTTGCGTCTATCTGCCTCGACCTGCGGCATATTCCCGCCAATCTGCTGTCACTAGGCGCTCTGGATTTTGGCATGGTGGTGGATGGCGCGGTGGTGATGGTTGAAAACATTCTTCGACACTTGGTCTCCGACCAGGAGGCGCCGCTATCGATTCCGCAGAGAATTCGCGCCGCCGCCCACGAAGTGCAGCGACCGGTGTTTTATGCCATTACCATCATCGTCACGGCCTATCTGCCAATCTTTACCCTGCAGCAAGTGGAAGGGAGGCTATTCCGGCCGATGGCCTGGACCGTGGCGTTCGCTCTCCTCGGCGCAATGGCGTTCTCCATCGTGATTGCTCCAGTTCTGACGGCTATTCTCTTCCGCAGGCTGCCGCGCGAGCGGCGAAATCCCGTGCTTGGTTGGATTACCGCGGGGTATAGGAGCGCTTTGACCTGGACGGTTCATCATCGCTGGGTGATGGTCGGGGCGGCGATGACCGCCGTGTCCTGCAGTCTCTGGTTGTTGACCGGTCAGCGTATCGGTTCCGAGTTTCTGCCGCATCTCGACGAAGGGGCCATCTGGTTGCGCGGCACAAGCGCCCCCAGCACTGGACTCACCTCAGGCACGGCTATTATGGATCGGACACGCATCATGCTCGCTTCCTACCCGGAAGTCACACAGGTGGTTGCGCAGGTCGGCCGTCCCGATGACGGAACCGACACAACCGGTTTCAACAACACCGAGTACTTCGTCGATCTTAAGCCCAAAGAAGAGTGGCGGCCGAAATTCCATCAGGATAAAGAGGAAGTGATCGCTGACATGGATCGGCAATTGCAAAAAATCCCAGGCGTAGTCTGGGGTTTCTCCCAGCCGATTGCAGACGACATGGATGAGGCCATGAGCGGCGTTAAGGGGGAGCTTGCCGTCAAAATCTATGGCGACGATCTCAAGGTTCTGGAAGAGAAGGCCGACGAGATGGTGAACGTCATGCGGACCGTGCCGGGCATCAACGATCTCGGTGTGTTCCATGTGACTGGTCAACCGAATCTCGATGTGACCGTGGACCGCGACGCGGCGGCCCGTTTTCAGATCAACGTCGCGGATGTGCAGGACGCCATCCAGACTGCGGTCGGTGGCAACCCCGTCAGTGAGGTCCTGCAGGGCGAGCAGCGTTTCGATCTGGTGGCGCGATATTCTCAAGGCTTTCGCGATACCAGGGAAGGGATCGAAAGCATCCGCTTGCTTTCGCCTTCCGGCGAGCGCGTCTCACTGGCGCAGCTTTGCGCAATCCAGATCAAGGACGGCGCTTCGCAGCTCTATCGCGAAAGTAACTCCCGCTATGTTGCCATCCGCTACAGCGTCCGCGGCCGCGATTTGGGCGGAACAGTGGAAGAAGCCATACGCAAGATTAACGGGCGGGTGAAGCTGCCGCCACTGTACAGTACTGTTTGGGCGGGCGAGTATGAGAGCCAGAAGCGTGCGGAGGCAAGACTGATGATCATCGTGCCTACCACCGTCTTCCTTATCTTCCTCATCATCTATGCCGCTTTTGGATCGGTTAAATGGGCTTGTCTCCATCTGGTGAACGTGGCCGTGGCGCGCGTTGGAGGGCTCCTCGCGCTGTATATCACCAGCACCCACTTCAGCGTGTCGTCAGGGGTCGGCTTTCTAGCTCTGTTCGGCGCTTCGGTTCAAACCGGCGTAATCATGGTGGAATATATCAACCAGTTGCGGGCAGGGGGCTATTCGATTGAAACCGCCGCAATCGAAGGCGCCACGCGTAGGCTCAGGCCGATCATGATGACGATGTTAGTGGCGACGCTCGGTTTACTGCCGGCGGCGCTCTCACACGCGATTGGATCGGATTCGCAACGGCCCTTTGCCATCGTGATTGTAGGTGGATTGATCGTGGATCTGATCATGAGTACATTCCTGCTGCCCACCTTCTATGTCTGGTGGGCGCGGCCGAGCGATCGACTGCCATCCGCTGCGTAACATTGCCATGTTAGGCTGTGCGACATAGAAGTGACAACGAACTATCACTTTCATGTCGCGACACAATTGGTTACTGGAAAACCTTCTATCTCGCGATTCCGCCGCCCTGCGCTCAGATCGCCGTGCCCTTCCTCTGGTTCCAACGGCCCCTGGTGAAATCGGGGAATCGCGCCGGAGCGCTTCCGGAGGCGACCGATGCCTCACTCAACGGCCCCGGAACACTCCAGGAGGCTGCATCGTAAACGTCCATGTCCGGAGGCAAACCTTCGCGGATACATTGCACAAGACGCCAAAGCATCAGGTAATCCATGCCGCCATGGCCGCCGGACTGGCGCGCCGCCTCCCCTTGATCCCGCCAGAGCGGATGTATATATTTGTCGCGGTACCTGGTCAGGTCCCTGAACTCCTCCTCTGTTTGGTCGCCTTCGATATACACGCGAGGCGGGTAGTCGAGGAACAGCCCTTTCACTCCCTGCACCATGTTCAACCGGCTGTATGGACGCGCGTTCGCCACGTCGTGTTGCAACAAGATCGTGCGGCCGCCTGCAGTCTTGATGAGCGAGGTGTTCACGTCGCCGCACACGTATTTCTCTTTCCACTTCGCGCTGTCTCTGGGGATGTGCGCTGCCCGGTATGCCTCCAATCCCTTTTGCATCGAACTCATGGACACGAGATAGTCGAACCGGTCGCCGCGATTGATTCCCATGTAGTTGGCGACCGGTCCCAAGCCGTGGGTCGGATACAGGTTGCCGTTACGTTTCAGATGAGGAAAGCGCCGCCACAGGCCCTCGCCTCCATCGCTGAACAGTTCGGAGCGCAGGTCGTGCAGGTAAGCGCCTTCGCCGTAGATCAATTCGCCGAAAACTCCCGCGCGCACCATGTTGAGAACCAGCAACTCGTTTGCGCCATAACAGCAGTTCTCCATAATCATGCAGTGGCGGCGGGCTCTCTCGGACGTATCGACGAGCTTCCAGCAATCTTCAATCGTAGTGGCCGCGGGCACTTCGACGCCCACCTGCTTTCCGGCCGTCATCGACGCCAGCGCCATCGGCACATGCCAATCCCAGGGAGTCGCAATATAGACGAAATCGATGTCGTCGCGCCGGACCAAGTTGCGAAAGTCCTCGTCTCCACTGGCAAATACCGCAGGCGCCGGTTGCCCCGCTTTGACGATGCTATCGCGCGCCCGCGAAGTCTTTTCGGGCACGATGTCGCAAACCGCCGTCACGCGCGCTTGGGGGATAGCCAGTAGAAGATCCAGCATTACAGATCCCCTGTTCCCCACGCCGATGATCCCGAATCGGACAGGGTCGCGGCGCTCGAATGGCATTCCCATTACCGATTCTGCGGCCGGCCTGCTCTGTGAAGCGGGCGAGTTCCGGTCTTGATCTGCGAATACGGGACCGTCAGCCAGAAGACCAACGCCCATCCCGAAGATCTGTCTTCTTGAAAGTTTCATAGAAGTCCTCAGCGCTCCGGTTTCGATCTTATGGATCTGTTTTGACAAGAGCTACTCATTGTCCCCGGAAAAGAGTATCTTGACGTGGGATGTCCACAACCGCGCCCAAGTTGCACTCAACCGGTTCGTTTCACTTCGAACCGAATAGCGCCGCAATGAATACTGCGGCTCTATCTGCGGGGCATTTATCCCAAAGTTGTGCGACGGCAGCGGAGTTCGTTTCTTCTTTCACTATGAGGCCCGCACTATAAGGCCCGGCGCGTGATGCAGGAGAGTTCGATACAAATCGGCGTCCCGGCCATCTCGTCTGAGCGCGCCTGCTTGCGAACAGTGATCCTTGCCGGCCGCAAGGATCTATCACGCCGATGCCGTCCCTTGATTCTTCAACCCCTCGGAGACTGAAGCATTTTGGAATGCGCGATCCAGAATTCTCTGCAGCTTGTCGCGGCCGAGGACATCTATGTCGTTGTCGGCTACCGGAAGGAAGAGATCCTGGATTATCTGGGCGCCGGCCATCACTCTGTCTGCCAGCCGAAGCCTCTTGCGCCGCGCATGCTGTTCTGCAAACGGCGCCGATTCTCGATCGGTTTGAAGGCGATCAGCTGATCCTCTACGGCGATACGCCCCTCTTCCGTCCCGGTTCTATTTCGGGGCCTGGTGAACCGCCATAGGTTGAAGCAATCGTACCTGACCCTGTTGACTTCCACACTCGATACGCCGCGGCCTTACGGCCGGATCATCCGCACCTTTCTTTACTTTTTCCGTACCGAATGCTCCTTCGCCTTCGGCTTTATCAGGGCTTGAAACTGGTCTTCCGGCAAACTAGCCGAGAAATTCACAGCCGTCCCCTGCGCCGTAACCGAGATCGAGTGCGCGAACGCCGCCAGATCCGCGTTCTGCGAGGCCTGCATCAGCGCAAAATTCTGCAGCAACTGAAGCATACCGGCGAGGTTGGTTGCGCTCGGCGCATCCGCTGTTTGCGCCTGCGCGGTGACGGTAATGTTCGCGCCGAACTTCACACCCGCATATCCGCTTTGCACTTGCTGAAACACGTTCGCAGGAATGGTCACTCCATTAATGGTCTCCGGCTTATTGGCTGGAGCGGCTGGATGCAGGAGGCCGGCGACACAGTCGTAAGCGCCCATGCGTCCTCCGTGTTGCTCAGCATCGTGATCTCCTTCATCAGCGAATCCGGCAGAGTAGTGGGCGCCGACTGCCGCCCGATCGCCGCTTTGACATTGGCGATGTCTCCCGCAGCCATCAACCCGGCATTCAAGAACGCCACGCCTTTCCCTTTCTTCGGATCTTCCAGAATCGTGACGCCCTGGTATGCTTCCGTTACCGCTCCATCGCTCGCCGCCAGGGCCCCGATCTTCACCGGATCGAAAATGCCGGTCGCCAGCGCTAGGCCGGTATTCGGATCGCCGTTCGACGCGCAAAGCACCTCATTCAGGTCCTTCGAGGGGTCGAAGCCGGTCAGGGTAATCAGCTTCTGAATGTCCGGGTTCGTCAACTGGCCGAGCGCGAATTGCCCGAAGGGGGTGAGCACGGCCTGTGCGAAGTTGACATCTGAAATCGCTTTGGCGTCCGGCATCACTAGTTTGAGCAGTTGCGGATCGGCGGCGGGGAGCGAGCCCGTCAGGGCAGTCAGGAAAGAAGTGGCGGCGAAAATCCGAGCGTTCATATCAACCCTGACGCTGGGTCAGGCCGCTTGTTAGCGGGTGGCATTTGCGGCATCCGGCGGGACCGCGATCTGGTCCACGATCTCGATGCCAAATCCTTCCAGCGCAACCACTTTGCGTGGGTGGTTGGTCAGCAGGCGGATGGTATGCAGTCCCAGATCGGAGAGAATCTGGGCGCCGATGCCATGCTCGTGCTGTAACGGATGCAACTCGCGGCCGTGCGGAGCAATAGCGCGCGGCGTCGGCACGTGTGGACGTCGTTCGCGCTCCGTTCGCGCTCGATGCGGAATCCCGGTCCGGTTTCGTGCAAATAGACCAGCACCCCGGCGCCTTCCTCGGCGATCGCGCGCAGGGAGCCGCGCAGCAACCGTCCGCAATCGCACTGGGTGCTGCCGAACACGTCGCCGTACACGCAGCGCGAATGCATCCGCACCAGCACGCCCTCGCGCCCGGCCACCTCGCCGCGCACCAGCGCCAGATGGTATTCGTGGTTCAACTCGCTCGCATAGGCGATCGTACGGAACGATCCGAAATCCGTCTCGATGCAGCCCTCCGCCACGCGATGGATGAAGCGCTTCGGTCTTCAATCGATAGCGGATCAGATCGGCCACCGACGCCATCTTGAACCCGTGCCGCGCGCAGAACTCTTGAGCTGCGGCACGCGCGCCATGGTGCCGTCCTCGTTCATGATTTCGCAGATGACGCCGGCCGGTTCGAGTCCGGCGAGGCGCGCCAGATCGCAAGCGGCTTCGGTTTGTCCGGCGCGCACCAGCACGCCGCCTTCGCGCGCGCGCAGCGGAAACACGTGGCCGGGGCGCGCCAGATCCTGCGGTTTACACTTGGGATCGATTGCGGTGAGGATAGTGCGCGTGCGGTCGGCCGCCGAGATGCCGGTGGTCACGCCTTCGCGCGCGTCGATCGATTCGCAGAACGCCGTTCCGAAAGTCGACGTATTCTGCGGCGAGATCAGCGGCAGCCGCAGCGCATCGCAGCGTTCCGCGGTCAGCGTGAGGCAGATCAGGCCGCGCCCGTGCGTCGCCATGAAATTGACGATCTCAGGAGTAATCTTCTCGGCGGCGATGGTGAGATCGCCTTCGTTTTCGCGGTCTTCGTCGTCGACCACTACCACGATACGCCCGGCGCGGATCTCCTCAATCGCGTCCGCAATGGGAACAAAGGCCATAATTCGATTGTAGTGGAGGAGAAAGGGTGTCTACCGACTCAGAGAGCTGCTAGAGGACTCCGCTTCACGCAAAGGCCTCACACGCTAAGATGGTCTTGAACCCGAAGCCGCCGATGCTGCGCTTTCTCCATCTACCGTCGTCGCTGCCCAGTCTCACGGCCGCCGCGATCGTCGACATCCTCGTGGTCGCGTTCCTGATCTATCAATGCCTTATGGTGGTGCGCGGTACGCGCGCCGGCCACATTCTGGCGGGCATTCTGGTCATGGTGCTGCTCTATAACGCCGCGCTGTGGGCAGGCCTCGAGGCGCTGCGCTCGCTGCTTTCGTTCATCGTGCCTTACCTTGGCATCGCGATCATCGTGCTGTTCCAATCGGAGATCCGGCGCACGCTGGCGCGCATCGGCCGCAAGCGGTGGTTCGGTCTCGCCGGCGGATTCCGCGCGCCGGAATCGGTAAGCGAAATCCTGCTCGCCATGGAGCAGTTTTCCGAAAAGAGAACCGGCGCGCTGATCGTGCT
Source organism: Bryobacterales bacterium (assembly GCA_963763545.1). Lineage (GTDB taxonomy): Bacteria > Acidobacteriota > Terriglobia > Bryobacterales > Bryobacteraceae > PALSA-243. Next base: position 185,596 of record CAVXPE010000023.1, read on the forward strand.
CGAGCGCGATATCGGCCTGCGCACATTCATCGAAAGCGGCGTAGCGCTGGAAGCCCGCATCTCCCGCGACCTTCTGCTTTCCATTTTCCAACCGCCCTGCCGCTGCACGATGGCGCCGTGATCGTGCAGAAGGACCGCATCGCCGCCGCCGCGTGCTTCCTGCCGCTCACCACCAACCCGGCAGTATCGCTGAAGCTCGGCACCCGCCACCGCGCCGCCATCGGGATCACCGAAGAGACCGATTGCCTGTCGCTGGTGGTTTCCGAAGAGACCGGCCGCATCTCGGTGGCGGCTTTCGGCGAAATGGCGCAAGGGCTCTCCATCAACGAAGTCGCCGAGCGCATCAACCGCCACTTCGGCGTCGACCGGCCCGGCGCTTTCGCCTATCGACGAATACGCGGCCGACGTTCCGCTCGCGCCCGAGAGCCAGCCAGTCGAAACTCATTCCCCTTCCGGAAGCGGCCCGGCATGACCCGGTTCCTCAAAGCGGCATTCGGCCTGGTCTTCGACCACGTCGGCTGGAAGTTGCTCTCGCTCGGCGTGGCGCTATGGCCATTTGGGCGATGGTGGCCAGCGAGCCCGAGCTTTCCACGTTCGTCTCCACTCAGGTGGAATACAAGAACCTGCCCGACGATCTCGAGATCTCATCGAACCCGGTCACTACCGTTCTGCTGGAGTTGCGCGGGCCTTCCGGCGAACTCCAGGGCCTGGGTGGCGAGGCCTACACCCGCAGATCATTCTCGATCTGACCTCGGCCAGCTCCCGGCCAACACACTTACGCGATCGGGCGAGCGCGGTGAAACTGCCGCGCGGCGTACGGCTGGTGAGCGAATTGCCGGCGCAGGTGCACTTCGATTTCGAAGCGCGCACAGGAACGCAGCGTTCCGGTACACGTGCGCTTCACCGGTGAAGGCCACAACGGGTACGTGGTGGCAGTCGGAGGAGGTGACGCCGCCGACGCGAGAAATCGAAGGCGCGGCGCAGCCACGTGGCCGCCGATCGGTGAGGTGGTCACCGACCCGGTGGATGTCTCCGATGTGGTCGGGACCACCACATTTCGCGTGAACACCTTCGTCGACGACCCATTCGTGCACATCAAATCGCTCGCCGCAAGTGACCGTGACCGTTACCATGAAGAAGAAGTAGCCGGCGCGGATAAGTCAAGAAAAAGAGGAATCTTTGGGCAAACAATTATTCGGAACAGACGGCATTCGCGGCGTGGCGGGAGAGTACCCGCTCGACCCGGCGACCGTCTTCGCGTTCGGCGTGGCGTTGGCCGACGATGCGCTGCGAAATCACGGCAGCGGCGAATCGCCGCGGATCCTGATCGGCGCCGATACGCGCGAGAGCGGTCCGTGGATCGCCGGAATGGTGGCGGGCGGCCTCGCCAGCCGCGGCGTGGCGTGCCGATTACGCGGGCGTCATCACCACGCCGGGCGTGGCCTACTTGACGCGCACCGGGCCCTACTGCGCCGGCGTGATGATTTCGGCCTCGCACAATCCGTTCCGCGACAACGGCATCAAGGTCTTCAGCCACAGCGGATTCAAGCTGCCGGATAGCGAAGAGCACGAAATCGAAAGCGAGATCCTGCGCCTGCGCGATACGGGCGTCGCCCCGAAGGCCGCGGAATTGACTCTCCGACGAATCGCTGGACGAGCGCTATCTCGATTTCCTGGTTTCCACCGTTTCGACGCGTTTCGACGGCATGCGCATCGTCGTCGATTGCGGCAACGGCGCGGCCTGCAGGCTTGCGCCGCGCTTGTTCGCCCGCCTGGGCGCGGAAGTGATCATGCTGAACGCCGCGCCCGACGGCCGCAACATCAATCTGAATTGCGGCGCGCTGCACGTGGAAGGGCTGCGCGAAGCCGTGCTGGCGCACAGCGCCGGATTCGGCGTGGCGTTCGACGGCGATGCCGACCGCGCGATCTTTGTCGCCGCCAGCGGCAAGATCGTGGATGGCGATGCCGTGCTGCTCGCCGCCGGCGCGCGCGCTGAAGGCCGCCGGCAAACTGCGCGGCGATACGGTGGTCGCGACGGTGATGTCGAACCTGGGCCTGGAGCGCGCACTGGCCTCGAGCGGCATCCGCATGATCCGCACGCCGGTGGGCGATAAGTACGTGCTGGAGGAGATGGTGCGGCTCGACGCCGCGCTGGGCGGCGAGCAATCGGGCCACGTGATCTTCCGCGAGTTCGCCACCACCGGCGACGGCATGCTCACCGCGCTGCGCGTTTTCGAAATCGCGAAGCTGGCGGGCGAGGGTCTCGACGAACTGACCGCGGACCTCGAAGTCTATCCGCAGCGGCTGGTCAATGTGCGCGTGCGGGAGAAGAAGGGCCTGCTCGAACGTGCCCGCGGTCGCGCGACGAGATCCGGCGCGTGGAAGAGGCCTTCGGCGGCGCCGGCCGCGTGCTGGTGCGTTTCTCCGGCACCGAGCCGCTGGCGCGCGTGATGGTGGAGGGGCCCGATCTGGAGCGGGTGGAAAGCTTCAGCGCAAGCATCGCGGAGGCGATCCGGCGGGAAGTGGGCGAGTAAGGTTAGAGCGGGAATATCGAACGCGCTTATGAGTTCTCTCAAGAAAAAAGCAAGCGCCGCCAAGGTGCAGTTGCCCCGAAAGAATGCCGGCTACGAGGAGTTGTCCGATTTCTTCGACCAGCACGAAGAATTCGACCTGCTGCATCGCGGCATCGTTGAAATTGACTCAGACCACGAAGACTTGGAGCGGATGCTGATCGAGTATTGGAATCAGCCGAATGGCGTCTGGGTGAGCGGCAGCATGCGCCGCGGAAGGCCTACCAGGCCAAGCCCGACGCCGTGGTCCGCGGATCGGCCGCCGCGCTCACCGTGCCGTTCTTCCAATCGATCACGATTCCCGCGCTGTCGTTCATCGACCACGGTCCGCGCATGGTCACTTTGTGGCCGCGCTTTTCCAGATCCGCCTTGACGGTCTCGGGAATGCGGCTTTCGAGCAGCAGGTCGCCCGGATACATGGTGTGCGGGAACGGCGATGCCGGGAAACTGCGCGTGGCCCAGCGCGGCGCCTCGATCGCCTGCTGCATGTTCATGCCGAAATCGATCATGTTGAGCAGCGTCTGAATGGTGCGCATCACCTGATCGTCGGCGCCGGGGCTGCCGGTCACCATGTAGGGCTTGCCGTCCTTCATCACCAGCGTGCCCTGCAGCGTGCTGCGCGGACGCTTGCCGGGCGCCAGCGCGTTGGCGTGGCCTTCCACCAGCGAGTAATAATCGCCGCGGCAATTGAAGATGAAGCCGAGATTGCCGATCACGATCTTGGTGCCGAAAGCGCTGTGCAGGCTGGGCGTGAAGGAGATCAGGTTGCGGTCGCGATCCACGACCGAGATGTAACTGGTGTCGCCTTCGTGGCTCGGCGCCGCCATGCAGATCGACGTCGCGTGGGGTAACTCGCGCGGCTTGTAATCCGAGCCGGCGTACGGAGTCACATCGCCGGGGCGGAATTCGAGCGACGCCTTGGCGGGATCGATCAGCGCGCGGCGCGCGGCGGCGTATTCCTTCGAAAGCAGGCCGCGATAAGGAATCTGGATGAAATCCATGTCGCCCAGATACTTGTCGCGGTCGGCCATGGCCAGTTTCATCGCTTCGACCGAGGTGTGGATGTAGTCGGCGGAATTGAGGCCCATCTTCTTCAGGTCGTAGCCTTCCAGAATGTTGAGCGCGAACAGCTCGGCGGGTCCCTGGCTGGCCGAAGCGATTCTTGTAGACGGTGTAGCCGCGGTAATCGGTGGAGACCGGCTCTTCGAGTTTGGCGGTGTAGTTGGCGAAATCCTCGTAGCGGAACAGGCCGCCGTTCTCTTCGGAGAACTTCGCCATCTCGCGCGCGATATCGCCCTTATAGAAGCAGGTCGCGCGCGGCCTTCAGCCCGGCCAGGCGTCCCTTCGGCGGATGCCTGCTTTCTCGGCCTCCACCAATGCGCCGCAAGGTGCGCGCCAGGTCGGGATTCTTCCAGACTTCGCCATCGTTCCAGCGTCTTGCCGTCGGGCGGCCCGAAGAGCTTCATGCTGGTGGGATATTTCTGCAGCGCCGCCGAATTCATGCCGCGTCCGCCGATGGGCACGCCGCGCTCGGCCATGTTCGATGGCGGGCGCCAGCACTTCGGCGAAACTCTTGGTGCCCCACTTCGAGAGCATGATGTACCAGGCGTCCATCACGCCCGGAACCGTGGCCGAAAGCAGCGAATCGTTGACCGGAATCTTGCCGTCCTGGTGCGTCTTGTACCACTCGATGGTGGCCAGTTTCGGCGCCGTGCCTTCGGCATTCAGCGACCAGACCTTCTTGGCCTTGGCGTCGTAGATCAGCAGCGTGGCGTCGCTGCCCATGCCGTTCATGTTCGGCTGCACCAGGCCCAGGACGGCTTGCCCGGCGACGATGGCGTCGAAGGCGTTGCCGCCGTCGCGCAGCATGTGCTCGGCGGCGAGCGTAGCCTGCGGCGACATGGACGCGGCGGCGTACAGCGTGCCGCGCGCCAACTGTTTCATGGTCTGGCCGCGTCCGCCATTGGCGTTCGCATTGGCTTCGTCGTTGGCATCCGCCGTGACAGCCGCCGCCGCCCGCCCTCCGCGTCCGCTTTGGGTCTGTTGGGCGGGAGGCGTGGATTGCGCGTTCGACACTGCGCAAACAGCAAGAAGACACAGCAAGTACTTTCGAAGCATGGCGGTACTCCTGGCAAGCCAGTATCTCAAATTATGTTAAACGTATCCAGGTACCCGCTTCAGGAGGTTCCGTGAAACTGTTCGCGATATGCGCGCTCGCCTTGGCCGGCGCCGCTTTTGCCCAGCAGCCCTCTTCCGGCATTCCCAAAATCAAATTCAGCGATAATACGCTC
>CAVXPE010000024.1:0-169833 GCA_963763545.1 Bryobacterales bacterium
ACCATTCGCCGTCCGTTGGTTTCGATCATAGTGAGAATCCGTTTCGGGGGAAATTTCTTCCCCTATTTCATCGTAGCGGGCGGGAAAAAGGCTGCGGGGTGGGCGGCGGCTGTAGGTGATTGAGGGAATGGGCGTTAGCGATTTTCGAAGTGGCGTGACTGGGTTTTGGGGAGATCTCGTCGTGGCCATTTCTACATCTGTTTATGAGAGTTTTTGTGCCCCTAGGCCACTCATTGAATGGGGCCACGGATGGACACGGATGCACACGGATCGGAATCGGAGTTAACAGAAACTGTAATTGGGTCCGCCTTCGAGATTGCGAATGTTCTGGGCGCTGGGTTCTTGGAGAAAGTCTATGAACGGGCTCTGATCCGGGAACTCGCGTTGCGTGGGGTCAGCGCCAAAGCGCAGGTCTCATTTCCGGTTTGCTACAAAGGCAAGTACGTAGGCGAATATCTGGCCGATCTTGTGGTTGAGGAAAAGGTTATCGTCGAATTGAAGTGCGTGGACCGCTTTGCCAACGAGCATCTGGCCCAATGCATCAACTACCTGAAGGCCTCTGGTCTTCGCGTGGCTTTGCTCATCAATTTTCAACGGCCTAAGGTGGAGTGGAAGCGCGTTCTCCTAGATCCGTAGCGGCGCGATCAATCAATGGAGGCCGATTCGTGGAAGATGCGGAGCGCCTCGGCGGCGCCGCGGTCCCAGGCGTCGATCAGCCGGTCCCAGCGCGTGTTGGCTTCGTCGTCGATCAGCGTGGCGTGCCGGATCGGCATCGAACCAGGCGATGGTTTTGCGGATGCCTTGCGTGAACGGCATGGTGGCACAGTAATCGGGGACGAAGCGCTTGATCTTGGAGTTGTCGAACACTACGCTGACCGCCTTGTCGCCAATCAGGCTGCCTCGCGAATCGGGGATGCAGGCGGCCAGGAAATCGCTCGGGATATGGACGGTTTGCGGCTCGACGCCGGCGGCTTCGGCCGTGATGCGATACCACTGGTCCCAGGTCATCACTTCGTCGCTGGTGATGTGAAATGCATGGCCGATGGCCTGCTCGCGGCCGAGGAGTCCCACAAGTCCCTTGGCGAAGTCGGTGTTGTGGGTGATGACCCAGAGGGAGGACCCGTCACCTGGAACGATGACCTTCCGGCCGCGCCGCATGCGATCGACGACGGTGTACGAACGGGTCCAACTGTTAATGGCAAGCGTGATCTGCGACTCGCCGTAGGTGAGGGAAGGACGGACGATGGTGATAGGGAAGCCTTCTTCGCGGTAAGCGCGCATTAGCCGGTCTTCGCAGGCGATCTTCTGCTGCGGAATAGGTCCAAAAGGGATTGACGAGGGGCGTGGATTCGGTGATGAGATAGTGCCCGACGGGTTTCTGGTATGCGCTGGCGGAACTGATGAAGATGAATTGCCGAGTGCGGCCGCGAAAGAGCTCAAGGTCGCGTTCGATCTGTGAAGGTTCGAAGGCGATCCAATCGACGACGGCATCGAAGGACTCGCCAGCAAGGGCACGGGAGACGGCGGCGGTGTCGCCGATATCAGCGGTGACACTTCGGACGCCGGCCGGTATACCGCTGATCCGGTGTCCGCGATTGAGCAACGTGAGCTCGACGCCTCGGGAGATGGCGAGATCGGTGCAGGCGGTGCTGATGATCCCGGTCCCGCCGATGAAGAGCACTCTCATGAAGAAAGTTGTACCAAAGACGCGGCACAGGCGGGATGCGGAATTGTTGGGATGGCGACGATCCATCTATAACAGGGTCGGATGAACGTGCTGCCGCCGCTAAGGCCTTGAATCGAGATGTCCGATTCATGGGAAGATTCAGTCCGTCGGCAGCACGAATGCTAAACTCACCACGAGGCCCATCCTATGCCTTTATCGCACTTTAACTTCAAGAAATTAGAGGAGTCGATTAATGAGCATCGAAAGAATGTCTCGGATGAGGACGTCCTAACTTCTGTCTTGTCCAAGCTCCTCGAGATCCACGGGAAGCGCGTTGACGGCAATATTCAGCCGGCGGAGTGGCATCAGTTCTTGATGTTCTGGCCTCCCAGGTTTGTTAAGGCCGTCAACGAGAATCGATTCGCGTGCTTTTTTGGTGCCGGACTCTCCCTCAGTGCTGGCGCACCTGATTGGGGAGTGTTACTACGCCAACATTTGAAATTGAGCAAAGAGTTTATCGAGGATGACGACCTCAAGAGCGATCCTTTGACGTTGGCGGAAATTGCAGCACAGCGAATGGGATCACACGCGGTCCAATCTGTGCTGCGTGAGTTGATGCGACACCTGAGCCTCCCGACTCCAGCCATCTTTTACTTGCGATCTTGCGGAGTCCTATCTGACATCACAACGAATTATGACGACCTTTTTGAAAGAGCCTGGAGGTTCATAAACCCAACTACTCATCTTCGTATTTTGGTGAATGATGGCGACCTTCGCAGCCTAACCATCCCATGGAATGACAGAGGCCAAAACGACACACTACTTTTCAAGATCCACGGCTGTGTTAGCCGGAAAGATGAGCATCTCATATTGACACGGAGCGATTACCGCTCCCACTATAGGACGAATGGTGCTTTCTTTGATGCGGTGAGCGAGATTCTCGAATCACGGCACGTGCTATTTACTGGATTCAGCCACCGAGATCCCGAGGTGATGCGACTTGTCGAAGATGCGATCCATCATTATGTGAAAGCCAGCAGTGAGCCCGGCGTTCAGCGCGATCCTCTGGAGCGCCCGAATTTTTATAGCCTCCAGTTCGACATGCACAAACACACGCCGGAGATCTTCGCTGCGCGTGGGCTCGTAGCATTACGCCCGCCGTTCGTGGCCCTGGCTCCTGAAAAAGTCAGGAGCGCGTCTCTAGGGGTGGCGCTCGGGGAATTGTCGATAGCTGCGACAAGTCTCGTTCATAGCAGAGCGTCGCTGGATTCTGACTTGGACCTGGCCACAAAGGCGATCGCAGCCCCACTTGCCGAGGCCATCAAATGCCTTAAGGGTGCGCAGCCGGACGCGCTATTATTATTTGTCCGGGCGAGAGGAATGATGTCTCCAAACGTCTCCTCATCAAGTTGGGCACTCTCGCTAGCCAAGGTATTTGGCTGTTGAATGCTGATGGAGACGTTGTCGACTGCGAATTGCCTACCGGCCTAGATCGCGATGGCCGGCTCAATGCGACAACTGAAAAGGGTGGCCTTTCTGAGCGCCAGTATTTTAGGGTGGCGAAGACCTTTCGCCAACCATTTGTAGCGGACAGCGCGAAGTCCGTGTTCAATGGATTCTCGACGGTATTCCTCTGTTCGCCGATTTTAAAAGGTGAGCAATTTCATGGTTTGCTGTTTGCAGCGACGCAGATTGGCACTTGGCAGGTTCCACTCGGAGAGGCTGAGAAATCGTGGGGGCTGGGAAGGTCGTTCGTAATGTTGGACTCAAACGGCGTTGTTTTGCTACCGCCCAACCGCGAGTTCGATCTTTCGGAAAGTAAGGGCTTCAAAGATGGGGAGTCCGAAGCGGCGAACAGGGGCTTCGATTATAAGCGGTTGCTGGTTGTATCCAGACGGGATGCACTGGCTTCCCATGTCGTCGAGAACATCGTTCCGCTTTCTCAGGATGATGATGTCTTTGAAATCGCTTCAGATCTTACTTACTACTCAGTTGTCGCCGAGATACCCCAAACACGCTGGAAACTTGCGATCTGTGAGCCGATTTTTAAATAAGCCACTCACCGACGTTTGCTGCCGCACTGTAGGCGAATCAGGAATTGGGCCTTGTGCAAGAGAGACGGATGCAAGCGCGTTTAGGGGGAGTAATGCATGTGCGCTCCGTCACGACAGCCGGCCCCATGGGAGTTTGCGCTCCGCCCGAAACAGTCCGAAGTTTTGTTCGGTCGATCCGAACCGCGCGGGCTGCATTCAACCTTGAAACAGCTTGTCATCTCCAGTGCCGGCGGTCGCCTGCCGATCGGGCCGAAGGCCGCGCTAGCGTAAAATGATGGTGGAGTGACCCTGGACGATTACAAGGTGGTTTTATACCGCAACCAGCCGGACGGGTGGGTTGCCGAGGTTCCGGCCATCTCAGGCTGCTACGCACTGATGCCCACCAAAGAGGACGCCCTCGCGGAACTCGAACACGTGTTCGACATGATCGCGGCGGAATACCGCGAGAAGCGCGTCTCCCTGCCACTGGACACCACCGAAATCGCGCATGCCTAGCGCCCGTGCAGACGAGTTTCGCCGCGCCGCGGCTCGACTGGGCTTCGAACTGCGCCGCCAGACAGGAAGTCACGAAAGATGGATCCACACCGATGGCCGGGCAGTGACCATACCGATCCACGGCGGGCGGGACATCGGTCCGCCACTGTTCAACAGGATTCTTCAGCAACTCGGAATCAGTCTGGAAGCGTTCCGAAGGATTCGATAGGTCTGGGCGGTTCGAACATGCGGCGCGTTTATCGGTACTAATCGCTTCTGGCCGCCGCGCCGCAGATGCCATAGCTTACACTCAAACTACATGCTCAACCGGGGCTATGCCTACACCACAATCATCAGCAGCAAATACCATGGACAAACCCTGCTCTCCCACTTGGCAAGCCTTTACCCCCACTCAACCCCACAAGCCTGGCAACAAAAACTGAACAACGGCGAAGTCACCCTCAACGGCGTCACCGCCACCGGAAGCGAATCGGTCACTTTAGGCCAAACCCTTGTCTGGAACCGTCCACCCTGGATCGAACCAGACTCCCCTCAGCACTTCGAAGTCCTGTTTGAAGACCCCCATCTGTTGGCCGTCAACAAACCCAGCGGGCTGCCCACCCTCCCCGGCGGCGGCTTCATGGAAAACACCCTCCTGCGCCTGGTGCAAAAGCAAACCCCCAACGCAAACCCTGTCCACCGGTTGGGCCGAGCCACCACCGGCATCGTCCTCTTCGCCAAAACACCGCAGGCGGCCTCTAATCTATTCGCAAACTGGAACACACCCAAAATTCAAAAAATCTACCGGGCGCTGGCTCAAAACATTGCACAGCACGACGCCTACGAAATCCTCACACCCATCGGCCTCGTACCGCACCCGCTCATCGGTTCCGTGTGGGCCGCCAACCCAAGTGGCAAACCGTCAAAGTCATTGGCAAAGGTGATCTCACGCACCACCAGCACCACAACATTTGAGGTAAGCCTAAATTCGGGCCGCCCTCATCAAATCAGAATCCATCTGGCATCCATCGGCCATCCCCTGGTAGGCGATCCTCTGTACGGCTTAACCGGCCAGCCTCTTGAAAATCTCCCCGGCCTCCCCGGCGATGGAGGATATTTCCTGCACGCCCAATTTCTGAAATTCCACCACCCCATCACCGGAGAACAAATCAATCTTGAGGCAGCTTTGCCGTCCGGATTCTCATTGCATCAGTAGGTTCACGGCGGGAATCAAATCAGGGTGGCCGTTGAAACCTGCGCGATCCCGCCATTCCGAATCCTAACGAAGCGAGTTTTATTACACTCCGATAATGGGTTAACGGAGCTCTGTACGAGTGGCGTGACTCGACCCAATCGGTGAAGAGGACCGAACTTCGTTGGACCCACGAATCTGCCTACCCGGCAGGTGCTTTGGCATCGCGCTGCTCCCTCGAACCAGCGAATCCAACCGTCGAATAACGGACCAAGACCCTCAGCCGTGGGCTCTCTCGTCAGTTTGCTCCCCACGTGCGGAGCTGCTCTCGGGCAGGGCGCAGTGGTTTTTGCTTGGGCACTTAACCGATCCGATACTGACCGCCGTCGACGACAATGGCCTGTCCCGTGATGAATGCGGCATCATCGCTTGTTAAGAACAGAACCGCCCCAGTAACATCCTCCGGTTCTCCCAGCCGTTTGATTGCCTGCTGTTCCCAGGTGGAGCGTTTTTGCTCTTCCGATTGAGGCGCGATAGCCAGCGTATTCGTCAGGCCGGGCAAGACCGCATTCGCGGTAATACCGTCGCTGGCAACATCATTCGCCAAACCCCTCATGAACCCGATGATTCCCATCTTTGGAAGCGATGTAGTGGCTCATGCCGGGTATGGCCAAGCCAACCATGTTTGACGATATGCCGACGAATCGGCCCCACTTCTTCTTTCTCATCGCCGGCAGGAAGTATTTCGCGCTCAAGAAGTGTGAGTCGAGATTTGTAGCCATCGTCTTTCGCCACGTCGGCAGATCCAGTTCGTCGATAGAGCGATTTGGGAAATATCCCGCATTATTCACAACGATATCCACCTCGCCTACATCCCGGCTCTTGAGCGGATACCGAACGCCAATCCTCTTCCTGCGTCACATCAAGTTGAAACGCGTATGCCGTGGGACCAATCTTCCTTGCGGTTTCGTGCGGAGGCTTGAGGTCGGTCGCAATCACCTGTGCGCCTCGTTCTGCCAATGCCAATGCGATCGCCTGGCCGATGCCTTGGCCGGCGCCGGTGACCAACGCCACTCGCCCCTCGTGCGTTTTTATTGAGGTTTTCATCTGCTCGTCCATCAGCGTTCGCGCGCCGTCTTGAGAGCTGCTGTCCACCAGAGGAGATCGTCGATCATGACGTTGGCTTGCTTATCCAGTTCGGCGAGGCCCTTGTCTACGTCCCCGCCCTGGAAATGTGCCCAAAGCGTTGCCACGGGAATGTGAACAGATGATCGAATCGGTGCCATTTGAATCTCGATTGCCGTCTCGCGAAGCTGCTGGACGGCTCGCGCACCCATGGCGCTTCCGTAGCTCACAAAGGCAGCAGCCTTGCGGTTCCACTCCGGATAGACCCAATCGATCGCGTTTTTCAGCACCGCGGAGGGGCCGTAGTTGTATTCCGGCGTGACGAATACAAAACCATCCGAGGCCGCAATTTGGGCGGTCCACTTCTTCACCACGTCATGTTCGTAAGGCGGCCGGCCCGGCATGGCCGGCGGCATGGGCTGGTCGAAGAAAGGCATCGGGAAGTCGCGGAGATCGAGAAGCCGCGCTTCAATCCCCTCTCTCTTATGAAGCTCGCTGAAGAATCCATTGCGCCGGCTTTTCAGAGAACCGGCCCTGACGTGTGCTGCCGATGATCACTGAAATGGTCATCATTGTTTTTTCGCTTTGTGACAATTGAACTCTCTTTCGAGTCGATGAAGCAGACAGCAGTGGGATCACGCGGGAGGAGAGTCAGAAAAACGTAAAGAGCTGCGATCTTTCAGTCCCGGACGATAATCACGTCCTCACCCGTATAGGCAGGCACGCCGCCGCGAGGGCCAGAGCCCCACTTTAAGCGACCGGCGATTGTGAAGGGCCTGGGGAGCAGCATGGGGCGCGTAGGCGAAGTGGGGATGCGTGGCGCTCAAATCACCTGCAAATTTATCGAGGGCATCGTGCCCAACGAAGGTACCTGGGGGGACATACAGCACACAGTCATCCGTGTAGAGTTCCTTGATGGCGGAGCGGCGCTTCGTAGGGTCACCCTCTCCAAAAACTTCTTGAAGGTTACGGAGCAGTAGTTCATGAATTCTTTCGGCCATATTTTTCTTCTCCTTACACTAGGCCACACGAAGCACGATCTTGCCGTGTGACCTGCGTCTTGCCGCTCCCGGCCCACTGGGCGACATCCCATGAACCCCTGGCAGGTTCCCGGCGATGTCCTTCCAGGCCTGGGCCGCATCCTGGAGCGCGTACACGGTCGCGACGTCTGGTCGTATCGTCCCCTCTTCCAGCAGTCGCGCGATTCTGCCGAGCACGTCCCCTGACGGCGCGAGCCTCATCATCGCGCCCGACACACGGTGCCTCGCGGTCTCTTCCTGCGATACGGGCTGGGTGGCAGAGACGAGATGGCCGCCTTCCTTCAAGACGAGGAACGACCGCTTCTGTGTATCGCCACCGACCAAGTCGAAGACCACATCGACCTTCTCTCGCAGAACCTTCTCGAACTGCGCCTCTCGATAATCGATAACCCGGCTGGCTCCGATGGAGTTGAGGTACGCCTCATCGTCGCCGCTTGCCGTGGCAATGACGGTGGCACCGGCATGCGATGCCAATTGCACCGCATAGGCGCCCACAGCGCCGGCACCACCATGGATCAGGATCGTTTGTCCCTTTTCCAGGTGACCGTGGGTGAAGATTCCCTGCCACGCAGTTTGGGACGCCACCGGCACTGATGCCGCCTCCTCAAAGGAGAGGTTGGATGGTTTCCTTGCGATGGCCGCCGCCTTGACAGCCAGATACTCCGCGTACGCGCCCATTCCGGTGGTGGTACCGAACACGGCATCACCTGGCGCATATGCCGCAACGTCACTGCCAATCTGTTCGACGACCCCTGAAAACTCATGACCAGGTATCCACGGCAGGTCGATCGGGAGTATCTGTCTTGCCGTTCCGGAGGCCTCAACAAGATCCAGATGATTGACGGCGGTACTCTTGATCTTCACCAGGATCTCGTCGCGTGCGATCGTCGGCGTCGGTACATCGTTGAACACCAACTGCCCACCGTATTCCAACAATCTGACAGCTTTCATGCGAGTTCTCCTTGAGTCGTTTCAGCGCCATTTGGTCGCGCGTGGCGGCGTGCCCAGTCGGGGAGCTTCGTGAGCGCGCGGCCGAACTCGCGTTCCAGGCCAGCGATGTCGGCGCTGTAGCCGACGCGCTCGAACCATTCGAGCATCAACGCCATATCCTTGCTGTACTGCCGGACCTGTTCGATTGGCGTCTGCGCGAACGCAATCGGCCGACCCAGCGCCTCCGTCAGGATCTCCGCCGCCTCCGGCATCGTTCGTACGTCACCGGCGAGATCGATCTCGCGGCGGTTCAAGGCGGCGGCGTCGGTGAACGCGCGCGCGCCGAACCAGCCGATGTCGTCCACCGCAATCATCTGTAGCTTCGTGCCTGGCCCGAGCGCCCAGGCCAGCGTGGAGCCCTGGAGACTGAAAGGCGCCAGCAGGTTCTCCATGAAGAACACGGGACGCAGGATCACATGCGAGGGGAAGCGGAGGCCGCGCACGGTTTCCTCGATGCGCCACTTGTTGTCGAAGTGCGGGATGCCCGTCCGCTTGTCCGCCGATCCCACGGATGTGTAGACGTAGTGTTCGACGCCGGCCTCGCGCGCCAGCGTCGCAAGACGCTTGCCCTGCGCCTCTTCCCGCTCGACGCCCGCCTCCCCCGCGTTCTGCACGCCGAAGACGCCCCACGCGCCGGCCAACGCACGGCGCAGCGTCGCCTCGTCATCGAGATCGCCCTTGACGATGTCGACGCCATGGCGCGCCAGCGCCGCCGCCCGCTCGCTGTCCGGCTTGCGCGTCAGGCCGCGCAGATGGAACCCGGCTGCCCTGCAGCGCCTGCGCGACCGCGCCGCCCTGATTGCCTGTCACTCCGGTGATGAGAATCGTTCGATTGTTTGTCATGGCTGAAACCTCATTTCTTGCGCCCGATGTTCTTCACTTAACACGGGGCTGTCTTTCTGTGCCGCCTCCTCAGGCTTGCGCCTGCGAGCGCGACTGGAACAACCCGGCAAAGGCCGGTCGGACGTCGACGAAGATCACCGCCCACAGTACAGCCACGAAGAGGGCCAGCGGAAGCCCGCTCGGGGCCATCAAGGCGTGGAAAACAAGAATGTTGACGATCACCGGCGCCAGCACGGCCACCGCCAACGGCACGTAACGGTTGACCAGCAGAAGTACCGCTGCGATGACCTGAAACGCGAAGATCACCCACAGGTAATGCGAGGCGTACAGGGCGCCCATGAACTGTCCCGCAATGCCCCCCGGCGGGGGAAGGGGAATGAAGTTCAGGAAGCCGTTCAGGCCGAAAACAAGAAAGATCACGCCCGCCAGATATCGGGCGATTGCGGAAGCGGTTCTCATAACCGGGTTCTCCTTTTCGATTGGCAGCCATTACATGGCGTCAATCATATTGATGTCAATATAATTGATGATGTATACTTCTGGGAGATTCAGGTTTTTTATGACGCGAGGCATTCAAGGGACGGACCACGTCTGGCTAGTAATGATGAAGGCGATGCGCGCCCTGACGAGGTACGCAGCCGCTGGTATTGAAGAGACCGGGCTCGGCCTCTCGGATTTCGGCGTGCTGGAAATCCTGCTGCATAAAGGGCCTTTGCCCGTCAATACGATAGGCCCGATCGTCGATCTGACCCCAGGTTCGATCAGTATCGCCGTGGACCGCCTCGTCGCGAAGGGCCTGGTCAGCCGGGTCGAGAGCGCCGAAGACCGGCGCGTGCGGATCGTCGCCCTCACCCCGCGCGGCAAGGACCTCATTGTTTCAGCCTTCCGAAAGCATTCCGGGCAGATGAAGAGAGTGTTCTCTGAACTGAGCCCGGAGGAGCTTCGTGGCCTCGAAGTGGCGCTTAAGAAAGTCGGCAAGCGCGCTGCCGCGCTGATGGAGCAGAGCTGAATGGCATTAAATAGGCGCGGTATCGTTTCGAAGTCATAGAGACCATTCTCCTGCCTGGCAAGCGGGTGCGCGCGCAGCCGGCGTTCCAAGTGCGTCGCACTGGTCCGGGGTGTATGGTCCGCGACTCGGACAATAGCCCGAAACGCTCGGGAAGTATGCACGACGGTCAGCCGATTACTCCCCATAAGTCGGCTTGACCCCTAACCGCGTGCTTTGGGCGCAACACGGAGAATGGTTTGGCGCTATAAGCTAGGAAGCCTGTCGCACGGCTGCGGTCTCCCAAACTAGGGGCAATTCGATACAAACCTGCAATCCCGGCTGCATGTTCTTTGCCCAAAGATCGCCGTGGTGCACGCCGACGGCTCGTCTTGCGATCGCCAAGCCCAGGCCCGTACCGCCGCTGGCGCTATCGCGCGATCCATCGACGCGGAAGAACGGCTGGAAGATCTTTTCGATGGCTTCTTCCGGCACGCCGGGGCCGCGGTCGCGCACGGAAATCCGGGCTGTGTCGTTGGCGCGGTCGATTCGCACGTCTACCGCCGTTTCGGGCGGCGCGTATCGAATGGAGTTACGAACTACGTTTTCGATGGCACGCCGCAGCAGTTCGCGGTCGCCGCAGACTTCGAGTTCCCCAGAATCGGACAGCGCGATTTTGCATCCGCGCGCTTCAGCCTCCATGCGGCAATCCTCGACGACTTCGTTCACCAGTTCGTCGAGGCGCAACTCCTCGCGTGCCGCCGCCGATGGATCGCCCTCGGCGCGCGTGACCTGCAAGAGCGCGCCAACGAGGTCGGTCAACCGCCGGATCTCTTTTTTGAGGCGGGCAACGGCGGCTTCGCGGTCTTCGGCGGTGCGCACCAGTTCGGCGGCGAAGCTCAAACGCGCCAGCGGCGATCGCAACTCGTGGGAAACATCCTGCAGAAGCCTGCGCTCGGCCGAGAGGAGCGTCCCGATGCGTTCCGCCATGCGGTCGAAGACGCGGCTCAGGTCGCCGATTTCGTCCTTGCGCGCCGAATTGACGCGCGCCGCGAGATCGCCCGCGCCGAACCGATCCACGGTCCGCGCCAGGGCCCGCAGGGGTGAAGCGATGTTCAGGGCCAGCAGCCAGCAGACCAGCGCAACGGCGCCGAAGATCAGCGCGTAGTACGGAAGGTAGCTTTGCAACTCAATGGGCGGCGGCTTCATTTCGACGAGCCAGCGATACGATCCGTCGGGGGATTTCGCCATTAGGATCATGGGTCCGTTCGTGTGGCGGGGCCGCGCGCCCTCGGGCTCGGCCGCCGCCAGCATCTTCGACCGATCTTCACCGGTCAACACGTCAATGCCCTTGGCATCGGTGAGATAGTGTTCGCCGGGAACATAACGGTGCAGCCGGTCGATGAAAGCGCGCAGCTTTGCCATGCCGCCCGCTTCGTAGGCTTCGCGCGCCTCTTCCAACTCCATGCTCTGGATCTGTCCAAACTGGCCAGTCCGATGACTGGCCTGAAACGAGATCACCCGCGTGACGCCGAGAAACGCGATGAGCGAGAGCACTAGCGTGGCGAACGACCATAGCGAGATTTTGGCGTATACGGATCTCATGCTTCTTCTCTACGCTTGGGTTTCACCCTCCGCGCCCGAGGCGAACTGGTATCCCACGCCTCGCACGGTCCGGATCAGAACCTGATTTTCACGTTCCAGCTTTTTGCGCAGGTGGCTGATGTGAACGTCAAGCGAGCGCTCGTAGGGAGTGGAAGGGCGTTGATGCACGGCGCCGGTTAATTCGTCGCGCGACACGGTTCGCCCGGCGCCGCGCACCAGGATTTCGAGAATGTCGAACTCCAACGCGGTAAGCTCAAGGGCTTCATCCAACTGCCACGCCTGCCGGCTTTGCGGATTCATTCGAACGCCGCCCGCCTCGATCATGCGCGGCGCCGCTTCGGTTTTCCGCACGCGCCGCAAGACCGCACGAATCCTTGCCAGGAGTTCTTCGGGTCCGAACGGCTTGGGCAGGTAGTCGTCGGCGCCGGCGTTCAATCCCGCTACGCGGTCGGCTTCCGCAGTGCGCGCCGTCAGCATGATTACGGGTGTGTCGCTGCGTTTGCGGATCTGGCGCAGCACTTCGAAGCCGTCCAGCGCCGGCAGCATGGCGTCGAGAATGATCAGATCGAATGCGCCCGCAAACGCGCGCGCTAATCCCTGCCGGCCCTCGTGCGCACTCTTCGATGCGGAAGCCCTGCTCGGCGAAGTAATCCCGCATCAGACCGCACAGGTCCGTATCGTCCTCGATCAGGAGGATGGATCTCGGCGATGGCTCCGCTTCTTGCATTCCGCCCCAGTCTCCTTTTTAGCGCAAACGCCACGCCCTCAAGCCCTGCTTTACAAAAATTAAGACTAGAACGGGGCGCCTGCGTCGTCTACTAGTCATGCAAGTTCGAAGTGTTGGAAGCGTTGTCCAGTTGCGCCCGGGTTCGCGCGAGCGCCGTTTCGCGTCGCCTGCCCTATTATCTTTATTGTTTGCCGCCATTTTTCTTTCAGTTGCCTCCGCTCAGCAGTCCCCGGGAAGCATTAAAGGAGCCCTAGCCGATAGCTCCGGGGCCGTTATCCCCGCGGCTGCGGTTACCCTGACCGGAAACGGGCCGGCGCGCAGCGTTCAAACCCAGGCAGACGGTTCTTATAGCTTTTCGGGAATCGCGCCCGGCGCTTACACCATTTCGGTTTCCATTCCGGGCTTCACGCCGTTTTCGCAGGCTATCGCCGTAAGCCCCGGAAGTGTAGCGCAGATGCCCATTCAGTTAAGCATCAAGGCCGAAACGCAGCAGGTGACGGTAGCGGCGGACGCCGCGCCGCAGATCACCGTTCAACCGGACGACAATGCGACTGCAATGGTCATCAAAGGAGCCGATCTGGCTGCGCTGCCTGACGATCCGGACGATCTTGCCAGCGCCCTGCAGGCATTGGCCGGTCCCGGCGCGGGCCCCAATGGCGGACAGATCTACATTGATGGCTTCAGCGGCGGGCAGTTGCCGCCCAAGGAATCGATTCGCGAAATCCGCATCAATCAGAACCCGTTCTCCGCCGAGTACGACCGTCTCGGTTTCGGCCGCATCGAGATCCTCACCAAGCCAGGAACCGACCGGCTTCGCGGTTCTTTCATGCTCTCGGACGGAGATGGCATCTTTAACTCGCGCAACCCGTTCTCCACCAATAAGCCCGATTTCTCGACACGCATGTGGAGCGGAAACGTGGGCGGGTCTCTCAGCAAGAAGGCCTCTTTCTTTGTCGATTTCAATCGCCGCGACATACAGAATAATTCGCTCATTGTCGCGCAGTACTTCGATCCGCTAGGCTCTGACTCAATCGAGCATTAACACCTCCGTGCTCTCGCCTTCCTCTTTCATGGTTATTTCCCCGCGCCTCGACTATGCGCTCAGCGCGAGCAATACTTTGACCGTCCGCGTGGAAGAGCGGTTAAACTCCGCTCAAGACCAGGGATTGGGCGGGACCAAACTGGCGGCGCCCTATTCCCAGCTCGCATATAACAGCAAAGGTAATGCGCAAAACGTGATGGTGACCGAAAGCTCCATTCTCACTAGCAAGATAGTCAACGAGACCCGTTTTCAGTTCTTCCGCAGCTATAATGCCACCCCGGGTAACCTGCTGCCTCAAATCAACGTATCTGGCGCGTTTGTTACCGGCGGAAACGGCTTGGGAGATACCCACGATCTTACGCGTCACTTCGAGTTGCAAAACAACACCACCATCGCTCATGGAACGCAGACCATTCGCTTTGGAGTACGCGTACGCCGCGATGGCGACCAGAGCAGTCAACCCGGCGGTTTCAATGGCAGCTTCACTTTTCTGGGCGGAGTAGAACCTATGCTCAACGCCGCCAACCAATTGGTCTACGATTCGAACGGCAATCCCCTAACGGTCACTCTGACCTCCTTACAGCAGTATGAGCGTAACGTACTGCTTTCCCAAACCGGTCTCGGCCAGGCGCAAATCCAGGCACTGGGAGGCGGTCCCTCGCGATTCACGATACAGGCCGGCCAATCGTATATCAGCGCCGAACGGTGGGACGCCGGACCTTTCATCCAGGATGACTGGCGCGCGCGGCCCAACTTTACGCTCAGCCTCGGGCTTCGCTACGAAGTGCAGACGCTGGCGGGCGGCGGCCGCGATATTGCGCCGCGGCTGGGCTTCGCCTGGGCGCCGGGAAGGCCCGGCAAGGGTCCGCAAAAAACGGTGATCCGTGGCGGCTTCGGCGTCTTCTACGACCGCATCGGGTTGAATCTCTTCGAAACCGCCGCGTTAAACAACGGCGTCAATCAACTCCAATACACCGTTTATAACCCGACCTTCTATCCCAATATTCCGGCAATCTCGACTCTGACGGCGGGACAGAATACGATTTACAAGGTCGATCCCAACTTACGCGCCGATTATAGTCTGCAATCCGCGCTGGGCGTGGAACGTCAGTTGCCGCGTAACAGCACGCTGGCGGTGACTTACTCTTTTAACCGAAGCGTTCACCTGGCGCAGACAGTTCCTGTGAATACGCCTTTGCCGGGGACGTTCAATCCAGCGTTGGCTCTGAGCGCGACGAACGGCGTGTTTCCTTACGGCTACGCGGCCGGCACCATCTTAGAGGACGAATCGGGCGCTTACATGCGCCAGCAGCTCGTGATGGTGAACTTCAACACGCGCTTTAGCAGCAAGGTATCCCTGTTCGGTAATTACTCTCTCAATTACGCCAAGGACCTTGGGTCGTCGCCTACCGATCCGTATGACTTCCGGTTGGACTGGGGCCGCTCGACCCTGGATCGCCGCCACAATTTCATCCTGCTGGGCACGATCACCGCTCCGGCGAAGATCCGCTTTTCGCCCTTCGTCACGCTTCGTTCGGGACAGCCCTACGATGTGCTCTCGGGCGTCGATCTCTATGGCGATACGTTCACGAACGCACGCGCTGCGTTCGCGTCATCTACCGCCTGCGCCACCGTAGTTCGGTCGTCGAATACGGTATGCTCGCCTTTCGGCACGTTCACGACTAACTACAGCGTGCTCACTCAGTCCGGCTTAGTCCCGCGAAACTATCTCACTATGCCCGGACTGTTCTCGGTGAATATGCGCGTGGAGCGCACGTTCGGCTTCGGCGGCCATCCGAAGACCGCTCTGGTTAACCAGCAGGGAGGAATGCCGTCGGCCGGCGTGATGGGAATGGCTGGTGGAGGCGGGGGCGGCCCCCGCGGTCCCGGAGGCGGTGGCGGGTTCGGCGGCCCCGGCGGCGGTGGACCTCCCGGCGGCGGTGGTGGCGGACCGATGGGCATGTTTGGCGGCGCTAACGAGCATCCCTACAACGTGACGCTTTCGCTGAACGTGGAGAACGTGTTCAACCATTTGAATCCGGGCGGGTATCAGGGCGTGATTACGAGTCCGTATTTCCTGCAGGCGACGTCGGTCAATACCGGCTTCGGAGGCGGCGGGCCAGGCGGTTTCGGTGGCGGTAACGCGGCGGACAATCGGCGGATTCAGATGAGCGTGCGGTTTTCGTTCTAAGCCCTTAGTTCAATAGATCGCGAAGGAGCAGTGCGGACCGCAGCTCAAGTCGCCGTTCGTCATTCAACGCGAGGACTTGAACGGTAGCACGCCCGACTGGCGTCAAACCCTCGATGAGTAGACCTCGGCGAACGAAATGGCTTGCCCAATGGTCCCTTCTCGGGTTCGGACCTTTTTTCAGATTACAGCGATGGCAGGCAAGCGCCAGGTTGTCGATATCATCGCCGCCGCCGTGTTGTCTGGCCACGATGTGTTCGATGTGATGAGACAGCCTGCTCCGTTCCTCGGGAAACAGGCAATATTCGCAGACGGCGGCGGCGCGGCGCCGCACAAAATCGCGAACGCCGGCCTGCATCCTATTCGGAGTCTAACCCCAGTCGCTTGAGCGCCTTCAGACGAAGCAATGCCACGAAATCGGCCGCGCTGATGGCGCCTTCATATTGCGAACGTCCCTCTTCGGTCAACAACCCCTCGTTCGCTTTTTCAGCGAGTTGATCGATATTAGCCTGGACCTTGGAATCGACGTGAAACTCCGCGACCCGGCGCGCCGTTCGGCATCGAGGCACTGGCTAAACGACTCCAAGAGACCGTCGAGGGGGGTTGCGGTAGCGTCGGTCATGTCATCAAATTAGCGCGCCGGTAGAGCAGCCATCCACTGGCGACCGCGCCAATCGTTCCCAATGCGATCTTCCCTTCGAACAGCCACACATTCGCCGTTTCTCCCGTCGGGATGATTGAGCAAACCATCGCCAGCACTGTAACTCCCGCGCCTGAAATCGCGCTCAGGCGCTTGCCTGCTTTCCAGGCGCTTCCGAAGATGTACAGAAATGGGAAGAAGCCGGTCAGCACCATCAGCGAGACCAACGCTTGGTAAGCGGCGCGCATGGTGTCGCCCAGTTGCAGCGCCAATAGCAGGAATGACGAAACGGCGCCGAAGACGATGATGCACACGTGCGGCGTTCCCCAATCCGGATGGACTCGCGCGAAGGCTTTCGGCAGCAGGCCATCCACGCCAGCAGCGAAAGGTAGCCGTGACACGGCCGTTCCCATGCCACCGAATTGGCCGATTGCGCTTGCCAGCACCAGCAGCGCCACCACGGGCGAAATCCATGCGGCGTGTAGAGCGGCGCCGGCGGAATCGGCAACTTCGGCGAAGCCGTTGAGTTCACTGATCCCCTGGGGATGAAGGATCACCAGCATCGCGGCTGTGCAGACGATGTAGAAGGCCGTAATGAAGGCGGACGCGATCCATCCTGCGCGCGGCAGCGTGCGCTTGGGGTCGCGAATCTCGCCGCCCATCATGCCTGCAAGCTCCAAGCCCGACATCGCATAGGCAATGGTCGACCAGAAGTTGACGGTATCCCAATCCCAGCGCGGCGCGATGTGCATCGGCGTGGCGCTGCCGCGCTTGGCATAGACAAGCGCCGCAATCGCTGCAAGCAGGCCGCAGAGGACCCAGGAAGACGCGCCACCGAGGTTTTCCGTCCACTTGCCGATCTTCATGCCAATCATGTTGGCGCCCAGCGCGATCCAGATCGCGGCGAGCGAGATGCACAGCAGCAGCGTACGGTTGTCGCCGAGACCGAGGATGTGAAACGCCGCGCTGCAATAGAAGATGGCGGCGCTCGGAAACCAGAAGGCGATGCCAAGCCAGTAGAGCCAGAAGCCGAGGAAGCCCGCCCAAGGGCCGAAATCGGCGCGCGTCCAAACATATAGGCCGCCGGCGCCCGGGTACTTCACAATCAGCGCTCCCACAGCGATGGCGAGCGGCACAACGAACAAGACGGCGCCCAGCAGCCACAGCGTGATCGAGCCCGGACCGGCGTGCGCCGCCGCGGCGATCCAGCGCGTGCCGACGATGCAACTGATCGCGAAGAGCGTGATGTCGCGCAGACCTAGCTCGCGTCGAAGTTCCCGTTCAGGCATGCAGTTCGAGACCGATGCGGCGGAGGCCTTCAGCGAGGAACTCCGGTTTGCCGCCGAGCCAGAGGCGAAGGTAGCCCTCGAGGCCCAGGTGCGCGCCGGGAACGATGAGCACGCTGTGCCGTTCGCGGATGCGCTCGGCCAGCTCATAACTGGGCGTCGCGGCGTGGTATTGGACTAGACACAGCGCGCCCGCTTTCGGTTCGCGAAACGTCAGGAATCCATCGAACCCGCGCGCCCATTCGCGCATGATGGGCAGGTTTTCTTGCAGGATGGAGCGCGTGCGGGCGTAAAGCTTGTCGCGGTTCTGCACGGCTACGCGCGCAACGATATCTGAAATTTTGTTGGGCCCGATGGTCAGGTAATCGTGTTGCGTCCAGCAATCGGCGATGACGTCGGTTGGTCCCACGATCCATCCGATGCGTACGCCCGGGATTCCATATGCCTTCGAAAGGCCGCTGGTGACGATTACGCGATCACTCATGCCCCAGAAGCTGCGGGTCCGTTCGCTATTGATTTCGGCGCCTAGATACACCTCGTCGGCGAGTAAATATGCGCCGACCTTCTCGCAGCGCTCAACGATGCGCCGCATGGCGTCGTGCGAGAGCACCGACCCCGAAGGGTTATTCGGATTTGAAAGATATACCAGCCGCGTCCTTTCGGTGACTGCGCGCTCGAACTCATCCCAATTGGGCTCCCAATCGCGCTCGATTTCGAGCGTGAAGCGCCGCACGGTGGCGCCGAGGCTCTGCGGCACGCCGCCGTATTGCATATAGTTGGGAACCTCGAATGCGACCTCGTCGCCCGGTTTGATCAGCGCCAGCGCCAGCAGGTAATTCGCCTCGGAGGTGCCGTTGGTGACCTCGATGTGATCAACGGTCGCGCCGGGGTAAATAGCGGCTAGCGATTCACGCAGCGGGATGGTTCCGTTCGACTGGCTGTAGCCGAGCGGCATGGCAAGAAGGCGATCGAGATCGAGCCCCATTTCGCCCAGTTCGCGCAGGCTGACGGGGCGCACGCCGCTCTCGCTCATATCCATCTCGACGACGTTCTCCCACGTCGATTGCATCCGCTCCATTTCAAACTTTTCGATTTTCATAGACGTATTCGGCGATATAAAGATCTTCCACTCCGAGCCCGGTAAAATCGGCGACGGACCACGGCGCGTTGGCGCTACGCTCACCGTGAATGTGCTGAAATTCGCCGAGGCGGGCGCATTGTTCCGGCGAATCGAGCCACAGCGCGCGGGCGCGGCGCAAGATTTCAGGATCGAGTTCCTGCTTCCCAGGCGAATCCGATCCTACGGCAGAGACGTGTGTATCCGGCTGTAGATCGCGCGCGAAGAGCAGCGGGGCACGTGAGGAGGTGGCGGTGACGATCAGGCGAGCTTCGCGCGCGACATCCGCCGGCGTCGCGGCGATGGTGACTTCAACCTCTGGCAGAGAGGCGGCGATGTCGCGGCGACAGCCTTCCGCGCGATCGGGGGTTCGTCCCCAAATCACGACGCGGCGGAGCGGCAACACCTCGGCATGCATCCCTGCTTGCAAACGCGCCTGCACTCCGGTTCCGAGAATGCCGAGCGTGGTATCGTTGCGCCCGAGATCCTGCGCCACCATCGCCGCGACCGCCGCAGTCCGCACGTCGGTCAAATGGCCTTCATCGGCAAGCAGCGCGACCGGCTGTCCTGTCTCCGCCGAGCAGAGCAGCATCATGCCGCTGCTGGTGGAGATGCCGCGCGCGAGATTATTTGGAAACGTGCTCGCGACCTTGAGCACGAAATATTTTCCGCCCCGCCGGTAGCTCGATTTGATGTGTACCTCGCCGCGTTCGGGCGCGATCTCGAGGTGCATCGGCATTGGCATATCGCATTCGCGTGCGCGGTAAGCGGCTATGGCTTCGCGCATGCGCGCAATCACGGCGCGGTAATCGAGGGCGCGTTGGATTTCGGCGAGCGGGATCGCTTCCATGCAGAGCGTCTCATTCTATCCTGTTTATGTGCATATCTCAGAAATCGATACGCCCGCGCTCGTGGTGGATCTCGACATCTTCGAACGCAACCTCCAGCGCGTGGCGAACTACGCGCGTGAGCACAATCTGCGCTTGCGCCCCCATGCGAAAACGCACAAGGCAGTGTGGATAGGCCGGCGCCAGCTCGACCTCGGCGCCGCCGGCTTGACTTGCGCCAAGGTCACCGAGGCAGAAGTAATGATGGGCGCCGAGCCGCACGATTTGTTGTTGGCGTATCCGATTCTGGGGCGGGTGAAGCTCGATCGTCTGATGCAGATCGCGCGCGGCGGCACACGCGTGACCGTGGCGCTCGATAGCTTGGACGTTGCGCGCGGGCTCTCGGAAGCGGCGACGGAAGAGATCGGCGTGCTCGCCGAAGTGGATGTCGGTCTTGGCCGGGTAGGCGTGGCGCCGGGGGAACCGTTGCTGGCTCTGGCGCGCGCCATCGAAGGATTGCCGCGTCTCCGCTTTGAGGGGATCACGTTCTATCCGGGACACATCAAGAGCTTGGACGCGGCAGGGCTGGATGCGCTGGCGAAGCTCTCGGCGCTGCTGCGCTCAATTCTCGACGATTTCTCCCGCGCCGGCGTCGAAGTGAAAATCGTTAGCGGCGGTTCGACGCCCGCGCTTTTCCACTCGCACGAAATCGACGGTCTGAACGAGATACGCCCTGGCACGTATGTATTCAACGACGTCAACACGCTGCGCATCGGCGCGTGCGCGATGGAAGATTGCGCGGCGAGCATTCTGGCGACCGTGGTTTCGACGGCGCGGCCTGGGCACATGATCATCGATGGCGGGTCGAAGACGTTTTCCTCGGACCGGCCCGCGAATTCATCGGAGGTGACGTTTGGCCATCTCGTTGAAGCGCCCGCCGCGCGGTTCCACAAGATGAATGAGGAGCACGGCTTCGTGGATCTGACCGATGCGGGCCGCGAGTTTCGGATTGGGGAGCGCGTGCATGTGATTCCGAATCACATTTGCGTGGCGGTGAATTTGCACGAGAAGATGTACGGACTGCGTGGAGAGGCGGTGGAGCGCGTGTGGCAGGTGGATGCGCGGGGTAAACTGCAGTAGGACCGCATAGACATTTGCCTATACACTCGCCTATCCTTCCGCTATTATGAATTTTGCAGGCTAATGGTTTTGATTGGGATAAAGGTAATCGTGCCAAGTGCGAAAAGCACGGGCTTTCGACTTCCGTTATCGAAAGCCTTTTCACCCGTCCGCTTGCCATTCTCCCGGATGCGGCCCATTCGCAAGAAGAGCGCCGCTTTCGGGCAATAGGCCGAACGAACAAGGGGCGGGGCGTGTTCATCGTATTCACGCTTCGGCGCAAAGGTGATGAACTTCTGATCCGGCCGATTAGCGCCCGGTATATGCATAAGAAGGAGATTGAAGCGTATGAAAAAGAAAATCCCGACTTTTAAGAATGACCGTGCGGCGGCGGCGTTCGTTGACAAAGCCGATCTCACCCAATACGATCTCTCAGGCGCGAGGTTGACCCGCTTTGAGATCAAGCCGAAAGATAAGTCAATAAACCTGCGTCTCTCAGGGGAACTCTACGATGCCGTGAGAAAACGTGCCGCACGCGCGGGCTTGCCTTATCAGCGGTTCATTCGCTTGACCCTCGAACAGGCTATCGCACCGAAATAATCGCGCATTCATTTCCGATACGTCACGGCAAACGACCCCGCACGCCAATCCCCACCCTCGCAGTGCAGACACACGACCGCGCAAGGCGGCTTGCTCGCGGCCTGGCGATATCGTGCCGAAGCGTTAGTCACGCCCGCATGCACGAACAATACTCCAGGTCTCGCCTCACGCAACAAAGCCTCCAGCGGATACTCCAATTGGAAATGCGCGCTATCGATCCCCACTACGTCGCAGCTCAACTTTTTCAATTCGTCTAAGGTTGCCCAATATGCCGGCCAATCCTCTGTCCACTGCACCATGTCCGAGAAATATTGGCGGTCGCGCGGCACGGCGAACACGCTCCGCGGACCGCGCAACGGACGCACCCAGTTTTCGATTGCCGGCCGCCGCGCGCCATCGAGCAGCAGCAGACATAATGCCGCTTGCAGCCAGAGCGGGCGCACCATCGACGCAAGCGGCGCGCCCAAAACGAACAACGGCAGAAAGAGCCGCGCCATGAACGGCTGCCATTTCAGGTAGGCGCAGAACGCGACGAATCCGACAATTAGCGAGAGGGCGTAGAGAGCCAGCAACCGGTCGCGCCCGCGTGCTGCGCGCCACAATAGCACGCCGAACAGCGCGGCCAGGATTACCAAGTGCACACGATTCGGTGCGTCGGCCTCGTGATTCGCGTTGCGCGGCGGAGCGTACGCGCTCCAGCGCCATGTGGTCGCGGGATCGGCCGGGTCGATCCCCAGACGCCGATGGACGCCGATCACCGCGTCGTACACGCCCTGGTTCCATGCCTCGCTGCGCGCGCCTAGTTGTTCCGACGCATTGCGCAGCACGTTCGAGAACGTCTGCTTCCATCCCAGCGTCTCATTGCGCCAGCGAAACTCGGCGGTTCCGAATGCCGACCCGTACCCCATCGGCGAGCCGCTCAGATCCTGATTGCGGATATACTGCGGAAGGTTGATCGCGAGCGCGCAGGCCGCCATCAAAACCGCGCCGCGAGTGAAGCGCCTGCCCGATTCCAAGGCCGGACGCGCAAGAATCGCCGCCAGCGGCCACGGTGCGAACAGGTAGGCTGTCGCCTTGGTCAACAGCGCCAATCCGAGCGCGCAACCGAGCAGCGCGGCGTCTTCGGCGGCTCGCGATGCGCGCCATCGAAGCGCGAAGTAGACCGCTACCGCCAGCCACAGCGCGAGCACATAATCGTTCTTGGCGCCGGAACTGGCCAGAATGCCCGACGGAATCGCCGCGCAGAAGAGCGCCGCGAACGCTTGCGCCCGCGCCGGTGCACCGAATTCGCGCGCAATAACGGAGACGGCGATCGCGCTCAACGCCGCGGCGATCCACTGGACAAAATTGACGAAGTGGTCGCCGCCCGAGAGCACGTAGCTATGCAGCATGCAATACTCGGCGAACGGCTGCAGCATGATCTGGTTGAGATATGGCGTCGGGAAGAAGCGTACGCTGCCCTGTTCGGCCCAGTAGAGAACGCGGGGCATGTGATACGCCATTGCGTCTGCGCTGTTTGGCGGGCTGAAAGCGGCGGCCAACGCCGTCAACGTCAGGATCGCCGCGCAGGCTGCGCAGTACGCCGCCACCACCCAATCGATGCGGAGTAGGCGGACCTGGATAAATTGACCGTGCTTCCATGCCAATCCACAGGCCGCGGCCAACGCCACCACCCACGCAATCGCCAGCGGAACGCGCCGAAGCTCGCCGAACAAGCTCAGCATTTCCGTGATTGCCCAAATGGCTACGCCCATGAGAACGGTGGCGCGCAGCACAAGATCGCGAGAATGCATCCCTTCCGACGATAATGCATGCGCGCCGCGACTGCTAACATGAAAACTGGAAGCTAGGTATCAGCGCCTGAAGAACCTCGAAATGCGCACGCTTCTGATCGCCGCCTGCTGCGCGCTGCCGCTGCTGACGGCGGACGGTCCCAAAGGGATCGCCCCGATCACACCGCGGGAGATGGTCAGCCGCGCCCTCGCGGCTTACACGCGAGACGAGGCCGCCGAGCGCCAGTATACCTACCTGCAGCGCGACGATTTTCGCATGCTGGATGGCGCGGGCAACTTGAAGCGCCGCGATCTTCACACTTTCGACGTTACGCTGCTCGAAGGCTCGCCTTACCGCCGCTTGGTGAAGCGCAACGATCAACCGTTGCCGCCGGAGGAAGAAAAGCAGCAGCAGGCGAACCTGCAAAGAAGCATCGAGGAGCGCCAGAAAGAAACGCCCGAGCAGCGCCTCCAACGCATTGCTGAATGGGAGCGGAAGCGCCAGGAAAGACAAAAGGACATCGACGAAGTGCCCGACGCCTTCGATCTGAATTTGGCGGGCGAGGATGTAATCAATGGCGTGCCGGTGTGGATTGTGGACGGCGCCCCGCGCCCGGGCTACAAACCCAAATCGAAGACGGCCGGTTATTTCACCAAGATGAAGGGGCGTATCTGGATCGCCAAGAGCGATTTCCATGCGGTGAAGATCGATGCGACGACGATGGATACCATCGCGATCGGCGCATTCCTGATCCGCTTTGCCAAGGGCGGGCATGTCGGAGTGGAATTTGCGCGTGTGAACAACGAGGTCTGGATGCCGAAGCATGTGGTGCTCACTGGGTCGGCGCGTGTTTTGCTCGTGAAGGGTTATCACGTCGATGCCGATTTCACGTTCTCGGACTATAAGAAGTTTTCAACCGAATCGCGTGTCATCGATATAAGCCAGTAAGTCCATATTTCGCTTTTTCTTTGCCCTAAGATAAAATGGACTGATGCGTCTGTTCACTGGACCGCCGGGTTCAGGCAAAACGGCGGTAATCCTCAACGAACTGCGCGCGGCTCTTCGCGCCGGCGAGGGCAGTTCGGTGCGTTTGCTCGTGCCCACCGCTACGCTAGCCCAGCACATGCAAAACGAACTGGCGCGCGAGGGCTTCGTCTTTCCGTCCAGCGTGGTGCAGACGCTGAAACAGTTCATCGCCGATTGGCGCCCGAATGTGCCGGAGGTTCCCGAAACAATCTTTTATTGGATTGTGGAGGCGGCGGCGCGCCGGCTCAACCGCGCCGAGTTTGCAGCGGTGATCGATTTCCCAGGATTCAGCGCGTCGCTGGCCAAAACCATCGCGGAATTTGCGGCGGCAGGATGTGACAGCGCCCGGCTCGGCGCTCACCGTCCGGACGCCCCCCTCGCCGAAGCGTTCCTCGCCGTCTATCAGGAAGTGGATCGCGAACTGGCGCGGAGAGGGCTTGCGATGCGCGCGCGCCGCCTGGAGATCGCCGCCGGGCGCATCGCGGCGGAGGGTGCGGGCGCGGTGAGAACGGTATGGTTGGATGGATTTCATGCGCTTCCCGAGCCCGAGTTACGCCTCATCGCCGAATTGGCGAAACACGCGCGGGTCTCCATATCCCTGAGCGATTTCGCGGCGGATGGAACCCGCGAAAACCTTGAACGCATCGGCTTTGTCGCCCAGCAACTGCCATCGCGCCGCATTCGCGCGGCCACGGTATTGATAAGAGCTTCCGGCATCGAGCGCGAGGTTGAGGAGATCGCGCGCCGCATCGTGGCGCAAGCCGCCGATGGGCGCGCGTTCCGCGAGATGGGCGTGATTGTGCGCGCGGCCGAGACTTACGTTCCCGTGTTACGCTCCTCCTTTTCGCGTTTCGGCATTCCCGCGCGTTTCTATTTCGATGCGAACCTCGACGAACACGCCGCCATCCGTTTTCTGGGCGGCGCCCTAGACGCCATGTTGGCCGGTTGGGATCACACTGCCACGCTAGCCGCCCTGCGCCTGGCGCCGCGCTTCGCCGATTTGAACGTAATGGACCGGTTCGATTTCGCGGTGCGCGAGCAAATCCCCAACGTCGGCCTGGAGGCCTTGCAAACTCTCGCAGTCGGCGCCGAGCCGATCCAGCGGCTGATCGCTTCGTTCGCCTCGCTCGACGAATGGCGCGGATTGACGCTCACTCCGCGCGAATGGATAGTGCGCTTCCAAACGCTGCGAAATCTCTTCCGGCCGCCGCGACCGGCGGAACCGGCGGACCACGAGTTGGCGCTGATATATCGCAGCCAAGCTGCCGCGCTGGATGCGTTCGACGCAGCCGTGGCGGAATCGGCATCCATACTCGACGCGCAAGCACCGCTGCCTTTCGCCGAATTCTGGCGCATTGTGAAATCGGCGCTTCGGCTGACGCCGCTCCGCGTGCGTGATGGACGCCGCAACACGGTGCAGGTTCTCAGCGCGCACGAAGCGCGCCAGTGGTCGCTGGCAGTTGTCTTCGTTTGCGGTCTCACCGAGCGCCAGTTTCCCCAGTTCCATCGTCAGGACCCGTTCTTCCCGGAAAGCGCGCGCCTCCGGCTGAACGCCGCCGGAATTCGCGTGCGCACCGCGGCCGGATTTGAGAGTGAAGAGCGCGCTCTCTTCGATGCCGCCATTACGCGCGGGTCGTCGCTGGTGACGTTGACCTACCCCGAGTACGACGCGCGGGGCGAGCGTACGTTGCCATCGATCTTTCTCGACGATTTGCATCCGCCGCTCGAGGACAGCCGCGCCGCGCGTCCACGCCCGAGAGCGCAATGGACGCCGCGCGCTCGTACTGCCATCGCGGCCCCCGCGCTGCTCGATTACTTGCGCGAGCGCACGGGCAAAGTTACGCCCAGCGGGCTCGAATCGTACTTGCAGTGCGCTTTTCAATATTTTGGATCGCGCACGCTGCGTCTGAAGACCGCTCCGAAACGGCCCGAGCAGCGTTTGAACGAGAACTATCTTCTACAGGGGAACATCGTTCACGACGTTTTGGCCGCGGCGTACGCGGAACCCGATCGCATCGAACAGGTCTTCGAGGCGGCCTTCGAGCGCGTGCGCGCCGAGCAGCGTATCCCGAAGGGCTATCATACGGAGCGTTTACGCAACGCCATGCGCGAAGATCTACTCGCGTTCGCCGCCGATGCGAAATGGCCGCGCGCGCAGTTCCAATCGCGAACCGAGGAGAAGTTTCTTTTCGCGCTCGATCCGTCTCTCGAGGTCTCCGGCAGAATAGATCGCCTGGATGTGGGCGCGGATGGTAAATCATACGTCATCGACTATAAATACAGCGCGGCGCAACGGACCAAGAGCCGCCTCAAGGACGAAAACCTGCTGCAAGCGCCTCTGTATTATATGGCCGCGAAACAGCATTTCGGCGTGGAACCCGACGGCGTCTTTTACGTAGGCTTGAAGGGTCTCGACCCGAAGAAGGGCGTGGACTACGTGGGTTGGAGCCATAGCGGCTTTCGCGATAGCAAGCTCATCCCGGAGGACTGGCTGGAGAAAGCGCGCACGCGCACGCTGCAAGCCGCGCTCGAGATCCGCGGGGGACGCGTGGAAGTGGCGCCGGCGAACCCCGCCAACTGCCGCTTCTGCGATTGCCGCGACGTATGCCGCGTGACCACCCGCATAACAACGCGGGTAACGAGCGAAGCGACAACGGGCCGCGTGGGGACGGGGGGCTCATGAGGGCGACGCCCTTCACGCCCGCGCAACTCGAAGCCATCGACATATCGAAGAGCCATCTCGATACGTGCGTAGTCGCCGGTCCGGGTTCCGGCAAGACGACTGTTCTGGTTGAATATTTCGCGCGCCTGGTCGAATCGGGCGTAGACCCGCTGCGTATTCTCGCGATCACGTTCACCGAGAAGGCGGCTGCCAACATGCGCGCCAAGCTTGCGGCGCAATTCGAAGGCGAGACCGGAGTTCGCGCGCAGTTCGAACGCGCCTGGGTCTTCACCATTCACGGTTTTTGCGCGCGCCTGTTACGCGAGCAAGCGGTGTGGGCCGGCGTCGACCCCGAGTTCACCATCGCCGACGAACACGAGGCGCTGCGCATGCAGCAGGAATCGCTGGGCGAGGCGATGGAGGAAGTGTTCGCGCTAAATGCCGAAGACGTGCGCGCTCTGATTCGCGGCCTATCCTCTCCCGATTTCGAAGAGGATGTCCGCTCCGCTTACGACGCAATGCGTTGCAGCGGGGTAAGCCCAAACGGGATAGGCCTCCAGGCCTGTGCAACCACGGACAACGGAAGCGCCGGGCAAATCGAAACCATACTCGAATCGATACGCATCGCTCCGCTCACCGCCTGGAACTACCAACAAAAACAGCACCTGACTGAGGCTATAGAGTCCGCCGCGCACATCCTCTCAGCCGAGACGCCGCGCGAAGCCCTGGTTGAACTCGAGGCGTTCCCGCTGAAGCTCCCCAAGTGCAAGCGCGGCACGGAAGCCTACGACCTGGCCAAACAGCTTCGGGACCTGCTGCAAGGCTACAAATACACGCTCATCACGCGCCACTATGCCCCACAGCGCGCGCTGCTCATCGACATTCTCCACCGCTTCGACCGCATCTACCGCGAGCGCAAACGCCAGGCCGCGAAGCTCGATTTCGCCGATCTCGAAGAATACGCCGTGCGGCTGCTCGAAACGCATCCAGAATCGCAGGCTCGTCTGCGTGCCCAGTTCGACCATGTCCTAATGGATGAGTTCCAGGACACGAATCCGCAGCAGGCAAAACTCATCGATCTGGTGCGTCCGCCCAATTGCTTCTACGCGGTGGGCGACATCAATCAATCCATCTACGGCTTCCGCCACGCGGAGCCGCGCGGTTTTGCCGAATACCGCCGCCAGGTCGAACGCGGCGGCGGGCATCTGGTCGAGTTGGTGGACAATTTCCGCAGCCGAGCGGTGATCCTCAGCGCCGTCGAGACCATTACCAGCGGCAAGGAAGGCATCGAGCCGCGCAGCCTGGTGGCGGGCCGCGCGTTCGCAGACGTACTCGATGCCGCCGTGGAGATCATCGGCGTGAATGTCGAGCCAGCCGATGCCGCCGCGCGCATCGAAGCGCAATGCATCGCCAGGCGCATCGTGGAGCTTGCGTCCGGCGAGTGCGAATTCAAGGACATCGCCGTGCTGGTGCGCAACACGGAAGTGTTGACCGACCTCGCCCCGGCCTTCGACGAAGCCGGCATTCCATATCTCGTCAATCGCGGGAAGGGATTCTACGAGACGCGCGAAGTGAACGATCTTGTTCATCTACTGCGCGTCATCGCCAATCCCCTCGATGAGATCAGCCTCGCCGCTGTGCTGCGCTCGCCGTTCGTGGCGGTCTCCGACGAGGCTTTGTTGCGCCTGCGGATTCTGGGCGGAAATATCGGGGGCGCACTGTGGCGCGTCACGCCCGAGACGGCCAACGAGTTCGGCGAAGACTATGCGCGGCTGGCGCGCCTTCGCGATCGCCTGCACGATTGGCGCTCGCGCCGCGAGTACGTCTCGTTCGACCGTCTTCTACTCGAAGCCATGGATGAGTGCGGTTACCGGCCAGAAACCGGCTCGCGCGGCGCCGCCAACATCGATAAGCTTCTGGCGCAGGCTCGTGTGGCGCGGGCGAACATGACGCTCGATCAGTTCGTCGAGGAGTTGGAGCAGATTCGCAAATCGAATCCGCGCGAGGCGGATGCGCCGCCCGAGGATTCGGCGAACGCGGTCAAGGTAATGACCGTGCATGCCGCAAAGGGCTTGGAGTTCCCGGTGGTCTTCGTGGCGGCGATGCAAAAAGGCATCGATAGCGATGCGGGCGTGGTGGCGTTTTCGCCTCGTATCGGGCTGGGCGCGCGCTGGCGCAATCCGGCGGTGAGAGAGGACAAGAACGACGTTTTTCAAGACGCGATTCGCGAAGAGCGCAAAGTGCGCGAGGCCGGAAGAGAGCCATCGGCTGCTCTATGTCGCGATGACGCGCGCCGAGAAGCGGCTGATTCTCAGTTTCTCCGGCGCCAAGCCCAAGGAATGGGCTAAGGTAGCCGTCGAAAATCTGCAGCTTGATACGGAAACCTGCCGCGAGGAAACAGTGGAACAGATCGCGCCCGATGGCAAGCGCTGGAACCTGCGCGTCACCATGACCGATCGCGCGCCGGAACTGCTACGAGCCGTCGCGCCCGCCGATTCCCTGGAAGACGAAACCACGCAGTTGCTGGATGCGCCGGCGCTAAGCGGGCAACAGGACGCCAACGCTACCGTTACGGCGCTTGCGAAATTCGCGAAGTGCCCGCGCGAATATTATCTGGCGCAATATTTGGGCTGCGAAGGCCGCCGCCGCGCGCTGGACGAAGATTCGGAAACCGAGAGCGACTTACCCGCCGACGAATTCGGCATCCAGGTTCACGCGATGCTGGCCGGGACAGTGGTGGAGCAACCCTCTCGCGAAGCGCAACGTTTGGTGCAGGTTTTTCGCGACAGCGCGCTCGGGCAGCGCGCGGCGAAGGCCACGCGCATCGAGCGCGAATTCGATTTTCTGATGTCCGTCGAAGACCTGGTGATTCGCGGCCAAGTGGATTTGTGGTTCGAAGAATCCGGGGAACTGGTGATTGTCGATTACAAGACCGACGCGGTCACCGCCGTGGAGGCTCACCAGCGCGCGCGCGATTACGAACTGCAATTGAAGCTCTACGCGCAAGCGGTGGAGCGCGTCGCCGGCCGCGCGCCGGACCGCGCCTGGCTGCATTTCCTGCGCCCAAACGTGGCCATAGAGGTAGATCTAACGCCATCGCTGCTCGATACGCCGGAACAGATCGCGAGAGACTTCCAGGACGCGCAGGCGTCGCTCCAATTTCCGATGAATATCGCGGACCATTGCCGCCGCTGCCAGTTCTACCGGGATCTATGCCCGGCTTCCATCGGGTAGCGGTCTGTGGCAAAAACCGCTCCCTCGCGGTCGCGGCTCGGTAAAGTACTGAGCCGTGGATGTTAGCACGCGGAGTTTTTTGGACTTCTGCCACGGGCTGTTAGGTCAGTGGACGATTCATCGCACGTGTCGCGCAGAGCTTGTGTCCACTTCCGCTTTCGCAATTGAACTGTCATTTTTCGGGCTCATAATGAACATGCACATTTCCCAAGCGCGGAAAGGAAAACCGAAAATGCATCCAGATCTCGCCGATTATGGCCCGATTCGCTTTCAAGGCGATCCCAACGCACTATACGACCGGCACCTGGTGTTCGACTACGCGATCGATCCCGACTTAGCATCCCCTAGGGAGCGCTACGAGGCCGTGGCGCGGTCTTTGCGGGATGTGCTGGCCCTAAGATGGCTGCGCACCAAGAAGGCGCACTACCTTGCGAACCCTAAGCAGGCCTACTATCTCTCGATGGAATTCCTGATCGGCCGTTCTCTTGCCAGCAACGTATCCAATCTGCTGCTCGATCCGGCGATGCGGGAGGCCTGCCGCGAAAAAAATGTCGATTGGTACGAATTGCTGGATCAGGAGCCGGATGCCGGGCTGGGAAATGGCGGTCTCGGACGCCTCGCCGCGTGCTTCATCGAATCCATGGCGACCTTGGAGTTGCCTGCCATGGGTTACGGCTTGCGCTATGAGTACGGCATTTTCAAGCAGTCCATCGAGAACGGATGGCAAAACGAAAAACCGGACAACTGGCTGCGCCGTCCCGACCCTTGGGAAGTGGTTCGGCTCGACCACATCGTTGAGGTGCATCTGAACTGCTCCTT
Organism: Bryobacterales bacterium; assembly: GCA_963763545.1. Classification (GTDB taxonomy): domain Bacteria; phylum Acidobacteriota; class Terriglobia; order Bryobacterales; family Bryobacteraceae; genus PALSA-243. Next base: position 31,035 of record CAVXPE010000024.1, read on the forward strand.
CCAGATTCGCAACGGTTCGCTAACGCCTGTACCGGGCAAGCCTTCGACGCTGCTCGGAATCCCGTTCGACCGTCCGGTAGTGGGCTATGGCGGGAAGACCATCAACACGCTTCGGCTCTGGGCGGCCGGCGCTCCGGATTCTTTCCACTTCGATCAATTCAGTCACGGCGATTTCGTCGGGGCGGTCACCTAGACCCTCGCCGCGGAGTCCATCAGCCGAGTCCTCTACCCAGACGATTCGACAGCCATGGGCCAGGAGCTTCGCTTCCTCCAGGAGTACTTTCTCTCCGCCTGTTCCATGCACGATATCGTCCGCCGCTTCCGGGCGTGCAACAGCGATTGGAAGCTGTTTCCGGAAAAAGTGGCGATCCAGTTGAACGATACCCATCCGACCATCTCAATCTCCGAGTTGATGCGTATTCTGCTCGACGACGCGGGTCTCGGCTGGGACGAGGCATGGGGCATCACGCAGGGAACGTTCGGATATACCAACCACACGCTGCTTCCGGAAGCGCTCGAGCGTTGGCCCGTTTCGTGGTTTGAAGACATTCTTCCCCGGCACCTCGAAATCATCTATGAGATCAACCGGCGATTTCTCGATCGGGTTCGCAGCCGCTATCCCGAGGACGCCGGCCGGATCGCAAGAATGAGCCTCATCGAAGAAGGGCCCGTCAAGAAAGTGCGCATGGCGAATCTGGCGATCGTGGGTTCGCATAGCGTCAACGGCGTGGCCGCCATTCACACCGAGCTGCTGAAATCGCACGTGATCCCCGATTTCGCCCAGATGTTTCCGGAGCGGTTCAGCAATAAGACCAACGGCGTGACGCCTCGCCGCTGGATTTTGGTCGCCAACCCCTCGCTCGCCGGCGCGATTACCGAAGCCATCGGCGATGGCTGGATCACGGATCTCAGCCGCATCGCACAATTGAAACCTCTTGCCGGCGATCCGCAATTCCAGGAAAAATTTCGCGAGGCCAAGCGTGCCGCGAAGTTGCGCTTTATCGATTGGCTGCGCGCGACCACCGGCGAGACGGCCGATCCGGATAGCATTTTCGATAGCCAGATCAAGCGAATTCACGAGTACAAGCGCCAGTTATTGAACGCGCTGCACATCGTGATTCTTTACAACCGCCTGCGCGAGAATCCCAATCTCGATGCGCCGCCGCGCACGTTTTTCTTCGCGGGGAAGGCGGCGCCGGCGTATCACTTAGCGAAGCTGATCATCAAGTTCATCAATAGCCTCGCGCTCGCGGTGGATAGCGATCCCGTCACGCGCGGCAAGCTCAAGGTGATCTTCCTGCCGGACTACAGCGTGTCGGTCGCTGAACGCCTGATTCCGGCGAGCGATGTCTCCGAACAGATCTCCACCGCGGGTTACGAAGCCAGCGGCACCAGCAACATGAAGTTCATGATGAATGGCGCCCTGACCATTGGCACGCGCGACGGCGCCACGGTCGAGATGGCCGAGGAAGCGGGCGAGGAGAATATGTTCCTCTTCGGATTGACGGCCGATCAGGTGGATAAGACCCGAGGCTGGTACAGCCCGTATTGGCATTATCAGAATGAGCCCGAAACTCGCGCGGCCATCGATTTGATCGCTTCCGGCCGCTTCAATCCGGGCGAGCCGGGAGTGTTCAATCCGATTCTGGACGTCCTTCTGCCCAAGGGCGATTTCTATCTGCACCTGGCGGATCTGCGCTCTTACAGCGACGCGCATCAGCGGCTGGCTCAGTTCTATCGTGACCCGTCAGCGTGGACGCGCGCAGCCATCATGAACGTCGCCAGCTCCGGTAAGTTTTCGAGCGACCGCACCATCGCCCAATACGCTTCCGAAATCTGGAATGTCGTTCCGTGCCCAGTAGCCGAGATCACGCAAGCGGCCGCGATCTAACTAACCCCGATTTAACCCGCCAAATGCGCCCGGCGGCAGACTTGTACAGAAAATAACGCTGCAACCTTGCTGCAATCCCCCTGTAATTCATCGCGCCTATACTGATAGCGCTGCAAAGCGTCAAGAGATCCACAATCTCCCTAAGAGAGGACTTACCATGTCGCAAGAACACGCCGATCATCATCGCCACGCCGCGAAACACCACGAATATGCCGCGAAGCATCACTTGAATGCCGCTCAGCACCACGAAGAGGGCAATCACGAGAAGGCCGCCCACCATGCTCATTTGGCGCATGGCCATCATGTTCAGGCCGAACACCACGCCGGCGAAGCCGCGAAGCACCACGCCGCCTCCCACGCGGAACAAGCAGAACACGCCTAAAAGAGACGCCCGCCACGACGACTAAACGCAAAAAGGGAGATGGCCCGAAGCCATCTCCCTTTTGCTTTTACCTCAAGCCGATATATCAGCGTCTACTACTTTAATGTCGGCGGCTGGCCCGGCAACAGATACCGCAAGTTCCAGAACACCATGTTCACGTTCGCGTTTGAGGGCGCCCCAACCGCCACGTACCACGGATTGCGCTGCAGGTAAGAATACTGGAACATCAACTGCAAAGCGCCGTACTTGGGGTCGCGCCAGAGGGTCTGCGTCAAGCCGAACGTGGCCTCCTGAATCGTGCGGTTGTTGGTAGCGGCCGAGCCGGTGTAACCATAGCCAACCAGCGTCTTGCCGTTGGCGTCGAGCGCCGAGTTGCGCTGGACATAGATGCCGCCGTAGTACGCATATGCCGCCGTATTCCCTTTCACATACTCGAAGCCGCTGACGGTAGAACCGGTATGGATCGGCGAAAGACTTCCATCGGCGCGCGCGATCAAATCCGGAACCTGGCCGAAAATGTAGCGGCCGCCGCCATCGCTCCAGTAGTTGTTCGTCAGGATGCGGAAACCTTTGACGATTTCGAAGTTCATGTTGAGGAACCCGCCCGCGCCCTGCGTCGAGTAATGCGTCAGGTTGTTGGGGTTCCACACTTTGAAATTGCGCTCGAGGCCGCCAAATTCGATATGCGCGTGCGTTGACGGATCGAAGGCCACTTTTGCAATTACGTCCGGCGCCACGTTGGGAACGCCGGTCGTATTGGTCCCATTGTTCAACTCGCCGCCCGGATAGGTGGTTAGCGCGGCAGGAAACGTGGGTACCGGTCCGCCCGAGGAACCGCCGACGTATTGCTCGGGGTTATCGAGCGCGATGGCGATAGCCGCCTTGTCCCCCGCGTGATAGACCAAACGGAACTCTGGGATGCGGCCCCAAACCAAGCCCGCCTGGTAATTCACGTCGATGTCTTGCGAATAGAAGAGATTTTGGGGCAAGGGCGAGATGCCGGTGCGGCCGGGCGTAATCAAACTCCACGTCTGTCCGCCAAGCACTTCCCAGCTACCCTTGGCGACATCCACCCAGTAGAGGCGCGAGCGCATCGTGTTGCTGTCGCTGCTCACGAGGACGTTGGTGGGGTTGTTTCCCAAGAAGTCAGCTTCCATGTATCCGATCACGTGCGCGCCCTTTACTATGGCATCCACGCGGAAACCCACGCGCGAGTTTTGCATGCTGAGGCGGAACTCGCTCAAGTTGGTCTGGTAGATATTGCCGTAGGCGATAGAGCCGAAGCTGGTGCCGATGCTGCCACCATCGTTTTTATCGCGCCAAACGCCCGTGAAATCCATGAAGCCGATGGGGGTGATGTAGGCGTCGCCGATCTTGATCTGCAGCGGCGATTCGGGTATTGGGTTTTGGTACGGCATTGGTCCGGCTACCGGCGATTTAATGGGCGAAGCCGAAGGACGCGTCACCGGCGGCGGCAGGGGCGCAACCATCGGCGTCGTGCTGGCGATCAGCGGACGCACGGGTTGAGGCGCCGGATTCGGCGTGATAGCGTCAGATGCGCCGTTCGCCGCCGCGGTGGTCGCGGCCGGCGCGGCGTCCGCGCTCTTCGCTGCCGTCACCTCATCCAATTTCTTCGATAAAGCTTGCAGTTGTTGCTGCAGTTGTTGAACCTGAGCCTTGAGTTGCGCGATTTCATCGGGGGTCTGCTGCGCCATCGAAGCGCCGGCCAGCAATACCAGCAGCGCGGCCGCTGTCCCAGAACGTGCCAATCCTCTTTTCATCGTTCAGTATCCTCTCCTGATTTCCGGTTTCCCGGGATGGAATTGCCACTACTAAAACTTGCATGAGCCGACACGCGCTAAGGCCGCGTGCCAAGGCGCATCTGTACCGCGTCAATAGAGCCTGTTTATACTTTTCTCCAGGAGCGTATCAGCCCGACATATACAGAAAAATGAAGGTTGCGTGACAGTTTGGTGAAATAGAGTTGAAGGCGGTCTATCCTTCGGTTGAATTTTCAAAGCGCGGTGTTTTCGAGCGTTTTGGGCCGATAATGTTGTAAGTGTGGAAAGGAACAAGCCTCCGTCCCAGCATTGCGGTTGGCGCGGGTCTCACGGCGTTTTCCTTATTGGCGCTCAAGATCTTCCTGCCGGAATCCACTCCATGGGGCATGATTGCCGGCGCGGCCACCATTGGGGTGGCTGGCGTGGCTGGTTCGAACCTTCTGTTTTCCTACTTTATCGAGAAGGCACGCTCGTCTTCGGAAATCGCAGCCGAACGCCTGCAGGAAGCGGTCGATAATCTCCAACGGGAAAGCAGCCGGCTCGAAGCTATTCTCGGCAGCATGGTGGAAGGCGTGGTTGCGGTCGACCCCCAACTCCACATCACCTTCCTCAACCGCGCCTTCGCCAACGCAATGGAGGTGCGCCTGCCGCTCGCGCCGCGCACGCCGCTGGTGTCGGTGGTGCGCGATCACGAATCTACTCGAGATGTTCAACGCGGTGTTCGCCTCCGGCGAACCCACTCAGGGGCGCCTGACTCTCTCCGCGAGGGGCGCGCGCACGTTCGCGGTACAGGTGACGCCACTGGCCGGCGGTCCCACTCGCGGCGCGATCGGCATGTTTTACGACATCACCGAGATCGAGAGGCTGGAGCGCATCCGCAAGGATTTCGTCGCCAACGTCTCGCACGAACTGCGAACGCCCCTGGCCGCGATCAGCGGATACGCCGAAACGCTGCTCGAAGGCGCTCTGGAGGACCCGAAAACAGCCGCCGCTTTGCCGAGATCATCTTGAACAAGGCTCGCCAGTTAGCCAACATCGTTTCGGATCTGCTCGTGCTATCCACTCTTGAAGGCGGAAAGCCGCCGGCGCCGGAACCGGTTTCACTGCGCGAGAGTATCTCATCCGCCCTGCGGACGGTGGAACCGGTGGCGAAATCGCGCGGCGTGACTCTCGTGTTCCACAATCGCGGACGACCTCCAGGTGCTGGGTTACGAGATCCGCCTGGAACAGGTCTGGGTGAATCTTTTGGACAATGCGATCAAGTTCAACCGGCCCGAGGGCGAGGTGCGCGTGGAGATGCTGCGCGAAAGCGATCGAGCGCTGGTGCGCGTACACGATACCGGCTTGGGCATTCCCTCGCGCGACCTGCCGCGCATTTTCGAACGGTTCTATCGCGTTGATAAGGCGAGGTCGCGCGCCACGGGCGGCACCGGGTTGGGTTTGGCCATTGTCAAACATGCCGTGGAGCAGATGGGCGGATCGGTGGCGGTTGAGAGCCGGCTCGGACAAGGAACCGTTTTTACCGTGGCGCTGCCGCCGCTAAACGACTCCAACGGCACATATTGACGGCACTGTCACAATTCTGTCATTCGGCTCTAACGCGCGGCGCACTATACTCGCTCTTCACTGTGAGCTTGGGCGACAGGGAGGCGGGAGTGTGCCAAGTTGGATCAACCTCGCCGGGACCGCTTCGGGCGTTTCGATACAGTGACGCAGCGGCGAATCATGCCTCGCCGATTCGCGAACGCGTAGGGGGCCCTCGCCGTATCGGACCCCTAACCGGATTTAAACCGAACTGTAACAATTCCGTGAGACGGTAGAAAGAGGAAAAAAATGAAGCTTACAGTCAGACTGGCCTTGATGGCCATGGCCGCCATATGCGCGGCTGGGGTTGCCGCGGCGCAATCGATCAACGCCGCCGGCGCGACGTTCCCCGAACCGATTTACAAGAAGTGGTTCAGCGATTACAAGAATGCCCACCCGGGCGTCGAGATCAACTACCAGGCGATCGGTTCCGGCGGCGGCATCACGCAACTCACCGCCGGAACAGTGGATTTCGGCGCTTCCGACCGTCCGTTGACGGATGCGGAAATGGCGCAAGCTTCAAGATCAAGCCGATTTACTTCCCGACCGTAATGGGCGGCGTGGTGCCGGCTTACAACCTGCCGGGCGTTACGCAGCAGCTCAAGTTCACGGGCGAAGTTCTTGCCGGATATCTTCCTCGGCAAGATCACCAAGTGGAACGACCCAAGCTATCGCCGCGTTAAACAAGGGCGTGAAACTGCCGGCCGACGACATCAGCGTGGTTCACCGTTCGGAGGGCAGCGGCACCACATTCGTCTTCACCGAATATCTCTCGAAGGTCAGCCCCGCATGGAAGGATAAAGTCGGCGTGGACCAGAGCCCCAAATGGCCTACCGGCTCTGGGCCAGCAGGGCAACGAGGGCGTTGCCGGGGCCGTGAAGCAGACTCCGGGCGCCATCGGCTACGTCGAGTTGACGTACATCCTCACGAACAAGGGCATGCAGTACGGTTTGGTCAAGAACGCGGCGGGCGGATACATCAATGCCACCGTTCCGTCCATCACTGCGGCGGCCGCGGCCGTTCACCAGTTTCCCGGTTTCGCTCACCAATGCTGACGGAAAAGCCGCATACCCGATCGTCACCATGACCTACCTGCTGATTCCAAGCCATATCGCCGATGCCAAGAAGCGCGATGCAATCAAAGGCTTCCTTGCTTGGATGCTGACGGAAGGCCAGAAGTCGGCGCCGTCGCTGGGTTACGCGCCGCTGCCGAAGGTTGTGGTTACCGCTGAAGAGAAGCAACTCGCCGGGATCAACTAGTCATGTCTGCTCCGGCAATCACAGCAGGCGGAACCGGACGGACAAAGGGCATTCTGTCGAGCCTGCGCGGGGGCGACCTGATCGCGCATATGGTCGCCCTCCTCTTCGCTTCCACGGTAATTATCGTTACCGCGATTTCTGGTGTGGGAGCTTTGGATTCACTGCGCCCCTTCCCGCGCAGAAATTCGGATTTAATTTTTTCGTCACGCAGGATTGGGACCCCTCTCATGGCCAATTTGGGGCCCTGCCGTTTATCTATGGCACAGTGGTGACTTCGGTATTAGCGCTGATCATCTCCGTGCCGTTGGGCGTGGGCGCGGCGATATTTCTGGCGGAGCTTGCGCCCCAGGCAACTCTCCGAATGGGCCACGTTCATGGTGGAACTGCTGGCGGCGGTGCCCAGCGTGATCTATGGATTGATCGCCATCTTCACGCTGATCCCATTGATGCGCGATTACATCGAACCATTTCTGAAGCACACGCTGGGAGTGCTGCCGGGAATCGGCCCGATCTTTAGCGGTCCGGCGTCCGGCGGCGGTTATCTCACGGCCGCGGTGGTTCTTGCGGTAATGACGTTTCCGTTCATCATTTCCATCTCGCGCGAGGCGCTGCTCGAAGTGCCGCGCGATCAGCGGGAGGCAGCCCTGGCGCTCGGCGCGACGCGATGGGAATCCACTATTCAAGTGGTGGTGCCGTATGCCCGTCTCGGAATCTTCGGATCGATCTTCCTCGGTCTGGCGCGCGCGCTGGGCGAAACGATGGCGGTGACGATGGTGATCGGGAACGACAGCAACCTTCACGCGTCGCTCCTGCGCCAACGGCTACACGATCGCTTCCGTAATTGCCAACGAGTTCGCCGAGGCGAGCGACGATCTTGCATTTGAGTTCGCTCATCGAGATCGGCTTGGTGCTGTTCCTCATCACCATTGTGATCAATGCTTTGGCGCGGATTATGGTCATCGCGACCGCCGGGAAAGGAACGGCCAAAGGCGCATGAACCGGCTGGCTTATCGCAAGTTCGTGAATAAGGTCATGCTGACGCTCACGGGCGTCTGCACCTTCCTCACCGTATCGATTCTATTCGTCATCTTGGGCTACCTGGTGTTCAACGGCGCCACTTCCATCGACTGGGCGTTCCTGACGCAGCTGCCGAAGCCCACCGGCGAAACCGGCGGCGGCATGGCGAATGCCATCGTCGGCAGCGCGCTCATGGTCGGCATCGCGGCGTTGATCGGGTTGCCCGTCGGTTTTCTCGGCGGCAGTCTATCTGTCGGAATTCAGCGGCAAGACCTACGGATTCATCGTGCGCTACGTCACGACCTTCTTAACGGCGTCCCCTCCATCGTTATCGGAATTTTCGCCTGGACCGTAATCGTGGTGCCGATGCATACTTTTTCCGCGTTGGCGGGGGGATTCGCGTTGAGCCTGATGCTGATTCCGATCACCATGCGCAGCACCGAGCAGTTTCTGCTGAACGTGCCGCGCGCCCTGCGCGAAGGCGCGCTGGCGTTGGGCGCGCCGCAGTGGAAAGTGATCGCGACAGTGGCTGTGCCGGCCGCCATGCGCGGCATTCTCACCGGCATGATTCTGGGCATCGCGCGCGTTGCCGGCGAAAGCGCGCCCGCTGCTATTCACCGCGCTCAACAACGAATTCTGGCCAAGCGGCATCAGGCCAGCCCACGGCGGCGCTTCCGGTTATGATTTACAACCACGCCATGGCGCCGTTCGACGATTGGCACCGCCAGGCGTGGGCCGCCGGGTTGGTCTTGCTGACCATGGTCTTGATCACCAACGTTACCGCGCGCTATATCGCGTCGCGCGGAATCGCAGTACAGAAGGGATAAGGTTAAATGAGAAATGCCTCGGAATTCGCACCGGCTCGCGCATGAATCGAGTCATGCGACCGATCGAGGTTCCGCAGACGCGCGCCTGCCGCCAAGGCGGCGTCCGCGCGGCGACCAAGATCTCGGTCAAGATCCTCAATTTCTTCTACAGCTCTTTCAAGGCGCTGCACGATATCAACATCGAGATTCCCGGAAAAGCAGATCACCGCTCTGATCGGACCTTCCGGCTGCGGCAAATCGACCTTCCTGCGCACCCTCAACCGCATCAACGAAATGATTCGCGGCGCGCGCGCCGAAGGATCGGTCACGCTGGATGGCGAAGACGTCATGGGCGTGGATGTCACCAACCTGCGCCGCCGCGTCGGCATGGTGTTCCAGCGGCCGAATCCGTTCCCCAAATCGATCTTCGATAACGTTGCGTATGGCATTCGCATCAACGGTCTGAAAGGCAACGGATCGCTGCACGATAAAGTGGAGCACAGCCTGAAGCGTCGCCGCGCTGTGGGACGAAGTGAAGGACAAGCTGCACCAATCGGCCTATTCGCTTTCGGGCGGCCAGCAGCAGCGGCTGTGCATCGCGCGCGCGCTGGCGGTGGACCCGGAAGTGTTGCTGCTCGACGAACCCTGCTCGGCGCTCGACCCGATCGCGACGGCCAAGATCGAAGACTTGATGTTCAGCTTGAAGAACGTAAGCACGCAGGTGATCGTGACGCACAACATGCAGCAGGCCGCGCGCGTGGCGGAGTTCACAGGCTTCTTCCTCATGGGCAAGCTGATCGAGTTCGACCGGACGGCGATCATCTTCAAGCGCCCGGCGAAAAAAGAGACCGAAGATTACATCACCGGCCGGTTCGGGTAAAGACGGGAGGCGGTTCGGGCAAAGCCGCAGCGCAACCGAAGGGACGGGAAATGCTTCATTTTCGAGAAGAGCTGGAAGAGTTGCAGAGCAAGCTGCTCGAAATGGGCGGAATGGTGGAAGCCGCCATCCACAACAGCGTCTATGCACTGGTGGAGCGCGACGAGGACCGCGCCAAGGAAGTGATGTGGAACGAGGCCCAGGTAAATCAGCGCGAGATGGAGATCGACGAGCTCGCCACCCGCATGCTCGCCCTGTTCCAGCCCATGGCGCGCGACTTGCGCTTCATCACCGCCGTGATCAAGATGAACAGCGACCTGGAGCGCATGGGCGATCTTGGCCGTGAACATCACCGAGCGCGCGCTTTCCCTGATGAGAGAGTCCCCGTTGCGGCCGCTGGTGGATATTCCGCACATCGCCGAACTCGCCGAGAGCATGGTGCACCGCGCGCTGGACGCGTTCGCGCGCGGCGACGCCGATATGGCCCGCGAGGTGCTGCTGGCCGACGACGAGGTGGATAACCTGCGCGACGCCGTTTATCACGAGTTGATCGCGTTCATGCAGGAGGAGCGCACCACAATTAACCGAGCGATCGACCTGCTGTTCATCGTGCAGCATCTGGAGCGCATCGCCGATCACGCGACGAACATCGCGGAGGACGTGCTATTCCTGGTGAAGGGCATCGACGTACGCCATCACGCCGAGGCGCGTGAAGCGTCCTGAGTGGGGCGCACACTTCCGGGCCGGAGCCGGCCTTTTTCCCGGCATCTTCTTGAGCCGCCTGCCGCCCCTGGCCGGCGAACCCATCCGCTTGGCCCGCGCACATAATTTGCGCGACCGCCACGGTCCGGTGCACGGTGGCGCTTTCCTGCGCGAACGCCGGATCCTGTTCGATTGCACGCGGGCGGAATTCCCACGCATCTTCGTCCATGAGCTGTTCCATTTCGTCTGGCTGCGTGTTGGGCAATCCGGCGCGAATCTCGTTCGAACGACTGATCGTGAACGAAGTTCAGCGGCGCATCTGGTGAACTGGGCTGGGCGGCGGAATCGCGCAAGCGAAAATTGACTTGCGCCGATTGGCAACTACGTACGCGGCACTGGCGTGAGTATTGCTGCGAAAGCTTTTGCGATACCGCCGCGTGGCTCTATTCGGGCGTCGATAGCGCACCCGGAGTTTACACTTGGAAGATCCTGGCGGACGCGGCGTCGCAAATGGTTCGAGCGCATGCTCGGCGGGCGGCAATTGTCGATATAATGAAATACGGGAATATTTGTGTCTGCCATCCGCTATTGCACCGCCTTTGCGGCCGCGCTGATTGTGGGCTGCTTTTTTCAAGGCTGCTCGTCGTCTCCCACGCTTGTGAGAGCTGCGTCGGTCAAGCCGGAGGACAAGCGTCACGAAGCGCCCGATTTCGCGTTGAAAGACGCCGACGGCAAGACTGTGCATCTGACGGACTATCGCGGCAAAGTGGTATTGCTGGATTTCTGGGCCACGTGGTGTCCTCCCTGCAAGCTGGAAATTCCTTGGCTTATCGATATCGAGCGCAAGAATAAGGATCGCGGCTTCGCAGTACTTGGCGTTTCCATGGACGACGAGGGATGGGAAGTGGTCAAGCCGTTCATGAGGGAAGTCGGGATGAACTATCGCGTAGTGATTGGCAACGACGCCACGGCCGAGATGTACGGCAATGTTGAGTCTCTGCCGGAAACGTTCCTGATCGACCGGGCAGGCAAAATCGCCGCAATCCATATTGGGCTCGCGAGCCGGAAGGAATTTGAGGATGAAGTTGCGCAGTTGTTGGATTCGAAATCTGGCATTGTCCCTGACGTCGGCTTCTATCTGCATCCCGTGCAGCCTGGCCCAAGGTAGCGGGCACTTGCAAGCGAGCGCGCCGCAAACGGTAGTGGGTAAGCGCGGCGCAGCGGTGCAGGCCAAGATTCCGGTTACGGTTGACCCTGGCTTCCACGTGAACAGCGACAAGCCGAAGGAAGAATTCCTGATCCCGCTCAGTCTGACGTGGACATCCGCGGGCGCGCTTGAACCCGGGGCCGTGATCTATCCCAAGCCGACCACGGAGAAGGTCGCTGATCAGGAGTTGTTGGTATTCACCGGCAAGTTCGATCTGATCGCCAATTTCAAGATTGCGTTGCGCGCTTCAGCGGGACCAGGCTCGGCGGCTGGAAAGCTGAGATATCAGGCTTGCAACAGCACTACATGCTTTCCGCCGAAGACGGTTGAAATTACTGTGCCGTATCAGGTGCAGTAGGCGGAAGCAATTCGGTAACGCGGATGATTTCCGTGCGGTCTTCTAGCGAGACCACTTCACTTTCACTGAAGAACTGAACGGAATGGTAAGCGCCGTCGTGCGGATGACGATGGACGACTAGACGTCGGCCATTCAAGCCCAGAACCCAGTATTCGCGCACACTAGCCTTGGCGTACAGGGCGGCTTTACGCGTCAAGTCCGATCCTAAAGTCGTATCGGAAACCTCGGCGACAAGCACGCATTCCTCTCCGCGCGGATGACGGTTCAGGTATTCTGTCATTGGCGCGGCGGTCACGGCAACATCCGGCTCGGGTACGCTGCGTTCGCGGTCAGCGTCCGATACCTCCATCGCTCCTTGGCCACGGATAAAATCGAGCCCGAACATCCGCGCCAGGACCTTGACGAGCAACTGAATCCCAAACATATGCGGAGGTTTCTGCCCCATCTTGTCGATCAAGTCTCCGTCGATGAGTTCGTAGCGCTGCCCCTCGAAGAACCCCTCCGCCGTGAGGTGTTCAACTTCTCGCCGCGAGAATTTCTTTCGGGGCAGCGTCTCGTTGGCCGTATCGAAGAGAAATAATAGTGCGGCGGACATTGCTTCTTCCTGACCTTGTTATCGCAGATTTGGCCTCGGCCGGCAAGTGAGTTTACTTTGCCTGATCAGGTGCGGTAGGCGGAAGCAATTCTGAAACGCTGATGATTTCGGTGCGGCCTTCTAGCGAGACATTATCGCGCTCATTGAAGAACTGGATGGACCGGTAGCCCCCGTCTCGTGGCTGGCGATGAACGACCAGGCGTCGACCCCTCAAATCCAGAACCCAGTATTCGCGCACGCCGGCCCTGGCGTATAAAGCCGCTTTACGCGTCAAGTCCGATCTGAGAGTCGTATCGGAGACTTCAGCCACAAGCAGGCACTCTTCACCGCGGGGATGATGATCCAGGTAATGAGTCTTCGAACGCTCCGTGACGACAATATCCGGTTCGGGTTCGTTACGCTCGCGGTCGGCGTCGGAAACGTCTAGGGACAACTGGCACCGGATAAAGCCTACTCCAAATATCAGAAATAGAACATCGAAAAGGTTTTGAATTGCGACTGCGTGCGGAGGTTTCTGCCCCATCTTGTCGATCAAGTCTCCATCGATGAGTTCATAGCGCTGCCCCTCGAAGAACCCCTCCGCCGTGAGGTGTTCAACTTCCCGCCGCGTGAACTTCTTTCGCGGAGGCGTCTCGTTGGCCGTATCGAAGGGAAATAACAGTGCGGCGGACATCGCTTTCTTCCTGACCTTGTTATCGCAGATTTAACCTCGTCCAGCAATGGGCTTACGGTTCCGATTTCAAAAACTCCCCGATCCGTGCTGTCGCCTCGCGTAACCGCTTGTCGCCCTCGATCAGTGAAAACCGCACGTGTCCTTCGCCCATCGGTCCGAAACCCACGCCCGGAGATACCGCCACATGCATTTTATCCAGCATCCGCATGGCGAATTCCAGCGATCCGAGCGAGCGGAAACGTTCGGGAATCGCAGCCCACAGAAACATCGTGCCGCGCGGTTTCTCCACTTGCCAGCCCGCCCGATCAAGCCCCTTCACCAGCGCGTCGCGGCGCTTCTGATAGGTCGCGCAGATCTTGCGGGTGTCTTCTTCGCATTCCTGCAGCGCCGTCGCGGCGGCTAACTGGATTGGTTGGAACACGCCGTAATCGAGATAGCTCTTGATCCGCGTCAACGCCGCGACCAGACGCGGGTTTCCCAGGCAGAATCCTACGCGCCAGCCAGCCATGTTGTAGCTCTTCGACATTGAGAAAATCTCGACCGCCACTTCCTTGGCGCCATCCACCTGCAGAATGCTGGGCGGCTTGTAGCCATCGAATCCCAGATCGGCGTAGGCGAAGTCGTGAATGATATACGCGCCGTGGTGGCTTGCCAATCGCACCACCTCGCGGAAGAATTCTGGGTCGGCGCAGATGGTGGTTGGATTGTGCGGAAACGAAATCAAGATGAACTTGGGCTTGCGCGGCGAGGTTTGATAAAGATGCTCGAGGCGATTCAGGAACGTCGACAGCGTCCGGCATGGGAAGCATGCAGGCGTGGCCTTCCGCCAGCACGACGCCGAATTGATGGATGGGATACGCCGGATTTGGCGAAACCACTGCGTCGCCCGGAGCGAGCACCGCGAGCAGCAGATGCGCTAACGCGTCCTTGGCTCCGATGGTGACGATGGCTTCACTGTTCGGGGTCAAGTTCCACGCCGTAATTGGCGCGATAGCGGCGCACGATCTCATGACGCAGCGGGACGATGCCGCGCGAAGCCGAATACCGGTGATTGCGGGCCTGCCGCGCCTCTTCGATCAGCTTCTTCACTACCGGGCGCGGCGTGGCGCCATCGGGATTCCCCATTCCGAGATCGATGACATCGATCTTTTCGCGCGCGCCTGCGCGCATTTCTCGTTGAGAACGGCGAAAACGTAGGGCGGCAGCTTTTGAATACGATAAAACTCTTCGGTGGTATCGGGCATTGACTTCTATTTTACGGGATGCCCCGATAACCTTGGGCCGCCGCAAACCGTTGGGAATTACGAAGCATATCGCCCGCATGCTAACCTGATTCTCTATGCTCATTTCGGACGTGTACCGCGGATTGGGCGAGGAGAATTTCGCCAAACTTGTCCGCGGCATTTCCATCGGAAAGCTGAAGACGTACCAGATCTACGAAGGCTTTAAGGTGCGCGCGCACCTGCAGAAGATCAATACCGAGATCCTGCGGAAATCGGCGCCGAAGTTTTGGACGCGCATTATGGAAGGCGACGAGGATTTCGGCAAGGACCTCGGACAATCGGTTCTGGTGTCGCACCTCGACCTGATCGCGGCCGCGCTCGACTTCCTTGGCGTGCCGCACGAGAACGGATTTTTCGCTAAGGACATGGATCCCAAAACCTACTTCACGGAGGGTTGGGAAGAGCGGGTCTATAACGAATTTAAATCGAAATTTCCGGAAGCGATTTTAGTTTTTTATATCAACCACTTGCGGTGGGAAGCGTTGGCTGCGGAGGACGTTTACCTCCCGGCGCCCCAAGCGGCGGCCTAAGGTTTTGCGGTACAATGTTACATCTAACACAATCCTTTCGGGTTCTTGAGCCGTTTCTCAAAATCTTCTGAGAACTTCGAACGGTTCGCGGGACTGTGTAGGTATAAAGCCAAGGTGCAGGAATGAATCATTGCGATTTTCACTATAGCCATCTGCTGCCCAAAAAGCCCGGGATTCTCCCGCTTGAGGAGACGATGACGAAGCAATGCCGCCGTTGCGGCGCTCAGTTCGTCACCAAGTCTCGCATCCGAAAGCGGTGCGACGTCTGCCAGACCCTGGTTTCCGCCGAAAAGCAGAAGAAGGCAAACGAGCGCCTGAAGCAACGCCGCGCCGCCCGCCGTATCTGCGTAACGAATTAGACCATTCCATGCGCGCCTCACCAAGGGCGTTGGCATAGAATGGAGCGAGAGCGTTCGACAGCGGTCACCGAGTGGACCGGGTGAAGAAGCGCTGCGATGTGCGCATGGTCGAGGCTGGAGTAGCTGGAACCTCTTCCTGCGAGTGCGGGCAGATTTTCCTGCGCATGGCTCCTCACGATCGAGGGGTCTAGCTCTCGACGCGGGTTGGCGAAAATCGAAAAGGGATATGGGTTTCGATAGACATGGATATTGATGACCCGCTGCTCCGCTGGCGTTCCGAATTTCCCATCCTCGAAAAAACCACTTACATGATCAGCCATTCGCTGGGCGCCATGCCGCGGCGAACGCACGAGAGCATGCGTGAGTACACCGACGCCTGGGCCACGCGCGGCATTCGCGCTTGGGAGGAGGGCTGGTGGATGATGTCCGCCTCGGTCGGAAATCTCGTTGGCGCGATTATCGGTGCGGGCGACGGCGAAGTGGTGATGCACCAGAACGTCTCGGTGTGCCAATCCCTCGTCACCTCTTGCTTCGATTGGTCCGGGCGGTGTAACAAGCTAGTCACAGACGGTCTGAATTTCCCGTCGAACGAATATATCTACCATTCGCTCCAACGGCAGGGCGCGCGCGTTGTGAGCGTACCGGCCGAGGGATTGACTATGCCCACCGGGCGCGTCGTGGAGGCAATTGACGACGAGACGCAGCTTGTGTCAGTCTCCCACGTGGCGTTTCGCAGTTCGTACGTGCAGGATCTCGCCGCCATTGTGGAACGCGCGCACGCGGTGGGCGCGATGGTGGTTGCCGACCTTTACCAATCGGCCGGGACCGTGCCGATAAACGTCCGCGAGTTGAAGCTCGATTTCGCGACCGGGGGCTCGGTCAAATGGCTGTGCGGCGGACCGGGCGCGGGCTATCTCTACGTGCGCCGCGATCTTTGGCCAAATCTCCAACCGGGTAACACAGGGTGGGTGGCGCATGAACGTCCGTTCGAGTTCGAAGGCGGCCCCATCGAGTATGCAGCCGGGGCCTACCGGTTCATGAACGGCACGCCGAACGTTCCCGCGATGTACGCGGCACGCTCGGGATACGAGATCGTCGGCGAGATCGGCGTACCTGCGATTCGTGAAAAATCGCTCCGCCAGACGCAGCGGCTGATGGATCTAGCCGACGACGCGGGCATCCCCGTGAACACATGCCGCACGCCGGACCGCCGCGGCGGCGTGGTCACGTTAGATCCTCCCAATGGCCGCGAGGTTGCCAAAGAATTGGAGCGCCGCGAAGTAATGGTGGATTACCGCCCCGGCGCGGGCATCCGCGTGGCCCCGCATTTCTACACGACCGGCGAGGAATTGGAGCGGACGATCGCCGAGATGCAATCAATCGTCCGCCCCTGATTTATCGCTCCTGACGTTCCCCGCCGCCACCGCCGCCCGCATGACCGGGTCCTCGAAAAACCGCATTGACGAATAGTAGGTTCAAACCGTCCATATAGCCGCGATAGTTGGGGTCGGCCGTGAAGCCGATCTCATTGCCGCGGCCATCGCGCTGCACGATCACAAACGGTTTGTAGGCGAGTTGCTTGCGAAACTCCTCCCACGAGTAACCGCTGGCCATGACGGTATCGGCGCCGGCGAAGATCACCGCGTTCGCGCCGCGATCCACTTTGATGGGCGTATAGATCGCCGAACCGCTCACCAGAGCGTAGACGCTCTCGGGAACGCCGGCGCAGATCCACTGCTCGGGATCGACCTTCGCCTTCGCGAGGAACCCGTGGGCGGGCCATGGCGCCTGGGTATCGGGCTGCGTGGCCTTTTCGAGGTCGGCCTCGGACGCGTAGTCGTGTCCGGCGACACGCTCGATGTTACCGCCCGCGGCGGCCCCACCACGTCCGCCTGTTGCGGCCTCCGTGGCCGGAGGAGTAGCTCCCGCTCCGCCGCGGCCACCACGTCCGCCTCCGCCAGCGGGCGCCCCGGCCGCCGAAGTAAGGGCATTCTCCTGTTGCACGGCCATCATGCCGTTGCCGGCCATGTAGGAAATCGCGCTCCCGAGGCCAATCAGCGTGCCGCCCGCCTGCACCCACTCGTGCAGGCGCCGCGTGCCGTTCGCGCCCAGCGATTCCGCGTAGCCGTTCCCCTCAGGCAGGATGATCACCTGAAACTTCGCCAAATCGGCCCCACCGATTTGCTGCGTGCGGATGACCGTCACCGGGTAGCCGAACTGCCGCTCAAGCACCCAACGCGTTTCGCCGGCGGATGTTCCGTTCGTCGGACGATCCCACGCCATGAGAATCGCGGGACGGCGGAGATAGGCTACGCGCCCGCTCCCGAAATCGGGGCCTTCATCCATCCAACTGGAATTGGTTGCGACGACGTCGGCGCCCGAGGTTTCGGCGAGACGCTGCAGAGCTTCGTGCAGGTTCGCCGGATTCTCCTTCACCATCAGGACGAGCGTGCCCGGCGGAAACACGCGTCCGCTCTGCGTGAACTTCTTGTCGGAGCTCAGTACGCGCAGGTTCTCACGCAACGCGCCGGTGAGCAGTCTGGCGGCCGCAGTGGTTCCCCACGGGACGAGATATGCCACTGTCGCCTGGCCCGAAACCTTGCCCGGCGGCGTGTCGCCCAATTTTATGGGGCTGAAATTGCCGGCGACCTTGGCATTCGCCGTCGAAACCGCGACGTTGAACTGCAGCGGCAGAGACCATGCCGTGACATCGTAGATCTCGCTGCGCTGCCGCTCCCTGCGGCGCTGCTCCTCGCCCTTGAGGAATGCCTCGTCCATCGAGACCTGCGGATCGAGCACGTCGCGGATCAATCGGCGCTCGGGTTGCGCCAGCGAAATCGCGTACGATCCAGCCGGGTACTCCTTGCCCGATACATTGAACGCCGCCCCCGCGCGATTCACTTCCACGCCTTGCAGAGCCATCAACTGAGCCAGCTTATCGACGGCCGAGGTATTTCCGATGCGCGGCAGAACGAACTCTTTCAGCGGATCTTTCGCCGCATCTTCGAGCGCGGAAGTCTGATAGCGGTACAACATATCGAGCAGCTTCTCGCGATTGTGCGCCACCACTTCGCAACTCGAAATCGAGGTCACGAAATGCCGCCGCACGGTTTCGCGATAGGTCACGGTGACGTCGTCCGTCTTGCGCACGATCAATCCACGTGTCGAACCATTCTCATATGTCATCGCCAGGCCGCCGATATAGAACGGCCAACTGGCGCCGTAACCGGGATAAAAGGCGTCGTAGTTTTCCCGCGTGAAATAGCGGAAGCCGAACTGATCGAAATATTTCGCATTGTTCTTGCCGAACCAATAGAGATCGTCGTGCTGCTCTTTGGTGAGGTATGGATTGTAGGGGTCGGATTCCGGCGTGAAGTAGTAAGTGGCGTCGGTGCCCATCTCGTGCAGGTCGATGAAGACCTGCGGATTCCATTCCCGTAGCGCTTTCACGTGGCCAATGGTTTCGGGCTGCGTGATGCCCAACCAGTCGCGATTGAGATCGAAGTAGTAATGGTTGGTGCGCCCGCCAGGCCACGATTCGCTGTGCTCGGCGGCAAGTGGGTTCGCGTCCGGTTCAAGACCCTCGGACACTTCGTAATCGTGAATGAAGCGGTTGCGTCCGTCGGGATTCTGCAACGGCACGATGATTGTCAGCGCATTGGCCAATGCATCGGAAACGGCTTTGTCATTCCGCGAGGCGAGGAGGTGATAGGCCGTGACCAGCGCCGCATCCGACCCGGAGATCTCGTTGCCATGCACCGAATACGCCAGCCACAGGATGGCCGGCATGTTGGCGATGAGGCGCTGCGCTTCGGCGGGGGGAGTCTTGCGCGGATCGTGGAGACGCTCCATGGCGGCACGGATTTCCGGAAGCCGCTTGATGTTCGCTTCCGACCCGATGACGGCGTAGATGAGCTCGCGACCCTCCCAAGTCTTGCCATATTCGAAGACCTTGATGCGGTTCGGTTCCGCGGCGGCGAGGGCGTTCATGTACTTCACGATGTTGGCGTGACTCGATACGCGGTCGCCGAAATCGTAGCCCAGGACTTTCTTGGGCGTGGGCACAGCGGGGTCGTAGGTGGCGCCCGGCCACATCTCGAATTTGGTTTGCGCACCCAGCAAGAGCGCCGAAGCGAGCAGCAACGCGGCTATTCTCATAAGCAAAAAGGATAACAATGGTTCAGGCGGCACGGGGAATGGTCCGGTTGTCAACCGTTCCTCGTATCGGGAGGTATTCTTTTTTACGCTTTCGGCCTTGCGAAACGGTTCGGGGTAATACCGGACGCCTATAATTAAAGCTAAGTGGCTGCCCCATGCATCACCGACGTTTCGCGGTCGGCGGATTGGCCACACCTGCTTGCGAAACCGGCGCCTTCCCAACACCTGGTGCAGCTTTACGGGCCGGACGAGCGCCATCTGGTGCAAAATGTCTGCCGCTACTTCGCCGATGGATTACTGCTGGAGGAGGGCATCGTTGCGGTAACCACGCCGAAACACCGTGCAGGTTTTATTCGCGGCTTAAGCGCGATGGGCGTTGACATGGAGGCGGCACAGGCTCAGGACCGCGCCCTCTTTTTCGATGCCGCCGAAACGCTCGCAACTCTGACGCCCCACGGGGTTCTGGATTCTTCGCGCTTTGCCCAAGTCATCGGCGGCATATCGTACTGCGCCGGGGCAGGCGGCCAAAGGGCCGTCCGGGTCTACTGCGAGACGGTTGGGCTGCTGTGGTTGGATGGCAAGATCGACGAGGCGATTCATCTTGAAGAGTTGTGGAACCGGTTTTTGGAGACTGCCAACGTGACGCTCCTTTGCGGCTACGCGATCGATATCTTCAGCGACAATTTCCAGATGGAGGGCCTCGACGCAGTGCTTTGCGCTCACTCTCACCTGCTGCCCTCGGGTCACGCCTATACCTTGGAGACTTCCATCCGCAAGGCGCTGCGAGACACGTTCGGCAACAAGCTCGAGGGCTTGGACCAGATCATGAATGAGGATTTCCGCCCCGCCTGGACCATCGTGCCGAACGCGGAAGCGATTATCCTCTGGCTGCGCCGTAACCTTCCCGATTTCGCGAGGGACGTGCTGGAGCGCGCACATGCGTATTATCGCGTGGCGGAAGGGCTGGCGCTCGACTGACGGCTAGCGTTGCGTTCAGATCAGCCGCAGTTCCTTGCTGGTCGGCGTAAGCACCTCGCAGCCGGTTTCCGTCACAATCACCGTATCCTCAATACGGATTCCGCCGAAGCCTTCCAGATACACGCCCGGCTCGATGGTGATGGCCATTCCTGCCTGCAGCTTCGCTTTGCCGCGTTTGCCGATGCGCGGCGGCTCGTGGATCTCCAGGCCCAGGCCGTGACCGGTGGAATGAACAAATGCGGCGTCGAGGCCATACCCTTTCAGCACGCCGCGCGCGGCGCGCGTCCACCGCCGACGCTTTCACGCCGGGCCGCACCGCATCGATCGCCGCCAGTTGCGCTTCGAGCACGGCGCGGTAGGTCCGCTTCACCTTCGCGTCCGGGCGCGCCCAGAAACAGCATGCGCGTCATGTCGCTCGCGTAGCCATCCTGCATCGCTCCCATATCGACGATCGTCAAATCGCCGGGCTTGAGCGTGCGAGGCAGTGGGCTGCGCGTGCGGCCAGGCCGAGCGTGCGCCGCCCGCGACGATGGTTTCGAACGACGGCTTCTCCGCGCCCAGGCGGCGCATGCGGTATTCCAACTCCGCCGCCAGATCCGATTCCTTCATTCCGGGCTTGACCCGCGCTACCGCCTGCTCGAACGCGCGCGAGTTGGTTTCCACCGAGCGGCGGATGCGCTCGATCTCATCGGGCGATTTGACCATGCGCAGCTCTTCGATCCAGCCCGTCGCCGGCTCCGAGACGGCTCCAAGCCGCTCGCATGGGCAGCTTCGATTTCAGGCTCTCGAGCAGATCGCATGTCATGCGCGCGGGTTCATAGCCGATGCGCCGCAGCTTCATGCGTGCGTGATGGCCGCGCGAAACGGCGGCCGCCAGCGGGCCCTTGGCGATGCGCACCTGGCAGTGCCGTCTCCTGCGTGGCCTGAATCGTGTAGCGCGGATCGGTGAAGAGGATCGCGCGATCCGGGCGTGACCAGCAGGTTTCCGTTGCTGCCCGTGAAGCCGGAAAGGTAGCGCAGGTTGGGACTGAACGCCACCAGCAAGGCATCCAGCTTGCGTTCGGCCAGCCCCGCGGCGACGGCGTCGCGGCGGCGCTGAATTCGTCGGTCTGGGAATGAACCCCGGCTCACTTGCCACCGGTCAACTCCCTGGCGAGGATGAGGGCGCGCTCGGCCAGTGCATCGGCCTGGCGCATGTCGCCGCGCTTTTCGACATCGTCGGATTGCGCGACAAGCGATTGAATGCGCTTGACCTCGCGGTTCGCTTCCGCGGTGAGGCGATGCGATTTGATTTGGGTGAGCAACTGGCGGATTTCCGTCTTTCGCGCATCGGCCGAATCCTTAAAACGCTTCCGTTCGTCGGCCGTCAGCACCTCCTGCACGGGCGCGAGTTCGGCATCGGCGGGCGCGGGCGTCGGTGCGGCGGGCACGGGCGTTTCGGGCTTGCGGTTGCGGCGGCGCGGTCCGGCGAACCGGCCGCGAGGCTGCGTGGAGGGGCGAGCGCCTGCTTCGGACTTGGGCGCCGGTAGGGCGACCGCATCCGGATTAACGGGCTGCGGCGGAGGCAACTGCACTTGGGTCTGCGGAACGGAAAGCGGCTCGGGCGGCGCGGCCGGTTTGGCTGCGACGGGTTTGGGCGGTGGCGGCGCGACGGCGGTGCGGTGTCTTCGGCTTGCCGGTTAACACGCAAGCGGATTGCGAATAGCGCCAGTGACGACGCCAGCGCTACGGCGACAATCGCGTGCACTCGTCTCATCGGGGCCTGCCTTAACTCGCAATGGGCAGCCGGATGGAGAAGGTCGTGCCTTTCCCAGGCTCGCTCGTGAAATCGATCGTACCATCGTGCAATTGGACGATCCGAAACGTCATAGCCAGGCCGATGCCGGAGCCTTCCTTCTTCGTGGTGAAGTACAGGCGGAAAATCTTGTCGCGCAGTTCCGGTGGAATTCCGGCGCCGGTATCGGAGATGCGGATCTCGGCGAACTCTTCGTCGGCGACAGAATTCGAACCGCAATTCGCCGCCGTCCGGCATGGCCTGCATGGCATTCACCACGATATTCAGCATGGCCTGCTTGAGCAGGTCGCGATCGACGCGCACCTCCACGCCATCCGCTTCTTGCGCCCACAATCACGCGGATCTTCGCGGCTTCCGCCTGCGGCCGCGCCAGTTCCACAATCTCGTCCACCAGTCTCCGCACCGGAACCGTTGCCAGTTTCAACTCCACGGGCCGAGTGAAATCGAGGAACGTCTTGACCACCCGGTCCAGCCGCAGGATCTCGCTCGAGATGATCTCCATCTGTGGAATGACGTCGGTATCGCCGCGCGCCAGCTTGGCTTTGGCTACCTCCACGTGCAGCAGGATCGCGTTGAGCGGGTTTTTTACCTCGTGCGCCACGCCGCCCGAAACGCGGCTGATGGCGGCCAGCCGGTCGGCGGTCTGCAACTCGCGTCCGAGCTTGCGCTGGGCCTCCGGGTCGCGCAGGCGAACCAGCAGGCCCGATCCGGTAGCGCCGCGGGATCGATTCCAGCATATCCACCGAAAGCAGCACCACCGATACGCCGCCGCCCAGCGCCGTAAGGGGAACGCGCCGGTTGCGCACGAACCGCCCGGTCTGCGCCGCCTGCGCGATGAGCAGCCCGAGCGTAGTGTTGGGCGGGAAGATATGCCGAGAGCGATAATCGCGACCAGATCTTCGCGTTCCTTGCCGAGGAATTTCTCCACCGATCCCGATGCGAACATGAGACGCATTTCGCGGTCGAAGATGAATACGGCGTCTTCCAGATCCAGCAGCAGGCGGTCGATATTTCCGCGCAGATCGGAGACTTCGAACTGCGCGCCGCGCAGGCGTTCGCTTAGCAGGCTCACCTTCGATGCCATCAGCGACAATTCATCGTTGGCCGGTGGATCGGCGGCGTGCTTTTCGGGCTCGTATTCGCCGCTGGCCGCCAGGTCGAGCATGTGGCCCAATTGGCCGAGCCGGCGAAATGCGATCGCCGATATGAGAAAAATCAGCCCCACCGAACCGGCGAACAACAACATGGCGATTTCGGCGCTGTGCCTCAGCGCGGGCCAGATGAAGTGGCGCACAATCAGCGAGGGAAAGACCACCACGCGCACAGAAACGAGCGGGGTCGGGGCGCCTTCCCGCGCCAGCGCTTTTTCCATCTGATAGAAGGTATTTTCGCGGCCGCCGAGCAGCTTCAACTTCTGCATCCAAGTCGTGCCGTTCACCAACTCGTCGAACTCACGGTAACGGGGCGAGACCACGCCGACGCGGTCTGGGTCGCTGTCGGCCAGAATCTGATTTTGCGGATCGACGACAGCTATCTCTAGCAATTCGTTCGATTCGGTCATCATCTTCTGCAGACGCCCCGGAAGCGCCGGATCGCGAAGCGCTTCGCGCAGCGGCTGCGGAGGCTGGCGGTTAAGCACCTGAGCTACGTATTCGGTTGCGACATCGCGCACCAGGGCGGCGCGATTTTCCGCGTTAACGAATTCGATCTGCATGACGTTGCCGAGATCGACGGCGGAAATGACCGCGACGATCACAGTCTCGAGCACTACTGCCCCGAGCGTCAGCTTTGCCTGGAAATTCATGCCCCCTTTTACGAGACCGTCAGCAGCAGCTTTCCGGCGGTGCGACGGCCTTCCAGATCGCGGTGCGCGGCGGCCGCTTCGGCTAACGGATAGGTGCGGTCGATGCGGAGTTTCAGCTTCCCTTCCGCGATCCAGTTAAGCACGTCGCCCGCCCGCCATTCGAGCTCCTGCCGCGTAAGCAGGTGGTGCGCCAGGCTGGGCCGCGTGAGGAAGAGCGAGCCCTTGGCGTTGAGAATCGTTGGATCGAATGGCGGCACGGGGCCGCTCGATTGTCCGAATAGCGCCATCATGCCGCGCGGACGCAGCGAGCTGAGGCTCTTGTCGAAGGTGGTTTTGCCGACCGAATCGTAGACCACATCGACGCCGCGGCCTTCGGTCAAGCGGCGCACTTCGGGTTCGAAATCCTGCGAGGTGTAGAGTATGGCCTCGTCCACGCCGTGGGCGCGCGCGATCCGCGCCTTCTCTTCCGTGGAGACGGTGCCAAACACGCTCGCGCCGAGCATTTTGGCCATCTGCACGATCAATCCGCCCGCGCCTCCGGCGGCTGCGTGTACCAGGCACGTGTCGCCGCTCTTCAAGGGATAAGTGGAATGCGTCAGATAATGCGCCGTCATGCCTTGCAGCATGGCTGCGGCGGCAGTATTGAAATCCATCTGGTCCGGAATCTTGACTAACATCGCGCTCGGAACCACGGCGAACTCGGCATACGAGCCGCGCGCCATAGCGTAGGCGACGCGGTCGCCCGGCTTGACTTCCGTGACATCGGGGCCGACCGCCTCCACCGTGCCAGCGCCTTCGTTGCCCGAGAGTGACCGGCAACGGCGCCTTGTAGAGTGCCGGTGCGGAAGTAGACGTCGATGAAGTTGACGCCGGCGGCGGCGATGCGCACCAGCGCCTGCTGGGGTCCGGGCTGCGGCGTAGGCACATCCACAAGCTCCATCTTTTCGGGACCGCCGGGTTCTTTTACTTGAATCTGTTTCATGGATTAACCTCTGCGAAGAGCCCGCCGGGCATGCACGACCGATGCATAGAGTAGCAGATAAAGCAAAGTGAAAGGGAACGAGATGGCGCGCGCCAGGGTGCGGACCGCGCCCGCGCCCGCCAATCCTGCGCGGAAAAGTACAAAGCGCCGGATCTGCCTGGAGTGAGCGCGATCGAGCCAGAAATAATCGGCGTTTTCATTGATGACGAAGACCTTGGCGGGGATCTGCCAGGCAAGCGCAAGTTTCCATTTCGTCATGAGCGGCTCGCCGGAGCAGACGATGCCGACGACCGGGTAGCCGTTCGCGACCAGCTCGCGATAGAGCTTGCGGCGGCCGTCGCGGCCGCGATAATCCGCGACGCGGAAGACGCGCGTACGCTCGTCGAAGCCCTCAGGCCGCGCGGCGAAGCAGGAAACAAGATCGATACGGACGCCATCGCCGTATCCACGGCGCAAGCTGTTGACGACGCGCTCGACGATGGAGCGCGAACCGCTCTCAATCAGCAGGATGGAAGATACGGCGGGATGGCGGCCGCGGAGAAAATAGCGCACTACGTCACCAATGCCATTCCTCGGCATCGAAATGGTTCGGCGCCGGGTCAAGCAGAAGCGGGCCGTTTGATTCCGTGGCGGCCTCGCGGAACGCCTCTTCCCAACCGCGCCGGGCTCGCGGTTGGCCGCTGGAGTCAAAATGGGAATGCCATTCGTCTTGGCCAGACTCGGGTCTTCACAATTGCATTGTATTGTAAGGCTTGATTCAAGCAAATAGCACTGGCGGCAAGATCCGGAACGGACACAAGCGCGCCGGCGATACAAGGTTACTTACGTTACGCTAGAGAAAGAACCTTGCTCGAGAACCTGCTTACAGAACAACCCAATCCCGCTTCCGCGCATATCGACGCGCTCTCCACCGAGGAGATGCTGCGCGTCATCAACGCCGAAGATCGCAAAGTGGCGGAGGCGGTCGAGCGCGAGATCCCTTCCATTGCGCGCGCGGTGGATGCGATCGCGGCGGCGTTTCGGCGCGGCGGCCGGCTGTTCTATATCGGCGCGGGAACCAGCGGACGGCTGGGGGTGCTCGACGCCTCGGAGTGTCCGCCCACTTTCAGCGTCGCGCCCGATCTGGTGCAGGGAATCATCGCGGGCGGTGAGGCCGCGCTTGAGCCGCGCGACGGAAACCACCGAAGACGATCCGGCGATCGGCGCGCGCGATCTTACGGCGCGCGGCTTTACCGCGAATGACATTCTTACCGGGATCGCCGCCAGCGGCCGGACGCCTTACGTGCTCGGCGCGGTCGCGGAGGCGAAGCGATTGGGCGCAATGACCATCGGCGTAAGTTGCACGCCCGATTCCGAACTGGCGCGCGCCGTGGATATCGCGATCACGCCGCTGGTGGGGCCGGAAGTGATTGCCGGATCCACGCGCATGAAGGCGGGCACGGCGCAGAAACTGGTCCTCAACATGCTTACGACAGGTGCGTTCATCCGGATGGGGTATGTTTACGGGAATCTGATGGTAAACGTGCAGCCGAAGAATTCCAAGCTGCTCGACCGGGCGAAACGCATCATCGCGCAAGCGGCGGGGGTAAGCTATGAGCGCGCCGGCCAATTACTCAGCGAGGCGGGCGATACAGTACCCGAAGCGATCCGGAAAGGCCTACGAGATACCAATGGATAAGTTCGTGATCGCCGGCGGAACGCCGCTTCAGCGGCGAAATCCCCACCAGCGGATCGAAGAATTCCGCGCTGCCCGCGCTGGCGGCGGCGCTGCTCACCGATGAGCCGGTGATCGCTGCGCCGCATCCCGCGCGTGCGCGACATCCGCACCATGCAGCGGCTGCTGGTGGATATCGGCACGCAGGTGGAGGAAACGGACGGCGCCGTTCGCCTGCACACGCCGCACATCGTTTGCCCGGAAGCGCCTTACGAACTGGTCAAGACCATGCGGGCATCCAGCCTGGTTCTGGGCCCGCTGGTGGCGCGTTCGGGGCGCGCGCGCGTCTCGCTGCCCGGCGGCTGCGCCATCGGCGCGCGGCCCATCAATCTGCACATCTTCGGCCTGGAACGCCTGGGCGCCAGGATCAACCAGGCGCATGGATACATCGAAGCTGAGGCGCCCGACGGACTGCGCGGCGCGGTGGTGAACTTCGACCGCATCACGGTCACGGGCACGGAAGATCTGATGATGGCGGCGGTTCTCGCCAAAGGCGAAACCGTCCTGCGCAACGCCGCGCGCGAGCCGGAGGTGGTGGATCTGGCGGAGTTGCTGGTGAAGATGGGCGCGCAGATCGAAGGCGCGGGAACATCCGAGATTCGCATTCAGGGCGTGGAAAGACTGAGCGGCGCCGAACACACCATCATTCCCGACCGCATCGAGGCCGGCACGTTCGTGATCGCCGGCGCGATCACGGGCGGCGATCTTACGGTGACTGGCTGCGAGCCCGGACATCTGGATGCGCTCGTGTCGAAGCTGCAACAGGCTGGCGTCGATGTGACACAGGCCGGGTCCGGATGCGCTGCGCGTCCGTGGCGAACAGTAAGGTGCGATCCGTCGATATGACCACCGAGGAGTATCCCGGATTCGCTACCGATTTGCAGGCCCAATACATGGCGCTGATGACGCAGGGCGACGGCATCGCGATCGTGATGGAGACGATCTTCGAGAACCGCTTCATGCACGCGCAGGAACTGGCGCGCATGGGCGCGAACATCCGCATCGATGGACGGCAGGCGATGGTGGCCGGACCGCGGCAGTTGACCGGCGCGGGCGTGATCGCGTCCGACCTGCGCGCCAGCGCGTCGCTGGTGCTGGCGGCGCTGGTGGCGCGAGGCGAAACGGTGATCGACCGGGTCTATCATATCGATCGCGGCTATGAGAAAATCGAGGCGAAACTGGCGCAAGCCGGCGCGAAGATCAGCCGCGTGGAGTAGACGATGAAACACAGCCCGGAATTTCTGAACCTGGTGAACGATGCGAAGTCGCGCGTCAAAGAGATCGATATCGAAGGGTACAAGAAGATGCGTGCGGGGGGCGAAGATCACGTGCTGATCGATACGCGCGAGGAAAGCGAGTGGGCCGCGGGTCACGTGAAAGGCGCGGCGCATCTGAGCAAGGGCATCATCGAGCGCGACATCGAAACCAAGGTTCCGGACAAAAACGCCACGCTGGTGCTCTATTGCGGCGGCGGGTTTCGCTCGGCGCTGGTGGCGGACAACCTGCAGAAGATGGGCTACCGGAACGCGATCTCGCTCGACGGCGGCTGGCGGGCGTTGAAGGAATCGGGCGTCGAGTTGGAGTAGTATTTCGCACAAGCGTTGCGGTTTTTGCTGAGAATACTTTCAGGATTTTCCTACTATTTCAGTGAATGCCGAAGACTCGAAGCCATTCTGTCCCGCTGGAAGCGGTGGCGCCCCGTGTTTATCTTTTCCGTGGAAAGCGCATCATGCTTGCCGCGGATGTCGCCACGCTGTATGGCGTCCCCACTTTCCGTCTTAACGAGGCTGTGAAAAGGAATCGCGACCGGTTTCCGGGCGACTTCATGTTCCGATTGACGGCGGAAGAAGCGGCGGCTTTGACCTCGCTTCTTTCGACGCCGGATATTGGCCGCGGCGGACGCTATACGCTTCCCTTGGCATTCACCGAACTGGGCGTGGCAATGCTTTCCTCGGTCCTGAAGAGCGAACGCGCCGTGCAGATGAATCTCGCTAGCGTGCGTGCGTTGTTATACTCGAATTTCCGTGTTTCATTCCATCGAGAAACAGATCTCCAACGCATTTCGTACGCACATACAGATTCGCTACGGCATCGATCTTCCCGTGACGATCGAGCAGCCGCGCCAGAGCGATTTCGGTGAGATCGCCGTGCCCGCGGCGTTTCAACTCGCCAAACAGTTGAAGCAGGCGCCGAAGAAGATCGCGGCGGAATTGGTGGAAGATATCGGAGCGCTGCCCGGCGTTCGAGCGATGGAGGTGGCCGGCAACGGGTACATCAACATCCGCCTGGACCGCGCGGCGTACGCGCTTTCGCTTTTTGGCGACGATGCGGAACAAGCCGGCGCGCGCGGCGAAAAGATCATCGTCGAGCACACCAACATCAACCCGAACAAAGCCGCGCATATCGGCCACCTGCGAAACACCACGCTCGGCGATACTTTTGTGCGCATGTTGCGCTCGCGCGGGCAGACCGTGGAGGTGCAGAACTACATCGATAACACCGGCGTGCAAGTGGCCGACGTTGTGGTGGGCTTTCAGCATCTTGAACACAAGACTCCGGACGATGTACGCGCGTTGCTCAACAACCCAGCGGTGCGGTTCGACTATTACTGTTGGGAGCTTTATGCCAGGATCTCGGCCTATTACAAAGAAGAACCGGAATCGCTGAAATGGCGCAGCGCCACTCTTCATGCGATCGAAGCGGGCTCCGGCGACGTGGCGGAGTTGGCGCACCTTGTGGCCGACGCGATCGTGCGCGCTCACCTCGCCACCATGGCGCGGATCGATGTGGAATACGACGTTCTGCCGCGCGAGAGCGAGATTCTGCACTTGAAGTTCTGGGCATCGGCGTTCGAACAATTGAAGGAACGCAACGCGATTTACCTGGAGACCGAAGGCAAGAATTCGGGTTGCTGGGTGATGCCGGGGCTCTCGGAAGAAGGCAAAGTGATCGTGCGGTCCGATGGCACGGTGACCTACGTGGGCAAGGACATCGCCTACCAGCTCTGGAAATTCGGTTTACTGGGCAAGGATTTC
Source organism: Bryobacterales bacterium (assembly GCA_963763545.1). Classification (GTDB taxonomy): domain Bacteria; phylum Acidobacteriota; class Terriglobia; order Bryobacterales; family Bryobacteraceae; genus PALSA-243. Next base: position 60,806 of record CAVXPE010000024.1, read on the forward strand.
TTCTACCGGCCGTTTCAGACTTACCCCGACGGGCGCACGCTGTGGATCACCACCGATGAGCCTAATCAATCCGGCCAGCGGTTCGGGCACGGTACGCGCGTCTACAACGTGATCGACGCGCGTCAATCTTATCTGCAAGACGTAGTCGTGGCTGGGTTGCGCGGATTGGGTTACAACGAACAGGCCGATCGATCGGTACACTTCTCATACGAGATGGTTGCCCTTTCGCCGCGCTGCTGCGCCGATTTGGGCATACCGCTTTCCGAGGAGGACAAGAAACGGCCATATGTCGAAGTATCGGGCCGCAAGGGTCTTGGGGTGAAGGCGGACGATCTGCTGGACAGTCTGATCGCGAAGGCCATCGAAGAGGTCGCCTCGCGCCACGCGGAAGCGCCGGTGGAGGAGCAGCGCGCGGTAGCGACGCAGATCGCCATCGCCGCCCTGCGATATTTTCTGTTGAAGTTCACGCGCAATACGGTGATCGCGTTCGATCTGCAGGAGGCGCTGAGCTTCGAGGGTGAGACCGGACCCTACGTGCAATACGCCGCTGTACGCGCGCGCAAAATTCTGTTGAAGCTCGTGGAGCGTGGCGAAACCATCCCGGATTTCGCCAAGGAGCTGACGCGCCGAGGCGATGTCGCGGCAACTCGAAGAGGAAGACTGCTGGCAGATGCTGCTGGCGGCGTCGAAGGCCGATTCGGCACTCGACGCGGCGGTTACCGCCGGCGAGCCCGCGCACGTGGCGCGATATGCGTTTCAGCTCGCGCAGGCATTCAGCAATTTTTACCAGAAGTATCCGATCATCCACGAGGAAAACCGCGAGAAGAAGGTGTTTCTGCTGTGGATGACCGATTTCTTCCGGCGGCAACTGGAAAGAACCGCGGGAGTTCTGGGGATTCAGATTCCCGCGTACATGTAGCGCGTTCGCGTGGGCTAATTCTCGCTCGGCGTATGCTCGGCGTGGTCCACCACCATCACATCCAGCGGCGCTCGGCGGGCTGCCAGTTTCAGACCCAGCGCCTGGAGCCCGCTGGCGAGTGATTCGCCGATATCCGCCATGGCCAGCCGCTGCGCCTCGGGCGACAGAACGACGCCGGCGGTAATCGCGGAACGGATCAACATGCCGCGGTAGTCTTCTTCCGTCACGTTAATGTCGTAATCATAGATTCCGGTTAGATTCGTCATATCCACCACCGGCCGGTCTACGAATCGTGCCAGCACATCCGCGAATCGGGAAGTGGGCAGGCGCTTGACCTGCATCTTGTTATTGGCGAACGTGAAGGAGGCGCCCTTGCCGAGATCGATCGAAACGCCGGCGGCCGAGCCGCTGGCGGCTACGGTGTCCGGCGGCTTCGAGAAATCGCTGGCAGACATGCCGTTCAGATCCGATTCCTTCAACTTCGCGCCGCCTTTGGCTACCACCAGCGCGTAGACCGGAAATTCCTTCTTTATACGATGGAACGTTAGCTTGAAGCGATCCTGCAAAAGGGATTGCAGCATGTCATTGACTTGATCGCGAGTAGCTCCGGCGGGGAGCTTGGCGGAGATGTCAAACCGCTCCGAGGAAATCCAATCCGGCCCCTCGACTTGATAATCCTTGACGCGGTACGCGATGCGGATATAGTCCTTCAGCGACCACGACGTGCAGTAGACCTGTGAGCCGTCGATGCGCATTCCGATGTGGGCGCTCTCGGTGATAGGCGGCGATGGTTTGATCGATGCCACTTCGAATTCGGGCCGCGGGGGGGATTGCGCGAAAGCGGCGCAGGCGGCTAGCGTTAGAGGCAAAAAACGTAAGACGGTCATGATTGGTTATACGTAAATGCGACGAAGAAGATCCGTAATTGTTAGCGATTGTGGGAGGATTTGCCGGCGCCGCGAATGTTGGCAAGCGTACGCATGATTTCGGGTTCCTCTTTCAATTCGGCCAATTCGCTAAGATTCTTCTCGACGTATACCCAGTCGAGAGCGTTTCTGCAGCGCGCCGCGACCGTCCCGGCGTCGATCACATCTTTTGGACGAAACGCAAAGAGTTTTAGAACGATCAGGTCTTCCGCGGAACAGGTTCGAAGGCTGCAACCCGGCGCAAATTGGAACAGGCTGGAATTCTCCACGACGGCCTCTTCATACGGCAATCCGGCCAGGGCTATATCGATTCCAACACCATTTGGGGCCTGAAGGAGCAGCACGCGATTGCGGCGGGCAAACATCGCGGCGTCGATGATGCGCGGTGCGTATTCGGATTCGAGAAGGGGCGCGATGACCTCTTCCTCGCGTCCAAACCCGCAAAGCAGTGTAACGTCCACGTCACGGGTAAAGCGTGGCTCGCCCCAACGCAAAAGAGCGATTCCGCCGATAATGCAATGGCGCCACGCGCGGCGATCGAGAAAGGTCTGAAGATCGAGCGCCGCCTGCAACAGCGGCGTCATCGGCGCGAAGTCGCGAGCCTGAGGCGGCTAAACCACGCCTGCTGCTCGACGAGACCGGAGATCGGCGGGGAGGGAGCGTCGAGGTTAATGCCGTCGTCACCAAAGATCTGGCGAATCGCTTCTTCGGTGTTGACGTTTTCGATCTCCTGCCGCCAGATCTCGTCCAGTTCTTCACCGGCCCGCCGCCAAGTCTCCACCCAGCGGCGCTCGAGTTCGCGGTCGCGTGGTTTCGACGGATTGGCCATGTTAGTTCGATCATACCAAGGCTCCGCTCTGAAGACCGTGCTGACGGTGAGAGAAATAGCTGTTATAGAATCCAATGGTAAGGGGTGAAAAAGGAGCTTTCGCCATGCTAGATGGTAACGTCAACGAATCAAACATTAACCCAAATGTCAATTGCCTGGATGGAAAGCGCTGCCCAAAGTGTGGCTCATATGGCCCATTTGAGGTCGAGGTCTCGACCCGAGTTCTGTTATATGACAATGGCAGCGATGACGCCGATGACGGCGCGGTCGAATACGATGATGGTTCGCGCACCATTTGTAACGTTTGCCGACACACTGGTAAGTTTGGCGACTTCGATGAGTGAGCCTTACAGTGATTAACTGGGTATACTTCCCGAAGTCATCACCTCCTCCGGAATTCGGCCTGCTTATCGTCGCCCTCTTCGAAGAGCTAGCCTATGCTATCGATTCGAGTACAGCGGTGGACCAACATAGCGACAGTGTTATGGCTCGACTCCGCCCAGGCTTGGAAAAACTCGGATTTCGGGTCGAGAGAGGGAAGTCCAGCGAAGACAAGATAGTTGTTCCCGTGCTTTTTGGGCGCAAAGGCAAGATATTGAAATGCTTCAACGCTGACGCCCATGACCGCCAGTAAGGGATGGGTTCTTGAGGTCGAGGCGGGGCGCGCCGTTGACAACAATCAGTTTCTCAAGGATATTTTTCAGGCGTGCATGATGCATGATGTTCTTCATCTTGCGATAGCTGTCCGCAAACATATCGCAACTCGGACGATTTTGCCAAAGTCGAGAGCTTTCTTGAAACTCTGTACGTTAGCGGGCGACTTCAACTTCCGCTGAGGGGCATTCTGCTCATTGGTTACTGAGCACGCCCTACCTCGCCGGCTCGGTGCGCAAGCGACCCTAATAGCTTAGATGCGGTTCGGATTCAGCCGCTCGCGCAGGTTTCATCACCTTGGTGGCTCGTGAGACCACGGCGACAGTCGCCCCCCGGATAGATACAGGAGTTCCTTTGGAGCTCAAGTGCATCCGCTTTACCGAGCCGTAGGCCATTCATCCAAGGTCTGAAGGCTTACTTCATTTCGCCCTTCAGGACTTCGATGGCCTTCTCCACCTGCCGGTCGTGGCCTGCGAGGAAATCGGCCGGCGTGTTGTCGATGTACGAAATCCGGCGGCACGCCGTAGTTTTCCATGTCCTCCTGGCGCTCGGTCGTTGAACAGCCGAGCCGGGAGTGCGCAGCGTCGAGCCGTCGAGCAGCGTGAACGAGCCGGTGCCGATCACCGCGCCCATGGTCGGCACGCCGACCAGCTTGCCCAGGCCCAGCGCGCGGAAGCCGTCCGGGAACATCTCGGCGTCGCTGGCCGAGCGCTCGTTCTGCAGCACCACCATGGGCCCGAAGAACGCCTGCGCCGGGCCGCTGCACGTCGAGCGAATCGCGGCCGCGCGTGGATTGGTACTCCTTGCGCTGATTGAGAATTTCCAGCAGCTCCTGGTCGATGCCGCCGCCGCCATTGAAGCGCTCGTCGATGATCAGCGCCTTCTTGTCCTGGTTGTCGAGCAGGTCGCTCTGGAATTTCGCGAGCGACGGCGCGTCCATCGCCTTGATGTGCAGGTAGCCGATCTGCGCCGTCGGACAGCTTGTCCACCATCTGCCTTGCGGTCGTCCACCCAGCGGTCGTACTCGCAGATTGCCCTGCGCGGCGGCGGTGAGCGGCTCGAGCGTCACGGTCCAGGCGCCATCCATCGACGGCTTGGAGTTCACCAGGAATTCGAACTTCTGCCCGGGCAGGACGTTGAACAGCTTCCAGTAGTTGTCGCTGGTCTTCAGCTCCTTGCCGTTCACCGCGAGGATGAAGTTGCCGGCGGCGAGCTTCACGTAATCGTGATCGGCCGGGCCTTTGCGATAGATGTACGACGACTTTGTAATAGCCCGAGGCGTCGGGCTCCAGGTCGAAGCCGGGATAGCGGGTCTGCGATGCGCTCCTGCGCGGCCGGCTCGCCGGGCAGCGCGCCGCCGCCGGAGATGCCGGTGTGCGAGGCGTTCATCTCGCCGATCATCTCCATGATGACGTTGTGCAGCTCTTCGGTGTCGGCGATGTTGCCGCAGCAGCGACTCGTAGTTGTCCTTGGCGGCGGCCCAGTTGACGCCGTGCATCTTGGGATCGTAGAAGCGGTTCTTCATCACGCGCCAGGCTTCTTCGAAGACCTGCTTGCGTTCGGCCGCGACGTCGATCTCCATGCGCACGGTGAAAGTCGATGCGGCGCGGACCGGCGCCGGTGGCAGCAGTCGTCGTGGCTGCCGCCGCGGCCGCCGCCGCCTGCGTCCGCCTCGCCCGCCGCCGCGTCCGCCACCGCCCGTCGCCGCGGCAGCCGCGGCGCGTACCGGTATCCGCGCCGCCTCGCGCCGGAACGGCCAGGAGTAGATGCCGCCGCCCTGCATGAAGTAGATGCTGCGGCCGTCGCGCGACCACTGCGGCTCGTTGCCGCCGCCGAATCCTCCGCCGCCGCCGCGCCCGCCGCGTCCGCGGCCTGCAGCCGCCGCATCGGTGGACGTGGTGTTCAGACGCTGTCAGGCGCGTGCCATCTTCGGCGATGGTGTACATGGCCGGACCGGCGCCCGCCGCCGCGCCCGCTGCCCGCCGCAGCCGCGCCGCCCGCCGCCATGAAGAGATAGGTGCGGCTGTCGGGCGACAGGCACCACGTTCGATCACCGAACCGGGCATGCTGCGTGAGCTGCGTGATGCGCCGCTCCATGCCGTCCCATTCGATCTTCACCTGCACGTTGGCGGGACGCGCCGCCAGCGCCCGCGTCCCCCGCGGCCGCCGCCGGCCGCCGTTCTCGGCGCTGCCGCCGCTTCGGCCTGCGCTTCGGTGTCGATGTCGCGATCGTTGGGATCCTTATCGACGGGCGTCAGCGGCACGCTGTAGAGCTGCGACGAGCCGCGTCCGCCGGTGGACGCGATGCCGGCCGACGCTCACGCCGCCGAGAAGCAGCAGCTTCTTGCCGTCGGGCGTCCACTTGGCGCCGCTGCGAAATCAGGAAATGGTCGGCGCCGATCATGTGCTCCTCGCCGGTGGCCAGTTCCTTGACCCAGACGTGCGTGCGCAACAGCTCGTCGCTGCTTGGCGTACGAGATCCACTTGCCGTCCGGCGAAAACTGCGGCGTCGCCGATGTTGCCGCGCGTTGCTCGACCACGATTCTTCGTCTTGCCGCTATCGATCTCCACGCGGCGCAGCTTGTGGTCGGAGCCCGACCACAGCAGCGATCTTGGAATCCGGCGCCCAGACGATGCGCGTTCTTGTCGCAATCGGCATCGCTGAGCTTCTTGACGTTCTTGCCCAGCTCGTCGGAGATCCAAACTTCCTCGCGGCCGGTGCGGTCGGAAACGAAGGCGATCCACTTGCCGTTCGGCGACCAGCGCGGGTCCTGTTCCCGCCAGGGCGTCTCGGTGACGCGCTGCGTTTCGCCGCGGTCGGTGGCGATGGTGAAGATCTCGCCGTGCACCGCGATGGCCGCGCGCCGGTTGGAGGGCGAAAGGTGGAAGCCCTCGGCCTCGTTGGCGATGGTGACCAGCTCGGTGTCGTTCTCCTTGCAGTCGGACTTGATATCGATGCGGATCTCGGTGCTCTTGCCGCTGGCGACGTCGAGCTTCCAGATGCCGAAGTTGTCTTCGTAGACGATGGTCTTGCCGTCGGCGGAGATGCTGGGGAAGAAGAGATTGCCGTCGGTGTGATGGGTCACCTGGACGGGCTTGCCGCCCTTGTCGGAGATCTTCCAGATGTTGTTGACGCTCTTCATCACCTCCGGGCTGCCGAACTTGATGTTCTTCTCGTTGGGCAGTATGTCGGCGACGAAATAGATCTCGCCGTTGCCGCCGTACATGGGCCAGAGATGTTGCCCTTGTAATCGGCGTCGCCGAGCTTGGTGAATTTCTTCGCGGCGAGATCTTCCACCCACAGATCGGCCGCATAGCTGCCGCGATAGTGCTTGCGCGACCAGACGCCGGGATGGCGCGTGAAGGCCAGCTTCGAGCCGTCCGGCGAATAGCTGGCCCAAGCGCCCCAATCGGTGGCATGGGCTTCTCGATGCCGCCATCCACCGGAACTTCGAAGAGCGTGGCGACGGTGGGAAACACGCCCGTTGCCGCGGGTGGAGGAGAAGATGATCTTGCTTGCCGTCGGGCGTCCAGCCGACCACGTTGTCGGGCGCGGTGTGGAAGGTGAGCTGGCGCGGCTTGCCGCCGGTGGCGGGGATCACGTAGACGTCGTAGTTGCCGTCGCGGTTGGAGGAGAAGGCGATCCATTGCCGTCCGGCGAGAAGCGCGGGAACTGATCGCGCGCCTCGTTGTCGGTGAGGCGCTGCGACGCCGGCGCCGTCCTCGTTGGCGATCCAGATGTCGCCCAGGTAGCTGAAGGCGACCTTGCCTTTGGAGTAGGTGGGGTGGCGCAGGAGCTTTACTTGCGCCTGTAACAGGACGGGCAGGGACAGTAGAGCTGCCGCCAGCAGAGTTTTACGCATCGTCAGGACCTCCAGTGCGGAATATTGCAATAGTACAACATTGAAAGAGGGTTTACGTGAGACCAGACGCGCCTCGCGCAGGTCGGGAGGCCTGCGTCACTGGGGGTTTGTTACAATCGCCGTCGAGGCTCCTCTTTATGCAAGATAACGATCTCACGCGGCGGGATTTGATCAAGAGCGCGGGCGCGGCGGCCGTGGTTTCGGCGCCGTTTATCCAGACCGTGAAGGCCGCCAACGATCAGGTGCAGTACGGCCTGATCGGCACCGGTAGCCGCGGCAGCTATCTGCTGAAGCATCTCAAGGAGATCGATACCGGCCGTTGCGTGGCGCTCTGTGACATCCAGCCTACGCAACTCGACCATGGCGTTGCGACGATCGGCAACAACCCGGCGAGATACAAGCGACCATCGCGAGATGCTCAACCGCAAGGATCTCGACGCGGTGTTCGTGATCACGCCCCTGTTCACGCATTTCGGCATCACGCGCGACGTGCTGCAATCGGGGCGGCACGTGTTTTGCGAAAAGTGCCTGGTGTTCAAGCCGACGAAGTGCACGGAATCCGCGCATTGGTGGAGGAGCATCCCAAGCAGATTCTGCAGACCGGGTTGCAGCGGCGCTACAGCGGTTTTTATCAAACGGTGAAGCAGATGGTGGATAAGGGCATCCTGGGCAACGTCCACCACATCCACGCGCAGTGGCACCGCAACATGATCAACCACCCAAGCTCGCTGTGGACGATGAAGCCGGACGGAGAAAAGAATATCAATAACTGGCGGCTGTATCGGTCGATGTCGGGCGGCCTCACGGCGGAGCTGACATCACACCAGGTGGACGTCTCCGATTGGATGTTCGGCTCTTCACCCGAATTCGTCATGGGGCTGGGCAGCCTAGACCTGCTGAAGGACGGTCGGGACGTTTACGACAACATCCAGTTGATCTACAAATATCCCAACGGACAAAAGCTGACTTACTCTTCGATCAGCACGAGCCAGTTTCTGCCTTACTTCAATGCGTCGCGGCCGGAGATGGGGGAGATCATCATGGGCACGGACGGAACAGTGGAGATCACCGTGGGCGACGACAAGAATCCGGCGATCGCGTGGTGGTATCGCGAGCCCCCGAAAACCGCTTCGGTTCAGCCGGCGAAGAAGGAAGACCATTTCGTGGCGGGCGCCACGATGGTAGCGGCTGGCGGCGGCGCGGTTGGTCCAATCCCGCTGATGACGAGCGATATGGATATTACGGCGAACGATGGCTTCCTCAGCCGCGAGGTGAAGTTCGCCAAACGCTGGCTATATCAGAAGGGCGTGTTCGTGCAGGAAGAGCCAGTGAACCCGGTTGATACGGAACTGCGATCCTTCTTCCAGAATTGCAGAGACGGGCAGCGGCCGCGGGCCGATCTGGAGGTTGGGCTCGCCGACGCGGTGGCGGTGATGCTGTCTAACCAGGCGATGGACGAGGGACGCAAGGTTTACTTCAACGAGATCGAGAAGATGGGCCGAAGCGAAGCGCCAGGGCATAAGACGCTTTAGGCGGGTTTCGCGCGGAGGTTCTGTATGCATGCCGGACAGTTGGTATTTCTCGTATTAGTCGGGGCTTTTGGATGTTGGGCGGGGCGAAATGGCTTGGCCCGGCAATAAACGAGCTGTTTCGAGGGGGCCCACGGCCGCCGACCCATCCGATTCCGGGAAACGATTCAAGATTTCTGACGCGAAAGCGTGTGACGATAAATTAGCGCCGCAGGTACGTTACCAGCCCGCGCGCTTCGAGACATAGGTCTTCACGGCCAGCCCGGCCATCAGCACCCAAACCGCATTGCGCAGCTTACCGCCATCTAGCGTGAACGCCGCCAGTAATGCAATCGCCGCGTAAGCCGCCAAGGCTGCAATGAATTTTTTATCCATCACGGGGCTATTGTTTCGGCGCGTTGTAGGCGAAGTTGAACTGCACTACAATCTTCTCGCCCCTGAACTCCGGCGGCAGCGGCGGAAACGGCTGCGACATGCTGACCCCGGCTACGGCCGCCTTATCCAGCGAATCCGTGCCCGACTGTTCGTTGAAAACCAGCTTCTCGATCTGGCCGTTGCGCCCGATCGATAACACCACCGATACCTTCCCGCGCCTTCCCAGGCGGACACTTTCCGGAATCACCGATTGCCAATTGCGCTTCACCGTCTGCAGAATCTGGCGCAAGTAGGAGGTAAAGTCCACCCCCTGCGCGTCCGACAATAACTGCGGCAATTGCACCGATTGGCTGTTCTCCGATCCCGTCGGCGGCGCGGGCGGCCGCGATGGGCCGCCTTGAATGCTACGTTGAATCGCTCCGTCCACCGACGTATCCGGGAGTGGAACACGCCGCTGTTCCGGTGGAACCACCGGCGGCGCCGCGGGGCTCAGGTTTTGCAAAGCCAACTTCGGTTGCTCCTGAGCCTGAATCTTCGGGGGGGGAATTGTGCCCAGTTGCGGCAGATCCACCTTAGGCGCATTCACCGCGGTGTCCACCTTGGGGGGTTCGGGCAGCGGCTGCGCATTCTGTACAGGCCTGGGTGGAGGCGGCTGTGGAATCACGGCCTTCCGCGGACGCGGAGCGGGTGGCGGAGCCGATGCGCGCACGGGCGCCGGAGCCGGCGGCGTGGGCAGAACTGCCGGATGCGGACGGGAGCCCCTCTCTTCGACGCTGAACTCTTTCGATGCCTTGGCTGTGTTCGGCGTCCTCTGGGTCAGTGGCGTGAGCGGCTCGAAAATGGGAGTGATGTGTTTTTGAGGCTCCGGCAGCGGCTTCTTATTTTGGAAGAAACTCTCCGGCAACAGAAATAGAACCGAGACCGCGGCGAGGTGAAACAGAACCGTGGCGATGAGGGCCTTGCGGCGCCGGTCTGCGTCCTCCGGCTGGCCCCAGGTCGTAAGTAAATTTAATTCGGGTTCAACCGGAGGAGAAACTACGGTTTCCATCCACGTTCCACAGCGTGCGAGACGGTTTCTGAATGCTCCTTGATCTTATCAAGAATAGCGAGCGCCGCCCCTAAACTTAGACGTGCGCGCGCGCCATCGCATTTCGACAACTTTCGCGTCTCCACTGCATCCAGAAAAGCGTCGAATTGTAACTTAAGTGGTTCTCCCTTAGTCACTTGCGCCTGCTCGAATCCGATCTGCCTGTCACCCTTTACCGAAAAGATAGCCAGGTCCTGCCGACCGTAATCGAGTGACAGGTATTGCTTCGGCTGAAATAGCCGGAGCTTCCTCACGCGCTCGGTGGATACGCGGCTGGCCGTCAGATTGGCTACGCATCCGTTGGGAAATTGCAGGCGCACGTTGGCGATATCCACTTTCTCCGAGAGCACCCGAATACCCGCCGCGCGAATCTCTTCGGGCTCCGCATTCGCCAGCGCAAGCACTATATCGACGTCGTGAATCATCAGGTCGAGTACCACGTCCACATCCAGGCTGCGTGGGCTGAACACGTTTAAGCGGTGGATTTCGAAAAACAGCGGCAGGGTGGCGCGCCGCTCAAGTTCCATCACGGCGGGGTTAAACCGTTCCAAGTGCCCTACCTGAAAAATGCGTCCGCGCTCTTTGGCCACGTCGATGAGCCGCTGCGCGCCTGCCAGATCGGATGCGATCGGCTTCTCTACCAGCACATCGATCCCGCCATCCATCAGCAGCGTACCGATCTCTTCGTGCGCGGTAGTGGGCGCTGCCACAATCGCCGCGTTCACCTTTCCGGCAACTGCGCGTGCATCCGTGAACGCCGCGGCGCCGTATTTCGCCGCCGCTTCCAGCGCCCGCGCCGAATCGATATCCACCACCGCCGTCAGTTCCGCCCGCTCCGATTCGTGCACCACGCGGCAGTGATTCGCGCCAAAGGCGCCGGCCCCAATCACGGCAACTTTATGCTTCGGCATTTCGCATTTCCATTCCCAGGATGGCAATCCCCGCTTCATTTGCGGCCGCGAGCATCTCGTCGCGGTCGAGCAGCAGCGTGCGCCCTGCCTCCACGGCCAACGCCGTCGCGCCCGTCTCGCGCATCACGGGGATGGTGCTGGCGCCTACCACCGGCACATCGAAGAGCAAATGCTCCCGCCCGCGCGCCACTTTCACAAGGGTGAGCGGCCGTCCGTTTACCAGCGCCGCCGCGCGGCGCAGCATAGCGTCGGTGCCCTCCATCGCCTCCACGGCGATGCATGCCCGCTCGCAGATGGCTACGCTCTGCCCTACGTCGAAGCCTGCCAGCGCATTGGCTACGCGGCGGCCATACTCGATATCCGAGCTCTCCTCTTTCCGCGGTTTGCGCTTCGTTAGGATCCCCGCGCCCGCCAGCAGCGGCTTCAACAGGAACGTCGATTCGCGCAGATGAATGCCTTCGTCTTCCAGAATCTTTACTACCCCGCGAATCAATCCATCGGTATTTTTCGATGGCAGCGCCGCCAGCAGTTTCACCAGCCGCCAATCCGGGCGGATCGACGAAAAGATCTTGGCGTGCTTCACCTGCCCGCACATCACCACTTCGGCGATGCCCTCGGACTTCAAAATATCGATCAGCTTGCTCAGTTGTCCCAGCGAGACCCAATGGCAGCGCGCCGCAAGCGATTCAATCTCGCGCGGCGCTTCCTCTTCGATTCCGATTGCCGTGACGTCGTGCCCCAGTCGCCGCGCGTTCTCCAGCGCCAAGCACGGGGAAGCGCCCGTTTCCAGCAATGAGCCCGTAGCGCATCTACTTGATGAACCCGCGCTCCGCCGATTGGATGAACGCGATCAACTCATCCACCTCCGCGCACGGCGGAACCTCGGCGCGGATGCGCTCGATCGCCTGCGTGGTGTTCAGTTGGCCGCGCGTCAGCAATCGCAGGGAGGTTTGCAGGGATTCGATCGATTCCGTTGCGAACCCACGCCGCTCCATCCCAATGCGATTCGCGCCGAATACCTTGATGGGCCGCTCGCTCACCGTATTCGAAAACGGCAGCACGTCCTGCGTGATCACGCTATAGCCGCCCACAATCGCGTGCCGCCCGATACGGCAGAACTGATGAACCCCGCTGTATGCGCTCACCACGGCCCAATCGCCTACCGTCACGTGTCCGCCGAGGGTCGCCCCGTGTCCCAAAACCACGTGATTGCCCACTCGCGCATCGTGCGCGACGTGCGTGTAAGCCATCAGCAGATTGTCGTCGCCCACGCTCGTCAGCAGGCCCCCGCCTTCCGTGCCGCGATGAATCGTCACGAATTCGCGGATCTTGTTCCGGTCGCCGATGCGCGTCTCGGATCGCTCGCCGCGATATTTCAAATCCTGCGACGCTACCCCAATGGTGCTGTACGGATGAAAGACGTTATCCTCGCCGATCCGCGCCGGCCCTTCAACGAAGATATTCGCCATCAGCCGCGTCCGCGCGCCGATCTCAACTTCGGCGCCGACGATGCAGAACGGTCCAATCTCCGCCGTCTCATCGACGCGCGCCGCCGCATCCACAATTGCCGAAGGATGGATCAGTAGGATAGGCCTCCTAGCCTGCGGTCTACGCACGCAAGCGTGTCCACGCGCCGAAGGCGCGCGCCCCGCGCTGAGAAGCAAAATCTCGAACCCTGCACCTAAGTCTCCGCGAGTGCAGGGATAGGCGCGGGTTCCGCAACCTTGTCTTCGAGCTTGCACATCACTTCGGCTTCGGCCACCAGAACGCCATCCACCGTCGCGCGCCCCGCCATCTTGGCTACGTTGCTGCGTCGTTTGATCACCTTCATTTCGAGTCGCAGCGTATCGCCCGGAACCACCGGCTTGCGGAAACGCGCATTTTCAATCGCCACCAGGAGGACGAGCTTGCTATCGCGGTCGGGCATCCCTTGCAACACAAGCACCCCCGCCGTCTGCGCCATCGCCTCGACAATCAACACGCCCGGCATCACCGGAAAATCCGGGAAATGCCCGATGAAAAACGGCTCGTTGACGGTCACGCTCTTGATGCCGACGATCCGTTCCGGCTCCAGTTCGACAATGCGATCCACCAGCAAAAAGGGATAGCGATGCGGCAGGATCTTCCGGATTTCATTAATGTCCAGAATGTGCATGGAAAGGGGTATTATCGCATGTAGATACGGGTTTCCGCCCACATCCGACCGCCCTGAGCCGCTATCGCCGCCCTTTCGCCTAAGCCACAATAGAGCCATGGACATCAATCGTTTCACCGAGAAGCTCCAGGAAGCGATCCGCTCCGCGCAATCGAAAGCTGTCCGTTACGGTAACCAACAGGTCGATGTCGAGCACCTGCTTGCCGCGCTGCTCGAACAGCAAGGCGGTCTCGCGCCATCGATCCTGGCGAAGGCCGGGGTCGCGGTTGAGCCGTTCCAACAGCGCGTCGAGAGCGAGTTAGCAAGGCTTCCGAAAGTGTCCGGCCCCTCCGGCGCGCCCGACCAGATCTACGTCACGAACCGCTTGAATCAACTGCTGGCGAACGCGGAAGACGAGGCTGCGGAAGCTCAAGGACGAATACATTTCGGTGGAACATGTGCTGCTCGCGCTCACGGACGATCGCGCCGCCGCAGGCAAAATCGCCAAGGAGTTTGGACTCACGCGCGAACGGCTGATGCATGCGCTGCGCGAAGTGCGCGGCAACCAGCGCGTTACCTCGCAAAACCCGGAGGCGACCTACGAAGCGCTCGAACGCTACGGCCGCGATCTTACCAAGCTGGCTTCGCAGGGCAAGCTCGACCCCGTGATCGGGCGCGATGAAGAGATTCGCCGCGTGATCCAGGTGCTCTCGCGGCGCACCAAGAATAATCCCGTGCTGATCGGTGAGCCTGGGGTAGGGAAGACCGCAATTGTAGAAGGCCTCGCGCTACGCATCGTGCGCGGCGACGTGCCCGAGGGATTGAAAGACCGCAAGATCGTGGCGCTGGATATGGGCGCGCTCATCGCCGGCGCCAAGTATCGCGGCGAATTCGAAGAGCGGTTGAAGGCGGTATTGAAGGAAGTGCAGGAGGCATCGGGCAGCATCATTCTCTTCATCGACGAGTTGCATACCGTCGTGGGCGCAGGCAAGGCCGAAGGCTCTATGGATGCGGGCAACCTGCTCAAACCGATGCTGGCGCGCGGCGAGCTGCACTGCATCGGCGCCACCACGCTCGACGAATACCGCAAACACATCGAAAAGGACGCCGCGCTCGAACGGCGCTTCCAGCCGGTGCTGGTGAACCCGCCGTCCGTTGAGGACACGATTTCGATCCTGCGCGGCCTGCGCGAGCGCTACGAAGTGCACCACGGCGTCCGCATCAAGGACGCGGCGCTGGTGGCCGCCGCCGTCTTTTCCGACCGCTACATCACCGATCGCTTTCTGCCCGACAAGGCGATCGATCTCGTCGACGAAGCGGCCGCGCGCCTGCGCACCGAGATCGATTCCATGCCGGCCGAGATGGATGAAGCGCGCCGCCGCATCATGCAGCTCGAAATCGAGCGCGAGGCGCTGAAGAAAGAGAGCGACGCCGCGTCCAAAGAGCGCTTGTCGAAGCTCGAAAAGGAACTGGCCGATCTGCGCGCGGAATCCGACGCGCTCACCGCCCGATGGCAGCAAGAGAAGTTGGCCGTGCAGCGCCTGCAGCAGCTTAAGCGCCAGGTGGAAGAGACCAAGGGCGAGATCGAGCAGGCCGAGCGGCAGTACGATCTCAACCGCGCCGCCGAATTGAAGTATGGCAAACTGGCCGCGCTCGAACGTCAGTTGCAGGAGGAGTCCGATAAGTTCGCCAAGCAGCAGGCGCAAGCGAAGCTGATCAAGGAAGAAGTGGACGAAGAAGATATCGCCGAAGTGGTAAGCCGCTGGACCGGCGTGCCGGTTACCAAGCTTCTCGAAGGCGAGATGCAGAAACTGCTCAACCTCGAGAGCGAGTTGCATCAGCGCGTGATCGGGCAGGATGAAGCGGTCACCGCGGTCGCCGAAGCGGTGATCCGCGCGCGCTCGGGCTTGAAAGATCCCAACCGGCCAATCGGCAGCTTCATTTTTCTCGGACCCACGGGCGTGGGCAAGACCGAGTTGGCGCGCGCGCTGGCGGAATTCCTATTCGACGACGAGCACGCCATGATCCGCATCGATATGTCCGAATATCAGGAGAAACACAACGTCGCGCGCCTGGTGGGCGCGCCTCCGGGATACGTCGGCTACGAAGAGGGCGGCCAGTTGACGGAAGCCGTGCGGCGGCGGCCCTATGCGGTTGTGTTGTTCGATGAAATCGAGAAGGCGCACCACGATGTGTTCAACGTCATGCTGCAGGTGCTCGACGACGGGCGCCTCACCGATGGGCAAGGCCGCACCGTCGATTTCAAGAACACCATCGTGATCATGACTTCGAACATCGGCAGCCAGCGGATTCTCGATTACCGCGGCGCGTTCGATGGCGAGCCCTACGAGCGGATGAAAGACGCCGTGCTCGAGGAGATGCGCCATCACTTCCGGCCGGAGTTCCTCAATCGCGTCGATGAGATCATCGTGTTCCACGCGCTCTCCGAGGAGCACTTGAAGCAGATCGTCGAGATCCAGCTCGGCAGGCTGCGGCAGCGGCTGGCGGACCGTCACATCTCGCTTCAACTCACCGACGAAGCGCGCGCGCGAATCTGGTGCGAACGGGATACGATCCGCATTATGGCGCGCGCCCGCTGAAACGCGCGATTCAGAAGAAAGTGGAAACGCCGCTCGGGCGTCTGCTGGTGAAGGGCGAGATTCGCGACGGCCAGACGGTAACGGTCGACGCCGAGAACTTGACCAGCGAACTGAAATTCTCGACCGGAGGGCAATTAGCCCACGCATGACAGAAGCGCCCGCGCAGCTTTCGTTCAAAGAGACATTACGAATTAAACCGGTTCGCCGCCTTTGGCTCGCCCAGTTAGTCAGCATCTTCGGCGATTTTCTGGCGGTCTTCGCGGTATTCAGCATCGTCACGTTCGATCTGCACGGCACGCCGTTTCAAGTGAGCATGATTCTCGTGGCGTACTTCACGCCCATCGCCATCATCGGCCCGGTGGCGGGGGTATACGTCGATAAGTGGAACGTGAAGTGGACCATGATCGCGAGCGACTCGACCCGCGGCTTGTTGGTGATGATTCTATTTTTCGATCATAATCTACTGGCGATTTACGGGACTCTGTTCGCAATCAGCTGCGTGTCGAGCTTCTTTCTGCCGGCGCAGATTGTCGCCATCCGCGCGATTACTCCTCCCAATGCGCTGGTGGCGGCCAACGGGTTGATGTCCCAGGCGCAGCAGGGCGCGCAGATCGTGGCGCCGGCGATCATGGGGCTCTTGACCCAATTCTTCAGCGCAAATGTCTGCTTCGGCATCGATTGCTTTGGCTACCTGTTTTCGGCGTCTATGGTGTCAACTCTCGCCATTCATCGCGATCCAGGCGAGAAGGCGGCGGATTCCACCGTGTTGCAGGCGCTGAAGGAAGGCTTGAAGTTCATCTTCACGCACAAAGCGCTCACCATGGTGATTCTCTCCATGACCGCGGGGATGTTCGCCATTCGCTGCTTCGGCTCGCTGCTTTCGATTTACGTGCGCGACGTGCTGCACGGCGGCCCGACTATGTTCGGCGTGGAGAATTCGCTGATCGGATTCGGCATGATCGGCGGAGCGCAGTTAGTGCCCAAGCTAATGAAGCGGAGTTCGCACGAACACCTCGTCGCGTACGGATTGAGCGGGATGGGAGTGGCGGTGTTGCTGAGCGCGGTTTGGCCGCGCCTCGTGCCGGCGACGGCGGCGATGTTGTTGGTCGGCTTCTTCGCCGCGTTCGTAATGGTGTGTGCGCAGGTGCTGATCCAACAGGAGACGCCGCACGAATTGCTGGGCCGCGTCACCAGTACCCTGTGGTCGCTGCTTTCTATCGCGCAAGTGGTTTCGCTGCTGGGCGCCGGCCCCGTGGCCGGCCGGTTCGGCGTGATCGATCTCTATTACTTCAGCGCCGCCGCGCTGGTAGTCACTGGGGTTGGTGGGCTATCGGAAGCTGGAGATTTGGGAGCGGGAAGGTTAAGACTTCCTAGCACCTTTGTTTCGTGCCCGCCTATCCCACCAACCACCTCCGCATGTGCGGATAGGACGTCACTTCTTTCGCCTTATCAGCAGGCGGTCCAATAGCAAAGTCCGAGCCTTTCCAAGATCGGCAAGCCAACATAACGTCCTGCCGCGAAGTTTTCCATAATCGCTTGCGACGAACGGCGATGGCCGGCAGAGTGGAGCACAACTGCCCGGTTTGCAGCGCCCCGGCGTAGCACCATGCGATGGCGACCATTTCGCGGCCCGCGTCCTCGCCTGCCTCGCCAGTGATCGCGGCGCGCCGCTCCGGAGGAAGAAGCGCGAGGTGTCCGGCGTCGTACAGCAAATCGCCGGGATAAATCAGCCGCGATTCATCGACGTGTGGTCCACCGCGCTCAATGCGCATTCCTGGAAGGAAGATCGCCCCGGCTATCTCGCCGAACCGCACGGGCAGGCCGATCTCATCGAGGAAGACAACGATGGCCGCGGTGGCCGAACCTGCCAAGAAACCGATTATACTGGCGGCTCATGTCCCTTCCTGAGATCACCGAGACCGGTTCGCTCGGCGTCTGTTACCTAAAGCGCTACTGGGCCCGCATGGCGCAGTCGCGGAATGGCAAGCCGGCCGGCGGAGGGAACTGGGTCCGCGAAAAAACGCTCCTGTGCGGCCTCGGAGTTGGGCTTCATGAGACGATGCAGTTCGTGAATGAGAGTTCGCCTTCACTGGCCGAACTGGAGCGCTGGATCCTGGAACGCAACGGAGGCTCTCTCGACCCCGCACGCGTGGAGCGACTCAACGCGGCGCTCACCGGACAGGACGCCAGCGATCCGGAGATCGAAAACGCTCCCGACGCCCTCACCGCGCAAGACCTCGCGTTTTGGGATGAGCACGGCTATGTGATTCTGCATGACGCCGTGCCGCCCGAGAACTGCCGCGCCGCCGAAGAGGCGGTCTGGCAATCCATCGGCGGCGATCCGCGCGACTCATCCACCTGGTACGCAAGGCGGCAGGATGCCACTATATGGCTACCGCTCATCCATCACCCTGCGCTCAACGCGAACCGGCAATCGCTCCGCATCCGCAAAGCGTTTGCACAACTGTGGGGGCGTAACGATATCTGGATCACCGTGGATAAGGCCGGGTTCAATCCGCCCGAAACGGATCGCTGGAAATTCCCCGGACCGCACCTGCATTGGGATGTGAGCCTGGCCGCCTCCGGTTCCGTTCGGCCTTCAGGGCATCCTGTATTTAACCGATACTGCAGCGGATCAAGGGGCCTTCCGCTGCGTGCCGGGCTTCCACCGCAAGTTGAACGATTGGCTCCGCAGCCTGCCGCCGCAGGCCAATCCGCGAGAGCAAAATCTCGAGTCTCTGAGCGTGGTCCCAATAGCGGGACTAGCCGGCGATCTGATTGTCTGGCGGCAGGAACTGCCACACGGAAGCAGCCCGAATCGGACCGCCAAACCGCGCATCGTGCAGTACGTTTCGGCGAACCTTCGGAATGGGAGATAAGTCCGGTCTGGCTGTAGAACGGGCCTCCGGCCGGTCCAGTGCGCGAAGCGCGCTAGCTTTTTTGGCCGGCAAACAATTGCGCCGCCAGGCTAGTGCAGCGTGTTCAAGTACTCGCCGGTGTTGGCGTCGATGAGCACGGAAACTATCGCCGTACTGACCGATTCGCCCCACACGATGCGCCACGCCGGATCGGGAAAGCGGCGATCCATTTCCAGCAGGATCAAAACCGGCTTACCGGCGTTGCGCGCCTCGGCTTCCTTGCCTAACTTCGCCACGGCGCTGCGATATGCCGCATCGCTATCCACCTTCACCGCGGCGATCAGGAACGGCGAACCGCTCGGACTCTGCTTTGGGCCCCCGAAGACATCCTTGTGCAGATCTGGCAGTATCTCGACGATCGAATCGGTGTACGAGCGGGAACTGCCCAAGCTGGGCGAATTGAAAACGGCCTCCCAGGCATTCGCCTTTCCCGGAGGAGGATCGGGCACGCCGTTGACGCGCATACTCGACATCTTTTCCACCATCACGTCGCGCGCCCAGGCTGAACGCGCCACTTGATACATCCGGAAAAGCGCGGTCTGCCCGGTAAGCGGCTCAGGCGGCGGTTCGGGCTTCTTTTCCGCAACCGGCTCGCTCCCGCAACCGGAAAGCAACGCCATCGCGCAGCCTGCAGCGAGCCCCATCGATAACCTGAATCGAATCATTCGCCCCAATTGTAGCGTGCCAATATGAGGCTGCATCAGACTGCCCCGGTATTGCCTTTTACATCTTCCGGCCACCCCTCTATGACATAATTGCGAATAGTATCGGAGACTACATGACTCCTCGAGATTTGGCCCGTTTGGCAACTGGGGTGGTTGCAGTCGGGCTGCTGATTTTTCCAACGTACGCGCAGAGGCCAGGCGGCACGGGTTCGACAGGAACGGGAACAGGCGCAGGAACGACGACGGGCACAACGGGCACGAGTACGCCCACAACGGGTACGACAAGTCCTACCATCGGCACGCCCTCGACCAACACCTCGCCTACCAGTAACCGCGCCGATATTTCTAAGTGGCCACGTGGCCGTCGATGACGGGTCGCCGCTGCCTGGTCCGGCGACCATCGAGCGGGTTTGCAACGGCGTAACCCATGCTGAGGGATACACCGACACCAAGGGAAATTTCGGCATTCAACTCGGCAATGAGCAGGGCGTGTTTCAGGACGCTACCGATGGCGTCGGCCGTGGGGGTGGCATGTCCGGCATGCCCGGCATGTCAGGCGGCAAATCGGGGATGAGCGGCGGCAACATAGGGCAAAGCTCGCAGGACCGGCTGCTTACCAATTGCGAGCTGCGCGCGCGTATCGGCGGGTTCCGTTCGCAGTCCATCATCCTGGCCGGACGCCGAGCCATGGACGATCCCGACGTGGGGACCATTCTGTTACACCGAGAAGCGCCTGGCGAAGGCAGCACCATCAGCATCACCACGCTGCAAGCGCCCAAGGATGCGCGCAAGGCCTTCGAAAAGGGCCTCGAAGACATCAAGAAGAATAAGTATGCGGAAGCGCGCACGGAATACGAAAAGGCCGTGCAGATCGATCAAAAGTTCGCCGCCGCGTGGTGCGAGCTAGGCAAGATGCAGGCCGGCGCCGAGGATTTCGATATGGCGCGCGGCTCGTTCCGCATGGCGATTCAGTCCGACCCGAAGTTCCCCGTTCCCTACATGGAACTCTCCAAAATCGCGGTGGAGCAGAAGAAGTGGCAGGAGGTTTCCGATCTCACGGCGACCGCTATTAGGCTCGATTCCTTCGATTATCCGCAGGCATTCTTGTTCAACGCCGCGGCGCACTACAATCTGCGGGAAACCGACGCCGCCGAAAAAAGCGTGATAGAAGCCGAGCGCCTGGATTCGCGCCACCAATATCCGCAGATTGGGCATCTATACGGTTTAATTCTGGCGCAAAAGCAGGACTACGCTGGCGCCGCGACGCATCTGCGCGATTATTTGAAGCAGTATCCGGGCGCGAGCGATGCCGCGGATGTGCGGATCCAGTTGCAGAAACTGGACCAGGCGCTAGCGGAGAAGTGAGTCCCGGCCTGTCCCGCGCCGAAGGCGTGCGCCTCAATCCTTCTGAATCATCACTTCGGTGGACTTCACAACCACCCGCACCGCATCGCCCTTCTTCAGCTCCGAGTTCCTCCGCGCTATTGCGGGTGATTACGCTTTCGATGACGTTGTCGCCGACCTTGACCACCACATGGGCCATGATGTCGCCGATCTGAATCTCCTCAATCGTGCCTGGGAGTTGATTTCTCGCGGATAGCGCCATGCACCCGTTGTAGCACGGTCCGCCCCGCTACTTACGCAACGCCAACACCGCGTTCAACCCGCCGAACGCAAACGAATTCGAGAGCGCATACTCCACCTGCGCCTCGCGCGCCTGGTTGGGGATCACATCCAGATCGCATTCCGGATCGGGCTCGTTGAAATTCGCCGTGGGCGGCAGCACGCCGTCGCGCAGCGCGAGCACCGCGGCCAGGCATTCGATCGCCGCCGCCGCGCCCAGCGCGTGCCCGTGCATCGATTTGGTGGAGCTGACCGGCAGCCGATCGGCATGCGCGCCGAACACTGCGCGAATGGCGGCCGTTTCCGAGATATCGTTCGCCGGCGTGCCGGTGCCGTGCGCGTTGATGTAGCCGATCTGCTCCGGCGCCAGGTCAGCGTCGCGCAACGCCGCGCGCATGGCGCGCGCGGCGCCTTCCGGCCGAAGGCTGCGTGATGTGGCACGCGTCGGACGACATGCCGAAGCCCACGATCTCCGCGTGAATCCGCGCGCCGCGCGCCAGCGCTGCTTCGAGCGGCTCCAGCACCAGCATCGCCGCCGCCTTCGCCCAGAATCATGCCCCGCCGGTCCTTCGAAAACGGCCGGCAGGTCTCCGGCGAAACCACGCGCATCGCCTCCCACGCTTTCAGAATGCCGAAACTGAACGGCGCTTCGCTGCCGCCGGTGATCGCCAGGTCCGTCTGGCCGGTGCGCACCATCTGGAACGCCTGGCCGATGGCGTGTCCGGCCGAGGAGCATGCCGTCGAAATGGTGAAGCTGGGCCCGGTGATGCCGAACTCCATCGAGATGTGGCTCGCGCCCGCGTTGGCCATGGTCTTGGGAATGGTCAGCGGATGCACGCGGTTATGGCCCAGCTTGTAGACTTCCTGGAATCCGATGTCCTCGGTGCTCTGGCCGCCCACGCAGGAGCCGGTGACAATGGCCGCCGTCTCGCGCAGTTCCGGCGTCCATTCGACGCCCGCATCGGCCACCGCTTCGCGCGCGGCGATGACCGCGAACTGCGCGAAGCGGTCGATGAAATCGGCGCGCCGGTCGTCAAAGTAGGGCTGATGCGTATATCCGCGAACTTCTGCGCCGTTCTGAAAGCGCAGTCTGCGACATGTCGGTGGATTCCACCGGCGCGATGCCAGCTCCGGCCCTGCCGGCAGCGATTCGGCCGACTTCGGCCACGTTACGGCCCAGCGCGCAAATCGCGCCCATTCCAGTGATGGCGACGCGGCGCATCGGCTACTGGCCGGCCGCGCCCGCCGCCTTGGCGGCCACCAGTTTCTCGACGCCTTCGCACATCTGGCGCACGTTGCGCACGTTGCGCACTTCATCGTCGGGAATGTTGATATCGAACTCGTTCTCGAGCGCGAAGAGAATCTCGACGGCATCCATGGAATCGATCTCCAGTTGTTCGGAATTCGCTGTCGATGGTGACGGTTTCCAGGGGAATGCGCTTGGAGGTTGCGATCGCTTTGAGAACCCGTTGAATCAGGTCTTCTGACATAGCCGGCTTACCGTTTCGAATCGATATCCTCGGTCGAGCAACATCGGAATCAGCCGCTCCGACGGCGCGAATGGTTGTTCCGGATATCCGGCTTAGCGCGCAGTTCGCGGCCGTCGTGAAGGCAGACGATAGCTCCGTTGGAAACGCTTCCGGATATCCGGCGGACAATCCCTTCCGCCGTCAGATTCCAATCATAGCCGATTACGGTCCACATGACGCCGGTGAGTCCCAGGCCGGGCGCTGCGCCGATCGCCAGTCCGGGCCAGCGGACGCCGTAAGGGGCGCGGAACCAAGCGTGGCCTGCGCGCCGGTGTGCGCTTCGATGGCTGCGTTGGCGCGCGCTCCAGTTGCCGGCGCATGAATTGCGGGCGAGCGGAAGCAGAACAAAGGGTGCGGTATGGCTAGTGATTGCCGATTTCGTGCCCGGCCTCGACCGTCGCGCGGGCGATGCCAGGCAGCCGCTCGACATTGGCGCCGCATTGGAAAAACGTCGCGGACACGCCGTGGCGCGCCAGCACATCGAGAAGCGCGGGCGTGCTTTCGCTGGGACCATCGTCGAAGGTGAGCGCGAGCGCACGGCAATCGCGCGGGCCGCGCCAGATCGAAGGCGCGAACATGGTGGAAGACCGTCCGCGCACGGCCCAGGCCGCGCCGGCGATAGCGGCGGCTCCGGCGATGGACGCGGCGACACTCCTCATCATGGGCTGTTCTTAGATTACAGTGGCGTGGCGGCCTTATCGCGCCGCGCATTGGAAAGTGTGTGAGCGATTCGAACTTGGTGCTGGCCGCAATGATGTTCACTAAGGCTTGGGTTTACGCAAATAGCCTGTTGCCAGTGGAAATTTTCCAGAGCGGGAGGAGGGGAGCTAAACAGTAGAAGCCGATCCGCAGCGGATTCCCAGAACGCCATTTGGGGATGATCAACTCCAAGATCGAATGGCGACAACCTCATCGGCGTCGACCTGTGGCGAGGCAAACTTGAGCCGCTCCAGACCCGCTACAATCTAAAGGCAGGGGAGTACCGATGTCGAGAGTGGCGAGATCAAAAATGGATATTCTCGGCGAGGAGGGTTACGCCTATAGCTTCGATCGCCAGATGTATGTGAACCGGAAGGCCAAGAAGGCCTTTAGCATCGAATTCGTTCAAGATCATAGCGAAAATGAGATTTTGAAACACATCCGGGAACATACGGGCAGACAGGAGTGGCGGTTTTACTTCAACTCTCGTCCGCCTGATTCAGTTAGGCGGGAGCTGGAATCTGTCCTTGGGTAAACCGGAACGCACGATCGAAGATCGGTTGCGCGAAGAGTACTTTAGTTTGCTTCCCGACATTCGGCGGGTTCTGGCCGAACTTGAAGCAGAGGTTAAGCATTGCTTGATTCCGATTTCTCGCCAATTTGGATGAGTTTGAGAGGGTGGTCGTCACCTCGCGGGTGAAGGACTGCGAGAGCGCGCTGGAATCGGTCCGCAGGCGCCAAGAGGGCGCGACTTTCGACAGGAAGCGGCCCGAATTATATTCGCTGACTCGCCTGCACGATTTGGCGGGGGTTCGGGTCCTTGTATTCCCCCATAGTCGCATCGACGAAACCAACCGGCGCTTGCGCGAACGTTTTTCGTCGTGGACCGCAGATCCGGTTCCCGGCTTCCGTGAAAGCGATGAGCCTCTTGCCCTGAAGTACTTCGGTTACTGCGAGGCGAGTGAGAGAGTTCGTGCCGAATTCCAGATCGTTCCGATGCTGACAGCGCTTTTTTGGGAGGTTGAGCACTCGGTAATGTACAAGCCGTCGCCACACCTTAAGGGTGCAGCTAGATCGCTCGAGATGCAACAGCGTACGCAGGATGTCCTGAAGGCGCTGAAGGCCTTTGAGGACGAGTTTGCAGACCTGATTCGTCGCGATCCACTGAGCCGAAAAAAGAGGAAAAAGAAAAAGAAGAAGCGACAATAGGACGGCAGAAGCCCGCAGTCGGTGCTCGTCTAAGGTCTGTTCTGTTCACGCATTTCCAGCTGGTGTCCTGAATTATTCCTGTTCGTTCCATTGGGCGGAATAACCCCATCTCGGCAGATCTGAGTGCGACGGGGGTGACAAGTCCGGGCCTCGGAGATGACAATCTATCCTCCGAGAGCGCTTCCAGCGTGAGTAGCCTCTAGCAGGCAATTCTCCGAAATGGATTCTTAGAGTGTTTGACTGGCAGCCTTACGCGAACCATATTTGTGCTAGCCGACATTTGTGCTAGCCGACGCTTGCCAGCGACGCCGCGGCTGGAGAATCTTTCGACTGAAGCTGGTCCACCGCAAGCAATGGAAACACAATCTTGAAAACAGATCCCTCATTCTCCCTGCTATCCACCGAAAGAGCCGCCCCATGAACGCCGGCCATCCACGTGGCGATAGACAGACCCAAGCCGAAGCCTTCCACCTGGCTCCTGGATGGGTCTGCGCGATAGAAGCGCCAAAGATGTGTGGCAGGTCCGCCTCCGGGATGCCGGTTCCGTTGTCCTCCACCGTCACTGTTACGTTCTCTCTCGCAACAGTCAGCGTGACCTTGATCGTTCCGGCGCCGGCGTATACTTCGTGGCATTGTCCAGAAGGATCCAAAGTAACTGCTGAAGGCTGGAGTAGTCGCCCCACACCAAGGCCGGGCGTTCGTCTTCGGGGTTGTCCTCGAAACAGTACGTGAGGATGTGCCCGCTCTCATTCGCGACCGAACGGCTTTTTGGCAAACCGCCTTCACCACTTCGGCCAGATCGATCGCTTCGAAGGCAAGCCGCGGATTGCCGGCATCGGCGCGCGCCAGGGTCAGCATATCCTTCAGCAGACGGCTCGCCTTTCCGCACTCCGCGACAATCTCTTCGAAAGCGCGCCGGCTGGCCGCATCGATTTGCCGGTTTCTCAGCGCCAACTCCGCCGTAGTGCGAACGAACGAGACAGGGCTGCGAAGCTCATGCGAAGCGTCATCCGTGAATCGTTTGATTTCCTTCACGGCCGATTCCAGCCGCGCGAGCATCGCATTCTGCGTTTCGGAAAGCCGCTGCAACTCATCCCGCGTCTCCGGCACCGGCAATCTCGCGGAGAGATTCGTAACACTGATAGACCGCGTGGCGGCGACGATCTGGTCCACTGGCTTAAGCGCTCTGCGGCTGAGTGCGTACCCGCCCAGTGCGGAGATCGCCAGCAATGCCGGGATGGCCCACAGCAACGCTTCGGAAAAGGCGCCCAGGACCAGGCGGTTGCCTTCCAACGGCGCCGCGGCGCACAGAACTAGAGTTTGCGAATCCAGCGAGAACGGATGAGCCAGAATGCGATAAGGCTGTCCCTGGAACTTGACCTCGCTGAATCGGTCGATCTGCATCGGCGTGACGCGCGGCCAGGGGAAAGACTGCGCGGCCGCTGTCGGGGAGGGAAGAGCGCGCGTCCCGTTCGCGTCGAAAACCTCGATCAGGCCGCTTCCGGTCGCGTCCGCGAACGCCTGAAATTTTCGCGCGCTCAGGTCTGGTGGGTCGGCTTGCGTCTCGCGCAGCAAGTCGCCCAACCGGTTCGTCCGCCTCTCCAGCGTCCGCGACCGTCCGGATGTCAGAGTATCTTTCAAATCGAGCCACATCACGGCGCCGAAAAGAGCCAGCCCCGCGAAGAATACGGCGGAGAACCAGATGGTGAGCCGCAGCGAAATGGACCGGTAGGCGATCAACAGTCTTCGCCCCGGATGGAATATCCCACGCCACGGATCGTGTGCAGAAGTTCTGTTTCTCCCGGCTGCGTGATCTTCGACCGCAGGGAACGCACGAAGAAGTAGAGGTTCGCGTCGCTGACTTCCGATTCGTTTCCCCAGCCCTCTTCGATCAGCACCTCTCTTGGCACCACCATGCCGGCGCGCCGGATCAACGTTTCGAGAAGAGCAAACTCGGTGCGTGTCAAAGAGACCGTCCGTTCGCCGCGCTGCATCTGGTAGGAGCCCGGATGGAGTTTCAAATCGAGAAACGTCAGGTCTGCCGGCTGCGCCGCGGGGGCGCGCCGCGCGACAGCTCTGACACGCGCGAGAAGGATATTCAATTCGAAGGGCTTGGTCAGATAGTCGTCCGCGCCGCAATCCAGTCCATGTACAACGTCGGGTTCCGCGTCGCGCGCCGAAACGATGATCACGGGGGTGTGAAGGCGCGCCTCCCGCAATCTCCTCAGGACGCTCAGTCCATCCATGCGGGGAAGCATAACGTCCAGCAGAATAACGTCGATGTCGGCGGCCAAACCGAGCTTCAGAGCCCGTTGCCCGTCATAGGCAATCAGGACGGAATGGCCCTCCGTCTCGAGCGCCCTGCGGACCAGATCGGCGGTATTCGGCCTATCTTCTGCAACCAGTATGCGAATACATTGATCTTGACTTCTGCATGTTAATATCTGATGACGATTCTTTGAAATTCACCCACCCCCGCCGGTTCCTTAGATTCTCCTCAGACTCGCTTGCTCTAATTCGGTTTACCCATTCCCGAAAGGAAAAACAGGAGGCCTTTTATGCGCAGGCTCAAGATTCTTGCAATGATCGCGGTATGGCAATTGGCCGTAGCCCTGATTCAGGGATACGCTTCACCCGCGGCAGCCGATGCCAAAGGCGTGATTGCCGGAAGGGTAACCGATAGCTCCGGGGCCGTGCTGCAAGGCGCGCAAATTAGTCTGCAATCCCGCAACGAGAAGATCTCCTCCGATGCTCAAGGCGACTTCCTCATTCCGGACCTTGCTCCGGGCGACTACAAAGTCGCGGTCTCTTATGTCGGTTTCAGCAATTTGGAGATCCCGTGTCACTGTCAAAGCCGGCGAAACCTTCCGCGTGGACGCGAAGCTGACCGTCAGTTCCGCGAACGAACAAGTCATCGTCACCGCCGAACGTCCGCACGGCGAAGCCGAGGCCATCAACCGCACCCGCATGGCCGACAACCTTCTCCAGGTATTGCCCGCGGAAGTGATCACCTCATTGCCCAACGCCAACGTGGCCGACGCTCTGGGCAGGCTCCCTTCCATCACCTTGGAACGCATCGAAGGCGAAGGCGTCTACGTGATGGTGCGCGGCACGGAACCGCGGCTCACCAACGTCACCATCGACGGCATCACCGTTCCCTCGCCCGAGCCCACTGTGCGCCAGGTACGTCTCGACGTGATGCCCGCCGATCTGGTGGAATCCGTCGAAGTCAACAAGACCCTGGCGCCGAATATGGATGGCGATGGCATTGGCGGCTCGGTCAACATGAAGACCAAAACAGCCGGCGAGTTCCCCACCATCACTCTCCACGGCCTCGGCGGTTACAACAGCATCCTGGGCGGCCGCGCCAATACCGAGGAAGGCGGCACGATCGGCCATCGTTTTGGAAAGACCACGAAGCTGGGAGTTCTGTTCGGCGGATCGTTCGATTACAACGGCCGCGGCATCGACAACTGGCAGCCCGCGATCGATCCCGCGTCCACTTTCGCCAAGCCGATTTACGACAACAACACCATCCGCGAATATCGTTACTATCGCAACCGCTGGGGCTTCGCGGGCACGGCCGATTACAAGTTCAGCGATTCCAGCAGCATCTACCTCAAGGGTCTCTATTCGAATCTCCAGGATTACGGCGACAAGTGGTATTACGAGCCGGTCTCGACCGGCGCTCCGAAGTTTTACACTTCCAGCAAGCGCCCCGATGCTTCAATCAGCAGTTACACGTCTTGGCGGCCGAAAGCAATTCGGTCCATCGAGATTCACTTGGGAAGTTTCGGCGTCGAACTCCTATGAGCTGGATTCCGCCGGCAATCCCAAGGCCGACTTCTCCTGGATCGGCGCCACGTTGAATTGCGGCTACGATCCCACGGCGCAGACCAGCCCCACGGTGCCGCATTTCGGCAACAACTGCGACGGTCCCAATTCTCCGCTCCAGGTGGCGAGCAATTGGGGTTTCAAGGACATCACCATCTCCACCGGCCAGAGCGCTCAATTGAACCTCACCGCCTCCGGTTCGTACTCCACCCTTTACCACATCGGCTCTCACTACGGAGTCTTTGAGTTCGGCGGCAAGGTCCGCAACGGGCACAAATATCAGAACTCGACCGAAAACGTCTATGACGGCTGGAAAGCCGCCAGCTATCCGATGACTCAGTTTCTGAGCACCTTCAGCAGCAGTAATTACCTGAGCGGCGATTACTTCGGCGGGCACTACGGCCCGGTGTCGGATTTCAATCAGCTCCAGAACTATACGCTCGCCAATCTGTCGAGCTTTCTGGATGGCTACAAGACCGCCGCCGACGGTTATCCGAACATCTTCAATATCATCGAGCGCATCTCTGCCGGTTACCTCATGAACACCATGGATTTCGGCAAGCTGCATGTGGTGGCGGGCGTTCGCTTCGAAGGCACGCAGATGAACACGCTGGGCTACAACGTGACTCTGTATCCCGCGGGCAGCACGAATTGCCCACCGGCCACGGGCTGCGGAACGCCGGTTCCCGTCCACAACAACCCCTCTTACGTCGACGTGTTGCCTAGCCTCTCGCTGCGGTACGCTCTGGACAACTCAGTCCGGCTTGCGTCTGGTCTATGCCCGCGGCGTTGCGCGTCCCGACGCCTATCAGTTGGTCCCGTACGTCACGGAGGACGATTCCACCAATCCCGCCACGGTCGCGCTCGGCAATCCCGCGCTGAAGCCCGAACACGCCAATAACTACGATCTGCTTTACGAGCGCTATCTCAATCCGGCGGGAATTTTGCAGGCCGGCTTCTTCGTCAAGCAACTCTCCGACACGCTGATCAGCACTTCTTACACCGGCAGCCGATCGGCCCCTATCAGGGGGATCTGGTTTCGCAGTGGATCAACGTCCGGCAACGCGGAGTTGTACGGCTTCGAGGTCTCCTACCAGCAGCGTCTTTCGTTTCTGCCCGGCGTGCTTGGCGGCCTGGGAATGCTGGCCAACTATAGCTGGACCGGCTCCAAGGTCTTCCATATTCCCGGCCGTCCCGATAGCCCCGCGTTGCAGCAGCAGTCGCCCAATACCTGGAACATCAGCCCTACTTATGACCGGGGCCGCTTTTCGGTGCGCGTGGGCCTTTCTTACAACGGACCCTGCATTTATCCAATACGAATACCAGAACCGCGTCGGACGTAAGCGGACTGGGTCCGAAAGGCCCCAGCGGGGACGTCTACACTCTGCCTCACCTGCAACTCGACGCGCAGGCGAGCGTCCGGCTAGGCCACGGGACTCTCCGCTGGTGATTTCCGGTTTGAATCTCACGAACGAAGTGTTCGGCTATTACACCGGCAGCCCGATCTTCGTCAATCAACGCGAGTTTTATAAGTCCGACTATGCGGCCGGTTTCCGATATAGTTTCAATCGTGAGAAGTAATCGCCTTTCGGCGGCTATCTGCTTTGCGCTGTTGCTGGCGGTGTGCGCCGTTGGCCGCCGCGCCGCGGCTGAAGTATGTCGTGATCGTCAGCCGCCACGGCGTCCGCTCTCCTACTTGGGATACATGCGCGGCTCAATCAGTACTCGGCCCAGCCATGGCCCGAATGGGGCGTGGCGCCCGGCGAACTGACTCCGCACGGCGCGCGCTCTATCGGACTGATGGGCGCCTATTATCGCGAATGGCTCACTAGCGGAGCATCTGCTTGATCCACGGGGATGCAGCGACGCCGGCCGGGTTCATATTGTCGCGGACAGCAGTCAGCGGACTCTCGAAACCGGCCGCGCTTTCGCCGAGTCGCTGATGCCCGGGTGCGGACTCTCAGTCGCAATCGCAGTCCGAAGATCGAAAGGACCCGCTGTTTTCGGGCGCCGGAACTCCCGATCCGGAAATCTCACTGAGCGCCGTTCGCGATCGCCTGGGTCCCGATCCCCAGAAGCTCCTCGCGCGATCACCGCGCCGCGATCGACACGCTGCAGTCCATCCTGACGGGCGGCCGAAGCGTACGCCAGAGAGTTATTGGAGCCGCCTCTGAGATCGGCGTATCGCTTTCCGGCAAGGCCGTGGAACTGACCGGACCCTTCAGCGCCGGTTCGACTTTCAGCGAGAACCTGCTGCTCGAATACGCCAACGGATTTGAAGGAGCCGAACTTGGCTGGGGACGCCTGACCCGTGAGAACCTATTGAAGGTTCTGTCGCTTCATGCCGTGTATGCCGACCTGATGCGCCGCACGCCCTATCTGGCGCGCGCCCGCGGTTCGAACCTGCTGGACGCACGTGCTGCTTTCGATGGAACAGGCGGCAATCGGCAAGCCGCGTCGCAGGGCGCTCTGGGGCGGCCGGGCGATGCTCTGTTGGTGCTCTCCGGGCACGATACCAACCTGTCGAATCTCTCGGGTATGCTCGGCCTGTCCTGGAATCTGCCCGGTTATCAGCCGGACGACACGCCGCCCGGCGGCGCGCTGATCTTCTCGCTCTGGCGCGATGATGCGGGAGAGGATTCGTGACTGCGCGATACGTAGCGCAGAGTCCGGATCAAATGCGCAATGCGGATCGGCTCACCAGGCTGCGCCGCCACTCAGCCAGGAAGTAGCCATCCCTGGCTGCCAAGCCGCGTCCGGAAGCCCCGGATGCCCTGGAGCAGCTTCAAGCTCGTTCTCGAGAAGGCGATAGACCCTGCGTTTGTGTCAGTTCACTAAGCCTGGATGCTACCCTAAAATCGACTCATGCACGACGCCGTACAGCTAAAGCAAGTTCCCGAACAACCCATGGCCGTCGTGCGCGGAAACGCGACTATGGCGACTCTCCCCGCCAAGATTCGCGAATTGTTCGACCAGTTCTACGCGAGTTTCAAAAGCAAGGGGGAACTGAACATCGTGTTCTATCCCGGTGACGTCGCCGGCGAGTTTGAGATCGCATGCGGCGTCCAGCTTGAACAGGGTGGCAATGCTTCCACTCCCGCGGGCGCCGTGGCGACCACCGTCTATATGGGCCCTTACGACCAAATGAAGCCCGCTCACCACGCGATTCATCAATGGGTTCGTGAAAACGGCCGGCTAGATCGCCGGGCCATCGTGGGAAGTCTATGGACATTGGAGCGACGATCCCGCGAAGCTTCGAACGGACATCTATTACTTGCTCAGGTAACGCTTACTCTTCCCGGATGGCATCGAGCGGATTCATTCGCGCCGCCACCCGCGCCGGATAAAGTCCTGCCAACACCGTCACGCCCCACACCAGCGCCAGCGCGCCGCCCAGGAGTAAGCCGGGCGGATGAAATTGAATGGTCCAGCCAAAGCTCTGCTTGTTGACGACAAAAATCAACAGCAGCGAAAGCGCGAAGCCCAACGACCACGCCCGCCGCCGAGGCAAGCAGCCCGAGCAGCGCGGCCTCGGTGAGAATCATTCCGCCGCACTTGCCGCGCCGACGCGCCCAGGTAGCGCAACATGCCCAATTCGCGCCGCCGGTCGAGCACCACGGCCAGCAGCGCATTCGCCGCGCCCAGCATGGCCACCACGATGGCGACCGCTTCCAGCGCCCAGGTGATGGCGAACGTGCGGTCGAAGATCTCGAGCGATGCGCGGCGCAGTTCGGCGTTGGGGGCGATCATCGACGCCCAGCCCCTCCGTGCGCAAATGAATCTCATGCAGCACGTCGCCGGCGTCGGCGCCGCGCCGCCAGATAAACCGCGGCGTTAGTGGCGGGCTGCTCCGGCAGATATTTCAGCAGCGTGGAGTTGTCGACGATCACCAACCCCTGGCTGCTGGAGTAATCGTAGTAGATGCCGGCGATGGTGAGAGCGACGTTCCCGGCGCCGATGGGCAAGCTCGATGCACGTCGCCCGCGCGCACGCCGAACTTGTTGGCGAAAGGCTCGCTGACAATGGCGCGGTCGTGAGCCTGGGAAGCGAGCGCAGAATGGCGTCGCGGTCTTCGCCCCGCGAGAAAACGCAGCCGGCCATAGCGCCGCACGATCTCGAGATTGCCCGCTCCCAGCGTGGCGCGTTCGCCGCGGTAGTGCAATTCAAGGCCGTGGAAAACGATCCACCGCGGCGACGCCGGGAGTGGCCGCAAGAATGTCGGGAATCCGCGGCGGCAGCGGCGGATAAAGCTCCGGCGGCCGCCGGCGCGTCGCGGCCGCACGTAGAGATCGGCGCGCAATTGGGTATCGAGCCACAGCGCAACAGTCTCTCGGAAGCTGCCCACCATAATGCCCACGCTGGCCATCATGGCGATGGCGGTGGCCAGCGCCGCCACCACGACCGAGGTGCGCGAGAGCGATCCGGTCAGGCTGCGAGCCGCCAGCATCGCCTCGACGCTGCGGTGGAACAGTCCGCGCGACGCGCGGTTGACCGCCAGCGACGAACGCGGGCGTGGCCAATGCCACGGCGCCGATGGCGAGGAACGCGGCGGCGTATCCGCCCGCGGGAAATGCGTCCCACGGCCGGCGCCTGCGACGCGGCCACCGCGAGCGCGGCCAACACCGCCGGCCCAGGCCAATCCGCGCCGCCAGCGCAGGCGCGCGCGAATGCTCGTGCGAACCGCGGCTCATGGCTTCGGTGG
Source organism: Bryobacterales bacterium (assembly GCA_963763545.1). GTDB lineage: Bacteria > Acidobacteriota > Terriglobia > Bryobacterales > Bryobacteraceae > PALSA-243. The sequence continues at coordinate 93,812 of CAVXPE010000024.1, forward strand.
GCGAGACACGCGATGGCTTCGCGCGCCGGAGCGAACGCGGAAACCAACGCCGCGACGGCGCCGGCGGCGATGCCCAGCGCGGCTTCGCCCGCGGTGAGTTCCACCGGCGCCGGACGGCTGGTGGTGAAGAGCGCATTCACGGTGCCGGCGATCAGCTGCACCGATCGCGCCCGCCAGCAGCCGCCCCAGCGCCACGCCCGCGCCCCGCCAACCACGCCGAAGCAGCAGCGCTTCGGCGAGGAACACGCCAAAGATCGTGCGGCGGCTCGCGCCCAGCGCCCGCAGGATGCCGATCTCCGCGCGCCGCCGCACCACGCTGATCGAGATGGTGTTGTAGATGAGAAACGCGCCCACCACCAGCGAAATGTAGCTCAGCACGCGCAGGTTCCAGCGGAAGGCGCGCAGCATGCGTTGGTTCTCGTCGCTGCGCGCGCCGGGCTTCTGCATGAAATAACCCGCCGGGAGAATCGCGCGGATGGCCGCTTCGGCGCGCGCGAAATCTTCGGCCGGGCGCGACGGTGACATCGATGCGGTCGAGCTTGTCCGAAGCGTCCGAGGAGCTTGCTGCGCGTCGGCGATATCGACGGCCACGAATTCCGTAGGCGATCCGACGGCCCGCGCCACTGCGCAGTTGCCGGTCGCGGCCGCCGATCAGATGCAGCGTCGAACGCCTGCCCGCGCCCGATGCCCAGCCGCGCCGCGAGCGGCTTCGAGATCACCGCATCGCCCGGCGCCCGCGCGCCATCGCTCGCGCCCTCGGCGCGCCGCCGCGACAAAATCGAAGCCATAAAGCGGCAGCGATCCCACGCCATCGGATCTCGACTTGCGCTTCGATCACCGGAGCGAAGCGCGCGTCGATGGGCAGCGCCGCGAGCGCGCCGATCCAGCGCTCGTCGATGCCGCCATTGGCGGAGATTCAAGATCCGTCTTGCCCGCGAGGGTTTCAAGCGACGAGCGGAACGACCCCGTGGCGGCGTCGCCCGCCAGATCGATCGCGACCACCACGGCCACGCCCAGCGCGACCGCGAGCACGGTCAGCGCCGTGCGCAGCGGGTCGCGCACCAGCGGCCGCAGAATCAGCGTGCGCAGCAGCTTCATGGCGATCGACGACGATGCGTCCGTCGCGCAGTTTCACCCGCACGTCGGCGATGGCGGCCGCTTCGGCGCTGTGCGTGGCCATCAGAACAGCGGCGCCGAACTCGTCGGCGCTGAGCGCGCAGCAGGGCCAGAATCTGCGCGCCGCTGGCGGTATCCAGATTGCCGGTGGGCTCGTCGGCGATGAGCGATTTCGGGCGAGTGGACCAGCGCGCGGGCGATCGCCACGCGCTGCATCTGTCCGCCGGAGAGTTGATAAGGAAGGCTCGCGGCCTTCTCTTCGAGATCCACCCAGCGCAGGCGGTCGCGCGCCGTCTCGCGCCGATTTCGGCGCGCGCGCCAGCAGCAGCGGCAGCTCCACATTTTCCAGCACCGTCAGCGTGGGCAGCAGTTGAAACGATTGAAAGACGAAGCCGACGCGCGTGCGGCGCAGCGCGGTCAGTTCGGCATCGTTGAGCGAACCGGTGGCGCGCCCGCCGATCAGAACTTCGCCCGAGGTGGGGAAATCCATGGCGCCGGCCAGATTCAGCAGCGTGGTCTTGCCGCATCCGCTGCGGCCCAGCAGCGCGGTGACGGTTCCGGCATGCGGCGGCGAGCGAGATATCGTGCAGAACTTCCGGCGGCTGGCCTCCGTTGCGATAGGTTTTGGAAACTCCGCGGAGTTCCACGCGCGCGGGCGGCGCATTAATCTCAGTCTACGCGATTCGTAAGGAACGCTTCCCCGCCTCGGCGATGTATTCCGCGATGGCCCCACCCCCATCGGCCTCCACTACTGCGTGAACGGCATTGCCCTCAAGAAAATCGCAGGGTCAATTGCGGACTGACGCGGCAAACACGGAGCAATGCCGCATGAAGGCTCATCGCGCATGAAACGAGCCGCCCCCCGGTGCCGCATGGTAACCGCTATTCTAAAGATTAGGAGTTCCCCGCTATGAAGTCCAGATCACGCAGCCAGAACTCGAAGCCCGCTTGACGCAGTCTGCCGCGCGGCAGGGTCGCCATCCGGATGAGTTGGTTCAAGATGTTCTTGTGCAATATTTCGACGAGGAAACCCGCTTTGTCGCCGCCGTCAAACGCGGCGATGCGTCCCTTCGGCGCGGCGAATATCTGACGCATGAAGAAGTGGGCAAGCGCCTGGAGCGGTTCTTGAAGCCCTGATGCAAATCCGTTGGTCGCCTGAGGCAGCCGAAGACCTACAGCGCATTTGCGAACGCATCCAGGCCGATAACCCCGAGGCTGCTCGCGGTGTTGCCAAAGCGATCTATGAACCGGTGCGACCGGTTGAAAGATTTTCCTCGTGTGGGGCGTGCCAGTCAGCGCATGCCGGGATGGCGCGAGTTGGTTTTTCCTCCTCTCCCCTATATCGCGGTTTATCTGGTGACCGAATACGCAGTTGAGATCACACGCATCTTTCATGGCGCGCAAGACTGGCCATAATACCTGCAATGTCAGAGGATCTTACTCATCTCAATAAAGTGGCAAGGCAGCTTGGTTTGCACCTCGGCCGGAAAGGGCGACGCGCCAGTTTCCGCATAACCCAGCTTCGTGTAATACGCCGGCAGCTCTTCGCGCAGGTTCACGATGCGAGGTCCATGAAGCGGCATCCGGCATCGCGGCAGAACTCCTCCGCCGCGGCGATCAGCCGTCTGCCGAAGCCGGAACGCTGGCGAGTTGGCTCAACTGAAAGCAGGCCGAAGTATCCGCGCTCGCCGCGCAATTCCACGTAGACGCACGCTGCCATTTCGCCGCCGTCTTCGGCAACCAGGAACGCGCCCGTGTGAAAATACTCGCGCACCTGCGGCAGCAGAAATACGGTCGCTCTCAATGAAGAACTTCTCCACCTCGAATGCGGCGTTGATCAGTCGAGTCAACGCTTCCGCATCGGATTCGTGCCGCGGCGAATCATATCGAGGCAAGTTGTCCCGATGCAATCAGCCCGGCGAGCGCGGCGATGTCGATATAAAACGCGCGGTCGCCCTCGATCGGCGGCGATACGCCGCGAATGCGCGTCCGCGCCTCTTCCAGCATCGCGGCTCGATTTCAACGGCGCCAGCAGATCCAGCGCGCGCGCCGCGGCCAGCGCTTCGATAGCCAGCACATTGCGCGTGTTGCGCACGATGCGCTGCAGTTTCACCGCGCTGCGTCATCCCCATGCTGACGAAGTCCTCTTTGTTCCCGCTGGTGGTGATGGAGCCGGTCGACGCCGGATGCGCCAGCACGCGATTTTCCGCCACCAGACTCGCCGCGGTGACTTGCGCCATCATCAGTCCCGATTCCAGCCCGGCGTGGCCGGCGAGGAACGGCGGCAGCTCCTCGTTGAGCGCGGGATTCACCAGTCGATCGATGCGCCGCTCCGAAATTCCCGCCAGCGCCGAAAGCGCGATCGCCAGAAAATCGAGCTGGAACGCCAGCGATTCGCCGTGGAAATTGCCGCCGGAGAGAATCTCGTCGCCGAACACCAGCGGGTTATCGGTGGCCGAGTTGAGTTCGATTTCGAACACGCGCCGCGCCTCGGCCAGCGCATCGCGCACCGGGCCGTGAACCTGCGGGATGCAGCGCAGCGAATACGCGTCCTGCACGCGCTGGCAGCCGATGTGCGATTGCCGGATCTCGCTGCCTTCAAGCAGCGAGCGCAAGCCGCGCCGCGGAAGTCGAGCTGGCCGGGGTGCGGACGCGCCTCGTGAATCCGCGGATCGAACGCGCGCGGCGTGCCGCGCAGCGCATCGAGCGTCATCGCGCAGACCACGTCGGCGGATTCGGTCAGCGTCTCCGCGGCGTCAAGTTCCAGACAGCCGATGGCCAGCATCGCCTGCGTGCCGTTGATCAGGCTGATGCCTTCCTTGGGATGCAGCGTCGATCGGCTCGATGCCGGCGCGCTCGCAGCGCCTCGGCGCCCGGAAGAATCGGCGCCCTCGAATTCCGCCTCGCCTTCGCCGATCAGCACCAGCGCCATGTGCGCCAGCGGCGCCAGATCGCCCGACGCGCCCACGCTGCCTTGCGAAGGAACCACCGGCGTGACGCCGCGGTTGACCAGATCGCACAGACGCTCGGCCACCAGCGGACGGATGCCGGAGAAGCCTTTGGCCAGCACATTGGCGCGGATCAGCATCATGGCGCGCACCGCATCGCGCGCCAGCGGTTCGCCCACGCCCGCCGCAGTGCGAGCGGATCACGTTGCGCTGCAGTTGATCGAGATCCCCGCGCGGAATGCGCACGTTGGCCAGCAGTCCCACGCCGGTGTTGACCGCGTAAATGGGAGCGTCGCCTGCGGCGAGGCGGTCGATCAGCGCGCGCGAGGCGTTCATGCGCGCACGAGCCGCCGGGGCAAGCGCGACATCGGCGGTCCGCGCGCGCGCGACCGCGCAGACTTGAGCAATGGTGAGAGTGTTGCCGTCGCACGTTGGACGATGTGGGCGCGGTGCTAGCGGCCGCTTCTGGCGGGCGGTGGACCAACTCTCGATATTGACCAGTTCCGTCGGATAGTCGCCCGTGTAGCAGGCGTAGCAGTATTCGTGCTTCGTCGTCCGCCACGGCTTTCCGCAGCGAAGCCAGCGACAGGTATCCCAGCGAATCGGCCTCCACGAAGCGGCGGATCTCTTCGATCCTCTGGTTCGCCGCGATCAACTCGCCGCGCGTCGGCGTATCCACGCCATAGAAGCAAGGCGAAATCGTCGGCGGGCACGAGATGCGCAGGTGAACTTCGCGCGCGCCCGCCTGCCGCACCATGCGCACAATTTTGCGGCTGGTGGTGCCGCGCACAATCGAATCGTCCACCAGCACCACGCGCTTGCCTTCCAGCAGATGCTGCACCGGATTCAGCTTCAGCTTCACGCCGAAATCGCGAATCGCCTGCGAGGGCTCGATAAACGTGCGGCCCACATAATGATTGCGGATCAGCGCCTGCCGGTACGGCAATCCGCGATTCGGCCGAGTACCCGATGGCCGCCGGCACGCCGGAATCGGGCACGGGCACCACCAGATCGGCATCGGCGGGGCATTCGCGCGCCAGCAACACGCCCCAACTTCTCGCGCGATTCCTCCACGGGCCGGCCGAAGACGATGCGAATCGGGCCGCGCGAAATACACGTGCTCGAACACGCATTGCGCCAGCGGCTGCTTTGGAGCGTAGCGTTCGCGGGTGATGCCCTCGGGGCCGACGATCACCATCTCGCCCGGCTTCGACGTCGTGCAGATAGACCGCGCCGATCAGATCGAACGCGCAAGTTTCGGAAGCGAACACATAGCACTTGCGTCCGCCCGAGACTTCCATTTCGCCCATCGCCAGCGGACGGAAACCGTGCGGATCGCGCGCCACAATGATGCGGTCCTGCGCCAGAAACACCAGCGAAAACGCGCCTTCCAGCTGCAGCAGCGCATCGCGCAGCGCGCCGCGCAAACGTGCGCTCCGAAGAATGCGCCACCAGGTGCAGAATCACTTCGGTATCGCTCGAAGCCTGGAAGATCGCGCCGCGGCGGCTCAGTTCCGCGCGCAGTTCGGTGGCATTGGTGATGTTGCCGTTGTGCGCCACGGCCACCGCGCCGCTTGTTGCACGTCACCGAAAACGGCTGCGCGTTCAGCAGCACCGTATCGCCCGCCGTCGAGTAGCGCGTATGCCCGATGGCGAGTTCGCCCGGCAGCGTTTTCAGCACCGGCTGGTGAAGATATCGGCCACGCTGCCCATCTCTTTGTGGCAGAAGATCTCGCTTGCCGTCGTGAAGTGCAGATGCCCGCGCTTTCCTGCCCGCGATGCTGCATCGCGTACAGGCTCAGATACGCCATGTTGGAAGCTTCCGGGTGGCCGTAGATGGCCACTACGCCGCACTCGTCATGGAATTTGTCAAACATGGAGACTCGGATTTCGAGCGAATGATCGTAAGCTTGTTTCAAAGCCGCGATTTCCCAGGAGCCGAGCGTGATGGATCGCTGCCGGATCTCGATCCCCTTCTCAATTGTAACGCCCACTACCGGCGATTCCACGCCGTGCTGCTCCGCGATCGCCGCCACCCGCTTCGCATTCGCCGTCGAAATCAGAATGCGCGAAGGCGCTTCGTGGAACGCCAGAAACTCCGGCCGCAGGTCGGAATCGATATCGAGCTGCGCGCCGATGCCGTTCGGTCCGAAAGAGCACTCGGCCAGCGCCACCGCCAGCCCGCCATCGCTCAAATCGTGCGCCGATTCCGCAAGCCCCTCGGAAAGGATTTCGCGCATCGCGTCGTGTACGCGCTTCTCATACTCCATATCGAGCGCCGGCGGCTGTCCCCACAGCTGCTTCAGGATTTCCTTGGCGTATTCCGTGCCGCCGAAATCGCAGATCGTTGCACGCGCCCACCCCGCCGATCAACATCACCGCGCGGTCTCTGTTCTTGAACGGGATCGTGACGGGCTCGGCCGTAGGCAGCGTGCCGACAATCCCCATCACGGGCGTTGGATAAATGCCTTCGCCGAGCGTCTCGTTGTACAGGCTGACGTTGCCGCCAGTGATCGGAGTATCGAAGAAACGGCAAGCCTCGGACGATGCCCTCGATCGCCTCCACCAGCTGCGCCATGATCTCAGGCCGCTCGGGATTGCCGAAATTCAAGTTGTTCGTGGCCGCTACCGGCAGCGCGCCCACGGTCGCCAGATTGCGGCAGCATTCGGCCACCGCCAGCTTCGCGCCCTCGCGCGGATTCAGGTACGCAATAGCGCCCGTTGCCATCGAGCGAAATCGCGACCGAGTTTCCCGTCTCCTTGATCCGCACAATCGCCGCTTCGCGCGCCGGGCCCGGCTACGGTGTTGGTGCGCACCTGGTAATCGTACTGCTCCCAGATCCAGCGCTTGGAACAGATGTCGGCGCTCGCCATGAGCGCGGGCAGCGCATCCTGCGGATTCACCCAGCGCGCTTTCACGGGCGCTTCCGGCCGCTGCGGCGGACGCGTATACGGACGATGGTATAGCGGCGCTTCATCCGCCAGTTCGCGGTTCGGAATTTCGGCGACGATCTGCCCGTGATGGCGCACTCGCAACTTTCCGTCATCCGTCACCACGCCGATCTCCGACAGCCTCCAGCCCCCACTTGCGGAACACGCGATAGACTTCCTCTTCGCGCCCCTTCTCCGCCACCAGCAGCATCCGCTCCTGCGATTCCGAGAGCATCATCTCATACGGCGTCATGCCCGTCTCGCGCTGCGGTACGCGATCCAGCTCGATTTCGATGTCCGACTCCGCCCCGGCTCCCCATCTCGCAGGTCGAGCACGTCAAGCCCGCCGCGCCCATGTCCTGAATTCCCACAATGGCGCCGGTCTGCATAGCCTCGAGACACGCCTCAAGCAGCAGCTTCTCCATGAACGGATCGCCCACCTGCACGTTGGGCCGCTTCTGTTTCGATTCCTCGGTGAACTCCGCGCTAGCCATGGATGCGCCGTGGATCCCGTCGCGCCCCGTGCGCGCGCCGACATAGATCACCGGGTTTCCCACGCCCGCCGCTTTAGCGTAGAAGACATCCTCTTTACGGCACACGCCAAGCGCGAAAGCATTCACCAGCGGATTGCCGTCGTAGCAGCTCTCGAAGATGCACTCGCCGCCTACCGTAGGCACGCCGAAGCAATTGCCATAGTGCGCAATGCCGCCCACCACGCCGTTGAGGATGCGCCGGTTGCGCGCGCCGGTCGCCTTATCGTCCAGGCGCCCGAATCGCAGCGAATCAAGCACCGCGATGGGCCGCGCGCCCATTGTGAAGATGTCGCGCAGGATGCCGCCCACCCCCGTGGCCGCGCCCTGGAATGGTTCGATGAAGCTCGGGTGGTTGTGCGATTCGATCTTGAAGGCGATCACGTACCCGCCGCCGATGTCGATGATCCCGGCGTTCTCGCCCGGCCCCTGCACCACCAGCTTCCCGCGCGTCGGCAGCTTCTTCAAATGTACGCGCGAACTCTTGTACGAGCAGTGCTCGCTCCACATCACGCTGAAGATGCCAAGTTCGGTGAGGTTGGGCTCGCGGCCGAGAATCGCCTCGATTTTTCCGTACTCTTCGGGCGTGAGCTGATGTTGGGCGACGATCTCCGCGTTCATCGGCCGCCCGCCGCCGGAGCTACGGCCTGCAATAGAGATTGAAACACCGCCAACCCGTCCGACGACCCCATCAGCGCTTCGGTAGCCCGCTCCGGATGCGGCATCATTCCCATCACGTTACGTTCGCGATTCAGTATGCCCGCGATATCGCGCAGCGAGCCGTTCGGGTTATTGAGATACCGGAACGCCACGCGGTCTTCGGCATCGAGTTCGTCCAGCGTTCGCTCGTCCGCGTAATAGCACCCTTCGCCGTGCGCAATCGGCAGGTGCAGCTGCCGGCCCTTGCCGGCCGCGTTGGTAAACGGTGAGTCGGTAGTCTCCACGCGGAGTTTAACTTCGCGGCAAATAAATTGAAGGCCACGATTCCGCAGCAGCGCGCCCGGCAGCAGGCCGGCCTCCACCAGAATCTGGAACCCGTTGCACACGCCGAGCACGGGTCCGCCGGCGGCCGCGAACTTCTTCACCGCGCTCATCACCGGCGAGAACTTGGCGATAGCCCCGCAGCGCAGATAATCGCCATACGAAAATCCGCCGGGCAGAATCACGGCGTCCACGTCGCCGAGCGAGTTGGAATCGTGCCAGATGAACTCCGCCGGCTGACGCAAATTGTGGGCCACGGCATAAAACGCATCGTGGTCGCAATTGCTTCCGGGAAAGACGATAACGCCGAATTTCATGATTTGTGGGGGGCTAAACCCATTGTAGCGAAGTTTCGAAGGCCCGCGCCGTCTCCGCATCCCGGGGGACAATTATCCCGTGAGAGTCAAGACATCGATCACACTGCCCGCGGAACTGCTGGACCGTCTGGACCGTTTGGACAAGAACCGCCCGGCCGTGTTGGAGAAGGCGGCTCTAGCTTACCTCGCCAGCTTGGAGGGGCAGGCCCGTGACCGAAAGGACATCGAAATCATCGACCACAACGCCGATCGGTTGAATCGCGAGGCTATGGACGCATTGAAGTACCAGCAACTGCCGTAAATCAAGGCGAGTTGTATCAGGCCCAGACGCCGGGCTTGCAGGATCCCCGAAAGCAAACGCGTGTTCGCGATCGTGAGCCGCCAGGCGTTAACCATTCCCGCTTCTCGATCGCGATCTGCGCGTCCGTGTATTCGCGACATGACGGGCGCGTTGAAAGAACTTCGCCGCGCTTTAGCCATTGCCGTCGGACCCCACTACTTTGAGACGCTAAGCCGGAAACTGACGTGAATGTCACACGCCCCAAAAAGCCATCGTCGATTTGGGCGTCCACAGCGGCAGAATTACCCACGCGCTGGGGAAGGCGTACGCCGGCAGAGGTAATGTGGGGATAGGACAAATGAATCTGATCGTGCATATTCCCGATGAATTCTCGGGCAGCCTTAGCGCCGGCGGCGATCTGTCGCGCCGCTGAGGACTGCGGCGCCGTCGTGCCTCCCAATGGACGATAACCCCACTTGCCGGCCACAATCGAATCCCATGCCCGCTATTTCGGTGTCGTTCGCTAGGAGTAACGTTGTGTTTGCTATTCCGGCAAGCGCTTCTAGCTAGCTACTTTCCCACTTAAAATTCGGTGCGCAAGGCCTTTGCTTTCAAAGGGGCGGTGCGCGGCTGATTGCTGAGTCGGACGTTGACCTCGTCCCGAGAGACCACACCGACCACGCTCTGACGTCCGCGCGGTCATTAAAAACATTTTGTTCGAAAAATGTATTGACTTGCTTTTATGGATTATGTATCATATATAATGATGACACGAGAGCAGGCCATCCGGAAGCGGGAAAAGCTGGCAGGGCAACTCTCCTCCCCCGCCGGCGTCCTCCGCGGCTCGCTACTCCAGCGCACCACCCATCACTCCTCGGGATGCCAAAAATGCGCCCGCGGGGAGGGCCATCCGCTTTGGGTTCTCACAGTGGGCTATCCCGGTGGAAAGACCCGCCAAGTGAGCCTGCGCCCCGAGCAGGTTCCGTTGGTTCAGAAGGCGATCGGAGAGTATCGCGATTTCAAACAGACGCTGGAGGCCATCAGCGAACTGAATCAGTTCCTTCTGCGCCTGGACCGCGAGCAGTTCAAAGACCAGGAGCGCGAGTCATGATCGCCGCTCGCCGCTTACAGAGAAACTTCGCCGATGGCTTCATCACGGAGGCGGTGGATGATCTCTGGGAACCCTGGATGCACCACGCCGATAAAGCGCTGGAAGATGACACCCTGCTGCTCATCATCCAGCAAGAGTTGGCCAAACGCTGCAAGAAGAGCAAGACCCGTGGGCGCAGGGCGACGCCGGCCGAGGTCGTGCTCAGAATGCTGCTGTTGAAGCACGTGCGCGATTGGAGCTACGAAGTGCTATCGCGGGAGGTGCGCGCCAATCTTGTCTATCGCGAGTTCACCCGGATCGGCGGCGACAAGGTTCCGGACGACAGGACGATGGGAAACCTGGCGCGTCAACTGGGGCCGCAGGTGATCGAAAAGCTGCATCGGCGCGTGGTGGAGATCGCACAGGAAAACAAGATCGCCGCGGGCCGTAAGATGCGGGTCGATACGACGGTGGTGGAGACCGACATCCACTATCCAACCGACAGTTCCTTACTGGGTGACGGGGTGCGCGTGCTGACGCGCATCATGAAGAAAGTCACTGCTGTGGCCGGTAAGGCGGGCACGCAGATGCGTGACCGCAGCCGGTCCGCCAAATTGAAGGTTTTGGCGATTGCTCGCGCCAGCCGGAACAAGACGGAGCAGGGCCGGCAGAAGATGAAGAAGGCCTACCTCCAACTTCTGGAAATCACCAGCCGGGTTACCGGGCAAGCGAAGAAGTTTTCGCGCGAGATTGCCGTTCGCGTCAAGCGGGGCAATCTGTCGGTAATGCACAAAGCCAGAAAGCAACTGGATGAGATGATTCCCCGCGTCCAGCAGGTGCTGCGCCAGACACGGGAGCGAGTGCTGCGCGGCAACACCAAGGCCGAAGGAAAACTACTCAGCATTTTCGAGACGCACACCGAGGTGATCCGCAAGGGCAAGGCGCATAAGCCCAATGAGTTCGGCAAACTGGTCCTGATTCAAGAGGCGGAGGACCAGATCATTACGCTTTACCAAGTGTGCGAGCAACGCCCGGCCGACGCGACCTTGTTAGAGGGATGCCTGGAGCAGCACGTCGAACAGTTCGGACGCGCCCCGGAACGCGTGGCGGCCGACCCCGGATTCTTTTCAGCCGCCAACGAATCCAAGGCCCACCAAATAGGAGTCAAGCGAGTCTCGATTCCGAGCCACGACACCAAGAGCGCAACGCGTAAACAGCGGCAGAAGCAGCGTTGGTTTAAGGAACTTCAGAAGTGGCGTACAGGCTGTGAAGGCCGCATCAGTGTTCTCAAACGGCGACATGGATTGCGGCGATCGCTATACAGGGGGTCGGACGGCATCCAGCGCTGGGTCGGGCTTGGGGTGATCGCCGACAATGTCATTCATATCGGCACCCACTTGGCCGAGCAAGCACGCCCCCGGTAAGATTCTCTCTCCGGCGAATACTCCTCTCCTCGCTCTCCCCAACCCCAAATCGCTTTTTCAATCCCCTCCCCACTTCTAACGATTCCCTCGAAGATCGCCAGTCTGGACACCATCTCCGGGACGTGATGGCCGGGTCTGAGGCGGTTTTTGAATTTTAAGTGGGAAAGTAGCTAGGACCGTGTCGCCGGCTAAGAAATTTGATAGACTAAGCCCGCGGCGCAAACTTCGTCGTAGTAACGTGATGATCGGAGACAAACCCGCCCCTTACGAGATCACCGGGTGCCTGGGTTCGGGCGGGATGGGCGGCGAAACCAGCCGCGATTCGTACCCGGCGGAACAACGAATGGCCTTCTGATGGAGAATCCGTATGGATCTGATCTACTCCAAGCCCAAGTCGCTGAGCACCCTTGAGGCTCAACTGCGGGCTTATTCCGACCTGTCGGAGCAGGACGCACAAAGACTGGCATCCGAGACCTTTAACGGCGGTTCCACTGTGCCGCCTCCCATCACTCCTCGTGAGCATTGGCCCCACCTGAACGAAAAACAGCTGCGTGTGGCAAAATACCGCATCAAACGGCTCGAGCGGGCGATCAACCTGGCCTATCCACCGCTCGCGGCCGAGACCCCGGACCCTGACGGCGTGTTCACTTCTTTTCTCTCCGCAGATTATCTTGACTATCCGGTGGGAACTGTCGCCGCGCGACGACGGAGCAGCTTTGGCGAGTTGGTCTTCATCGACAGGCAATTCGTCGTTCGAGGAACGATCATTACCGACATCACGCCACCAGTGTCGGTCGAACTCACCCCGCAAGCCGGCGCTGGCGCGATTGCCTGGGGCGCCCTCGCCGCTGAAATTGGGAAGTCTTTGTTACGCCCCGTGGTCAGCGAAATCGGCTCGGCAATCTTCGCCAAGCTCTTCCCTCCGGGCGTCCCGGCGTACTTCGATCAGGTCTATAAGGAGTTCGAAAACATCGTCCAAGGCGTGATCAACGAGAACAAGCGCCGCGAGCTGAACGGCAGGGTCAACTCCGTGCAAGACGGCATGATTACTTACAACACGATCAAGGGCGACCCAGCCAAGTACGAAGAATCGCAACGCATCCTGTCAACCATTTGGAACGAATCGCGCACAATCACCAATGAGCTCAAGGAGTTTCCGGAGATCGGTCTTGGTTTGTTCGTTGTCGCCGGCGGCCTCCATCTAGCCATCGTTCAAGAGAAGGCGATAACCGACAGGGACCACAAGAATCCCAACGACTCACCATGGGCCGATGATTTGATACGCAAGTCGGCGGAGTTCGCGCCTTTCGCCATAGAAAACCGACACCGAATCATCAACACGCGCGCCAACGCCATTAGCCCCGTCAAATTCGTTCAGCAGACCACGCATATCCCTGGGGCTGGGCCCGTAGACTCATCGTACTGGTTTTGGCAGGACACCTTCGTGGGAGGCTCCTACAGGTACCCGGTACGGAAAGGCTGTTGCGATCCGGATCCGCAGCAGACAGCCAACAACGACCGTCAATCCCGGTGGGACAATACGGTCGGCGTCATGACCAACGTCTTGGCGGCTGTCGAGCCGACAGCCAACGATTGGAAGAAGGTGGGAGCCGATCCCATTCCAGATCGTGCCGCTCAAGCCGCGCAATCTAGTTGATGAAACGACTCGGCCCTACGGAGAAGTAGCCGGATGCGGCCCGGCATCGCATAGCGGACAAAAAACGGGGTTACCGGAAGGTGGACTGCGCCAGTCCGGCTCGTCGCGGCACGTCTCCGATAACGCCACCTATCGGGAAGTGTCGCGTTCGCGACAAACAGCGCGAAAGTTGTTACGGTCGAACCTTGGTAGTCGTTCGGGCGAACCAATATGGCACAGAAGACGTACACGTGGAAGGAAGCTTTCAATGACGCCCACGAGGCTGCTGAAAAAGGGAATCCACGCGCCCAGAACTTCGTTGGATACTGCTTTGACACTGGGTGAGGGGTATCGCGAGATCTGGCCGTTGCCCGGCATTGGTATGAAAAAGCTGCTCAGAATGGGAGTGTCGAAGCGAGTTTTAACCTCGCTGTGCTTAGTGATCTAGGTCAAGGTACGCGCCGCAATGCTGCCCGTGCCGTGCGTCTTTATAGGCACGCGGCATCACACGGTCATCTCCAAGCGCAAACGAATTTGGCAGCGATGCTGCTCGACGGCGACGGCACAAAAAGAGACGTCACGGCTGGCCTTAATTGGATGAGGCGAGCTGCGCGAAGAGGTGATCCCAAAGCCCAGTACAATCTCGGTCGCGCCTATGTAAACGGCGACAATGTTCAGCGGAGCCTGATACGCGCGGAGAGATGGTTGTCAAAGGCGGCGGACAGCGGGTACGCGAGGGCGCGGCGGTTGCTTGAATCGGTGCGCCGCAAGGTGGCTTGATTTGACCTGCCTACTAAAATGCTTGCTCTCGTTTGGGAAGTACCAGCGTGGTGACCGATTACACAGCGTTCTTTCCAACAACGGCTGTGAAACGGGGTTACCGTACAAGTGGATTTTTGCGGCTGCTAAATTGCGTCCCCTACAATGCGACTCCACGAGTTTTTCAACGGTTGCTGCGCGCTTGTTTGGCCGTAAGCTTGCCAGGATTCTCCTCGTGAAGACGGTTCCCCCGCTTGTTGCCCTAGCCATCATCGGCTGCTGCACTGCCCACGCCCAAACGTACGGAATATCGACATTCGCCGGAGGCGCACCACCCACAGCCGTTCCCGCAACCTCTACAAGCGCTTCGGAGCCGCAAGCCGTGGCAGTCGATGCCGTAGGCGACGTGTTCTTCGCGGATTTCTACAGCGACATTGTGCGGGTGGACGCAGTCACGGGGCAGCTTACCGTAGTCGCGGGGAACGGCACGCCGGGATTCAGCGGCGACAATGGTCTCGCGACGAATGCGCAGTTGAATCAGCCGGCGGGCATCGCGGTGGATTTGGCAGGGAACCTTTATATCGCCGATACGTTGAACAATCGCATCCGCAGGGTCTCGCACGGCGTGATCGCTACCATCGCGGGAGACGGCACGAGGGCAGCCATCTACATGCCGCTCGGGATTGCGGTGGACGTCTCCGGTAACGTCTACGTGGCCGATTCCGGCAACAACCGCGTGCTCGAGATCTCGCAAGGAAGAGTCGCCACCGTTGCGACCCTGCCGCCGTCGATCGGGTGCGTGGGTGTGGCAGTGAGTCCGAATGGCACACTCTACGTTTCCACCAGCGTCAACGTGTACCAGATGAACGATGGCGCCTTGGACTGGGTGTCGCAGAACCCGCCGCCCGCGAAGTTCGAACCGATAGGGATCGCGGTGGATGCAAACGGAAGAGTCTATGTAGCCGATGTAGGGAATCACGAGATTTGGCAAATTTCCAACGGGACCATGACAGTGGCCGCCGGGAACGGCACGCTGGGCTACAGCGGCGATAACGGCCCGGCCACGCTCGCGGAACTGAACTGGGCCGAATGGGTGGCGGTGGACGCGGCGGATAATCTCTACATCGCCGACTCCATGAACAACCGCATTCGCAAAGTTACTTTGGGCGTAATCACCACCATCGCGGGGAATGGGACGACCGGCCTTGTGCGCAACGGCGAGCCCGCGACAAGTGCCCAGTTGAATCTGCCACAAGCTATCGCGACCGATGTGGCCGGCAACGTCTATATCGCCGACACAGGCAGCAATCGCGTGTTCGAGGTCTCACACGGGGCGATCGCTATCGTAGCGGGGAACGGGACCGCGGGATTTAGCGGCGATGGCGCGGCGGCTACGAGCGCGCAGTTGAATAAGCCGCAGGGCGTGGCGGTGGATGGCTTCGGAAGCGTCTACATCACAGATTCAGAAAATAGTCGTATCCGCAAAGTGACTAAGGGAGTGATTACGACAGTCGCCGGGAACGGCACGTCGGGGTTCAGCGGTGACGGCGGGCCGGCCACCGCAGCTCAGTTTGATGCTTCACAGGGCGGCTTGGCGTCAGATGCGAACGGCAACTTGTATATCGCGGATACGTTCAATGGGCGCATTCGCGAAGTGTCGAACGGGGTGATTACGACCGTAGCGGGCAACGGGCGCTTCGGATTTTTGGGCGATGGGGGTCCGGCAATCGACGCGAGTTTGAACAATCCCGTAGGAGTGGCGGTCGATTCGCAAGGCAGCCTGTACATCGCCGATGCCGGCTATTCAGTTGGTGGGGTTAGCCGGATTCGCAAGGTATCGAATGGCGTCATCACCACGGTAGCGGGAGGCGGGCTTGGTTTGACGCCGGGCAATCTGGGAGACAACGGCCCCGCGACTCAGGCTACTCTGCTGGTCCCGAAGAGCATGGCGGTCGATTCGGCTGGCGACCTTTATATCGCGGATGCCAGTGGCTTTCCCACGGATGCCGGTGGCCCAGCGTTTGCCGGCGCCTACGCCCGCGTGCGCAAGGTTTCGAACGGCGTAATCACGACCGTTGCAGGAGCAGGACTATTAGCCTTCGGCGGCGATTATGGTCCGGCGAGTGCGGCGGAACTGAATATGCCGCAAAGCGTTGCTGTGGATGGCGCGGGCAACGTGTACGTGGCGGATTCCGGCAGCGGCGGGCTTTTCGGCGATGGGAACGCCCTCGCCCTTCACTTGTCCGGTACGGGGAACAACCGCATCCGCGTCTTGACGCCGAATCCCGTGCCTGCGATTTCGCCAGGCGGCATCGTCCCCAACGACGGTTCGAACTCCATCATACAGGCCGGCTCGTGGATTTCGATTTACGGCAGCTATCTGGCGAACGGAACGTACCTGTGGAACGGGGACTTTCCGATGTCGTTGGGAGGCACGAGCGTGACGATCGATGGCAAGCCGGCTTACTTGTGGTTCGTGAGTCCGACGCAGATTAATGCACAGGCGCCGGACGATGCGACAACGGGACCGGTTACCGTGGCGGTCACGACCCCGTTTGGAACGGCGAGCGGGACGGTGACGCTTGCGGCTTATGGTCCGGCGTTCAGTCTGCTGGGCGACGGGAGGCACGTGGCGGCCGAGATCATTTCGCCAAACGGAACCGGCGCCTATGACTTCGGATACTACGATCTGGTGGGCCCCGCGAACACTTTTTCCTTCGCGACGCGTCCGGTCAAGCCGGGCGAGATGCTGTCGCTTTTCGGAGTCGGCTTCGGACCAACGACGCTACCGGCGCCGGCCGGCGCGACCTTCAGCGGAGCCGCGCCCACCAGTAGCCCGGTAACGATCACAATCGGCGGCGTCACGGCGAGAGTTATCTTCGAGGGGCTTACCGCGGCCGGACTGTACCAATTCAACGTGATTGTTCCGAACGCGCCAAGCGGCGACCAAGCCTTACAAGCCACTGTAAATGGCGCGCAGACCACGCTTGGCCCGGTGGTCACAATCCAATAGCATTGCTGCCGCTTTCCACTCTCCGTTAACGCGGGCGTAAGAGGACCCGCGAAGAGTTCCGGCCATTTGTGGAAAACCTGCTTATAGATAGATTTAAGCAACGCGTCCGGTGGGAGGAGAACGAGGCGCCGGTATACGTATTGCGGAGAAGTAAGACTGGTGTGAAATTCAAGGACAGCGATCCCCACGCGAAACCTACAAGAGTGGGCAGGGCGATCAGCCAGACTGCTCGCCGCAGGGAACTAACGTGGATCGGCGCCACGATGGAAGATCTAGCGGGCGTGATTCGCAACAGAGACGGTTTGGACCGGCCGCGTTGTGACCGGACAGGTTTGAAGGGACGACATGACATTCAGATCGCCTATCTTGCGCAAAACAAAATCGGGAGTGAGCCGATGGGGCCGGAAGACATCGACATTTTTGCCGCGCTCCCGCAGCAACTAGGCTTGGTTCTTGTGCCGCAAAAGGCAACGGTCAAACTGCTGGTTGTGGATCACGGCGAGCAAGCGTAGGCAAAGTGGTATCGCGTAAAGCGGCGAACCGGCTTATTTTGAATCGCTTGCGCAAGCGCGTCTGAAAAGTCTAAGTCGGCCCGGAAGCCGATCACAAGACTTTCAAGAAAATCGTCTCAATCTCCTCAACCACTTACAGCCATCCACACAAAAAGTCGCTACACCGCCATTCTAAACTCAAATCGGGAGGAAACTCTTTCTATCCCCCGGCAACCCCGGAACTTACAACGAAAGCGATAACTAAAGATAACCATGTCTGACCAACACTCGCTCGACCAACAACCCGAAGCCGCCCCCTCGCGCAAAGGCATCGGCGGACCCAAGACGTCCGAGGGCCGTCGCCGCTCCTCCTTAAACGCATGCAAGACTCTGATCACTTCCAAAATCCATCTCTGCTCACCGGAAGAGCAACCGGCGTTCGACGCTCACATGGCGGCCTACAGAGAAGCCCTTGCCCCTATCGGAATCCTGGAGACGGAACTGGTCGCGGAAATCTCGAAGATGAGATGGAGACTTAAGCGGGCATCTTCGGTGGAAGACTCGATTTTTTCGTCAGGGGCGCCTCGATTACGCCGACGAAATGCAAAGCGGCCATCCGGCGGTAGACAGTTGCCTGGCTGAGGGCAAGGTCTGGAAAGAGCAAGCCAAAAATCTCATCCTCATCTCTCTCTATGAAACGCGTTTCCGCCGCGCCGTCGAAAAGGACATGGCGGAGCTCAATGCGCTGCAGGAGAAGCGCAAGGCCAGCTACGCCCGCGCCCAGGACGAAGCCATCCGTCTCCTGCAACTCGCGCTATCGCAAGGGAAAGATTACGATCCAGGTGACGATTTCCTGCCCGCCTCCGCCCATGGCCAGTTCGTTTTTTCAGCCCCCGAACTGCTCCGCGTAATCGACCGCGCCGCCCGCCTCAGCCGCTCTTACGATGTCAACAAGCGCCCGCCCACGTTCCCGAAGAAGGCCGCCTAAAGCGCAAATTTGACCGAAAAAGCTCACCAACTCGCAACCCACACTCACTACCGAGCCCAAAAACCGCATGATCTCCCTCCTCCAAACCGCCGCCGCCTCCGTTCTCTCAGGTTTTGACTTTCCGTTTCCCCAAAACCGAACCCCCTCAAGCCCGCAAGACCCACGCATGCCCCAAAAACTCCGTGCTTATCTCTGCGTCTCCGCGTCTCTGCGTCAAAATCGCGCCCCCAAGTCATTACACCTAAGCCCCAACCGTATGCCCGTTACCCACTCACCGGTAACTACCTTCACGTCTCCAATTACCAAACCTCCGAAACGTAATTCTCATCACAGCCGTTTTGGCCCCCGCCTTGCTACCGTCAAAAAGCGAAGAGAGCCCGCCGCCACGATGCCGCGCACAATTTTACCCGGGAAATCCTACCCGCAAGGAGCCACTTGGGATGGTACTGGAGTCAATTTCTCCGTCTATTCCGAGAAGGCCACCGCCGTCGAACTCTGTCTATTTGACGAAGTCGATTCCAAAGAAGCCGAAACCGTCCCCGTTCGCGAATGCACTGCCTACACATGGCACTGCTATCTGCCCGGCGTAAAGCTGGGCCAGTTGTATGGGTATCGGGTTCATGGCGCGTCCAATCCCGAGGCCGGCGAGCGTTTCAATCCCGCCAAACTCCTCATCGATCCTTACGCCAAAGCCCTTGCCGGCCGCATCAATTGGGATGCTCCGGTCTTCGGCTATAAGATCGGCGACCCTGCTGAGGATCTCTCGAAGGACGAACAGGACGATGCCTGGGGCGTTCCCAAATCGGTCGTCACCACTTCCCATTTCGATTGGGAGAACGATCGGCCGCCGCTCACCCTTGTGCATGATTCCGTTCTCTACGAACTCCACATCAAGGGATTCACTGCTCAGAATCCGGAAATTCCCGAGGAACTGCGCGGAACCTATGCCGGAATTGCCCATCCCGTCGCCATCGAGTACTTGAAGAAGTTAGGCATCACCGCCGTCGAGTTGATGCCTGTGCATGAATTCGTTGACGATAAGCACCTGCTCGATCAGGGCCTGCGTAACTACTGGGGATATAACTCCATCAACTTCTTCGCGCCCGAGGCGCGTTACAGCTCGTCCGGCGACCGCGGCGAACAGATCGGCGAGTTCAAAGCCATGGTCAAGGCGCTGCATCGCGCCGGCATCGAAGTCATTCTCGATGTTGTATACAATCACACCGCCGAGGGCAACCACTTCGGCCCCACGCTAAGCTTCAAAGGCATCGATAACAGCACTTACTATCGATTGGTAAATGACAACCCGCGTTATTACATGGATTACACCGGCACCGGTAACACGCTCAACGTGCGCAACCCCCAAGTGCTGAAGCTGATTATGGATAGCCTGCGCTACTGGGTGCAGGAAATGCACGTCGATGGCTTCCGCTTCGATCTCGCCGCTGCTCTCGCCCGCGAGTTGCACGAGGTTGATCGGCTTTCCGCCTTCTTCGACATCATCAATCAGGACCCGGTTATCTCGCAGGTTAAACTCATCGCCGAGCCGTGGGATGTCGGCGAAGGCGGCTACCAGGTGGGCAAATTTCCCCCATTATGGGCCGAATGGAACGGCCGCTACCGCGACGTCGTCCGCCGCTATTGGAAGGGCGACGAGGGACAACTCGCCGAACTCGGCTATCGCCTCACCGGCTCGAGCGACCTCTACCAGCGCGATGGGCGCCACCCCAGCGCCAGCATCAATTTCATTACCGCTCATGACGGCTTCACCTTGAACGACCTGGTAAGTTACAACGAGAAACACAACCAGGCCAACGGGGAAGAAAATCGCGACGGAACCAACGACAACCACTCGTTCAACTACGGCGCCGAAGGCCCCACCGATAACCCTGATATCCTCGAAACGCGCGAACGCCAGAAGCGCAACCTGCTGCTCACGCTATTGTGCTCGCAGGGTGTCCCCATGATCTGCGGCGGCGATGAGATCGGCCGCACGCAGAACGGCAACAACAACGTGTACGCGCAGGATAATCCCACAAGCTGGTTCGATTGGAACCTCGACGATCGCGCCAAATCGCTCTTTGCCTTCACCGCGAAGCTGGTCGAAATGCGCCGTCAGCACCCGAACCTTCACCGCCGGAAATTCTTTCAGGATCGCAGCATCTCTCCCGGCGAGACTCCCGGCCGGGATATAGATGGCCGCTGCGAACGCGATATCGTGTGGCTGCGCCCCGATGGCAATGAGATGGCGGCTGAGGAATGGCACGCCGGTTGGGTACGTTGCATCGGTTTGCGATTGAACGGCCGCACCCTCGACGACGTCAACGGCCTCGGCGAGCCCATCCGCGACGAGACCTTCCTGATCTTGCTCAATCCTCACACCGAGCCCATACGTTTCTACATGCCGAAGGACGAGGGGACCGCGTGGGAATTGACCATCGATTCCGCCAATCCTAACCGCGAGGAAAAGCCGATTATTAAATCCGGCGAGCCCTATGAACTGATTGCGCGCAGCACCGCGCTCTTGCGCGAGTTGACGGATTAGGCGCCATGCAGCGACGCTACCCAATAGGAGCCGAACCGGCGCCCGAAGGCGTCCACTTTCGCGTTTGGGCGCCGGAACGCCGCCGCGTCCAGGTCGTTGTCGAAGGCGCTGAAACGGCCGTGGAACTGGAGCGCGAAGGGTCCGGCTACTTTTCCGGGCTGATCGCAGGCGCACGGGCGGGTTTGCGATATCGATATCGGCTCGATGGCGCCGGTCTCTTTCCCGATCCGGCGTCGCGCTTCCAACCTGACGGACCCCATGAGGCTTCGGAGGTGATCGACCCTTCCACGTTCCCGTGGAGCGACGCGTCCTGGCCCGGTGTTGAACTTGAAGGTCAGGTCATCTATGAGATGCACATCGGTACATTCACGCAGGAGGGCACGTGGCAAGCCGCGAAACGCCAGTTGCCCGAGCTTGCCGAAGCCGGCATCACGGTTCTCGAAATCATGCCCATCGCCGATTTCCCCGGCCGCTTCGGTTGGGGCTATGACGGCGTGCTGTGGTTCGCCCCAGTCGCGATTTACGGACGTCCGGGCGATTTTCGCGCGTTTGTGAATGAAGCGCACCGCCTCGGCCTCGGCGTCATTCTCGATGTGGTCTACAATCACGTCGGCCCCGATGGAAACTATCTCAAGGAATTCTCCGAAGACTACTTCACCACCCGCTATGCCAACGAATGGGGCGAAGCCCTCAACTTCGATGGCGAAAATGCCTGCGCCCTGCGCGAGTTGGTTGCTACCAATGCCGCCTATTGGGCGGAAGAGTTTCACCTGGATGGACTGCGTCTCGATGCTACCCAGCAGATCTTCGATTCATCGCCCCGCAACATCATGACCGAACTCGCCGATCGCATGCGCGCCGCGGCCGGCAAACGCAAAGTCTTCATCGTCGCGGAAAACGAAGCGCAACAATCGAGTCTTGCGCGTCCGGTTGCGCAAGGCGGCCTGGGTCTCGATGGTCTGTGGAACGACGATTTTCATCATTCGGTGCGCGTCGCGCTCACCGGCCGCCGCGAGGCCTACTACACGGACTACGCCGGCAAACCGCAGGAACTGATTTCGGCGGTGAAGCACGGATACCTTTATCAAGGCCAGCACTACCAGTGGCAATCGAAGCGCCGCGGTGAACCCACCTGGGGTCTCGAGCCCTGGCGATTCGTCACCTGCATCGAGAATCACGATCAAATAGCCAATTCGGGCCGCGGCGAGCGGCTGGCGCAAATCGCGAGTCCCGGGCGCCTCAAAGCAGTCACAGCCTTTTTGCTGCTCGCGCCGGGAACGCCCATGCTGTTTCAGGGTCAGGAGTTCAGTTCGTCCAAGCCATTTCTCTTCTTTGCCGATCACAATGACGAGTTGAGAAGACTCGTAAGCGAAGGCCGCCTTCAGTTCCTCTCGCAGTTTCCGAGTCTCGCGCAGCCGGACATGCGCCGCTGCCATTTGGACCCCGGCGATCCCGCAACGTTCGAATGCTGCAAGCTCGATTTTTCGGAGCGCGAAACGCACGCGCCCATTTATCAGCTCCACAAAGATCTGCTGCGCTTACGCCGCGACGATCCCGTCTTTCGAACGCGTCCACCGGTGGAGGGCGCCGTGCTTGGCGACCACGCCTTTGTATTGCGATTCTTTGGACGCAAAGCCGGCGACCGCCTTCTGCTAATCAATCTGGGCTCCGATCTCCTTCTCGATATCGCGCCCGAACCGCTGCTCGCGCCGCCCCAAAACCGGTTGTGGTCGCCGCTCTGGACAAGCGAAGACTTTAAATACGGCGGCTGCGGCGCGCAGCAACCCGATGGGCCGGATGGTTGGCGCCTTCCCGCCGAATCCGCCCTCGTCATGTGCCCCGACGGAGTCAATCCATGGGATTAGCTATGCCGCTGGCCCGCGTCCTTCCCAAGCGCGCTCTCAAGGACCCCGAGGCCGATCCGCACCTCAATGAAGAGTGGCTCGTGACCAATGGCTTGGGCGGCTATGCCTCCGGCACTGTGAGCGGAGCCATCATGCGGCGCTATCACGGGCTGCTAATCTCGGCGCTGCCCAATCCCCTGGGCCGCATGATGATGCTCAACGGGCTCTCCGAGCGCCTCAGACTTCCGGATCGCCGCGTGGTGTACACCGGCGCCGAGGAATTGGCCGGCGTCCCCCCGGAAAGTACGCTGGCAGCCTCCGAATTCCGCCTCGAAGCGGGACTGCCCGTATGGCGATATGACATAGACGGTTTTACGCTCGAGAAGCGACTCTGGATGATTTACCGGCAGAACACGGTCCACGTGACGTATCGTCTCTTGGCCGGCAACGGCCGCTTGCGTCTTGGCCTGCGTCCTGCGATTCACTTTCGTGGCCATGACGAGCCCGTAAGCGCCGGCGGTAATCAGAAGTATGTGCTCACGGTGTGCGAAGACCAGTTCGAGATCGTGTACAAACCCGATTTTCCAACGCTGCGGTTGATGGCGCGCGGCCCATCGGAGGCCTTCACATTCGACCGGAAGGAGACCGAGTCCCTTCCCTATCCTACCGAGCGCAGCCGCGGCTACGATTGGCGCGGCTCGCTCTGGAGTCCCGGCTATTTCCGGTCCGATCTCGGCGTCGGCGATTCTCTCACGCTGATCGCATCCACCGAGAGCTGGGAGACAGTGCGCGCTCTCGGACCGGACGAAGCGCTTCACTCCGAGCTCAATCGCCGGGCGCTGTTACTGGCCGCCGCCCCCCCTGCCGCGCGGGAAGGCCTTGGCGCGGAGCTAACCCTTGCCGCGGATCAGTTCCTCATAACCCCGGTCGGCCGCGTGGAAGATGCGGCGAGGGCGCGCGCCTCGGGCGATGAGATCCGTAGCGTGATCGCCGGCTATCACTGGTTCACGGATTGGGGCCGCGATACCATGATCAGCCTCGAAGGCTTGACGCTCGCCACCGGCCGCAAGAACGAAGCGGGCTGGATTCTGCGCACCTTCGCCTATTACATTCGCGACGGTCTCATCCCCAATATGTTTCCGGAGGGGCAGAAGGAAGGCCTTTACCACACGGCCGATGCGACTCTCTGGTTCTTCCACGCCATCCAGCGCTACCTTGCGCTCACGGGCGATCGCACCACGCTGAAACTGCTTCTTCCCAAGTTGGTTGACGTCATTGACCACCACATTCACGGTACGCGCTTCGGTATCGGCATGGATCCGGAAGACGCGTTGCTCAAGCAAGGCGCCGAGGGATATCAACTCACATGGATGGATGCGAAGGTTGACGATTGGGTGGTCACGCCGCGCCGCGGCAAGGCGGTCGAGATCAACGCGCTCTGGTACAACGCGCTGCGTTTGCTTGAAACGTGGCTGGGTGAAACCGGTAACCATCAGCACGCTGATGAGATTGGCGCCATCGCGACTCGCACCTATGCGTCATTCAATCGCCGGTTCTGGTACGAGCAGGGCGGCTATCTTTACGATGTAGTGGATGCGGAAGGCGGCGGCGACGACGCGCAGTGCCGTCCGAACCAGGTGATCGCAATATCGGTCGATCATCCCGTCCTCGACGAATCACGCTGGCCTGCGGTGATGAACGTCGTTAAAGAACGTTTGCTGACTCCGGTAGGTTTGCGATCGCTCGCTCCCGGCAGCCCCGATTTCAAAGCGAAATATTACGGCGACCTGCGCTCGCGCGACGCCGCCTACCATCAAGGTACGGTGTGGGCCTGGCTGATCGGCCCATATGTCGATGCGTGGCTGAAACTGCACCCCGAAGACAAAGCCGATGCCCGCAAATTCATTTCGGGTTTCGACCCCCATTTCAACGAGCAATGCATCGGTTCCATTAGCGAAGTCTTCGACGCCGAGCCGCCCTACACCCCCCGCGGTTGCATCGCTCAAGCATGGAGCGTAGCCGAAGTCCTGCGCTGCTGGCTCAAAACAGAAGCTTAGTGAACCTCATACTGAGCCGTGACCGCAAGGGAGCGGTGTTTGCGGAATACGATGCTACCCTGAAACTTGTCGCAACACCCCCTCTTCAAGCCCTACCTGGCTTTAGCCGCGGTCTGTTTCTTCTGGGGAACCACGTATCTCGGCATCCGCATGTCACTGGAGACCTTTCCGCCCCTGACGCTCATCTCCGTGCGTTACGCCATTTCGGGCGGGCTGCTCGTACTGTTCGCGCTGCTGCGCGGAATGCCGCTGCCGCGCGGCCGCGAATTGGCCGCGGCGTGTTTCAGCGGCTTGCTGGTGCTCGGCATCGGCAACGGCGCGCTGGTGTTCGCCGAGGTCACGGTCCCCAGCGGAATCGCGGGTCTCATCGTCTCCATGTCGCCGTTCTGGATGGTTACCGCCGAAGCGCGTGTTGCCTGGCGGCGAGCGGCTGCATGCTCCCACCGTTGGCGGCGATGGCCGTGGGTCTGGTGGGCGCGTCGCTGCTCTTCACGCGCGATTTGGGCGCGCATGGAATCGACCGCGCCTTGCTCTACGGCTTCCTGATCTTGCAGATCGGCATGGCCGGGTGGTCGTTCGGTTCCATCTATCAGCGGCGCAACACCGGGAAGACGCATCCCATCGTCGCCGGCGGAGTGCAACAACTTGCCGCGGGATTGCTCCTCGCGCCGTTCGCGCTTGCCATCCCCCAGCACCCCATTCACTGGAGCGCGCGCGGTATCTGCGCCATCCTTTACCTGGTAATGTTCGGATCGATTGTCGGCTACAGCGCCTACATCTATGCGCTCGACCGCCTGCCAGTGGCCATCGCGTCGGTGTACCCGTACGTCAATTCGGTAGTCGCGGTAGCGCTGGGCTGGCTCTTCTACCGCGAGCCGTTCGGATGGCCGGAAGCTTTCTCGATGACGATTATCTTCTCGAGTGTTGCCTTAGTGAAGAGGTATTCGCGAAAGCCGGCGGCGAAGCACTGAGCCTAATTGCCGCCCACTGATTTGGCCCCCAGCGCGCCCCCGGCCACGCTCAGGCAGATGATGACGATGAACCCGAAGCCCAGCGGAAGAAGCAGTCCGGGGCCGGAAGTCATGGCATGCGCTAATTGGAGATAGGCTGGGTCGCTGCTGGAGAAGGGCATCGACTTCATACGTTGTTCGAGTTGCGCAGTCAATGCTCCGCTGAAACCCATGGCGGCGAATGCAATGCCCCATATGGTGAACATGATGAGTCCGGTGAGCCATCCTAGCCGCATGCCCGCCGCGATGTTCAGGCGGTCGTGCGTTCTCCGCCGGTAAAAGAAGACAGCGAAGAAGCCGGCGGCAAGCCATGAGATCAGCGGTAGCAGGTTGCTGATCAGGCCGCCCGCGATTCCCACGAAGAGCGCGGTGCGCGCAGCCGCCGGATTGCGGAAACTCATTGGCATCGCGTATCGCGCGGCCGGCGCTACGAACACTGGCGCAGCGTTACCGGGTGTGGGCATCGGCGGGGCTTCAGGTTCTATAGTGGATGCCGCCGGTATCAGCTCGCGTTGCGGCTTTCCGCATTTGTGGCAGAAAAGCGCATCGGCAGGAAGTTGCGCGCCGCAGTTGCAATAGTCGGGCATGATTGAAACGATAGAGTCTACTATTAGTTTACTCGTTCCGGCCGTCACAAAACGCGGCTGGCCGGTGTTGAGATATTGTGAACGCACGCGGTGCTCTCAAAACAAGCCAAGCGCTGGACGGAATGGAATCAGCATCTCCTTCGATTTTGAGACTTTCTTCCACGCCCACTACGCACGCGTAGCGCGCGCCGTGGCTCGCGTCACTGGCGATTCCGCCCGCGCCGAAGATCTCGCCGCCGAAGCGTTATGGAAGCTTTGGCGCACGCCCAAAGCGCACGGCGAGTCGGCGGCGGGATGGCTCTACCGCACTGCGGTGCGCCTGGGCCTGAACGAATTGCGCGGACGTCAGCGGCGCGGGCAGTATGAGCGCCTGTCTATTTCGGGCGCGGCGGTGTCCACGCCGGAGGAAGTTCATGCCGCAGCCGAGGAGCGCGGCCAGGTTCGCGCCGTGCTGGCCGATATGGACGCGCGCGATGCGGAGTTGCTGCTTCTGCGCGCCAGCGGTCTTCGCTACAACGAAGTCGCGAAGGCGCTGGAAATCAATCCTGCGTCCGTAGGAACACTGATTGCCCGCGCGCAGCGGGCGTTTCGAAAGGAGTATGTGAGCAGATATGGAGATCAATCAGATGGACGATAACCGTTGGGTGGATGCCCGCATGATGTCTCTTGAGCCGGAGGCCGATTGGCAGCCGGACGCTGCCCGCGCCTTGGGGCGTTTTCGCCAGCGCCGGCATGCGCGTGCGCGAAAGCGAAACTGGGTTTTTGTGGGAGCGGCCGCCGCGTTGTCTCTGCTCGTGTTGGGTGATATGGCGCCGCGCGCCTGCGCCAACCCGCGCGGCTGCGTGGAGCCGCAGGCTGCGGCGCACTGCGGCGGTTTCAGTGAAGACTGGCTTCAAACTATCCGGCAACCCGCGCGCCCCTATCACTATTGAGGTCTATTCGGATTACGAGTGTCCCTCTTGCGCCCAACTCTTTAAGGAAACGATGCCTCTATTAGATGCCCAATATGTGAAGACCGGTAAGGTTAAGATTCTGCACAGGGATTTCCCCCTGGCTCAGCATCCCTTATGCGCGTCTCGCGGCGAGATATGCCAATGCCGCCGGAGAGATCGGGCGTTACGACGTAGTAGTCGATCGTCTCTTTCGCACACAGGAAAACTGGAGTAAGAGCGGCGATATTGCCGGAGCTTTGGCGCAGGTACTGACGCCCGATGAGATGAAGACAGTACAACGGGCCGTGGCTATCGACCCGCATTTGGACGACACAGTCACCGCGGATGTCGCTATGGCGCAGAAAGACCAGATCGGGCATACTCCGACGCTTGTTGTCGTCTCGAAAGGCAGAGCGTCAAGTGATACAGGAGTACCCAGTGTTTAGCATCCTGAAGGGATACTTGGACTCGCTACTTTCGCAGTGAGCCGCCCCTATGATAGGTTTTTAGGGGTTATACCTCTGAAGACTAACTCCAATTTCCTGCGCCAATCGGCCTCAATACTGGGTATGATGGAAGTGGGGAGGAAGTTATAAGCTTGTCACAACTACTGCAGCACGACAATGAGATCTACGCCATGGCGTTGATCGGATACAAAGAGGAGAGAAACCGGCTGGCACAAGTGATTGCCGGAATTGAAGCGAGGCTCGGAGGAGGGAAGGCCGTGGCGACTGCATAGCCACCGCGGAGGGATGAGTGATGCCGGAAGACAGCGCATCGCCGAAGCCCAGCGGAAACGGTGGGCTGCTCTGAAGAAGAACAAGCCAGCATCCGCATCGGCGGCGCCGAAACATAAACGCGTTCTTAGCGCCGAGGGACGGAAGCGAATCATAGAGGCGACCAAGAAGCGCTGGGCCGCCTACCGCAAAGCGGCCGCTGCCAGTTAATGAGTTACTTCGTTATGGGAGGCAGCCCCGGCGCGCCGCTATCGCCGTGGATCAATGTCTCCCAATTCATGTTGGATTGACATCCGTAAACTCGAGGCCCCCAGTCGGCTCAATCTTATTCGGCCCTAGATGGGTCGATGCCCATTCGTCTAGATCGCCTCGCCACATCCGGCCGGTTCTATCGGTTTTCAGATGGGCGGCCGGGTAGACAAATGTACGCCAGCGCACACCCCTCCTCGCTTTGGGTGATCTAACCTACCATTCCCACAAACAAATTTGCTCACTATTTGAATAGGGTAAAACCCTTAGTCTTTTTAGGGCAACGGACCCGCTAACTTGCTGAAACTAAGCGCCAAGCTGCGCACCCCGCCCGCAGCTTGGCAGCCTTTCGCGTTGGGAAATTTCTTGACAAGCGAGAAAGCAGGAAAGTATTATCGTCTCACTCGCTGTTGGTTGGGGGGATATGGCCAAGTTGCCTCGGTCACTTATCAGAGGGGGAGATTCCATTGAAATTCGCCGTGGGTCTGTTTCTATTGGCGTCCCTTGCCGCTGCGCAAGGTACTGACGCCGTTCTTACCGGCAGCGTCCTCGATTCCACGGGCGCCGTGGTTCCTCAAGCGTCCGTCACGGCGCTCAACATCAATACTGGAGTCGCCACCAGGGAGACCTCCAACGCTTCGGGCGTCTATCTTTTCCCGTGCTTCCGCCGGGCGATTACACCATCACCGCCGAAAAGGCCGGCTTCAAGAAATATCAACTCGAAAGGCTGACGCTGCGGACCGGCGACCACGTGGAGCAGAAACTTGCCCTGCAACTGGGCGGCATCGACGGAAACCGTGCAGGTGGTGGCCAACTCCGAGGCGGTGAATTACTTGACCAGCTCGCAAGGCGGATTATTGAGCACTACGCGGATCTCGGATCTGCCGCGTGGCCGGCCGCAACGCGATGGATCTGGTGCTGACGCAGCCCGGCGTGGTGGGCACGAATTTCAACGGCGCGCGCAACGACATGTTGAACATCTCGCTGGACCACGCCAACATCCTGGATAACTTCATCACCGAATCGCTCAGCACCACACAGATCTTTACCAGCGTGGACCGCATCGAAGAGGTGCGGGTGGTGACGTCGCCCGCGGATGCCGAATTCGGACGCGGCTCGGGCCAGGTGCAACTGATTTCTAAATCGGGTACAAACCAGTTTCACGGCACGGGCTTCGACAACATTCACAACACCATCCTGAACGCCAATACGTGGTCCAACAACCGAAGCGGGCTGCCGCGCAGTTCGATCGTGCAACAACGATGCCGGTGGTTCGCTGGGCGGTCCCCTGCGCAAGAACAAGACGTTCTTCTTCGGACTTTTCGAGGGCAACATCGAGCACTCCAAGAGCACCGTCACCTCCACTACGCTGACCCAAGCCGCGCGGCAGGGAATCTTCCGCTTCTACCCCGGCGTGCAGGATGGCAATGCCAACGCCAACAATCCGACGGTGGATCTGAATGGCAATCCCGTGTCGCCGCGGGGCGCCACTGGCCCGCTGCAATCGGTCAGCCTGTTCGGACTGGACCCCAACCGGCCGGCGGCCGACTCCACGCGGGATCGTGGCGAAGAACCTGGCGCTGTTGCCGCTGCCGAACAACTATCTGGCCACGTGCAATCCCACTTGCGACGGATTGAACACCGGGGCGTACGTCTGGCGCCGACTTTCCACCGACGACATTTACTCGTGGACCATCTGCGCGGCGACCACAACTTCAACGATCGCGAGCGTCTCAGCGTGACGTACTCCCACGACACGGAAAACGACCCGAATGGCTATGACGGTCAAAGTTACCCCACTTCGCCCACGGCAGTCTACACCGACACGGGCACCAGTGGCTCCGTCCAGCTCACGTCGACGTTAAGGCCGAACCTCGTCAACGAAGTCTACATCGGCAGCTCAGCGCGGCGGCGTCGCAGTTTCACGCGCCCTGGACAGCCGCGGGCGCAGTCGCAGGACGGTGCTGCCTTCGCTCGCAAGCGTCAACTATCTGTTGAGCATGGGCAGCGAAGTACACCAGCCCGATCGAGCACCGCGCTTCGCCGAGGATTTTCAGGGCCGCCTGCAGTCCACCTACCTCCGGCGATAAGATTACGCTGGCTGCGCGGCAAACACGCCATCAAAGCGGGCATGGAATTCCGCACATGATTTCCAACTCATTCGTCACTTCTACGGCGTGCCGCGCGTCACCTGGGAACGCCCACCAGCACGGCACGCCGAATATCAACACAATCAGCGGAATCGGCGCCAACGCAACCCAGGCCAACAATATTCTGAGCACCTTGGCCGGGTCGGTTCAGGGTGAAGAGCAGTAATACTTCTCTCCCGGCGGCGCGAATCCGCAATGGATTCCCGGCGAAACCGCGCAACACACCTGGCACAACCACGAGTGGGGCACCTACATCCAGGATGACATCCAGCTCAAAAGCAATTTCACCCTGCATGTGGGCATGCGCTGGGATTATTACGGCGTGCCCTGGGAAGGCGATGGCCGATTCGGCACCGATCGTCGGGCGGATCCCAGACGTTATTCGGCATCTCCGGAAGACTTCGCTTTCGGAGTTTCAGCCTGGTATCGAGAACCTCAATAACCTGACCACGTTGCAATTGATCGGCAAGAATTCTCCGCACCCCACGATCCAGCCGTGGAGCGGGCAGTACACAATTTCGCGCCGGTAATCGGCATGACGTGGGCGCTGCCGTGGCTGGGCAAGGACAAGACCATCTTCCGCGCCGGCTATCGGCATCGCTTATGAGCGCTTCACGCAGGTTCTGTTCGATCAGCTCTACGGATACAGCGCTCCCGGCCTCGGCCAGCTGCAGAACTACGCGCCGACCACCTATCAGAACCTGGCGAAGCGCTGTCTGCCGGTTGCCACCGGCCTCGGCGCCGCTGGCCACAGTTCCGATCAACGACAACAACTCCACCACGCAGACCATCCTCGGTCGCGGACAGCGGCTTGAAGCAGCCTTACGTCCAGAACTGGAACGTTTCGATCGGCCGCGAAATCAAGCCGGGCTTGGTTCTCGATGTGCGTTACGTGGGCAGCAAAGGAACCAAGATGTTGCGCGGCACCAACATCAACGAGAACAACATCTTCGAGAACGGAATCCTGAACGCATTTCTCACCACCGAGGCCGGCGGCAACTCGCCGTTGCTCAACCAGATTTTCAATGGCTTGAACATTCCCGGCGTCGGAGTGGTGGATGGAACCACCATCACCGGCTCGCAGGCCATGCGAGCAGAACAGCACGCTGTATGGTTATCTGCCCAATAACAACGTGGGCGGCTTCGCCAACTTCCTGGCCTACAATACGTTCGTCACCGGAGTTCGCGGTGGCCTGCTCAAGAACGGCGGTCTGCCGGCCAATTTCGTCGACGTCAATCCACAGTTCGGTTCGGACTATCTGATCGGCAACTTCAGCAACTCCACTTTAATTCGCTGCAGGTCGAAATGAACAAGCGGTTCGCCCAGCGGATTCCAGGTGCAGGGCAGCTATGTCCGCAGCAAGGCGCTGGGCGATTATGATGGTACGCGCAAAGCGAGATAGCCAATTTCATTACCTTCCGCAACGAGCATCTGGACAAGCGCCTGCTGAGTTTCGACGAACCCAATGTGCTGCGTATGAGCGGCATTTGGCAGATGCCTTTCGGCCCCAGAAGCGCTTCCTTGGATCCAGCCACGGCATCATCGGCCACGTCGTCGAGAAGTTGGACGACCTCGGTGATTTTCTATAAGACTTCGGGCACGCCCACCGGTTTCAGCGACCCGGCGGTGACCGGCGGCACGGTCGGCTCGGGGGGCACGTTTAACAACGCCACGCCGACCCCAATGCAACTCGGGCCGTCTACCCTCCGGTAGCGTATACAAGAGCGGAAACAATGTTCTCTACTTTACCGGGTTGACGCAGGTTCAGGATCCGACCGCGAAGAATCTGCCATCCAATCTGCAAAGCTTGAATTCGCTTTTCGCCATACAGGGATCCAGCGGGAACATCCTGTGTTGAGAATCCGCCTCCGGGAAGCTTAGGCTCCCTGAGCCCCACCAATTTCCGCGGTTTGGGAAGCTTTCACGCTCAACCTGCAAATCTCCAAACCCGTGGTACTGAATCGTGAGAAAAACATCGTGATGATCTTCCGCGCGGACGCCACCAACCTGCTCAACAAGCCGATATGGGGCACGCCGAACCTGAATATCGATAGCACCAGCTTCGGCCAAATCACCAGCGCCAGCGGAAACCGCAACGTGAATCTCACGTTGCGCGTGACATTCTAACCGAGTGCGGGCCGGCATCGCCTCCGGCCCGCGTCTACTCAGCCGTGGCGGATCACCAGCACATCGCCGTCCTTGACGATGTATTCCTTGCCTTCCAGCCGCAGCAGGCCCTTTTCGCGCACGCCGGCGTAGCCGCCCAGATCGACCAGGATCTTCCAGTTCACCACTTCGGCGCGGATGAACTTCTTCTCGAAATCGGAGTGGATGGCGCCGGCGGCCTTCACCGCCGTGCTGTTCATGGGGATGGTCCAGGCGCGGCACTCGTCCTCGCCGGCGGTGAGGAAGCTCATCAGGCCCAGCAGCGCGTAGGTCGCGGAGATGAGGCGCTCCAGGCCCGATTCCTGCAGCCCGTAGCTGGCCAGATACTCGCGCTGCTCGGCGCGCGGCAATTCGGCCAGTTCGGCTTCGATCTTGCCGCAGACCGCGGTCACGGCGGTGTTGCTGCGCCCGGCGAGCGGGCCGTCGCGATACTCGCGCTCGCGCTCGTGCAGTTGCCGGCGTCCTCTTCGCCCAGATTCAGCACGTACAGCATCGGCTTCTGCGAAAGGAACTGGAAGCCGCGGATGCGCTTCTCGTCGTCGGCGTCGATCTCCAGCTTGCGCAGCGGCGGGTTCGCTTCGAGCGCCGCCTTGCACTTTTGCGAGCAGCTCGAATTCGCGGTCGAGCTCCGGATTCTTGATCTTCTTGCGATCCTTGTCCAGCCGCTCCAGGCGCTTCTCCACCACCACCAGATCGCTCAGGATCAGCTCGGTCTCGACGTCTTCCAGATCGCGCAGCGGGATCGACCGAGCCCTTTTCGTGCGGCACGGTCTCATCGGCGAAGAGGCGCAGCACGTGCGCGAAGGCGTCCACCACGCGCAGGCTGGCCAGATAGCTGGGGTCGCGCAGATTCTCCTTCGAGATGGCCGGCATGTCGACGTATTCGACCGTCGCGTGGGTGATTTTGGGCGGCTCGAAGAGCTGCGCCAGCGCATCCAGGCGCGCGTCGGGCACCTTGGCGACGCCGGTGCGCGCGGCGGTGGAGCCGATGCGGGTTTCCTGGTGGACGCCGGTCAGAATCGTGAACAGCGAGGTCTTGCCTACCATGGGCAGGCCGATAATGGCTGTTTTCATATGATGGGGCGATCTACAGCGGAACTTCCACCTGGCTCAGGATTTCTTCGATGATGCGCTCGCCCGCGTCGGCGCGGCGCTGCGCCAGGGTGGTGCGGGTATTGATGACCACGCGATGCGCGAACACCGGGACGGCGAGGCGCTTGACGTCGTCCGGAATGGCGTAGTCGCGGCCTTCGAGCAGCGCCAGCGCCTGCACGGCGCGATAGAGCGCCTGCGAGCCGCGCGGGCTCACGCCGAGGGCCAGCGCTTCGTGAGTGCGCGTCCGCTCGACGATGGCGAGCATGTAATCCACCAGCGCTTCGTCCACGCTGACGCGTGTGCACGGCGTCCTGAAGCTGCAGACGTCGTCGGCCGCGAGCACCGGTGGCGGCGGTTGCGGCAGGACGCGCTTCGGTGTTGCGCACGAATCTCGCGCTCGCTGGCGGCATCGGGATAGCCGATGCGCAGGCGCATCAGGAAGCGGTCGAGCTGCGATTCGGGCAGCGGATAGGTGCCGTGGTGCTCCACCGGATTCTGCGTGGCGATCACCATGAACGGCCGCGGCAGCGAGTGCGAGTGGCCGTCGACGGTGACCTGCTGTTCGTTCATGGCTTCGAGCAGCGCCGATTGCGTCTTCGGCGTGGTGCGGTTGATCTCGTCGGCCAGCAGAAAATTGGTGAAGATCGGGCCGGGCTTGAACTCGAAGGCTTCGGCTGTGACGTTGTAGATGGTGACGCCGAGCACGTCGCTGGGCAGCATGTCGCTGGTGAACTGCAGGCGGTGGAAGCGGCAGGATACCGACCGCGCCAGCGCCTGCGCCAGCGTGGTTTTGCCGACGCCGGGCACGTCTTCGATGAGCAGATGCCCGCGCGCCAGCAGGCACACAAGCGACATGCGGACCACGTCGCGCTTTCCGCGAATCGCTTCGCCTACGGCTGCTTCGAGTTCCCGTAACTTGGCGATGAGCCGCGCCGGGAAGTCGGCCGTAGTGGCGAGCATCGATTCCCGCTGGGGCATTCATTTCATGATACTAGATGGGCGCGGTTGCCGATTTCGATTTGGCCGCGCAACAACTCGACCGGCCTTGCCGCGACGCAATTCTGACTTCATCGACCTCGGACTTTCCGGAAGGGATATTCAGCCGGGGACGGACGCGGAATGTCCCCGGCTGCTACGTAGACAAAAAAGCCCCACGCCATGAGGCGTGGAGCATGAAGGTCTACTGCAATCTGTCTCGGAGGATGACAGACCGGCATTGATATTAGCATTTACGTAATGTACAAATCAATCCAGAAGATAGTCGCGCGAAATCAGGCTTTTCGACATCCAGAATTAACGTAATTGTTCCATTACCTCGTCCAGTACTTCTGGGACGGTCTGAGCTTGGCTTGCGGAAGCGTAGCTAGAGGCTCATCCGACAAATTTAGTAGATCGGCAAAGGTCGGCTTGGAAGTGTTTAGGTAGAGAATGCCAGTGAGAACTTCACCTTTGCTTTCAGCCTCTTCCAAGCGCGGTTAGAGCGGCCAGCCGGTTGGTCGGATCGAAATCGCGGTGGAGTTTGCGGATGCGCAGATGGGAGCCATCGTGCAGGCGGACATCGGTGACATCCCCTTCCGGAATTTCAATGGCGATATCTTCGAAGAAGGGTACGAAATCCAACTCATGCAGCGCCATTTCATGGTCTTTCATATAGCCATAACTCTTGGTCGAGCCATCGTGATCGTTGAATGTCACGCAGGGCGAGATTACGTCTATTACGGCTAATCCACTGTGACCAATGGCCGCTTTCAGAATGGTCTGAAGCTGCCTCTTGTCGCCGCTGAAGGATCGCGCGACGAAGGTTGCCCCCCACTTCAGGGCAAGCGCGCAACAATCGAACGGGGGGAGTTCATTGGGCGCGCCGCCCTTCGCGGTGGAACCGATGTCAGCGGTCGCCGAAAATTGCCCTTTCGTCAGACCGTATACGCCGTTGTTCTCGATGACGTAAATCAACGGCACATTCCTCCGCACCATGTGCATGAATTGGCCGAGACCGATCGAGGCGGTGTCGCCGTCGCCGGTAACGCCAAGACCGAGCATAGAGTTATTGGCGAGCAGCGCGCCGGTGGCGACCGAGCGGCATGCGCCCGTGTACGCTGTTGAATCCGTGCGAAAGTGCCCAGGAAATACGCCGGCGATTTGGACGAGCAGCCAATGCCGCTGAACTTGGCGACGCTGGTGGGTTCGATGCCCAGTTCGTAGAAGCATTCCACCACGCGCTCGGAGATGGCATTGTGTCCGCAGCCCGCGCAGAGCGTGGTCTTTCCGCCCTTATAGTTGATCACTTCCAGACCGAGGCGATTGGTCTTCTTTGGTAATGGGGTGGTAGCGGTGCTCATTTGCCCTCCTGGGCCAAGACTTCATCGGTGAGCGTGCGCGCGTCCAGCGGCAAACCGCCGTAATAGCGCACGCTACGCAGCTTCGAGATCAGTTCCGGGTCAAGTTCGAGGCGCATCAGAGCCAGCCATTGCGCGTCGCGGTTTTGATCGACCACATATACACGGTCGTGGCGGCGAATGAAATCGGACAGCTCCGCGGTGAATGGATAGGCGCGCAGCCGCAGATAGCTGGTTGCGATGTCATGCTCGTCGCGAAGTTGTTCGATGCTCTCTCGCACAGCGTAATCGGACGTTCCGGATGCCACGTAGCCGATCTTGGCTTTGGGGTTGATCGTGACTACCGGCGCCGGCACGAACTGACGCATGGTTTCGAACTTGCGCGCCAGGCGGTCCATGTTATTGACGTAGTCGTCTTCGCGCTCGGTGTATTGCGCCTTTGCGTTGTGGCCGCTGCCGCGCGTGAAGTAGGCGGCTTTGGGATGTTTCGTGCCGGGGAGCGTGCGATAGGGAATGCCGTCGCCATCCACATCCTCATAGCGGCCGAAACCGCCCAGGCGATTGAGATCTTCGGCGCTCAGCACCTTTCCGCGATCGATGGGCTTCTCGGGATAGGGGAAGGGGTCGGCCATCCAGCTATTCATGCCGAGATCGAGATCGGTCATGACGAAGACCGGAGTCTGGAACTTTTCGGCGAACTCGAACGCGTCAATGGTAAGCGTGAAGCACTCCTCGGGCGATGCAGGGAAGATCATCGGATGGCGCGTATCGCCATGCGAAAGCAGCGCGTTCGAAAGGATATCGCCCTGCATGGTGCGCGTGGGCAGCCCGGTGGAGGGTCCGACGCGCTCCACGTCGAAAACCACGGTTGGGATCTCCGCGTAATACCCCAGGCCG
Organism: Bryobacterales bacterium; assembly: GCA_963763545.1. Lineage (GTDB taxonomy): Bacteria > Acidobacteriota > Terriglobia > Bryobacterales > Bryobacteraceae > PALSA-243. The sequence goes on from CAVXPE010000024.1 coordinate 130,922, forward strand.
ATAAATTCGCTCATGAGCGAGATGCCGGGGCCGGCCGTGGAAGTCATGGACCGCGCGCCCGCCCATCCGGCGCCAAGAGCCATCCCGATGGACGCGAGTTCGTCTTCAGCCTGGACTACCGCATAAGTCGCTTTGCCGGTCTCGGGTTCGTGGCGGTACTTCTTCAGATAAACCTGCAGCGATTCCACCAGCGAGGAGGATGGCGTAATCGGATACCAGGTCACTACGGTGACGCCGGCGAACATGGCGCCCAAGGCGCACGCGGAGTTGCCGTCGATGATGATCTTTCCGGCGGTCGAGTTCATCCGTGAGACGCGGAAGGGATCGGTCTTGGTGAACGTCTTGGCGGCGAAATCGTAGCCGGCCTGCGCGGCGCCCCAGTTGAGATCGGCGGCCTTGGCCTTGCGCTTACCGAACTGGCGCACCAGCGCTTGGCGCATTTCCTCCATTTCGATGGAGAGCAGCCAGGCTGCTACGCCGTCGTAGATCATGTTGCGCACCAACTTGCGCAGCTTGGCCTCGGGACACACAGGGCCTACGAGTTTATCGAACGGAACCGGGTAGAAATGGAGGTCGCTGCGCAGATCGTTGAGCTTGAGCGGCTCGTCGTAGATCACGGCGGCGCCGGACGGAAGCTTCATGACGTCTTCGCGCGCAGTTTCGGGGTTCATGGAGATCAAGAAATCGATCTCCTTGCGCCGCGCGACGTGGCCGGTCTTGGATGCGCGAATGGTAAACCAAGTCGGCAGCCCGGCGATATTCGAAGGGAACATATTCTTCCCCGATACCGGGATGCCCATCTGAAAGATGGAGCGCATCAGGACGTTGTTGGCCGTCTGGCTGCCGGATCCGTTGACGGTGGCGACTTGGATGCTGAAATCGTTGGCGATCGGTCCGGGACGCTGGCCAACGGGGGCTTCGGCGGGGGACACTTCAAGCGTAGACATCGATGCGGGTTCCTCGTAAGATCACTTTCCTTTGATTATAGGGGAAGCGGACGGGATTCAGGCCGCGGTTGCGGTGAGGGTGGACCGTCGTAAAGTTGGAATATGGAAGAGATCGCGATCTCGAAATTCAAGGCCACTTGCCTCCGAGTCCTGGAAAACGTCCGCAGTACAGGGAGACCGGTACGCATCACTCGGTTTGGAAAGCCCGTAGCGGAAATCGTTCCGCCCGCTGCGCCGCCTTCGAGAAAGTCGTTGTTCGGCTGTATGCGGGAGCATATTGAGATTTGCGGGGACATTGTCGGCCCGATCAGCTCACTTGATGAATGGACTTGCGAAGATCGATGAAGCTGTTGCTCGACACCCAATATTTGGATCTGGTCGAATCGGCCAACATGAAAAACTAAACCGCGCGGTTAAGGCGCGAACCTCACGCGATTATAGGAGAAATGGATTTAGGTCACCGGTTCCAAATGAGGAGCGCTCTCGCGAAGTCGGACTATAGTCGTTGACCATGGTACAAGTTGAGTATGCAAGAGATCGCAATCTCCAAATTCAAGGCCACTTGTCTTGGAGTCTTGGAGAACGTCCGCCGTACAGGGAAACCCGTACGCATCACCCGTTTCGGAAAGCCCGTGGCGGAAATCGTTCCACCCGCTGCCCCGCTTTCGAGAAAGTCGTTGTTCGGGTGTGTGCGGGAGCAGACTGAGATTTGCGGGGACATCGTCGGGCCCGTTGGCGCATTCGACGGCTGGACCGGCGAAGATCGATGAAACTCCTGCTCGATACGCACATCTGGATCTGGTCGGTGAGCAAGCCTGAAAAGTTGAGTCGCGTCGTGAAGCGCGAAATCGAGAATACGAAGAATGAACTCCATATATCGCCGATCTCGATCTGGGAGGCGCGTCTTTTGGCTAGCCGAGGAAGACTAAAAACCAAGCCGAATTTTACTGCTTGGCTCGAAGACGCGCTATTCCGGCGACCATTGCAGGAAGCGCCGCTCAACTTCGCCGTCGCGGCGGAAGCGGCTGGTCTAAGGTTGCCCCAGAGCGATCTGGGAGATGTGTTCCTCGTCGCGACAGCCTCGGTGTTCGGCATGACGCTGGTCACCGCGGACGAGCAACTGCTCGCGTGCGACTGGTTAAAGACAATGCCGAATGCGTGAGGTTTCCGTGCTACACGAACACAGGACTCCGTGCTGAAAAATATCACCATTACCGTCAGTGAAGAGGCGCTGCTATGGGTGCGCCGCAGAGCCGCCGACAGGAATACGTCCGTATCCAAACTCGTGGGAGAAATGCTGGAGATCGAAATGCGAAAGTATGACGCCGGCTATTGGAAAGCTTATGAGAAGTGGAAAAAGTTCAAGCCGATCCCGGGCCTTGCCGCAGACCGGCTGAGCCGGGAAGAGATTCATGAGCGGCGTCGATAAGCGGTCTTCGCCGGTACCAATGCCTTTGGAAATCCAACACTGGACGGATCAGTTGGCAGGTCCTGAACGACTTCTATTTCACTTCGAATCGCAAGTCACGAACGACGGGGTAAAACGCACGCGGCATGATCGAATCGTTAGTTAGCAATGTGGAATCCTATTTGGAATGGGATTTTGGGATTGTCCACTGCGCTTGGCATTGGAGGGACCGTGCGAAACCTCCATCCGAACTTGGCTACTCCCCCGCCTCCCGCGCATAAATCATAAACGACGCCACCGGCAGGCCTTCGCCGCGATGAAACGAGCGCGCCCGATCCAAAATCGCCCGGTCCGATTTCGTCATCCGCTCTCGCTCCCTCAGGAACTCCAGCCACGATTCCACGACGAAAGTTTCCACGATGCGCTCGGGCACCGCCGTGTCGCGGTAGACGCCCCAGCGGATCGCGCCATCGCGCATGCGCACTGCCCGCAATTGATGGATCGCCTGCGTGAACGGCGCGTAATCCGAATCGCCGATCCGGTATTCGATGCTCACCAACACCGGTCCATCCTCATGGCTCGGTTCAATCGCAACCTGCGGGCCCGGACGGTTGAGCTGATAGGGGCTGAGGTCGGGCGGCGTTCCGCGCAGCAGATGGAAGCGTAGCGCGAATGGCAGCGTCAGCAGCATGCCTGCCGACGCCGCGAGCAGCGATTTCGTCGTCGAAAGGTGCTCCGCGATGAACCCCCAGAGCGAACTGCCGAACGCCATGCCGGCCCAGAACACCGTCTGATAAGCCCCCAGCGCCCGAGCCTGCACCCACCCGGGAACGGAAAGTTGCACGGTGACATTAAATGTTGACGTGGTGCTGGTCCAAGCGAACCCCGCGGCGAGTAGAAAAAAGACCAATACCGGTGTGGACCTGGACAGCCCCAATGCCGCGAGCGAACAAACGAAGACCATGGTCGCCGAGGCGGTGAGCGCATCGGCCGATACCATCCGCCGCACCTTAGGCAGGAGGCTCGCGCCCAAAACGGCGCCCGCCCCGAGGCACCCGTTCAGCAAGCCATACCCCATCGCGCCTTTGTGCAAATCCTGGCTGGCCACCACGGCCAACAACGCCCAGACAGCGCTTGCGAATGTCGTGAAGAGAAACGCCCGCAGAAAAACAGCCTGCAGCGCCGGCGAATGGCGCAGGTACCGCGCGCCCGATCGCATCGAGCCGAAAATTCGCTCTGAAGGCAGCGCGCTCTTGAACGGCGGCGTCCGCTGCCAAGCCACAAGCACCGCGATCACCGCCACGAACGACACAGCGTTCAATGAAAAAACGACTCCCGCGCCCCGCGCGGCCGTGGCGAATGCGGCGACGGCGAGCCCGCCCAGCGCGGGCCCGGCCGCGCGCGCCAGGTTGAAGCCCGCGCTGTTGATTGCAATCGCATCCGGCAGTTCGTTGCGTGGGACCAGCTCCGGCACGATCGCCTGCCACGCCGGATTATTCGACGCCGAGCCTATATTGAGCAGAAAGGTGAGCGCGAGAAGGGTCCCAGGCGATACCACGCCCGCAAGCGTCAGAGCGCTCAGGATTGCTACGCTCGCCAGCATCCATGATTGCCAAAAGATCAGCAGTTGGCGCCGGTCGAAGATGTCCGCTGCCGCGCCGGCCGGGTACGCCAATCCAACCGCCGGCAAGCTCGCCGCCGTTTGCATCAGCGCGATCAGCAACGGCGACGTCGTAAGCGCCGTCATCAGCCATGCGCCCGCCGTATCCTGCATCCAGCCACCGACGTTCGACACCAGCGCCGCCAACCACAAATTGCGGAAGAGAGGCCGGCGGAGCGGGGACGATTCGGGATGTGATTCGGATCTCAAGAGGCGGCTGCCCGCCGGCGATTGTATTCCTCGCGCGTGCACAAGGCGTTGGGGCCGATCGCGCGGTCAATCGCGAGGATGCTATCCAGGTGATCGATCTCGTGCTGCAAAAGCTCGGAAAATGCGTCCGAGGCTTCCAGCGTCTGCACTGCGCCGGTTTCGTCTTCGTAGCGGATGCGCACCGTTCGATGCCGTTCGAGCCATACCAGCAGATCGGGAAACGAGAAGCAATCGTCCCAAAGCGCGAATTTGTCCTCGCTCTGGAATTCGTAAACCGGATTGCATAGCGCATATGCGCGTCCGCCGATTTCGATATAGATCAGCCGTTTCAACTCGCCGATCTGCACCGCGCTGATGCCGCGGCCGAAGCCGTGCGTGCGCTGAAACTCATGGAGCGTGTCACGCAGGTCGTCGAAAACCGCGGATGCCTCGGCGGCCGATGCGGGCGCGGAAATCTCGCGCAGAGTGGGATCTCCTAGTTGCAGAATGCGGCGCGCTGGCATGCTAAACATGATGGTAAGGTAAGCCGATGCTCTCCCGCAAAGACCCCGTGCGCGAAATTTCGCATGTGGTAGTCTACGCGGTGTTTTACATCGCGCCGCTGTTCCTGGGCTTCGGCTTTCTGATGCAGGCGCTGGCGGGGAACTTTGCGGGGATGACGTTGGCGAATCTCGCGGCCGCGCTTTTTGCCAACTGGCTGGCATTGAAGATATATAGGGAAATGGGCGTGGCGGCGATCGGCCTTTGGTGGAACCGCGCCTCGGCGGACAACTTCGCACTCGGTCTGCTGGGCGGCATCGGGGCGGCGTGCGCCACGCTCCTGCCTGCGCTGCTGGTGGGCGCGGCGCATTTCACCCATGCGCAGGGCGACCATCCAACCATCGGCGCGGCGATTTTTCTGGGAGTCTTCTTGCTGGTGGGGTCGGCTTCCGAGGAGATCCTCTTTCGGGGGTTCGGTTTTCAAACGCTTCTGGGAGCTTTTGGCGAAGCGCCGAGCGTAGCAGTCTGCGCGATTTTATTCGGCCTGCTGCATCTGGGAAATCCCGGCGCCAATTGGCTGGGGATCGCGAATACCATCGGATTCGGGGCCGTCTTCGGCTATGCGTTCCTCCGCAGCCGCGACCTATGGCTTCCCATCGGGCTGCATTTCGGCTGGAACTTCACGCTCCCGCTGTTTGGGGAGAAGGTCAGCGGGCTTACAATAAATGTGACGGGTTACGAGATGACGTGGAACGCCGGCGCGCTGTGGAGCGGTGGCGCCTACGGACCGGAGGCCAGCCCGCTGGCCACTGCGGTGTTGGTTTTGCTGTTCCTTTACGTTCGAAGAGCGCCAGCCCGGCGCCAGTCCTCGCCTCTGACTGACCCGCCCGTGGAGAACGTAGTATGCGAACCGCCGTTGCCTTTGCCGTCTTGACCATCGCCATCCCGCCCCTAATGCCCAATCTACGCGCGGCGGACAAGCTCACCTTCGACGACAGGGTGGAGTTGACTCGCGGTTTAATGGCCGAATACGGCAAGGCCAGGGTGTTGATTCCGCGATCCAAGAAAAACCTGGAAGTTAACTCCGATGGCAAGTACGATAAGACGGCCTGGTCCGATACCGCCAAGGAGAGCGGACCCGCCGCGCGCGTGGGCGACCTGATCCAAATCACGAAGGTGGAGATCGGCAGCGACCGCATTATCCTGCAGCTCAATGGCGGATTCAAAGGCGGCCAGCATTGGTATCGTGGCGTCTCGATCGGTATGGGACCAACTAGTAGCCCGTCGCAGGTACCGGTAGGTACCGGCGATGCCAACGCCCCCGGCGGCACAACCATTGAGGTGTTGTTCCACAAGCCGCTCGAGCCGATCAAGGCGACCGAGGTAAAAAAGATGCTTTCCGCGGTGCTCGACTTCGACCAGCACTCGGCCACGGAACTCTTCGCCGATACCTTACCACCGGAGACGAAGAAAGCCATCGCCGACAAACGCGTAATCGACGGCATGACTCATGATCAGGTAGTGCTGGCGATGGGCCGTCCGGCGCACAAATCACGCGAAACCAAGGATGGACTCGATCTGGAAGATTGGGTCTACGGCGCCGCGCCGGGCAAGATCACGTTCGTCACCTTCACCGGCGACAAGGTAATTAAGGTGAAGGAAATGTACGCGGGCCTGGGTACCGATGTAAAAGACCCACCGATCATCCACTAACCTTTGTGGCGCCACCGCGTCTATCCGGCTACAAGGAGCCCGTCCATGAACCTGTCCGCTCTCCGTCTAGCCGGCGCCGCTGCGGCCGCCCTTCTGACTATTGCCCCCGCGCAGGCGCAATCCAAAAACCACAACCTCAGCGTGAACTTCGATGGCGAGGTCTCGTCCTGTGCGGATCTGCGCGTCAAAACCGACGGGGCGCTGGCGCAAGCTGTCGATAAATTCACCTTGCAGGGCGCTTCAGTGCAAATCGACGGGGGATCGGGCGGGTCGATCCACGTGACGGCCGCGGACCGGTCAGACTATTCGGTAGAGGCTTGCCGCTTTGCGGTGGCCGACGATCAGGCAACCGCGCAGCAGGCTGTGGCGGGAACGTCCGTCACCCGGAGCGCTTGGCGCGTGGAAACGCACGGTCCGGCCTACGCGGATAACAGTGCGCAGTGGCAGGTCTATCTGATCGTGCAGGCGCCCCGCAATGGCAGCGTAGAGCTGACCACGGTGAACGGGCCGATCTCCGTTCGCGGTCTGAGCGGCACCGTCAAAGCGAAGGCGGTAAACGGGCCTCTTTCCGTGACGGATTGCGCGGGCGTGGTGGATGGGCAGACGACCAATGGCCCGATCTCCTTTTCCGGCCAGGGAGGCGACGTGAAGCTTGCGGCGGTGAATGGACCGCTAACCTTGAAAATCTCGGGCGATACCTGGAACGGGCCGCGCCTGGACGCGAGCACGATGAACGGGCCGGTGCGGCTGGTTGCGCCCGATACGTTCCGCTCGAGCGTCCGGCTCGAGACCAACGGCGAGGCCCCGTTCACCTGCAAAGCGGAGATGTGCCGCAGCGCGCTGACCGACGCGCGCAGCGAAAAACGCACGCTGCAGATGAATGGCTCGGCCGATACCGTGCGCGTTTCTACTGGGAACGGGCCGGTGTCTGTGACGGGTCCGTCAACGCGCTAAAAAGTATTAGCCACGGATGCACACGGATGCACACAGATGAGCAAAACCAGAATTTAAGTCTTTCGTTTTATCCGTGTGCATCCGTGTCCATCCGTGGCTAAAACCCGTTTCCGCAATCTTGCTTCCCGGCTGCGCAGCCCCGGATTCTCACCGATCATGATTGCTTCGAGCGTCGCCTCCAGCGCGGCCGCGTAGTTCTTCTCGCGGCGCTCGTAGTGCTTGGCCAACTCCACCAGCGCGCGACCGCGAAACGGATTGGGCGAGCCCGCGAGATCGCGCCATACCTCGAGCGCCGATTCCATCGCGCCGCGCCGCCGCTCCTCCAGCCCAATGTCCCAGAGAGTCCGAAACAAGAGCGGATCGGGCAGCCCCATCTCCACCGCGCGACGCAGAAGGCCGAGCGCTTCCGCATCGCGCCCTGCGTCACGAAGCCACCTCGATAACCCGATCAAATCGGCGCCGTGCCGCAGGCCCGCTTCCTCGGGCGAGCGGAATACGCCAGCCACGATCGGCGTCAAACACGCCAGCGTGAGAATATCCAGCGCGTTGTGGTGAAAGATCGGAACCAGCCGCAATGCCTGATGCGTGCGCTGGAATTCGAAATAGTAGTAGGGAATCAGGTCTCCCGGAAGATCGCCCTGGCGCTCCACACCCAGAATCCGCGTCTCGAGATCGATCAGGCGGCAGGAATCGAGCCGCAGCTTCCAAAGGCGGCGCGCGCCGAACAGCAGGTCGAGGTGGGGTAATCGAGTAAAGGGATGCGGCGTGCGCGCCAGGCGATACCGGCCTTCGAGCAAAGGCTGATCGAAGGTGCGGCCGTTGTAAGTGATGAGCGCGTCGAACTGCGATAGATACTCCCCCAACCGCCATAGCAGCGAGGGCTCGTCGCCATAATCGCGCAGGAAGAATTGACGCAGACGGAAGCCGGCGGAATCGATCGATCCCACGCCCGCCAGAAATGCGCAGGCGCCGGCGCCCAGACCGGTGGTCTCGGTATCGAGGAAAGCCCATTTTGCAGGCGCCGCGTGCGAAATCGCGCCGCCCGAAAGCGAAGCAAGCAGGTCCGCTGGCAGATCGTTGAGGTCTGCGATGCCAACGCTGCCATGCCGGCGATGGCGCTCCCAAAGACGCTCGGTTTCGAAGTGGCAGCCATAGCGTGTGCGCACCACCTCGCCCGAGAGCAGTTCTTCGATCGCTTGGCGCGTAGGCCGCGGCGCATGTTTCGCGGCCGCGGCGCCGCGCGCGCCCACGTACTTCCGGTCAACGCGCGGCGATCCGCCGGCGTAGCGCGGCGAGCTGCTGCTGAACGTCCTCCATTTATTTCGCTTTTTCTTTGCCCACTATACCCGATATGCTGGGGAAATCAAAACCGCGCGCGTCCCACTCTTCTTTTCGGCTTTGGCTCTCCTTCTCGTCGCGTCGCGCCTTTGCCATGCCGGAATCTTATGGGAAGGCGACGCGCTGCCGCTCGCCACCGCGCGGCAGATGCTATTCGGCAAGACAATCTATCGCGACATCTGGAACGACAAGCCGCCGTTTGTCGCGATGTTCCACCTGCTTTCCGCCGCGCGCGGCGGCTGGCCGCTGCGGTTGCTCGATGCCGCGTACGCGTGGCTGGCGTGCTGGGCCGCATATCGTTTCGCGCGCGACGTGTGGTCGGAGCGCGAAGGCCTTTGGGCGGCCGCGCTGACAGGGTTTTTCCTGATCTTCGATTTTCCGGCGACGGCGATTCCCGTCGCGTCCGATCTGTTATTGGTGGCGCCGCATCTGGCCGCGGTAGTGGCTCGCCTGGAAGCGCCGCCCGTTCTGGTGCGGCATCGCATTGGGCATCGCATTCTGGGTCAGCCCGAAGGCGCTGTTCGTTCTGGCGGTTTGCGGGTTGTGGGATGTCTCGGGCGCGCTCTTCATGCTCACGGGCTTTACCGCGGTGGTTGGCCTGGGCGGCGTTTGGTTGTGGCTGGCAGGCGCGTTCGGCGCGTATTGGACCGAGGTGTGGGAATGGGGACGCGCGTACGCTGCAAGCCCGTTCGTATCGAACCCATTGTGGAACGGGGTGGTCCGTTCCGGGAATTGGCTGGGCTTCCACGCGGCGGCGGTGGTCGCGGCGCTCGTCTTCCTTTGGCGTACGCCCGCGCAGCGCTGGAAATGGGTTGCGTGGATTGCCTTCTCGCTCGCAGGCCTCACAGCCGGGATGCGCTTCTTCCCGCGATACTATTTCCTGCTGCTGCCGCCGTTGGTGATCATGGCCGCTCGCGGTTTCACGCTGTTGGGCCGCCGCGCGATCTGGGTCGCGCTCTTGCTGGCGATCCCGCTCGCGCGCTTCGCGCCGGGCTACTGGAGCGCCGTGCATGACCTTCAGTGGCGCGACACGGCGATGGACGCCGACAGCCGCTCCGCCGCGGCCATAACGCGCGCTCTTGCGCACCCCGGCGACACGCTCTTCGTTTGGGGCTACCGGCCCGAGCTTTTTGTCTATACGGACCTGCCGGCGGCGACAATATATCTCGATTCGCAGCCGCTCACCGGCGTTCCGGCCGACCGGCACCTCACGCAGTCGAACCCCATCGATTGGCCCTCTGCCGCGGCGCGGCGCGCGGAGCTGGCGAAATCGCGTCCCACCTTCGTGCTCGACGGGCTGAGCCCTTTCAATCCGGAACTGGCCATCGATCGCTATCCGGAGCTGCGCGAATGGTTCATGCAATACCGCGAGGCTGGGCGCAGCGGGGAAACCATCGTCTACCAGTTGCGGTCACGCTGATTACTTTCCTGACCAACAAGGAGCGCGCTTCCCGAGAAACGCCCCGATGCCTTCCTGCGCGTCGGCCGCGAGCGCGTTCATCGACATCACCTCTTTGGCGTATGCATAAGCCTTCGGTTGATCGAGATCGATCTGCGTGTAGAAAGCCTGTTTGCCGATGGAGACCACGAGCGAACTGGCTTCGGCCACTTTCGCGGCCAGCCGGCGCGTGGCCGCGGCGAGCTCCGCCACCGGCACGGCCTGATTGATGATCCCCCAATCGGCAGCCGTATGCGCATCCACTGGGTCGCCGGTCAGCAGCATTTGAAGCGCGCGCTTGCGTCCGATGGCGCGGGTCAACGCGACCATCGGAGTGGTGCAGAAGAGCCCGATTTTGACGCCGGGCGTCGCAAACCACGCGTCCTCGGCGGCAATAGCGAGATCGCAGGCGGCGACGAGTTGGCAGCCGGCGGCAGTGGCGACGCCCTGCACTTCGGCGATCACGGGCTGGGGAATCTCCTGGATCTTCAGCATGAGCCGGCTGCAAACGTCGAAGATGCGGCGGTATTCGTTGATGTCGCGGCCGGTCATCTCGGAAAGATCGTGGCCCGAGCAGAAGACCTTCCCGGCGGCCGCGAGAATGACGGCGCGGGCTGCGCCATCGCGCCCAATTTCATCGAACGCGGAGATTAGCTCTGACATCAGCGCGAGCGAAAGCGCGTTGCGCCGTTGAGGCCGATTAAGCGTTACGACAGCGGTAGAACCCTCATATACGAGGGTGAGGTGTTCGTAGGGCATCCGGTTGTGATTCTACTGTAATCTCAGGTGAGTTGTTTAGGCCGGTTTACTCACAAACGGTACCTCACACCAGTACCGCATGCCCTATCCAGCCGCGCGGGGATACTCTACACTGACGACGAATGGGACGTTTTCTTGGCGCCGGGCCGGCGATTTTCGCGCTAGCCTCTTGCCTATCTGCAGGCACAATTGACGTCACATCGCAATCCTCACAATTGCTGCAAACCGGTGATTCTCTGGAGTTTCTCTTTTCGGGCCGCAGCTACGCCCTTTGCGCGCCGGGAATGGGAATGTCGCCATATCCCGATTCCATCGACTTCACCTTCGCGTCGGCGCCGGTGAGCGTAGCGGGGCAGTTCACCGCAACGCTGGAATCGGCCGATGGGACCGTTGCCGCCGAGTTTCCCAATGCGCTGAGCTGGGGCGACGGCGATACGCATACTTCCGGATACAGTGGCCCCGTTTCGGCGGTGGTGGGTTCTCTGGCGCTTTCGGATGCGCTCTCGCAAGCAGTGTTTTCGAATTCCGAAGCCGAGTTGATCCTGACTTATACGGGTTTGGACGTCGACGTAGGAATGCAGGGCGATACACTGCGGCAGGATCTCGCGGTGAGCCTTTCTGGCGGCCCCTTGAGCATCGGCGGAATGGTCAACAGCGTGGCGTTAGATTCGCCCTCGGATGAGGGAGGGATGATCGTGAAAGCAACCCAGGAATCGGTTGCCGCCGAGCCAAATTCGAGCGTGCTGATCCTGGCCGGAGGGGTGCTCTGTCTGGTGGCGGGGGCGCTGAAGCGCATCCCGAAGCGTCGTGGACGTCGGATCGATCGTGGCGCATAGCGGCAGTCGCCGGCATTCACGGCTTGCCGTATGCCGAAATCCACTTTGGCGGATCCGGTTCGAGACGGCCATCCACCTTGATCTTTCGCTCGACGGCCCAGCGATAACCCCACATCGGCCCGAATTTCGTGATGTACGTGTCGGGAGCTCTATAGGCGGCATCCGACTGTGCCGAAGCCAATGAAACGAACGTGTAAAGCTTTTGGCTAAAGAGCTTCAGTACTTGCTCAATCACATCCGCATTCAGGCGATTGTCATGCAGGAGCATGACTTCAGGCGGCGCATAACCGAAAACCTGCAGATTCAAGCCCGCATAATAATCGATCTCCGCATCCGTGTAGGCCAGATAATCGCGGCGAAGCCGGCGGGCGCTCACGGCGTCGTGACTCGCAAGCATTCGCACGTATGCCTGGTTAAAGACGTAGTCGGAGGTATCGATGGTGCAAGCAGCTAACTCATAACCGCGTTGCAAAAGGAACTCCGCGATCGCGTCGTGCTTCGCCTTCGTATCGCCCGTGTGACTCATGGGAAAGCGAAAGAACCTGAGCTTCTTACCGGCGTCCTTCATGAGCGGACCGATAGTGAGCTCGCCTCGTACGATCTCGTCCTGAATCTGCTCGATCGAAAGATCGTTGATATCGGCGTGTGAGTATGTGTGATTTCCGAGATCAAAGCCCTCACGCGTCCATTGCTGGAGTATGTGGAGACCGGCTGGACCAAGCGACTCGACCCGTTTCTGGATTACGAATCCTGTGACCGGAATGTGGTGAGCGCGAAACGCCGCCAATAGCCGGCGATTGACGATTTCGGCTTGAGAAGCGTCCCCAGCGGCGTCGGCCACGAGGCCTCCAGCGGCATAGGGAAGATCGTCAACCGTTATCGCAACGGCTCGTTTCTGGGCGAATGTACCTTGCGAACCGAATACGGCGAAGCCGGCGCACGCGCATAGTGAGCGGAGGATATTCACCTTCTTGAATATTGCACGTGCCCAATGTCATCGCCGCTTCCACTTTCCTTCGGGATCAAGGTTTCTCATCTCGGTCGACGCCAACTTCGCCAGTGCGCTCTCCGGGTAAAACACGCGTCACAGCAAGTCCGCTTCCAACCTGAAAACCGTTCGGCGTCAGCGGGGAAAGTTTCAGCGCCGCAGGCTCTCGGGGCGACAATGTGTAGGTGAGGGCTCCAGATTCAGCTCACGGATCAGCGGCTGGACCGGAGAGCCACGGAGAGTTCCGGACGCGCTTCCTCATTAGCCAGGTCCAAGGGCTAAGCCGGACGAAGCGCCTGCAAAACGCTGACGTGCAGCGCCGGATTCGCCGAAGCAACCAGGTTCGGCTGCCAAACCACATCCTGATTGCCGTCCAACGAACTGATTGCTCCCCCCGCTTCGCGCACACAGGGCGTCACCGACGCGATGTCCCACGGATTCATTCGCGGGTCGAGTGCGACATCGATACGTCCCTGGCATAGCAAGGCGTAGTTGATGCAATCCCCCGACCAACGAAAACGCCGCGCCTGCTTGTAAAGCTGCGAGAGGCAGATTGACGGTTGCGATCGAGCGGGTCGAGGTCGGTATGTTCCAGCGCGGTTGATACCACGAATGCTTCGGCCGGGTCCGTCACCGCCGAGGTGCGCACACGTCGCGGGTTGCCGCCATCCAAATGGTTCCAGCAGCCTTCCCGGTCGCCGCATATACGGTCTCGCCCAGCGCGTGCGCCCCGATTACGCCTACGCAAGGCTCGCCACGGCGCATATATCCGATCAGCGTTCCGAAAAGCGGCAATCCGATGGCGAAGGACGCCGTCCCGTCGATCGGATCGAGCAGCCACAAGTGCTCCGCATCGCGCGTCCGCTCCCCGCCAAATTCTTCGCCCAGAATCGCGTGATCCGGGTAGCGCTCGGAGATACGGCGGCGAAGCAATTGCTCCGCTCCCCGGTCCGCCTCGGTGACTTCCGATCCGTCGGCCTTATGATCCACCGCGATATTCTTCCAAAGTGGAAGGATGAGGCTGCCTGCCTCCCCGGAGAGCGCCAATGCAAACTCGAGGATCTCGTTCAAAGACGGCTCGGCCATTCGGTTCCATTTTAAGGTTAGTGAAGTGACGTCGGCATCGTGTCCTCGCAAAACCCACGTCACCCTTCGCGTTGTGGATCTTCGCCTTTGTCGCTGTGAACCAAGAGGGCGACTCCTTCGGACCCTCTTGGCCTCTTTCGTCTGCCATTTACGCTCAGGTAGTAAACGATGACTACCGGCCGGTCGTCGCAGGCCCGACCAAGGGCTTGACCGATCCTAAGGTCGTGTATGCTTTACGATGGATGGCCACCAGGCGGGAAGGTCTTCCGGATTTCAATCCGCTATCTGCCGTCGAGGCATGACACTTTCAGGAGGTATGACATGGCTATCGAGCATTTTTATGTGCTCATGCTGGAGAACCGATCGTTCGACCATATGTTGGGATTCTCTGGAATTACCGGCGCCGATGCAGTAACCGGCCTGAGTTCCGCGATCAATGGTCTCACTGGAGCGGAATCCAATTCCTTCAATGGGGCCGCTTACTCCGTGACCCGGGGCGCTGACCGCGTGATGCCAACCGATCCGCCACACGAATTTCCGGCGGTCGTAGAACAACTGTGCGGAAAAGATGTACGGTATCCACACGGTGGCCCATACCCGCCAGTCAATAACAGTGGATTCGTGGCATCGTACCTGGAAAGCGGTGGACAAGACCCCGGGAGATCATGAAGTGCTACACTCCAGCTCAACTACCGGTGCTCAATGCGCTGGCTCGTGAGTTCGCAGTGTGCGACAACTGGTATGCCTCCATGCCGGGACCAACGTGGCCCAACCGCATGTTTGTACATGCGGGGTCCTCGGGCGGGCTCGATCACAGTCCGACAGTCGGGGAGATTGCCGAATGGGAAGGGATCAGCGGGTTTCCGTTGCCGAATGGAACCATTTTTGATCGTCTCAATTCAGCATCGATTCGGAGGCGGCTCTACGGGGGCGACGATTTTCCCATGGTGGCGGCGCTTAAGAGCATCCACCTCAGTGACATCCGCCACTACAGCCTGTTCGCGGAGGATTTGCAACAGACCGGCTACGCAGATCGCTACATTTTTATCGAGCCCAGTTATGACGTGCTGAACAAATATCGGAATGGCGCCTCTCAACACCCACTTGGGGACGTCACTCGCGGCGAGGCGCTCATCAAGCAGACCTATGAAGCCATCCGCAACTCGCCGGTTTGGAACAGTAGCCTATTGATCGTCACCTGGGATGAGCACGGCGGATTCTATGACCACGTGCTGCCCGGCGCTGCCCCGGCGCCGGCAGATGGAGCTTCAGGCCAAATTTAATCAGAACGGCTTTACATTTGATCAATACGGTCCACGCGTGCCGGCCATAGTCATCTCTCCCTTGATCCCCAGGAATCTGGTGGACCATCGGCTGTACGATCACGCTTCGATTCCGGCGACCGTGGAATCGCTGTTCGGGCTCGCGCCTCTCACGGCCCGGGATAGCGACGCAAGAACCTTAAACGCATTGTGCACGCTTCCAACCGCGCGGACAGATGCTCCGGCGACTTTGCCTGATCCGGCAACGATTGATGCTGCGGCCCCAGCCGATCTTGTGACTGCTACCGTTGTCGCGCCCGCCGAAACAGTCAACGAGGGCAATCTGCCGGCGATCGTTCACTCCGCCATGCGCCAAGATATGGCGCTGTCTCCTCCCGAAGCGCGGCCTGCCATCATCGCACGGGTTCGCAGTTTGCAAACCCGAGCCGATGCCGCGCAATACATGGCGGAAGTGCAGCAGAAGATTCGGCCGGTTCGTCGGCATGCCGCGGGTCAATAGAGGCAACCGCGCCGAAGGAACATTGAAATGACAGCCGGTCCGGCCGGCTGGTACACCCCAGGACTGCGGCGCGCTTTACGTGACTCGCCCAAAATGGCGTGGAGATACGGGTGAAACTGATAGCCGAAGGCTGGGCCGCCAACGGCGAACTGTGCCCTATTGGTTCGATTCGTTGACGGAAATCGTGGTCTCTGTCTCCGTCAACGTAAGGCTCGGTCGCCGTATCAAAATATGCGGCCGCGGTTGTCGATTACACTGTTGCCTCTCCTGTAGAGGCATCATGAATATGGATGTATGCTCGGAAGGCAATAATCGCATCTAAATCGGGAGATTGATGTTTGCTGTGAATGATGATGCCTTGCGGTGAAATTTATGCCGATAGCTGGCGAGAGAATTTGTGTCCCCAAGAAACCCAGTCACAACAAAATCAGCCAATGGAATCATCAGCTTAAGCCGGGATTCGCAAAACGGTGAAGTATAATGAAAACAGCAGGAGATGTGGGGCGATAGGCGCCCGGCGGGGGCAGGTGAGTCGAGTTCGTTTGTTTGTGGATCTTCTGAGGTATCTGTGGGTGTCGAAAATGTCTAGTGCCAAGCCGGTCGCGCCGACGTTTGTTGCGATGACGCAGGGATGTCACGTGGGAGTCGAAGCCGCAAGGCCCTAAGGTATTTTGGGTCCAACCAGCACGTTCCCGTGCCGTTGACGCTCCCTATGCCGCATGTTACGCTGATTCGTTAATAGGGCCCCCGTTCTCTTCCGCTGTTTTTTCTCATGGACAAAATAGTTCACCAGTTGGGCGAGCTTCTGCTGACAGCCCTGCCTACGTTCCTGCTCCTGATTTTCCTCACGCTTTATTTGAAGTCGATGTTCTTTGCGCCGTTGGAAAAGGTGCTGCGGCAACGCTATGACGCAACCGAAGGCGCGCGCAAATTAGCAGAGCAAAGCCTGGAGCGTGCGGAGGCGAAAACGGCGGAATACGAAGCCACTCTCAGCGCGGCGCGCAGCGAAATTTATCAGGCGCAGGAGAAGGCCTTCAAGGAATTTCAGGAACGCGCCGCCGGCCAAATCGCGGAAGCGCGCAAACGAGCCGATGAAGCCATTCGCGAGGCCAAACGGCAACTGGCCGAGGATGCGGAAACGGCCAAGGCGTCACTATCGAAAGATAGCGATGCCCTGGCGAATCAGATCGCAGATTCTATCCTGCGCCGGAGGGCAGCGTGAAGCGGCGCATCGGTGTTGCGCTGCTCGCCTTATGTTTTTCGGCAGCCGGTTTGTTCGCACAGGAAGAGGGCCACGCGGAAAAGACCGCGTCCGATCTCAGCCCCGTCACTGAGACCGTTCTCCTCTGGGCCAACTTCGCCCTTCTGGCCGTAGGGCTGGGATACCTCATTAAGAAGTACGGCGGACCGTTTTTCGCATCGCGTAGCGAGCGCATTCAGCGGGAGATCGTAGAAGCCGCCAGGGTTCGCCAGGACGCGGAAGCGCGTTCCGCCGAAGTGGACCGCCGGCTGGCCAATTTGCAAGCCGACTTGGCTGCCTTGCGCACCGAATCGCGACAGGAGCTCGAGTCGCTCGAACGCCACACCACCTCCAAAGCGTCGGCTGAAATCGCCAGGATTCAAAGCAACGCGGAGCAGGAGATCGCGGCCGCCGGGAAGGCGGCGCGCCTGGAATTGAAGCGCTATTCGGCCGAACTGGCCGTCCATCTGGCGAGCGAAAAGATTCAAGCCCGCATGACGCCCGAAGTGCAGGATGCGCTGGTGCGCGACTTCGTAACCGAACTCGACGGCCGCGTCCCCCGCGCGCAGGCCAACTAAAAACAACCATGACTCTCTCTGCCGTAGCCACGCGATACGCGAATGCCCTGGCGGACGTCGTCACGGCGCGTGGTTCCTCGCTTGCGCCTGAGGCCGCGCTGGCCGAGTTGCGCGCGTTCGAATCCGCGCTCCGGGAATCGCCGGAGTTGAGGGCGGCGCTTGAAACGCCCGCCGTATCCACCAGCCGCAAGAAGGCGGTGGTCGGGCGGATCGTAGATGTATTGAAGATCTCGCCCGTTACGCGCAATTTTCTGTTCGTACTGATCGATCATCGCCGCACGGGTTCGTTCGGCGAGATCGTTCACGCGTTCCAGGCATCGCTCGACGAGCGCACAGGGGTTCTACCCGCGGAGATTGCGTCGGCGAGCGAGATGAATGAGGCCGAGCGCGCTGCGCTGGCGGCTGAACTTGAAAAACTCACCGGCAAGCGCATCCGCATGACGTACGCGGTGGATCGGTCGCTGATCGGCGGCATAGTGGCGAAGGTCGGTTCCACCCTGTACGATGGCTCGGTGCGCGGCTCGCTCGAATCGCTTGAACGGCGATTGAGCGCGGAAAGCTAATTAGAAAGGATTTATGGCTCAGATTCGAGCGGACGAAATTACCAGCATCCTGCGCCAGGAGATCGAGAACTACGAGCAAGGCGATCGATGTGTCCGAAACCGGATCGGTCATTTCGGTGGGCGATGGTATCGCGCGCGTGCACGGTCTGGAGAACGTTATGTCGGGCGAGTTGATCGAGTTCCCGCACGGCGTTTCGGGTATCGCCATGAACCTGGAAGAAGACCAGGTGGGCGCGGTACTGCTGGGCGAATACACCGAAATCAAGGAAGGCGACGAGGTCAAGCGCACCGGCCGCATCATGTCCGTGCCCGTGGGCGAAGGCGATGATCGGGCGCGTGGTGAACGCGCTCGGCGTGCCGATCGATGGCAAAGGCGCCATTCATAACGACGGCTTCAACCCCATCGAGCGTCTCGCGCCCGGCGTCGTCGACCGGCAGCCGGTGAAAGAGCCAATGCAGACCGGCATCAAGGCCGTCGACGCGATGATTCCCGTCGGCCGCGGCCAGCGCGAGTTGATCATCGGCGACCGGCAAACCGGCAAGACCGCCATCGCGCTCGACACTATCATCAATCAAAAGGGCGGCGACATGATTTGCATCTATGTCGCCATCGGCCAGAAGCGCTCCACGGTCGCGCAGGTGGTGAAGACGCTGGAAGACGCCGGCGCGATGGATTACACCATCGTGGTTTCGGCTTCGGCTTCCGACCCCGCGCCCATGCAGTACCTCGCTCCCTTCGCCGGCTGCGCCATCGGCGAGTATTTCCGCGACAGGAGCGGCCACGTTCTCTGCGTCTACGACGACCTTTCGAAGCACGCCGCGGCGTATCGAGAGATTTCGCTACTCCTGCGCCGTCCTCCGGGACGCGAAGCGTTCCCGGGCGACGTATTCTATCTGCACAGCCGCCTGCTGGAGCGCTCGGCCAAGCTGAACGCCGAGAACGGCGGCGGATCGCTCACGGCGCTGCCGTTCATCGAAACTCAGGCCGGCGACGTTTCGGCCTACATTCCGACCAACGTCATCTCGATTACCGATGGCCAGATCTTCCTTGAAGCGGACCTGTTCAACTCCGGCCAGCGTCCCGCCATCAACGTCGGCATCTCGGTGAGCCGCGTGGGCGGCAACGCGCAGACCAAGGCAATGAAATCGATCGCCGGCAGTATGCGTCTCGATCTGGCGCAATACCGCGCGCTGGCGGCCTTCGCGCAGTTCGGCTCCGATCTCGACAAGGCTTCGCAGCAGCAGCTCAATCGCGGAAAGCACCTGACGGAGATTCTGAAGCAGGGGCAATATCAGCCGCTGCCGCTCGAAAAGCAGATCGCGATCATCTTCGCCGGCACACAGGGGTTCCTCGACGACCTGCCCATCGAGCAGTGCCGCAAGTTCGAAGAGGAGCTGTACCGCTTCATCGAAAGTGCGCACCCGACCATCTTCGAAGAGATCCGCAACAAGAAGGCGCTCGACGATTCGTTGAAGGCGCAAGTTGACCGGGGCGATCAAGGAGTTCAAAACCCGCTTCGTGGCGGACAATAAACCGGTAGCCGCGCATGCCTAGCTTGATCGATATCCGGCGGCGCATCCGCTCGGTGAAGAACACCCAGCAGATCACCAAGGCCATGAAGATGGTCTCGGCGGCCAAGTTGCGCCGCGCGCAGGATCGCGTGATCGCCGCGCGGCCTTACGCTGCCACGCTGCGCAAGGTGATCTCGAACGTGGCTGCCGCGGCTGCGGGCGACGACCGCGTGTCGTCCAATCCGCTGCTGGCGCAGCGTCCGGAAAAGCGCGTTCTGCTGGCGCTGGTCTCGGGCGACAAGGGTCTCGCCGGCGCGTTCAACAGCAATCTGATCAAAGCCGCGGTGCGCTTCCCCGCCGAGCACAACGGCGCCGAAATGACGTTCGAACTGGTGGGGCGCAAAGGCCGCGATTTCTTCCGCAAGCGCAGCGCCAAGATCTCCGGCGACCAGATTGGTTTGGCAGCCAAGCCGAGTTACCAGGAAACGGCGGCCATCGCGCGCCGCGCCATGCAATTGTTTTCGGATGGCGAAGTCGACGCGGTTTACCTGCTCTACAACGAATTCAAGAGCGTGATGACGCAGAGAGTGACGCTCTCGCGCATCTTGCCGGTGGAAGTGCAGGCCGAACAGGCCGCGGTGGATTACATTTTCGAGCAGCCGCCCGGCGAGATGCTCGAGGGCCTGCTGCCGCGCTACGTCGAGATGGAGTTCTATCGCGCCCTGCTCGAATCTTCCGCGGCCGAACATGCCGCGCGCATGACCGCCATGGATGCGGCGACGTACAACGCCGGCGACATCATCGACAGGTTGACATTGAATATGAACCGCGTGCGCCAGGCCAGCATCACCAAGGAGATCATCGAAGTGGTGAGCGGCGCCGCGGCCGCGGAATAAAAGATGGCGCAGGCCTCTGGCCTGCGCAGACTGCTGAAAGCGTAAGAGAAAGTCGTAGCGCGGAAGCGCCCCGTATCGTCGGCGGTCTTTTCGGCGCTTCAGAGCGCGAAGTAAAGTACGTAGGGGTTCCGCGCAGGCCGGGAGGCCTGCGCCACGAGAGAAAATATGCCAACAGCAACCGCAACCGTAATTGGGAAAGTCGTCCAGGTGGCCGGACCGGCCGTGGACTGCGAATTTCCCGAAGGGCAGATTCCCCTGGTTTACACCGCGATCCGGGTGACCAGCGAGGGCTTCGACGTCCCGAGCCGATCGATATCATTTGCGAAGTGCAGCAGCACATCGGCGAAGGCCGCGTGCGCACCATCGCGCTGCAGCCCACCGAAGGCCTGGTGCGCGGCATGAAAGCGGACAGCCTGGGCCATCCGGTGGAAGTGCCGGTGGGGCCGGAGACGCTGGGCCGCGTGCTCAACGTGATCGGCCAGCCGGTGGACAAGATGGGCCCGGTCGAACGCCAAACAGCACTACCCGATCCATCGCCAGGCGCCGTGCTTCGAAGAGCAATCGACGCGTCTTGAAATGTTCGAGACGGGCATCAAGGTGATCGACTTGTTGGAGCCGTATCTCCGCGGCGGCAAGATCGGCCTGTTCGGCGGCGCGGGCGTGGGCAAGACCGTCATCATCATGGAGCTGATCAACAACATCGCCATGAAGCACGGCGGCGTCTCGGTCTTCGCCGGCGTGGGCGAGCGCACCCGCGAAGGCAACGATCTCTGGCTCGAAATGCAGGAAAGCGGCGTCATCGATCCGCACGATTACAAGAAATCCAAGTGCGCGCTGATCTACGGCCAGATGACCGAGCCGCCCGGAGCCCGTCTGCGCGTCGGCCTGACCGGCCTCACCGTGGCCGAGTATTTCCGCGACGAAGAGGGGCAGGACGTGCTGCTCTTCATCGACAACATTTTCCGCTTCACGCAGGCCGGCTCGGAAGTATCGGCGCTGCTGGGCCGCATGCCTTCCGCGGTGGGATATCAGCCCAACCTGGCCACCGAAATGGGCGAACTGCAGGAGCGCATCACCTCGACCAAGAAGGGCTCCATCACCTCCGTGCAGGCGATCTACGTGCCCGCCGACGATTACACCGATCCCGCTCCGGCCACCGCGTTCGCGCACCTGGACGCCACCACCAACCTCTCGCGCGACATCGCGGCGCTGGGCATCTATCCCGCGGTCGATCCGCTGGCTTCCACTTCGCGCATTCTCGATCCGCGCATCATCGGCAACGATCATTACGATACGGCGCAGTTGGTGAAGGACGTTCTGCAGCGCTACAAGGACCTGCAGGACATCATCGCCATTCTGGGCATCGACGAGCTTTCCGACGAGGACAAGCTGACCGTCTCGCGCGCGCGCAAGATCCAGCGCTTCCTCTCGCAGCCGTTCCACGTGGCCGAGCAGTTCACCGGCATTCCCGGGCAAGTACGTGAAGCTGGCAGACACCATCAAGGGCTTCCGCGAGATCTGCGAAGGCAAGCACGACGACATTCCCGGAGCAGGCGTTCTACATGCAGGGCACCATCGAAGAAGTGCAGGAGAAGGCCAAGGAATTGGCTGGTAAGTGAGCCATGGCGGAAACGCATCGAACTCGAAGTGGTCACGCCCGAGCGCCAGCTGGTGAAAGAGGCGGTGACGGAAGCGCAGATTCCCGCCAAGGACGGCTACATCGGCGTGCTGCCTGGCCACGCGCCGCTGCTCAGCCTGCTGGGGAGCGGCGTGCTGAGCTACGCGACCGCAGTCCGGAGCGCGCAAGGCCATGGCGATTCATCGCGGCTTCGTGGAGGTGCTGCCCGATCACATCCGCGTGCTGGCGGATCTGGCCGAGTTCGCCGAGGAGATCGATTTGGAAAAGGCGCGCACGCATTGAAGACTGCGACCGAGCGCCTGACGCTCAACGATCCCGCGGCCGCGACCGACCCGGCGGTGGCGCTGGCGGAATCGGAACTGGCGCAGGCGCGGGTAACGGCGGCGGAGCAGAAGTAAGAGGCCCACAAATGAAAAGAGGGCCCGCGAGGGGCCCTCTTTTCGTCGGGTCTTGAAAGTCTTCTATATCCTGTTCACGTTCTCCGCTTGCAGGCCTTTGGGGCCTTGCTTCACCTCGAATTCCACCTCCGCGCCCTCATCGAGCGAACGGTAGCCGTTCGCCTGGATGGCTGAAAAGTGAACGAACACGTCATCGCCGCTCGACCGCTGGATAAATCCATAGCCTTTGGCGGCGTTAAACCACTTTACTGTGCCTTTTTCCTTCACTACTCTATCTCCTGAAATTGTTCGTCGTGCTCTTGGGACTCCCAGACAAGGAAAGCGGACTTTCGGGGCTTGCTAGAAACTTACGAGGCGCGTCCAAACAACACGTATCAAACTGCGTCCGGTATTCTCTCAAATGCGGTTGGCGGATGCAAGCGCGCGCTTGCCCGCGCGATATAGCGCGACGCCGGCGATGTTGGTCACCAATACCACGCTCGAAATCTTAGCCGCATAAGCCATCCGGCTCACGACATCCACTACTGGGTAGACTGCGATGAAGAGCGAAATGACGCTCGCGCCCATTCCCGCGGCGGCGGCGATCTTCAGCCACCCGGGCAGCGCCGCGCGCAGGCGCCGGTTGCCGAATACAGGGATGGCAAAGAGCGCTACATAGGCGATGGCGTAGTGAACGATGGATGCGTTGGTCAGCAGTTGGCTGGCCTCCTGCTCGCGCACGCCCAGCATGCTGAGGAGAATCACCGCCATGACGACGGCGGTGACGAACAGGATCGAATTGACCGGCGTGCGCCGGCTTGGGTCCAGGCGGGCGAACCAGGCGGGCAAGAGGTGATCCCAGCCCGCGGTCATCGGAAGCCGCGTTAGTCCCGTCAGCAGCAGGCTCGCGGCGGCGATGGCGCGGGCTATCAATAGCGCGATGGCGAACGGCACGGCCTGGTTGGCCAGCGCGCGAATTTCCGGCGGCCGCGCGCAGGGTCTGCGGGATGGGTCCGATCACATTGATCGGCTGTCCGCCAAGGAAGGTGAGCACGGAACTGGTGCCAAGGATGAACATGAGGCAGATGATCGGCGCGGAGATCATCACCGATTGCCCGATGGTGCGCGCCGCGCTGCGGGTTTCGCCGGCCAGGATCGCCACGTACTCGAAGCCGCTGAGCGCGCCCACGGTCATCTGTCCGAAGATCGCGATGCCGAACCAATCGAGCTTAGGCATCTGCCATGGGACGGGCTCGTAATGGGTGATGCGTCCGCGGAGCAAAGCCCAAATGGGCAGCGCCAGCAGGATCGCGTAAGCCGCGAGGATGAGGATGCTGCCGATGTTATGCAGCCACTTGCCGATATCGAGTCCGTGAATCGCCACCAGCGCGATGGCGGCCATCACCGCGCCTGTGAGAGCGAGCGTGGCAAGCTTGCTGGCGGGAATCCATGCGGCGGATGGGCCAAGCATGTAATAGAGATCGGTGGGAATGACGAAGACGATGGCGCCCGTGCTGACAATGGCGTAAACCCACAGGTTCCACGCGGTGAGGAAGCCCGCCATTTCGCCGAAGCCCTGCTTGGCCCACTGATACAACCCGCCTTCGAGCGGCATCAGGCGGTTGAGATAGATTACGACGGCGGCGAGCGGAAGATAAAACAGCGCCATGGCGCCGAGCCAGAAGACGGCTTCGGAGCGTCCCAATTTCGCGGCGACGCCGACCCAGGTGGAGCCGACGACGCAGAGTACCTGGGCGAGGACGAGATCGCGCAGGCCGAGTTCCTTGCGAAGGGCGGATTGTTGGGAACTCGCGGGCCTGCACGTTTCATCGATGATGCCACATCGGGCGGCGAAATACGAAGAGATCGGCGGCGAGAAAATTTGCAATGGCCCCGGCGGTCAAAAAGCCGGAAAGGCTCAAACCACACAGGTTCCAGACCCCTATGTGAAAATGAAGTTGTCAGTGATAGTTCTCGATGGAATCTACTACGCGCTCGCCCTCGCCGCCGCCGCGCGGTCTGGTGACTTGGGCGGCCAGGCCCATGGTTTGCTGCGCCGCTTTGGATTCTGGCCGCCTTCTGCCTCTACTTCTTCCGCGACCCCGAGCGCGCCATCCCCGCCGGTGATGTCGCCGTTTCGCCCGCCGATGGCAAGGTCGTCGCCGTGCGGGAAAACGCCGGAAGGCCCCGCACTCAACCGCATCAGCATCTTCCTCAACATTTTCGACGTACACGTTAACCGCGCGCCCATCGCCGGCGCCATCGCGAAAGTGCAATACCAGGAAGGCAAATTTCACGTGGCCAGCCGCGAAGTCTGTTCCGATCAAAACGAGCAGAACGTCGTCACCGTCCAAGGCGATGGAACTACCGTGGTCTTCAAACAGATCGCCGGATTGATCGCGCGCCGCATCGTCTTCCGCAAGAAACCCGGCGACCATGTGGCCCGGGCGAGCGCGTCGGCCTGATCAAGTTCGGCTCGCGCGTCGACGTCCTGTTCGGACCGGAATGGGAAATCGTAGTGCATCCCGGCATGCGCGTCTCGGCCGGCTCGAGCGTAATCGCGCGGCGTTTGCCTGCGGCCACTGGAGGATCGCATGAGTCTTAAGGACCGGCTGGTCGATCCGAAATCCCCCGAGCGCCGCCCGCGCCGCGCCGCCTACGCGCTGCCCACGCTGTTCACCGCGGGCAACATCTTCCTCGGATACTTCGCCATTCTGCGCGCATTTCCGGGGCGCTGCTGGCCTCCTGCGGGCGTCCCCGGCGCCGACGATCATTTCCGCGTAGCCGCGCAGGCCATCGGCGCCGCCGTGTTTCTCGACGGCCTCGATGGCCGCATCGCGCGCATGACCAATACCACCAGCGATTTCGGCCGCGAGATGGATTCGCTCGCCGACGTCATCAGCTTCGGCATCGCGCCCGCGGTGCTGGCATACGCCTGGGGCATTCAATTCGTCGCCGTCGTCGACGCGGGCATATCGCGCGAGCTTCACGATGCGGGCTATTTCATCTCATTTCTGTTTCTGCTCTGCGGCGCCGTGCGCCTGGCGCGCTTCAACGTCCAGAAGAACCCCATCCCGAAGAATCCGGGCCGGCCCGACCGCAAGTATTTCGTCGGCCTGCCGATCCCCGCGGCCGCCGCAATGGTCGCGTCCATCGTATTCGCATCGAACGGCGAGCCAGTAACGTGGTGGCCGCTCTCGGCCGCGTGGCTGGCCCTGCTGCTGCTGCTCGGCTTCCTCATGGTCAGCACGTGGCGCTATTACAGTTTCAAGGACATCAGCCTTTCGAAGCCTTACACGCCGCTGCTGCTTATTTTGCTCGGAGGGTTCATTTACGGCATGTGGATGCACGCGCAATACCTGTTGTTGGCGATGTCGATTGCATATGTCGGCAGCGGAATTGCCATCCGCATCGGCGGCGTTATTCGCCGGCGTCTGAAGCACGCGCATCCAGCGCCCACGCCGGAGCGGCAAATTGGTTAGGCCTCTCTATCATCCGCGCGTGGCGCTCATGGGCAGCGATTCGCTGCTGGGGCGCGAGATCCGCGATCTCGCCGCCAACGCCGAACCCACGCTCCCCCTGCGCCTCATCGCCGAGGATGAAGATCAGGAAGGCGCGCTCACGCGCCTGGGCGATGAGCCCGCCGTAATCGAGGCCCTCAACGAGGATGCGCTCTCCGATGCGCGCGCAGTCTTCCTCGCTGGGTCGGCCGCCTCCAGCCGTAAAGCCCTGGAACTGGCGGGCGAAGCGCCGGACTTCGCTATCATCGACCTCACCTTCGCCGCCGAAGAGCGACCCGATGCGCGGCTGCGCGCGCCAATGCTGGAACCGCCGGAAGCGCTCGATCCGGATGCCGCTGCCGTTCACGTCATCGCGCATCCCGCCGCAATTGCGCTCGCGCTTTTCATCCGCCGATTGCACGCGCACGACCCCATCCGCCGTTCTGTGATCCAGATCTTCGCCCCCGCCAGCGAGCACGGCAAGGCGGCAGTCGAAGAGTTGCAGCAGCAGACCGTCAGTCTGCTTTCGTTCAAACCCCTGCCGCAGGCGGTCTTCGATACGCAATCGAGCTTCGCCATGCTCGCCAAATACGGAACCGAAGCGCCGGTCACGCTCGAAGAGACTGAACTCCGCATCGAGCGACACCTCGCGACGCTGCTCGCGCTGCGAAGGCGACGGAGAAGGCGCGCCCATGCCCTCGCTCCGCGTCGCGCAAGCCCCCGTATTTCACGGGTATAGCTTCTCCGCATGGGTGGAATTCGAAGGCAATCCCGGCATCGAAGCCATCGAAAGCGGCTTGGCATTCGAAGCTATCGAGGTGCTGTCGGAAGAGTTCGATCCGCCGAACAATGTCGGACAAGCCGGCCAGAGCGGCATTGCCGTCGGCGCCATTTCCCCGGACCGCAACGATCCCGAGGCCGTCTGGTTCTGGCTCGCTGCCGACAATGTGCGTCTGGCCGCCGAAAACGCCGTGATGGTCGCGAGGCAACTCGTATGACATCCGTGTCAATCGGTGGCCAACGGACCAAGCCGCCGGTCGCATTCTTAGCCGTCCTGGCCGCATTTACCTCCGCTTGCGGCTATCACGTGGGCAACAACACGCAGTGGATGCCGAAGACCATCCACACCATCGCCATCCCCGCCTTCGGCAACGGCACGCTCCGCCCCAAGCTGGCGCGCCTGCTTCCGGAAGGCGTCACGCGCGAATTTCACACGCGCACCAAGTACACCATCGTTGCCGATCCGAAGCAGGCGGACGCGGTCCTCAATGGCACGCTCGCCAGTTGGAGCGCCTTCCCCATCATTTTCGATACCAGAGCGGACGCGCCACGGGCGTCGAGGTAGTCGTCACGGTTCAGGTCACGCTGACCGAGCGCGCCACGGGCAAAGTGCTATTCACGCAGCCCCGGCTCGAATGCCGCGAGCGCTACGAAATCGCCGCCGATCCGCAAACCTATTTTGACGAAAGCGGCACCGCCATGGAGCGCGTAGCGCGCGACGCCTCGCGCACCATTGTCTCGGCGATCCTGGAGAAATTCTAGGTGACCGCCGCCCAACTCATCGCGCGCCTCAAAAAAGGCGCCCCGCCCGCAGCGACCCTCCTATTAGGCCCCGAAGCCTACGAGCGCCGCCGTCTAAAAGAAGCGCTGATGGCCGCATTTCCCGAAGGCTCGGCGACCCAGCACGATCTCACGGAGATCTCGCTGGCCGAAGCGCTCGACGACGCGCGATCGCTTTCCCTCTTCGCCTCCGAGCGCTTGATCTGGGTGGTCAACGCCGAAGCCGCGTTACCGAGGGGCAAAGCGGCCGCGGCCGAAGACGATGAAGGCGATGGCCCTGCCGGCGATGCAACGCCGCTTAGCAGCCTACATGAAGGATCCCACGCCCGGAGTCGCGCTCGTCTTCGAAGCCATCCGCTTCGATTTCGAAGGCGACGACAAGCGCAAGCAGGACCGCGTCCGCAAGTTCTACGCCGCCATTCCGGACGTGATCGAACTGCGCCGCTTCGCCAGCCACGAAGCGCGCCGCGAGGCTGAAGCGCTGGCGCAGCGCGCCGGATTCCGGATCGGTAACGACGCCCTCGATCTGCTCGTAGAAGCCATGGGCGCCGATATCGCCCGCATCGCCGTCGAGATCGAAAAGCTGGCGCTCTACGCCGGAAATCGCGAAGTCACCGTGGACGACATTTCCGCGCTGGTGCCAGATGCCCGCGCCACAACGATCTTCGTCCTGGTGAACGCGCTGGGCAAGCGCGACCGGGCTCGCGCGCTGGAAGCACTCGATACGCTTACCCGCGAGGGCGAATATCTTCCGCTAGCGCTGGCGTTTCTCTCTACTCAGTTCCGCCTGGCGCTAGCCGCGCGCGAAGCGGGCCTCAAGAGCGGCGGCCAGGTTCAATCGCACTTCACGCGCCTGGGCATTGCCATGTGGGGATCTCGCGCCGACCAGATTTCACAGACGGCGACGAAGTTCACCAAGCCGCAGCTCGAACGCGCCCTGCGCCTGATCTACGAAGCCGATCGCGGCCTGCGCGATGCCCGCCCCGATGATCGCATCGTAATGGAACGCTTCATCCTTCAGTTGGTGGCGTAGCGGCGCCGCTACCCTCACTTCTTCACGTACTTCTTCACATCCTTCTCGCCCACTTCCGCCCCGTAAATTGCGCCCGATGCGTCCGCTATCACACCTTCCGCGCCGCTAGTGGCGGTGGCGTCTCGGATTAGGATCGGGGTTCGGAATGAACGCAGCCACCGAGCCATCCTTCGCGCTGCCCACGCGGATGCCGCGCTTCCATCCGGGATGGTTGCCATACCCAGCCTTCTCGCGCGATTCGGAATCGGAGACGTACATCACGTCGTTGCGATCGATGTACAGCCCGCTAGGCCGGCTGAACTGCGTCCACTGATCGATGAAGGCGCCGTCCTGATCGAAGATCTGTATCCGGCTGTTGCCGCGGTCGGCGACGAAGAGGCGGCCCTTAGAATCGAACGCCAGACGCATGCGGCGCGTCGAACTCGCCCGGTCCCGTACCCTTCTTGCCCCACGTCTTGATGAACTTTCCGTCCTTGGTGAATTTGACGATTCGCGCGTTGGTATTAGCCGCCATGGCCATCCGCCACGAAAATATCGCCGTTCCGACCGATCGCCACGGCCGAGGGTTGATTAAACGTGTCGGGTCCGTCGCCCGCTTCACCGGCCTTCCCAAGCGTCATCAGAACCTTTCCATCAGGACTGAATTTGAACACCTGGTGACCCTTGCCGTTTCGCCCCCGTCCGTCGCTAACCCAGGCGTTGCCATCGCGGTCGATAGTGATGCCATGCGGAAAGACGAACATTCCCGCGCCAAAGCTGGCGAGGAGTTTGCCGGAGGAATCGAACTTCATAATCGGGGCGAGCGTGCTGTTGACACACGTGTTCGCCCCGCAACGGTCCACTACCCAGATGTTGCCCGCGCGGTCGATATCGATGGCGCTGGTGGAGCCCATCGTCCGGCCCTCGGGTAGCTGGAAGTAGTTCTCGATCGTGCGATACGGATTGGGCTGCGAATTCGGCGCCGGCTGGGAAAAAGCGGCGGAGGTGAACAAAATCGCGAACAAAACTCGTAAAATCATAAGCGCCTTCGATCATATACCACTTGTAGGCCGTCGGCAGGCTTCAGAAATCGCAGCCCCTCAACCCCTCAGGCGGAAGCGATCGTGCCTTATCTTGAGGCCAGTCCGGAAAATAAGTAGTCCCGAAAACGCCATAAAAACAATTCCGTTTGCAATGCCGCCAAACTCTTTGCTACCATCGATTGGAGCGATCGGAATCCTTCCTTGCGCCGCCCGAAATCCAACCAACGGAGTTAAAAAATCAACTGAATGGGCTTTACCGTATTTCTTGGCAACCTGCCCGCGTGGGTCACTGCCGATGATATCAAGCAATGGCTCGCCGCCGAAGACCTCGTCGCCGATGCCGTAAAAGTAATCCGCAACCACGAGACGCAAGAATCCAAAGGCTTCGCATTCGTCGAAGCGCCCACTGCCGATGAGATGGCCGCCATCATCAGACGCTTTGACCGCGCCCCTCTGGAAGATCGGCTTCTGCGCGCCAACCCAGCCCAGCCTCCCAAAGGCAAGGATGGCAAGACTCCGCAGCCCGCAGCTTGTTCCGCAAGGCAGCAGCGGCCCCTCCCAATGGTCTTCGTCCGCCCCGCAGCCGCCGACCGCAGAAAACGCGGCGGGAAGAGACAGGGAGCCGTCGCCCCGTAGCGCTTTTGCCACCGAACTGGCCAAGGTTCTGTAGTCCCCGCCTGCCCACGCCGGCTCGCGGGCTTATTCCCGGCGCTGAAATTCCTGTACTCGTACACACCTGTGACCGCGAGTCACATTGGCTTCGGCTCCCATCCCTTTTGTTTCAAGCTATGCATTGCTGGCATGCGGCGTGCTATTTGGCTGCCCATGAAATATGTCTGGGTGAGCTCCTGTTGGTGGCGGGCTCCCGCTCTTGGCCGGAACCCAAGACTCCGAGTTCAACGTCAATACCCGCTATACCGTGGAAGATATCCAGGTGGCGGGCGATGGTTGGACCACCGATCTGGTTTCCGATCGCGATTCCCATATCAGCTCGCCTTGAGGAAGGATTCGCCGGCCCTGATCGGCCAAAAATTGAACCCGGCCGCACTGGACGATCTGGCCCGGCGTCTTGCGCAAGGAATTTCACGCCCGCACGGTGGACAGGCATGTGCTGCGCGGAAAGGCGCCGGATACGGTGCAGGTGGTCTTCGAAATCGAACTGCGGCCCGCGCGCTTCGATCTCTCCGTTCCCAAGTTTGCGTACAGCTCCAATCAAGGATGGAACGGCGTAGCGAGAGGCGACCGCGACCGTCAATCACAATGCATTCACAGCCGGTTTCGCGAGCGACGGCGACGAATTGCTGGAGCGCTACACGGGTTTCGAGGCGCGCTACGAAAACACCGCGCCTGGTTCAGTGACCGCGTGCGGCTTCCGCTTCGAATTCGATACCTTCCACGATATCTGGAACGATCAGACCCGGGCCGCCGATCCAGCGCGGTCTTTACCGGACGCGCGAAAAATTTGAGCCGGTGGTAACGTGATCAAATGGCGCGGCCCGTTGACGGTCAGCTTCGGGACCAGTTTCGAGCAAATGCAGGACGATGGGCCCCGCGCCGCGCATGGAAGCCGCCAACGCCTTCATTGCCGCCGCCCGCTTCCATCACCGCATGGAGGACGACGAACGATCGAGCAGGATTTCGACGCCGGCTACGATCTGCGCTGCCGGCGCGCGCGCTCTGGCGAGCGACTTCGCCTACAACCGCCACCACTTCGAATTTCGCTATACTTGGACGCGCGGCAAGCAAACGGTGATCGACGACGCAATGGCGGGCATCATCACCGGCGAGGCGCCCGCTTTACGAACGTTTCAGTCTTGGTAATAGCAGTACTTTGCGCGGCTGGAACAAGTACGAGTTGGACCCCTTGGCGGAAACCGAATGCTGCACAATTCCGTCGAGTACCGGTACGGTGCTTTTCAGGCGTTCTACGATACGGGCGCGATTTGGGATGGCGGCGAAGCCGTGGTAGCGCGGTAATTCGGTCGGAGTGCAGGCATTGCGCGAAGGGCCGTTTACCATCGCCGTCGCTTTTCCTTTGAAGGAAGGCCAGGTCGACCCGGTCCTGATGGTTGGCATGAATTATTGACTGGCATATTTTTTGACGGCTGATTTTTTGACCAAGACGGCGCGAGACGAGAGGAACGAGCCGGCGTAGCTGGCTTCTGGCCGGCTTGGCTGTTCCTCTGTTCCGCGCCCGCGGCGCGACCGAATTTTTCGGTAACGTACGACGGCGACAATCTTTATCCAGTGGCGCCGAGCTTGCATTTCCTTACGCGTAAGGTGCGTGACGCGGCTGCGCGATTCCGCCGATACGCAGGCATTTATTTCGCAATTGACGATCTTCGGCGAGCAGACGTGACAGCGATAGTGCGGCAGGCGCACGCCCGCCTGGTAGTGAGCTACTCCATTTGGGAAGAGAAATTCACGGTCGCGATTCCGGGTTCGGCTGCTCGCTCGCAGGAGGGTCTTTCCGCGGCGAAGGCGGAGGCATGGTGTTTGGAGAACCTGGCGATCAGCGCGTCGGGATCTGGATCCCGGACAAACCGTTCCGCATGCGCTTCGAATTGCGCAGCGTGCGGCGGCGGGATCTGTCGCCGCGTGATGGGCGAATGGGCATCAGCCTGAGAGCATGATCGAGATATTCAGCCGCAGAGCCGGAGCAGGCGAAGAGCGTGGACCCTGGAGACGGGCTGGCTGCGGTTGATCGAACTGCCGCGGCTTTCCGGCCGGCCGGCGCGACCGCGGGTGAACCGGCTTCGCAACAGACTCATCCTGGTCTTCCTGGCGGCGACCCTGGCTCCCTTCGGCGCCACCATCTGGGTCACCACCACGCTGCTCAAATGGAATCTGAATTCCACGGCCGTAAATCAGCTAAAGACACGCTGGCTCGTTCGCTGGGCCGCACCGGGCGCGAGTTCTATGCACAGCGCCAAGACCGGCAGAGAACGCGGAGCGGGCCAATTGACGCCGCAAAAGTTCACCGAAGCCGAGCGCGCTGCGCTGGCCGGACGGAGGTCGAGAGTTCGCGGAGAGCGGCGCAGGCGGAGAAATTCGCTACCGCGGGACACGAAGGCGACCGCCTGGAATATCTGGTGCGGCGCGGCGCCGACAGTCTGGGTATATTCGATGCAGCCTCGGCGATGTCGCCATGGACCGGCTGGCGCGCGAGATCCGCGATGCGGGCGCCCTTGCGGAAGCCGTCAAGGAGCGCGACCTGCATCGCGGATGTGCTGCTGACTTACATTTTGTTGGCCGCGTCGTTCTGGTTGATCTCGCTGGCCGTGCTGGTCTATCTGGCGCATCGCATCAGCCGCCCCATCCAAAGCCTGACCGCGGGACTTGACGCAAGCGTGGCGGCGGGCGATCTGAACGCGCGCGTCCCCGCCAGCACGCGACGACGAAGTCGGCCGCGCCATCCAGGCCTTCAACGACATGGCCGCAACAGCTGCAGGCCACCACCGAGCGCCTGGTCACCTGCGCCAACTCGAGGGCGTGCAGCTCTCTGGCGCGCAAGATGGCGCACGAGGTGAAGAACTCGCTTACGCCCATCCGCCTCACGGTGGAAGAGATGATCGCGCGCTACGAGCGACGCCGACCGCGGCTTCATGGAGCAGGCCACGCAGATCGTGGTGGACGAGATCGAAACGCTGGAGCGCCGCATGCGCGCCTTTTCGCAATTCGCCGCCGAGCCGCCGGTGCGCCCGCGACGGTGGACGTGAATGCGCTGCTCGCAGGAGCGCGTCGCGTTTCTCAAGACCGCGCATCCCGAAGTGGCCTACGAGTGCCGGCTGGACGAGCGCATCGCCGCGGCCTTCGCCGATCAGGACCTGGTCAAGGGCATTCTCACCAACCTGCTGGAGAACGCCGCCGAAGCGGCGGGCGAAGGCGGGCGAATTCTGGGCTCGCACTGCGCGTGAGAACGGCGCGCGTGGCGATCGAAGTACACGATTCGGGTCCGGGCTTGAGCGAGCAGGCGCGCGCATCGCTCTTTCAGCCGACGATTTCGTTCAAGAAGCGCGGCATGGGGCTGGGGCTTTCCATCGCGCGCAAAAGCGCGCTGCTGTCGGGCGGGGACATCGTGGTGGTGAAAGGAGAATTGGGCGGCGCAGGATTCCGCGTGCTGCTGCCCAGTGGCGACCAATGGCATCCAAACGCGTTCTGATCGTGGATGACGAAGAGAATATCGGCCGCTCCCTGCGCATGATTCTGGAGCGCGAAGGGTACGGCGTGAACGTGTGCAAGATCGGTGGCGGAATTCGGCAAGCATCCCGGCCGCGCACGCGTGCCGACGCCTACCTGTTCGACATGAAACTGCCGGACGGCAACGGCATCGACCTGCTGCGCGCCGTCAAGCAGAACGGCGCGGCGGGTCGCCGGCCATCATGATCTCCGGGCACGGCACCATCGCCGACGCGGTGGAAGCCACGCGCGCCGGCGCCTTCGATTTTCTGGAAAAGCCGCTGAGCCGCGACCGCGTGCTGCTGGCCGTGAAGAACGCCATGGAGCATGTCACCTTGCGTCAGGAGAACGAGCGGTTGCGCGAGCTGGTGGGCAGCGGAACGCGCCGAAGATGATCGGACGCAGCCCGGCGTGGCAGCGCGCCGTCGAGCAGGCGTCCATGGCGGCGCGGTCGGATGCGCGCGTGCTGCTGATCGGCGAATCGGGCACCGGCAAGGAGCTGCTGGCGGCGCACATTCACGCTTCGAGCCCGTTTGCCTGCGGGCCCGTTCGTGAAGGTGAATTGCGCGGCCATTCCGACCGAGCTGATCGAGACCGAGCTGTTCGGGCACGAGAAAGGGTTCGTTCACCGGCGCCACCGCCTCGCGCCGCGGCAAGTTCGAACTGGCCGACGGCGGCACCATCTTCCTGGACGAAGTGGGCGATCTGCACGGCGCCTCGCAGGCCAAGCTGCTGCGCGTCTTGCAGGAGGGCGAGTTTCACCGCGTGGGCGGCGAGCAGATCATCCGCGTGAGCGTGCGCGTGATTTCGGCCACCAACCGCGATCTTGGCGGCGATGGTGACGCAGGAGAAGTTTCGCGAGGATCTGTACTACCGCCTGAGCGTGGTGCCGATCCGCGTGCCGGCGCTGCGCGAGCGGCCGCACGATATCCGCCTGCTGGCGGAGTATTTCCTGGAGGATTTCTGCGCGCGCAATAACTTCAAGCCGAAGAAGCTGGACGAGACGGTGTTTCCGATGCTCGAAAGCTACGCCTGGCCGGGCAACGCGCGCGAGCTGCGCAACGTGATCGAGCGCATGGCGATTCTGACGCCGGGCGAGCGGCTGACGCGCGAAGCGATTCCGGTGGAGATTCGCGTGCAGCGCGAGAGCGGGCCCGAAATCGACCATTCAGGAAGCGCGCGAATCGGCCGAGCGCGAGCACATCCTGCGGGCGCTGGAGGAATCGAACTGGAACGTGTCGGGCGCGGCGCGGGCGCTTGGGCATGGAGCGGACCAATCTGCATAAGCGGATTCGCGCGCTGGGGCTGAGCCGGGGGAAGTAGGGGCCGCGCACTCTTTACCCGCACCGCCCGCCGAGTCGAGCCCAATCTTCGATCAAGGTTCAGTTAAAAGTGGGATGAATCGCAATCGCCCGGAGCATGTAAAACCACTGCCACCAGCGCGCGCTCCACTCGCCATACGTCGTCGCGAACATAGGTTGGCCGGAAAATTAGCAGCGCGTAAACGAGATTTGCAACACATCTTTCAGACCTCGGAACTCCTGGAAACACGCGTCACCCCGTGCCGGACAACTCAATCGGACGCGGGATGACGCGAAGCTTGGGCGCGGAAGCCGATGCCCCCACCGCGCTGCCCTGGCGGATCACCGCGCCGGCCGCATATACCCCTTGGGGCTGCCGTTCCCGCTGCAGTAATCCCATCCCGGCGTTGCAAAATATCCTATATACACCCCGCACGAACCGAGGGTGATATCGGTGAGAAACGCCGGATTGGCCCCGTATAGCTGGTATAGTTCTGCGTTGCTGGAAGCCGCGAAGGTATTTGAGGCATTCACGATGCCGGCCCACAGTGGCGAGGAAAGACTGGTGCCGCCGACGATGTACCAACATTGCGCGCCGCATCCGGAAGGCGGCATGAAATTGTCCAGAACCCAGACGCCGGTATTGGGATTGGCGACGGCGGCAACGTCGGGGGTGCTGCGCCTGGGTACGATGCCGGCCTGGTAGCCTGGGGTCGCTTCAAAAGCGCTCGGGCCGCCGCCGGTGTTTTGCCAGACATTCTCTCCGAGAAAGTTACCTGAGACGCGATCCCTGCTGAGGCTTGTACCGCCAACAGCAACAACATTGGGCGAAGAAGAGGGATATTCGACGCCAGCCGAATCCCCCGTGGAGGCAAAGTAGACGACGCCTGGGGTTGTGAAAACCGAGTCCACCGACGTTTCCCCCGAAAACTCGCCGGTGCCCCAGCTCATCGAAACTTCACCGCCGCTCGCTGATGCCACTAGACTATTGGCCACCGACACGGCGCAAAACAAGTCCAATAACGAATTGGTTTGCGCTTCCACCAGATAGAGTGTGGCGGCAGGGGCCATGCCATGAGCGTACTGGACATCGAGGGATTCCTCGACTTCCCATCCTCCCGTTGGGTCGGTCACCGGTTTCGTCGCCGGACCGGTGCACGATCCGGGTGGGGAAACGCCATGCGGCGCATACACGACCTGGAAACTGCTTGGGGTGATTGCCGGAAGCCCAAACTGAGTCGAAAAGGCCTGTAGATCCGTAGCGGCGTTGGGGTTGTCATAAGCGTCCACAACGGCAATCGCTCTTGAGCCGCCGGTCGCATTCGGAAGCGACGCGTTCGGATTGCACTGCGGAATCCATGCGGAATTGACCAGATTGTAGATGCAGGCTAACGACGCCGGAGTCTCGTAGAGAAATCCGGGGAACGGAGGACCCGCAGTTTGAGGCGTTCCGCCAAATTCTCCCGATATTATTTCGATGTTGGTGTTAGCCCTCTGGCCGGCATCCGTAGGACCCGGAATAGTCGAAGGTGGCGTGATGGCCCGGCCAACGCGTGTACTTTGCGCCGGAGCACAGATCGCGCCGCCGATTAACAGGGCAGCCGCGATGGCAAACGAAGAGCGTCTCATGTAATCTCCAGGAAACTTAAATCCAATAACCCGGGACTCGGAGTTCACTTCTAAGGTCGCTGGTAGTATACACTAACTGGCCGTTTGTCAATCATACGAATTTAAGCTTTTTACAGTCAGAAAGGGACTAACCTTCTGAATCTCTCGACCATATTCCTTGCAGTGACCAATCCCCACGCAGTCATTTTTTCTGTGTTTGAGATCGCAGCAGCCGCTAAGTAACTACCGATATCACGAGATATCGTTTCCCACCCGCTTGCCAACTTCGGCCAGCGACGTGTCCGACTAAGTAGATCTACGAACTTGGTTGAGTAGATATACCCAGTGCCGAACCTCGCAAGCGACCAGACCGGCGACCTCATGTATCGGCGCCTACGGCGGAGTGGGTCGGTGGACCGATTGAGCCGCCTAACGGGTTTGTGGCGGACGCTCGAAAGGGCACGTCCGGTTTTATGAGCGGGGGGAGGGAACGGGCCATTTTCCATTAGGGATAAAATCGCGGCCCTCCTCGATTCTATGTGGAACGGTGAATTAGTCAAGTGGGGGACCTCTCTGCGAACAGGGTTTTCAGGAGGTCTCGAACTCGACCTTAATTAAGTATGCCGACGTCGTGATCCGGCGTTGGCTCGGATTGAGCGGCAAGAAGGCCACGACCTTCCGCGGAAGACGCAGCAGCGCTTGCCAGATCCAGCCGGTAACGTACGGCGCCGCCCTCGCGCTCCTCCGTCGCGTCGAATCCGAGCCGCGGATATAAGCCGGCAACCATGCCGTTCTTCGTCGTGGGCACGTATTCGGCCTCGATTGCGGCTACTCCCGCCGCGCGCGCGTAGCGAATTGCATTCGCTAACATGCACTCTTCGATTCCCCGCCCCAGGATGCGGCAACTCATCAGCCAGTTGCGGACTTTGAGGGTCCCGTGTTCGACGAAGCCAAAGAGGATGCCGGTAAGACCGAAATCGCCGAATCGATCGGAGAGGCGCAAAGTCTGGCTGTAGAAGTTATCGCGCTCCATCCACCCTTTGACTTCCGCCTCGTCAGTGCGACGACCCGTCAGGTTGAACTGGTTGGTCTTGTTGATCAGTTGCACGATGCGCGGAAGATTCACAAGGTTGAACCGTTCCACGATTACGCGCATGCCGAGGCCTCGCAAATAGGCCTCGTTAGTAGACGCGGCGGCCGCCAGTTCGTCGCGCTGCGTGTTGGCGCGAATCGATTGGTTGCGCAAGAGATCCTCTTCGGTGATAGAGGTCGCCTCAAAGCGGAGCGCGTCATGCACCGCCTGGCGGAATCCCGTTGGGCTCGCGGGCAGCTCGATCACTTCCACTTCGGGCATCGTCTGGCGGATACGCGCCCGCTCGGCTGGGTTATCGTCCACAAAAACCAGAGCGTCCGTTCCAACATTGATGGCCGCGGCGATAACGCGCAGGTTCACTTCCTTCGGCTCCCAATTGGCGCGGAAGACGGCGATATCGCTTTCCTTCAGCACCATTTCGGGATGGCGCTGGAACGGCAGCAAAGCGTTCGCCGGATCGTTCTTCGAACAGACCGCGAGCAGCACGCCGCGGTGGTTCAGGTCGCGAATATATTCCTGGAATAGCCGGTAGGCGGCGCCGGAACCCGTGCCGCCGAGTTGAATTCCTTCGAGTCCATCGTCGCCGATCACGCCGCCCCAGAGTGTGTTGTCGAGATCGAGCACCAGGCACTTCGACGAGAGGCCGCGGATACCGCGAATCAGCGCTGTAAGGTGGCGAGCCAGCAGTGGAATGGCGACGGCCGACGGATACTGTCGCGAAATCTCCCAGGCGGTGGCATCTTCCCAACGCGATTTACCGAACTCCGAGGCAATTCCGTCGATGTCCAGAATGAACGCCCCCCGTTTCGCGCGCTCGGCCTGCCAGAGTTCCTCGTTGATCGCGCACAGCCGATGGTTGCGCGCCGCGGGATGGACCCGTCCCAAGCGCCCCATTGGGTCAAGCGCTGGAACCTCGTAGTTCCACTGAATCGCCGCCGCGCCGTAGCGCTCGCGACAGATCGACCACAGCGATGCCATCGCATTAACGTGAGCGGCGGCCGAACTCGCCTGCGCGGCGCTGCGCCAATCGGCGGCGAAGACGACGAGATCGGGCTTGAACTCACGCAGCGCGGGATCGTCGGCGAGAATCACCTGTTGATACTGGCCGAAGGGAGCGTTCCAGATCTCCGGCGAGAGCCCGTCGGCGAAAAGGTAGGCCCGCAACGCGGGAAAAAGAAAATCGCTCGTAACCGTACCGGCGAAGGCGATGCG
>CAVXPE010000025.1:0-213579 GCA_963763545.1 Bryobacterales bacterium
GACCGGCGGATCGGAGGAAGGCTCAGCATCGGGAACATATCGGTAGCTATTCGAATCCCGAAACAGCACAAGTCTAGGTCTGGGAAATCCGTTTCTGAATAGCCTCACGATGACCCCGGCCGATGGTCGCAATGTGTAGCATCGGATTCTCCGAAGTCGCCCATGCGGGTTGCGAAGCACCTCGCCGGATCGGATGAAGCGTGCTCGGGGCTGCTGCATCGCGGAAGAGCGGCGAAATGACCGTGTAAATCATTTAAAAGTTGAGTGTGGAGGCGCGTTTAGCTTTTCTGGAACAGCTCCGCGTGTTTGCAATGGTCACATATCAGAACATGAAAATTGATGGTTTGCAGATCCGCAGGTCCGCCCTCACGGTAGGCCTTCATAATGTAATTGGCGCCGAGCATGTCTGTGTAA
This sequence comes from Bryobacterales bacterium, assembly GCA_963763545.1. Classification (GTDB taxonomy): domain Bacteria; phylum Acidobacteriota; class Terriglobia; order Bryobacterales; family Bryobacteraceae; genus PALSA-243. The sequence continues at coordinate 415 of CAVXPE010000025.1, forward strand.
TGGCCCTTCCCACATAGTCGACACGGCCAGATCTTTGCGTTAGCTGGTCTGTAGCCTTGACGAGCCGTAATCTCGCTGATCAGCGAGTCGACTTTGGATCGCAGATCGATCGCCGTCGTGATCTTGCAGTCCTTTTCGTGACGGACTACGCATTGCGCCAATACCTGACTGTTGATTAGGACCATCAGCGGAACTTCTGGGAACATTATCGTCAGGTCATTTTCGGGCAGATCGTACTCCCAATATGAAAATCCGTTTCGGCCGGAAATCATCAACCAAAGCACTTTCCCGAGCGGGTAGATGTCGAGAGAAGGATTGATGTCGGCAAGCACTAATCGCTCGTTCTTGTAGGCCCAAGGTGCCATCCAATAGGTCGTAATCCCGACGCGCTCAAATGTCGTTGTAACCCGGCCTCCATCCCGGAAGAACACGATTCCGAAGTCCCCGAGCACTAAGTCTCCTGACGAAGAAACGAAGATGTTTTCTGGCTCAATATCCCAATGGACTTCGCCCTGCTGATGGATTTCACATACTCCGTCCACTAGGTTTCTGAATGCCTGAAGCGCATCAAGGGTCTTCCCTCTATAGCGATTCAGGTTTCGGTCAAGCGTTCCGTGTTCGTGAAATTACTGTCACGATAAACTGCGCCCGACATTCGCGTGCAACAACTTAAGCACCGTGGAATGTTTGATATTTTGGAGGGCATGCACCTCCGACTCCAGTTCCGCCGGATTGCCTGCGCAGCCTGGCTTCATTCTCGTTTGATATGTCGAACTGTTTTAACGCCCCAATGAATTGTGGCGGGTCGGGCTTGCCCAATCTCGACAATGTTCTGGCAAACTCCAGGAAATCCTTTTCAGGGCCGACCGTTTGATTGACCAAGCGCCCGACAGCGGTGGAGTGGTCGAAGCTGCTCAACCCGCTCCGGACTCCGCGCACGATAGACAGTGCCTTGGCCACCCTTGCCTATTCGGTCCCCGATCAGTTCCGCAACCGTCATGTTTCTGCAACCTGCCAAGACCTCCCGATACAGTCTACCGAAGAATGTGGCAAGCCACCTCGACACGCCGTCATGATGGGCCGTCATGATGGGCGCGGTGCTTGCGGCGGTCCGAGGCTGGTGTGTTCGTTTTCCCACCGTCAAGAAATCAGTCACAACACTTCGAAAATTCCTAATCCACACATAACAAGCCAGATACTTCTCCCACTCGCCCCGAGCGTGCAACCCCGTCCGCTAATTGGGTGTTGGGAGAGTTTTTCAAACTGCCCCGGAAAGAGAACAACATGACAGACGAACAGATCGCGCAACGAAACCGCGAAAATTCCACCCATTCTACGGGGCCGCGCACAGAGGCGGGCCGCCAGCGCTCCAGCTTGAACGCTTATCGGAACGGGTTGAACGGACAGATAGTCTGTTCAACTCCGGAAGAACTCGCGGCGTTTAAGTTGTTTTGCAGCGAGATCCGCGAGGAACTCGCCCCCGTCGGCCCCATCGAAAGGTTTTTGGCCAAATCCATTTCAGAAAACATGTACAGACTTGAGCGCGCAAGATCGATCGAAGGCGGGATCTGGGCCGACGGGTTCCGGGAACACGTTGACGAAATCGAATCCGGACATCCGGAGGTGGATACAGCCCTCTCGGCTTCGCGGACGTTTTTGGAACATGCGCATGAGATATCGCTCATCTCCACCTACGAGGGAAGGCTTCGCCGGGCGGTCGAGAAGGATGAAGCCCGGCTCCTAGCCCGCCAGGAGGCGCGAAAAGCCAAGCACGAACGCGCCGTTGAGCAAGCGGAAATCCTGGTCGAACACGCGGAGAGCAAGGGAGAAGTCTACGAGCAAGGCGAGGACTTTACGCCCGCCGCCAACCACGGTGGCTTCGTTTTTTCAACTCCTGAAATCGTCCGCCGCCGGGACCGTGAAAACCGCCTCAGCGCCGCACGGACCCACCATTTCGACCGCCGCCACGGCCGCCATAACGGTCCCATCGCAGCCTAACGATGAAAAAAGACCTCAATTTACTTCGCCAATACACAACCCTTACTCGACGTGTGCTCGTAGGACGGGCCTCCGGCCTGTCCATCCTGGCCCGCACAAGGCTCCTCACCATGCTACAAATCTGGCGTGCGCCAAAACTCCGCGCTTATCGGCGTGCCAACCCGCAAACGGCGTCTCGGCGTCGGCGTGCGAACCCGCAAGCGGGCGTCAAAAAGGCGCTCCCAACACTATGCGAAGTTCGTACCTTCCACCCCTACCCGGTGCGCCCGCCATGGTTGACTCCCACTCGAAGCCCATGCTACATTCGCATCGCATTTAATCCAGGCCGTTGCGCCATACGCAATCCAATTCATTGCCCCCGGCCTCCACGCAGGACAAAGCTCGTGAATGATACCTACCTCAATTGGGTCCTCGAAAATACCCGCACCAAGTGGTGGCACGATTCCGCGGCGGCCGCTGAGTTAGATCTCGGTCTCCAACGCGGCGCCGTCGGCGCAACCACCAATCCCGTCCTCGCCAGTGTGGCCTTGAAAACCCATCGGGACCACTGGGCCTCCGAAATCGATGCCGTGCACGCGCACAACCTGGCCGCCGAGCAAAAGGCCGAAGCCCTGATGCGTATCGCCGTCACCAAAGCCGCCGCGAAGTTCGCCGCCGGAACATGCGGCGAGCGACCGGCGCTCCGGCTTCGTCTGCGCCCAAGTGAATCCGCTGCGCGCCGGCGACCGCGAGTGCATGCTTGCCATGGCCAAGCGTCTCCACGCATGGGCGCCGAATATCGCGGTCAAACTGCCGGCCACCGCGGCCGGCCTCGACGTGCTGGAGGATTGCATCGCCGAAGGAATCACGGTCACCGCCACCGTGAGCTTCACCGTTCCGCAGGTGATCGCCATAGCCGAGCGTCATCGCGCCGGAATCCGCGCGCGCGAGCCAAGCGGAGATCGAGCCAGGAAAATGTTTCGCGGTGATCATGATCGGACGCCTGGACGATTACCTGCGCGAAGTCGCGCACGATGCCCAATGCGCTGTCGAAGAATCCGACATTCGCCAGGCGGGCCTTGCGGTGACCAAGCGCGCCTACTCGCTCTACGAGGAGCGAGGATACGACGCCGTGCTGTTAGTAGCCGCGCTGCGCGGCGAGTATCATCTCACTGAGTTGGTAGGCGCCGATCTTGTCATGTCGATCCATCCTACTTATCAGGAGCCGTTCGTCACGCGCGATTTGCCGCGCGAAGAACGCATCGGCCGGCCAGTTCCATCCGATGTCATCAACCGGCTGCTCTGCCTGCCGGAGTTTGTCCGCTCCTATGAGCCGGATGGAATGCGGCCAGACGAATTCATGGCCTTCGGCTTAACCCAGCGGACCCTCAGCCAGTTCTGCGAATCCGGATGGAAGCCGATGGAAAGCTTCCGTTAAATGGCGACCCCCGTCGAAGTACCGAAACTTGGCAATACTGTCGAAGAGTGCATCGTCGCGCGCTGGTGTAAGCGCCCGGGCGACACAGTCGTCGAGGGTGACATCGTCGCCGAGATCGAAACCGATAAAGCCACCTTCGAAGTCGCCGCGCCCGTCGGCGGCACGCTCATCGCGACCTTCTATGACGAAGGCGCGCTTGCCCCCGTCTTCACCCGCCTATTCGTAATCGGCGCCCCCGGCGAATCGTATAGTGGCGCAGGCCTCCCGGCCTGCGCATCGCCTGCGCCGGAAACCACATCCCAATCCGTTCACACCTCTACAACCGAGCTACGCCCGCATCCGCATACCGAGCCGCGACCGCAAGGGAGCGGTTCACCCACCCACTCCTCCGCCCTCACCCCCCGCGCCCGCAAATTCGCCCGCGACCACAACTTCCACCCCGCCACTGTAGCCGGCTCCGGCCCCAACGGCCGCGTACTCGAGCAAGACCTCCGCACTCTCTACAATTCCGGCGCCCCCGTCTCGAAGATCCGCGAAAAAATCGCGCGCCGCATGCGCGAGTCGTTAGCCTCCACCGCGCAGTACACGCTACACGCCTCCGCCGACGGTACCGGCCTGCTCGCCGCACGCGCCCGCTTCAAACGCATCGGTCACCAGATCAACGTCAACGACCTGGTCGCCTTCTGCACGCTCGAAGCGCTTCTCGAAGTCCCGTCTCTCAATGCCGAATTCGTCGATGGCAGAATCCGCCAGCACTCCCACATCAATCTGGGATTCGCCGTCGACACGCCCCGTGGTCTGCTTGTCCCCGTAGTCACCGGCGCCGAGCACCTTTGCCTCGACGAACTCGCCGCGCGCATGAAGGGCTTGGCCTCGCAAGCCGTCGCGGGAAACATTTCGCCCGACGACCTCTCCGGCGCCACTTTCACAATCAGCAATCTCGGCGGCCTGGGCATCGAAGCCTTCACGCCGCTCCTCAATCCACCCCAGGTAGCGATTCTCGGCGTCGGATCGATCCAGCTCAAGTCCGTGCGCCGCCACGGCCAGGTCGAATTTCTCGATACCATCGGTTTATCCCTAACCTGCGACCATCAGGTGATCGATGGCGCCCCGGGCGCCCGCTTCCTAAAAGTGCTGGCAGGGTATATCGAAACCGTGGAGTCCCTATGCGGAATGTGAAAACGCTCTTAAGTACCCCGCCGAATACACAAGTCTCCATTCCCAACCGCGACGCCACGCCGAACCCACGCGTCTCCAATCCCAAACGCGACGCCATGCCGAATCCACACGTCTGCAATCCCAAACGCGACGCCATGCCGAATCCACACGTCTCCAATCCCAACCGCGACTCCATGCTGAATCCACAAGTCTGCAATCCCAAACGCGACGCCATGCCGAATCCACACGTCTCCAAACCGAGCCGCGACCGCAAGGGAGCGGTCCCCCGCCACGCCATGAGGAGCCAGGCCTAAATGCCCAAGTCGATCGTCATCGAGCCCGAGAAAGTTTTCGCCAGCGAAGCTATCTCCTTCTCGGACATCCCCGTCAACGCATATTCGAAAACAATAGAAGAAGAGCTCGCCGATTTCTCCACCGAAGATTTCCTGAACATCTGGCAGGACCTGTGCGCCATCCGCGCGTTCGAAACCATTCTCAACGAGATCAAGACCAAGGGCGTCTACAACGGCGTCTCTTACAATCACGCCGGCCCCGCGCATCTCTCCATCGGGCAGGAAGCCGCCGCCGTCGGCATGGCGTTCTCCCTCACGCCTGACGATCACATCTTCGGCTCGCACCGCAGCCACGGCGAGATTCTGGCCAAGGGATTCTCCGCCATCCGCCAACTCAGCGACGAGCGGCTGCTCGAGATCATGCAATCCTACCGCGACGGCGCCATTCTCCGCGCCCGTCGGAGCGCGACCACAAAGGATCCGTCCAGCGGCCTCGCGCAGCGCTTTTTCATCTACGGCGCCTACAGCGAAATCTTCGCGCGCGAGACCGGCTTCAATCGCGGCCTGGGCGGCTCGATGCACGCCTTCTTCGCGCCCTTCGGCATCTATCCCAACAACGCCATCGTCGGCGGCTCCGGCTCCATCGCGCCCGGCGCGGCGCTCTTCAAGCGCGTCAACCGCAAGCCCGGCATCGTCGTCGCCAATATCGGCGACGCCTCCTTCGGCTGCGGCCCGGTCTGGGAAGGCATCACCTTCTCCGCCATGGATCAGTACCGGCAGCTGTGGGACGAATCGCTGGGCGGCGGCCTGCCGCTCATGTTCAACTGCATGAACAACTTCTACGGCATGGGCGGCCAGCCGGTCGGCGAGACAATGGGCGTGCAGTTCATCGCCCGCATCGGCGCCGGCGTGAACCCCGAGCAGATGCACGCCGAGCGCGTCAACGGATACGATCCGCTGCCCGTGATCGACGCCTTCCGCCGCAAGAAGCAGCCTGCTGCTTGAAGGCCGCGGACCCGTTCTGCTCGACACGGTTACCTACCGCATCAGCGGCCACTCGCCTTCCGACGCTTCCAGCTACCGTTCGAAGGAAGAGATCGAGCGCTGGCAGCAGGCCGATTCCATCCGCGCGTTCCGCAACAAACTCGTCGAGAGCCGCGTCGCATCCGAAGCCACGCTGGACGCCGCCCGCGCGTCCGTCGAAGCCGCCGTCTTCGAGATGTTTCAACTTGCCATCGATCCGCAAGCCAGCCCGCGCGTCGGCGCCCGATTCCGAACTCGTAGGCGAAGTCATGTTCTCCAACCGGCGAGTCGAAAAGTTCGACGATGCGCCGCCGGAATTTCTGCAGGATCTCGCCGAAAACGCCCGCGTGCAGCAGATTCGCGGGAAGATCCGCACGCCCACCTTCGAAGGCAAACCCGTTCCGAAGATGAAAGCGTACAACGTGCGCGACGCCCTCTTCGAAGCGATGCTCCACCGCTTCTCCATCGACCCAACCATGATCGCGTTCGGCGAGGAGAATCGCGATTGGGGCGGCGCCTTCGCCGTCTATCGCGGCCTCACCGAAGCGCTGCCGTACCACCGTCTCTTCAACTCGCCGATCTCCGAAGCCGCCATCGTCGGCGCCGCCGTGGGCTACGCGCTCGAAGGCGGACGCGCGGTCGCCGAGTTGATGTACGCCGATTTCATGGGCCGCGCCGGCGACGAAATCTTCAATCAGCTTTCCAAGTGGCAAGCCATGTCGGCCGGTCAACTGACCATGCCCGTGGTGCTCCGCATCTCCGTCGGCTCCAAATACGGCGCCCAGCATTCGCAGGATTGGTCGGCTCTCGCGCACCACATCCCCGGCTTGAAGGTCGTCTATCCCGTGACGCCCTACGACGCCAAGGGAATGATGAATTCCGCGCTCGCCGGGACCGATCCGGTGATCTTCTTCGAAAGCCAGAAGGTCTACGATTACGGCGAAATGTTCGTGGCCGAGGGCGTCCCTGAAGGGTATTACGAAATCGATTTGTTCGAACCGTCCGTCAAGCGAACCGGCGCCGATCTCACCTTGATAACTCTGGGCCCGGCGCTCTACACTGCCATCGCAACGGCGGATGAGCTGCAATCGCGCTTCGGTCTCTCGGCAGAAGTCGTCGATCTGCGCGCCGCCGTTCCGCTGAATTACGCGCCGCTTGTCGAATCCGTGCGCAAGACCGGCAAAGCGCTGCTGCTGTCCGACGCTGTCGAGCGAGGGTCCGTGATGCAGACCGTCGCGGCCAATTTGACCCAACTCTGCTTCGACGATCTCGACGCGCCGCCAGTGGTCTTAGGCTCGCGCAATTGGATCACGCCCGCCGCGGAATTGGAAGCGCTGTTCTTTCCGCAGCCCGCATGGATACTGGATGCGATTCACGAGCGCATCCTGCCGCTGAAGAATCATAAGCCGAGCACGAAACAGGGCCTGGAAGAGCTGGTTCGAAGAGCCAAGCAAGGAATTTGACCGCTCCCCCAACGGCCGCGGCCCTGATTTCGAGCCGCGACCGCAAGGGAGCGGTGCTACACCTTTGGAGGTAACAATGACCGCTACCGATACCGCAGTTACAACAACGGCCTTCTACATCGCTGGGAAATGGGAAACGCCGCAAGGCCGCGCATTGCACCCGGTGATCAATCCCGCCACTGGCAAGACCATGGCCGAGACGCCGTACGCCACCGAAGCCGATGTCGATCGCGCCGTTCGCAACGCCCACGATGCGTTCCTCAAGTGGCGCGAGGTGCCCGTGGTCGACCGTGTCCAGCCGCTCTATCGCTTCAAGGCGCTGCTGGATCGGCACGCCAACGAGGTAGCGGCGATTCTGACAAGCGAGAACGGCAAGACGGGCGACGACGCCCGAATGGAAGTGCGCCGCACCATCCAGATGGTCGAAGTCGCCTGCGGAATGCCCAGCCTGATGATGGGCGATTCGCTCAACGACGTCGCCACCGGCATCGATTGCAAAACCATCCGCCAGCCCATCGGCGTCTGCGCCGGCATCACGCCCTTCAATTTCCCGTCGATGGTGCCGCTCTGGATGTACCCGTTCGCCATCGCCTGCGGCAACACGTTCGTCTTGAAGCCCTCGGAGAAGGTCCCGCTGACGCCCACGCGGATCGTCGAGTTGCTGCACGACGCTGGACTGCCTGCCGGAGTCCTCAACCTGATTCACGGCGACAAAGATCGCGGTGGATGCTCTGCTGCATCATCCCCTGGTGAAGGCCGTTTCGTTCGTCGGTTCGACGCCGGTCGCAAAGTACATCTACACGACCGCCGCCGCCGAAGGCAAGCGCGTGCAGGCGCTGGGCGGCGCCAAGAATCACCTCGTCGTCATGGCCGATGCCGATATGCCCAAGACGGTCGAAGCGATCATCGGCTCCGCGTTCGGCGCCGCGGGCGAGCGCTGCCTCGCCGGCAGCGTGCTGGTTCCGGTCGGCGATGCCGCGGGTCCCTTACTCGACCTGTTGGTCAAACGCACCAACTCCATCGCCGTGGGCGATGGCTCGAAGGACGGCATCGAAATGGGCCCGCTCGTAACCGCGGACCACTGCAAGCGCGTTGCCGGATATGTCGAGAAGGGCGTCGCTGAAGGCGCAACCCCGCTTGTTGACGGCCGCGAACTTGAAAACCGAAAACGGCGGCTTCTTCCTCGGCCCCACGATCTTCGACAACGTTACTCCCGAAATGACCATCGCGCGCGACGAGATCTTCGGCCCGGTGCTCTCGGTGATCCGCGTCGATACATTCGATGACGCCATTAACCTGGTGAACAGTTCGCCCTTCGGCAACGCCAGTTCCATCTTCACCAACAACGGCAAATCGGCCCGCGAATATTCCTCGCGCGTCGAAGCCGGAATGGTAGGCGTCAACGTCGGCGTGGCCGCGCCGATGGCGTTCTTCCCCTTCGCCGGCTGGAAGAACTCCTTCTTCGGCGATCTGCACGCTCACGGTAAAGACGGCATCGCCTTCTACACCGAGCAGAAGGTGATCATGAGCCGCTGGTTCTAACGCGGCGGCGAGCCGCCGAGCGCCAGCACCGCGTAAGCCGTAGCCGCATCGCTCATAAAATGTCCCGCGTCGGACGCCGGATCGCGCTTCTTATTCATTGAAGTAGCGAGCCATGCGCCGCCGGCGTCCTGGTTGTGCTCGAGCCAGGCAATCCCTTTGGCGATCCGCGACTGCGCCGACGTCACTCCGGATTCGCGCAACGCGACCACCATCAGTCCGGTCCCGTAGCCGTCGCTGGCTTCGTCCATTTGCGTGCCATCCTTGCGCTTCCAATCTTTCAACACCAGCGACGCTTCGCTCCACCCGCCATCTTCACGCTGCTTGGCGAGGATCTCTTCCACGATGCTGGCGCGTTGACTCGGCGTGAGCAATTGCGGCAATTTGCCCGATGCCCAAAGCGCCACCGCGCGATTCAGCGTGGATTGCGCCTGCTGTTCGCGTTGCAGATAACCGGCGAGCAGCGACACGTTCTCGCGATATTCGGGGTCCGGCGCCGCGCCTGCCGCTAACGCGCCCAGGGAAGCGCCCCAGAAGGCGGAATCGTCGGCTTCCCACGGCTCGTTGTGGAAGTTGAGCCAGGTCCAGGATCCGGCCTTTTCGCCCGTCTTCAGTTGAAGCGCCCACATGTTGCGTACCGCGTCTTTGGCTTTGGGCTCATCGTAGCGCGCGAGAATCAGCGCGTTCATCACGGCTTCGGTAGCGCGCGCCTCGGCCGATTTCGGAGCGCCATTTTTGGCGTCGTTGTAGAACGGTTGCGCTTCATCCCAAATCGACACCCGCTTGGCTATGTTATCGAGGAATGTGCGCTCGTTAGGCGATACCGATTGCTCATGCAACGCGCCGCGCAGCGCCGGTCGCGACAGCGCGTACGGTAGCGATGTATGGCAGGATACGCAAAACGTCTCGTGGTCGCGCATCGCCGAAGGCCAAGCGGCCCACCACGCCATGCGGCCATCGAGGTAGGCAGCCGCCGTTTGACGGTTCCAGGATTTCGTCTCCGTCGGTTGCGCCTGCGCCGCGCAGGCAAGAAGCATCGTCAGCAGTATCGTCTTCATGAGCACCCCGCTTATGGCAGTGTAGCGTTTCACGGCGATTGGTGCATCTTGACACCCCTCCACCTCAACTGTTCTTTCAGCAACAGACTTGCTCCCCCGCCCGCCCTGACACTGGACTTGAGGAAATAAACGTGGCGAAAAATGCATCAGAAATCCTGGTCGAGACACTGCTCGATTGGAGGGTCGATACCATCTTCGGAATCCCGGGCGACGGCGTGAATGGCATCATCGAAGCATTACGCCAGAACCGCGAACGCATCCGCTTCATCCAAGTCCGGCACGAAGAATCGGCGGCCTTCATGGCGTGCGCCTGGGCGAAATTCACGGGCAAACTGGGCGTCTGCATCGCGACCTCCGGCCCCGGCGGCATTCATCTTCTTAACGGACTCTACGACGCCAAGATGGATGGCCAACCCGTGCTCGCCATCACCGGCATGCAGTTCCATGACCTCATTGGAACGCAAACTCAGCAGGACGTGGCCCTCGACAAGCTGTACATGGACGTTTGCGTCTACAATGAGCGGGTCATGGGCGCGGCGCACATGCAGAACGTAGCCGAGCAGGCGTGTCGTACCGCTCTGGCGCGTCGCGGCGTAGCGCACATCACGATGCCCGTCGATCTTCAGGAGCAAAAACTCGAGGCCGACGAGCGCTCGGAGCGCAACCGCGCGAGCCATGTCTCTAATGTCTACGCGCGTAGCGCGCACATCCCGGCGCTCGATGAACTTCAGCATGCCGCGCAGGTGCTCAAGGCCGGAAAGAAAGTGGCCATCTTAGCTGGGCGTGGAGCCTTGAACGCGGGCGACAAGCTTGAACAGGCGGCAGAGGTTCTTGGGGCGCCCATTGTCAAGGCGCTGCTTGGAAAGGCCTGTGTTTCCGACGACAGTGAATACACCACCGGCGGCATCGGTCTGCTAGGTACCGAGCCCTCGCAGGACGCGCTCGAAGCCTGCGACACGCTGCTCATCGCGGGCGCCGCCTTCCCCTACATCGAGTTCTATCCGAAACCGGGAAAGGCGCGCGCCGTGCAGATCGATATTGACCCCGCGCGCATCGGCCAACGCTATCCCGTCGAGGTGGGACTGGTAGGCGATTGCGCCACTACGCTGCGCGCGCTGATCCCGCTGCTGGAGCGAAACCAGGACCGCAGCTTCCTCAAAAAAGCGCAGGACTCGATGAAGGAATGGCGCGAGTTAATGACTACGCGCGGCACAGATGAGAGCATGCCTTTGAAGCCCGACGTTGTGGCCTATGAGTTGGGCAAGCGCCTGTCCGCCGATGCGATCGTCACCAGCGATTCGGGCACCATCACCACGTTTTGGGCGCGCCAGATTCCAGCCAAGCGCGGCCAGTTGCACTCCTGCTCGGGCAACCTGGCGACCATGGCGTGCGGACTGCCCTACGCCATTGCCGCGCAGATTGCGCATCCGACCCGTCAAGTGGTCGCATTCGTGGGCGACGGCGGATTCACCATGCTGATGGGCGAACTGGCCACGTGCATGAAATACAAGCTCCCCATAAAGATCGTCATCATCAAGAACAACACGCTGGGTCAGATCCGCTGGGAGCAGATGGTGTTTCTGGGCAACCCGGAGTATGTCTGCGATCTGCAGCCCATCGATTTCGCGGCCGTCGCGCGCGGCTTCGGCGCGTCGAGTTTCGTGATCGATGACCCCAAACGCTGCGGCGCGATTTTCGACCAGGCTCTCGCGACCGATGGGCCAGTGGTGATCGAGGCCGTAGTAGACCCGAACACGCCCCCGCTTCCGGCGAAGATCAAAGCGAAGCAAGCGCTGCATCTGGCGGAAGCGCTGGTGCGCGGTGAAAAGGATGCCGCCGAAATCGTGAAGAGCATCGCCGGCGGAAAGGTGCGCGAACTGGTATAAGCGTTGAAGGCGCCCTACGATGCTCTGATCATTGGCGCCGGCGCCGCCGGGCTGGCGGCGCTACGCAAACTGCATGGCGCTGGCCTGCGCGTCGCTTGCATCGAAGCGCTTGACCGCATCGGCGGCCGCATTTATACGGTACACGATCCGCCGTCGCCCGCAGCCATCGAGCTGGGCGCGGAATTCGTTCACGGCCGTGCGCCCGAGATCTTCGACCTGATCGAAGAGGCCGGTTTGCCGGTGGTCGAGCGCGTGCACGAAATCCATCGCCCCGGCGATGCCACACGCGAACCGGACAATGGCGGGATGTGGAAAGTGCTCTCGGCGATGGAAGAAGCCGCGGAGCGCGGGCCCGACATGAGCTTCGCCGATTTCGCAGCGACGGCGCCGTTCGACAACCGCGCCAAACACGCCGCCACCAGCTACGTGGAAGGCTTCAACGCCGCGCGAGCCGAGATTGTCGGCATCCACTCTCTCGCGCAGGATTCAAGGGCGGCCGAAGCCATCGAAGGCGACCGCGCTTTTCATCTGGCGCGGGGTTACGATTCCGTGGCGCGGGCGCTCATTCCGGCGGGCGCCGAGTTGCGTTTGAACACCATCGCGGAACGCGTCGCGTGGAAGCGCGGCGAGGCTACGGTTTATCTCCGTTCGGCGATCGATGGCTCCAGAGACAGTCTCACAGCGAAACGCCTGATCGTGACGGTTTCCTTGGGTGTGCTGCAAGGTGGCGCGATCCGGTTCGATCCCGAGCCGGCGGAAGCGATGGAGGCGGCGCGCTCGCTCGCCTTCGGACAAGCCATGCGCGTCACGTTGCGATTCGAGCACCCGCCGGGATCTCTTCGCCCCGGCTTCCTGCTCTCCGATGAGCCCGTGTTTCCCACGTGGTGGAGCGCGTCACCCGAAGGTGCGCCCATCATTACGGGATGGAGCGCCGGGCCAAAGGCGGAGATATTGCTCGGCCAATCTCGAGAGGCGATTATAGCCAGAGCGGTCGAGTCGTTGCGCCGCGTGGCCGGAGGAGTGATGCCATCGATCGCGGCGGCGTACTTCCACGATTGGCAGGCGGATCCGTTTTTCCGCGGCGCTTACAGCTACGCACCCGCTGGAAAGCTGGCGGCGCGCGCCGCTCTCGCCCGGCCCGTTGACGAGACGTTGTACTTCGCGGGCGAGGCCGCAAACACCTCGGGCCACGGGGCGACCGTTCACGGCGCGATCGAATCGGGCCGCGGCGCTGCCCGCTGTGTGATCGCGCACCACTGTGCAGAGCGGACGTAGTTCAACGTGCAACCGGCGACAGCGGCAAGTTCAGACGCGCTGTACTTTAAATACGGATGCCGATGCCGCTGGAGCTTTCGTGGCGAGATATCGCGATTCGGCTGACGCTCAGCGTGCTCGCCGGAGCGCTGATCGGGGCCAACCGCGAACGCCGCCGGCAACCCGCCGGTCTACGTACCACGACGCTGGTCTCGCTCGCGGCCGCGGTGGCAATGATCCAGGCCAATCTTCTCCTGCCACAGACCGGCAAAGCCCCGGATTCCTTTGTGGTGCTGGACCTCATGCGGCTTCCCCTCGGGATACTTTCCGGCATTGGCTTCATCGGCGCGGGCGCCATCATGAAGAAGGGCGACACGGTACGCGGCGTGACGACGGCCGCGACGATATGGTTCGTCACCGTGATCGGGCTGTGCTTCGGCGGCGGTCAACTCTCGCTTGGCGCGGCCGCAGTCGGCCTTGCCCTTTTGGTGCTCTGGGGATTCAAATGGATCGAACGCCATTCCAGTCAGGATCGCCGCGCCACGTTGACCCTCATCGCCGAGGCCGGGAGCATCTCCGGCGAGGATCTCAACGCGACTCTTGCGGCCGAGGGTTTCCACATAGCCGCTTGCTCCACTGAATGGAGCAATCGCCGCGGCAACCGTAAATGGACTTTTGAACTGCACTGGCGCGACCGATCCGAGTCGCAAGACGCGCCCTCGCTCGCCAAACGCCTGTCCGCCCATCCCGGCGTCATCGCATTGCAGTGGAAACGGTGACCCCGGCGCCAGGTTTGCCAGCGAAAACGATGTCTCGAAAGGAGAAACAGATGGCCGCAAATTCACAATCCGTGCCGCAACGCCAACTCGGTTCCACCGGAGCAATGGTCTCCATGATCGGACTTGGAGGGTACCACATCGGCTCACGAAAGTTATCTACGAAGGAAGCGGTGGAGCTTATCCAGAGAGCCATCGACAACGGCATTACTTTCCTCGATAACTCGTGGGATTACCACGGCGGTGAAAGCGAAACCCGCGTCGGCAAGGCTCTCAAGGGAGGTTACCGCGAGAGGGCATTCGTGATGACGAAGATCGATGGGCGTTCCAGAAAGGAAGCGGCCAAACAGCTCGACGAATCGCTGACCCGGCTCGGCTGCGGACACATCGACCTGCTCCAGCACCACGAAGTAATCCGCTTCGAAGACGCCGACCGAATCTTCGCTGAAGACGGCGCCATGCAAACGTTTCTCAAGGCGCAGCGCGAAGGCAAAATCCGCTACATCGGCTTCACCGGCCATAAGGACCCGCATATCCACCTTTATATGCTGGAGACAGCGGCACGGCATAACTTCCGTTTCGACACGGTGCAGATGCCGCTGAACCCGATGGATGCACATTTTCGCAGCTTTGGAAAGCTCGTATTGCCGAAGCTGGTGGAGGCCGGCATCGGGGTGCTGGGCATGAAGAGCATGGCGGACGGCGTGCTCCTCAAGAGCGGCGTAGTGACTCCGCGCGAGTGCCTGAGTTACGCGCTCAGCCTGCCGACATCGGTGGTAATTACAGGAATCGGCAATTCCGACTTACTGGACCAGGCGTTGGATGTCGCCCGGAATTTCGAGCCGATGACGGAAACGGAAAAGGAAGATTTACTTTCGAAAACAACCGAAGCGGGCGCCACGGGAACTTATGAGCTATTCAAGACTTCGCAACATCACGATTCCACCGCGGAGAATCCCAAATGGCTGGGCGAAGATCCGGCGCGCGTACGCGAACTGGCGGTGGAGTAGTTCGACTTCAGTACGGCCGCATCCCGGCATGGTTTCCCCGCGGAGAATACTCGCAGACCCACACCTCGCGGTTGCCCCCACGCGCTACCGCGCAGCCGACCTGTTTGGTTTTACGCCATACAATTTGGGTGTAGTGGCCGCAGATGCGGTCTTCCTTGCACGTGTTGGCGGCGAGGTCGAAGTCCTTCGCCTCCCCCGCCCAGCCGTTCACGATTTGCTGTGGCAGGTATTCGGCGCCCGCGACGGCGTAGAGATTCTGACCCCAGGGCGAGTCAGGACGATGCCGGAAAGAGCCTTCCTTCACCAGGAGGTCGGCCCATTCCTGTGCTACGCGCGCCAGCTTATCGGACCAAGTCAATGGAGGCACGCCGACGCGCGCGCGGACAGCATTCTGCGCGTCGAGCAACTGCTCTTCTATAGACGACGGCGCGGCCGGCGCGGGGAGAAGCATCGAGAGCATAACCGGAGCTAACGCCCATCGCGCCATGACTTCATGCTACACCCCACCTGGCGCCTGTTCGAACCGATCTGCATTCGCCGGGGGCAAACACTCCACGGCCTTCTGAGCTAGTGACTGCTAGCCTCCGCCTTAAGGTGGCGGCAAGGGCTTGCATCACCTAATCCGATGGCGACCGCTCCTGATCTCGGTGGCATCCGGACCCGTGGTGGCATCGATCCCGTAAATGGAAACGAGGCTGATGGAACCGGACGCAGCTTTTCGGAAGTCCGCCACCATTCCATGTAATACGCGCACCCAAGCAGGTACATGAGTTGTGTTTTCCATCGAAAACGCCCGGAGGTCGAATCGCATTGGCGCGACGGTGAACGGCGAAGGGACGTCGTCGCCCGCGACATAACCGTCGACCAACTCCTGATAGAGCGAATTTCCAAACTCCACCACGATATCGTCCATGCGGTCTGCGAACTCGGGCGTGCCGACAAGCTCATCCAACCATTCGTACTCCTGCTTGCACCCGTGCGCCTCACCGAACATAACGATGTCATGGCTATCGAACGCGCGCAAAACGGCGGCGGTGGCGTTTAGCGGCTTCGGCTGTGGATCTTGCGCGCTACAGAGAGAGGCGAGCCCGAGCAGGAACAAGAAGAGAACTGGTTTCATGCTACATCGCGCGGTGAAACGCTGTGACTGTCGCAAATTCAGTCTCAGTATAGTACACGGCTTCACTCCCACCTACCGCGTCACACTGGTCAAGACGATAGCCAGTACGGCTTCGAACGGCCTAATCATTTCCTGCGGGCAAAGTGCTGCCGACTGCGGAGGTGGCCGGGTCGAGCCAATTCCCGATGTGGCCGAGCCGGCCTCGCGCGGCGCCCGCCATAGCTAAAGCGGAGGAATCGCGATACGGATTGCAGCAGCACGTTCGCACCGGCGCGCCTCCGTTGCTGGAGGCGCGCCGAGTGGCTAACGTTGGCTTCCTAGAAGCTGAACTTCGCCGTTATAACCATGATGCGGCCGGAAACGAGCGAGGCGCCTTGGAAGGAACCGTACGGACTGGTAGTCGGCCCGACGTTGCCGCCCGTCGTCCCCATGGTCGAACCCGCTGTGACAGACGCGCTCGGATTGGAGAAGTTCGGATGATTCAAAGTGTTGAAAGCCTGCGCTCCGACTTCGAAGGCATACTTCTCCTTCAAAAAGAACTTCTTAGTGAGCTGAGAATCGATATCGAAGTAGCCGGGGCCTCGAAACGTGTCCGGGCCGGTTTCACCAAAACCGGTCTGCACCGGGGTGCTCACACCCGAAGTTGAGTTATAAGTCTCGAACTGGCTGGGAGTGTAGCACGGGATATCGGCCGTGCCGACAACCGAGGTGCAGACGCGCTTGATGTTGGGATCGATTACTTCGGGCAGGATGCTGCCGATTCCGCCGGCGGAATTGATCTGCGCGGAAATCTTACTGTCGGAACCAGAGAAGGGGAATCCGCCATAAACATAAAACTTCATGCCGAAAGTCCAGCCACCCAGGATCGCTTGCTCGAAATGGTTTGCGAACCTGCGTGGCTCCGTCCAGATCAGATCGCCAACAAAGGTGTTCCGCGCGTCGAAACTCGCGTTGCCGTAGCCCAGTTGGAAGTCGTATGGATTGTAGATTGTGCCAAGTTGTAACGCGTGCGACCAAGTCCAGCCGAACTGGCCTTGGAAACCCCACTTCATGGAATGGCGGATCTGAATCGTTAGCGCATCATAGTTGGAATAGCCCGCAGCAAGAACCTGGCTGACGCCCAGGAAACGCGGATCGGGCGCGACAGTGGGCAGTGGAGTCGGACCGCCGAAGTTCGTGCCGTAGTACTTATTCACGCCGTTGGCGATCGTAGCGCAAGAGGAGATTCGCAAACGAAGGAGTTCGCCCAACTGTTGGTGATCGATTGATCGTAGCCGTGATTGCCGGTATAGGTGGCGGCCAGCACGTCGTGCGCATCGAGAGTCCGCTCCAGTTCGACGCTCCACTCGGTGGTCTTCGGCGATACGAAGTTGTTGGGTGGGGAGTAGTATCCCGGCGCCGCTGAAGGCAATTTTCCCCAACGCGCTCTGGATTTGAGTCAGGTTGTCTCCGGCCGCCGAACCCCGAAGTGAAGATGTTGTAGGCCGCCAAAGCAGCATAGGCCGAGCTGTTCTGATCGCTCTGCAATCCAACCTCTCCGAAATGGACGCTGGGACTGAATTTGCTGGGGGCGTTTCCAAACACGCTGGACGCCGTGCTCCCGGCCGGGAGAGTCGCGAACATTCCGATGCCGCCGCGCAATACGGTTTTGGCATTGAGCTTCCAGGCGAAGCCAAAGCGCGGTTCCGGAATGACGGATTCCATGCTCTTGTATTCGTTATGCAAGCCGGTAGTGATCGTCTGGTCGTATGGGACATTTGCGCCTCCTACGTATCCGGCCGTGCCGAACTGTGTATTCATGCGGGCGAAGCAATTGTCGAGGCAAGCGGGGTTTCCGTCGTGCTCGATGCGGAATCCAAGAGTAAGAGTAAGGTTGGAACGGACCTTCCATTCGTCCTGAACATAAGCGCCTAGCGAACTCATGCGGATATGCGCCGCGAAGATATCCGGGAAACTCTGGCTGAAGGTGTCGCCCAAGCCGGTTGCGTTGATCTGGCCGGTGGTGAAATCGGTCAGATCGGCGAAGCTATAGCTTCCCTTATAAGAGCTGCTGGCGATGCTGGTGTCGGTGATCTTATCGAAGCGGTAGTTGATGCCGCCCTTTAAGCGTGTGCCTGCCGTGGATCCAGGTGAAGTCGTCCACCAACTGCGCCTGGCCCACATTGCGGCCAGTTGGGGAAACCGGCGCCGACGCTGGTCCATCCGCCATCGCTGACGCTGATGCTTTCGGGCATCAGCTGCAGTGGTCTTGGCGAAATCGGCGACGCCGAAGATAGCGGTATACCAGGAACCGGAGCCGATGAAGTTATTCACCAGAGTCGGCGAGATGGCATACGTGTAGGTCAACTGGCCCTGGTGCGAAGGTTGGTCGCTCTGCGAATTGAAGACCGGGCTGATGAAGCTCGGGCCGGTGGCCTGAATACCCCAATCGTAGTTATAGCGAGCGCTGATCTTCTGTTTGTCCGTTATGTTGTAGTCGGCGCGAATGGTCACCAGGCTCTCTTTGTTAATTTCGCTGGCGTTCTCGGCGAAGGCATATGTGCAAGGAACCGTCGTACCGAAAACGCCGCCACCGGGCGCTCGAATGCTGGCGTTCCAGAACGTGCCGGTGCCGCAGCCCAGGTGGTTATTGCTGTCCTGCAAGGGGCCGCGTGCCGTTGGTCACCGGGACCGCATTCTTGGCGCCGGCGGCGCCGTTCCACAGGGCAAACGCGTCCTGATAGAGAGTATCCGCGGCTGGGTCGACATGCGCCAACGCATAGGTCTGCATTTGCGGAGAAGGCATTCGTACAACGCCGGAAGTCGGGAAGAGCGTACTGGAGGCTTTCGTAATTGAAAAAGAAGAACAGTTTGTTCTTCTTGATGGGACCGCCGAAGGACCCGCCGAAGTTATGCGAATCCGAGCGCGGCTCCTGCAGGCCGGCGCGGTTGTTGGACCACGAGTTGGCGTTGAAGATCTTGTCGTTGTAGTTGTGGAAGAGGTTGCCGTGAAAACTATTGGTCCCGGTCTTCCCTACATAGTTCACCTGCGCGCCCGCCATGCGGCCGTAGTCGGCGCTGAAGGCATTGACCACCACCGAAGCCTCGGCCACTTCGTTCGCGCCGAGAGTATTGTTGCTGGCCCCGGAGTTATTGATATTGAGGTAGGGATCCATATCGTCGGCGCCATTGAGCGTGAAGAGATTTGCCGCCCCGGGAATTCCGTTGGTGACGAACGTGTCGGAACCTTTGCCTTGGATCACGCCGGGAATGGTGTAGGCGATGGTAGTGATATCGCCGCCGCCAGCCGGCAATTGGGTTACTTGGGCTGTAGTGAATCCCGACGCCTGATTGGCATTTTCCGTTTGCAGGATACTGGCCGTCGCTTGAACCTCAACTGTGACGTTCGCGCTCTGCACCTCCAACTTGAGGTTGATGGCGCTTTCCTGGCCTACGAGCAGTGTGAACTTAACCTTGTTCGATTTCAATCCGGTGGCTTCGCCGGTCACCTCGTAATCGCCCGGCTGCAAAAGCGTGAAGCGATACTGTCCTTCGGCGCCAGTGACCGCCGAATGGACCTCGTTTGTGTCGGCGAAACGGATGGTGACTTTCGCGCCCGGCACTACTGCCCCCGTGGCGTCAGTGACCACTCCGACGATGTCACCGGTGGTCATGGTTTGGCTGAATGCGGCGGGCGCCAACAAAAGCGCGCCCAAAAGACAGCCAGCCGCCAAATGGCGGCGCCGATTGCTTCTCATATCCCTCATTAACGACCTTCCTAAGCGGAAATCCGCAAGTTGTCAATAACTCCGTGAAAATTGACACCTTGTATATCAAACTTTTCCGCAAAGTACAAGTTTTTTTTAATTTCCGAAACGATTTGGCAGGGAAAGTTCGGTCAAATCTCGCGAGGGATCGACGCCGGGTTAGAGAAGCATTAAATCGTGCCGGAACGTCTGCTACACGACCGATCGCGCTACGCCCCCATCCACACGCAACGCCGCTCCGTTAATGGATGAAGCGCGCGGACTGCACACGAACGCCACCAGGGCGGCTACCTCCTCCGGTTCGGCGAAGCGCTGGATCAGCGACGACGGACGCACCGAGCGGAAAAATTCGCGCTCCACTGTTTCGCGCGCATCTCCTCGCGACTTCGCCATCCGATCGACAAAGTCAGTCACGCCTTCAGAGGCTGTCGGACCCGGAAGGATCGCGTTTACGGTGACGGCCGTCCCCTTCGTTGTCTCCGCGAGACCGCGCGACACGGCAAGCTGCGCGGTCTTGGTCATGCCGTAGTGGATCATCTCCGGCGGAATCTGTAAGCCCGATTCGCTCGATATAAAGACGATGCGGCCCCAATTCTTGCGCTTCATCGGCCCAATATAATGGCGGCTAAGACGCACTCCGCTGAGCACGTTGACCTCGAAGAACCGCCGCCAATCCTCATCGGGGATTTCTTCAAACGGTTTCGGCTCGAAGATTCCCAGGTTGTTGACCAGAATATCCACCTCGGGGAACCGCGCAAACACGGCCTGCGCGCCTGCCTCGGTTGCGAGATCCACGGCAACGCCATGGGCGGCGCCGGTGCTTTTCATGGCGGCGTCAACGCGCGCTTGTGTGCGCCCGTTGACGATCACGGCGGCGCCCTCGCGCGCCAGTTCGGCGGCGATCGCCAATCCGATGCCGGCGGTCGATCCGGTAACCAGCGCTGTCTTGCCTTCAAGTTGAAGATTCATAGCTGCTCCGCGCGTAATTGCGCCCTTCTATTTAAACTCAGTCCCTATCCCTCACGATTTTGCAGAGGAAAGTGAGGCGATGGGATGGCGCGGCCAGCGGACGGGCTCGACGCGCTCGATGCCGAATACGAAAATCGCGGCCGCCGCGAGCACTACCACCGCCGCAACCACGAAGGCCCAGTAGTATTCCCCGGTCCGATGCACGATCCATCCAGTGAGCCACGGCGCGGTCACGCCAGCAAAGTTGGCGAAACCGTTCTGGAGGCTGGTCCATTTTCCCGCGGCGCGCGGACCGGCGAGCGTTTGCGTGATGGCGAAGACGTTCGCGGTATAAAGCCGAAGGAGAAGCATGCGACGAGCAGCAGCGCAGTGGCCACGCTCGGGTCGTTGACTAAAGCCACGGGCAAGATAATCGTCGAAAGCATAAGGCCGATACCCGCGAAGGTCTTGCGCACGCGGTTGGGCGACGAGCCGCGAGCGATCAAATGGTCGGATAGCCAACCCGAGATGGTCGTGGAGAATGCAATGGCGAAGTAAGCCGAGGAGGCCACGGCGGTCATCCTCGCTGCGCTGAAATGCCGCTCGGTCTGTAAGTAGAGCGGCAGCCAGGTGACCAGGAAATACCAGAAGTAGTTCGAGCAAAAGAGGCCGAGCGCGGTGAAGATGGCAGCGCGCTGGCGCAGGATGTCCCAGGCGCTGGGCATCGCCTCGGGATGCTCCCTCGTCTCGGCGCCCTTGCCGTGCGGCATCCACAGCAGCCATGGGATGAGCCATAGCAGGCTGCCCACGCCGAGTCCGACGAAGAATGCGCGCCATCCATAGACGATCATCAGAAATCCGCCCAGCAGCGTGCCGAACGCCGGCCCCAGCTTCGTGCCCGCATCAATCAGCGCATTCGCGATGCCGCGCCGCTGCTCCGGAAAATAGTTGGCGAGCATGCGCGAATAAGAAGGATAAGCGATCGATTCGCCAATCCCCAACACCAGCCGCAATCCGAACATGACCGCGAAGGCGTGCGCCGCACCCGTGGCCGCCGTGGCGCCGGACCAGAGGAAGAACCCGCCCGCCAAGATCCAGCAGACGTTAAAGCGCTCGACCAGCCAGCCGGAGATGAGCAGGAACTGCATCAGGGCGTAGGTCCAGAAAAAGGCCGAGAACAGCATGCCGAGCTGCAGGCTATCGAGATGCAGCTCTTTCTGGATCTGTCCCGCGCCAACGGAGAGGTTGGAGCGGTCGAAGTAGTTGAGGAATCCCGAGATCACAAGGAGCCCTAAAGCGCCCCATGTGAGTTCTCGGCGACGGCTCATTCGCGACTCACTGGATGGAGAAGAAATCAGAAGTCAGGAGACAGAAGTCGGAATGTGGTTTGGCGCACGTCATTTGACTAATGCCTCTTCGGGTTCGGGCGTCTCCTGCGCCGCCCCGGGGGCATCAGGCGTGCCCGGCGGGGCGTCATGCTTGTACTTGCATTCCGGGTTGGGGCATTGCCACACCGGGCCGGCCTTGAGCCATTTTTCGATCATGTACGGGCTGCCGCATTCCGGGCATTTTTCGGCGAACGGGCTTGCCCCATGCGACGAAGTTGCACTCCGGCTAGCGGTTGCAGCCGTAGAACGTCTTGCCGCGCTTCGAGCGGCGCTCGACCACTTCGCCTTCCGAGCATTCCGGGCATTTCACGCCGATGGTCTTCTGCTTGACATACTTGCAGGTTGGGTAATTGCTGCACGCCGTGAACTCGCCGAAGCGGCCGTGCTTCAGCACCAGGTTGTTCCCGCATTGCGGGCACTTCTCATCCAGCGGCTGATCCGCCTTCTTCTGCGCGCCGCCGATGTGCTTGGTGGTCTTGCAATCGGGATATCCGGTGCATGCGAAGAAGCTGCCGAAGCGGCCCTTCTTCAGCACCATGGGGCGCCCGCAATTCTCGCAATACTCCTCGTCGCCCTGTTCGGAAAGATCGACCTTATCGACGTCCGGCAGATCGACCGTCAATTCGCGCGTGTAGGTGCAATCCGGATATCCGGTGCAGGCGATGAAGCTGCCGTGCTTGCCCCACTTGATCACCAGGGGCTTGCCGCACTTTTCGCAAATCAAGCCGGTGGGTTTCTCCATCCGCTTGATATCGGTCATGTGCTCTTCGGCGTGCTTCAGATCCTTGTCGAAGCGCTCGTAGAAATCGCCCATGGCCTCGCGCCAATCGAGCTTGCCCTCTTCGATCTCGTCGAGCTCCTCTTCCATCCGCGCGGTGTACTTCACCTCGAAGATGTCGTCGAAGGATTCGAGCAGAAGGTCGGTCACCACCATGCCCAGCTCGGTGGGGATGAAGCGGTTCGCCTCCTTCTTGACGTACTCGCGCTCCTGAATGGTCGAAAGGATCGACGCATAAGTGGACGGGCGGCCGACGCCATCGGCTTCCAGGCGCTTCACCAGCGTGGCTTCGTTGTAGCGCGGCGGCGGTTCGGTGAAATGCTGCTCGGGGCGGATCGCCTTGAAGCGCAGACGTCTCGCCTTCGGTCACCAGCGGCAGGCGATGCTTCAGCTCCTCGTCGTCTTCGTCGGTCTGGTCTTTGCCTTCCTGGTAGACCTTCAGGAAGCCTTCGAATTTCAGCACCGATCCGGTGGCGCGGAAGATGTAATCCACGCCGTTCTTGCCCTTGGCGGAGACGTCGATGGTGGTCTGGTCGTAGAGCGCCGGCATCATCTGGCAGGCCACGAAGCGATTCCAGATCAGCCGGTAGAGCTTCATCTCATCTTCGGCCAGATGCTTCTCCACGACTTCCGGCGCGAAGGCCATGGAGGTGGGCCGGATGGCTTCGTGCGCGTCCTGCGCGTCCTTCTTCGACTTATAGACGTTGGCGCTGCGGGCAGGAATTCCTTGCCGTACCGCTCGGTGATAAGATCGCCGCACGTCGCGGATGGCGTCGTCGGAAATGCGCGTGGAATCGGTGCGCATGTAGGTGATCAGACCGACCGCGCCTTCCTTGCCCATTTCGATGCCTTCATACAGCCGCTGCGCCAGCATCATGGTGCGCTTCACGCTGAAGCGCAGCTTGCGCGAAGACTCCTGCTGCAGGGTGGAGGTGATGAACGGCGCCACCGGGTTGCGCTTCTTCTCGCGCGTGCCGACGGATTTGACGATGTAATCGGCGCCATCGAGCGCGGCCACGATCGCGTCGGACGGCTGCCTGGTTGCCGATCTCGGCGTCATCGTCGTTCGATCTTGACGAGCCGCGCGCGTGAGCACCGGCGGCTTCTTGGCGTACAGATCGACGTCGATGGTCCAGTATTCCTTCGGGATGAAGGCGCGGATCTCGCGTTCGCGCTCCACGATCACCCGCAGCGCGACGGTCTGCACGCGGCCGGCGGAGAGTCCGCGGCGGACTTTATCCCAGAGCAGCGGGGAAATCTTGTAGCCCACCAGGCGATCGAGCACGCGGCGCGCCTGCTGCGCATCCACCAGATGCGATGTTGACCTGGCCGGGCTTTTCGAAGGCCTTTTCGATGGCCTTCTTGGTGATTTCGTTGAACATCACCCGGTAAGATCGCGCGGGCCGTTCTTGCCGTCCCGCAAGCTCTTCCTGCAGGTGATAGCAGATGGCTTCGCCTTCGCGGTCGGGGTCGGCCGCGAGGTAGACTTCTTTCGACTTTCTTGGCGGCATGCTTTCAGCTCGGCGATGAGCTTCTTCTTGCCTTCGATGACTTCGTAGTGCGGCTCGAAGCCGTGTTCGACATCGACCGCGAGATCCTTCTTGGGGAGATCCTTGATATGACCGAGCGAAGCTTTGACGACGAATTGCTTGCCCAGGTATTTGTTGATGGTCTTCGCCTTCGCAGGCGATTCCACGATTACCAGAGCTTTTGCCATATGAACTATTCAGATTGCGGCGCCCGGCGCCGCGTTACTAATGATTGCTCGTTTACCCAGTCTGACGTTACCACACTTTCACAAAGTTCTTGCCGGGGAGCTGTTTCACCAGGCCCAGCATTTCCAGTTCGAAAAGCGCGGCAATCAGCTCCGCAGGACGAAGTATCTTCAATCTTTTCAAGCAGATCGTCCAGGTGTATGGCGGTGTCCACTTGCAGGGATTCAAGCGTCCGGCGGGCCACATCGCTCGAGTTCCGGGACCCGGCTGCTAAATAAGGATGCCGGCTCAGTCCCGAAGTTGCATCGGATGCCCCGGCCTCCGCCAGCATCTTTTGCCGCCCCTATTCTATTAGATGCCGGCGGGATTCAGCCGGAAGCTCGGAGACCACGTCGTTCCAGTCCTGAACCAGCGTGGCGCCCTGCTTTATCAATAGGTTAGGGCCCCAACTGAGCTTCGAAGTGATGTTGCCCGGGGACCGCGAAAACCTCGCGGCCCTGATCCATGGCCAGCTTGGCGGTGATGGCCGATCCGCTGTATTGCGCGCCCTCCACCACCAGCACTCCCACGCTGATTCCGCTGATGATGCGGTTGCGGATCGGGAAATTCTGCGGAAAAGCCGATCGCGCCCATGGGAAATTCCGAGAGCATCAGCCCCTTGGCCGCGATTTCCGCCGCCAGCTTTCGATTCTCGCGACGGATAGACCACGTCGACGCCGCAGCCCAAGCACCGCGATGGTGTCGCCGCCGGCCGCGAGCGCGCCCTTGTGCGCCGCAGTATCGATGCCGCGCGCCATGCCGCTCACGATGGTCAGGCCCGCGTGCGCCAGATCGCCGAGAGCCGCTCCGCTACGGCCAGTCCGTAAGGCGTGGGACGGCGCGTGCCCACCACGCCGAGCGACGATGGACTGCAGAAGCTCGACCCGGCCGCGCGCGAACAGCAGCATCGGCGGATCGAAGATCTCGCGCAGCAGCCTGCGGATAGCGCGGGTCGCCGATCGTGATCAGCTACGGCGTCCGCGTCCGCCATCTTTTCCTGCTGCGCGGCGGCGTCTTCGAAGGTGCATCCGCTGGCGATGGATTGCGCCACCGCGCCGCGAGACTCCGGCGGTTTCCAGTTCCGTGCGCGAAGGCGCGGAAAATCGCTTGCGGCGTGCGGAAGCGGTCGAGCAGTTTGTTGGCGGTGCGCGTTCCCAATCCGGGCACGAGCATTAGAGCCAGCCAGTAGAGCTCTTCTTCCTTGGTGAGCACGCCGTTGTTAGGTAACGCGGTGGACTGCATGGTTGTAAACGACCATGACTCTAACAGCAGGCGGCAGGACGCGCAAGAGGAAATCCGCGAGGCGGCGATTTCGTAGACTAAGTACGCCCTTTCGGAAATACAATCCCGGGTTCCGCAAAGACCGCTCCCTCGCGGTCGCGGCTCGGTATCCGCCCTCGATCGTCAGCAAGCTAATGTATCACTGACTGGTGTTACGGGATATATTCCCGAGTTACTGAGCTGCGGGCATACGGTGCGGACGCGGTGGACCATCCGGTAAAGTGCGAGCGCGTCGTCGCGGACCATTCGCGCGGCGGGAACGCGTTAGTCTTCCTTGGTCGGCGTACCGTCTGGCTTCACTGCAAATTCCGCCTTCTTACCCGTCTTCATGGTGTAACTGGCTTCGTAAAGAGCAACGGCGCCATTCTTGGTGACAGCCTCCACCATGGTGATTTTGCCGGTGGCAACTTTCTTCTCGATGGCGGCTTTGGCGGCGGCGGGAATGGAATCGATGGACGTCTCTTCTTCGACGGTGGTCACGTTGCCTTTCGCATCCACGCTGACGTCGCGATGCCTGCCGTTGGCGACGGTCTCGATTTCATAAGACGTCACGCCGTGCTCGGTCTCCTTGCTGAGGCCTTTTAGTTCGGCGTTCGTGGTCTGTTCGGCGACGGCCTTTTGCACGGCTGGCGGCAGGTCTTTCAACTCGACTTTCTTTTCAGCGGCGGCAGCCGCAAAGACAAAAACTGCGATAGCGATGATTGTGGCGGATGGTTTCATGTTAATCTCCTGCGAATCAGGATAAGCGGTCAATCTGAAGAATCGCTGAAAGAGCAGGCTCACACTCGGCCGAATCCTACTGAATGGTCACGGGTGAATTCGGGGCGCGGTATACGATCCGTCCGCCCATCATCGTCAGTTGGCACTTCATGTTTCTCAAATCTTCCGCGGGGATCTCGTAGGGGTCGCGATCCCACACGGCGAGATCGCCGTCTTTGCCTTTTTCGATCGACCCGATGCGATCTTCCAGGAACAATTGCCGCGCCGCCCAGATTGTGTACGATCTAAGCGCCGCATGTACGCTCACCGATTCGGCGGTTCCAAACGGCTGCGCTCCATAGGCGCCCCGCAACGGCTTGCGCACAACAGATGCCCACAGGCCGTAGCGCGCCGCGAAGGGCGTGACGTTGTAATCCGATCCGCCCGCCCAGATCATGCCCTTCTTCAGGTAAGTCGCAAAAGGCTCGAGCCGCAGCGACGCGCTCGGGTCCGAGGTTTCCGGCGTAGGTGTCGCCGATCCACCAAAGAAATGGGCGCCTGCGCTTCCGGATATCCCGCGTCATACTGCTTCTGCATGGCCGCCATGGTTTCAATGGCATGGTCGCTAGGGACGTTGCAGTGAATGATGCCGTGACGCAACCCGTGTGTGGGTTTCTCTTTCAGAGCCTGGGCGTATGAATCTACCACCCAGTCGATGGCCCGGTCTCCAATGGCGTGCGTACTGACGTGCAGACCGGCATCGTGCAGCAGTTTTACTTGCGCGCGGTAGACTTCGGGGTCCGTAGTTGGATAGCCTACGTTACCTTTATCGATGCCTGTAAAATCCTTGTTCCAATCCTGGTACATCCATGCGGTGCGCGCTCCGCCGCTGCCATCGATATAGAGCTTGACGCCACCTGAGAGCAGCCGCGCGTCGCCCAACGATTGGGGCGGGCGCGGAAGCGCGAGAAGCTTGTCGCGCGTTTGCTGCGCCGATTCCAACGTACGGCCTCCCATCCAGATCGCCGTGATACGCACGTCGAGTTTGCCCATGTCGAGGACTTCCTTCAGCAGGTCCCACTGGGATTGCCCGATAGACGGATACTTGGCCGCCGTCATCCCTTCCTTGTTGAAGTCCTGAATGATGCGCAGAAGGCCATTGCGTTCCTGTTCGTGGGTATAACGCGGAATGCGGCGTGTTACCAAGCCCATGGCCGATTCCTTCAGTACTCCGATGGGATTCCCTGCGCTGTCGCGATCGATGGTGCCCGCGTTCGGGTCCTTGGTATCGCGGGTGATGCCGGCGAGCTTCAGCGCGGCGCTGTTGGCTACGCCGTAGTGACCGGTGGTATGCGTGAGCCATACCGGGTTTTCGGGCGAGACCGCATCCAGATCGGCGGCTCGAATATAGCGGAGTTCGGCCAGCTTTCCTTCATCCCATCCGCTGCCGCGTACCCACTCACCGGGTTTGAGCGTTGCCACTCGTTCCTCGACTTTCTTCATGGCGATGGCGATCGTGTTTACGGAGGGGTCGCTCAGATCGACGGAATACAGGGCGTCGACTTCCTCGAAATGACAGTGGGCGTCGATCAGGCCCGGCGTAACGGCGCGGCCCTTGAGATCGATGACGCGAGCGTCTTTCGCGGCGGCCTGCCGCGCCGCGGCGTTCGATCCGACAGCTACGATTTTTCCCCCGGTGATTGCGATGGCCTGCGCCACCGAATCGCGGGCGTCCACGGTGAGGATCTTTCCATTGATGAGAAGGAAATCACCGGGCGCGGGCGCCGGAACCTGGGTCCAGGCAGGGACGGCCATGAGTGGTAGGCAGCAAAGGAGCGCGCGGTGTATCCGGATCATAGTTTGCGATTATACAGCCGGCCACCGCGTGGCGAGAATTCACTTGCAAATCGCAAGCGATCTGAGTAAGATCGAATGTGTCCGGCGAGCGAAAGACGAGGGCCCGGTCGGGTTGCCCGCTGAGCGTTTCACTCGAGGTATTCGGCGACCGCTGGTCGCTGCTCATTGTGCGCGATCTGATGGTCCGAGGACTTCGGACTTTTCGTGAATTCAAAGAATCGGGCGAAAGCATTGCGACGAATATCCTGGCGGACCGTCTAAAGAGGCTGGCGGCGGCGGGTATCATCACCGCCGAAGCGGAAGATACGGATGCCCGAAAGATCAACTACCGGCTGACGAAGAAGGGGATCGACCTGGCGCCCGTTGTGCTCGAAATCTTCGTATGGGCGGCGCGGCACGAGGAGACGGGGGCGTCCGGCGGTATCATCGCGGAGATGGAGAAACATCGCGACCGGGTGATCACGGAAACCCGCCGGCGCTGGCGCGAACGCGATTTGACGCCGCTGATTCCCAAGGTGGAAGGCAGGAAGCTGCGAATTTCGGGGACTAATCCCAGGAGGCAAACGAAATCATGAGTGGGATACGAGTGTTGGCGGGTACTCGTAAAGGCGCATTCATCTTGACATCCGACGGCAAGCGCCAGAAGTGGGACGTGAGCGGTCCTCATTTCGGCGGCTGGGAGATTTATCACATGAAGGGTTCGCCCGCGGACCCCGACCGTATCTATGCTTCGCAATCCAGCGGATGGTTCGGGCAGGTCGATTCAGCGTTCAAACGATGGCGGCAAGACATGGGAGCCGGTGGGTAACAAGTTCGCCTACGATGGCGTACCCGGCACGCACCAATGGTACGACGGCACGCCGCATCCCTGGGAGTTCAAGCGGGTGTGGCATTTCGAGCCGTCGCTCACGGATCCGGACACAGTCTACGCTGGCGTCGAAGACGCCGCCATCTTTCATTCCACCGACGGCGGCCAGAACTGGCAAGAGCTTGCCCGGCCTGCGGGGCCACGGATCGGGTCCGCACTGGCAGCCCGGAGCAGGCGGGATGTGCCTGCACACAATTCTTCTCGATCCGAGCGATCCGCAGCGAATCTTCATTGCCATCTCGGCCGCGGGCGCCTTTCGCAGCGACGATGCGCGGCGCAGACGTGGAAGCCGATCAACAAGGGACTCGTCTCGCAGCACATCCCCGACCCGAAGGCCGAAGTCGGCCACTGCGTGCACCGCATCGCCATGCACCGCTCGCGTCCGGACATGCTGTTCATGCAAAAGCATTGGGACGTCATGCGCAGCGACAACGCGGGCGATTTGTGGCATGAGGTCAGCGGGAATCTGCCGACCGATTTCGGATTCGCCATCGACGTCCACGCGCACGAGCCCGAAACCATCTACGTGGTTCCCATCAAGAGCGATTCGGAACATTATCCGCCGGAGGGCAAGCTGCGCGTATTACCGCAGCCGCAGCGGAGGCAACGAGTGGGAACCGCTGACGAAGGGCCTGCCGCAGAGCGATTGCTATGTCAACGTGCTGCGCGACGCGATGGCTGTGGATTCGCTCGATGAGTGCGGCATTTATTTCGGTACGACCGGCGGCCAGGTGTATGCGTCGGCAGACGCGGGCGATAGCTGGGCGCCGATTGTCCGCGATCTTCCGGCCGTGCTTTCGGTAGAGGTGCAGACGCTGCCATGATTCGGGTGGTTTTGCCGGCGCATTTGCGGACTCTGGCGCGCGTCGATGGCGAGGTGCGACTCGAGATGGAGGGCGCGGTCACGCAAACCTCGGTCTTGGATGCTTTGGAGGCCCGATATCCCGCGCTCGGCGGCACGTTGCGCGATTACGCGACCCGCCAGCGGCGGCCGTTCGTGCGGTTCTTCGCGTGCGAGCAGGATCTCTCGCAGGAATCGCCGGACACGCCACTGCCGGAGGCGGTTGCGGAGGGTACGGAGCCTTTTCTGATTGTTGGAGCCATAGCAGGTGGTTGAGAAAAAGGAGCAATTTATGAATGCGACGATCCCTTACTTGAACTTTGATGGAAACTGCCGTCCGGCGATGGAGTTCTATGCTAAATCTCTGGGGGCCGAGTTGACGATCATGCCGTTCTCCGACATGCCTGGAGGCGGCGGCAATGTGGAAGCTGCCAAAGACCGCATCCTGCACGCGCGTCTTATGAAGAAGGCGCTTCCGTATGCCATTTTGATGGCGTCGGACACTATGCCCGGCATGCCGTTCCAGCAGGGAAGCAATTTCTCGGTGAGCGTGGGATGCGACAGTCTCGATGAAATCAAGAGCTTCTTCTCAGCGATGAGCGAGGGCGGTACAGTGACTATGCCTCTGCAGGATCAGTTCTGGGGCGCGCACTTCGGAATGCTCAAGGACAAGTTCGGCATTCACTGGATGTTCAGTTACGAATATCCCAAGGCATAGCGCTTCGCGCGTCATGGCCGGCTAAGACGACGGCGCGCATTTGTGTCAATGCAGGTAGCCTCCGCCATCGCAGAGAATCATCTGCCCGGTAATCATCTCGGCATCATCGCTGGCGATGAAAGCGGCAAGCGCCGCGAAATGTTCGGGGGTGCACGCGCTTCTTGATGCACTGGTTCGTCATCACGCGGTTGAAAGCTTCCTCCTGCGAATGCGCCGTGGTGCCGGGCGTAGCCACCATGCCCGGCATAATGGCGTTGACCGTGATTCCGTCGTCGCCGCACTCTTTCGCCAGAACGCGCGTCATACCCATCACCGCGCCTTTGCTCGCCACATACGCCATCTGGCCAGGGTTCGCCAGGAAATAAGTGCGCGACGCGACGTTGATGATGCGGCCGCGTACTGTTCTTCTTGATCAGCGGGATAGAACGCCTTGGTGACCAGAAAGTAGCCGAGGTAATTCACATCGACGAATCGCTCCATCTCCTCGCGGGAAATCGTGTGCCAAGGGGAACGGCCGGAAAGAATGCCGGCGTTGTTGAGCAGAATATCGATCTGGCCGCGGCGGCCTGACGATTCCTTGGCCGCCTCTCCGATCTGCGCCTCATCGGTGACATCACAGAGGGTCGCATGGCGCATCGCCGCCGGCGGCGGCTATTTCGGCGCAGACTTCAGTGGCGTCGTTACGGTCGAGAATCTCGATAGCCGCGCCTTCGGCCGCCAACCGGACCGCAATCGCGTGCCCTAACCCCGCCGCGGCGCCGGTGATCACGGCCACGCGGTTCTCCAATCGTCTCATTGCTGCGCCGCCCTCCTTATCTTGCGCATCTCCGCCTGAACGGTCATGAGTGACATCAGCAATCCCAGCGGATGCGCGCCGGCTTCCACCACCGGATGCGTCTGCCGGTTGCGCAGCAGGTCGATATCCTCATCCAGCAGCGTATCGATTACGGCCGCTTCCCGCGGGTTGAGCCTGCGCTCCGCCGCGACTTCGGCCGGATTTTCGATCAAGCGGCGCCGCAACACCGCATCGTGCCGCAAGTCGTAGAGCAGCTTGTTCAAGTTATAAGACGAGGGCGCCGGGTGGCTATAGAATTCGTGGGGGGCATCGGCGAATTGATAAGGCGGAATAGAAGCCGCCTCGATCGCCTTTTCGGGCGGCGGCAGGAAGCGCATCACCGCATGGCCGTGGTGCCAGGTTGGCTGATATGTCAAAAGCTCGCCCCGCTGCGGCCCGATGGCGCCCATCATCACCGCCCACGACAGGATCTCCGTGTTGCCCACCTCATCGATCTGCCGGTTGGTGAGGCTCAGGATGGCTTCGGTATTGCCTCGCTCCATGTGAGCGATCGCCCAGTGGTCGAAATCGTAAGCGGGCTGCGGATACTTCCAGGTGCCCGGATAATGCGACAGGCCTCCCGAGGCGACGATCGCGACTCGTTCAGGGCGCGTCCCAAGGTAGGAAGCGATGGCCTCTCCCAAAGCGGCGCAACGCCGCGCCGTGGGCAACGGCGGCAAGTAGGTGTTGACGAACATCGCCACTACGGGAATTTCGCGCTTTTCCATCACCCATTCGAAAGGCGCGGCGAACGCATGGCCCAGCACCGCGTCCTGCGAATAGACCATGTCGAACCCGGAAGCCACCAGGTGCTCGATGAGCCCCTCGGACATGGGGTGACACGGCAGATCGTAGCTGCGCCCGGCGAAGGCCGCCTTCACCCGCTCGCCGCCGATCAGGGCGAAAGTCGGCACGGCGGAAAGGAAAAAGGTCTCCAGATGGTCGCTGCCGATAACGATCACGGCATCGGGCTTCGTGTCGTCAAGCATCTGATGGCCGAGCTGGCGCATGGCGGCGATGCTCGGCGTCGAGCTGGGCGAAATCCTCTGTGGGAGGATAGCTGAAAAACTGCGGCGCGTGAACGGTGGCGCCGGCGGCTACGATTTGTCCCATAAATCCTCTCGGGCAGGCGCCCTGCAGACTTCATGCGAGCGTGTCCGTTACCTGTGGGTAGATACGTTGATAGGCTTCGGCGAACTTGATTTCGCGCCGTCCCGAATTGCGCACGGCCTGCACGCCGCGCCGTTTGCCGAGGTCGGTATAGTAGACCACCAGGTGTTCTTGCGCCGCCATCGATTGCATGGCCGCCAGCTTTTTCTCCCACACCGGCGTGATATCGAGCAATACCTGTGGTTTGAAATTGCATTGTTCGGGCTGGTGCGGCTCGAAAAGGAATACCGGCGGCGCGTCGTCCTGCCTGCCCTTTCCAGCGGCCGGATAGCCCGAAGCCTGCGCGTACACGCGCGCCTTCAACGTGAGATCGTTCGCCATCGGATGATCGGGATTGTATGGATCTTCGAAACTGTGGGTGAGCACGATCTCCGGTTTATTCAAGCGGAACTCGTTAACCAGTTCCACGATCTTCTCTTCCGTGGGAACGATGGGATAATCGCCCATATCGAAGAAGCGAATTTCGGCGCCGAGGATCTCCGCGGCGCGCGACGATTCCTCGTGGCGATCCTGCTTCACCTGATCGACAGTCATACCGGGTATCTTCCACAGACGCTCGGATTCGCCGCGCTCGCCATATGACAGGCAGAGAATGCGCACCGTGTAACCGCGTTCCGCATAGAGCGCGATGGCGCCGGCCGCCCGCCACACGAAATCGGCGGCGTGGGCACTCACCACCAGAACCGTCTTCCGGCCATCCGCCATTTATTCCACCCAATCGGACGAGTTCGTCACGGCCATGCGGCGAATCTCGGCAACAGAAAAGGCCGCGTCGAGCAGGTTTTGCGCGAACGGACGCAAACCCTTCCGAAACCGGCGGATTTACGGTTTGGCCCAAGTCAGTCGAGAGTAAACAGCGCTCAGGCCCCGCGCGGCGAATGTTCTCGAACACCGTTTGCCACTCCGCTTTGCCGGTATACGTGGTGGTGAAGCAATGTTCGATGACGGCTCCGAGATTCGGCAAGTTCGGCCTGCTCTTCGCCGGTCAGGTTCTGCGACGGGAACTCGGCGTGCGTCACCAGGATCTTGCGCAGGCCCATTTCCTTTGCGCCTCTTACCAGCGGCGAAAATCTCGTCGCGTCCCAAGTGTCCGGTGGCCAGAATCATATCGTGCCTGCGCGATCAGCTCCATGCAAGTCGCGCGCCTGCGGGACCAGTGCGCCGCCTCGTCGATAACGCGCATCCGAGGCGGCGAGATGCCCATGGCGGCCAGTTCGCGCTGAATTTCGGCCCAAAACGGTAGCTTCTTGCCGCCGCCGTCGGGCAGACCCGCGGTCTCGTTTTCGGCGTCAACGGTCGGCATCCAGACGAGCTTGCAGCCGGAGCGGCCGGCGATCTCCACGGCTACCGGGTTGAGCCCTCCCACCGCGTGGTTCAGGGTGATCGCGCCAAACGCCGAGATTCCGGGAACCGCCTTGGTCACCACCTTGGCGCGCTCGGCAGTGGGAACGTAGTGCGATTTCAGGATGAAGCCCTTCAGGCCGCGCGCGAGGAATTCATGCGCCAGATCGATATCGTCGATGCGACGGCCGATCACGTCGGGCGCGACATGAACATGCAGATCGTATGCGCCCGCGATTGCTTCCCAGGCTTCCACGGTAATTTCAATCGGGCTGGCGGTGGTAAGCGCGCTCATGTATGCGGTTATGGTCATCCAACCGCAGCTTGCCTGTCAAGGCTGACACATCAGTTTTGAAGATGCGATCTGGCTGGACGCGGTTAACCGCGCCGGCCGCAAAATCGTCCCGCGATCAGTAGACCAGCCATTCCGACGATTGCCGCCGGAAGCGTCGCTGGTTCAGGGACGGCCGGATCCGGTGGATCGTTGCGTGATCGTGAGATTGAGGGCGGGGCTTGACGTCATGAATGTCGAGCCGGGGGCATACGCTAAATCCTCGGCGCCAAAACTCTGGTTGACGAAATATTGCGAAAGTAAAGTCACTCCGGAATCGAGCGCCAGAGGGCAACAGGATCCACACTCCAAGGGCCAAAGGGCCCCCTGCTCCCCGCCTCCGTTATCCGTACTGGATAATGTTAAGAAGTAGTCGCCAGGCCCGAGGGTAAGGCCGCTGAACAGCATAAAGGTCTGCGGGTTGGAATCTGGAGTTTCTCCGCTGAAGGACGTTGACGCGAGCGCGGAAGACGTGGCCGGAGGGGCCGATCGCGTCGGTCAGATAGGCGGTGATGTCGAAGGTAGCGCCCGGCATCCAGGAAAAAGAGCTCGACCGAAATGCTGACATCGTCGTAGGTTTGCGTTTGAGCCCATCCCTGTGCTTCGAACTGGCCACCGTTCACCGAAGGTCCATCCGCGCCAACGCCAGTCACGATGATGGTGTCCGCGGCGGAGGGCAAAGCTATCCAGAGCAGGCCGAGGAGAAGCACACAAACGCCGCAAAACGCGCGCAGCGGAGCGGATCCCAAAACTCTCATTTAGTCAACTATAACCCTATTGGCTGGCGGGGGGAAATACTTTTGTTTTAGTACTGAAGGCCCATCCCCCTGAATGCGGTATGATCTTTCGCATGGCTTCTGCTGCGATGAGCGTTGGACAACGCGAACCCGGTTGGATCTATAACCGCAAGTGGGATCTTACTCTTATCATTTTCAGCTCGGCGCTGGTTCCTCTGCCGTTTCTGGTGGCTTGGGGGGCGCAGGCAACAGGGTGGATGACGCAGGCGCAGGCGATCGATGCCATCAACATCGTTGTTTCCCTGCTCATTGGCGGACCGCACCTGTTCTCCACCATAAGCTACACGTTCCTCGACAATAATTTTCGCGCGAAGCATAGGGTTTACACCAAACTGGCGCTTCTGATCCCGCCCATTGTGGTGTATCTCGGCGTGACGCACTACACCGCGCTGATTACTTTCTTCTTCACCTGGGCCTCGCTGCACGTTCTCCATCAAATCATGTACCTGACCGATTGCTATCGGACGCGCGCCGGATGGGTGGACCAGAAATGGTCGCAGTTGGTGGATTATGGGCTGATCCTCACCGGGCTTTACCCGATCGGGATTTACAAGATGTCGCTCGAGCAGTTCAAGGTGGGAGGCGTTTTGCTTCCCTACCCCGATTTTCTGAAGCCTCTGCCGCTGGCCGCGCTCGCGGGCGCCGTCTTCGCCGGCTTTCTGCTCGCATGGATCGCGAAGACCACCGCCGAGTTTCGCGAAGGACGTGGCAACGTTCCCAAGACGTTGCTGATCGGCATCACCACAGTGGTCTCGTTCTGCCTGCCCCTGGGCTCGAATCTCGATGTGCTGTTTCAGGGGTACAACACCTGGCACTCGTTCCAATATCTCTTCCTGCTGTGGATTATCAACCGGCTGCGCGATCAGCGCGGTGAACTGGAAGACGGATTCGTACGCAACCTTGTGCGCCGAAAGGGCATGGGCGCTTATTATCTCTGCTTCCTGGCGGCGACAGGGGTGACGGTGGTGCTTACGATTTTGGTCCGCGCAATTACGCCGCTCTCGGCCGACCAAAGTTACTTCGTAGTGATATTGAGCGTCCTGCTGATGCACTATTACTTCGACCATTTTCTTTTCGTGCATCCGCAGATGATCGATTAGATCGACTCCTCAAAAACTCAGACGCAGTCCGAGTTGCGCGGCGCGCGGATCGTTTACGGCGGTAATTTGGCCGAACGATGGCGACGGGTTTGTTGGATAAACGCCAGAGCCAAAGACGCCATTCAGTGTCACCACGTTGACATGGTTCAAGGTGTTGAACATCTCGGCGAGCGCTTGCAACCGGATGTGTTCGCTGAGAGCGAAGTTACGGCTTAGGCGGACGCTCAGATTCAAGATGCTATGGCCTTCGCCTGCATTGCGGCTGATGAACGCTCCATTGATGGTGGGCCGGGCCGAAGTGCCTTGGATGGTGGAGCCGCCGGTGGTGATATTGAACGGCAGCGGAGAGTAGGCAGTAAGCGAAGTGGTGAGTTGAAAGCCATGACTGAAACGCTCCCACATCGTGTTGGCTTTTTCGAGCGGCGAATGAATGGTGAAATCGGACGCAAGGCGATTCCGTTGATCGTCATCCGACCGTGAGTAATCCTGCCAGATGTTGAAGTTGTCAATAGGCGCGCTGAAGAAGAATTCGCTCACGTCGTCAAGCGCTTTCGAATAGGTGTAGGAGACACGGTAACTACCCCATCTCACGGGGCGCTGCACGAAGGAAATGTGAAGGCCGTCGTATCGCGAATCGGCCAGCGAGGAATACTGGCTGTCGTTTCCGTAGTTAGGGTTTGGACGGCAACCGTTGTTAGAACCCACTGCCGCGCATAAAGGCACATTCTGGTTTACGTCAATAATTAGATGCAGCCCGCGAACATGCTGATAGCCGGCGCTCAGCGTGGCGCCTTTCCCCAATTGCTGCTCGATTTCAAAATTTCCCTGCTCGGAGTATGCGTTCCTCATGTTGGGGTACATAGTCGAGAAGTTGAACAGTACGCCGGCTGGAATGGTCAAGGCGGCGAGGATGTCCCGGAAACTCCGGCGCGCCCGCTTGAGCCGGCGAGAGACTGATGCTCAGTTGCCGCAGATCGCCAACCACCGTGGTGTTGCCCGCGGAGAGCAGGGCGTTGGCTAGGGGGCGCAGGGGGATGCGATCGTAGAATAGACCATAACCGCCGCGAATGACGGTGCGGCGCGAGGCGAACGGCGACCAGGCAAAACCTGCGCGCGGAGAAATGTTTCCGGCCTGTGTCGCAATGGTCTTCAGAAATTCCAGATCGTAACGAAGACCAATGTTGAAGGTTAGCCGAGGCGTCGCCTTGTACTCATCCTGCGCATAGAATCCGATGTTGGGGTTAGTCTGCTGTACCTTGGCGGCGCCGAAAGTTTGAGTGAATCCGGAACTGTTGTAAACGCCGGACAGAAAGCTGGCGAGCGAGGAGAAGACATAGCTGCCGCGAATCGTCCGCGGATACGTAATCGCGTCGTCGTTGTAGAGAAAGTCGGCGCCAACGCGGATAGCGTGCGCTCCCGACTGCACAGACAGGCTGTCCGTGCCCTCATAGAGCCGATTGACACGCGCCGTGGGCGAACTGGACAGCGTCCCAAACGTCGCTACGCCTGAAATAGTGACGGCGGGCCCGATGGGGTCTGACGGAGGCGCGGAAAGGCTGCTATTGAAGAACTGCGCGCGCGTCTCATTCACCATGCGGGACGAGATTGTTTTGACGTTGCTTACCGCAATAGTCTGATCGGTATCGAAAAGGTTGGCTGACGCGCTGGGCGCGCTGAGGCCGCCCGCGCCGCGCGAATTGATGCTATCCACATGATAGAGACTGTAGCGGGCGCTGAACTGGTCGTCGCCGTTGAAGCGATGGTCGATTTTGGCGAATAGGTTTTCGTTATGCACGGGATTGGGGAAATCGCCGGTCGAGATTCGCGGACCGGGATAGTCGACGGCAGTGAGCCGCGCATTGATTGCCGCCACCGCCGCGGGCGCAATGGTCACAAGGCCCGACTGGTTTAGATCGCGGCCTTCGAAATTCACGAAATAGAAGGTCCTGTCGCGCACTACCGGTCCTGAAATACTGGCGCCGTACTGGGCCTGGGTAAGCGGCAGAACGGTGTTGGAAAGAGCGTTGGCCGCGTTGAAGCGGCTGTTGCGGAAGTATCCATAAACATCGCCATGCATTGCGTTTCCACCGCTCTTGGTCACGACGTTAACGTAGCCGCCCAAGGCCCGCCCCAGTTCGGCCTGGCCCCCGGAGGTGACTACCTGAAACTCCTGCACCACGTCGAGCCCGACAAAGGCGCCGGCTACGCCCGCCGCATCGTCGTTGGCGCTAACGCCATCGATTATGAAGCTGTTGGAGAAGTTCCTCTGGCTGCCGATGGAAATCCCCTGACCGGGTACTGCCGACGTTTCTGCAAAAAGTTGATTGGCGGCGGTATTAGTGGGAGAGACGCCGGGTACGAAGAGCGCGAGGTCAAAATAGTTGCGGCCGTTGAGCGGCAGGTTTTGCACCTCGTTCTGTGAAATGGCTCCGGCAATCTGTGAGCGGTCGCCTTCAAGAACAGGGGCTTCGGCGCTTACAGTAACTTTGGTCTCCATGGAGCCGATGACCAGCGTAAAAGGCAGCTCGAAGGCGGCCCCGACGGTGAGAGTGACGCGCCGCATGGATTCCTCAAAACCCTGATGAGCGACAGTGATTTCGTATGAACCGATTTTGAGATATGGGAAGCGGAAACGGCCGTCCCGATCCGTGCTCTGAGTGCTGGCGATATTAGTTTCCACCTGGCGGCCTACAACTCTTGCGCCTTGCACGGCGGCTCCCGAGGCATCGGTTACGCGCCCGCCAACGCTTGCATAATTGACGGTTTCCTGCGCGAGCGCGTTGCTGCAAAGCAAGAACGCGCTTACAGCCAGGAATAAAATGAAACGGCCTGCTATTTTATTCAAATCTCTCTCCTCTAAATCGAATGAAAAATTGGCCTGAACTGTAGACTGGAATCGCTTTAGAGAGCTGGAGGAGGACGTTGGAAGAACTCGAGTGCGGCCAGGCACGCGGCAACATGCGCCGGCCTCAGATCGGCGAGGCGCGCGGAGCAATCCGCCGACTTGACGGTTGCCTGTGCAACCCGGAGGATGGCTGGCGCCGCGCCCGTCAGCCCCGGCGATTGCGCGCAGCCCGAAGGACAAACCGGGCCTTGTGAAAACACCGCGCCCCCGTGTTGCGAAGAGTTCGAGCGGCGCCCGCATTTATCTTTCGCGCAGCAGGAACAATGCTCGCCGGCTTGGGGGACGAATGCATACAGGTATGGCGCCAGGAGGGCGGCCATGAGCGCGAGCGCGGCCAGGGGACGCAGGCGCGCGAAGGGCGCTCGCAGGAGCCGAGTTGTAAATCTCTTGATCACTTCTTTACGGAAACGCTCGCGGACCACAATCCTTCGCCCATCGCGTCACAATTGCGACAAATTGCTGCGCGATTGCGGAGCGACGAAAATTCGTTTCTTGACGTTGACGGCCGGAGACCGGCGCTATGAGGCTAACTTTGAATGGAGGAAAAGGGAGGTCCGCGCTTATGATGCGCGCTTGCGCGGAGAATGAAGGGACTCGGCTGGTTGGGTTGCACACGGAGCGCGTATCCGCGATCCGAAACGTTCAGCGAAGCAGCGGGCCTAATCAGCGCTTTGGAAGAGCCGCTCGTGGAGAGGACAATCGGCAAATACAGCGGGCATCTGGCTTGCGCTTCGAAGCCGGCGCCCGATTTTTCAGTTGCGCCGTCCGCCGGCATCGAGCAATGGTGCTTACCGTCGCGACGGCAGCAGGCTGCAAGACCGGACTCCGAAGACAAACTGAAAGCGGTACTCAACAGCGAGGAACTGAAGAGCGCCAGCAGCAAAATGGCGGAGAAGCGCCGCAAGCGATCATATTAGCTCATACGGAAGCAAATGAGAAGGCTGGCGGCACGCACAATGCGGTTGCCGCATCCATACGCTTCACTTGCAGCCGGGCGCGACGAACGATCCGATGCGCGTCGTAGAGGACATCGCGCCCCTCTTCAGATAGTTCCCGTGTATACCAGAAGGTGCAGTCATCGGAAGGGTCGACAATGATGTTGGTGAAATCTTCCCACCGCAGGCTGCCGGTTTGGGATGCCTGGCCTTCGGCAAGCACAGACTCATGGAAGGTGAGTTGACCTTTGGGATCTTTGGCCAAACGCGCCGCAAAGCGCTGGCCGGGATAGTTGGGATCGCCGCCGAAGGAGTAGCCGAGGCCGATATCGCCCTTACGGTCCATCGCGATGCTGCCCAGCCAACGATAGAATCCGCCGGGCGCATATGTGGCTTGCTGAGATAGAGACCGGGTCGCGCTGCTTGTTCAAACGGAACTCGTACCAGCGCACGCCGCCGCCATGAGCGGCGGTCGCCACGGAATGCTCGGCGAGGATGGATTCATGATCGCCGAAGTTGCGGTAGACAAGGCGCTGGATGAGCTTGTCGCCCTGCGAATCGAGGCGCCGCGCTCGTGCCTGGCTGCGAGACGCAGTTACTAAGTTGCCCGTCGCATAGATAGTGGTAGGGCGCGACGGCGATCTTCTGAGGCGGCGAGACGCTGGTCTTGGAGGGATCGTTCCAATCGACGTGGACTTTGTAGAAGTAGATGCCATCGTCTTCGAAGATCTTCATGAGCTGAGTGCCGCCGGTGGACATCATGATATTGGGCGCGCTCGGCGGGCGGCAGGCGTTTGCCGTCCAGGTCGGAGTTCAACATGAAGACGCCGCCATCGATGACAACGCACTGCTCGGTGGCCGGCGAGTCCTTTGAGCATCTTGTTGCGGTCGGCGATGCATTCGTGCTTTTGCGTGATCACTTCGGGCAGCAGGTTGTCGCTGGTGCTGGTGGGGATTGTAGTAGCCGTCGGGCCAGACCGCCGGGCCGAGGATAATCGGGAAACAGCGGCCGCTGAAACTCGTAGCGGTAGTACGGGCCGAGCGGATCGGCGGTCGCGCTGACGGCGTAGCACATGGCGTAGGGACCCTGCGGATTGCCGGGCGGGCGCGTGAAGACCGGAACCACGATCAGCCAGCGGTTGGCCAACTGATCGTAGCGCACGACGGAATCGCTATTGTTACTTACTCCGCAGCGAACGCCGAAGCCGGCAAACACGGTGTTGTTGGGCACGGCGCCGTAGAGCAACTTGCCGGTGGCGTCGTACTTCTTGCCTTTCTTGGTGAAGACGGCCATGTTGCCGTCGAGGATTTCGAAGATGTGATCGGGGCCGACGGCCAGGCTGATATCGATGCCGCCCGCGTCCCCGCCCGGCCGGCGTCGGCTTCGGGCGCGTTGTCCGCGCCGGGGAACGATGCGGCCGGTGAAGCCCTCGCCCAAGCCGTCAAAAGCGGCCAGCGGCTCGATGGCGGCGCGCTTGCCCTGCTCGTTCTGCTCGACGGCGGCGCCCGGCGGCGATTGATCTCCGGGGCGGGCGGCGGGGGCGGAATGGGCAGGAGGTCCGCCGGCGGCGCGTCCTGCGCCGCCGCGACCGCGCCTGCGCCGCCGCCGCGTGCCGCCGGCGGAGTGGGCGGAGTGGCGGACAGGGCCGTACCCGGTCCTTGCATGGCGCCTTGCCGGCCGGCGGGCTGACCACCGCCGGATGAATGACCACGGCCTTATCGGGGATGAACTGCTCCATTGAGGCAAGCGGCGGGGAAGCGTCAAAGGTGACCGCGGCGCGCGAGACCAGTTGGGCGTTCCCTTGCGCCACCGCGGTTGGAGCGGGCCGCGCGGACAGAAGGCAGGCAACCCCTGCAGTGACAATAGCAAGAGCGGAGACAGCGAGGGTCGAGCGTTTCATGCTTAGAACTCCCAGGAAAGGCGACGATATCACAGTTTGAAGTTTTCGGCGCCCGACAGGCGCGTGAGCCTGCCCTCTCGACCGGTATTCTTGCATCGGCGCGCGTACGGCTTAATCGGGCGATTCGCCCTGCGTTCTGCCTGCCTGAAATCGCCAGCTCTCTTTTTTTGCTACACACTTCCATAAATCGGTGATATATTCTACCCACGCGGCGCGAAGCTTGCGCGGATCGCCTTTAGTGGATGACCTGGGGTGGGTCAACTTTCCATGTTAGGGGGCTCTATGTTGAG
The DNA here is from genome assembly GCA_963763545.1 of Bryobacterales bacterium. Taxonomy (GTDB): domain Bacteria; phylum Acidobacteriota; class Terriglobia; order Bryobacterales; family Bryobacteraceae; genus PALSA-243. The sequence continues at coordinate 42,893 of CAVXPE010000025.1, forward strand.
TTCACTGGTACGAATCGGACTGATCGGTGTATCGTCCGGCGTGCTGCTGGCCCAAACTGCGGCGGAAATCACTGGCGAAGTTAGGGATCCGAGCGGCGCGGTGGTTCCCAACGCGTCGGTTACGGCTACAAACGCGGCAACCAATGTGGCGCGGCCGACGACGACAAACAGTGCGGGAATTTACAGCTTCCCCGAGCTGACGCCCGGAACATATCAGGTGAAGGTCGCGGCGGCGGGATTCGAAACCGTCGTAAAGACGAACATCGAGCTCCAGGTGCAGCAGACCGCCCGCATCGATTTCACCCTTGCCGTGGGACAATCCACGCAAACGTTGACGTGACTGCCGACGCGGCATTGCTGAGCACCGAGAACGCGACGGTCGGCACCGTGATCGAGCAACAGCGAATCAGCGAACTGCCGTTGAACGGCCGCAATTTCTTCAGCCTGGTCGCGCTGAGTCCCAACGTGACCTTCGGATTTACTCCGGCGCAGCAGGCCAGCAGCCGCCTGGGCGGCTCGCGCTCCACGCTCACCATGGCGCTTTCCGGCGCGCGCGCCACGTGGGAAAACTACACCCTGGACGGCGTCACCAACACCGACATCGACTTCAATACTTACATCGTGCTGCCGTCGGTCGAGGCGCTGCAGGAATTCAAGGTCCAGTCCGGGAATCTATCCGGCGGAGTTCGGACGGGAAGCCGGGCAGGTCAACGTCTCCACCAAGCCCGGCACCAACTCGTACCACGGGACGGCCTTCGAGTTCCTGCGCAACAACGTTCTCGACGCCAGGCCTTACGACTTCAGCTCCGCCACCCGCAGCGCCGCCAATCCGTCGCCCAAGAGCAACCCGTACCGGCAGAATCAATTCGGCTTCACGCTGGGAGGCCCGGTTCGGATTCCGAAGCTGTTCAACGGAAAGAACCGGCTGTTCTTCATGTCGAATTTCGAAGGATTCCACTCCCGGCAGACGCTCACGAATTTCGCCACAACCCTGACGGCGGCCATGCGCAACGGCGATTTCTCCGCCATTCCGACCGCTTTGCAGGATCCGCTGTCGCGCACCGGAACCTATCCCAACATCGTCTCCACCGCCTTCCCGGGCAACCAGATTCCCGCCAACCGCATCGACAAAAACTCGGCTGCTGCTGATGAAATTCTTTCCGCTGCCGAACCAGCCCGCTGCACGCCGGCGCTGCCGTTTCGAAATTATCAGTACCTGGCCGATACGCCGGTCGACAAGAACCAGTTCAACCAGCGCATCGATTTCAACGAGAGCTCCAAATCGCAGTGGTTCGGCCGCTATAGTTGGACCAACGAGAATACTCTGACTCCGGGCATCACCACCAACGATGGGCAGACGCTGTATACCAGGGCCAGCCAGTGGGTGCTCTCGAATGTCCGGATCATCTCGCCGACCAAAGTGAACGAAGCGCGGTTCGGCTACAGCTCGCTGTTCAACAACATTACCCAGCAGCTGGCGGGCATGGAGAACGTGGATGACGAGATCGGCGTGCCGGTCACGGTGACCGACAAGAATTCCTGGGGCATCCCCAACATCCAGTTGACCAACAACCTGACCAGCTTCGGCAACCCCACCAGCAGCCCGTTCCAGATCAACGACAGGTATTTCCAGTGGGTGGACAACTTCTCCTGGGTCATCGGGAAGCACTCGCTGCGCATGGGCGGGGAGTACCGCTACAACGAGTTTCCGCAGCTCGGCAACGAATTTCCGCGCGGCCAGTTTTTTTTCAACGGCCAGTTCACCAACAGCATTACGGCGACCGCGCAGACCGGCGGCTATTCGGGCGCGGACTTCCTGATGGGGGACATCGAGAACAGCATCATCGCCGTGGCGCTGGCTTCGGCCAAGTTCACCAACAGCGAATGGGCGGCTTACATCGACGATACGTGGAAGGTGCTGCCGCACCTCACCATCACCGCGGGGCTGCGATGGGAGGTGGCGCAGCCGATGAAGGACGCGTCCGGCAACGAGGTGGGCGTGCAGCTCAACGGCGCGCTTCCGTCGGTGGCGAACGTGACCGATCCGAGTCTGCAGCCGGTGTATGTGCGCGCGGGCAGCGGGAGTTTTTACCAGGGCCTCGACTTCAATTACGAGCCCTATTGGCAATCGGTGTCGCCCACCGCGCACCGGTATCCCGCGTCTGCAGGTGGCCCGCGACGGCCGCATGGGGTCGCGGCTGATCACCACCAATTACAACAACTTCGCTCCGCGGCTCGGGATCGCCTGGAGCCCTTCGAATAAATGGTCGATCCGCACCGGTTTCGGCATCTTCTACTCGCAGGAGAGCAAGAACTCCATCTTCGATCTCGATCGCGGATTGGGAGGGCGGACGGGGCAAGTGACGCAGACCACTTATGGATCGCCGACCATCACTTACCAGAATTTCATCAATACCTCGGCGCTTCCCGTCACCATCCCGCTCGGCCTGACCTGGGGCGCGGACCACATCCTGCCGACTAGCTACAGCATGCAGTACCTGTTCAACGTGCAGCGCACGCTCGGGCAACTCGACCACTTTGGAGGTCGGTTACAACGGCTCGCAAAGCCGCCACCTGGACGCGCTGATTAACGAGAATGCGCCGATTCCAGGCACGGCTGCCGATCGTCAACCGCTTGCCCTATCCGGAATTCGCGGCCGCCGGGAATACAGTATCTGAGGGCCGACGGAGTGGGGAACTACAATGGCGTGGGTGCCAAGCTGAGCCAGCGCTTCGGAAACGACCTGACCGCCTTGATCAGCTACACCTTTTCCGGTCCCTCGACGACAGCAGCGCCATCCGCGGCCCCGGGAACGACTTCGTGCCGCCTAACGCGCGGTGCCGCTCGTGCGACTACGGCCCCTCGGACTTCAATATTCCGCAGCGCTTCGTCGCCTCCATTCTGTACACCCTGCCATTCGGTAGGGGCCAGCGCTTCCTGAACCACGGAGGAGTCGTGAACCAGCTGGTTGGCGGCTGGGAGTTCAGCACCATCACCACGGTGCAAAGCGGCGCCGCCACTGAGACCTCTTCATGGGATTCGGCCGGCGTCGTGTTCTCGCCGAGCGGCGAACGGCTCAACTGCCTGGTCGGCGTGAATCCGGTTTCGCCCAATCCCAACGCGGCCGGCGGACACGGCTGGTGGAACGCGGCGGCTTTCTCCAACCCGGTCGCCGGCACGTTCGGCAACTGCGGGCGCGACAACCTGCGGGGGCCGAGGACTGTGAACATCGATTTCTCGGCCATCAAACAGTTCCCGATCGTGGAGAAGCAGTCGCTTCAATTCCGCGTGGAGATGTTCAACGCTCCCAACCACGTGGAGTTGGGCACTCCCGGTTCCGTGAGCTGGGGAGGCAGCTCGAGCGTGGCGCCGCCATCGAATTTCGGCGTGATTACTTCGACCTTCACGAGCATGCGCCAGATTCAGCTAGCGCTGAAGTACAATTTTTGACGCTGCTCCGACGCAGTTGCGGACGCTAGTATTTTTCTTGAAACATCGAAATCCCCGCCACGCCAGACGCTCCGGCCGCAATGCATTCCGCCGCGTTCGCCGCGTTGATCCCGCCCAACGCGAGTACGGGCAACGAGACGGCGCGCGCCGCTTCCCGCAAGCGTTCGATGCCCACCGCGCGTGGCTTCTCCGCGAAGACCGGGCCAAACACTGCAAAATCGGCGGCCTCCTGCTCCGCCGCGCGGAGCTCTTCGAGCGTGTGGGTCGAGACGCCGATCAGGAATCCAGGGGGCGCGATAGTTCGCAACTCTCGCGGCGCAATCGATCGCGCCGGCAAGTGTACGCCGTGCGCGCCTGCCGCAAGCGCCACATCCATCCGCGAGTTCACCAGCACTTTCGACCCGTGCGGATTCGGCAGCGCGAGCGCACGCCGCGTGAGATCGAGCAGATCCTGCGCGCATAGATCCTTCTCGCGAATCTGGACGCAATTCCACGCCATCGCACATGGCGCGCGCGATCAATCCCACCAGCGCTTCGGAACCGCCGGCGGTTCGGCGATCGGTTATGTAATACCGCAGGCTCAATGGCTGTTGCGGCGGCCGGAGGATTCCCAACGGCCCACGATGAGATCCACGAAGGCCATCCACGCGCCTTCGGGACGCTCCACCTTGCGGAACAGAGCGACGTAATCCGGTTTCTTCAGCCCCATGCCCGCGAATGCCAGCGAATACAGGCCCGTGCTTTCGAAATCCACGATCTGCTCTTTGTTCCACATGCGGGGGTCGCTTAGATAGGGGGCCAGATAATCGATGACCGTAGCGATGGTGGCGCCGTTTTTCGCCTGCAAAGACCACAGATCCATGCCTTGTACCTGCGCGATGCGGCACACCATCGAGAAGGCTTCCAGGTTGAAGACCGAGTAGGAGAGCGACCGCGTGCGCGCCTCTTCGCGCGGCGCGCTTCCGTCCTTGCGGATCTGCTTGGGAAAGATATAGTCGCGATACAGCGCGAAGGCCGATTGCTGCGCCGCGTTATCGCTCACGAAATTGGCCACCGCCGCCAGTTGCGCCACGTACCACGAGGCGTGGTTGTTGCCGCTATTCTTTTCGTCCTCCGCGGTTTTGCTGTGCGTCAGCCAGTGAAGGTAATCCTCGAACCATTTGTGCGTAGCGGCCTGTTCCTTCGCATCCCACGAGCCGGTTGCGGCCAGAAACTCCATCCCTTGAATGGCGCGAATCAGCACGCGGCCGTCGAGCACTCCCTCCGGCCGGCCGGTGTCCGAACCCGGAATCGCCTGCGAATATTCGAGGTTCGGGTTCATGCGGGTCTTCGGATTCACGAACCATGCGCTTACCACGCGCGCCGCCCGCTGCGCGTAAGCGGGATTGTCCAGCAGGAATGCGGCTGAGCCTAGCGCGAACACGGCATCGCTCATGGCATTGAGCGCGTTCTTGTTATCCATGAAGCGGCCGGGGTTGGCGCGTCCGTCCTGCCGCACATAAGGGGCGCCGGGATGATCGGGATCAGGCCAGTAGTAAGTCGCCTCGCTGTAGTAATCGTGCGCATCCAGCTCGATATTCTTGGGCCGGACGGCAGTCACGCTCCACGGTCCTTGCAGCATGCGTTTGTCGGCATCGGCCCGCAAACGGCGGACCGCGTCTTGCGTCCATGCCTCCTTTCGCAAAATTGCGCCGTGAATCGGCTCGGCTTCGTTTTCCGAGACAAGAGTCATCGGCATGTCCGCGGCGGCGCGGATCTGCGAAGCGGCCAAAATGAGAACAAGCCCTATCCTCACTAAGGGAATTGTGACAGAAAAGCGCCGCCGCCGGCGTGATGGAGCATCCGTCGTCGCCGCTACAAAAGCCGTAAAAATTGTTACGCGCTTTGCCAAGGTCCTTGCGATTATGGCATAGAAATGCCGGGCTGTTCGCTCGAAATGACACACTCGAATGACGGCCCGCTTATCCGCCGCCCTGCTTTTTCGGCGCCCCGGTAACAGGTAATGCCGGCGCGGGAGGTGCGGTGGGTGGCGGAGCGACTGACGGCGCGATGCCCGGCAGGGGTAAGGCCGGCGAACCTGTGGCTTCGGGCGGAATCGTCTTCGGCGCACTGGCAGCCGGCGCCGTGGCGCGCGAGGTTGTAGGCGCGGTCGCAGGGTCAATCACGCGATCGGCGGTCGAAACCGGCATGCTATGCAGCGGGCATTGCTGCACCGGCTGTGTGCCGTCGATAAACTGTTCGACCAGCTTGCGCGGGCACGAATCGCCCGCCAGTTGCCCACTGTCCATGCAGATTTTGGCGGAGACGATGCCCGATGGCTGCGCGAATGGCTTCGCATCCTTATACTGCCGCATCGCGGCGGCGCGTTTCATGAACTGTGCCCAAATAGGAAGGGCCGAATGCGCGCCTTCCAGGTCGAGTTCGCGGTTGTCGTCAAACCCCACCCAAACGACGCAGAGCAACTCGGTGGTAAAGCCGGCGAACCATCCGTCGCGCGACGTACCGGTCTTTCCCGCCGCCGGCAGATTGAAGCCGTACGCATGAACGCCCGCGCCGGTGCCGCTGCGCAGCACTTCCTGCATCATACTGACCATAAGATAGGTCACGCGCGGGTCGAGTTGCGGCATGGCATCCGTTTGATGCTGGTATAGAGGAGTTCCATCGGCGCCTCGTACCAGCGAGATTGCCGTGGGCGACACGCGCATGCCTTGGTTGGCGAACATCGTGTAGGCTCCGGCAATTTCAAGCGGCGTGGCTTCGTACGCGCCCAGCGCTACCGCGGGAGTCGGCTTGACGGCCTCGTTCAATCCCGCGCGGTGCGCCATGGCGACCACTTTGTCCAAACCTACTTGTTGCGCCAGGCTCACCGTCGCCACATTCAGGGAATGGGCAAGCGCCGTGCGCAAAGTGACGTCACCCATAAATTCGTGCTTGAAATTACCTGGCTGATAAGTGCGGTTGCCGTAGGAAAACGTGGTGGGTTGGTCGTTCAAAATGGTTGCGGCTGTGAAAATCTGCGAGCCGCCTTGAATCGCGGTGTCGAGCGCAGCGGCATAAACGAAGGGCTTGAATACCGACCCGGGTTGGCGCATGGAGAAGACATGGTTCAACTGGCTGATTTCATAATGGCGGCCTCCCACAAGAGCCTTGATTTCCCCGGTGTGCGGGTCAAGCGCGATCAGCGCTACTTGAGGCTGGCCCTCCGGAATGGAAGCGCGCTTCTTTTGCTTTCTTACGAGCTTATCTACATTTTCCATTCCCGCGGCGACAGCCTCTTCGGCGGCCTTTTGCAGGTCCGGGTCGAGCGTCGTGTATATAAAGCGCGTCTGCCGGTCGTGGTCATCGAGCTTCGACTGCAGTTCATTGTTCATTACGTCCACGAAATACTGGTCCTGCAGACGGCCGGAGCTTTCGGGCGCGACGATCTTCACGGGCGCCGCCAAGGCTTCATCGTAAGCGGCCTCGGTGAGGTAGTGGTTTTCACGCATTAAGCCGAGCACGATGTCGCGGCGATCGTTGGCGCGGTCGGGATAGCGGTATGGATTAAAATAGCTTGGCCGCTGCACCATTCCGGCCAAGTAGGCAGCTTCGGAGTTCGAAACCTGGCTAAGATCCTTGCCGAAGAACACGCGCGCGCCTTCGCCGAATCCGTGGATGCTAAACGGGCCGGTGCGGCCCAGGTACACCTGGTTGGCATAATCCTCGAAAATCTGTTGTTTGGTCAGCTTATGTTCCAGATGCGCTGTAATGATTAGCTCGGCGAGCTTCCGCTTCCAGCGCTTATCGGAGTCGAGGAAGAAGCCCCGCGCCAACTGCATCGTCAGGGTGGACGCGCCCTGTTCTTTGCGGCCCGTCCTGCAGATCGACATAGGCGGCCTTGAGAATTCGCAGCGAGTCGAACCCGGTGTGATGAAAAAAGTGCTTGTCCTCCGCCGAAATCACGGCGTTGACGAGGTTCTGGGGTAAATCCCCGAACCGCTCCATACGTCGCTTTTCGCCGTGGCCGGAAAGATTGGCGATTAGTTGAGGGCCCAGGGAGATCCGCTGCCGCTCGGTGTTATCCGCCAGCGAGACGATCCGCGCAATACGGCCATTTTGGAATTCGAGCATAGCCGGCTCGCCGCCCGCGAAGGAACCGCGGCCTGGAAAGATTTCGATGCGGCGCGCCGGACCGGCGGGAACGTTGAACCATCCTACGGGGTTGTCGCGCGAATTGTTATATCCACTGCGCCGCAGATCGGCAGTCATGTCGGCGGCCGTGATGGCATCGCCCACGCCAACCATGCGCGGGGCGGTAAAGATATCGACGCTGTCGGCGAAGGGGCCCGACCGAAGGCGGGCATCGATCATGCCCGCATATTTGATATAGAAATAACCGAAGATCAGGACGCCGAATGCGAAGACGCCGATGGCGCAAAATAGCGCAATGCGCGGCCACTTGCGAAAGAAAAATGGAGGTCTTTCCGGTTCGCGCGCTTCGCCCTCGTCCGATTGGCTGGGAGGAATCGACGGCGGTAACGGCTCGCCGAAAGGCGGACCCGCGCTACTCGAAGCCAGTTCTTTCTCTACTTGTGAATCAGCAAGCTCATTTTCCGGCATCGGTTAACCCGAGTCCGGAGGGTGCAACTAAGGGGCCAGGACGGTGAGGAAGAATGAAAATACGGCTAACTACGCCGCTTTCTGTACTTTACCTGAGCGTAGACAGGAAGTGCAGACGCGCAACCGGCGACCCGCCCCGTTAACAAGGGCGCGGACAGTCTGCAAATTTACATTCCAGCGGCGTTTCGTGACATTATGTGCGTGGCTGATCCGGCTGCCGAACTGCGGACCCTTTCCACACATTTCGCATACTCGAGCCATATACTTGAATCTCCTGACAAAACGAATTTCGATTATACCAATCGAGTTGCCTGGGAAGCAACCAGACGTACATCTGGCATATCGTTTGCTTATTCACGAGCCGGAGGACGTCATGCAAGGCAGCGAGACGATTCTTGTGGTGGAAGACGCCGATGAGATCCGGCGGCTGGTTTGCGGCATGCTCGTCCTACAGGGCTATAATTGTTTGGCGGCGTCGGACGGCGCGGATGCGCTCCAGTTGATAGAGAGCGGCGTGGAACCTGTGCACCTTGTGCTTACCGACATGGTGATGCCGAAAATGATGGGATCGGAATTGGCCCGGCATGTTGGCCCAACGGCGTCCCGATATTCGAATTCTATTGATGTCCGGCTTTTCCGACGATCCGCTGGTTCGTTCGTTCGAGCATGTGCCTGCAATTTTTATTGCGAAGCCTTTTACCGCGGCCGCTCTTTGCGCTAAAGTCCGCCAATTGCTTGACCAACCGTGGCGCGGCTTTCCCGGTACCAACATGGAGCTGACGCATTCATGACGCCAAGCGCGCAGCGATGAAGACCAACTTCTGGCGCTCTTTGCTCGCCATATTGGCGGGAAATCTAATTTATTACAGCGTGGAACGATATCTGCCGGATGGGGCACAGCACCAGATCTATCGCATCGATTGGGGCCTGGCCATCGATTTTTGCCTCTGCGTTGCTTGCTACGGCCTGGTGAAATTGGTGTGGTAGACAGGCGCTCACGTCTCCAGGCTAGCGCTCCAGAGGCTTGGATTTACTTGAGCTTTTCGAGCCGCTTGCGGATTTCGGGCGCGGTTTTGGCGTCGGAGGCGATATCCAGGTATTTCTGGTAGGCATCGCGCGCGGCCTGTTTGTCTTTGAGCTTCTCCTCGGTTTCTCCCAACCTCAACCAGGCCTCGGCATCGCCGTCGTTGTACTTAGTGGCGGAGATAAAGCGGTTCGCGGCAGCGCGGAAGTCGTGTTTCTTCGAGTAGAAATTGCCGGCTTCGATATCCTTCTTTGCCTGCAGCGGGTTGAACGAATAGGTGGTCGTGCCGATGGTGGTGTCTTCCTCGGGAGGCGCGGCTTCCTTGTCTGAGGTCTTTTCGGGCGCCCGCTGGCGTTCCATCTTCGGAGGGTTCGCGGGAGGGGTTTGCTGCGGCGGATTCGAATCCTGAGCTAAAAGAGGAGCAGCGGCGGCAAGAAGCACCGGCGCCAGAAACCAGCGAAACATAAATTCTATTATAGCGACCGAACCACCCCCTGGTCGCCAGCGCGGTATGCGCGCGCGGCGCCTTGCCTGACACGGTGCATTTCGCCGCTCCCGAAAGAAATAAGGTGAACCCCCGTCTAGACGGGAAGAACGGATAAGAGTAAATTCGGGATGCCCGTCAGCGATCAGTTAACCGGACATCAGCCCGCCTGCCGGAACACTCCAAATTGAGAATCGATCATGTCAAACCTTACAGGCCTCACCTTTACCAATCAGCCCGAAAGCTTTCCGGGCTCTCCCTTCACGGTAACCCGCGATCTTAAGGGTCCTATTCTTCAGGAATGGATTTCCATCGAGAACGGAACCCCCATCAACGGAAAAACCGTTACTCAGCTCGTCGCCGGGGCAATCCAGCAGAAAGTGAAACAATCTCAGAACGCGGACGCCGTGCTCAACAGCCTGACTTTCGGGCCACAAAACCAGATCGGCTTCACCGGCACATTCGTTGCGCCGCCCGCCAACGCGGCCCAGACGCCCGGCGTAGGCGGGAAGGTGAATGTCACCTTGACCGTGCCGGGCAATAATCTCGCTTTCACGGTGATGAAGAGTAGCAACCCGACCTTCGAGGTGAACTTCTCGCTGGTTGTTCGCCTGGTATTGACCTTTCCGGTGAGCACGGCGGCGGCGATCTCGTCCGACCCTTCAAATTGGGCGGTCGGCCTGTCAGTAACCGCGGAAGTGGAGGTTTCGGAGGTGACCACGCACAACGTCGGCGTATTTCTGTGCGACAAAAGCGCGGTCACCGACGTCTTGAAGGCGATCAACGACCAGGTGATCTCGCTTCCCGACGTTGCTACAAGCGCGTTCTCGCTTCTGAATTCGCTGGTGCAGACCTTTGCCGCATCGGGCGCGACCGAGCTGCTCGAATCCGACGATGGGCACGGCAATATCGTATTGCTGGCCGTCGGAAACAAATTAACGGTAAGTGGCGGGACAAACGACAAGATTGAGATCGGCGAAGCAGGCGGCAAGGTGACGGTTTCCGCGCAGGGGCAATCAGGCTCGTTTGCCGGCCCCATCCATAGCATTACGGTCAATACCGGGGCGGGGACCAATAGCGTGAAGATCACCGGCCTGCCTGCGGGTTCAACGGCCACCGTTCAGAACGCGCAGAAAGGCAAGAATACGGTGACCATCGGCGGCAGCGGATTGGCGGCGATGCCAGGGACGACCATCAATGTAAACGACGCGTCGGGAACGACGGCGCTGATTGTGGACGATTCCGACGACGATACCGCGCGCACGGCCACCGTTACAAAGAGCGCGGTAGTATTTATCGGCCTGACCACAGTCAATTACAGCGGGAATATCACTTCGCTGAAAGTGATTGGCGGCGCCGGTAACGATCAGTTTCTGATCTCGAGCCTTAGCGCCGGGACTTCCGCGACGCTCGACGCCGGGATGGGCGGTACGAATTCGGTTTATGCGGGCGTGTTCGGAACCAATCCCGGTCTTGCGGGCAAGGGAGACGGATCGGTTGGACAGATCAACGGACCGCTAAGCGTTACCGACGCATCGGGCGCGACGAGCCTGGTGATCGATTCGAGCGGGGATGCCTACGAGTGGTTTCAGGTAACTTCGAGCGGCGTTTTGTTTACCAATGGGCCGACGATTAGTTATCAACCCGGCGGCATTCATTTTGGCTTGATGGGACAGCAGCCGGTTGAGACCAAATCCGGCGTGACTTCACTGACCATTTATGGCAGCGAGAAGGGCGACAACATCACCGTACCCAGCGTGGCGCAATATACTCCGGTGACGATCTGGGGAACCGCGGCGGACAAGATTTCGGGCGCCGCGGCGGCTTCGATTACGCACGATTTGTACCTGGTGTTGAAGACGGGACCGGTTCCACACGTGCCGCTAGCAGCGGCCGGCGGTAAGCCGTAGATCGCGCGGGCTGCGCAGGCCGCGCAGCCGCGGGAATATAATGAAGGCCATGCTCTCGACGCGGCTGGCCTGTTATGCTGCGCTCCTCTCGATCGCCGCCTTTGCCGCCAACGACCTACCGCCCGCCGCAAAGACGAAGATTGTCTACACTCGCGATATCGAGCCGCTGCTGGCCAGCCGCTGCTACATGTGCCATGGCCGCCCAGCAGCAGATGAGCGGCCTACGCCTGGACCGCAAAGACGCCGCCCTCCGGGTTATCCAGCCGGGAGACAGCGCTGCCAGCCGCATTATCCAGATGGTTGCCGGCGCAGGCAAGAGGGTGATGCCGCCCGCCGGTCCGCGCCTCACCGCCATGGAGATCGGGTTGTTGCGCGCCTGGATCGATCAAGGCGTCGATTGGCCGGCTTCGCCCGCAATGCCTTCGGCCGCTTCGGCGGCGCAGCCCACTCATTGGTCCTTCCGCAAAGTGACGCGGCCCGATCCGCCGGCCGTGACCGATCGGGCGTGGCCGCGCAACTCCATCGACGATTTCATTCTCGCCCGCTTGGAAAAGGAAGGCGTCGCGCCTTCTCCCGAAGCCCCCAAGACGACGCTCATCCGCCGCGTGAGTCTGGATCTCACCGGTCTGCCGCCGTCGCCGCAGGAAGTGGACGAGTTCTTGCGCGACAACCGGCCCGATGCCTATGAGCGCCTGGTGGACCGCCTGCTGGCCTCGCCGCATTATGGCGAGAAGTGGGCGCGCTACTGGCTCGACCTGGCGCGCTACGCCGATAGCGACGGCTATGAAAAAGACCGCACGCGTCCCTGGGCCTGGCGCTACCGCCAATGGGTGATCGAAGCGTTCAATCGCGATCTGCCGTTCGACGAGTTCACCATCGAACAGCTTGCCGGCGATCTGCTGCCGAAGCGCAACCATCGATACGCTGGTCGCCACCGGGTTCAATCGCAACACGCTCACCAATCGCGAAGGCGGCACCGATCCCGAACAGTTCCGCGACGAGCAGGTGCTCGATCGCGCGGCCACGCTCGGCACCGTCTGGCTGGGGCTGACCGTGGGCTGCGCGCAGTGCCACAACCACAAGTTCGATCCCATCAGCCAGAAGGAGTACTACCAGCTCTCCGCGTTCTTCAATACGCAGGAGGAGGTCGATATCCCCGCGCCGCTTCCCGGCGAGATGGGGCCATATCTCGCCGCGCGCCCGGAGTACGAACCGCAGAGCGCAGGCGCTGCTCGATCAATACAGGCATCCCCGACGCCGAGGCCGATTGGGAAGACAAGCTTCGTTACGCGCAGCAGCATCCCGGCGAACACGACGATTGGGATTTCGCTTACGGCGAATTGACCCATACCGTCGACAACGCGAAGAAGGTGCTGTTCCTCGACCCGGCGAAGCGCAGCGAAGTGCAGCGGGTCGCGATGACCGATACGTTCATCGGCTCCTGCGGCAATCTCTTCCCCAAGGATTATTGCGCCGGCCTCAAACTGGCTGAACTGCGCACGAAGCTCGAACGAGCTGCAGCGCCAAGCATGCCGCAGATCAGCTACGCGCCGGTGCTGCTGGAAAACGATACGCCGCCCAAGACCTACATTCACCTCAAGGGCGATTGGCGCGAACATGGGCGCGGAGGTGCAGCCCGGCACGCCTGGCGGTTCTGCCGCCGCTGCCGGCCGGTGAAAAGCCCAACGCGGCTGACGCTGGCGCGATGGCTGGTGTCGCCGGAGAATCCGCTGACCGCGCGCGTGGCCGTGAATCGCATCTGGCAGGAGCTTTTCGGCCGCGGCATCGTGCACACGTCGGAAGATTTCGGAACGCAGGGCGACCGGCCGACGCATCCCGAACTGCTGGATTGGCTGGCCAGCGAATTTCGAGAGCCGCGGCTGGAGCATGAAGCAGATGGTGCGGCTGATCGTGATGTCGGCCGCTTACCGGCAGTCGTCCAACGCGCGGCCGGAGTTGGAAGCGCGCGATCCGGACAATACGCTGATGGCGCGCCAGTCGCGCCTGCGTCTGCCCGCCGAACTGATTCGCGACGAAGCGCTCGATGCCGCCGGGCTGCTCGACCTGCGCATCGGCGGCCCCAGCGTGAAGCCGCCGCAGCCCAAGGGCGTGGCCGAGCTTGGCTACGCAGGTCGGTGAAGTGGGCGGAGAGCACCGGCGCCGATCGCTACCGCCGCGGCCTCTACATCCACTTCCAGCGGACCACGCCGTATCCGCAGCTGATGAATTTCGATGCGCCCAGATCCGAGCCTCTCCTGCACGCGCCGCGGGCGCTCCGATACGCCGCTGCAGGCGCTCAACCTGCTGAACGACCCGGTTTTCTTCGAAGCGGCGCAGGGACTGGCGTACGCGTGATGCGCGAGGATCGGCCGGCGCGCTTCCGCGACCGCCTGGATTACGCTTACGAAGTTGACGCTGGGCCGCGCCGCCGAGCGCGCGCGAGGCCGAGCGGATGGGCAAGTATTTCGACGAAACGCTGCACGGCTCTGGAGCAGAAGCCGGAGACAGTCGCAGCGCTATTTCCAACCGCACGAGGGCGTGCCGCAGTGGAGCCGCGGCTGGGTGGAGTTGAGCCGCGTGCTGCTCAACCTGGACGAATTTATCACGAGGGAATAATCATGACTCTCGAAGAGTTCCGCAAATTCAGACCCGCCGCAGCTTCTTCGAGCGAGTGCGCGGGCGGCATCGGCATCGCCGCGCTGGCGCAATTGCTGGAAGCGCGAAGGGCGCGGCGCCGCCGCCGACGTCAATCCGCTGGCGCCCAAGCCGCCGCACTTTCCGGCCAAGGCCAAGAACGTGATCTTCATGTTCATGGAAGGCGCCCCCAGCCAGCTCGATCTCTTCGATCCCAAGCCCGAGCTTGCAGAAGTGGAGCGGCAAGCCGCTGCCGCCCTCGATGACCAAGGACCTGCGACTGGCCTTCATCAAGCCCACCGCCGCGGTGCTGGCCAGCCCGCGCAAATTCAAGCCCTACGGCCAGTGCGGCACCGAGTTTTCCGATTTCATCCCGCACATCGGCGCCTGCGCCGACGATATTTGCCTGGTCCGCTCGATGTATACCGACGCGTTCAATCATCATCCCGGCCAGTTGCTGCTGTTCAGCGGCAGCACGCAGGTCGGCCGGCCGACGATGGGCGCGTGGATGTTATATGGGCTGGGCAGCGAATCGCAGAATCTGCCGGGATTCGTGGTGCTGAGCTCGGGCGTGGGCACCAGCGGCGGGACGTCGAATTTGTCCAGCGGATTTCTGCCGTCCACTTATCAGGGCGTGGTGTTTCGCAGCTCCGGCGACCCGGTGCTGTATCTTTCGAATCCGCCGGGCGTCACCCGCGAAATGCAGCGCGCCGGCCTCGACGCGCTGCGGGATCTGAACGAGGAGCACCATGAGCGAGACCGGCGATGTGGAGATCGCCTCGCGCATCGCTTCCTACGAGTTGGCGTTTCGCATGCAGATGGCGGCGCCGGAGCTGCTCGATTTCTCGAAGGAATCGCCGGAGACGCTGGAGATGTACGGCGTGAACAAGGAGCCGCACGCGGCAGTTCGCCACCAACTGCCTGCTGGCGCGGCGCATGGTGGAGCGCGGCGTTCGCTTCGTGATGCTGATGCACGCCAGTTGGGACGAGCACACCGATCTCAATCGCAAGCTGAAGAAGAATTGCGACATCACCGATCAGCCGACCGCGGCGCTGATCAAAGACCTGAAGCAGCGCGGATTGCTGGATTCCACGCTGGTGGTCTGGGGCGGCGAATTCGGCCGCACGCCGATGGTGGAGATCCGCGAGCCGCGCGACGTCAACAACGCCGGCCGCGACCATCATCCGCTGGCCTACAGCATGTGGATGGCGGGCGGCGGCATCAAGGGCGGACAGGTGGTCGGCAAGACGGACGACCTGTGCTTCAAATCGTGGAAGACAAGATCCACGTCCACGATCTGCAGGCGACGCATTCTGCATTGTCTGGGGTTCGATCACACGCGCTGACGTATCACCACATGGGCCGCGATTTCCGGCTTGACGGACGTGGCGGGAAATGTAGTGAAGAAGATGCTGGCGTGAGGCGGCGAGGTTCGTTTGGCTAAGTGCGACCATAATGACGGATTATGAGGGTTGTAAGACGAATGAGGTTCGGTGTCGGAGATCATGAATTGCGGTGAGATTCGCAGCATCGAGCAGGCCATCAAAATCGCCGCAGACATGCAGCGGTGCTGGTTTCGCGGCCATACGAAAATCTTCGGCGCCCTCTTGCCGACGGTACATCGTGAGCCGTTCTGCTCGGCCCGAGAGAACATAGAGTTTTGGGCTGGCCAACGTTTTCGCTTGAGAGCCCCATCATTCGCGTCCGATCTGCCTAAGTGGGACGATCATATCTCTTGGTTGTTGCTGATGCAGCATCACAACGTTCCGACAAGGCTCTTGGACTCGACCGAAAATGTGCTTGGGGGCTCTACTTCGCCCTTTCCGACGCCTTTTCCGATTCCGAGATTTCTGACGGCGAGTTATGGTGCATGGACCACAGCGAGTTGAACTGGCGCTCGGCAAACTGGCACTCCTGTTTTTCCGACTCCGCCCCAATCCGCTACCTCGCGGCAGCCTCGTTTCTTTCACAGGAGGATCTGGCGGCATTCGCCAAGGATATCGGGCTTAGCACCACCTTTTACGGCCCGCTCGCTCTGATTCCGCCATTCCAGTTTCCACGGATGGCGGCGCAGATGAGCAGATTCACAATCCACATTTCGAGGGATCCTGAGGCTCAAATAGCGTTCTTGCTGAGAGGAACGTCCCTCGTTTGGTATTTCATCCCTGCTAAGACAAAACCGGCCTTGGCGAAGCAGTTGGCACGGTTGGGTTTTTGGCATGACACGCTCTACCGCAGTCTCGATTCGCTCGGGCGGACGATCAAGGATGAAATACTTCGAAGTTTTGCGGCCACCCATGTTTGATGGCGATTCACGGGCCGAGGAAACGTCATCGTAGAATGAAGTAATGCTGCAGCAGTTGGAAGCAGTTTTCGAGGACGGCGTCTTTAGGCCGCTTCAACCCTTGTCGCTCGCCGAGAAGCAGCATGTGCTGCTGATTGTCTCGGACGTTCCGGCCATTGGCGATTCCTCCGATTGGAACGCCAACCAGGAGTGGATTAGGGCCCACGGTGAGGAGTATGGAGGTCAGTGGGTAGCTCTTCATGGTGGCTTGCTTCTGAGTAGCGGACCGGACGCCAGGGCCGTGCGCGATGAGGCACGAGCGAAGGGCGTCTACCTCCCGCTCCTAGTACACCTACCCGACGAACCCGGTCAACCCTCGGCTGGCTGGTTGTGATGCGTGCTATCGAATTCACCGCGATTCACACGTATAAACCGGACGCAGAAGGCATCTCATTGCCGGTGGTTCTTAAGAGCGGTGAAATGGTCAAGCTGCCGGCCAGCATTGACACCGGAGCGAGTAATTGCCTGTTTGAACGAAAGCATGCCGAGTTGCTGAACCTTGACCTGGAGGCGGGCTACCCAAAGACGTTTCGGACCGCCACCGGACGCGTTCACGCTTTCGGCCATCTCGTCACGATGGAGGTTCTTAACCTGCGGTTCGAATCGGTGGTGTATTTCTTCGCGGATGAACTGATCAACAGGAATTTGCTCGGACGCGTTGGGTGGTTGGACCGTATTCGCCTGGGCTTGATTGATCATGACGGCGAGCTTTACCTCGCTCCGTACGATTGAAGGAGCAGCGCGCTTCGCGCGCTCGACAGGCCAGGAGGCCTATCGCACTGGGCTGACCTGCGTACGCGGAGCACAGGCGGGAGGCGAGCCATCAGGCGGCAGGACAACCACCCAGCCTCCTGTTTCTGCCATCCTGTTATCTGAATGCGCTTGACGCCGCGCAACATCTTCTGGCTGCTGCGCCGCAGTGTCCTGGGCGCGCTCGACGATAACTGTTTCGGCATCGCCAAGGCCGCCGCCTATTCGGCGCTGCTGTCGTTCTTTCCCGTTCTTGCCTCGGCGGCGACTATTCTTCTTGAGACACGCGCAAGTTTTTTCTCGAACATGCTGGTACGCTCGCTTTCCGAGATCGTCCCGCCGGGGACTGAGGATCTGGTACTGCAGCAGTTCCGCGTGAGCGGTTCGCGTCCGGTCGCGGTACTGGTGGTCGCAGCGGTGGTTTCCATCTTCGCCGCATCGGGCGTGATCAAGAGCTTGATCGAGGGATTCCAGGCGGCATATCGCGTACCGCGCGACCGCGGCATTCTGCACGGCACCTTGATCGCGATGGCCCTGGTGCTGTTAGCGGCCGTGCCGTTGCTTGCGGCGTCACTACTAATCCTGTTCGGAAGGCAGGTGGAGCAGGTTGTCATGGGTTGGCTAAGGGTCGATCCGATGTGGACGCCGCTCGCATGGGTTTGGGAGTTGCTCAGCCGGATCGCCCAATACGTGGTTGCGTTCGCCACCACGGTTACGGTCAGCGCGCTGCTATACTACTTTGGGCCTTACAGGAAACAACGCTGGCGATACGTGTGGCCGGGAGCGATTCTTGCGACACTGCTGTGGCTGGCCGCGACGTCGGGCTTCGCCTGGTACGCAGTACACATCGCACGTTACAACGTGCTGTACGGATCGGTCGGGGCCAGCATCGCGCTGCTGGTCTGGATGTACGTGCTCGCGATCGTTGCGCTGATCGGCTGCGAATTCAACGCGGAGTATGAGCGGGCTTCGGCGGTACGGTGAGCATCTATTTGCGTAAATGAGCCTTCAAAAACTTGCCCGTGTAGGATCTCGCACAAGCCGCGATTTCCTCAGGCGCGCCGACGGCAATTACCTCGCCGCCGGCGTGGCCGCCCTCGGGTCCGAGGTCGATCACATGATCGGCGGTCTTGATGACGTCCAGATGATGCTCAATCACCAGCACCGTGTGGCCGGCGTCAACCAGCCGGTTTAGGCATTCGAGCAGCCGTTCGATATCCGCCAGGTGAAGGCCGGTGGTTGGCTCGTCCAAAATGTACAGCGTGTGCTTCGAACGCTGCAGCTTGGAAAGCTCCGCGGCAATCTTGATGCGTTGCGCCTCGCCGCCGGAAAGCGTGGTGGCAGATTGCCCGAGCGTAATATATCCGAGGCCGAGATCGTTCAACACTTCGATCTTCCGAGCGATCACCGGTTCGTCCGCAAAGAATGCCACGCCCTCCTCGATGGACAGGTTCAGTACGTCCGAGATGGTCTTTCCGCGGACCGTGGCTTCGAGAGTCTCAGCGCTGAACCGCGCGCCTTTGCAAACGGCGCAAGTCACTTCGACATCTGGCATGAAGTAGAGCTGAGTCGAGATAACGCCCTCGCCCTGGCATTCCTCGCAGCGGCCGCCCTTGACATTGAAGCTGAACCGGCCGGACTTATAACCACGCTCCACCGAAACCGGCGCGCGCGTGAAAAGATCGCGGATGGCATCGTAAAACCCGATGTAAGTCGCTGGATTCGAGCGGCTGTTGCGTCCGATGGCCGATTGATCGATGTTGACTACTTTGTGTACGTGATCGGCGCCTTCGATAGAATCGTGATCGCCGGGCAGCGTTCGCGTATCGACTAGCCGCTTCCACAACGCCTTGTATAGAATCTCGCTGATGAGCGTGCTCTTGCCGGAACCCGATGCGCCAGTGATGGCCACCAGCATGCCGAGCGGAATTTCGACATCCAGGTTCTTCAGATTGTTCTCGCGCGCGCCACGGACAGTTAGCGATTCGCCGATGCCCTTGCGTCGTTGCTTGGGCGTTGCGATCCAACGCTTACCGGAGAGGAATTGCCCGGTGGGCGAGGCCTTGCACTCAATCACGTCGTCAATCTTTCCCTGCACGACAACCTTGCCGCCGTGGACGCCCGGGCCTGGGCCCATTTCAACGATGTGGTCCGCGGCCTGAACAGTGTCTTGATCGTGCTCGACAACGATCACCGTGTTGCCGATATCGCGCAGACTCTCGAGCGTCGCGATCATCTTCACGTTGTCCTTAGGGTGGAGGCCGATGCTCGGTTCGTCGAGCACGTAGAGCATGCCCATCAGACCCGAACCGATTTGCGTCGAGAGCCGAATGCGTTGCGATTCGCCGCCCGACAACGTGCTCGACCGGCGATTGAGGTTGAGGTAATCGAGGCCGATGCCAAGCAGCAGTTGCAACCGCCCGCGGATTTCGCCGAGCACCTGGCGGCCTGCGTCCGCGCCGCGGCCGGCGGGTTTCACCGAACCGAGAAAGGCATGCAGTTTGTCGAAATGAAGGTTGCCAACGTCATAGATTGTCTTGTCAGCGATGGTGAAGAGCAGGCGAGTCGCCCGAAGCCGCGCGCCTTTGCAATCGGGACACGTGCGTTCCACCATCACTTTTTCCAGCCATTGTTCGATCCCGCGTTCGATTCGCCGCGCTGCCGGTATCGGCGGTAGTAGCGCTCGATGCGGTGCGCGATTCCACCGAAACGGACCTCTTTGCCCTGCCAATCGTCGCGCTTGATTTTGGTTTCGGGCGGCACCACAAGCATCAGTTTCTCGGCGCCGGCGCCGTAGAGGATGGCGTTGCGCGCGCGTTCCGGCAGCTTCTCCCACGGCGTTTCGAGCGAGAAGCCGACGATCTTCGAGAGGGTATACATGACGCGGCCGTCCCAAGTATCGGGATTGTATTTGAAGGCCTCCTTGACGAAACAGCCGGTCAAGATGCTGCGCTTTGGGTCGGGAACCAGCAGCTCGGGATGTGTGATCTTATGGACGCCGAGACCGCCGCACGTGCGGCAGGCGCTCTCGGGGTTGTTGAACATGAAATACTCGGGCTCCACGCCGCCATAGACGAAATGGTGCGTCGCGCTGCAGAGGCTTTGGTAGAAGCGCTCGGCCTCCGCCTTCGTGGCGCCTTTGATTACTTGCGCCTGCATCAGGCTGTCGCCCACCAGCAGCGTCGCCGCGATGGCCGCTTTGATGGCCTTCTCATGCTTGGGGGCAACTATGAAGCGGTCGACTACCGCATCCATGTTCTTGACTTTCGTTTCGTCAACGGCGATTTCGGCGGAAAGGTCGATTGCTTTTCCATCGATGATCAGCCGGCGGCAGCCCTTCTTGCGGACTTCGGTAAAGACAAAGTCGAGCTCTTCGCCGTAAACGGGGAACACCGGCGCGCGCAACTCGATCTCCGCGCCCTCGGGCAGCGAAAGAATCGCTTCGAGGATCTGGCTCTGCGAACGGCTCGGCACGCGCTCGCCCGTGCGCGGACAATGTCCCTCGGCGATGGTCGCAAAGAGGAGATTCAGGTAGCTCGCGATATCGGTCATGGTGCCGACGGTCGAGCGCGGATTGCTGCCAGTAGTCTTTTGCTCGATCGAGATGACGGGCGAGAGACCGAAGATGAAATCGACATCGGGCTTGGCGACTTGAGTCACGAAACGCTTGGCGTAGCTCGAAAGCGACTCCATGTAGCGGCGCTGTCCTTCGGCGTAGATTGTGTCGAACGCGAGGCTCGATTTGCCGGAGCCGGAGAGGCCGGTGATAACGATGAGACGGTCACGCGGCAGTTCGAGGGAGACGTTCTTGAGATTGTGTACCCGCGCGCCTTGCACGGCGATGGTGGTGCGCGGACCTCTCGCTGTAGCCGGCTTCGCCTTAAAGGCATCAGGTGGTTAAAAGGCATCAGGTGGTTCTCCTGCGTAGAAAAATGCCAGTTCCTCCACGTTGACGTTGCTCCTCTTAGTTAATTGCGCCGGCAGCGCGGCCTTGCCGAAGATGCCGCGATCGGCGAGATACTCGCACGCGCCGGTGACGCATTCGATGCCGAAGTTACGGCTGAAGTGATCGTCAATATCCGTCGCGGAACGCGCGTCGCCCACTTCGCGCAAATGATCGATCAGCGGGCCAAATAACTCCTCCGTGCGCGCAGCGAGATAATCGTCGACGGCCGCCAGCGCGGTCTGCACGCTCTTCGTCGTCTTCTTGGCGTTGAGCAGATCGGTGTACACGATCTTGAAAAAGCCGGGATTCAGCTTCATGGCTTGCGGTAGTACTTCACGGTCGGCCAGGAGCCGCGCGCCGATCACCTCAACCTTCGCCAGCGCATTAGCCGTGTAGAGAATCCAAAGGGCCGTGTATTCAAGGTCACCGCGCGTGAGGAACCACTTGTGGGCTTTATAGAGCGCGGGGAGCGCATGACAGGCCGCGGCCAGCAGTTGCAGTTGCGTATCGCGTTCTCCGATCACGTGAAGCCGGTCGCAGATCTGGGCGATGCTCTCGTCGTGAGAGTAGAGAAGCCGCCCCTTGGCGATCAGCGAGTGATGGAACGAATTGCGGATAGCGCCCTCCACGGATTTGCGGAACTCGGCGCGCGGCATCAGGAAGGCATGGACGTTGATGCCGTCGGCATAGAGGGACAGCGCCGACTTGAGGGCCTTCTTGTCGTCGATGGTTACCAGGAGCAGATCGATATCGGATTTTGACCAGACCTTATCGTGCGACAAGCTTCCGCAGAGCACCGCGGCCAGGATCGAGCGATCGCGCTTGATGGGATCGATCAAAGCGTCGAGCGCCGCTTGAAATTTGCGCTCGATGTCGGCAGCGGCGGACTTCGTGGACATGCGTGACTCCTGAAATTGTACCTTGTGGGAAACTAAGATCATGCGGGTCTTGGTGGCGGCGCTGCTCATTGCAGCGTATTGCTTCGCCCAAACCCCGCCAGCCCCTTCGCCCGAAGGAATCGCCTACTTCGAAAAGAACATCCGCCCGCTGTTGGCCGCGAATTGTTATGCCTGCCACAGCTCGAAGCTCGCCAGCCGATGAGCGGTTTGATGCTGGATACCAAAGCCGGCGTGCTGCGCGGCGGAAAATCAGGCATGCCTGCGGTAGTAGCCGGAAAGCCGGACGACAGCTTGATCATCGCCGCGGTAAACACAGAGTGAACGGACTCAGCATGCCGCCGGGCAAGACGCTGGAACCGGCCGAGATCGATGCTCTGGTGGAATGGATCAAGATGGGCGCGCCGGATCCTCGAACGGAAGCGGCTTCGCGCGCTCCACTCCCAGTTACGACTGGGACAAGGCGCGCAGGCATTGGGCGTTCCGGCCGGTTAGCGATCCCCAACCTCCGCGGATTGCATCGGCCGAATGGAGCCAATCGCCCATCGACTCATTCATCAAGGCCAAGCTGGATGAAAAGAAGCTCACGCCGCAGCCTCGCGCATCGAAGCTGGCGCTCATTCGCCGCGTGACGTACGACTTGACGGGGTTGCCTCCCACGCCGGAAGAGGTCGACGCGTTCCTGAAGGACACGTCGCCGCGCGCTTTCGAGAAAGTGGTGGATCGCCTGCTCGCTTCGCAGCAATATGGCGAGCGGTGGGGCCGGCATTGGCTGGATGTCGTCCGCTACGCCGATACCGCCGGCGACAATGCGGATTTCCCGGTGCCCGCCATGTATCGCTACCGGAATTGGGTGATCGCGGCGTTCAATAGCGACAAGCCTTACAATCAGTTTCTGCGCGAACAGATCGCGGGCGACATTCTGGCGGCGAAAGACGATCTGGTTCGAAAAACAAAGAGGAATGGCAGGCGAAGATCATCGCCACCGGCTATCTGGCCAACTCGCGGCGCTTCGGTTCGCGCGTCGGCGAGTTTCACCTGACCATCGACGACACCATCGACAATCTGGGCAAGGGATTCTGGGTCTGACCATCGGCTGCGCGCGCTGCCACGATCACAAATTCGATCCCATCCCCAACGCCGATTATTACGCGCTCTACGGCATCTTCCAAAGCACCAACTATCCGCATCCGGGGACGGAGATCTACCCGCACACCTACGGGTTCGTGGCTTTCAATCCGGCAGACGCGCGCGAAGTTGAAAGAGTTCGAGACTGAGCTTTCGGGGATCGATAACCGCATCGACGACATCAAGGACGGCAGGAGAAATTCGCGAACGACGCCGACAAGCAAGGCGCGAAAAGGAAGACCAGGCGAACGGCCGCAAGTGGTCCGCGGCGTATCCTTATCTTCACAAAGCTTACGCGGTGACCGAAGGCACGCCCGTGAACGCGCATGATCAGTCCGAGGCGAGCCGAGGGCGCTGGGTCCGGAAGTGCCGCGCGGATTCCTGAAGATTCTCGGCGGACAGAAGTTGCCGCCGGATGAGAAGGGCAGCGGACGGCTGGAACTGGCGCAATGGATCACCGATCCAAAGAATCCGCTGACCGCGCGCGTGATCGTGAACCGCGTGTGGGAATGGCATTTCGGGCAGGGCATGGTGGCCACGCCGGACGATTTCGGAACGCGCGGCGAGCCGCCGACGCAATCCCGAGCTGCTGGATTATCTGACAGCCGGTTCATCGCGGATGGCTGGTCCATCAAGAAGCTGCACCGGCTGATTCTGCTGTCGCGCACGTACCAGATGGCGAGCGGCGACAACGACGGCCGACGCGCTGAAAGATGTCGAATAACGCTTCCTCTGGCATTTCAACCCGCGCCGGCTGGATGCCGAGGAGATCCGCGATTCGCTGCTCGCCGTGAGCGGCAATCTGGATACCACGCCCGGCGGCGAGCAGCCGTTTCCGCCGGAGATGCAATGGAAGTACACGCAGCACGAACCGTTCATCGCGCGGACTACGCTACCAACAAGCGCTCGTGTATCTGATGCAGCAGCGCATCCGCCGCCAGCCGTTTCTGGAACTGTTCGATGGCGCGGATCCGAATGCGGTAACCGGCATGCGCCCGGTGACGACGACGGCGCTTGCAGGCGCTTTACACGATGAACGATCCGTTCTTTCACGAGCAGGCGGATGCGTTGGCGGTGCGCGTCGGGATGCGTTACGGTTCCGACGCCGCACGATTGGGCTACGCCTACAAACTGTTGTACGGAAGAGCGCCGGCGCCGGACGAGATCCGCGAGGCGCGCCAGTTTTTGAACGCGCGCGGGAATCGCTGGCCGGGACGGCGACTGCCGGAAGATGGCAGCGGGCACGCGCGGTTTGGGCGAGTCTGATGCGGGTTTTGCTGAGCAGCAACGAATTTTTAACATTGGATTGAGTTATGGCATACGAAGATACCCGTCGTAGCGCGTTACGATCCCTGATGCTCGGGTCCAGCCTGTTTCCCGCCCTGTTGAGCGAATTGCTGGCAAAAGGGCGCCGGCCGCGGCTGACAATCCGCTGGCGCCGAAGGCTCCGCATTTTCCCGGCACGGCCAAGCGCGTCATCTTCATTTATCTGAGCGGCGGGATGTCGCACATCGATTCGTTCGATCCCAAGACCCAAGCTCGCCGAATACCAGCGCGACAAGAAGCAGGTCAACGACAGAAACCTGCTCGGTCGCAGTGGGCCTCGAAGCCGCGCGGGAAATCCGGCATCGAGGTGACCGATCTGTTTCCGCATATCGCCGATGCGCCGACGA
Source organism: Bryobacterales bacterium (assembly GCA_963763545.1). Classification (GTDB taxonomy): domain Bacteria; phylum Acidobacteriota; class Terriglobia; order Bryobacterales; family Bryobacteraceae; genus PALSA-243. Next base: position 67,733 of record CAVXPE010000025.1, read on the forward strand.
TCTGTGCGTCATCCGATCCATGCATGGCGATCACAACGACCATTTCCAGGCCACGCTCGGGATTCACACAGGATCGGTGACGTTTCAAGCGGCCGAGCGCCGGTTCCTGGGTGACATATGGGCTCGGCACGGAGAATCAGAACCTGCCGTGCTACGTGGTGCTGGCGCCCGCAGATGCCATATGCGGGAGCCAGATGTGGTCGTCGGATTTTCTGCCGGGCGATTTATTCCGGGACACGCATCACCAGCGGCCCGGAGCCCATTCCGGATCTCAACCGCCGCGCGCCCTCGGCTGAACTGCAGAAGCTGGAATTGAGTTTGCTGGATAAATTCAACCGCAAGCATGCAAGCGCGAACATCCCGGGCGATCCGATGCTCGATGCGCGGATCAAGTCGTACGAGACCGCGTTCGGCATGCAGATGACGATGCCGCAGCGCGCTGGATCTATCGCAAGGAGACCGACGCCACTCTGAAGCTGTATGGCATGGAGCGCGGAACCACCACCGGATTCGGCTGGCAGTGCATCGTGGCGCGCCGCATGATCGAACAGGGCGTCCGGTTCGTGGAGTTGATCGATACCGGATCGAGCAAGAATTGGGACGCGCACTCGCGACATCCACACGCATGAGCCGCTGGCGCGCAAAATCGACCAGCCGGTCGCGGGCTTGCTGGCCGATCTGAAATCGCGCGGCTTGTTGAAAGATACGCTGGTGGTCTTCACCACGGAATTCGGGCGCACGCCGACCGCCGAAGGCGAAATGGGACGCGGCCATTTCAACAGCGCTTATTCGTCGTGGCTGGCGGGCGGCGGCATCAAGGCTGGAATGGCGTACGGAAAGACGGACGATCTCGGCGCGAAGATCGTCGAGAACGGATGCCACGTCCACGATTTTCATGCGACCATTTTGCACTGCCTGGGCTTCGATCATACCAAGCTGACGTTCCGTCATGCGGGGCCGGGATTACCGGTTGACGGATGTGGCGGGGAATGTGGTGAAGGCAATTCTGGCGTAGAAGCCCAGCTATCGCACGCTTGGTGGGCAAGTTTTTCGTCGCAGGCTTGCCTTCCAATCACCAGGCCAAACGCCGCTATCTCCAAGATGAACTCGATCGATCTTAGGCTCCGGAGCCATTGTGGAGGCATCTGTTAACGTAAAAGGCCCACCTGCGCCGGTAACCGTCGATGGCCCGGTCGAGAAAGTCTGAGCGACAACGGAGGGAAACCCACCAAGGTAGACAGTTTCTTGGGCAATCCAAAAAGTGGCAACCCCGTCCATCTGGGTACCCGCTTCCCATCCGACAACAGTATCCGGGCAGTTAGCATCGCCGCCCGTCAGGACCGAAAAAAAAGTAGCGGCATTGGCGGCATCGCAACCGGCGGCATATACCGGTATGAAGGGATCGTTGGCAGCCGCGGTCAGATCGAAGTTCACCCCGTCCCACACGACCTGAAAACTGGAAAATCCTGCTAAAGGGGTGTAATCGAACGAACCTGAGGCGTCGATACTCGAGGCCGATATGTCCGTAAACACTATGGAGTAAGTGTTTGCAAGCGCGGGAATCGTCAAGGACCACAGAAGTGCGAAGCGGAGAATAGTCAAAGGTATAAATCGTTTGGTCAAACGCAGCCTAGTTCTAACAGGCCGCGAGGACGTTAGCCTGTTGCTTTAGTTGAAACCTGACGACACACCATAGCACCATTTGTTTCGCTCAATCGCAATTAGACCGCCGGCCCTAATCCCGGCTTCCCATATACGTGCCCTGCCAGCCAGCGCGTGTTGTTCGATAGCAGTGGAATCAAGGATTTCGCATGCTAATCGATCGCTTCCGGCACAAGCTCGATATTGTTCTCGCCCGCAGCCTTCCTCTCGGCGTACTTCTTGACCCAGGCTTCCCAACTGCGCCCATCCGCCATATCGCGGCCCGTGAACGAAAGCTGCTCGATATCGTTCACGCGGAACCGTCACCTTCTTGCTCGCGGATTTCAGACAGAATGCGAATCTTGGAGCTGCCGCGATCGAAGATGTAGCCCTCGAGTTTATCCCCGCTCTTCAACTGCACGGTCACATCGCCGCGATAATCGAACGCCTGCTCGATGCCGTCGGCAAGCTTCTCCTTCGCCGCAATCTCCGTGCCCTGCAGTGTCGGCTTGGCCGCCGTGGCGCGAAATCTGCACCAGCGTCTTATGCGGCTTCTCGGCCTCCACCTGTTGCCGCGCTTCAGCATCGCGGTAGCGCGAGGAAAGCATCGCGCGCACCGTGGCGAAGATGCCCGCGAAGCGTAAAGGTGTAATCCACCGCCGAAGCCTCATAGCCCGAATGCAGCATGCAGTTGGCGCACTTCGGATTGCCCGATTCGTAACCGTACTTCGACCAATCCGTCGTATCCAGCAACTCCTGAAACGTCTCCGCGTAGCCATCCTGCTGCAGATAGCACGGCTTCTGCCAGCCGAAGATGCTGAATACGCCGGCATGCCCCACGGCGTGCACTCGAAATTGCGCTTGCCCATCAGGAACTCAAGGAACAGCGGCGACATATTGAATTGCCACTTGCGGGTCGCGATTCGAGAGAATCTTGCGGAACATCGACATATTCCGCTCGCGCCCGCATGAAGTGCTGCTGGTCGGGCGCCTTGTCGTAGGAATAGCCGGGCGAAAGCATCATGCCCTCCACGCCGGCGTCCATCATCTCGTCGAAGAACGCGCGCACCGATTTGCTGAATCGGCGCCCTCGAAGATCGTCGTGTTGGTCGTAACGCGGAAGCCGCGCGCGACAGCCTCGCGGATTGCGGCTATTGCGCAGATTCGTAGCCGCCCTCCTTGCACACGGAAAGATCGTGGTGTTCCTTCTCGCCCATCCATGTGGACGGAAAACGTGAGGTACTTGCTGGGCGTGAACAGGTGCAGCTTTTCCTTGAGCAGCAGCGCGTTGGTGCACATGTAGACGTATTTCTTGCGCGCCACCAGGCCCTTGACGATCTCGTCGATCTGCGGGTGCATCAGCGGCTCGCCGCCGGGGATCGCGACCGTGGGCACGCCGCACTCGTCGACCGCGCGGAAGCATTCCTCGGGCGTCAGGTGCGCTTCAGAATGTGGCCGGGGTACTGGATCTTGCCGCATCCGGCGCACGCCAGGTTGCAGCGGTACAGCGGCTCGAGCATCAGCACGAGCGGATAGCGCTTGCGGCCCTTCAGCTTCTGCTTAAGGACATAGGTGGCGACGGTCCACATCTGGGACGCGGGAACTGGCATATCTACAGCTTACAAGAAGCGCGGAGCCTTGCGAAGGGCTCGCAGGCATTTGCTAACATTGCCTCAACATGGCGGCGGTTGAGATTTCATCCGTTACGAAGACGTTCGGGGCCGTGAGGGCGGTGGACAATCTCTCGCTCGTAGTCCCCGAGGGCGCGGTGTATGGATTCATCGGGCCTAACGGATCGGGTAAGACGACGACGACGCGCATGATCGTCAACATCTTCTATCCCGATACCGGCGCCATTCGCGTATTCGGCGAGGCGATGACGGCAGAGCGCACGGGGCTGATCGGTTATCTACCGGAAGAGCGCGGGCTTTACAAGAACATGCCGGTGAAGGCGCTGCTGGAGTTTTACGGCGAACTGCGCAGCCGCCGCAAGGTATCCGCCGAAGTCGATCGCTGGCTGGAACGCTTCGGACTATCCGAGTGGGTGCCGCGCAAGCTGGAGACGCTGAGCAAAGGGATGACGCAGCGGGTGCAGTTCATCGCGTCGGCAATCGGGTCGCCGAAGCTAATGATTCTCGACGAGCCGTTCAGCGGACTCGACCCCGTAAGCGCGGAATCGCTGCGCGAAGCGGTGCTCGACCTTCGGCGCAACGGAACCACGGTGATTCTGAGCACGCACGACATGCGCACCGCGGAGACCCTCTGCGACTCGATCCTGATGATCTTTCGAGGGCGCAAGGTGCTGGATGGCACGCTGGCTGAGATCCAGGACCAGTACGGCAACGATACGATTCGCGTTTCAACCGCAGGCGGCATGGGGGCGATCGAAGGGCTGCCGGGTATCGAAAGCATACGCGACCTGGGACAGGCGCAGGAGTTGCGGATTGCGCGCGGGCACGATGCACAGGAAACCTTGCGGGCGCTGATTGAGCGCACGCGGGTGGAGAGTTTCACTATTGCGCGGCCATCGCTCGACGATATTTTCGTTCGCATTGCCGGGCCGGAAGGAGCGACGGCGCAACATGCTTAACCTCACTCAGCTAATGCCGACCCGGCGAGCGATGCTGATCGCCAAACGCGATTATCTGACTTCGATTCGCAGCAAGGCGTTTCTGATCGGACTGATTATTTTCCCGATGCTGTTCGGCGGCGGCCTCATCGGCATCGCTGCGATGAAGGCCAAACCCGATCTACGCGACCGGCACGTCGCATTGATCGATCGCACGGGCAAGCTGGCGCCGCACGTGGTGGACGCGGCCGCGCGCAAAAATGCGACCGAAACGATCGAGCACAGGACGGGTGTGCAGACCTCGCCGCGGTATCTGGTGGAACCGGTGGCGGTGAACGGCGACCCAAGCGAGCAGCGGCTGGCGCTTTGCGATCGCATCCGGCATGGGAACCTGTTCGGTTTTATCGAAGTCGCGCCGGAGGCGATTCATCCGGCGGACGGGGTGGGCGCTCAGAAAGCGGAAAAGGAACTGGCAAGTTTCTACAGCAGCGCAGGCAAGATCGACCGCGCAAACGCCTGGCTGAACGGCGTGTTGAACGATGGCATCCGCGCGGCGCGGTTGACGGAGTTGGGCGTCGACCCCGGACGGACTCCGTTTCTCATGAAGGGCGTCGACCTCGACACCATGAATCTGGTGGCGCGCGATCCGAAAACGGGGGCGATTCAAGCTCCGGTGAAACAAGACGAGATTGCGGCGTTTGCAGTGCCGTTCGCGGCGATGGTACTGCTGGCGATGGTGGTTATGTTCGGCGCGGCGCCGATGATGACGGGCGTGACCGAAGACAAATCACAGCGGATTGTGGAGATGCTGTTGGGAATCGCCACGCCGCTGGATCTGATGGCCGGCAAGGTGATGGCAGGAGTAGCGCGGTCGCTGACCAGCTCGCTGCTATACGTAACGGGCGCGACGGTGGTGCTGCTGGGAATGAACGTGGTGGGTATCGCGCCGCTGACGCTGTTGCCATGGTTTTACGCCTATTTGCTGGCGGAGGTGACGTTGCTGTGCGCGTTGGCGGCGGGATTGGGAGCGGCGTGCAACACGCCGCAGGAAGCGGGGAACCTGGTGATGGTGGTGATGGCGCCGATTATGATTCCGATGTTCATGATTGTGCCCGTAGCGAGCAAGCCGAATGGCGCGTTTGCAACGGCGATATCATTGTTTCCTCCGTTCACGCCCCTGCTGATGATGTTGCGGCAGACCATGCCGGGCGGCGTGCCGGCGTGGCAGCCGTGGGCCGGGCTGGCCGGAACCATTGTATTCGCCGCGCTGGGTATTTGGGTAGCGTCGCGGATCTTCCGTGTCGGGATTTTGATGCAGGGACAGCCACTGCGGTTGAAGTCGCTGGTGCAGTGGGCAGTGAAGGGGTGATAATTGGGTCGTATGCCGGCTATTGCTGAACACAAGCTTTCAAAGGAAGAGTTTCACGCACGTTATGACGGCGAGAAGCCTTACTACGAGTATTGGGACGGGGAGGCGGTGCAAAAAGCGATGCCGACTTGGCTTCATGGGCTGATACAGGGAATTGTGCAGCGCCTGCTGTTTGGGATTGGATACGTCACGGGATCGGAGATTGAGCTTCATCTCGACCCGTCCTACGAGCCCGTTCCGGATGTGATAGCGGTGGAAGGGCCAGCGACCGGTCCGTATCCAACACGGGCTTTCGAAGTTGTGATCGAGATTCTCTCGCCGCAGGATCCTTTTTCCCGCGTGCTGCGTAAGTGCCGGCTCTATGAGAAATGGGGGATCCGGCAGATCGTGGTCATCGATCCAGAGGCGCGGGTCATCTGGCGGTTTGAAAATGGAATACCAGCGGAGACAGATGTTATCGCCACACGTGGTGAGGCAAAGATCCCAGCGCAGGCGTTGTGGGACGAAGTGGACCTCCAGTACAAACCTTGACCGCTATCGTCTCCCGAACCTCCTGCCCACGCTGGGCGGGTGGAAACTTGGGCGAGGAGCGGACGGATGCGGCGTGAAGTGTGGGGCCTCGGATGGCCTGCTGCCGCTGCCAAAACGTCGGGGGCTATGATCGGCGTCGGGGTTGCCCGCGTTGGGCGTTGCAAAATGCGAATCGCGGTAGTTGCCGCTCTTTGAGGCATATTGCGAGTTGCGGAAGCCACCGCTCTTGCCGTAAGAGCTGCCCGAATAGCGATCCGCGGTCGCGGTTCCTTGCGTGCCGTATTTCGGAAGGCTATTGACTGCGTCGCGACCGTAGTAAGTGCGCCCGGTTTGCTGGTAAGTGCGGTAATCACGCCACTCGCCATATTCGATGGGATGATAGCCGCCGTGAAATAGCAGGTCGCGCATGAGCGCGTACTGTCCGTAGAAGACCCAGAAATTGCCGCCGTTGCTGTGATCCCAATAGCCGTATTGGTTGGACTGTCCGGGCGGCGCCATATAGGCGAAGCCGGCGGGCTGAGCCACACGCTCGGACTCGCTATCGTACTTGCCGGCGCTCTTGTGCTCGATCGCCATGCCGAGATCGTTGCGCATGGCTTCGTAGGTCGGCTTCGGAACGTCGACCCAATGCTCGTCCGACGTAGTCGTGCCGGCTTTGGAGGCGGCATCGGGGACGCGCGTGGTTACAGTGCGGATTTCCTGATCGTAGATCTTCGACCTGCCGTGGCCGCGCTCCTCCATATCGACCAGCATCTTGTCCCAAGACGTGTAGAGCTGGCCGGAGAGCGTGGTGAGGCTGGCGGACTTTTGCGGCAGATCGGCCGCGGCGGTGTGCAGCGCATCGGCATCGCCGCCAAGGGCTCCGAAGTTCAGGTGCGCATAATCGTTGGCAGCGGCCTCACGGCGCAGGTCCGCGCTCGATTGCCACACTTGCTCACCGCGCGCTTGAATGGACTTCAGGGAGGCAAGGCGAGTTTCGAGATCGGCCTTCTTTTCCGGCCAATCGGTCTCGGCGCGCTCGACGGTGGCCGTGATTGGCGTGAAATCGAAACCGTGGATGGCGTCGTAGTCGCGCGCCATTTGCTGCACCTGATCGGGTAGGTGGCGCTTGAGATCGACCCAGTGCGATGCTTCGTTCTGGGCGGCGGTGGCCTGGCTCTCGGCGGAAGATCGCAACCGGCGTTCCTCGGCGAGGAGTTTTTCGGCCTCGGCGCTGTCGGCGCGGCGGTTCTGCTTCTCGATCGCGTTGAGGCGCTCGATGTCGCGATTGGCCGATTGCAGAGTGCCTGCGGCCCCATCGAACGTAACGGGCCATTGGCGCGCGGCGGGGACGGTGCGGAAGAGATCGGCATCCGCCGCGACTTCGCGCGTGACTTCGTCCTTGGCGTGCTGGACCTGGGTAGAGGCCGAGGCGACGGCGGCGCGTTCGGAATCGATAGCGGCGCGCGTCTGACGAGGGAGGTTGTCGAAGCCGAGGAACGGCACGACGGCCATGACGGCTACGACCATCACGGCGGCTAACTTTAATCCCGATCGGTTCATTTGATTTATGCCCGGCCGCGGTAAACGGTGACGTCGCCGGCCGGAATGGCGTTAAAAAGCGTCACGGCGAACGGTTCGTTTTCGGCTTTGCGTACGCCGAGAATTCCGGGGCCGCCGTTCTGGCGGAACTCCCAATAGTAGAAGCCCTCGGGCTGACGGCGGTCGCTGCGCTGCGCCTGCACCTCGCGGCTGATGACGTAAAGCCAGGTTTGGTTATCGAACTCGAAGGAATCGGCCGTGTTCTGGCGCTCATCCATTTGCGCCAGATCGTCTTCGGAGAGACCAATATCCTCCAGCGCGATCTTGCGCGGATCGTTGTGGATGGCGACTTCGATCTCCTCATCGCCACCAACGCGCATGACGACGCGCCGTTCCTTATAGGGTCCGGAAAGCTCGAACCATTGGCGCGAGCCGGCGGTGATCTCGAGATTGCGGTCGGCCGTGAAATCGAGATCTTCCATGTTGTCGCCCACGCCGGAGATGGAGATGGCGTCTCCGACGCGGGCATCCTGCGGCTTGAGATTGGCCAGGTCTTCCGCGGGAGCGGAAGAAGCGGCGGGTTGCGGATGACGCTTGAAGAATTGCATAACGACGATGGCCAGCATCACGCCCAGGACGGCTTCGACGGTAAGGGTGATCATGGGCGCGGCGCTCGGCTATTACGCTCCGGCCTTTTCGCCGGCTTTTTGAGTGGACGAGATGGAAGCGCCGCCGCTTGGCAGTTCCTTGGGCATGTAGGGCGCTGCGGGGCCGCCGGCTTTCAATTGCCTCTCGGCCTTGAGCGCCTCGAGTTCGGCATCGACGCTGTGGCCGCCGAGTTGAGCGAACTGCTTTTCGAGATCGTCGTCTTTGCCGGCGGAAGCGAGCTGGTCGAAGGCTTTCGCAGTGGCCTCTTCCTTGGAAACGGATTGCTCGAAACGGTTGAGTTGGGAGAAGGCGTTATCGGCGTTGCCTACGCCCGCCATGGCTTCGGCAACTTTGCGCTGCGCGGAGGCTGCGTTCTTGCGGGCGACCAGAGTGGTTGCGGTGCGCTCGCCTTCATCGATCTTGCCTTTGAGCTCACCAACCTGCTGCTTCAGCTTCTCGCTAGCAGCCTTCGCCTGTTCGACCGAGGTCTGCATGGATGCGACCTGCTTATCGCTCTCGGCCTTCTTGGCGAGAGCCTTCTTGGCGAGGTCCTCGTTACCGGCATCGAGCGCCATGCCGGCGCGATCCTTCCATTCCTGCGACTGGCGCACATACTTCTGGTATTCGGCGTCGAGGCGGTTGTAGTTACTCATCGCCACGGCGGAGGCGCGCACCACGTTGTTCAATTCATTCTTCATGTCGAGGACCGTCTGTTTGACGGTGGCCTCGAAGGTGGCGTCCTCGATGACGTCCATGCCTGCGTTGGCCTGGCCGCGGGCGACGCGGCCGGCGCGATTGAAGATATCCGATAGGAATGCCATAGTTTCTCCGTTTGCGCTGCTCCGTTACGACTTCAGGCCGCTCAAAAGACGGCGAGCGGCCATTACATCCACCAACAGGAAATGCACGCAGGAGAGGATATCGTCCTGATCGTCCGCGCCGAGATCCTGTAGTTTGCAGAAATTGTTGAGGGTGATCGCGACCTTGCCGCCCGGCGCCTCGTAGAGCGAGAAGTGCGAGGTGGAGATGCCGTTATCCGCGCTAAGCATGCGCTCCATGATTTCGGGCGTGATGGAGGCGCGCGGAACCACGATGCATGGCAGCGAGAGGAACATGATGTCTCCCTGCACCACGGCGTGGATGGAAACGCCGCTATCGGTTTCGCGAATGTTCAGCGAATCGGGAGACGGTTCGGTTACTTCATAGCCGCGCTCGGCAAGCAGCGCGTGGATTTGCCCCAGTTCGGGGCTGGCGGTTGCAGTCATAGGATGCACTCAATGTTTGGTACGACGTTGGAGGCCGGGATGTTCCAGGAAGCGACGTCCTGAACCATTGTACGGCGCTGGCTTCGCCGCCGGGGCCAGCGTCAGGCGTGGGGTCGGGGATGGCTCGCTTCGCTCGCGGGGCTGGGTGTCGAGACACTTCGCGCTTTTGCGATGGAACGTGCGATCGGTTGGAGGCGCGGCGGGTTATCTCATATGGGTTTTTAGACGCCTGCGCGTGCCGGGAGCACTGCGGAACCGACTGCGACGCGGGTTTTCGCTTCTTCCAGGCGGCGGGAGCGGTCGATGACGCGGGCGATTTCGGGCGCTGAATAAACAAACCCTCCATGGGACTCAGTGGACGGGAAATCGGGCGCAGGGTCGTAGGTTTCGCCTTTGGATTCGGCGAGTTGCGTGAGGGCGACGGCTTCTTCGCGCGCTTTCTCAAGCTCGGCTTTCCGCTTGGCTTGCATGGCTTCGAGCTCGGCGGTGTTCTTCTCTATGGTGCGTTGGAGGCGATGGGCGTAGACAGCGACTTTTTGCAGACCCGAGGCGGCGTCTACCCAAGCGATAGCCTGCGCGGTGGCCGCGTCCAGTTCACCGGCCTGTTCCTTTTCGATTCTCAGAAAAGAGAGCATTTTCCATATTTCGTGCGCGGCGAAGGCGCCACCGATCGCCGGCGATCCCATCGACGATGTCCTCTTCGAGTGGGCCTGCGGGGGCGAGCACCTCGCGGAGCTCGAGGGTGAACTGATCGAGCGCTGGCTGCTCGCCGGGGAGGGCGGCGTGGCGGCGTCCGGCCAGCCCGTGAACAAGCGCGTTTCGGCTGACGGTGTCTTTTCCGGCTTGCGTGACCGGGCCGGAGGATTTTTCGTGCGTGCGGTTGGTTTCGAAACTGCGTGGAGCCATCATGGCGGTGTTTTTCCTTTGCGTTCGGTTGAAATAGAAAAGGCCGCTGCGCGGAGTGTCCGCGAGCGGCCTTTTCAACTAAAGAGTAGCATGAGAGGCTCCAAATTTCGGGGGTGAGGAGGGGTTGAAAATTGGGGTTAAGTGGTTTGGGGACAGGGGGTTAAAGATTATTTTGGAAATCTGTGACCCACTTGCAGAACTCGCCTCTCAGGGCCTTGACAAGTGACTTTCAGGATGCTCTTCGGCTTATGTTCGCCTATTTTTGTGTTCTGATAAGTCGAGTGAACCAGATAGTGGCCTGAGCTAACCCACTTAGACTATGTATCGGAGCACGGCTCCGCTCGCCTCGGCTCGAGTTATCTAACTGATTCGGTTTTGATTATTCTCGGATCGGCTGTTTAGCTGGGCGCCGCTAAGCGAAGCCATTGGTCGACCGTCAGCGCCAGTACTCCGAACATCAGGTGCGCCATCACCTTCACGGCTCCTCTCACCCGAATCTGCCTGGCTCCAAACTCATCCTTCAGCCGCGCGTTCACTCGCTCGCTCATCGTGCGTAGTTTGTATCGCTCGGCTTGCGCTGGGCTCAGTTGCGGCATCAGTTTGCCGGGGAAAACCTCTTGCAGCTCGATCGGTTTCTTGGTCGTCGCTCGTCGTGAATGCGGCGCGATAATCGGCACGTGGTTCAAATGCAGGCTGTAACCGTGGATCGCCTCCGCATCGTACGCCGAGTCCAGTAGGTCATAGCAGTAACAGATGCGACGGCTCGTGATTTCCATGAGGGGGATCGCCACCTGCGAGTCATGCACGCTAGCACTGGTCAATACCGCTCCCACCGGGATCTGTCCATCGGCCACGCTCAGGTGGAGCTTGACTCCGCGCCAGCCATCCTTAAAGCCCTGGCTGCCGATCTTGGCTCCGCAATCGCAGTTCTGCGGCAACTCGTGCAGCATCTTCTCTAAAGTTTGATGCCGCTGCCGTTGAATCCGCGTTCCGCGTTCGGCGGCTTTGGCTCTGGCGTGCTTGCCTTTCCTGCTCTTCTTCCCCTTCTTTTTCGCCTTCGCTTGCTTCATCGCCTTGGCCGAGTCGGGATAGCGTTCGCGCAGCGGGATTGCGGTGGCATCGTGAGCGACGTGCCCCATCAACTGGTCTTTCAGCGTCAGTTCGATTACGGCTGCGTGTAACTGCTGCGGCAACTCGGTAGCGGCGAACTCAGCGAAGGCGCGTGAGAACTTCGCCTCATGCGGTAGTTTGCTCGCGCTGCTCCACCCACAAAGCCGCCTTAGGGGTTCATCGACCTTAAGGCGGGCGATCAGATCGCGCGTCGTGCCCAGGTTGAGAATGGCTTTGGCGATAAAAGCCGTGGCTAGGGCGGCCCGGTCTTTGGCTGGACGGCCGGTGAGGGCGCGCCGGGCGGAGAGGAGTCGCTCGAGAGGCGCCATCGACAGGATGGCCGCCAGCAATTCTAATTGCGATGGCAGGGGGCCCAGGTCCGGCTCCAGAGCGAACATGCTTTGCTGCAGGCAATGAGCGAATTGCAATAAAAAGTAGCGTGGGGTAAGCTGCATATGGGGTTGGGTTTGTAGTTACTCTTATGTTTTGGCGAACAACAGTTTAACTTACTCCAACCCTCTACCCCAACAAGTCAGACTTGAAATTGTTCCTATTTTCGTCGCGCCGTGCGGCGGGAGGCGCCACTCTATTTCTGCAGGCCCGGCGAGTTTTGCAAGAGCCTCCTGTGACTTGGTTTTTGGGGTGAGGCACTTTTCTTGGTGGCCTACACCGAATCGAAGAATTTGTCCGCTAACAAGACGCGCTCCAAGAGGTCGACGTGCGGCGACAAGGCGTAAAACGCCGGTCCTCGGAGATGGGCGCCGGATACTGTAGCTTCACTGGAGTTCTTGGCGTCCTGGCGGCTTTGCGTGAGGCCCTTCTTCCAGTCCGTTGACGGTACGGATAATACCGTCCTTGATGAGCGCGGCATTAAAGTTGATCAGCAGGTCAAGCCGTTTGTCGGCCAGTCGCAGGTAGGTGAGCAACTGCTTTTTGTGAACAGGCGCCAGGCTCTCTAGCGACTCGATCTCGACGATCACTTGATCCTCGACAATCAGATCAGCGCGAAACCCGATGTCAAGCCGAATGGTCCCGTAGACCACTGGGATTGCCTGCTGGTTCACCGTTCGGAATCCACGCTGAGCCAGTTCATAAGCAAGCACGGCATGGTAGACCTCCGGATGACCCGCAACCGGGGATTCCAGTAATCCCGGCCTGAGAGTGGTATGGATATGAAAGGCGGCGTCCACGATCTGTTTGGCGATAGCGTTTTCATTCATGGCGGCTGTCTAATAGTCTCTCGCCAAGACGCTAAGACGCCAAGAACTGCAAAAAGCAGCAAAGAGAACCGATAGCCTCCCGTCCCTGATTCAATGTTGCGCAGGGGCAGCCGACTTCTACTTGCGGTACTTGTCGATGTCGCAACCGTTGGCGTCGCAAAAGTTCTGCGCTGCGGCAATATATTGCGTCCAGTTCGAGGCGACTCCCTTGCGGGCGCTTTCAATATCCATTCCCTGCAAGATCTTGATCGCCAGATAGGATTCAACCTGGTCTTTGATCTCTTTGTAATTCTTGCCATTGGGGGCTCGGCCGCATTGAGGCCAGATATTGTCGAGCGAATCGGCACCGCCCATTTCGAGCGGCACAAGATGGTCGAGCTCACAGGACGGATTCGGCGTCACGCCATAAGCCTTGTAGGTCGTCTTTTTCCTGGCGCTATCGGTGAGACAATCGCGAAGGCATTTGGTGGTGAACTTCTTATTGCCGAAGATTGCGGCGGTCGCCGTGGGGTTGTAGGCGCCCGGCGTGCACTTCGGATCAGGAAGCGGGTAACCATTCGAAGCGCGGCCGGTCTGGCAGGGACCGCCCATCTTGGCGGAGCCGAGGCTGGTCGTCTTTTGAGAATTGACTCCTGCAACGGGACACGTTGTGCAGAGATTGTTCTTGCTCTTGCTTTTGGCCAGGAGAGACTGTTGCGGGTGGACTGCGGCGCCGAAGAGTAGGGCGGCGATGAGAGGAGCGCGATAAATCGGCGGCGTCAGATTGGCCATGTTTTAATCTAGCAGGCTGACGAGAGAACGGCTGTGGTTCCGGTCGGCAGTTTTGCCGAATAATTAGCGTTAACGATCTGACGTGCGGCTAGACAGCTGAACGCCTGCCCTTGCTTCCCTTTGGGCTTCTGCGATTTCGTCGCCGGCTTGGCAGACACTCTGTGGACAGGGTTCCCGTACTTCACTCGCGGGGATCTAACGGCAATGCTGTCAATTAAGGAGTCAAAGCAACCGCAAGAGTCCTGCCTTCACCCGAGGCCCTCTTCGAACCGGGCTCCTCCAGAACCTCTTGGGCAGCACTTCTATGGGATGGGCATCCGTACGATTTGACGTGGGAGGGATGCGCAAGATGTGGTCGCTGACAGCGTAGTCTTTGGGGATTCTCCGAGCAGCCGACAATCCATCCGGAACAGAAGCTTACTTCCATCCGATACCGGCAGTCAGACCGCGGCTCAGACGCCTGACTCGACCGTGGCGATTGATTCCAATCCCGGAGTTCCCGGCGAGCGTAGGTTCCGCGCATCGCGAATCGGTGGTTGGCCAAACAAGCGGCTGTATTCACGATTGAATTGACTCGCGCTTTCGTATCCAACCTCAAAGGCGACAGTCGCCGCGTCAACATCATCGGCGAGCATCCGTGCCCTCGCGGCCTGTAGTCGGATTTGCTTCTGATATTGAAGCGGACTCATCGCCGTGAGCGCCCGGAAATGATGGTGGAGCGTAGAGACCGCCATGCCGGCAACTTCTGCGAGTCCTTCAACGCGAAGCGGCCTCGCGTAGTTCGACTTGATCCACGCGATTGCTTTGGCCGTGCGGTGGCTCTGGTCTCCCAACGTCGCGATTGCTCGTAGCCGGGCGCCCTCCGGTCCACGCAGGATTCGATACATGATCTCGCGTTCCAGATCAGACCGCTCAGGAACGGGATGTCCTCAGGATTCGACGAGCAGGTCGAGCAGCCGGCACCACGCGCTGAGGAACTCCACTGTGACCGGACCAATGGACATGGCGGGACTATCCGGCGGCGCGTCCGAGCCTCGTGGAATTCGTCGCGGCTGAGGAACTCGCGAACAATAGAGATATCGAGCTTCAGCGAGACGGCGAGGCAAGGTGCATGTTCGCTTGCCTCCGCCACTCTGGTTACAGTTGGCAGATCCACCGAGGTGAGCAGGTAACGGGACGAATCGTAGGTCAGGGTGTCCTTGCCAATCTGTACTTCTTTGCGTCCTTGAGCGACCACAATCACGCTCGGCTCGTACGTGACGTGGCACGCGGCAGTTGGACACGTTCTCTGGTGCAGCGTCAGGCGAGGAATCGCGGTTGCCTGCTTCTCTGCCGAGCCGATCAGCCGGGCAACCTTGGAGGCCAACTCGAGCTCAAGTTCCTGCGTCCGGTTCGGCCTAGCTACAACTCTGCCAGCGATGTGTTTGCCATGAAATCTCAATTTCCTTACCCTAAGGATAACATGGAATACGGCAACAGCGCAAGAGAGGACGGCGACAAGAATCGGCAGGATTAGGCAATCATTCGGCAGGATCAGGATACCGTTCCGAAGCTCCTTTTTCCCTACGATGGCATTAGGACGACAGTGGAGAAACGGAGCCTCGGGAAAAGCGGCCTTGAAGTGTCGGCGCTTGGATTCGGCTGCATGGGGCTGAGCGCCAACTACGGGCATCCGGTCGCGACCGGAGGGCATCGAAATCATTCGCGCTGCGGTCCAGCGCGGGGTCACGTTTTTTGACACCGCCGAGGCGTATGGTCCTTTCACAAACGAAGAACTGGTAGGAGAGGCGCTCGCGCCTTTCCGGGACGACGTAGTGGTCGCTACGAAGTTTGGATTCGGCATCAATCCGGACGGCTCGCGCTATGGTCTCGACAGCCGGCCTGACCACATCCGGCAGGTCACCGAGGCATCGCTCGCCCGGCTGAAGTTCGAAGCAATCGATCTTCTCTATCAGCATCGCGTCGATCCCAATGTGCCCATTGAGGATGTGGCGGGCACGGTCAAAACACTGATCGGGCAGGGAAAGGTTAGACACTTCGGCATATCCGAGGCGGGCGCGGCAACCATCCGTCGCGCCCATGCTGTTCAGCCGGTCACAGCCGTCCAGAGCGAGTATTCCCTCTGGACTCGCGATCCCGAACGCGAATGGCGTACTCGCTACGTGCCAGGAGTTAGGAATAGGCTTTGTGCCGTTCGGTCCTCTGGGAGCGGGATTTTTGACGGGGAAGATTGGGGCTGCCACGGAATTTGATAGCACCGATTTTCGGAATCGGTCTCCGCGGTTCGCGCCTGAGGCTCGGGCCGCCAATCTGGCTTTTGTCGATCTGCTCAAACGCATCGCCGAAACAAAGCACGCGACGCCGGCGCAGATTGCGCTCGCCTGGCTGCTGGCTCAGAAACCCTGGATCGTGCCGATCCCGGGAACGAGAAAAGTGGAGCGTCTTGACGAAAACCTGGGCGGCGCGAAAATTCAACTCATGCCGGACGATCTGTGGGAAATCGAAGACACCGCGTCGAAAATTACCATTCAAGGAGCACGGCTGCCTGAGGAAGTTTTGAAATTGTCCGGACGATGAAAGCAGAGCAGTACTGCAAGTATGGAGGACCGATGATAACGCTCACCGTCAATGGGAAACCGCACCGGTACGGCGGCGACCCCGAAATGCCGCTGCTCTGGCTGCTGCGGGATGAATTAGATCTCAAGGGCACTAAGTTCGGGTGCGGCATGGGACTTTGCGGCGCTTGTACAGTACACGTCAATGGCGAGCCCACCCGCTCCTGTTTGATGAAGGCGTCGGACACGGCCGGCAAAGCGATCACGACCATTGAGGGCATTTCCGGCGATGGTTCGCATCCGGTTCAGGCAGCGTGGGCAGCCCTCGATGTGCCACAGTGCGGGTATTGTCAGGCGGGGCAGATGATGATGGCGTGCGCCCTACTGAAAAGGACGCCGGCTCCGACCGATGCCCAAATCGACTCTGCGATGAGCGGCAATCTGTGCCGGTGCGGCACGTATCTAAGGATTCGCGCGGCAGTACACCGCGCGGCACAACTGAATGCTTCCAGGCCGGCTGCCCCGTCGAGCCTGAAGGGCAATCGGTTATGAAAATAAACCGGCGTTTCTTCCTGCGCGCCTCGGCGATGGCTGGCGGCGGCTTCATGCTCGGGCTCTATCCCAAGCCCGAACTGAAGGCCCAGGGGTTCCCTGGGGCAGGCCCAGCGTTGTCGCCCGCAGACTTCATCAGCATCGCGCCGGATGGCACGGCGTCCATTGTCGCGAAGAACCAGGAACTGGGACAAGGCGCTCTCAACCTGCTACCCATGATGATCGCCGAAGAGCTGGATGTCGATTGGAAGGCGGTCCGCATCGTGCGTTCGGGAGTCGGGCCGCAGTATGGCGGCCAGATTACCGGAGGCAGTTCCGCCACTCCGTCCAATTGGGAACCGATGCGCCGGATCGGAGCGGCCGCACGGCAAATCATGATCGCGGCCGCGGCTCAAACCTGGGGCGTTCCACCGGAAGAATGTTCCACCGCCTCCGGCATCGTTTACCATCAGGCGTCGAATCGCTCGCTAAGTTATGGCGAGCTCGCGCCGAAGGCGGCAAAAATGCCGGTACCCGTGTTCGCGTCGCTCAAGCTCAAAGACCCGAAGGATTACAAGATCATCGGCAAGAGCACCGCGGGCGCGGAAACGAAAGAGATCATCGTGGGCAGGCCGATCTTCGGCATTGATGTAACATTGCCCGGCATGCTGTACGCGGCATTCGAAAAGACGCCGGTCCTTGGCGGCAAGGTGGCAGGCGCGAATCTCGAAGCCATCAAAGCGATGAAGGGAGTCAGGCATGCATTCATCGTTGAAGGCATAACGCCCGCTAACGATTATCCAAACTATCTTTTTGAAGGACCGGGCTTTGAGGCGGGCGTAGCGATTGTCGCCGACAGTTGGTGGGCGGCGCAATCGGCAAGAAAGAAACTCGAGGTGAAGTGGGACCTCGGCAAGTGGGCCGCGCAGGACAGCGACGCGAATGAGCGGAGAGCGGATGAACTGTCCAAACAACCCGCCGCGCGGACATTGCGCAAGGAAGGCGATGCGGAAGCTGCGTTCCAGGCGGATGATGTCAAGGTACTCGAGGCGCGATACGTTTTTCCGTTCATCGCGCACGCCACCATGGAACCGCAGAACTGCACGTCCCACTACAAGGACGGCAAAATCGACATTTGGTCCACGAGCCAATTTCCAGCGCCGGGACGGACAGCCGTTGCGCGCCTGTTGGGAATGAATGAAGCTGACGTCACTCTTCACATGGTGAGGGCCGGAGGCGGGTTCGGCCGCCGTGCGTACAACGACTCCATGTGCGAGGCAGCGTGGATATCGAAGACGGTGCGAGCGCCAGTCAAATTGTTGTGGAGCCGCGAGGACGATATTCGCCATGACTACTATCGGTGCGGCGGGTTTCAATTCTTCAAAGCCGCGGTGGATCGCAGCGGAAAGCTCGTAGCGTGGAAGAACCATTTCGTAGCCTATGGCGAAGGCAACGTTTTCGTGAATGACGGCGGGTTTAACCCCGGCGAGTTTCCCGCCGGGTACGTGGAGAATCTGCTGGTGCAGACCTCGACCATGCCGCTGGGTCTCAAGACCGGCGCGCTACGGGCGCCTGGGTCGAATAGCATCGCGTGGGTGATGCAGTCTTTTATCGATGAACTCGCGCACGCCGCCGGCAAAGATCCAGTGCAGTTCAGGCTCGATCTGCTGAAGCGCCCTGTGACCACAACTCCCGCGCCGGGACGTGGTGGACCTCGCGCAATGGGATTGAATCCGGCTCGAATGGCCGATGTCATACAACTGGCGGCGGAGAAATCGGGTTGGGGCAAGCGGCAACTGCCCAAAGGGGCGGCACTTGGTATCGCGTTCCATTTCAGCCATAGCGGCTATTTTGCCGAGGTCGTGGAGGTCGCCGTCAGCGCGAACAAGAAGGTGAAGGTAGACAAGGTGTGGGTCGCGGGAGACATTGGCAGCCAGATTATCAATCCCAGTGCGGCTGAAAATCAGGTTCAGGGGGCAGTCATTGACGGCCTCAGCGAGATGATTCAGGAGATCACGCTGAAGGAAGGGCGCGTGACGCAGTCGAATTATCATCAGCATCCGTGGCTGAGAATGCCCCAGGCGCCGGAGATCGAAGTTCACTTCTTGAAGACCAACAATCCACCGACGGGATTAGGCGAGCCAGCTTTGCCGCCGATCATTCCGGCAGCCGCTAATGCGATTTTTGCGGCGACTGGCGAACGGATTCGGACGCTGCCAATGACGAAGCAGGGCTTCAGTTTCGCATAGCAAGTCGCGTAATCTTCGCCATGCGCAACTGGTCTGCCAGTTTGGTTGGTACGATGAGCGAGGCAAGGATTGCGACGGAGCCATCCTGAGCTCCGCGCAAAACCGACCCCATCGATCCACACTCCCCAGCGATTCAACTCCGAGACGGCGGCCGGCCGAACCCTAGATTAGTACCTCGCTGAAATGGTTTTCGGATCGTGAGCGGATTACGCGCGACTCCTACTGCTGATCGGCGGGACCGGGCGTCTACCTGGCAGGTTCACGCGTCGTCGCAGTCCGAAAGCGCTTTTTGGCCGCGCACATTCCCGTAGCGCCGTCCTTCGGACCCAACTTACGGTTAGCGACGATACGCTCGGGGCCGCGAGATACCCCACGTATTCGGCGTGTTTCTGCCGGCTTGTCGGTGGGATGGGCTGTTATCGCCAGGAATCGGCTTCAGCCCGGCCCTGTTATTCTCACGGGCCGCCCAAAGCGAGCAGCGGAAGGCTGTCGGCCCCCGAAGGCTTGCCGGCTATTTCATCTCGCAGGCTCGCGCAGGATATATTGCCCGACGCCGCAGATCTTCGTTGTCAGGCTCCCTGGGGAATCGGCAGCCGCACCTGAAAGTGCGTCTCGCCAGGATGCGAATCGACCCGGACATCGCCCTCATGCTGCCGGACAATCCGGTACACCGTGTCGAGTCCGAGGCCCGTGCCTTCACCCACCGGCTTGGTGGTAAAGAACGGATCGAAGATGCGGCCCTTGATCTCCGGCGGAATACCGGCGCCGTTGTCGATGATGTCGACCAGTACAAAAGCGCCGTCCCGCGCGGTGCGAATGGTGATTTGACCGCTGCCCGCCTTGGCCTGTTCCGCCAGCGCATCGATCGCGTTGTCGATCAGGTTGGTCCAGACCTGGTTGAGCTCGCTTCCCTTCGCGCAGACCTTAGGCAGCGATCGATCGTATTCACGGCGGACGTTGATGCCGTTCTTCAGATCGTGATGCAGCATGGTCAGCGTGCTCTCCAGACCTTCGTGCAGGTCGATCTCTTTCTCACCGGACTGGTCCATGTAGGTGTATTCTTTGATCGCCTTGACCAGTTCGGAAATACGCGCAGCGCTGCTCTCGATCTGCCGCAGGATCTTCTCCACCTCAATGGTGGCGGACATGCGGCGCAGGGCGAATTCCAGAGTCTTGCCGGGGAACTGAGCGGACATTTTGTCCAGACAGTCGTCGTCGGCCTCGGCCTCAACCAGCGCCGGCGCGAGTTCCCAAGGCTCGAGCGACGCCACGCTTTTCCAGCCATGCCGTGATGCGGTCCTCGCGATCGCTGCGGTCCAGCGCATCCATCACCGGCGAACCGGTCATCTCGGTCGCGACCTCCTTTTCGATCTCCGAAAGGTGCTCCAGCACTTCGTCCGACAGCTCTTCGCGGCATAACTCGAAGTTGGCATCGCGCAAATTGGCGAGGGCGTCGCGAAGACCGGCAGTCGATCGCCGCACCGCCGACGCGGGATTGTTCAGCTCATGCGCCAGACCCGCCGAAAGTTTCCCGAGCGCGGCCAGTTTCTCGAGCTGCTGATCGGCCCGCGTGGACTCGCGAACGCGATCGGTCAGCAAGCCAATCAGTCGAGGCTGGATGTCGGGGATGCGGCGAAACATCTCTTCGAAGTGGTCCTTGTGCAGGGCCGCTAGCCGGGTCGGCGCGGTCGCGCGAATGGTGGAGGGGAATTGCGTCATGCGCGAGAACGGCAGCATTCCGGTGATCGTGCCCGCGCCTGCGATATAGACGCCCCGCCTGTGGGCCGCTTGCCCTGCAACTCGCCCGCGAGGATGACAATCAGCCGGTCCGCCGGAGCGCCGGCCTCAACCACCACTTCGCCCGCCGCGAAATGCAGATCCTCGGCAGTTGGACGCGAACCACTGGAGCTGATCCTCCTTGCAG
The DNA here is from genome assembly GCA_963763545.1 of Bryobacterales bacterium. GTDB lineage: Bacteria > Acidobacteriota > Terriglobia > Bryobacterales > Bryobacteraceae > PALSA-243. The sequence continues at coordinate 88,543 of CAVXPE010000025.1, forward strand.
ATCCTCGAAAACCGGAATCTTGCGGAGGGCCTCAATGAGAGGAGTTCCTGTGACGGTCGCCATATTTACACCTTACTCAGATACTGATGCACGAACTGGATCGCAATCGAGCCTTCTCCCACGCCGGAGGCGACCCGCTTCACCGATCCATGGCGGACATCGCCCACCGCGAAAACGCCGGGGACGCTGGTTTCGAGCAATCCCGGATCGCGGTCGAGAGTCCAGCCCTTGGGACGCTTGCCCTCGCGAACCAGGTCGGCGCCGGTCAGAATGAATCCGCGATCGTCGCGCTCCACCACGCCTTCCAGCCAGTTGGTGCGGGGCTCGGCGCCGATGAAGATGAACAGCGAACTCGCCTTGACGCGGTCCACCGCGCCGGTTGCGTGGCACTTGATCGAAATCTCTTCGAGCCGCGTGCCGCCGCAAACTTCCACTACGCTCGCCCCGGTCTGCACTTCAATATTGGGCGTCTGTTCGATGCGATCGATCAGGTACCTGGACATGGTCGCCGCCAGCGAATCGCCGCGCACCAGCATGACCACGCGCCGCGCATAGCCGGAGAAGTGCACCGCCGCCTGCCCCGCCGAGTTGGCGCCGCCCACGATGTACACGTCTTCGTCCTTGCAGGAGCGCGCCTCCACGATCCCCGCGCCGTAGTAGACGCCCGCGCCCTGCAGCCGGTCCATGCCGGGGATGCCAAGCCTGCGCCACTGCAGTCCGGTCGCAATCACCAGCGCATGGCACCACACCTCGGTCCCGTTGGACAGCTTGAGATAGCGATACGGACCATCGATACGCAGCGCCTCCACTTCCTGCGGCGCGAGAATCTCCACCTGAAACCGCTTCGCCTGAGTCACCGCGCGCTGCGTCAGGTCCGATCCGCTGATGCCCGTGGGAAACCCGAGATAGTTCTCGATGCGCGAACTCAAACCCGCCTGACCGCCCGGAGCTTCCCGCTCGATCATGAGCGTCTTGAGCCCTTCCGATGCGCCGTAGACCGCCGCGGCAAGGCCCGCCGGACCCGCGCCCGTGATCACCAGGTCGTAAAACTCGGTCTCGGCGCGAGTCTTCAGCCCGATTCGCTCGGCGACTGCCGAGTGCGGCGGCTCCGCCAGCCGGCCGCCGTCCTGGAAACAGAACCAGCGGCAAATGATCCAGCTCCTCCGGCTCGAGTTTCGAGACCAGCCGCTTGACGGCGCCGTCCTGATCGGCCGCCTCGATATCCAGCCATTGATAAGGAATCCGGTTGCGCGCCAGAAATTCGCGCAAATCATAAGACTTCGGCGACCACCGGCTGCCCAGCACGCGCAGCCCTTCGAACGGCGGCGTGTACTCCGCGAGCCAGTCGTCCAGCAGTTCGTCGATGACCGGATACAGATTCTCTTCCGGCGGATCCCACGGCTTCAGCAGGTAATGATGCAGCTTGATTTCGTTGATCGCCTGAATGGCCGCGTCGGTATCGGCGTAGGCTGTCAGCAATACGCGGCAGGCGTTGGGATAGATCTTCATGGCCTCGGCCAGGAACTCGATGCCGTTCATCTGAGGCATGCGATGATCGGCCAGCAGCAGCGCTACCGGATCGTTGCGCTGCTCCAGTTTCCGCAGCAGATCGAGCGCTGCCGGCCCGGAATCCGCGCGCAGGATACGATACTTCTCCGCGTATTCGCGGCGAAGATCGCGCTCGACGGCGCGCAGCACATCGGGATCGTCGTCGACCGTCAATAGAACAGGCTTAGCCATGAGCGTTTTTCGGCTTATCGAATGCGGTACGTGGAAGGTCCACTTCTAGGATATCGCGGGCGGCCGGAGCCACACCCTCGGTGACGCCCATGATTTTCGATTGCACACGGAGCCTGTCTGGGATTCGACCTTATATCGTCACGATTGCGTGAGGAATGCTCAATGTTTCCTGTCGAAACCCCTTCGCACCACGAACAAGTGGAATTCGGCGCGTGGCAGCATGCGGGAGCCAATCCTCGCCCGCGCTGCCCGCCGTGTCGTCCACAGTGCGAACAGCAGACAGTAATCCGATGAGGCTTCTTGGAATGATGGATCTTTGGGGGACGGTGTCCACACGCAAGCGCCAGACGGTGACTGTTGGCGTACACTGAAGCCGAGGGCTCCCATCAGACCAGCGTGAACTTCGAGCCCGCTATCTGGGCCCGCCTGATCCAGGCGCCGAAACAGCCGATTTCGCCCGATGCCGCCCGTTACTTGCTATCCATGGATTTCGGCGACGGCGATCGAGTTCGCATGCAGGAACTGATGGAAAAATCAAACGAGGGCGCGTTAAACGCTGGCGAAGAGGCCGAACTTGACGGTTATGTGAACATCGCGAACCTTTTGGCCGTTATGCACTCTCGTGCTCGACTAGCCCTTAGGATCGCCGGCTTCGAGTGCCCTCCTGACGTTAGAAATTCGTGAATCAAAGCTTGATCCGCACCGTCTGGGATCGCGCGAGCCGACGCTGCGAATATTGCCGCCTTCCCGCTTCCGCCTACATGCATTCGTTCCACGTCGACCACATCGTTGCAAGGCAGCACCGCGGGGTATCGAGCCTGGAAAATCTGGCTCTGGCTTGCATGCACTGCAACCGGCGTAAAGGTCCCAACCTTGCCGGAATGGACCCCGATACGAGTGCGCTCGCCCACCTTTCATCCCCGGCGGGACAGGTGGAGGGAGCACTTTGAATGGAACGGACCCGACCTGATCGGCAAGACGAAGGTCGGTCGTGCGACGATTCAGGCGCTGGCGATCAACGAGCCAAGCTTTCGTGCTGTTCGGATCGCGCTGAGAAATGAAGGAATTCTCGATCGCGATTGATGCTTCTCACTGCGTACTACTACCCATGGGTTGCCTCGCCTTAGGAGGCGGCGGTCATGCCAGCGGATTATCTACTTCGAGAGGAACCATGTGGATCGGCGCGGCACTTGCATGACTACGTGCAGCGCAGAGCGCCTGCGCACCGGTGGCAAGACCGCCCGCGGTACCAGTTGCGGTGCGCAAGGTGACTCCCCGACTAACCCTTGGCGGCCTTGCGGGCTTCGGCGGAATCGTAACTTTCGCCATACATGGCAGGTACTTTGCCGCCCATGGGGCGCAGGTAAGTGGACAACTGGCCGCGGTGGTGGACGGTGTGACTTAGGATGAAGCCAAGGTACATCACGGCGGGCAACTGAAACATGCCGCGGAAGTCGATGATTTTGAGCAACTGGTCGTTCGACAGTTTCGTTAACTTTTCGAGGTGTTGGGCGAAGTTGTCTGCATACCAGGACGCGAGGTCCTTCGAGTTCTTGATGGAATCGGGCATGGGCATCGGGGTGAAGTCAAACGCGCCCGACTCCACGGCACCCAAAAAGCGCATTTCGGTGGAGGCGATGTGCCATGCGAGATCGAGCGCGGGCCGTGCGAGGGGTTCGGGACGATAGTCGCTTTTATCTACGAGAATCGCTTCGATCACGCTCTTGGTGAGGCGGTGCTCATTTTGCAATCCCGGCAGATAGACGCCGTGGAGCAGGAAGCTTGCTTGGTCAGGTTGAAGAGGTGGCATGTGTCCAGAATAGCTCAGGAGCGCGGATGACGACTCCCGCTTCAGGCTCACTACGCGTTGGAAAATTCTGCCGCTTGCTAACTGCGGCGGCTTGTCGGAGACTGGATCGAGGAGAAATCTGCCATGAAGCGCTTCTTACTTTTGATCGCCGCTTTGTCAGTGATCGCGTTTGCATCCGATATCACCGGTAACTGGAAAGCCACTGCGGAAGGCCCGAACGGCGCTATGGAACGGACCTTTATCTTCAAGGTAGATGGCAACAAGGTTACCGGAGAGACGACAAGTTCGTTGTTGGGCAAATCCACGATTACCGATGGCAAAGTGGATGGCGATACTGTCACGTTCACTATCACGGGCAACATTCAGGGCACGGAAATGAAGCTGAATTACAAGGGCACGATCAAAGGCGACGAAATCGTGTTCCAGAGCTCGGCAGGGGGCGGTGGCCAGACCATCGAATGGCACGCGAAGAAGCAATAGCGGCGCGCATCACTTCCCGATGCAAAACGTCGAAAAGATCCGATTGAGAATGTCGTCGGCGGTGGTTGCGCCGGTGATGGCGTCGATGGCTCGCAGGGCTGCGTAGAGATCGAGCAGCAGCATCTCGTGCGGAATTGAAGATTCCACGGCGTCGCGAGCCTTTTCAAGAAACTCCGCCGATTCCACCAGCAGGCGATGGTGACGCACGCTGGTGATGAATCCGGTCTCCTGCTCAAAGGCGCCGCGCGGGGCAATGGCTTCGAGGATGGCTTCACGCAGGCGCGGGATCCCTTCGCCGGTCTTGGCCGATACGGCGAGGCCTTCGACAGCGGCATGCGGAAGATCGCACTTATTGGCGGCCGTTAACATCTTCGGCGCGCGCGCCATGAGTTCCCGGTCTTCGGCAGTCACGCCCTGCGAAAGATCGACCACCACGAGAGTGAGGTCGGCATCGGCGATGGCCTGCCAACTGCGCTCGATGCCGAGCGATTCCACGGTTTCCTGTGCTGCGCGGATGCCCGCGGTGTCGCACAGTTTCACGGGAATTCCGCCAATGGATGCGGTTTCCGAAACCAGATCGCGCGTTGTGCCGGGAGTGTCCGTGACGATGGCGCGATCCTGCTCGAGCAGCCGATTAAACAGGCTGCTCTTGCCGACATTGGGACGCCCCACAATCGCCAACGTGAACCCGGAATGCACCAGCCCGCCATACTGGAAGCTATCGCCGAGGCGGCGAATGCCGGCGTGAATGGGCTCGATCCGGCGCAGGATCTCCGCGGCTGGCGCCACGTTGATATCGTCTTCGGCGAAATCGATGCCTGCTTCGAGAAGAGCGATCAGTTCGAGAAGTGGTTCCTTGAGAGGCGCGATGCGGCGCGAGACGGAGCCCTCTAACTGCTGCGCGGCCACGCGCGCCTGGTAGAGCGTGGTGGATTCGATGAGATCGCGCACCGCCTCGGCGCGCGGGAGATCGATGCGGCCGTTAAGAAATGCGCGCAGCGTAAATTCGCCGGGTTCGGCAAGGCGCGCGCCGGCTTCTAGCGCCCGCTCCAGGGCGAACCGCAACACGACCGGCGATCCATGGCACGAGATCTCGACTACATCTTCGGCAGTATAAGACCGCGGCGCGGCGAAGAAGGCGGCGACCACTTCATCGATATCGCCGAGCTTCGCCAACTGGGAATGCCATGGCCGCCAATCGGGTGCGGTGCGGAATTGCAAGATGCGTTCGGCGATGGAACGCGCATCTTGGCCCGAGAGCCGCACTATGCCCAAACCGGCCCGACCTGGGGGCGTGGAGATTGCGGCGATGGTGTCGTGAACCTGCAAGAGTGCGGGCGCTACCGGCGTGCGTCGCGGGATCGGCGCGGAGGCCGGTCGCCTCTACGCGGCGGTCCATCACCCCGGCGCGGCGGTCCATCTCCGCGGCGTGGCGGACCGCCACCACTGTGTCGCGAGGGTGGAGCGAAACCGGCGGGAGGTTCGGGTAAACTGGCCATCCCGGCAGGGTAGACGATCACTTGCCGCTGCGGCCCCGAGCCCAAACTCTCGCTGCGTACTTCCGGCTCATTGCGCAACGCAATATGGATTACCCGGCGTTCACGGCTGTTCATGGGGTTGAACTTGAACGGAACGCCCGTGCGCTTTACCTTTTCCGCGGCCGTAACCGCGCTCAGACGGAGTTCTTCAATGCGCAGCAGGCGGTAATCGTTGGCGTCGAAGGAAAGGCGCGAGTGGTCTTCCGACGGCATACGCAACATTTCCATGGTGGCGTGTTCGAGCGCGAGCAGCAGTTCCGCACGGTTGCCAAGCAAGAGATCGACGTCACGGCCGGTGAACTTCACGACCACATCCGGCGTTTCGAAATCGTCTTCCGGCGGCCCGGCGTCGGCGATTTCGTAATTCAACTCGAAGCCTCCATTCTGGAGGGTGTCCCGTAGGAACGAATCGATGCGCGGGCCAGTCACGCGGCGGAATACTTTGGTTCAGTCAAGCGCTATTTCTTCCCCGATTTTTTCTTGGGCGGCGGCTCTACGGACTGCGCCGCCAAGCGGGCCGTATCGGTCTTATTGAAGAACCATTGCTAAGCCCACGCCTACCAGATTACTGGTCAAGTAGTATAACACCAGACCGCTCGCGAAGTTATAAAACATGAAGCCGAAAATGAGCGGCATGAACATGGTCATGCGCTGCTGCGACGGGTCGGCGCCGGGTTGCGGCATCATTTTCTGCGTCAGGAACTGCGTCGCGATCAGGATCAAGGGCAGCAGGCGAATCGGGATCGTCTCGGGCTGCGAAAGATCCGTCACCCACAGCCACGACGCGCCGCGCATTTCCACCGAAACCGAAAACACCCTGTAGAACGCGATCAAGATGGGAAGCTGCAATACCATGGGCAGGCAGCCGCCCATGGGATTGACGCCGTTCTTCTTGTAAAGATCCATCGTCTCGGCGGTTTGGTCGGCCTTCTTGGGGTCGCGTACGCTCAAGCCTTTGTACTTGGCATTGATGGCATCGATCTGCGGCTTGAGCGCCTGCATCTTGCGCATCGATTTCATGCTGCTGATGCGCAGCGGGAAAAGCGCTAGATTGATAACAATCGTGACCAGGATGATGGCCCACCCGAAGCTGTGCACGATGTTGTCGTTGGCCCAGTTGACGATCAGGAAGAGAGGCTTGGCGAGGACCGCCATCCAACCGAAATCGACCAGTTGTTCGAGCTTGGGATCGATGTGCTTGAGCAGATCGAAGTCCTTGGGACCCACGAAAAGTCGGAACTGGTTCACGTCGCCATCCGACACGGCGATCCCTGGGAACGCCAGCTTTTTCGCATCCAGCGGCGTCGGCGCGTAGTCGGTGAAGATGGTCTCGTGCATCGCGTCTTCATTCGCGGGCAGGAAAACCGCTGCGAAATAGGTATCCGTAATGCCAGCGAAGGACTGCGTGCCCGCAGCTTGAATAGGGCCTTTCGCTGCCGACGTCGGGCCGTGATCGACCAACTTGCTTTGCGATAGATCGTAGTAGACCGCGTGTTGGGTAGGCGAAGGATTGGCCACGGTGAGATCGCCGAATCCGCAACGCCAAACAATTCCGTGGGCGATGCGGCGGCCGTCGATGGTGAGTTCGGAGGAGACTCGCGAGAGATAGGAGTTCTTCTCGAAGCGGAAGGTCTTCTTTATCGCAACGTGGCCGTCGGAGAACTGGTAAGTCACGCCAAGCCCGTCGGGATCGGGGGTTTGGGCATAATACGTCCAGTTGATCCGTTGCTCGAGAGTTTTGTCGCTAGGGATATCGAGACTGAACGGGGGGGCCCAACCTGCGGCGGAATTGACGAGATCCAGTTGCTTGCCGTCGTTGCCGCGATATTTCTTGCCCTTAAGCTGCCAGCTCTGCACGGTCGCACCGTGGTTGGTAAAAACGACGTGGTAGAGATCGGTGTCGATGAAGAACGAGGGCAGGGCCTGCTGCGGGGTTCCCGTTCCGGCCGGCGCCTTAACTGGGGCGGCGGCTGCTACAGGTTCCGGCGGCGGCGCTTGCGTGGAGGTTTGAGCCGCGGGGTTGGAGGCTGCGGCTTGATGCGCCGGCTGTGTTTCGCTTTTCTTTTCCGGCTGCGGTGTTTTTTGAGGCCCTAGGAGATAAGGGCCGAGGAACAGGATCGGAACGGTCAGGAGCAGCGCCAATAAGAGGCGCATCTCCATCGACATTTCCTTGGGCGGCCCAATCTTATTGCCGCTATTTTGCAAATCTGGCATTTGGAATTCCGTGGTTCTCTAGCGAACCGGATCGAACCCGCCTTCGTGGAACGGGTGGCATCGAAGGAGGCGGCGCAACCCCAGCCACACTCCACGCGCCGCGCCGTGCCGAACGATCGCTTCGCGCATGTATTCCGAGCACGTAGGATGGAATCGGCAGGCTGAAGGAAGCATGGGGGACATCCACCTTTTATATACGCTCAGGGAACCCGTTAAGATCCATTGCAGCGGCGAAAGAGACGCTCCACCTCGCGCCGGATCTCCTCGGTGGAGGCTTCCAACGTCTTGCGGCGAGGATTGATCACAATCGACCACTGTGGATTTAGCCGTTCCAATTCGAGGCGTACAGCTTCGCGAACGCGCCGCCGTATGCGGTTGCGCGCCACAGCCTTGCCCACCGCGCGCGGCACCGTAAAGCCGATGCGCGGACCGCCATCGTCCGCGTTCCGCAGGCAAAACGCCGCAAACAGGGAACCGGAGAAGCGGCTACCTTCATCATAAACTTTACGGAAATCTTTCGACCGCAGGATACGGACACGTTTCGGAAAACCTGGGATGGAAAATTACCTTTCGTCGCTGACCGTGAGCTTTTTCCGGCCGGCAGCCCGCCGGCGAGCGAGCACGGCGCGGCCATTCTTGGTTTCCATCCGGCTGCGAAAGCCGTGCGTCTTGGCGCGGTGACGGTTGTTCGGTTGAAAAGTGCGTTTCGGCATGTTAGTTCAACTACTTAGTATAAAACAGCCGGGACACCGAATGCTGGTCTATTCAATTTCGCGTGACGGTGAGGGGCGAGAACCGGGTGACGAGTTGCACGGCGAAGACATTTCCGAGAGATCCCGCCGTTGCGGGTCCGTCCTGTCGTTCGTAATCGACCTTGATGAGTTGAAAGCGGTTCGGCCGGAATCCTATGGCAGTTTCGTAGACCGTTTGGTAAATGCCGTAATCGCCGGATGAGTGGTTGACGCGGAAAGCGGCGTACCAACGGGGGCCCAATGTGCGTTTCAGCTCGGCGTACCAGACGTTCTCACTGAAGGTAGGCATGATGTGGTAGGCATACTGAAATCTCTGGAGCTCGGAATAGAAGTTCCAGGGTCCGCGTGCAGCTTCCAGCTCAATGCTGTACCCGGTTCCGGGCAATGTTCGCGGCGGCGCTTCGCCAGGGAAGAAATACTTGTATCCTCGCTCAAGGTAAGGTCCACGGTAGGCTGAAGCCCCGATCCGCACCCCTTGGGCGATGGTATATCCCAGCCCGCCAGCCCAGTCTCCGTATTGGCCATTGTCAAAAACACTGCGCGGGTTTGCCGGCGATGAATTCGTAAATTGAGCACGCAAATCGAAGCGCCGAATGGAGGCGTCCACTTCGGCGCCGACTAGGCCCAAAGTGGTAACTCCCTGGTAGTAGCCGTAGGAGACGGGCATATCGATCAGCGGATTGCGGAAATCGTCGTATCGCAGCAGGAAAGAGCCGAAAGCGCTCGACATCTGGCCGGCCCGAATCGAAAACGAGCGATTCTTGGCAATGCGCGAGTAGGCAAGTTGCGCCTGCAGGATATCGACCTTAAGACCGTATCCCTGGGTTGCAAACTCCTGAAAGAAGTAGGGCCGCGAACGAAGTTGAACCGCGCTGATAAAACTCCAATGGCCGCCAATTTTCCACTGTGGATAGAGGACAAGGCGCATGCCGGCAGCCCATGGCGACCCATCGCGAGGCTGAGCCGAGAGTTGGCGGGTATATTCGGTCCCCGCACTCAGCGTACCCTCAACCTGAAAGCCCGAATACGCCTCCTGGCCGAAGCAGACGCCAAAGGTAAAGATAAAGGCCGTCGCTAATTTCATGCCGGTTTCAACTCCACGGTATTTTCCGCATTTACGTTTTCCATTAGCCGCATAAGGCCGCTCGTGCCGAAACCCAGGTTCAAGAACGCGCCGACAATCGCGGGATCGAACTGGGTTCCTGAAAAGCGATTCAGAATGCCGAATGCTTCCGAGACCGACATGCCGCGCCGGTATGGCCGGTCGGAGGTCATGGCGTCGAATGCGTCGGCAACATGCACGATGCGCGCTGCCAGCGGAACGTCTTGGCCGCTTATGCCCCGGGGATATCCGGTACCGTCCCAGTTCTCGTGATGCAACTCCACAACCGCAAGATAGGAGTGAAATCCATTTACGCCTTCCAGGATGCGGCATCCGATGGTGGGGTGCATTTGAATGAGGGCGAACTCATCGCTGGTCAGCCTTCCCGGCTTCTGCAAGACGCTATCGCTGACGCCGATTTTTCCAATGTCGTGGAGCAACGCGCCAATCCGGATGTCTCCCACCTCGCGTGCGGATAGGCCGAGACTCTCGGCGATAGCGCATGAATATTCGCTGACGCGTTGGCTGTGACCGGCTGTGTAGGAATCGCGCGCATCCAACGCACTTGCCAGCGATCCAGTAAATTGCAGATAAGCGTGCTGCAGGTCTTCCTTACTCCTGCGAATGGCGGACGCTGCCCGGTTAAAGCTTGCCGTCAGCTCACGGACTTCCTTGATCGCCTCGGGACCCAAGTTCAACTCGCTCAGATCGCCGCTCTTCTCGCTCGCGTGCAGGTGGGAAATCATGATGGCAAGCGGTTGCACAATCGCGCGCGCCGAAAGCAGACTGCCCAATAGGGCGAACCCAAGCGCGCCAATTCCAGCGGTAACGAAGATACTGCGCAATCGCGCGGCTACGGCGCCTGTCGCCTTGTCGAGACTTTCGAGGCTAATAAGTGCACAACCGTCGGCGCCCCATGAGCCGTCGAGTTTCGTTATCAGATAGTTGGCGTCCGCCAAGCTGAGTTGGCAATCCTGGCGTCCTTTGCACGCTTTCAACCCTCGTTCAATCTCCTGGGCGGGTATCGCCGGAACCGCCGAGAGCAGAATTTTATCTCCGTGCAGCAGTACGACCGGCGTTTCGAAGTCCGCGAGATCGAAGGTTCGTCCGACCGAAAGCTTTCCGAGATCCTCGCCGCCCTGTGTGACCTGATTGGCTGTAACGGTATAGACGGCGCCATCGGCCCAAACAAACCCGCCTGCGGGCGGAGACAGGCGGCCGGGCTCCAACGGGCTCCAATGCCCCGCGGTACGGATCATGCCAGCCATAAATCTGCCGTCAGGGTAGGAGACGCTCAAGAATCCAAGATCGAGCGGCACGCAGATCTCTCTGAGTTGATCTTCCAGCGTGCGCTTGGCGTCGGGGCTATCACGCTCCAACGCCATCAACTGCATCGCGGCCTTGAGCGGGGCGTTTTCACTGACGATCTTCAACAGCCGCACGCTTTCAGCTTCCGACCTGGCACGGGAATGAGCTATCGTAAGCTGCGTTTGCCGTAGGGATCGCTTCGTGTCATTGGTCAGCGCCGAGACCGTCAGGTTTTCGATAAAGAAGAAAGCCGCAATCAACAGCGCGATGTTAGGCGCGGAAGAAAAGAGAAATGTTCTGGTGCTAAACCGCATTCCTACTGCCTTTTGGCCGATAAACGCGGTTCGCTGGCATCGCCAAGCGGGACCAGGAAGTCCACGTTCGATGGCGCGCCATCCGCCACCGTCACCTCTTTTCTCAGAAAGCCCGCGGCTTTATGCCAAGCGGCCACCGTATACTTGCCCGCTGGCACGTCAGGAATGGTGAAACGCCCCTTCTCATCCGGCGATGCGTAGAATCGGTTTGGAGCCACGACCACTACTGCGCTCATGTTGGTGTGCAACCTGCAATTCACCAACACGATTCCGGGCTTGGTGAACCTGACCATGCGCGTCTGGCCCTTGCTGTAATTCCCCAAGTCGAAGCTCTTGGCCTTGGAGAGCGAGAATACATTGTGGAAGATCGGGTCCATGTTGGGGAACGACACGGAAGAACCAACCGGCACGACGACCAGGTCTGGACCGAATGTCCTGTTTTCCTGACGCATATCCTTTGCGATTGGAGCTGCCGTTGCGATTTCCCCCTCGATATAGACCACGGTGTGCGTGCGCTCGTAAACGAATGGATCGTCATCTTCAAGGGCGATCGGAACAGTGGCGCCGCGTTCGTAGGTATCGAGAGAAGGGGCGGCAAAGCGCTTCGTCAATTTACGTTTGACCGTGATGAGGCCCCGGATCTCCCCGGCCGGCAATGGGCATACAAGGCCCAATCCCAACATGCAGCTTATGAAGGGTCGAATATCCACAACGAACCTATCGGCTGAATCGCCGACGGCGATAGAGCGAGGAGGCGCTCGCCGGGGGGGTTCGTTGCCCTGGCGGATGCGCTGCGCCTGCGCCCCGCCATGCGAAAAGATTAAACTAACCGAACGCGCGAGTATTCGTAGAACCTAAGAGGGAGGAATCCATCATGATGCAGGACTTGCGTCTGGGCCTTCGCACGTTGCGGAAGCAGCCGGGCTTTGCCTCGATCGCTGTGCTCACGCTGGCGCTGGGCATTGGCGCCACCTCGGCTGTGTTCAGTTTGGTTAACGGGGTGCTCTTGACGCCGCCGCCGTATCGGCAACCGCAGCAACTGGCGCTCGTCCAAGCGGTACGCTCCGACGGGCGGCGCACCGACAATCCTGAGAACTGGGCGGCTGCGCAATGGATGGACTGGCAGAAGCAGGTGAAATCGCTCGATGGCGTCGCGGCCTATGGCTGGTCGTTCAATTATCTGGTCCGGGCCGAGGGAAGCCAATCCGTCGAGGGCATGTACGTCACCAAGGACTACTTCCGCGTCATGGGAATCGCTCCCGTGCTCGGCCGCACGTTCTTCGATTCGGAAACGCTGGATGGCGCCGATTCCGTCATCGTTCTGGGCTACGAATTCTGGCAGCGGAATTTTGGCGGCAACCGCAACGCGATCGGCAGTACGCTGCGCATCAGCCGCCATAACGCGCCCTATCGGATCATTGGCGTGATGCAGCCGGGGGTCCGGTTTCTGCCCTCGCCCGGCGCTTCACAGGAGCCGAACTACAACGTGAACGCAATGGTGGATTACTTCCTTCCCGCCGCGCCCGGACCCAAACAAATGAAGGCGCGGTTTTGGGACGTAGTGGCGCGCGTCAAAAACGGCGTCGCGCTCTCCACGGCGCAGGGCGAGCTCAAGGTTGCCGTTGCGCGCGAGGCGCAGAGTGAGCCGGATTTTCAAAACCTTGCGCCGTATCTTGAATCGCTGGGCGACGAGATGAATCGCGACGGACGGCGCATTCTCTTTCCGCTGCTGGGGGCGGCTGCCCTCGTACTGCTGATCGCCTGCGGAAACGCGGCGGCGCTGCTGCTGGTGCGCGGGCTGCAACGGCAGGGTGAGTATGCGGTGCGGGCAGCGTTGGGCGTAGGGAGGATCGCTTTATTCCGGCAGGCGTCGATGGAGAGCTTGCTGCTTGCATTTACTGGAGGCGCTCTCGGAATCGGTATCGCCTTCGGCGTGGTCAACGCGTTCAAGACAATTGGAGGGCACGCCATCCCGCGCCTCGATGCGGTGACCCCGGGCTGGCCGGTGCTGGCCTTCGGATTTGCATCGGCCACGGTGGCTGCATTGCTTGCCGGGCTCTATCCAGCCATACGAGCGTCGCGGCTCAATCCGCTCGAAGCGTTGAAGAGTGCGGGGCCTAAGAGCAGTGCGGGCCGGGGCGAGCGCCGCCTGCTGCGTGGGGTCACTATCGCTCAGACGGCGTTGACGCTGGCGCTGCTGGCGGGCGCGACGCTGCTGATCCGCACCATGATTAACATCTCCAACGTGCAATCGGGCTACAGCGTCGGCCGTATTCTGACGATGAGCGTTACAGAGGTGCAGAACGGCCAATGGCTGGATTTCCATCGCCGCGCGCTCAACCGAGTCTCCGCGATGCCCGGCGTGCAGTACGCGGCGTTCGCATGGGGCGTTCCGCTGACCGGCAACAGTTGGCCGGCGACGGTCGAAATCGAAGGGCAGCCGCTGGCGAGTAAAGATACCGACCGGATCGCGATGCCGTTGCGCGCCGTTACGCAGGACTATTTCAAAGCGCTCGGAATGCCGATCCGCGACGGACGCGAGTTTCGCGCCACGGACGACGGCAAACAGGTCACCGTCGCGATTGTCAATCAAGCTTTTGCGGATCGCTACTTCCCCGGGGATAAGACAATTGGGAGGAAGGTTTGGTTGAATGGCCGGGAAAGGCCGGCGACGGAAATCGTCGGCGTAGTGGCCAACGGGCGCACGGGCGATTTGACCGAGCCGCCTTCGCCCGAAATCTATCTCTCGCTATGGCAGGCGAACGCCTTCTCAAAGCACCTTGTGGTGCGAACGTCGGCTGACCCGGGCGCAGTTCGTGCGGCGGTGGAGCGCGAGTTGCGATCGGTCGATGCCTCGGTGTCGGTGGAGAACGTCAAGACGCTGGAGCAGATTCGCGCCGATTCCCTGGCGCCGCGCAATTTCGCCATGCAACTGCTGGTGGGCTTCTCCATTGTAGGTAGCGTCCTGACCCTGGTGGGAATTTACGGCGTGCTGTCCCTTTCCGTGGCTTCGCGGCGGCGCGAGATTGCGATTCGCGCAGCGGTGGGCGCGGCGCGTGGGGATATCCAGAATCTGGTGTTGGGCGAGGCATTCCGGCTGATCGCGGGGGGAGTGATCGTCGGAGTGGCGGCGGCACTTCTGCTGGCGCGCGTGTTGCGCACCTTTCTTTATGGCGTGGAAGCCACGGATCCAGCAGCCCTGGTCGGCGCGAGCGTAGCGTTTGCGGCCGTGGCGCTGCTGGCTTGTTGGGCGCCGATGCGAAGAGCGGGCAAGGTGCATCCGGCGGAAGCGCTACGCTACGAGTAAAACATGGTCCTTCAGACCACAACGAAAGATGAAAATGTGGAGCAGCCCACAGCCGGACGCTGCTGCGGGGTCGTAACCTGAGAACGTCTTTCTATTGCCACCCAGTGATAGAGGCCGCACTACTCTGGCCCTGGTTCAAGCCCGCGTCCGAGTATGGCCCGGATGCTACTGAGGCACAATGAATGGTCGCCTCCGGAAGTTGCAGAAAGCACGCCAGGAGAATCTCTTTGTCGCCGGCATCCATCGCGGCGTGGCCAAGGAGAGTCATCCGTGGAAGTGGTATACAAACGCCGCGCAGGTCTGAATGTCCACAAGAAGAGGAGCATCACGGCCTGCGTGTTATGGGCCTTGCCGAAGGGCAAGAGGAAACAGAAGAAACCGGTTCGCGACGTTTACCCACGACCTGCTGGCCATGGCGGATTGGCCGAGGGCAAACGGCATCACGCGCGTTGCCATGGAATCGTCGGGAGTGTACCGGAAGCCGGTTTGGAACATCCTGGAGGGGCAATTCGAGATCTGCCGACGACGCCGGTACGGGTTGCAACCGCATCGCCGATCGCGTGCAGAAAGTGCTGGAGAATGCCGGCATCAAGTGGCAATGGCGGCCACCGATGCGCTGGGCGCATCCGGCCGAGCCATGCTGGACCCTCATCGAAGGCAAGAGTGAGGCCAGCGAACTAGCGGAGATGTCCAAGGGGCTGTTGCGCAACAAGGGGGCCGAACTCGGTTGGCCCTGGAAGGTCGCGTGACGGAACATCACCGCTTCCTGTTGAAGCAGTTGATGCGGCACTTGCGATTTGCAGAGGCTCGGATGGATGACGTGAGTAAGAGATCGAGCGGCGCATGGAGCCCCAGCAGGATGACGTCAAGCGGCTATGTAGCATTCCGGGCGTAGAGCGTGTGATGGCCTGGGGCTGTTGGCCGAGATCGGCTTCAATATGGATCATTCCCGTCAGCGGCACACCTGGCTTCGTGGGCGGGGCTCTGTCCGGACAACTTGGAAAAGCGCGGGCAATCGACCGAGCGGCAAGAATGTTTGCCGTTTGCGCATCAGTTGCTGGTCAGCGCCTATTACTTGCTGAAACACAAAGAAGAGTACCGCGAACTGGGTCCTAAGCACTTCGACAACATCGATGCCGAACGGGTACGTCATTCTCTAATAAAGCGGCTCGAGCGACTCGTCCATGTGGTCATGCTTCAGCCCGCCAATTAATCAGCGCGGTTTATTTTCGTAGGAGCAGCGGCGCGCAGCACACACGGGCTGCCTTACCTTGGCTGGTACACTGTCAGAAATCGAGGTTTCATCATGACTTCCCGGAAAAAGTTGGTTCGGATTGGATTCCCGGCGCTCGCATTGGCAGTTGTCGCTCTCGGCGTGATCCGCAATTCCGCCGCGCAGGGTCGCGGCGGCGCCATGACGCCCGAGGCTCGGGCGCAGCGGAATGCCATCGAGACCGAACTGGAATCAATCGCCATCATAGACCGCAAGGTGATGGTTCCTATGCGCGATGGGAAGCGCATGGCGACCGATATTTATCGTCCCAAGGACACGTCGAAGACATATCCCACGATCTTCGTGCGTACGCCTTACAATTTCAATTATTGGGACGTCCGCAACGGTACGTATCGCGCCATGACGGCCGAACTCGAAGCCGTGAAGCGCGGCTACGCTTACGTGGAAATGAATGAGCGCGGCCACTTCTTCTCCGAAGGCATCTACGACATTCTCGGCGCGCCCCTAACCGACGGCGTTGACGCCATCAACTGGATCACGACGCAGCCATGGTCCACCGGCAAGGCGGGTACGATCGGATGCTCCTCCACCGCGGAATGGCAACTGGGCGTAGCGGCTCAGGGCGCGAAGGGATTCACCACCATGATCCCGCAGGGATTCGGCGCGGGCGTCGGACGCGTAGCGCCTTATTACGAGCAGGGCAACTGGTATCGCGGCGGCGCCGTGCAGATGCTCTTCGCATCATGGATTTATGGCGAGCAGAACCAGACGCGGCCAATGTTTCCGCCCAACGCATCACAGAAGGATTTGATTGCGGCGTCGAGAATGTTCGATCTCGCGCCGCAAATGCCGCCGGTGGATTGGGCGAAGGCGCTGGCGCATCTGCCCGAGCAGGACATCATCGAGGCCGTCGGCGGCCCGCACGGAATCTACGCCGACCGCGCCGAGGTCTCCACCGGCGGAGCCATGATCAAGCGTGCGCCCAACGATGCCGCGTGGTATCGCGGCGGCTTGTGGCACGACGACATGAAGATCAATATTCCGGGATTCTGGTTCATGTCGTGGTATGACGTTTCCATCGGACCGAACCTGGCAGCCTATAATTTCGTGCGCAAGACGGCAAAGCCCGAGATCGCCGCCGAACAGTATGCGGTTATCGCTCCCACGCTGCACTGTTCCTATACCCGCGCCACCGAAGATACCGTGGTCGGCGAGCGTCACGTAGGCGACGCTCGCTTGAATTACAGCGAGCTTACTTACGGATGGTTCGACCATTTTCTCAAAGGCGAGGATAACCACGTTCTCCAAGACATGCCTCGGGTGCGCTATTACACTATGGGATTGAATAAGTGGCAGACGGCCGATACATGGCCTCCCGCGGGCGCGAAGCCGATGAACTTCTTCCTGACTAGCGGCGGCAAGGCCAATTCCTTGAACGGCGATGGCGCCCTTGCAACGGCGGCGCCGGGGTCGGATAGTCCCGATGCATTCACTTACGATCCAATGGACCCTGTCCCGTCTTATGGAGGCAACGTGTGCTGCACCGGCACCGCAATAACGGGCGGCGCGTTCGATCAGCGCAAAATGGAAGCGCGTCCCGACATCCTGGTCTACACTTCCCAACCATTCCCCAAAGGGGTGGAGGCGAGCGGGCCCATCGACGTAACGCTCTATGTTTCGTCCGACGCGAAGGACACGGATTTTACCGTGAAGCTGATTGACGTGTATCCCGATGGAACGGCTTACAACCTCGATGAGACCATCCAGCGCGCGCGTTATCGCGATGGATACGACCACCCACCAGTCTGGATGGAAAAGGGTAGAGTATACAAAGTCACTCTGCAGCCGATGACCACAAGCAATTACTTTGCGGCTGGCCATCGCGTAAGGATTGAAGTAGCCAGCAGTAACTTCCCGCGGTTCGACCGTAACCTGAATACCGGTGGGAATAACTACGATGAATCGAAAGGCATAGTCGCTCACAATGCAGTGCACCACTCGGCACAGTACGCTTCGAAAGTTTCGCTGACGGTGGTCGAGCGGTAGGGTGACCCATTCGGAAGCAATCGCTCAAACGCTTGCGGCGCGAGGCGTGGAGACCGTTTTCGGGTTGCCCGGCGGCGAAATTCTCGCGTTCGTGGACGCGTGCCGGCGTTCGGGGCTGCGATTCCTGTTGACAGGTCATGAAGCCAGCGCAGCCTGGATGGCGCAGGTCACTGGGCAACTCACCGGTATCCCCGGAGTCTGCGCGGCAACTCTCGGACCCGGCGCGACAAATCTGGTAACGGGTATCGCTTCGGCCTTGCTCGAGCGCGCGCCGATGATCGCGATCACCGCGCAGACGCCAAATCGCGAGATTGCGACCGCTACTCATCAGCGGCTCGATCTGTCGCGGCTGTTCCAGCCCATTTCGAAGGCGGTGTTCACAACCGGCGATGGCGATACGGCCGCGATGACCAACTCGGCGGTCGATCTAGCTCTCGCGCCCCGTTCGGGTCCGGTGTATCTTGCCCTGCCGAGCGATGTCGCCACGCAGGAATGCGCGCCGGGGACGGCGGAAGGCCGCTCCGCCAACGCCCGTCAGCCATCCGCCGGCGTCCAAGACATCGCGGATCGTATTGCCGCGTCCAAACGGCCGCTTCTGTTGATCGGGCTCGGCGCAACGCCCACCATGGCGCCGGCCATCGCCGCGCTGATTGCACGACTGCAGGCGCCATTCCTGGTGACGCCGAAGGTGAAGGGTATCGTCAGCGAAGAGCACCCGCTCTTTCTCGGCGTGGCCTCGGGCATGGCGTTGGATCGCGAGATCGTCGCAACTCTTCGCGAGGCCGATTTGGTCATTGGCATCGGCTTCGATCCGGTGGAGAGCGACAAGACTTGGTTCGCTTCGCTCCACGTCGTGGCACTTGATACGGTTTCGATGGTTGAGGGGGCGTACCGGCCGGCGGAAGCGCTCGGCGATCTTTCGGTTCTGATCGCCGAGCTCGCCGCCATCGCGCCGGCGAGACCGTGGCCCGAGGAGTTACTGAGCCAACGCCGCGAGGCGATGCGTCCGCGATTTCTCGACGCGCCGGCCGGTCTTTCGCCGCTACGCCTGATCGAAGAGCTGCGCTCCGTGTTTCCTCGCGATGGCATCGCCTCATGCGACGTGGGATCGCACAAGCTGGCCATCGGACAGTTCTGGCGCGCGTACGAGCCCGGGACCTTCCTGATGGCGAACGGCCTTTCCGGCATGGGCTTCGGCCTGCCCGCTGCGATGGCCGCTCAGCTGGTTCATCCGAACCGGCCGGTGATGGCCATGGTGGGCGATGGCGGCATGCTGATGATGCTGCACGATCTGGCAATGATCCGTGAGCTCAGGCTGCCGATCGTGATCGTGGTCTTCACCGATGCGAGCCTCAGCCTGATCCGCCTGGCCGCCGAGCGGCGCAAGTTCGAACCCGTGGGCGTCGATTTCCGGCCGCCCGATTTCGCGGCTGCGGCGCAGGCTTTCGGCATCGAGGGCCGGCGTGCATCTTCAATTGCCGAAACGCGCTTACTGGCTGAGCAGGCCCTCGCCCGCCGCGTTCCTTATTTGATAGAAGCGCCGGTGGACTATCGCGAGTACCGCGAAGTGATTGGATAACTTACAAGGTAAGATCGGATATGGAGAAAGTTGTTCGGATCTACCGCAGCTTCGAAGAAGCGGACGCCGCCGACGCACTTTCGCGTTCTGCCTTGACTCCACAGCAACGGGTGGACATCTTTTTCGCCATTCGGGAACGAGCCCAAGACGATGCCTCTGAACCGCGATTTGCGAGAGTTTGTCGAGTGCTTGAACTCGAACAAAGTTGAATATTTGATCGTCCTGGCTCTGGCCGTTTCTTCGCATGGATATCCCGGATCTGACGCTTCCCGGCAAAGTAATCCAATTGGGTTATAAGCCGAACCGAATCGATCTGATGACATCCATAACCGGCGTGACATTCGATGAGGCTTGGCAAACGCGGGTTGCAGGTGAACTCGATGCGTTGCCAGTCGAATTCATCGGCCTGGCAGCGATGCTTCGTAACAAAGACGCAACCGGCCGCGGCAAAGACAGAATCGATGCCGAGGAACTTCACAAACAGCGGAAACCGAAGTAATTCGTTGGAGTGATCCTGCCTTTGGGAGAGCCCACCTTTAGGTCTTCCGCGCCCTGCTCCATATAGAAGCCTGATATCGTGTTTTATAGAGATGCACTCCATTCTTATTCATCTTAATGACGCGACATTCCGCGCATTAAACGCGATAGCCCCGGCTGCCAAGCGTCTGCGAATGGAGTTCATTCGAAAGGCAATCAAAGAGGCGATCGGGAAACAGGAATTCGAACGGATGCGCGAGGCGTACCTCCGCCAGCCGGATTCCGCGTCGGAAGCGGACGACTGGTCGAACGCAGAGGAATATCGCGCTTGACGCAACACGAAATCTGGTGGGCGAATCTCCCGAAGCCGGCGGGACGCCGCCCAGTGCTGCTTCTGAGCCGCGCCGACGCATACTCCTACTTAAACAAATTCGTCGTGGCGGAGATTACAACTACGATCCGTGGAATTCCGGTCGAAGTTCGCGTGGGGAAGGCGGAACGCATGCGGAAGGCTTGCGTAGTAAATTGCGACAATCTCCGCACGGTATCGAAATCCGACCTCGTCGAACGAATCGCCGCCCTCTCAAAAGGCCGCGTCGCCGAGATCAAAGCAGCAGTGGGATACGCCCTCGCATGGGACAAACTGATTGAGGCGCGCGAAACGCTGCAGTAACGTGAGGCTCTTAAAGAGCGCGGGGAACTTCAGACCTCAGCGGCAGCGGCAATCTCGTTATCGATATAGCGGTTAAGATGTTCCTGGACGCGGCGGAGCGAATCGTGGTTGCGTTCGATACGGCTCATCATCAGGGCGCCTTCGAGCGATGCGATGATTAACGCGGCAACGGTCTTGGAATCTGCCGCCGCGCGCACCGTCCCTCGCTCGATGCCTTCTTTAACGATAGCTTGTATGAACGCGATCCACGATCGCAGCGCTTTCGCGACGCGCTCGCGCAGGATGGGATTTCCATCGTCGGACTCCACGGCCATATTCAAGATGGGACAACCGCCGCAGACCGGAGGACGGCGCTCGACGAAATTGGCGATGAGTTGTTTGAGCCTTTCCGGAGCCGGCGAATTTTCATCAATGTTGCGTATCCTGGTTTCCCAGGCGGTTTTCCAGGTGTAATCGAATGCTTCGGCGGCGAGTTCTTCCTTGCTCGCGAAGTGCCGGTAGATTCCGCCTTTTTGCAGCCCGGTCGCGGCCATCAATTCGGCCAAAGAACTGCCTTCGTAGCCATGCTGGTTGAAGATCGGAGCGGCGGCGGCTACGATCTTGCGTCGAGTCTGTTCACCCTTCGTCATACGGCGGCCGGAACCTTCCGCGCTATTTGAGACCGAATGGTCGTTTATTAGCATATCATTTCAGCGCTCCCGGTCGTTTGGATGCTCTTCGAGACCGTTCGGTCTCTTTTTCTTGCGTCAGCGCGCAGATTTTTGCGACCGGCTGGTCTCTTTCACATCCAAGTTGGTGAGCGCCCAGAAGGGCCGGGATCAAATGCGAAAAAGAGCACAAGTTCAATGGGGCGCAAGAATGGCGTTGCTGGCGGCGAGTTGCGGGGCAAGTTTTGGGCAGACTGGCCCTTTGACCTATTCCATCCCGACGCCAAAACCGATCAATCCGGCGGAGGGAACCACGACTCCTAGCGCGCAGGCGACGCAGCAGCAGAATCCCTACCTGGGCAGCGTGCCGGTTAAAGCGACGGGAACGACGATTCAACTTTCGCTGCAGGACGCGATCACGCGAGGGCTGCGCTATAACCTTGGACTAGTCGAATCAAACCAGGCGAGCGCGGACGTTCGCGCCGAACGCCTACGGGCTCTCTCGGCGTTGCTGCCCCAAATCGAGGCACACGGCCAGCAGACTTACGAAGCCCTCAGCTTCAAAGAGATCGGAATTAAGCTTCCTGCGATACCCGGCATTCCGGGTCTGCCTCCCACCAGCGGCGGCTTCGGATTTCAGGATGCGCGAGTCGGACTTACGCAAACGCTCTATAACAAGGAACTGCGCGAACGCTACAAAACGCAGAAGGAAAATGAACAGGCCTCGGCGTTGAGCGTGAAGGATTCGCGGGACGTGGTGGTCTTGGCGGTTGGCGACGCGTATTTCCAGGTGATCGCGAGCGCGGCGCGCTTCGAGACGGCGCGAGCGGAACTGGCGGCGGCGCGGGAACTCGATACGCTGACAGCCAATCGCGTGAAATCGGAAGTGTCGCCGGAGATCGAATCGTTGCGCGCCCAAGTGCAGCGGCAATCGGCTGAGCAAAGGCTGATCAACGTAACTAATGAACTGGAGAAAGACAAGCTCACGCTCGCGCGCGTCAGCCGGTTTGGCGATCGATCAGAAATTCGAATTGACCGATCGGCTGACCTATCGCTCGCTCGCAGGAATCGATCCTGAAACCGCGACGCAGGAGGCATTGAAATCGAGAGCGGATCTGGCGAGCGCCGAGGCTAGCGTCCGCGCCGCCGAATCTACGCTGCGGGCGGAGAAGGCGCAACGCCTTCCGGTAGTTTCGCTGAACGCGGATTACGGCGGCGGGGGAGCCCAATTTCGGCAACTTCAACCAGGTCTACACGGTCTCCGGGAACGTCTCCGTGCCGATTTACACCGGCGGGCGCATTCGCGCGAACATTGAGCAGGCCGAGGCCGACCTGGCGCGGCGACGCGCGGAGTATGAGGATTTGCGAGGGCGTATCGCTTACGACGTCCGCGTAGCGTGGCTGGATGCGAGCGCCTCCGATTCGAGCGTGAAGGTGGCCGAAGCGAACCGGGAGCTTGGCAGAGAAGGCGCTGACTCAATCGCGCGACCGTTACGCCAATGGCGTCACCAACTTCCTGGAAGTTATACAAGCCCAGGAGACGGTGGCCGGCGCGGACGAGAACTACATCGCAAGCCTGTATTCGTTCGACGTGGCGATGATCTCGCTTGCCCGCGCCATGGGCGGCGCAGATACACGGCTTCAACAACTAATGGGAGGGAAGTACATGACGCAGGAACTGGAAGAGACGGAGTTGTTGGAGTCGCCGAAAGTTCGGCCTGCCCGGCGCGCCGAACCGGACGATCTCACGCGTAGCGTGAAGAACGCGGAATCTCCAGCGCCGAGAGCGCCCGGCAAATCACGGCTGATTCGGTGGCTCTCTCTGTTAGTCTTCGCCGCAATCGTGGCGGCAGGAGGAGCTTTGTGGTACGGACTCGCGCGGTTACGAATCCACCGACGACGCGCAGGTGGAGGGGCACCTGGATTCGATCAGTTCCCGAATCAGCGGCACGGTGGCCTATATCAATCCGAAAGTGGAGAACAATCAGTTCGTGGAAGCCGG
The DNA here is from genome assembly GCA_963763545.1 of Bryobacterales bacterium. GTDB lineage: Bacteria > Acidobacteriota > Terriglobia > Bryobacterales > Bryobacteraceae > PALSA-243. Next base: position 111,766 of record CAVXPE010000025.1, read on the forward strand.
AACGCTGCTGATCGAACTCGATCCGCGAGACTATCAGGTGGAGTTGGAGCACGCCAAAGCCAACCTCGATACCGCGAGCGCGGAGGCGCATTCGGCGCGAGTGACGGTTCCGATCGTCGATGCCAACGCGATCAATCAGCTTCGCGCGGCGGAGGCGGAAAGGAGCCAAGCCGCTTGCCAAGATCAGCGAGGCGGAGGCGGATTTGGCCGCGGCGCAGCATCGCTTACAGCAGGACGAAGCGCTCGCAGCGCGCGCCGAACGGGACCGGGTGAGATACCAGGCGCTGGTAGAGAAGCGGGAGATCTCGCGATCCGATTACGACGCGCGTGAGACGCAGGCCGTCGCGGCCGCGCAATTGGTGGAAGCGGACCGGTCGGCAATCCAATCGAGCCAACAGAGAATCACAGAGGCGCAAAGCCTGGTGGCACAGCGCGAGGCGCAGGTGGATGCCGCACGCACGGCGCCGCAGCAGATCACGGACGCGCAGGCGAAGTCTCAATCGGCTGCGGGACGCGTGGAACAGGCCTCGGCGGACGTCCACACCGCGCAACTGAATCTGAGTTACACGAAGATCTACGCGCCAGTGAGCGGCGTGGTAGGGCGGAAGACTGTTGAACTTGGCCATCGCGTTCAGCCCGGGCAGGGATTGCTGATGATCGTGCCGCTGGACGATATATGGATCACGGCGAATTTCAAGGAGACGCAGTTGAAGGGCATGCATGCGGGCCAGGCGGTCCGCATTCACGTGGATAGTCTGGATCGCGATTTTCAAGGAAAGATCGAGAATCTTCCGGGAGCCGCCGGGCCGCTCTTCAGCCTGTTTCCGCCGGAGAATGCTACGGGTAACTATGTGAAGGTCGTCCAGCGGTTCCCGGTGCGGATTCGCCTGAATAACGGCGAGGATCCGCAGCGGCTGTTGCGGCCAGGGATGTCAGTAGAGCCGCGGGTAAGCGTTCAGTAAGTCGTAACGGAGAGGACCGTGTCCAATCAACCTACAGATGCAGAGGCGGCGAAGCCAGCAGTAAACCCTTGGCTGATCGCCGTCACCGTCACGCTCGCAACCTTTATGGAGCTGCTCGATACGTCGATCGCGAACGTCTCGCTGCCCTATATCGGCGGCGGCTTGGGGCGGAGTTACGATGAAGTCACTTGGATTCTTACCACTTACTTAGTCGCCAACGCGGTGATTCTGCCGATGTCGGCGTGGTTAAGCCGCGTTTTTGGGCGGAAGAATTACTATCTGGGCTGCGTCGCGCTGTTCACGCTTACATCGTTATTCTGCGGCCTCGCACCCTCGCTCGGGATTATGCTCTCAAGCCGCGTGTTGCAGGGGATCGCAGGCGGAGGTCTCGCGCCGGTGGCTCAGGCCATTCTGGTCGATACCTTTCCCGCGGCGAAGCGGGCCTCTGCATTTGCGCTGTATACCATCGTGATCGTTACCGCGCCGGCGATCGGGCCCGTCCTCGGCGGCTATATTACCGATAACTACAGTTGGCGCTGGATCTTCTTTATCAATATTCCGATCGGCATTCTGGCTCTAGTGCTCAGCAGCCGGCTGCTCCACGATCCGCCATCGTTTACGGCGGAGCGCGCGACGGTGCGTCAGGGCGGCAAGCTCACGGTAGACGGTTTGGGAATCACTCTGATCGCGCTGGCGTCGGCCACGCTCGAAGTTGCCCTGGACCGCGGGCAGATTGAGGACTGGTTCGGCAGCCCCTTTATCTGTTGGATGCTGGGGCTGGCCCTTGTCGGCTGGATCGCGACCATCGTTTGGGAAATGCGCGTGCACGAGCCGGTGATCGATTTCCGCTTGCTCGCCGATCGGAACTTCGGAATCGCCAGCATCCTGTTTTTCGTTTTTGGCCTCGGACTGTTCGGCAGCACTACGCTGATTCCGCAGATGCTGCAGTCGCTGTATGGCTATCGCGCGATCGACGCGGGGCTCGTATTGGGACCAGGGGCGCTTGTCATCACGTTGCTGGCGCCGGTGGGTGCGCAATTGATTCAGCGCCGGCTGGTACATCCGCGCGTCCTGATCATGATCAGCCTGGCCACCGTCGGCGGCCGCGATGTGGCACTACAGTACATTCAACCTGGCGACGGACTATCGGCATTACGCGCTGGCGCGAGGGTTTCAAGGGCTTGGATATGGCTTCTTCTTCGTGCCGGCGAATATTATTGCGTACTCGCAATTGCGGCCGGATCAAAACAATCGCGCGTCGAGCCTCACCAACTTCTTTCGCAATTGGGGCGGCAGCTTCGGAATCGCGTTGATCACCACTGTCTCGGAACGGCGTCATGAGTTCCATCAGACAAATGTGGGCGCCGCGATTACTTCAACTTCCCAGCAACTCGCGGCGCGCGCGTCCGAGCTGTCGAACTACCTAGTTGCCAAGGGATTCACCGGGCCGGATGCGGCGAACGCCGCGCAGGGCTATCTATTCCAGCAATTGCAGCATCAGGTCAGCCTTTTGGCGTTCATGGATTGCTTCCGCATTATTGCGTGGATTACGTTGGCGACTGTGCCGTTGATGTTGTTGATTCGCCATTTCAAACCGGCCGGCAAAGCGGCCGCCGCTCACTGACACTGGCGGGTACAATAGCGAAATGCGAATCATGCTTGCCTTGTTAGCGCCTCTGGCCGCGCTGGCCCAATCTCAAGTCCCCCCTCAAACCGTTATTCCGCCGCCGTTGCGGCAGGTGGCAAGTCTGGTTAACGATTTTGGCAACACACGGCGTTATGCTTCCGAGAATGCCTCCGTGAAGGCGCCCGTGGCGAACGAGCGCCGCGTCGTCTTCATGGGCGATTCGATAACGGACAACCTGCACAACGCGCGCTTTGGCGGATTTTTCCCCGGCCACCCATATATAAATCGCGGCATCAGCGGCCAAACGACAGCGCAAATGCTTTTGCGGTTCTACCCGGACGTGATTGCGCTGAAGCCCAGGGCGGTTGTGATCTTCGGCGGGACCAATGACATCGGCGGCAATCTCGGACCGGTCTCTCTCGAATCCATCGAAGACAACCTTGCAGCCATGGCGGACCTTGCCCACGCGCATGGGATCAAAGTCATCGTGGCATCGCTGACGCCAGTCTGCGACATTGCAGGAAGGCCGCCGATGACTGTAGGGCGCCCGCCCGAGACTATTCTCGAGCTCAACCGGTGGATCAAGGATTTCGCCGCAAAGCAAGGCTTCGTATTCCTCGATTACTTCTCGGCGACGGTGGACGACAAGGGCTTCTTCCGCTCCGATATTACCGACGATGGACTCCACCCGACGGCCAAGGGCTATGAGATTATGAACCCCTTGGCCGAAAAGTCGATCAGCGCGGCGTTGGACGGTTTGGGAAACTAGTCCGCCGGAGCAACCATGAAGATGAAAGATACGGTTTGCCTGATCACGGGCTCCACCTGCGGCATCGGCGAAACGATGGCGCGGCTCTTCCTGGCAGAGGGAGCTTCGGTGTTAGTAACCGGGCTGCCAGGTTCTCTAACTTGGGATGTGGATAGTTACTCCGGACAGACTCACCTTTTGTATGACGATCTATCCGACCCCGAAACGCCGCGCCGGCTGGTGGATGCGACACTGGAGCGCTTCGGACGATTGGATGTCCTGGTTAATAATGCGGCAAGCACGGCGCGCTTTGACGCGGCTGCTACTACGGCCGCCGTATTCGATCAAATGATGGCAGTGAATGTCCGGGCGCCATTGCTGCTGTGCCGGGAAGCGTTTTCGCCGTTGAAACAAAGCGGCGGTTGCATCTTGAATATCGGCTCCATCAACGGGTACTGCGGGGAAGACGTCCTGCTGCCGTATAGCATCTCCAAAGGCGCGCTCCACACGTTGTCGCGCAATCTCGCCGCTGCTTGGGGAGTTCACCATATTCGCGTAAACCACTTCGTGTTGGGTTGGATCCTCTCGCCAAACGAATATGAACTGAAGATTCGCGATGGGCTCGACAAAGACTGGCATCTTCATCCGCCGGAAGACTCGGTACCCTTCGGAACGATGACCCGTCCCGAAGCGATCGCTGCCGCCGCGCTTTATTGGTGCTCGAAAGACAGTTGGCCGCTCTCGGGGAACACGGTCGAGCTGGAACAGTTCCCGATGGGGCGCAATCCTCCGAAGCGCCGGTCGTGAAGTCGGCGCTTTCCAAACGGCCCTCGAAATTTGTATTCTTACGATATGACTGAAGCTCCAGGACGAATCAAGAATTTGGAACCGCCTCCCATGTTCGCCACCGTCGAAGAGGAGCGGCGTCATCGCAAGGTCCATCTGGCGGGCGCTTTCCGCCTATTCGCTCGCTTCGGATACGACGAAGGCGTGGCCGGCCACATCACGGCGCGCGACCCGGAGCACACTCACTGGTTCTGGGTGAATCCGTTCGGCATGCACTTCTCGCAGATTCGCGCCTCCGATCTGTACTGGTCAACGAAAAGCGGCGAAGTGATCGAGGGCGACCACCACGTCAACACCGCGGCCTTCGCGATTCATTCGCGCGTTCACGCCGCGCGGCCGGACACGGTTGCGGCCGCGCACGCGCACTCTATACACGGGAAGGCGTGGGCGTCGCTCGGCCGCCTGCTCGACCCGATCACGCAAGACGCTTGCGCGTTCTATGAGGACCACGGCCTTTTCGACGATTTCACGGGCGTGGTTTACGAAACCTCCGAAGGCGACCGCATCGCGCAGGCGCTGGGCAAATGCAAGGCGGTGATCTTGCGAAATCATGGCCTGATGACCGTGGGCGGAAGCGGTGGATGAAGCCGCATGGTGGTTCATCACCATGGACCGAAGCTGCCATGTGCAATTGCTCGCCGAAGCGGCCGGGAAGCCGATCCCGATTTCGCACGAGCACGCCTTGGTCACGCGCGATCAAGTGGCGGGCGGGTTCAACGGCTGGTTCCAATACCAGCCGATGTGGAAGATGATCAGCAGTCAAGAGCCAGATCTATTCGAGTGAGGCGCCGCTCCGGAGGTCTTCCTCGTTCCTTCGCCAAATGAGCAGCGCGGTGGCGCCGATGATATACTGACTCCACTCGAACGGAGTCGTATCATGTCGAAACCCACCTTGCTATTCGCGTTTCTTCTTTTCACTTGCTCCACGGCAAACGCCGCCACGGTCCCAACCACGCGTCTTCTGCGCACGCCGACCGTCAGCGCCACGCAGATCGCTTTCGCCTATGCCGAAAACATCTGGATCGTCGAACGCGCCGGCGGCACGGCGCGCCGGCTGACCAGTTTTCCGGGCCAGACCAGCAATCCGCATTTCTCGCCCGATGGCAAGTGGATCGCCTTCAGCGCCGAGTACGCGGGCAACGTAGACGTCTACGTGGTCCCCTCCGAAGGCGGCGAGCCCAAGCGTCTGACCTGGCATCCCGGCGCCGATACGGTGCAGGGCTGGACTCCCGATGGCAAGTCCGTTCTCTTCGCTTCGGCCCGCGCCAGCTGGGCGCCCAACGCCGCGCCGCGCTTCTGGACTGTCCCGGTCGAAGGCGGAGTCGAGGAGCCGCTGGCGCTGCCGCGCGCTTATCAGGGCAAGATCTCCGCCGACGGCACGCACATCGCCTATCGCATGAACAATTCCTGGGACGAAGAGCGCCGCAATTATCGCGGCGGGCAGAACCGGCCCATCTGGATCGTCGATCTGAAAACCTACGACTCTGGTCTCGCCGCCGTGGACCGATTCGAAAGACATGGACCCGGTCTGGGTCGGCGATACGGTCTATTTCATCTCCGACCGCGACGGCGTCGCCAACGTCTGGTCCTACGAGACGAAATCCAAGAAGCTCGCGCAAGTCACGAAGTTCACCGATTTCGACGTGAAGACGCTCGATTCCGGCGCGGGCGCGGTGGTCTTCGAACAGGCCGGCTACGTTCACGAGCTCGATCCCAAGACCGGCAAGACGCACATGGTCAACATCACCGCCACCGGCGATTTTCCGTGGATGATGCCGCGCTGGGAAGACGTCACCAGCCGCATGACGAACATTGCGCTCTCGCCCACCGGCAAGCGCGTGCTGGTGGAAGCGCGCGGCGAAATCTTCACCATCCCCGCCGAAAAGGGCGACGTTCGCAACCTGAGCCACTCCAGCGGATCGGCCGAGCGCGATCCGGCCTGGTCGCCCGACGGCAAGTACATCTCCTATTTCAGCGACCGCTCCGGCGAATACAAGCTGGTGATCGAAACGCAGGATGGCCTGACGCCGCCGCGCGAGATCGCGCTGCCGCAATCCCGACGCATTACTACACGCCTTCCTGGTCGCCCGATTCGAAGAAGCTGCTCTACACCGATACGAATCTGAAGGTCTGGGTGCTCGATGTCGCCAGCGGCAAGACGAAGATCGTCGGCAACGATCCGTGGATGGTGCCCGCAGCGGACGCTCAATCCGGTGTGGAGTCCCGATTCGAAATGGGTGGCTTATTCCAGCCGTCTGAAGTCGCTCTATCACGCGATCTTCATCAGCCAACGTCGAAACCGGCGAGACCAAGCAGGTCACCGACGGCCTGGCCGATTCGGTGTGGCCCGCCTGGGATGCCAGCGGCAAGTATCTCTGGTTCCTCGCCTCCACCGATTTCGGCCTGAAATCGCAATGGCTGGACATGACGTCCTACGATCACGACGAAACCTTCGGCCTGTATCTGGCGGTGCTGAAGAAGGGCGAGCCGAGTCCGCTGCTGCCCGAGAGCGATGAGGACCAGGGCGTCGGCAGCGCTCCGCCGGCGGCGGCAGGGCGGCGGACGCGGTGGCCGCGGCGGACGTGGCGACGCCGCGTACCGACGGCAATCCAGGCGACGCAGCCGGCGCCGCGCCGGCTCCGCGCACGCCGGTCAACGTGCAGATCGATTTCGACGGCATCGCAGCAGCGCATCGTCGCCGTCCGGGCGTCGCCGGAACGCCAGTATTCAGCGAACTTCGCGCCGGGCGTGGCGGGAACGGTCTACTATCTGGAGGCGACGGCGGGCGGCGGCGGCGGCGGCGGCGGCGCAGGCGGCGGCAGCACGCTGCAGCGCTATCGTCTGAGCGATCGCCGAGCCGCGCCGTTCGTCACCGGCGTTGCGGCCTACGATGTCAGCGCCGATGGCCACAAGCTGGTGTATCGCGCGGCGAGGCGGCGGCGGCGGCGCGGCGGACGCGGCGCGCGGCGGAGCGGCGCGTCCAGCCGGTCCGTCGCTGTTCCTGGTGGATGCCGATCGTGCAGGCTCCGCAAGCCGGAGCGGGCCGGCTGAACGTCTCACCTGCGCATGTATCTGGAGCCCAAGGAAGAGTTCAAGCAGATCTTCTACGAAGGCTGGCGCAACCAGCGCGATTACCTCTACGTGCCCAACATGCACGGCGCCGATTGGCCCAAGATGAAGGAGATGTACGGCCAGTTGCTGCCCTACGTGAACCATCGCGCCGACCTGAATTATCTGCTCGACATGATGGGCTCCGAGATCGCCATCGGCCATTCCTTCGTGCGCGGCGGCGACATGCCCGCGCTTGCCCAGTTCGCCCGGCGGCCTGCTGGGCGCGGATTTCGCCATCGACAACGGCCGCTACAAAATCACCCGCATTTACGACAACGAAAGCTGGAATCCCGATCTGCGCGCGCCGCTGGCCGAGCCCGGCGTGGACGTTTCCGTCGGCGATTACATCCTGGCCATCAACGGCGAGGAGCTGAAAGCGCCCGACAATATTTATCGCCTGCTCGACGGCACCGCCAATCGCCAGACCGTGCTGACCGTCAACAGCCGGCCGGCGATGGAAGGCGCGCGCCAGGTGACCGTCGTTCCCGTCGCCAACGAGCAGGCGCTTGCGCACGCGCGCCTGGGTGGAAGCCAACCGCCGCCTGGTGGACAAGCTTTCCGGCGGCAAACTCGCTTACGTCTACGTGCCCAACACCGGGCAGCCCGGCTACGCCAGCTTCAATCGCTATTATTTCTCGCAGCAGGACAAGCTGGGCGCGATTATCGATGAGCGCTACAACAGCGGCGGCTCGGCGGCCGATTACATCATCGACGTGTTGCAGCGCGATTTCGACGGCTATTTCAATAACGTGGCCGGCGACCGCTACCCGTTCACCAGCCCGTCGGCCGGAATCTGGGGGCCGAAGGTGATGATCATCAATGAAATGGCGGGCTCCGGCGGCGACCTGATGCCGTGGATGTTCAAGCATCGCAAAATCGGCCTGCTGGTCGGCAAGCGCACCTGGGGCGGCCTGGTCCACACCGCCGATACGCCGCCGTTCGTCGACGGCGGATCCATGATCGCGCCGCGCGGCGGCTTTTTCACTCGCGAGGGCAAATGGGCCGTGGAGAACGAAGGCACGGCGCCCGACGTCGACGTCGAGAACTGGCCGAAGGACGTGATCGCCGGCCACGACCCGCAGCTGGAACGCGCCGTCCAGGAGGCGATGCGCATGCTCAAGGAAAAGCCGGTGACTCGCATGACCGCGGAACCGCCGCCGCCAACCTGGGGACAGCGAAAAAAGTGAGATCGGGCGGGGGTCTAGCTCGCCTGCAGCGACTTTACGAAGTCATTCGCGGTAGTGACCTCGGCACGCCGAGGAAATAGGCGATTCAAAAGGGCGTCGTGAAGCTCCGCGTCCTGATCGACGCAGCAATCTGTGATCACGACCACGCGATAATCTGCGTCCGCGGCGTCCAACAACGTCGAGAGCACAACGCCGCTCGTCGCAATGCCGAACAGGACGATGGTTTCGATTTCCTTTGCGCGGAGAATCATTGCCAGGTCGGTGCCAGTGAAAGGGCTCACCCGGTGTTTGGTTACGACGACATCGCCGGTTTCGGGCCCCAGCTCCGAATGGATCGCTCCAGATGCTCCCTTGAAAAACTCCTGGTGCTGCGGGGAGTTGATTATGGCGGCAAAGAGCTTGTTACGTGCGCTGATTTCCGGCAACCCCGGCCGAAATCCAACCTGGACGTGAATTACCTGCATGCCTTTCTGGCGCGCGGCCCGCAGCGCGGTTGCCGCTTTTTCGATAAATGCCTCGGGCGGCTTGGCGTAAACGGAAACGATACCGGCCTGGCAATCCAAGGCGAGGATCGCGGTACGAGAGATGTTGAAGGCTTCCATCGCGCCTAGTGTACCGCCGCTCGTTACTGCTCGGCGGCGCGTGCGACCATGTTCTTCGGCAGGGGGAATTTGTATCCGTAGTATTGGCCCTTGACCCAGATTCTATCAAGGTAATACTTATTACCAATGTGGTGCAGAAGGACGCGGGTGTAAGCTTGCGGGCGCGTGGCGCTCGTAGGAACAGTCATTGCCGTAACTTCGACGCGCGTGTCTTTGTCACCGCGAATGACCAGTACGGGGGAATCGCCACCGGCTATATTCAGCGGCTCCATGTTGTAATTACCAGGCTGAAGGACCTTGCCGTTTATGGTGATTGGCTTCGACAACGTGACGTCGAAGATATCGCTCGATGGATAAGATTGAGCTTTCGCCGTTTCCGGCGCCGAGAAGATTGCGGCGGTCATTGCCAAAAGGCTCGCAGCGAATGTAAGATTTGCAATTCTCATTGAAATGCACCCTCCTACAACCCACAGGCAAGTGGGGCGCCAGTAAGACCCCGGCGTCTCAAAATGCAATTTCTGGTGTCAAAGGATACATTGCGTCACGCGCGTCAAGCATTCAGATACCAAGGCACGTTGACCAGGACAATCCGCTGATTACCTTTCAGGAGCAGCCACGTCTTCAAAATCTCCGCGCGCTGGTTATGCAGGACGTAGTGGAACCAATGGCGCTCAATCATCTCCGGCAGCAAGACCGCAATCTGACAGGTAGGATTTTTCGTTTCCACTTCGAGAATGTAGTTGAGGATCGGAGTTAGCAGGTAGCGATAGGGGGATTCGATCACTACCAGTTCTGGTGGAGGAAATCCTGCCGCTTGGGCAGGCGCGGCGGCGAGGCGATTCCAGTGCTTGCAGAAGTCATCCTCGGTTTCGCTCGCCGAGATATGCACCACGTGTACCTCGCGCGACAGGGTATAGGCAAAGCGGAGCGCCTTCTGGGTCACGACGCTCCAACTAGCGATGGGGGTGACGACGATTGGATCTTGTAGATTCTTGAAATCGGCGGGAGCGTCGGTGGCGAGTTCGGCGACCACTTGCCGGTAGTGGCGGCGCACCCATGTCATAACAGCGAGCATGATCGGGATCAAGAGCACCGTGACCCACGCGCCTTCTATGAATTTCGCGCTCAGCACAACGACCGTGGTCACGCCGGTGGCGAACGCGCCAATTCCGTTGACCGCCATGTTGTGCCAGGGGCCGCCGACGCGCTTCCAATGCCGCACCATGCCCGCCTGCGAGAGAGTAAAAGCCAAAAAGGCGCCGACGGCATAGAGCGGGATCAAACGGTCGGTAACGCCGCCGAAGAGGATGAGCAGCGATCCGGTGAGAATCGCGAGGATGTAGACCCCGTTGGCATAGACGAGCCGGCGGCCGGTGGATGCGAATGAGTGAGGAAGATAGCTGTCGTGCGCGAGGATGCGGCAGAGACGCGGGAAATCGGCAAAGGCGGTGTTGGCGGAAAGCGAGAGGACCAATAGGATGGCGCCGATGGAGACGTAGTAGAACACGCCCCTGCCAGTAATGGCGCGGAGCAGCATGGAGAGTACGCTTTCGTAGTTTTTGTTCGGATCGGTGGCGCCGATTCCGTAAGCGGAGGCGAGATAGGCGATGCCCGCCAGCAGCACCATCAGCATGAGGATGATCACGGTGAGCGTCTTTTGCGCATTGGGCGCGGTGGGTTCGCGGAAAGCCCTTACGCCGTTGGAGACCGCCTCGACGCCGGTCATGGCCGCGCATCCGCTGGAGAAGACTTTGAGCAGAAGCCAGAAGCTGACCATGGCGGTGGCGGCGGGCAAGTGCGGCACGGGTTCGACCGGAGATGGGTGTCCGCCCGCGGCCAACGCCTTAACTACGCCGATCCCGATCATGAGAAACAGGCAGCCGACGAACAGATAGGTGGGGATCATGAAGACGACTCCGGCTTCGCGGAGTCCGCGCAGGTTGACCAGGGTAACGATCAGAAGGATCGCGAGGCAGATGCCTAAAGTATGTGGGTGCAGGCTCGGAACGGCGGACACGAGCGCGCCGACGCCGGCGGAAATACCGACCGCGGCGGTTAGCACGTAGTCAATCATTAAAGCCGAGGCGGCGAGGAGTCCGGCCCCTTCGCCGATATTTTCGTGCGCGACCGTGTAGGAGCCGCCGCCGCCCGGATAGGCGGCGATAGTCTGGCGATATGAGAAATAGAGGATCGTCAGCAGAACGAGAATGCTGAACGTGATCGGCAGGATATATTCGATGCCAGCCGCGCCCAACGGGATAAGCAGAGTCAGCGCGGCTTCCGGGCCGTACGCAGCGGAACTCAGCGCATCCAGACCAAAGATCGGAATGCCCGCGGCGGGTCCGATCTTTTCCGCACGGTCTTCCGATGAGGCGAGCGGGCGTCCGAACAGCAGATCCGCGAATGACATGTTTGCTATTGTCCCAGAGTGATTGCGGGATCCGAAGCTAATTCGCTATCGAAGCCACGGCTATCTCTGGATGGGCGGCTCACTGGCGAGCAGCTCGAGAACTTCGAGAATCTCCGTCTTTTTGGATGGATCGAGCCGAAGGTATCGGCGATCGCCCCGGCCGGGAACAAAGCGGGTGGCGCCGTTCGCTTCCACAAGCACGGAGCCCGGGTTCGGAGCGTGTAAAGTAACCTCGATCCGGCCGAACGGCTTCGAGGACGGCGGTGAGATCCCAAGTGGGCCGGTTGTAAGGCATCTTGGAGTAAGCCCGGTAAGATTCTGCGATGGGATGCGGTCGCGCATACGGAAAGTCGCGTTCGATGCTGGCCGCCGGGAACAAGAGATCGCGTCCAATTTCAAATCCGCTGAACACGATGGGTGTTGGCCAGCGCTCGAAGACTGCCTTGGCCGATGGTATGTCGATGCGGACGTTGTACTCCGGTTCCCCTCCCGCGAAGTTCCCTGCCATGGCTACCAGCAGCGCAACCTTATCGCGGGCGAGTTCGGCGCCACCGGCGGAATCGAGCAACGCTGCGAGATTGGAGCTGAAGCCCGTCTGCACGATGACGACTTTCTCGCGCGCGGTCGAGAGAAGGCGGCGCAATACCGCCAGTGCGGAGTCGGCGCCGCCTTCTGCAGGCGCGGCCCCCAGAACGGCTCTCATGTAGCCATCGCCGGCGCCATCCTTTAGTTTCTTGATGGCGCCTCCGACTGGCAAATCGCCGCGGCCGTAAAAGCGATTGACCATTCGGATGTACGGGACAGCAGCCGGGTTCGCGTTCGTCAGCGTGACGCCTATCAGTTCGCATTCGCCGCGATCGCTTAAGGCGTGCAGCATCGCAAGGGCCAGCGCATCGTCGATATCGTTGCCCATGTCCGTATCGAAGATCACCGGGCGGGCGCCGAAGCAGATGGGCGCAAGTAAGCAAGATAGAATCAGAAGCCGTCGCATTTGGTTCTCCTTCACTTGCCGCGAAACAGAGGAATAAGCTCCAGGATTAAGATTACGATCACCAGCAACTCCAAAACGAAGCCACGCGCTTCACGAAATTCGTTGACCATGAACTCGTACAACTCGCCCGCGATCCGCAGCTTCTGGTCGACAAGGCTGCGGTAATCTCCGGCGCCGACTTTCGCAGCGGCAAGGCGATAAGCCCGTGCATAATACATATCACTGAGGAACTTGATGGAGTTATCGGCGCGTTCGGTCAGCTCGGTCACTTCGAGGCGGAGCCGGTTTAACTGCTCGGCGTCCCGAGCCAGGCGCCAGCGAGAGAAGAGTCCGCCTCGGCGCTCCAGCGCGGCATACGCGCCCTTCAACAAAGCCGTCAGGATTTCGTCGTAGCGGCGATATTCGAGGAGTTGCGTATTGGCATACTCCAGCAGCTGAATTAGCGGCGCCGCGCCTTCGTGCGTGTCATAAACTATGGCCGCGAGCCAACCGACCACCAGGAGATCCGCCGGATAGTAGGAAAGACTGGACGCAAGGACTTCCCTCTGCTCGCCTTCCGAAAGAGCTTGCGACTCTCCGCGGATCACTTGACTGATCTCGCAGCCATATCGAGAAATCAACTGAGATCCAGCCGGCGGGAGACCGGTTTCCTCGTAAACTCCACGCAGATGGATGACATAGTACGCTTCGTCAAGCCGCTCGGTATAGGGCTTGCGAAGGGCGGCCCGCAGGCGGTCCAGGCGGTCGCGAACGATGTCCGGACCGCGCCGCTCCACTTCACCGGCCTCGATCCAACGGTTCGAAAGCGCGATCAGCCCGGGCCAATCGGTTTCAAATGCCACTTCGAATTCAAGACTGACTACGCCGTAGTCGAAATAGCGGAGGCTTGTATTTGCGAATTCGCCGGTGGCCAAATGGACGGGCTCACACGCTTCGAATACCGGCGGGCGCTCGAAGCGGACGTAATCGGGCGCAGGCAGCTTGAAGCCCGGCGAGCGCGCAGGAGGCTGCCCACCGATCAATCTGCGCAGCTCGTCGAGATCGAACTCTTCGGCGATGTCGTAGAGCAGCAAGGCGCGGAGCGATCCACGGCAAACGGACACGATACCAGTGTAGGCATGGCGGCTGCGGCAAGCCCGCCGTTATACTGAAATTTGACGCGTTTTTTCGTGCAAAATTTCGGCTGCCGGGCCGCCCAGGCAGATGGGGCCGCTCTCGAATCGCAACTCGCCGCGCGCGGTTTCGTGGCCGCCGAGGAGCGCGCTTCCGCCGATCTCATCGTCCTCAACACTTGCACCGTCACTTCAGCGGCCGATGAGGACGCGCGCCACGCGATCCGAAGAGCGCATCGCGAGAATCCCGCAGCCCGGATTTTGGTCACCGGCTGTTATGCACAGCGCGCGCCCGAGGAACTCGCCGCCATGCAGGGCGTGACATGGGTTGTCGGAAATTCACACAAAACGCAAATCGCGGACCTGGTTCGGATTGCTCCCGCCGCCGACGCCGCAATTCCGTATCATGGCGCAATCCACGTGGGCGATATCTTCGCGCAGCACGATTTTCTCTCCGCCCCGGTGGAGGACGCCGCGGGCGACCGCACGCGCCCGAATCTCAAGATTCAGGACGGCTGCAATAACCGCTGCTCGTTCTGCATCATCCCCTTTGTGCGCGGACGCAGCCGCAGCGCGCCGGCGGCGCAGGTGGTGGAGCAGGTGCGCAACCTCGCCGCGCGATATCGCGAAGTGGTACTCAGCGGCATCAACCTCGGCCGTTGGGGACGCGAGCCAGGCAGCGAGATGCGCCTGACGGGGCTGATCCGCCTGCTGCTGGCGGAAACCGATATCGCGCGTCTACGGCTCAGTTCCGTGGAACCGATGGATTTCTCGGACGATCTGCTCGGACTGATCGCCGCCTCGCCACGCATTGCGAAGCATGTCCACGCCCCGCTGCAGAGCGGTTGCGACCGCACGCTGCGCCGCATGCACCGCAAGTACCGGCCGCGCCATTATGCCGACCGGATTCTCAAAGCGCGCGCCCTCATGCCGGATGCGGCCATCGGCGCCGATGTCATGGTGGGATTCCCCGGCGAGACCGATGCCGATTTCGAAGAGAGCCGGCGTTTCATCGAAGAGTCTGCCGTTCACTTATCTGCACGTCTTCACTTATTCGGAGCGGCCGGGCACGCCGGCTGCGCGGGATTCGTCCGTGGTTCCCATTCCCGTACGCAAAGAGCGCAATCGGGCGCTGCGCGAACTGGCCGAATCCAAGAACCACGCCTTCCGCGAGGGCATGGTGGGGCGTACTCTCTCCGCTGTGACTCTGCATGGCGGGGGAGCGCTTACCGGGAATTACCTCAAGGTCGAGTTAGCTCAGACACGCCCGGCAAATGTCATCGCGGATTTACGAATTGGCGCCTTACTCCCGCCGGCTTGCGCGAGACGGTAAACTAACCAGCCGAAACGGGGCGGCAACGCGTGACGTCCACACTCGAGTGAAGCAATTCGGGTGGATTCTCAGCGTAGCTTCGTTAGCGGCAGCTCAGTCCCCCTCCGAACTCACCCTTCGGATCCCGCCGATCACGAACGCCCTAAAGATCGAAGGGCAACCGGTCGCCATCACGGTTTGGGGAACCATCGGCGGAACGGCGTCTGTCGATGGCAAGGAGATCGTTTCGCTGAAACTCGAGGCCGATCTCTCTGATTTGCAGCGCCAGATAGCGCCCATCCTGAAAGCGCAGTTGAACCAGGACAATCGGTGCGGGGAGCGCATGTCACTCGAACAAGCGGCATTAACTCCGGATGCGCCGGGAGCCCCGCTTGCGCGTCAACGTCCATTATGAGAAGTGGGGCTGCGTCAAGGCGTTCGGCAAGGAGATCGCCAAGAAGCTGATCGGCGGCAATGGCTCGATCGAAGTGCGGGTCACGCCGGTTGTCGAAAACTCGGATACGGTGCGCATGCGCGCCGATGTCTCGTCAATTGACGCCGATGGACAATTGGGCGAAATTCTGCGGTCGGGTTCGTTCGGCGAGGCCCTGCAGGAAAAGATCCGGAAGACGGTGACGGACGACATCGAGAAATCGGTGCGCTTGCCGGACGGGCTGCCGAAAGCAATTCGAGAGATCGCGGTCATGAGCGGAGTTCAATTCGTAGACCCGGGACAAGGGCGTATCGGATTGAGCATCACGGCCGAAACACGGATTGGCGCGGAGCAGGCGCGGGCGTTGGTGGATGGCCTGAAAGGGAACTAGGTGGAAGCACTACGCCGAGGCCACTCTTGCGTTCGATTTACGTAAGCGATCTGCCATAACGTGCATGACTTCCAAGGCGAAGTACGGAGTTTCCGAAACTAGCGACTCAAAACGCCGGTGGTCGATTTCCAGTAGTCGGCAATCCGTCTTTGCGACAACCGTTGCGCTGCGCGGGTCATCGTCGATCAGAGCCATTTCTCCGAAGATCGTTCCCGGACCACCTACGCTTGGTTCTGCACCGCTACCGACATGGATTTCCACCTCGCCGTTGAGCACGACATACATGCTGGAGCCCTGCGTTCCCGCTTCGATGATGGTCTGCCCCGCCGCATAATGCTTTCCTTCCTTGTGACGAAACAGATTGAGAAACAAATTGCTATCTGCCATTTGATTTGCATTATAGCTGTTCAGGCGGAACATTACAAAACTGCGGCTACTCAGTATGTCAATCAAAGCGCATATCTGCCGACACGCCGCTTGAACACCACGGCGAGACTTCACCGATTACCCTGGGAGCGCTTCGAGCTTCGGGTGGCGCGTGGACGCCCCGGCGGTCCACAGGAGATCGACTGGCGCCGTGCCGTCACCGAGCTTGAAAATGGGGCGCCATGCGTCCCGCGTTGCCTAAATCGCCCTCAAAGTCAGGCGCAACGCGCCGATGCACCGTTGCGATCGTCATCCGTTCATTGCGCTAGCCCTAAAATGGAGTTTGTAGCCCCGAAAGCCTGGGACTGAATCGGGCGAGAGCGATGATTGCGTTGCACTTTCTGCCTGCGCCGTTTCGAGCCCGGGGGTTTGGATTATGAACTCGGCGATGCAATCTCTAGTACTGAACAGGCTGGAATACAGACGGAACGAGTCGGGCTTCTTCTCGAGCGAAGCCGTGCTCGAAATTCTGAAGCTGATTCTTGCAGGATCTGAGTTGTCCGAAGTGCTGACGATCATTGCTCGACTGGTTGAATCTCAAGGCGTCGGCACGTTATGCACCATCTGGCTTCCTGACGCCGAAGGCAAGCACCTCTATTGCGCTGTGGCGCCCAGTCTTCCTGGATTTGCGGAAAGCATGGGACCGACGCTCGTTGGCCCGAAGGGCGCCTCGTGCGGCACAGCCGTTTATCGGAGGGAGCCGGTCTATGTGGCAGACATCCGCCAGGACCCCATTTGGGATGACTATCGTGACCGCGTTCTGCCATTTGGCATCCGTGCCGTTTGGTCGCGACCTCTCTTCACGCGCGCAGGAGACGTCCTGGGAACGTTCGCCATCCATTATCGTGAAGTGCGTAATCCAGGACGCCGTCGATCTCGAGTTGATCGAGAATGCCAGCCACATTGCGGGCATCGCAATTGAGCGGCACATGAACGAGGAAGCGCTTCGCCATGAAAGCGACCGGCTGCGATTGCTCCTGGAGATCACGAGCAGCGTGACATCCAGGTTAGACCTTCGGCAAGTGATTGAGGCGCTGTCGACGAGTCTGTTCAAGGTCATGCAATGTGACGTGTCCGCCTTGCTGCTACCCGACCCGGACAGCGGCGATCTGCGCGTCGCCAACTTGTACAATCCCGATGCGAGGGGTCCCTTCCGAGAGGGATCGTTGGTACCGATGAACAGTTCGATCTCGGGCCAGGTATTACGAAACGCCAATACCATCCGGATCGATGGCTTCGAAAAGCTCCGCGAGGATCCTCAGATTTTTGGGAATCCTGAGGGCCAACTTCTTTACAAGCGTGTAGTGCAGGAGGGGCTCCGAGCGGGCTGCTATCTTCCGCTGATAGGCCGCAACCAGGTGGTCGGCGTTCTGATGCTTTGCCGGCGTTCGGATAATGCATTTCGGGATGACGACGTTATCTTGCTCGAGCAGGTCGCGCGCCAGGTGGCGATTGCCGTTGAAAACACGTTGGAGTACGAAAAGGCGACGAAGGATCGAGATAAGGAAACGAGACAGAGACTTTATCTCGAAGAGGAGATTCGCGCCGAGTGTGGGGCCATCGTCGGAGAGAGTCCCGCTTTGAAGGCCGCGCTACACCTGGTATCTGTTGTGGCGCCTACGGATTCGAGCGTCCTGATCTCGGGCGAGACGGGAACCGGTAAGGAACTGATTGCCCGCGCGATACACGACCTGAGCACCCGCCGCGAACGCGCCTTCGTGAAATTGAATTGCGCGGCGATTCCCCTCGGGCTCCTGGAGAGCGAACTCTTCGGCCACGAGAAGGGAGCATTCACCGGCGCGATCGCCCAGAAAATGGGACGTTTTGAGTTGGCGAATAAGGGTACGCTGTTTCTGGACGAAGTTGGCGACATCCCGCTTGAACTACAGGCGAAATTGCTGCGCGTTTTGCAGGAGCAGGAGTTTGAGAGACTCGGCAGCAACCGCACTCATAAGGTTGATGTCCGGCTTATCGCCGCGACGCATCGCGATCTGCCGGGATGGTGAAGCAGGCGACATTTCGCGAAGACCTGTACTACCGATTGAAAGTATTTCCCATCAACGTTCCGGCCTTGCGGCAGCGCAGGGAGGACATTCCCAAGCTGGTCCGGCATTTCACCCAGCTCTACGCGCGGCGCATGAATAAACAAATCAATGAGATCCCTTCGGCGACCATGGATGCGCTGGTGCGATATCGCTGGCCGGGAAACATTCGCGAATTGCAGAACTTCATCGAGCGGGCCGTAATTCTTTCTCCGCACTCCGTCTTGTGTGCGCCAATTTCAGAGTTGGAGGCCTTTCAGGCACAGGCTGAGACCAACATCCTCGCGACGGGCTTCGAGCCAATTACCGGCCTCCAGGAAGTGGAGCGAGATCACATCCTCCGAGCACTGGACGCGAGCCATTGGGTGGTTGGCGGCCCGACTGGCGCCGCGCAGAGGTTGGGAATGAAGAGGACGTCGCTACTGTACAGGATGCGAAAGCTTCGCATCAGGCGTCCCTCCAGTTCTCTACCAAACGCCGCACAAGTCCTGATTCGCCCGTTACCACGACGAAGCGGCGACCGATATCGGTCAGCGCGTTAGAGATCCGTCGCGGCTTCGTCAGCCAGACCAGAGACCGGTTTGCTGGGATCCCAGGAGATCTTGCCATATCAAAGGCTTACGCCGCCACAAGGAGTCAGTTGGGATCTCCACGTTGTGGCTTGCCGGGTGCTCCATCGATGGTGTCTCTCGCCTTAAAGGCGGGGATCGCACCGCAAAGGAGAGTTCGATGGGCCAAAGTCGTTCCACCCAGACAAATAGGAGTTCGGGGCTGAGCTTGCCTTCCGGCTTTTCAGTGCCGGTTACATCCATCCACAAAGTCGATGCGGACGGAGTGCGCGTTTTCTACCGTGCGGCTGGTGACGCAAACGCTCCCGTAGTGCTGCTGCTTCATGGCTTCCCTGCCTCATCTTTTATGTTCCGGGATCTGATTCCACGTCTCGCCGGAGACTACCGCGTGATTGCGCCGGACCTCCCGGGGTTCGGATTCACCGAAGTACCCGAAGAGCGGGAATATATTTATTCGTTCGACCGATTGGCCGCAACACTCAACGCATTCACGCAGGCGCTCAAGATCAGGCGATACGCCCTGTACGTGTTCGACTATGGCGCGCCAACCGGATTTCGTCTCGCGATGGCTCACCCGGAACGCGTGAGTGCGATCATTTCGCAGAACGGCAACGCCTACGAAGAAGGGTTGGCCGATGCGTGGGCGCCGATCCGGAAGTATTGGGCGGAACCGTCGCTGGAGAATCGGGAGGTTCTGTGTCAGAACATCCTTAACTTCGAGGGAACGCGATGGCAGTATACGCATGGGGTAGCCAGCCGGATAGCGTTCCACCTGAATCATACACACTCGACGCGGCTCTTCTCGAACGTGCAGGCAACAAAGACATACAGCTCGATCTATTTCGGGATTACGCCTCGAACGTTAAACTCTATCCGGCGTTTCAAGATTATTTCCGGAAAGCTCAGCCGCCATTCCTCGCGATTTGGGGAAAGAACGACCCATTCTTCCTTCCCGCGGGGGCCGAGGCCTTTCGGCGTGACATGCCGGCCGCGCGAGTCGAGTTCCTGGATACCGGCCATTTTGCGTTGGAGACGCACGTCGTCGAAATTGCCGCCGTCATGAAAGAGTTCCTCGCGGTGAATGGGGCCTCATTATGAGTTCCTTTGCTCGGGAATCCACAATCGTGTTGGTCCATGGCGCCTGGGCTGACGGCTCTTGCTGGGACAAGGTTATTCTGCCGTTGCGAAAAGAGGGCCTTAAAGTCACGTGTGCGCCGATTCCCCTCACATCGCTTACGGAAGACATCGCGGCTCTGGAGCGTGTGATGGAGAGAACGCACGGGCCCATCGTCCTGGTTGGACATGCGTATGCCGGCGCGGTCATCGCCGCGTCCAAAGAGTGACCGCATAAATCGCTGGTCTACATCGCGGCGCTCGCGCCGGCTGAGGCCGAGACGGTCGCAGATGTTTTCTATCGCGCCAAGGCGCACCCGCAGGCGCCTCAACTCCAGCCGGATGCGCACGGGTTGATCTGGATGCCGGAAGGCGGATTCGCCCGCGCCGTTGCTCACGAGGCTTCGCCGGACCAGAACGCGATTCTGGAAGCCGTGCAGCGGCCGATTGCGCTGAAATGCATTCAAGAAAAGGCTCCTGTGCCGGGTTGGAAAACGAAGCCGTCATGGTATCTCCTGGCGGAGGAGGATCGCATGATCGCGCCGGAAACGCAGCGTTATATGGCGGAGCGGATGGGCGCGAAGATTCGGACGCACAAGGTGGACCACAGTCCGATGCATACGCAGCCGGACATGGTTGTTGCGCGTGATTTTGGAAGCTGCGCGGGCGACGCTTGCCGGCTGATGCGAGAAGGAACCATGCAAAGGAAATCCGTAGCGATCGTGACCGGAGCGAGCCAAGGCATCGGCCGCGCAACCGCGATCCGCCTGGCGCGCGATTTCGAAGCCGTTGTCCTGGTTGCGAGGCAGGAGGACGAGCTCAGGAAGACGGCAGCCGCAGTAGAATCGGCGGGCGCCGAATCATTCACTTGTGCACTCGATTTGCGTGAGCCCGGGTCAGCTGACGTTTTAATCCAAGGCACGCTCGAGCCGCTTTGGCAGAATCGACGCGTTGTTAAACATTGCTGGGGCCGTGCCCCAGGTCGATTTGTTCGAGATGACGGACGCGCAATGGGAAGACGGCATGGCGCTGAAGCTGCATGGTGCGCGCCGGCTGACGATGCGCGCATGGGAGGCTCTAAAGGCTTCCAAAGGCGCCGTGGTGCTGATCTCAGGAAGCGCAGCTCTCGATCCGAAGCCGGCCTTCGCGGCCGTAGCGACGATCAATGCCGCCATCATCGCACTGGCAAAGGCCTTCGCCGAGCAAGGCATCAAGGATGGAGTTCAAGTCAACAGCGTAGTGCCCGGCGCGGTGATGACGGGCCGCCGCCAATCGTTTATGGAGCACTGGGCGCCGGAACACGGCATGAGCGTGGCCGAAGCCATGAAGCAGTTTCCCGAAAAGGCCGGCATTGCCCGCTACGGTGAGCCAGATGAGATCGCAGGTCTGCTCGCATATTTGGTCTCCCCGGAAGCGCGATGGCTGACAGGCGCTTCTATTCGGATGGATGGCGGCGAAATTAAAGGGATTTAGAATACCAGCTACTCAACAAAGGAGACAATGGCACCCGCGCTGCTCTGTCCCTGATGGGCTTCGCGTAGGCGAGCGGGCAGGAGAAGGCACGGTCCCAAGCATTAGCGGTAGTTTGGCGAAAGCCAATATGTAGCGGTGTGGTCGTGAATGATCTTCCATCTGTCCTCGCTTTCGCGCACGATCAAGCTATAACTTCCCTAGGCCGGGCCCCCGCCTGGCCGTGCGCTTCAGTTCGTACTTTCCGATAACCAGCACCAAGCCGGTGACCAGCCGGCGCACTTCGATATACATAACTCATCGTTCCCAATTGTGTGGGAGAAATCGGGTCTGAAAATGATCCGCGAGTCACGCCGCGGGGCAGTTCATCCCAGGCGGCGGGCCAGTTCGTCAAAATCGCCTTTCCACCTCTTGCCGATCGCGGCAGAATACCGGGTATGAGAATCACGCCAACTGACTTGGCTATCGCGCGCGGTCTGTCCGCATCGGTTTTAATCATGCTGACCGCGCTACCAGGGCTTGCCGGGGACTGGAGCCCGAAGCTTGCGGCGCAGTATCTCGATTCGCGGCAGAAGGAGTGGTTCGCGTGGCCCCCGGCGAAGATCTCCGGCGGCCCTTGCATCTCCTGTCACACCGGTGTGACCTATATGCTGGCGCGACCAGCGCTGCGCCGCGTGTTGGGCGAGGCTGAGCCAACCGCCTATGAGACTGGGTTGAGGGATGCCTTGCTCGCCAGGGCGGGCATCGGCTTGAAGGAAGCGCTCAAAGCCGGGAAGGAGCCCGTGGCTTCACAAGGGATCGGGGTTGAGTCGATCTTCGCCGCTCTGTTCCTGAACCCGGCAGAAGCCCGCGGCGCAGCAGGCGTGGGATCGGCTGTGGTCGATGCAGTTGCATGAGGGCCCAGCTAAAGGATCGTGGCCCTGGTTCGACTTCGACACCGATCCTTACGAGACGGCGGATTCCGGGTTCTTCGGCGCGTCGCTCGCCGCGCTGGCGATCTCAGCCACACCGCCCGAATACCAGGCGAAGCCGGAAATCAAAGAACGTGTCGCGGAACTCGTCGCGTATCTTCGGACAGCGACGCCGGCGCAGCCCCTGCACAATCGTCTGTTGCTGTTGTGGGCAGCGGCGAAGCTGCCCGCCGCCGTTCGGGACGCGAGACAATCCATCATCGACGAGACGCTGAAAAAGCAGCAACCCGACGGTTCCTGGACGATCGCGGCTCTCGGACCGTGGAAGGACCATCCTGCGGCGCCACCCGCCAACGGCGCGAGTGCATACGCCACGGCGGTCGCTGCCTTTGCCCTGGAACAGGCGGGTGTTCCGCGCTCGGACCCGAAGCTGAAGAAGGCCCTGGACTGGCTTCGCTCGAAGCAGGATCCGCAATTCGGCTACTGGGCGGCGGACTCCATGAACAAGCGCCGTGAACCGGGGTCTATGCCGGAAGGGTTCATGCGCGACGCAGCAACCGGATTTGCGGTTCTGGCGCTAATCGAGCCAGCAGCGGCCGGACGCTGACCAGTCTCAGAACGGGTTCGCGATCAGCGCCTTGATCCTCTCGTGATAGGTCCGGCCCGATTGCAGCCGTACGCCGCTATGGAGCACCAGCATGTATTCTCCGTGGCTCGCGGGCTGGATCTCTTTGACCCGGCGCAGATTGACGATGAGCGAGCGGTGGATGCGGACGAAGATTTCCGGATCGAGCGACTTCTCCAGCGTATTCATCGTCACGTGGAGCAGATGGCTGGCTTGCGCCACGTGCAGTTCGACGTAATTCTCGGCCGCCCGAATCCAGTCCACGTCTTCGACGTAGAGGAACGACGTCTTGCCGGCCGATAGTACCGCGATCCGGTTCAGATACCGGGAAGGGGAAGCGATGGTTTCGAGCAGGGAGAGGATTTGGTTCTGCTGATCCGGTTCGCTGCTACGCAGCCTGACCTTCGCCCTGGCCAGCGATTGCGCGAACCGTTCCCCGGTGACGGGCTTTAGCAGGTAGTCGATCGCGTTGATCTCGAATGCGCGAATCGCGTACTGGTCATGCGCTGTTACGAACACGACCGCCGGCATCTGCTCCGGTCCGATTTCGCGTATCACGGAAAACCCGTCCATCTCCGGCATCTGCACGTCGAGAAACACCAGGTCCGGCCGTCCCTCGCGGACCCGCTGGACCGCCTCGCGGCCGTTCTTCGCGTCCTGCAACAGCAGCGATCTCGGGATCGTCCGCCAGCAGCATCCGCAAGCCCTCGCGCGCCAGCGGTTCATCATCGACGATCAGGACTGTCAAAGGCATGGAGTTCGGTTCCTGGAGTTTCGGCGGCGGCGCGATAGGGCATGGTCATGGTGGCGACCACGCCTCGTTCGCCGTTTTCCACCTTGAGGCTTGCCGCATCGCCGTAGAGCTGGTGGAGACGCGCCCGTGTATTTGCGAGGCCGATTCCGCGGCCTTCGGCGAGATCGGCGGCGCCAAGCCCCGGCCCATCGTCCGCCACCCGGATGATCAGCGTCTGCCCCGTGCGAAGAGCCGAAATCCGGATCGATGCCCGCCGCGGCAACCCGGCCGATACCGTGGCGCACAGCATTTTCGACAATCGGCTGCAGGCCCATGTGAGGAACGGCGGCGTCCAGGGCAGTGTCGTCGGCCGTAATCTCGATGCCCAGGCGATCCTGAAAGCGAACCTGCTCGATGGAAAGATACAGCCGGAGATATTCCAACTCCCGCCGGAGCGGGATCTGCTGCGCCTCGACGTCTTCGAGAACGCAGCGGAGCAGGTCGCTAAGCCGGGCAAGCATCTCCTCGGCCTGTCGCCCGCGCTGCTGGCGCACCAACACCATGATGGCGTTCAAGGTATTGAACAGGAAATGCGGCTGAAGCTGCATCTTGAGGGCGCTCAACTGCGCCTTCACCAGTTGGGCCTTCAGTTCGGAGGCGTGCATTTCGCGCTCTCGAAATCCGCGGTAGTAGCGGAAGCCCCACTGGATCCCTAAAATACCCCAGTAAGTGATGATGTTTTCATGGAAGCCCGTCACCAACAGAACGGGGAAGCCAACCATGAATGAGTGCTCCGTCACGGACTCCGCCAGGCGCAGTTGGATGAAGGCTGCCGTCTCCAGCGCAAGTTCCACGGCCGAGAAGACGGCGCTTAGCGCCAGGTGCACAGGCACACGTGTGCGCCAGGTCTGTCGTTCAATAGGCCATCGCCGCCCGAGCCAAAGCACAACCGGGGTGAGCGCGGCGGTGAGGTAGACTCCCACCATCCACGAGGCCAGTGTCTCCTGCCAGTGCGTCGCCTCGTGCCAGTAAAGCCGCCTGGTCAGGTCGCGGCTGAAGTTGAAGAAACCGAAGACGGTCCAAGCGAAGAAATACGCCAGATATCGCTGGACTTTCCGTCTGGAGAAAACTTCCATCACCTGCTACGGCTCGAACAATTTATAGCAGGTCTCACTTGCGGAATTCGCTGAATATGAAGTCATGGTCTTTGCGCCGGCTATGGCAGGAGAAGCAAGCCGCCCTGACGGAGTCCGGAGCGCCCTGTGTTCTGTCCTCGCCGGCGAACACTTCGAATCCCCAGCCACCGGTGCTCTGGTAATGGGTGGCATCCTTGGCCATTACGGCAACGCTTTTCCTTGGCCCTTCGAACGTGGTCCCGGCGTCTTGCCGAACTTCCAGGCGTTCATCTACCACGACGGAACCGTCCGGAAAATGGCCGGTGCGAAAGCCCTCCATTGCCTTCTCGTTTGCATAGTAGTGATGGAACCCGCCGTTGTTCGCGAAATTCTTATTGTCCGGGCCCACTACCATACTTCTTGTGACCGCCCATTGGCGGTATTCCGCTGGGAACGGCGCCGGTGCGCTCACGTCGGCGGTACAAGCTATCCCCGCCGCAACCAGCAGCACCGACGCCCTCAAACAGGCCGCTGCCCACCGCTGTGAAAATCGCATGCGCTTCGACTCCCTTCTGATTGGAGTCTGGCGGATGGCGTTCCCGTGCGAAAGAGCATTTTGACGAATCGGATCTCCCGTGTTACGAACTGCCGCGCCATAAACCGTCTGAGAAAGTTTGCTTTCCGGATTAGGCGAATTGGCCTCAGATTCAGGCGCAGGTTGCGACGCGCGACGCAGCAGGTTCGTGGTCAGACAGCGTTATTTCGTATCGGAAGCTATCCCACCGCGGCTTGCCTTCAGCGGACCGGCCGCGGCCGCTGTAACCGGTAGGCTTGAAAAGGAAAGATTCCGGCGTGGCAAGTCAGCTTTGTACGAATAGCGCTTGCCCCAAGCGGAGCTTGCCGAATTTTGCTCATCGGTCGTGGCATCAGAATACAGCGACTCAAATCCCAGGGCCGCGCGCCGCTATCTGACGTTCGGCCGCACGCAGGAACGCGTGGGTTCGGAACGGTCATATATTCTGGCAATATGCTCCAATGGAGGGATGTTTCGCTCAATTCTGGGGCTGTATCTACTCCTGGTTTTCGGGGCCGTTGACGCACAAAGCGCAGGGAAGCTGATCGTTCTTATTGGGCCGCCGGCTTCCGGAAAAACCACACAGGCGCAGATCCTGCAGAAGGAACGCGGGATGCAACTGCTTTCCGTGGAAGATCTGATCGCGCAGAACCGTCAGGATTTCGAACGATTCCGTCATCCCGAAATCCAGGGCGTGGAGCCGCGTCTTGACCCAGTGCTCAATAGGTTAATAGAGGACCGGTTGCGCGCCATGGACCGTTCCAAGGGCGTGATCTTGGACGGGTATCCTGCATCGAAGGAGCAAGGAGATC
This sequence comes from Bryobacterales bacterium, assembly GCA_963763545.1. Classification (GTDB taxonomy): domain Bacteria; phylum Acidobacteriota; class Terriglobia; order Bryobacterales; family Bryobacteraceae; genus PALSA-243. The sequence goes on from CAVXPE010000025.1 coordinate 137,888, forward strand.
ATCTGGCTTCGCTCGTTGCAGAACTCCAGTTCGCTCCTCCGATTGTCCTACAGCTTGATTTGAGCGATGCCGAAGCCCGCCGTCGTGCCCGAAAGAGCGACGGGCGAGATATCGAACAAGATCTGAAGGACTATCACCGCGAGCTCGACTTTGCACGATTGTATTTCTCTGATACCCACATTCATGAGATCGACGCGAGTAAGCCTGTACCGGAGGTTGCAAAACAAATCCGCGCCGTTTTAGCCTCAAAGTAAAATTCCAGTCACGCGCGCACGCAAGCGTGATCCCTTAGGGTTGGCGTCCGTGGGTAGCCGAGGAATCTTTGCCGGGCTTTGTGGACTGCTTCTTTAGAAGAAGACTACGAAGCGCCGGCGGTGGCGCTTGGATACTGTTAGATGTAGACGATTCTTCATACTGCGCCGCCATGCAGCAACTGTCCCGAGCACGACCCGCACAAGGTGAAGCTTCCATGGGCGCCGCAGGCCGATCGTAATCTTATGGCCATCACCGCGGTCCGCGCACGAATCGCGGCACGAACCGTCCCACGCGCTTCATGTAGTCCCGGTATTAATTGCCGAATCGCAGTATATGGCGGGAGCCTGTCTGGGTAAGAAGATGCTATGGGAGAAATCGACTGAAAGCTCCGGCTTGAGGATCTTGCGCCGAGGGCGGTCTTCTGCCATGCTCGACGCATAAGCGGGGCGCCGCCGAATTGGCTAGAGTATGGAAGTGACTCGCTTCGCCGCTCTCCTGTTGTTGCCAATTTTTGGCGTCTCTCAGACGAGTTGGCCTTCTTATGGTAACGATCCGGGCGCGATGCGCTACTCGACATTGCGGCAAATCGATGCCGCAAACGTTGGCCGGCTGAAGCTCGCCTGGACCTTTCGCGCCGGAAAGCCCGGCTCGGAAGCCATTCCTATTGTTAGGGACGGCGTGATGTATCTAACGGCTCCGGATGGCGTGTATGCGGTGGCGCCCGAAACCGGCGAACTGCTCTGGAAGTATGACGCAGCGCCGTCTGCTCTGCGCGGGGTCGCTTATTGGCCCGGGACTCACGGAATGCATCCGCGAGTTTTCGCCGGCAACGGGCCATATCTGTTGGCTCTGGATGTGACAACCGGAAAGCCGGCGCCGGGCTTCGGTAACGAGGGGCGCTTGAACCTGAAGGAAGGCGTATTGGGAGAGTTGAAGGATGCCCGATACGCATTGCAGTCGCCGCCAGCCGTCTTTGGCGACATTGTGATAACGGGGTGCAGCAATGGCGAGGGTTCGCCCACGGCAGGCGCATATGGCGATATTCGAGGTTGGGACGCGAAAACTGGAAAGCTGCTCTGGACGTTTCACACCGTTCCGCGGCAGGGTGAACCGGGATCGGAGACTTGGCCTCGGGATGGCTGGAAGAACCGATCCGGAACGAACGTGTGGGGGTTCTTCACGATCGATGTGAAGCGCGGGATTATATATGCGCCTCTCGGCGCTCCTACGTCGGATTTCTACGGTGCGGATCGAGTAGGCGACAACCTGTATGGGAATACCTTGGTTGCGCTTGACGCGCGCACCGGAGCAAAAAAATGGGCGCAGCAGTTAGTGCATCACGACCTCTGGGATTACGATCTCGCGGCACCTCCCGCCTTGTTCGATATCCATCGCGGCGGGCGAACGATCCCGGCGGTCGCGCAGATCACTAAGATGGGCTTGCTCTTCGTATTTGACCGCGATACCGGGGAGCCCGTTTATGGGATGGAGGAGCGCCCCGTGCCCCAATCCGTGACGCCAGGCGAAGTCACTTCGAAAACGCAACCCTTTCCTCTAAAGCCGCCCCCTTTGGCGAAGAACACATTCCGCATGGAGGAAATTTACGACCGCTCGCCCGATCAAGAACGCTTCTGCAGGGAATTGTTTGAAACCAATCAAATGAGAATTGGCGGTCCGTATACGCCGCTGCCGCTTGAGGGCAATGCGCTTTTTTTCCCGAGCACCCTCGGCGGGGGCAATTGGGGCGGCGTATCCGTCGATCCGTCGCTCGGCTTGTTGTTCGTCAACGTAATGAATGCCGGGCAGTGGGGGCACATGGAGAAACGGGGCTCGGAATACGTACGGACGTCGGCGTATGGAAACTATGCTCGCTTTTGGAATCCGCAGACACATATTCCCTGCCAGAATCCCCCGTTTGGCGAACTCATCGCTGTGGATCTGACGACGGGCGATATTGCGTGGCGGTCGGTGTTGGGGACTGTGGAGGCTCTTGAAGCAATCGGCGTCCACAATACAGGCGCGCCGAATATTGGCGGCAGCATGGCGACCGCGGGAGGCCTGGTGTTCATCGGCGCCACGAACGATTCGCGATTCCGAGCATTCGATTCAAAAACTGGCAGATTGCTTTGGGAAGGTGGGCTTGAAGCGAGCGGGCATACCAGCCCGATAACTTATATGGGTCGCGACGGACGCCAGTATGTCGCGCTGATGGCTACGGGCGGAGGCTCATATCTAGGGGGCGGTTCCAGCAACAGCCTGGTCGCCTTCGCGTTGCCCGATATTCATCTAAGGCCGCTGCCTGCTGCCGTCTCGAAGGCGATTGCGGCAGCCGCGGCCGCAAACCGCGGACAGCCTCAAGTCGGAAGTTCCGCGCCAGTCGCGCTCCCAGCCGGCGAAGCTGCGACGCTGGTTGCGAAGACGTGCGGGACAGGTTGTCATTCGGTCGAAGTGGTGACCAGCCAGCGCCTGAGCCCGAAGGAATGGAGCGCGCTTGTCGAGAATATGGTGAACCGCGGTGCCCAGGCGACCGACGCCCAAGCGAAAGTCATCGCCGATTATCTCGGCAAGACGCTGAGCCGCTGATCTTGTGGACCAGGCTCTCACCCGGCGTGCTGAAAACGCCGCCCTTTTGGTCGGCCGCTACGGCAGCGTCATCGTCAAATACGGTGGCTAGCTGCTCCGCCGTGGGCTGGTTGCAATTCGCGCCCGAACGTGGCTCATCCCCGGCGCTGATGTCATTGTTGCGCCTTGTCGCAAAGGGCCGTTGGCCACGGTCTGAGCCGACGAAGGATGCGAGTTGGCACACAATTTGAGAACACGTGGCCCGCAAGAAAGAGAAAATCAAGGTCTTCGTCCGAAGTTTCACGGCAGGGCCAATGCCTTGCTACTTTTTTGTCTTGCCCGTGGCAATGCCGTAAACCCAGGTGTTGAAGAGATTGTCGAGCGTATTTGCGTGGGTCAGTGGCTTTACGTTCTTCTTGCGCGCGGGTCTCTTTCCGCTCGCGGCGTTTGCCCCGCGCGGAACGGCGCCGAGCGCGTGCTCGAAATCCTCACTGGACGCCGTTTTGCCCCAAACGTCGGCCGTAAACAGACGCAGGCCATTCCAAAATTCGTCATCGAAGCTTTCATTGAGCAGATTGAGGAAGGCGACGCCCTTTACCACCGCGAGCGAGTCTTTGGCCGGCTCCTGCGGATTCCATTCGATATCCGCCAGCGGCTCGTCTTTGCCTTCCGCGCGGAGCCGGTTGTAGGTATCTTGAGCGCGCTCCACCCGGGCGTCGTAGCTCGCTTGCCCGAGCCGGTCGCCCACGAATGAGTCGGCCAGAAATGCGGGCAGCGCTTCGTTCAACCAAACGTCTCTCGATTCTCTCGAACCAATGCCAATGCCATACCACTGCTGCGCCATTGCGACCGCTAAATCGCGCAGGGCGTCGGATTGTTTGGGCAGCCCTTGAGCGTCTGCTTCCGGCAACAGCGCTAGGCCGCCGGCCATTGGATGCGTGACGACGCCCTGGACGAAGACTTGAGTGTAAGTTGCGCTGGGGTACTGTTTGCCGGTTTTTACGGCCAAATGACGGTTCGCCGCCGCAGTCGGGTCAAATACATCTCTGGATGCTCCCAACACGCGCAGCTTCACTCCATCGGCTTCCGAAGTGTTCTCGTCGAATCGCCCGACCGCGAATCCGAACCAGCCAGGCGCGGCGGGAGAATCGAGCTGCCAGTCCGAAGAGCCTGCGCTTGCCGTAGTCAACTGACCGCTCGCCGCAGCCTTCATGTCAGCCGGCGCGACGAGCGTCAGATGCAGAGTGGAGCGCTCAGTAGGAAGGTCGTTGCAGGGCAGCCAATCGCTCACGGCCGTGGTGTAGATCTGATCGGCGAAGAACTTCAGCCCTGGGGCTGATTCGGCTTGATAGCGGATTGTGATGGTGCGGTGTTCATCCGGCTGCATCGGAGTAGTCAGCACCACGGTCAGTGAGCGGCCTCTGCGCTCGAAATACTGGCGCCGATCGCCCTCGTTCACGCTCGCGATCTGCATTCCGCCGGCGTCGAACTCGAGCGCGGATACGGCGGATTCGGCAACGCTGTGCAAACGAATGGTCACTTCACCGTTCAGATGCCGGTCGGGCATATCCACTTGAATGCGGACATCGTAGGAATCGACGGTGTAGGGGCGGGAGAGCGGCGCAGCCGCGAGCGGGGCAAGGACGGCGCACAGCAACGAATAAGCAACGCGCGGCATCACCTCAATTGTACGGTGAGACAGGCCCTTCGGCCTGTCGTCGGGCTTTCCGGTTTGCGGACTTCCTGAACGAGCCGACCAGCGGAGGAAACGGCAAGCAGCGGGCCGTCTAGTCGACGGAAGCTTGCGAACGACCTCTTCCGGCCCTTCGGTCGAAGCGTACCCGCCGACGTTCGCATGGTTTTGTCTAATCGAATCGGCGCCCTACCCAGCCATCTACGCACATTCCCCAAGCCCGCAGAGGTCCTGCGTGCGTGGCTGCTTGTGGCGCCCGCGATTCCGGCTACTGCGCAGCGTGGAAACCAGCCGGGCCGGAATTCGATGCTTGCTCCTGGCTGCTAGAGTATCCTGGTAATGCTGCGTCAATCTCTTCCGCGCTTCGAACATGCGGCGTTGCGCGCCATGTGTTGAATGTACGAGTTTATCTCGGCGGTGAGCCGCGTCGGAATGTCATCGGCGCGAAAGGAGAGTGATGCGGCGGGCAGCGCGGTGCGGATCTAGCTTGGACTTTGCGTTCGCGGATCGAGCACGCTGTCTCAGCAGCGGGAGAGGAGAGACTTTCCCGGAAAGGGAGTCCGAATGGACTTGACGAGGCGTGAATTAGGAAGGATAGCTCTCGCGGCGTGGCCCGCGGCGAAGCTGGCCGCTAAGCCGGACTCGCTGTTCGGAGGCGTCCAGGTCGGCGCCAACGTACCTTACAGTTTCCACAACATGTCCGGCACAGCCGACAAGATTCTGGAATACATGACCCAACTCAATCTGAGCGCCGCCGAGCTTCGGTTGCAGCCCGTGGAAGCTTACCTTGGAGCGTCGGGCGTCTATGCTTCAAGCTTCGACACTCCGGCCGCTGGGCGGCGCGGCGCAGGCGCACCTCCCGGCGGTGGAGGTCCAGGTCGTGGAGACGCGACTGGGGGCGCAGCCGGGCCGGGCGGAACGCGCGGCCCAAACGGCGGCCGGGCGCCCCTCACGCCGGAGCAGCAGGCTGCGCAGGCCGAAGCAGCCAGGAAGCTTTCCGATTGGCGCCTCTCGCTTTCCATGGACACGATTAAGGACTTCCGCAAGAAATACGAGACCGCGGGCGTTCTGATCCAGATCCTTAAGATCGATAACTTCAACTCCTTCAGTGACGGCGTCACCGACTATTTCTTCGAGGTAGCCAAGAACCTCGGCGCCCACGCCATTTCCACCGAGGGCCGGTTGAACGACGTCGAGCGGCTCGGTAAATTTGCCGATAAGCACAAGATGATGGTCGGCTACCATGGCCATACCGCTGGCCCCGGCGGCGAGGCATTCGGCGCCCCGGAAAACTGGGAGAAGGCCATGGAGGTTGCGAAATACAACGGCATCAATCTGGACCTCGGCCATTTCCTGGTCGGTAACCAGACCTCGCCCATTCCCTTCATGACCAAATATCACGACCGCATCACGCACATCCACGTGAAGGACCGAAAATACAACGGCGCCACCGTTCCGTTCGGCGAGGGTGACGTACCCATCGTCGAGAGTCTTCAGCTCATAAAGAAGAACCATTGGAAATTTCAGGCCACGATTGAATTCGAGTATCCGGTCCCGCAGGGGTCGGACGTGCTGACCGAAATGGGCAAGTGCGTCGAGTACTGCAAGAAGGCGCTTGCTTAGAGGCTTGCGACGTCTGGCGTGTGGGCGCCTTCGCGTCCCGCCACCGGCTCGTTAATATTCAATACAGGTTCTATCCGGGAGCCAGCCTGCTATGGGGCAGCGCGACGGGCGCACCCTCTACGCCAGTGGCGCCCCGCGCCCGATCCCCTCGAGACTCATCTTCATCCCGAAATCGCGCATCCAACAGAGCGCTGGATCCCCAACTGCGACATTCTCACCGGTCTGCGCGCCCAGACCATGATCGTTCGCGTGCAAGGCCGTCCGCGGCGATCATACTCCGCCAGGGCGGGCTCGATCTGACCTTTGGATTGCAATAGCGCCGCCAGCACAACGCTGTCCTCGATCGCCTGGTACGCCCATGTCCGAGATTCGGAATCATTGCGGCGCCGCATCGCCGAGTAAGGCGGCAACGGCTTTGTCGTAGATATCGTTTAGCAGGATGGACTCCCTTCTGCGCCGCCGCGATCAAGTCCTCGATGGGCCGATGCCATCCTCGAAATAGCCCAGCCAAGGCAACTTATTCCAGACAGAGCGTTCGCGGACGACATAATCCCGCCCGAACCGCTTCGCGTCCAGGAAACAGTGTCAAGATTTCGCTGCCTTTTCGATTTCCTTCATCTCAGCTTCCGAGAGCGCGAGGTGGGCGGCTTTCATGTTTTCTTCGAGGTGCGCCACAGAGGAGGTTCCGGGGATCGGAAGCATCACGGCACTGCGGTGCAGCAGCCAGGCTATGGACAGTTGCGCGACGGTGGCTCCGTGGCGTTTCGCGATTTCGTCCAGCTTGCCGCCGGGGCGCGCGAGCTTGCCGGCTGCGACCGGGAACCAGGGGATGAACGCGATGTTGTGGCGTTCGCAGTATTCGAGAACATCTTCATGCTGCCGGTCGCCGACGTTATATAGATTCTGGACGCTGACGATCTCGACGACTTCGCGGGCGCGGTCGATGTCCGCAGGCTTCACTTCGCTGAGGCCGATGTGGCGGATCTTGCCTTGCCGTTTCAGCTTCACTATCGGCTCGAGGGATTGCTCCACGAGGACTTTCGGATCGATGCGGTGCAATTGCCACAGGTCGACCACGTCGGTCTTAAGCAGGCGCAGGCTCTTCTCTACCTCCTTCGCGAGGTAGTCGGGACGGCCGTCGGGACTCCAGCGGTCGGGGCCCTGGCGGGTCAATCCGCCTTTGGTCGCGACGACCAGGCCTTTCGAAAACGGCGACAATGTTTCACCGATCAGGCGCTCACTGACATCAGGACCGTAGCTGTCGGCGGTGTCGATGAAATTAACCCCAAGCTCGACGGCGCGTTTCAGGACGCGCCGGGCTTCTTCGGGATCTTTGGGCTCGCCCCATATTCCCGTCCCCGTCAGACGCATTGCTCCGAAGCCTAGACGATTTACTTCAAGATCGTTGCCGATTGTGAAGGTTTTGTTCATTATGATCATGGCTGTATTTATGATGACTGGTTTGGTGCTCCGAGAGCACATGAGATTATCTAAGGTTTAATCCTCATCCAAAGCCGTTGAAATTGACCGTCTCGAAGACGTCGCGCAACCTTCGCCCACGCGGTCCTGATGCCGCCAGTATGCGGATCGCGGGCCGGTTTCGCGTTGCGAGGGCATTGACACCGGACGGTGCGGTAGAGAAGATCGAGACTGAAAGTCAGAAGAATGGCATCGAAGTTCACCGGCCCAGATCGCAGTGCTTGGCGCTGGAACTCGAAACTTGAGGAAGAAACGATGCAACGTGCGTATAAGACGCAGAAAGTGGTTGAAAGGCGGGATGATGGCGGCATCGAGCGCCGGCCCACGATTCACCCGCGGCGCGGTCGCTTCAGCGTCGCGCGTCGCCGTGTCGTGCTGCAAGACGGATGTGCCGAGCGAATTGCTGCCAACGATGCAGAAGATGTTCGATCAACTCGACGGCCTAGGGCAATCGATCAAGAGCAAAAGCGGTGCGATCAAGATCAATCTCACGGGCGCGCCCACTTATCGCGTGGGCATCTGCCGTTGAAAGAAATGCACTATACCCACCCGCACATCGTCGCGACGGCCGTGCACCTGACGGGTGTCACGGGCGCGACCCGCATCCGCGTGTTGGAGAGCCCCTGGTCTACCGCGGATCCTATAGGGGAATTCACTAATGTCCGGTAGCGCAGAGGGACGAGCGAAGCTGGCATGAACAAGCGTCTTCGCATTAATGTAACAATGTAGGACTTTGCCATACCGCGACTCCAACGCAGTGGGATCATCATTTTAGGCACGCCGATAGGCAACGCCGCTCTCGTATGCAACCCAGACCTCCGTTTCCGATTGAGCCCGCAAGCATCCGGCGACGGCTTGAGGTCATTCTCAAGAGCGCGGCATTTGAGCGCGCGGAGCGGTGCCGCGGTCTGCTCAAGTACGTGGTGGAGGCGGCGCTGGAGGGACGAGGGGAGAGCATCAAAGAATCGATCATCGGGGTCCACGTATTTCACAGGCCGCCCGACTATCAGCCCAAATCGGACCCGGTGGTGCGCGTTTCGATGGGGCGGCTGCGCGCGATTCTCAAGCGGTATTACGAGAGCGAAGGTGCAGGCGAGCCGATCCGCATCGTAATTCCGAAGGGTGGCTATGTGCCAGAGTTCACCCACGTGCAAGCGGCAGCGGTTCCGGCGAGGCGAGCCTGGCGGAAAGCGCTCATTGCCGGGATCGCGTCCGCGATGGCGCTGATAGGCGCCTCCTACGTTGCAATGCGCACTGAGTCGAGGCCGCCGTCGCTCGATCACCTGCGGCCGTTCCTGACCGCGGGGGCGCCGAACCACGTGGCGTTCTCGCCCTCGGGTGACAGGCTGGCGTTCGATATGGAGACGCAGGAAACGGGGCATCGCAACCTATACGTGCAGGCGCTAAGCGAATCTACGCCCACGCGCCTGAGCAGCGACGGGGGCAACGCCACCTGCCCGGCTTGGTCGCCCGACGGATTCCAGATCGCCTTCCTGCGGGACCTCTCGCCCAACGCATCATCGATCGTAATTGAGTTGGTCAAAGACCATAGCGAGCGCACGCTGGGGGAATTGCGGAAGGGATCTGCGCCGTGGCTGATGTGGTCGCCGGACGGACGCTGGCTGGCCGCAGCGGAACCGGATACGGACGGCAGCCGGCGGATCGTATTGATTGGAGCGGGCGACGGCGCGCGGCGATGGCTTACGCATCCGAACCCGCTGTGGCGCGGGGATAGCCTGCCCGTGTTTTCGGCCGATTCATCCGCCGTCGCATTCCGCCGCACCACCCCGCTTTCGGGCAATGAAGACGTTTTCATGATCGGCATTACGGGCGGTCCGGAAACGCGTTTAACCTTCGATGGCTTGGGCATCGGCGGCTTGGCCTTTCTCAAAGACGGCGGCCTGTTGTTTTCTTCGATGCGCGCCGGCCCGATCCGGGGCATATGGTGGCTCGGTGCCAGCCGGCGGCAACTACTGAGGTTGACGCCGGGAACGGTAGACGCCGGTACGCTCGCGGTCTCGCGCGACGACCGCCACATGGCGATCGTCACACGCGATTTCGACGTCAATGTGTGGCGGGTTGGGGCCGATGGGAACGGACGCGCCGTACCTCTGATCGCATCCGAACTTCCCGACTCCAGCCCCCAGTTTTCCGGCGACGGCAATCGACTGGCATTCAGCAGCATGCGGACGGGCGCGGATGCGATTTGGACCTCGCGCAGCGACGGCGCAAATCCTCGCCTGCTGTTCGATGGCGGCGGACGCGATATAGGCAACCAACGCTGGTCGCCGGACGGAAGGCAGATCGCGTTCCAATGGCGTCCGGGGGACAAGGCCGGGATTTACCTCATCGATTCAGCTGGAGGCAAACCGCGGCCACTTGTAGCGGATGGGTATAACAACTCGACGCCCGCCTGGTCGCGAGACGGATCTTTCATCTATTTCCTCTCCAGCCGTTCGGGAAGCGGTCAGATCTGGCGTGTAGCCGCCGCCGGCGGCGCAGTGGTCCCGATCACGCGCCTAGGCGCATTGGCGCTTCAGATATCCCGGGCCGGCGATGCGCTTTTTTATCTTGAGGATGCCCCAGGCTCGAACCTGCATACGTTGTGGAGGCTGCCGCTGCGCAATGGTCTTCCATCGGGCGACCGGAGTCCCGTGATCCCGGACATGAATGCAAGCGACTGGGCCAATTGGGCGGTGGGTAGGAACGGAATCTATTTCATGCGGCGCCGCAAATCGCAGCCTTCCGCGGTGGAGTACCTGGATTTCGCGACCGCTGCCACCCGGACGGTCTATGCACTGTCGCAGCCGCCGGCATTCGGCGGCGGACTGGCCATTTCGCCGGATGAGCGCACGATTCTTTTCACCCAGGTGGATCGGGACGGCGCCAGAATCTTCGTACAGTGACCCCTTTCGCGTATCCGCTAAGGTCGCCAGTAACATTCTGCAAATAAAGGGGAAATTCGGGGTAACGGAAGACACGTTACCCATCTGTTACCGCTTATTACTCCGCGCGAGCCCGATTTGCTGGTAGCTTCCTCAGAAGCGAGAAAGAAAGCGCCTGAAGTAGCGAGATGGAGGCAAACCGGTGAAAATCGCGCATATAGCTTGGCTCGGACTTGCGATCGCGCCAGTGGGTTGGTGCCAGACCGACCCCCTGACAATCTGGACCTGGACCGACAATCTGCTCGGCAAGAGCTGCGATATTAGAAGCGATATCAACACCAGCAGCACGATCGGTTGCTGCGGCTCGCCCGGGTGGCGAGAATGCGATTACGTCGTTAACTGGACAAAGTGGAACGGGCTCGGATGCACCGACCCGAATCAGAATGTCCTACGCGAAGATAATTACAGTCATCTGCCGGTTTGCAATCTGGGCGGCATCCCGCCTGCCCTTCTGCTCCCCATAGTCAACCCTAATAAGGTGACCTTTTATGTCGGCTCGGATTATCACGTCTTTCGCGGCGACTTCGACCCAGCGATGCAAGCTTACTTTCCAGGCGTGATGGGCCTGTTCGCCACTTCGAAGGCGCCATGGCCGCAGAAGTCGGGAATTCCGGCGGGCGATACTCTCGACCCACCGGTGGCACTGGTGATGGCGGGGGATTTGACCACTGGCGGCGGCGTGGAGGAATTGGGCGCTTATCGAACGGTTTGGGAACCAGGCACACTCGGGAACTGGACGTTTCCTTTCACGGTGCTTCCCGGTCTGGGAAACCACGACCTGACGGACGTGGGAACCAGCGGCGGGGCTGGAGCGCCAAGCTCGGCGCAGCGCATGTGGGATTACGTCGGCACGGTGGCGCAATACTACAACATCGACAAGAGTTCGTTTGGACAATTGGGCGCCGACGATGGCAACGGGACCCACAACTACTCGTGGGACTGGGGCGGCGTGCATTACGTCCAGTTGAATACGTGGGCAGGAGAAACCACGCAGGGCAATGCGCCGCTGTCGGCCGGTCTGGTGTGGCTGGCGAACGACCTGAAGCAGAATGTCGCAAATTCGACCAAACCCGTGGTGCTTTTTCAGCACTACGATCTATTGAGCCTGGGAATCGGCGATTCAGTGTATGACCCTCTGGAAAACACGTCCTTCGCAACGTGGTGGACCATTTCGAATTACACGCAGTTTTGGAATGTTATCCGGGATTACAACGTAATCGCCACATTCTCCGGGCACGTACATGCTTGGGACGTGCAGCGGCCAGAACACTACACGGCGTACACGAACGGAGATGTTGTGTACGGCTCGGTTAGTCTGCCTACGACCGATAGCCAGGGACAGGCGAAAATCTATGACGTCTACAGGTCGGCCCCGCTCGGCACCGGCAATTTTTTCAGCGTCCGCGTTAGTCCAGACTACCTAGACGTCGCGAGCTGGGCATCCAGCCTCATCTTCGCGCCTCCGGCAGCATACGTTACCAACACGATGTGGGGCCAAACAGCGGCATGCCGCAAGAAGATCAATACCCGGTTCGTGGACGTTTCAAGCCTGGTTGAAGTAAGCGAGAACAACGGCTCCTACAGCATACTGAACAACAGCCAGTTTGCGATTCAGGGACCTTTGGCATTCAAGATCACCAGCCAGGTGGGAACGACCGCCAACCTCGGCGCGATGGATAACGTAACCAACCGCGATTTCGTTGATAGCTGCGACAAATTCTTTGGCGCGGCCTACATTCTCTCGCCGGCCAGCGAATTGCTCTCCGGACAGTCGATTCCGTTGACGATCCAGACACAATCAGGTACGCTTCCCGATCCGAGCGCCGTGAAATTAACCCAAATGCAGCCGGTAGGCTTTCAGGGATCGATCCTGACTAATCCCAGTTCACTAAACTTACATGGCGCTGCGCCGCTACCAGTGGAACTCTATTACTATGCACCAGCGGAAGGCGCTGCCCCATTCACTACAAAAACTGTTTATCAGGATGCAACTACGGGCTGGCTGAGCGCTTCGCCCATCGCCGGAACGGCCGGCGCTTCGGGCGGTTATGCTCTGACCTTCGACTCCAACATACTGGGCGGCGGCGGAGTTGGCTCCTACAGCGCCGTTTTCTCAATTACCTCCGCCAACGGCGATTCGGTAACCATACCAGTGACGGTGATTATTTCGCCCTCGCTCGTGCTGTCGCAAAGCTCGGTCAGCTTCAATTCCAATCCCGCACCGACGGTCCAAGTGACCGCTTCGAATGGCGCCGCGCTACCCTTCGAAGTCTTGCCGTCACAGGGCTTCACCGTTTCCCCCCACACCGGCACGACGCCCGCCACGTTGACTTTCACCCCATCCAGCCCGCCTCAAAACAAGCCGGGAGTCTACGATTATTCGCTGACGATTGCGACGACTCCGCCAGCAGCCTCCTCTAAGGTTGTCCTGGACGTCCACCTCGAGGTGGAGCAGGTCACAGTCAACGCATCGACGTCGTCTATTCCGCTCAAGGTGGATAACACTGTCTACACTGGGGCTTCCGGGGCTCTCAACTGGATTAGCGGCACGACGCACTCGATTACAGCGGACGACGTGTTTTCGGTGGGCGGCCAGGAGTACCGCTTTGCGAGCTGGTCGAACGGGGGAGGCGTCTCGCAGACCAACCTGATCGCGCCGCCGTTTGGGTCCCCAGCGCAGTACACGGCTAGCTATAACTTGTGGGACAAACTCACTGTCAGCGTGAGCCCGGCCCAGAGCGGCGGCGTAGTGCAGACACAACCGGTCGAGCCCGATTTCTATTTCCCCGATGGATCGGCAGTGACTCTCAGCGCACAGGATAACGCGGCATATTATTTTTCCGGATTCACTGGAGCACTGACCGCGCATCAGAGCTTACAAGTGATTACCCTGACCGGCCCTCAGCAAGTTACGGCGAATTACACGGCCACGAATGGCGCCGGCCGCACTACCATCGCAACCGTCCCAGCGGGCGCTGGAATTCAGGTGGACGGCGCCTCGTGGCTGGCCCCAACGAATTTCTACTGGGATTCAGGGCAACAGCACACGGTAGCCATTCCGCCGCAACAGATATCTCAGAACTCGCAGCTCGGGTTGGCGAAATGGAGCGATGGCGTCCTATCCGCTACTCGTCAGATTAGCGGCCTTCATGGCGCGAACCAAACCTTCACGGCATCCCTTGCCACACAATTCCTCGTCAATGTAACATCATCGCCCTCCAGTGCGGGAACGACCGGCGGCGCCGGTTTCATCGCGTCTGGAACAAACACGACTTTGACCGCGGCGCCGGCCGCAGGCTTTCGGTTCACGAGCTTTTCGGGAGATGTCGCGACGCCTTCGAACGGCGCCGTTGTGACGGTGAACCAGGCGCTGAACGTTCAGGCTAACTTCGCCGCGATCACTCCGCCAAACCTGATCGTGTTGCCCGGCAATCGCGTTGCGTCCCCAGGCTCAGATCTGGTGAATGTCTCGCTCGCTCTCACGAACAGGGGGCCAGGCCCCGCCGGAGACTCGGTGATTACGGGCATCGACGGTTTCAGCAATCTCTCGGGCTCGGATGCCGCCGGAACATCCCTTGTGAGCTTGCTGCCGGTCGTCTTTGGAACTCTCCTCCCCGGCCAGTCTTCGACCGCGGAGGTGACGCTGCACTGGCCAATCACTGCGTCGCGAATGCAGTTCGTCGTCCACTTTTCCGCGAACGAAGGCGCCTACACAGGGGCTGCGATCGTGAACGTATTCCGCTAGAGCGCGAGGAGCAAAGCCATGCCATTCCGAAGATTCGTTTTCGCAATAATCGCCGCTGGGTTCGCCCGCGCGGCCACGGCAAGCGTTATCGTCACCCCCGATTCGCCCATGGGATCGATCACCGGCAGCCCCGGGCAAACCGTTGGCTGGGGATTCTCAATCACGCCGGATCCCGTAGACTGGGTCACTTTCGACTCCGTGCAGCTGGCGTTCGACTCTAACCCGCAGTTCGGATTCTTTACGGACTTCCTTGGCCCTCAAGGCGGCCCGCAGAATGGAGCGCTGCCGCCTGGCAGCATTCCGTGGATTGAGCCCTTCGACGAAGGTAACGCTCTGGGGCTCGGTAGTTACGCGATTTCACCGGACGCTTTGCGGGGCGATTCGGATTCAGGAACATTGGCGGTGGTCTATGAATTGTTTAGCGACGATCCGAACATCTGCGGGTCCTGTTACCTGTCGACGAACGAAGTGGATGTTCCATTGTCTGTTACCGCCACTCCGGAACCGGACACGTTCGCGTCTCTGATCTGTGGACTCGGGTGTGTGTGGGCATGCAGGGCGCGCAGGCGCGCCAGTTCTAATCGGTAGGGGCCGCACTGGCCCTCGCGAGAGCGGCAGAACGGCGCAGGTGGTCGCGATGCTGTCGACGCGGTGGGATTGGCGATAGCGCGATTCCACTCAGCTCATCTGCCGGGCCTTCTTCATCGCGTTCATCGCGCCATGAACTTGCTTCTCACTCGTCCGGGGCCGCGTTGTGACCCCATTCGCCCAAATCGACTTGAAACTCGAATTGAGGAACGAGATGATTGGCAATGCTCACCACCTGGAAACGCTTCCCACCGAAAATAGAACCGCCTAGCGAGAAAAGTGCGGCTAATTGCAGTAGCCCGTTAATATTCAATTATCGTTAGCTATCCGGCAGCCGCATTCGCCGTTTTCAGCCGGGACCTCTGCCAGCCCGTTAGGGCGGCGGCGAACGCGGCGGCGGATCTGCGCAACTTCAACAAACGCCAGCGGTCACACGCACCCAATGATCCGCTGCAATGTCCACGGCCGAGGCGGGCCCCAGCCCCTTTCTCAAATGCGCCTCTTGATGTAGACTGAATCAATTCGAATTGCAAGGCTTGTGGGAAGATCCCAGGGCATTCGCTTAGCCAAGACGCCGCCCTTCGGATCTGGGGCCGATGTGCAGATAGCGCGACGGGTCAGACAATCACCCGCTTGTTTAGCGCCAAACAGTAAGGTGGCCAGGTCGCCCGCCGCAAGATGATCGCAGGAGGTCCGCCGTGCTTTCTTGCAAATTCCGTTTTGCTTTATCCATCGCTGTATTTCTTTGGGGCGCTCCCGCCCCCGCACAAACACTCACTACTGGCACGATCGTCGGCGCGGTGACCGATTCGAGCGGCGCCGTGGTGCGCGGCGCCATTGTCACCTTGGACGCCGTCGCAACAGGCGACCATCTGACCGCCACGAGCGGTGACGGCGGCGAGTACCGCTTCCCGCTCCTCAAGCCCGGCGAGTACCGCGTCGCGGCGCGCGCACCAGGACTTCAATCCGGCATCAACAAGATCGATCTGCTGGTCGGGCAACAGGAGGCCGTAAACCTTGTGCTCAACGTCGAACGTGCGCAGCAGAGCATCGAAGTGACTGCATCCGCAACGCTGTTGCAAACGGAGAACGCCAACTCAGGCGACATCGTACGGCGAGCAGCAGGTGGCTGGACCTGCCCATCAACGGCGGCGATATTACGAACCTCGCTTTCTCGACGCCCGGGCTGCGCCTCAATGTGGGCGGCGGCAACAACAACTTCAACGCCAACGGCATGCCGTTCAACTCCGGGCTTTATACGATGAACGGCGCCGACATCACCGAGCCGTACAACCTCAACAACAAATCCGGCGCGAGCAACAATACTCTCGGCGCCAACGAAATCGCCGAAGCCGCCGTGATCCTCAACGCCTTCAGCGCGCAGTATGGCCGCATGGCCGGCGTGCAGGTCAACTTCATCAGCAAGTCCGGGCGGAAACGCGTTCCATGGCGAACCTGTCCGAGAGCTACAACGACGCCATCTTCAACGCCAACGACTTCTTCAATAACGCACCCGTACCCCGCGCGGCCGGTCGGTGGCCAACCAGTACGCGGCCGGGCTGGGCGGCCCCATTCGCAAAAACAAGACCGTGTTCTTCGTCAACACCGAAGGGCTTGCGCTATGCCTTGCCATCGTACGGCGTGGTGTCGGTGCCCTCGCCGCAGTTCGAGCAATACGCCCTGGCCACATTCCCGCCGCCGTCCGTGCCGCTTTATCAGGACGCGTTCAACCTCTACAACAACGCGCCCGGCATCAATCGCGCGGTGCCGGTGACCACCGGCACCGGCTGCTGCAGGACGGCATCGGCAACCTCGGGCTGCGGCAAGCAGAAAGTTTCCCGGCACATACGTGAACGGATCGAGCGGGCCGCAATTTGGCGTCGACGTACCCTGCGCGCTGGCCTTCGGCACCAACACCTCCAGCGTGAACACGGAGAGCTTCGTCTCGGGCCGCATCGACCACGACATCAGCCAGCAAGCAGCGCCTCTATTTCCGCATCAGCGACGACTCAGGCGTGCAGGCCACCAGCACCAGCCCGCTCAACCCGGCGTTCAACCAGCAGAGCGATCAGCCCTGGATCATTCCGCAGATCAATCACACTTACGTCATCACTCCGCGCGCTGGTCAACAACTTCGTCGCCAGCGGCAACTGGTATTCGGCGGTCTTCGGCGTGCCGGATTTCTCCGAAGGCGCTGGCGCTGATGCCGGAGGGCTTCACCTTCAGCGATGGCGGCGCGAACGGTGGCGGGTTCGCCAGCCGCTGCCAAGTCCAGCGCTACCCACCGGACGGCGCGGCCAGCAATTCCAGGTGATCGACGATCTGTCCTGGAACCACGGCAGCCACACCATGCAGGTGGGCATCAACCATCGCTCCAACCGCGTCACGGACACCAGCATCGCCAGCGGATCGCAGGTGGGCGCTTACACCTTCAGCGACCTGACCGGATTTCGCCATCGGCGAGGTCAACAGCACCAACACCGGCAGCAAGTTCACGCAATCGTTTCCGCTGCTGCAGGCCGCGCACATTCGTCTGCACTCGTTGAATCTCTATGCGCAGGACGAATGGAACGTGCGCAAAGGACTCAAGTGACTTACGGCATCCGCTTCGAACAGAATGGCAACCCTTCCTGCGTGGACAAATGCTTCTCGCGGTTCAATACCGGCTTTCTGGCTCCGGTTACCAGGGCGGCGCCAACGTACCCTATAACGCCACCATCGACACCGGGCTGAGCAACACTTTCCTCACATCGAGGGCTTCATTCCGGAGCCGCGCCTCGGGATCGTCTACGCGCCGTTCGGCGCCGGCAAGACCGTGATTCGCGGCGGCGTCGGACTGTTCGCCAAACGCCTCGGCGGGCAACGTGGCGGCCAACGTATTCGGCAATTCACCCAACAAATTCAGCCCCACGGTCAGCTTCGGAACGGTCGGCCTGGCCACCGATCCGGCCAGCGCCCAGCCGCGGCCGGTATCGCCTCCGACGCAGGTATTCCAGAATGGTTTCTCGCAGGGCTACACGCTGGCGCAGTTCCAGTCCGCGCTGGGCAAGGTGCCGTTCGGCGTACCCGAGCTTCTTACGCGTACGCCCAACGATTTCAAGACCATCAAGGTGATCGAATGGAGCTTCGAAATCCAGCAGCCACTGGGCGCGCACGACGTCCGCGGTCGCTCAACTATTCCGGCAATCATGGGTATGACGAACCGATAACCAACGCCGATGCCAACGCTTACATCGGCACCCCCAGCCGCTACCCTAACGGTTTTCGCGGCCTTCCTACCGCGGCGCCCGATCCGCGCTTCTCCACGGTGACGGAGCTTCTGCAGTCGGGCTATTCCAACTACGACGGCCTCACCGTCGCAGGAGCGGCATGCGTTCCACCATGGGCTTTCAAGGGCCAGTCTAGTTACACCTGGAGCCACGCTCTGCAACTCGACGCGTCAGCGGCCACTGAGGTATACAACCCCTACAACCTCGAATTACGGTTACGGCAATACCGACTTCGACACGCGCACAACCTAACCGCCGACATGATTTGGAACTCGCCGAAACTCGCGAGCCGCCGGTCGAACTCGGTTTCGTGCTGGGCGGCTGGACGCTGGGCAGCAAACTCTACCTCTACAGCGGGCGGCCGTTCTCGGTCACCAACAGCCAGATTCCCGGGTCTGCTCTCCGCCACTTTCGGCGGCACCGTCCTGGCCGACCTGCTCGACCCCAGCCTGCTGGGGATCCACTGCACCAACGTGAACGCGCGCTGTTTCAATTCGACGCAATTCGCGGCGGTCGACGCGTCAACGGCCGCCAATCCGCATCAGCAGGCCGATTTCGGCAACATCCCGCCCAACAGCTTCTGCGGGACCGGGCTTCTTCAACATCGCTGCGCAGTTGACCAAGAAGATTTCCGATTGCGCGAGCGGCTTGCCGTTCGAGATCGGCGCCAGCGCATTCAATCTGCTGAATCATCCGAGCTTCGCGGTGCCCAACGGCAACGTCACTTCGGGCTCTTTCGGACTGATCACCAGCACCGTCAGTTCGCCCACCAGCATCTATGGAACCGGACAGGGGGCGATCGTCTCCGGCCGCGTGCTGGTAGTGATGGCCAGACTCAATTTCTAAACAGGGGAGGTCACATGCGATTACAATGTTTTGCGCTCTCGCTTGCCGGCGCTCTTCTGGCTCATGCACAACCGGCGAAAATCACGCTCGAAGACTTGCTGACGATTCGACGCGGCCGCGGCGGGCGCGGGATCTCACGCTTACGCCCAATGGCAAATACTTCACCTCCACACGCAATGATCAGGTTTTAGTCGCGCCTATCGGCGGGGCTCCGCGGTGACATTCGCATCGGCCCCGGGGGACAAAACGGTCGCCTGACGGCAGAAGATGGCTTATGTGAGTCAGGGTGCCGTCTGGGTGCTCGCCGCCAGCGCGACGGGGGCGAAAAAGCTGACGGAGGGCAAGGCCGGGCCCGGCGATCCACGTGGCGCCACCGATCACTTTCCGCGTTGGAGCATGGACGGCAAGTAGATCTTATTCGAGACCGGCCGCAGCGGCCAGAGTTGTACGTGGTCAGCGAAGATGGCAAGACCACGAACTTCCTCGTCGCCATGGAAATCTACAAAGGCAAGGATCGCCCGGGAGGCGCGACCGACGGGGGCGGCGACTCGGTATCTTCCTATCGCTTCGATGCGAGCCCCGCTTCAAGACACACTTCGACCAGTTCGCGTCGCTTCTTTCAAATCGGTCTCACCCCACGCCCGGAAGAATTCGTTCCCCCCACCGAATGTTCCTGTGCTTAGGCAAAGCGCTGGCACCTTTAGTCCGCTTTTTCCTAATTGTCTAAGTTCCATGCAGGTTTGATGCGCCGCCATCGAATTTAGTCGCCACGGTTTTCTCGACCAGACGATCCTGCGGCTCCCGGCTCGTCCCAGCCTAGTATGTGACGTAATCAGTTGCCGTTACTGGGTGTTTTAATCAGCATGGCGAGCGAGCTTTTGGGCACCTTGGTCACTACGTTAAACTCGGGGTCGACCAGCTCGGTCACTTCGATCTTCATCACGGCTCCCAGCAACAGGGCGACCTCGCTGTCGCTGAGCCCGTAGTCGTGCTTGATCCAAGTCGCAAGCTGCGCAGTCGACACCTTCAGAGCCTCCTGCAGTGAACCCGCCACGCCGAACGAGATGATGTAGTCCGAATCCTCCTCACGGACGCCTTGCGTCTGGTAGCCCTTGATTACCTCGACGGAAAAATCGACTGCCATCGAGACCTCCAGTCCCGTCTGCGTTACTTCGCCGTCGGCCATAGCCGCGTGGCCATCGCCGAATCCGAAGAGCGCGCCCGGATGAAAGACGGGGAAGAACATCGTCGTGCCGGACACGGTGCCGTTATAGTCGAGATTGCCGCCGAAGACGCCGAGGTGCGGGCCGGTCAGGGCTTCGAACCCCGGAGGCGCGACGGAGATGCAGCCCAGCATCGGCTTCATCGTTACCTTGAAGTTCTTGAGCGCGGGCGTGGGCGCGGTGAGCACCGCGATGCCGGTCGCGTTGTCCAACTGGTATTCGCCGTTGAAGCCCGCGTCGTACTTCGCGGCGAGATTGTAAGCCGGCGTGACGCCAAACTGTTGAATTCTACTCCCCTGCCGAGCCGTCTTGCGGTTTGGCTCGATCTTGATCAGGTGGACCACCAGCGTGTCGCCCGGCAATGCTCCTTCCACATAAATAGGCCCGATGTTCGGGTTGCCGCCCAGAGCCACGCGTTTCAGGTTTTTATCGGTTCCCGCGGAATCGGGCGCCCAGGTGTGCACGATGTCGCCCGGGAAGATGTGAATGCCCGGCTTGTTCCCGGCGTAGTAGTAAGCCTGAAAGGTGGTGGGATCGTAGTTGATCTCGCGCGGTTTGGCCGGCGGCGTCAGTTCGCGTGTCAGCTTCCATGCCACCTCTTGCGGCACGGGAGCGCGTGCGCCAGAACCAGCCCCGCCGCGGCCTCCCCTGCCTCCCACGCCCGCCATCGTTCCTCCGCCCTCGCCCGCATCACCCTCGATTTTGCCGGTGAGCGTGCCGGCATCGCGGCCCGCGGTATCTGTCAGCGCCAGCGACACGGTCGAGCCCTTCACCATGCCCTTCACGATCTCAGTGCCCCACGCGCCGCTCACCGCATCGCCCGTCCGCGCAAGCACGACACGGATGTATGCGGGCTCCAGGAGCGTCGGGCTCGTCAGCTCGGCGACCCATTTTCCCGCCACCTCGCCACGGCCGACACCGGGCACAAGAGCCGCAGTCACCACAATCGTTGCAATCCAGCGTGAAAGCATAGCCATCTCCTCGCCCCTCGGGGCCCATCAGAATTCAGTGATTTATACCACGCTGCGCTCTGCCTTTACAACCGGCATCAGCCTGCGGGCGGCGACTCCGACTAAAATCAGCGGCCGAATCGACGATAAGGCGCTCGACCGGCACTTGAACTTGATCGACGAAGAGACTACAGCGCTGCAAAAGGAAATCGATTCGCCGGACAGATCCCTAGTCTAGCCTAATGGCACAACCCGCGAATCCATTCAACTGACTTTGCAGGGATTAGAAAAATGCGCTGATCGGGGTTCAGTCATCACTCCCGACGCTTTCTCGATCCTTACGCGGCGCAACGGTGTCCCGCGAGGCTGTAATCAGGTAGAAGCCGATTTTTTTGGGGCTGAAAGTTTCGTCCGCTCGCGGCCAGGCATCTAAACTACAGATTCGACAGGCCTCAGATTCTCCGATCGCCTGCGCCATACGTAGGAGGTCAACAAAGCGTACCGTAACTTATTGACTCTAATGGTGGGCGCGCAGGGACTCGAACCCCGGACCTCCTGCGTGTGAAGCACTACCTCCTCTTCCCTTTTATTGATTGCACAGGCACTTCCAGACACGTTGTTGACGTAATCATCGTATAAAACGCCGATTTTCCGCCCAAGACTCCGCCCAAAAAAGTTTGGGCGGAAAAGGATGCACATCGTCTTGAATGCGTCCGACGCATGACGCGAGTCTATCGTGGATGGCCTCAAGCCCGCCAAAATCGGAACCCTCTCCCCGGTCTGCAATTGCAGGCCGACCCAATCACGCCCTCCGTTTTGAGGGATCACGAATCCTATGCGTAGGACCGGCGATGAGTGAAATCGGCGCAACCCTCGGTGGTCGCCCTTAGTTGGATAGCGTAGCGTAAGGGGAACCGCGGACCAGCACCGGCAAGGAGGGGCGAACATTCTCGGAATATCGTCACCGTGGGGACCGGAATTTCCTTCTCCCAGAAGGCCCCGGAGCCATGCGAAGAGCGCAGGGCGTTTTGGGGTTCGGCACGGCACCACGCCAGCGGTGATCCGGAAAGGCAGGGGTGACAGCCCCTGTTCAATGAGTACAGCAAGCCGAGCCGGAAATTCCGAGAACATTTGCCCGACTATCTGCCAACTCGCCACAACAGAATCGAGCGTAGCTGCGTACTGCCGCATGCTAGGGGTGATGACGCAAGCAAAATCTCAACCGCCACGAGAACCGGGGCAAACTTTCTCGGAATTTATGCGTTGGCCGCGCCAGCGGCTTTTCGAGACCGCCCTATGCGACCTCGACCCGCGTCGTGGTGAAATTTCGGGTGGCGCTGATCGGTAGACGCGGCGTTTCGAGGCCGGAAAGTGAATGACAACAAGATCGACCGAGGCCGATTGGCGTTTTCCGCCATCTTACGGTGCCACGTAATTTCCGAAGGGTGCGTTATTCAGGATCTGTCGGGAACGCAAGGCGTTTACGCTGAACCAGCGTGAAATCAACTACGGTGTCGGACCTACAACAGCTTGGCATTCAGCGGCGATTTGCCGCCTTGGAAAGCAAAGCGCGCAAGCGCCGCCTCGGCTTCCACCGGAGCCCAACGGCTTCAACGGAGTCGCCGCCTGTGCCGAGCCGGCGAGCGCCGCGATCAACGCCGTGAGCAGAAACCAAGCAGCCGCTTTCCAGGCAGCGGATTTCATCCACGCAGAACCGAGCTTTGAACCCTGCGTTTCCGGGAACGCAGTAAAACGGCGCCCGCACCTACGGCATTCGTAAAATCCGTGAATCGGCCACATAACGGAGTCATGCATCACGCTGCACCAGGCGTTGCCGAACCTTGTTTGAAGCTCCGTGAACATATCGCTCTCCTCGAGTTCAATTTCGTTTCGCTGGTTACGACTCGGATCCCGGCCTTCAGGGATGCAATATCTGGCGGCCGGAAAGCAAAGTGCGAGTCATAGTGGCCTTCAAAGCCGGTAGCCGAACCCAATGGAAGGCCCAGCCCGGTGGGTGACGCGGGGTCTAGGTAAACCTTCGCACGCGATTCCCGAGTCTTGGGGGAGTGGCTACGAACTTGTCAGATGATTTTAGTGTAGAGCCAGCTTGATCACCGCCAGGTTGGCGCCGATCAGTTTTGCGCAAGCTCTTTCTCTCGCGCGGAACGCCACAGAGCGTGCCCGATGGACCCGTCTCCCGACCAGATCTCGGCGAGAAAATAGGTGTCGCCGTAGCGGTGAAACACCATCCTTTGCGTCTCGTTCAGAGACTTTCCGGTCAGGTTGGAAGTGATGATAGCTTTGGTGGCGTGCATCGTCTTAAGCGCAACCACGGCGCCATTCGAAACTTCAGCCACTCGGTAAGCGTCTTGCGGCATGACGGCGGAGCCCACGTAGAAGTTGAACGGCACATTGGCCGTGATTTGTGCCGCATTGACGGCAACTACTCCCCCCAACGCCGTTCCAATGACGAGAATTCGTGCGATCAGGTTTTTCATATTGACCCTTATTACGGTCGAGCCTCTTAAGGCAACGCAGGGTCCAATCAGTAAGTGCTCGATTCTCACGGAATGTACACCCGGATGAGGACGGCCAGCCTATCCGTTCGGATAGCCGGCTAACGATTCGGATAGATCGGTGCGCTTACGGGACAACACCGCTCGTTACGGAAAAGATGGGCGGTGTACTCACGGAGCTGCTCCGGGTCGAGTTGGTCCGGGGAACGGTGGAAATAGCGCGCTAAGTCCTCGATGATGCGCACGTAGGCGCGTCGTCCATTACCAACCGGTTGAGGACCTCACCAGTCGGCTTCGTTCATTGCTTAGGACCGTATCAGAAGCACCGCGGCCACCCGATGAGATCGGTTGAGCAACACGGCGACGTGGCCGCGGTGGTTTCGATACGGTCCTAAGCAATATCGGAATCTATCTATGCCCGCTAGCCTGGTGTCCAGATGCCTTTTGCGGCGATCACTTCGGCGGTTGCGGACAATTGCAGCGGCTCGGAAGACTTTGTGTAGAAGGCGAGCCCTTTGTAGCCCATCAAATATTGATAGTTCTTGGTGAAAAGGCCGCCCATGGCAACCACCAACAAGGGGTCCGATACACGACCGACGATTTTCATGAATTCCGCTGGATCGAGACGTACCAGTACGCCCGATGCCTTAATGGCCTGCGCAATGGCGGCGGCCGCCGCTGCTCCTGCCCCTGCTGCCATGGTTCACCCCGCACTCAATTGTATACACTCCGGGATCAATGCAGCATCCCGCATCGCCTTCCGGCGTTCCCGGAGGTTTACGTCGCGCAATGAGCGTGGACCGTCGTCGATTTCGCAATCGGGCTTCATGAACTTCGGGTCGGCAAGTCCAACCGCACGCACATCGTAATTCCCTCCTTGCGCGCAACAGCACGGGACTCTCTCAACACCCGCCTCAGAAGGGCGAGCATGCGGCTGTCCGCACGTCCAAAGTTCAGCTTGCGAATTTCTTTGCTAGCGAGGAGAACTGCCGCGCGAAGTTCCGCGTGAATCGTTGAAGATCGGTCATGGCTTGCCGCTTAGATTCTTAAGTCTTCATTGATAAACAAAAGGACTACAACAATCGCAAGGCAGCATCAGGCTGCTTGTAACAGTTGAACGATGCTCTCGATTGCCTTGTCAGCTTTGTGATAGGCGGCTTCGAGCTTGCTGTTCGGCCTGCTCGCAGGATCCGGCTGATGATGGAAGCGGCTGTTGGCGAGCGGCCCGCAGAGGCGCTTGTGGAAGAACAGAAACAGGAGAGCGACGTCTACGCCTTTAGCGGTGAGGCGGTAAGCGTAGCGGCGGCCATCGCGTTCCAGCAATCCGTGGCCTTTGAGCTTGCGCAGATCGTAGCGGAGCTGGTTCAGTCGGTATTGCTGCGGGGAGAGCTGAAACGTGCTGACGACTGCTTCGTGAATCTGCTTGGCGGTCCAACCGCCGACGGTACTGCCGTTATGCAGGAGAACCTCCAGAAGCCGGATGATCCGCAGGTCGTGGATTTTGATGCCGGGATAACGGACGGAGGCGATGGTGATGGGCAAGGCGATCTTCTGCAGCAGCGGGAAGTCTACGTGGACGTTGAGGCTTTGCGCCTGGAAGGTGGCGAACCGGTCGGTGATGGTCTGGAACCTTTTGCGGACGGCATCGAGATGATCGAGGCCTTTGTTCAGGCCGAAATCGCGCAGGTTGTTGGAACAGAGTTCATTGCGCAGAAAGCGGGAGAACTTCTCGTACTGTTTCAGGAATGCGTGTTTCCAATAAGCGCGGAAGACATGATGGCCATGCTCGATCTGATCGATGACCGTGGCAAGCTTGCCCGGCAATCGTTTGTTGAGGCGAACGCCGAAAATCTCGCTGATCCGGTGCGCCGTCAGCCGCCAGAGGCCGATCTCGCAACTGCGTTCGAAGATCTTGTGAATGGGGAAGTGGCGTTTGAAGATAAAGTTCCGGCAGTATTCGATCTGCGCGATGGAGTAGAAGCGTGAGAAACTCATTTGGCCGCGTTCCTTTTTTGAGAACTTCGGCCCGAGGATGAGGGTCCAGTAATCGAGTTGTTTGCGAATGATCTCCGGGCTGAGCCGGTCGGCGGCGGCTTGCAGGGCGGCGATATCGTCCGCCGCCAGAAAAGCATTGTCATTTTTGCGGAAGCCGATCTGCTTCCGGTTCAGCTCTTGCTCCATAAACGAATGACCATTGAGCCAGTAGGTGGTGTGGAAGGGGAAGAACGACGCCACGCGAATAACGATCGGCCCGAGGACTGGATCGCGGACGTAGAAGTAGTAATGGGTGAATCGGCTCATCTGATGCGCCAGAATGCGGTGGTTGGGATCTTGCGTCGGATACTTCGGGACGCTGATCCGGAATGTGCGGCCTTGTTCCATGCTCTTGAAGATAAAGTAGACGCCATAGGCATTCCTTTTCACCATGCGTCGCAGTGTGGGCAGGACGTAGTCTTCCTTGCGAACTCCTTTTCCCGCCCATTCGGCCGGAATTTTGTGGTTGCGTCCGTAGGCTTCCACCCAGTTCCGGTAATCATTGGTGCGCTGGCTAAGGACTTCTTTACTCACCACCGGGATGGCGAGCACTTCGCGGACGAAATGAACTACCTGTTCGGGCCGGGACAACCCGTTGAGATAGCCGTTGATGACGATACGGTCGAAGCAGTGGTATACAAAAACGAGCAGGCTGTCGAACAGCTTTGCGAATAACTCCATCGGTCGCCTCCCTGATCCTGATTCAGCAACAAGATCATCGGCCGGGCGGCCGGTGGAGTCAACCCGGCGCCGCCGGGCACGCGTCCGGAAAGGGAAGAAAGGGGTCTAGGGGAAAGAAACCGTAGGTTTCGTTCCCTTGGGGCTGCGACCGAAACTGCCGCACGAACACTAACGGAACTCTGCTCGCGACCATGCCCCCGGCCAATAACGCTCCAAGCTGACGCGTGAATGTTCGCGGCTGCAAAATTTCAAATATTTTTGGCTAGGCTTCGCTGTCCCTAATCAGCAAGATCTCGAACTGTTCGTCCCGCGACGACTCCCATCCAGTAGACTGGCTGAGTGCTGCGGATCGCCGTGCTATTGGGCTTGATTGCCGGCTTGGCGCTTTCGCCCAAGCTCTGGGTGAGTTCGCGTTATTATCCGCTGACGTCGGTCGGGCCGCTCCTTCACGCGTTTCTGTTCCCTTTCGATTACATCGCGTACTTCGCGCTCCTGGCGCACTTGCTCGCGCTCTGCGCGGCGCCCAAGCGGCCCATTCTCATTGCCGCTTTCACGTTGATCGCGCTCTTGGCGATGCAGGATCAATCGCGCTGGCAGCCCTGGTTTTACCAATACATATTCATGCTGCTTGCCGTAGCGCTGGCTGGGCCCAAACGGGAACCCGACGCGCGCAATACGTGCCGCCTGATCGTCGCGGCGGCGTACTTTTGGAGCGGGTTGGCCAAGCTGAATCCCAACTTCATCGACAACTTCCTCCCGGGGCTGGTGATCCCGATTGTCGGCGCGAAGCCCGGGCCGGCGCAATGGGTCATTCACGACTTAGCCTACGTCGCGCCGCTCTTCGAGTGCGCGCTCGGCATCGGACTTCTCACGCGGCGCTTCCGCGCGGCTGCGGTCGTCTCCGCCATCGCCATGCACGTCTTCATCCTGACCGCGCTCGGACCGTTCGGGCGCAACTTCAACAACGTCATCTGCCCGTTGAACCTGGCAATGATCGCGTTTCTACTTCAGCTGTTCCTTCGAGACTCGGAGGGCCAGGAACCGCGTGACATTCTTTGGGGACGCGGTTTCGCGTTCCAGCGAATCGCGCTCGTACTGTTCGCCATCCTGCCCGCGCTGAGCTTCTTCAATCTGTGGGATCGCTATCTGTCATCCGCGCTGTATTCGTCCAACCGCCGCAACGCCGGCGTGATCTACTTCGACGACACGGTCTTCGACCGCCTGCCCGAGCCGATGGACGACTACGTAACCGACGAAGGCCCCAACCGAAACGGCCTGGAGATCAACGCCTGGTCGCTCGACGAACTGAACGTGCCGTCGTATCCGGAAATTCGGATCTACAAAAACGTCGCGCGATCGATATGCCGTTACGGCGATGTTGAACTGGTGATCAAGCGCAAGCTGGCGCTCGTCAACAGTGGGAAGCAAACTTCTTACCGCTGCGCCGACCTCGGCGGATAGCTCATTGCTTCTTGGTGGAATCGTTCGACTTCTTCGCGTATCGTTCGATTTCGTCGCGGCTGCGGATCGACCGTTTACAGTGTTTGTCCCGGTGCCTGCCCGCAAGTTACCGCGCATCCGACGGCGTTAAGACCAGATATCGGTAGCGCTCCCAAGACGAGGGTCGGTAAACGCTGCGTGACCAAACAGGAGCCGTTAACGCGGGCTCTCGGTCAGATGTGTGAGTGCCTCTTGTAGACGTTTTGCAAGTTCCGAATCGGCGTTTCGGATTTCGCTGAGCAAGCCGGCCATTGCGACCCGGAAAGCTCGCGATAGTTCGACGACGTTGAGTTCTCGGACTAAAGAGCCTTCGAGTTGCGCTGTCACATCGGTCGGCAGCTGATCTATGCCGCGGCCGTGGACCGCAGGAAGGTCGTGGCGAATGCAAGCCAAGGCAAACGTGTGATCGCGTATACCGCTGATCATGTACTCGGCTTGCCATAGTTTTTGTCTCGCAATGCAAGTTCGGGCATGCAGTGCGTACAGCCAACCAAGGCCGATGATGTCCAAAGGCCGCGGGGCCGGAGCATGCCGAGGCTCATTCGCCCGTCCGGACATGAGGCGGAACGTTGGGGCGAAGGCGCGGAATTCCGTGTCGGGAACGAAGGCCAGATCGACCTGCAGAGTACTCGGAAGGAGAAATACCCTGTAAATCCAGGCACTGGACATCACGTCAAGATGATGCAAGGCCAAATGCTGATCGTACATGCGCGCCGTCCAATCGGAGAGGACACTGGTCAGCTCGGCGGCATCGACCACGCCAAAGGCGAGATCAATGTCCGACCACTGGTCTTCCTGTTCGATCGCGCGCGAACCCGTGATCGCAGCACCACTGATGCGACAGTCGCGGGCGGCGCCTTCAAGGAGATTTGAGCGCAGGTGAGCACGCTCTTCCGACGTAAACATAAGGTCCTTCCTGATTCCTGGAATGTTCTTCAATTCTATTGCAACCTCACTTTTGGCGGGCCGCCAAGTGGTATGCAACGCTCGCTCTGCGCGACTGTCCGTCGGACAATGAGGGAATGAGGCGGCGAGGCGTGTTTCTCGATTTGAACGGGACTCTGGTTGAGCCTCTGAAACAGGAGCGGCTTGATGAACTGACCTTGATTCCCGGCGTTGCGGAGGCGGTAGCAAGACTTACCGCCGCTGGTTTCGTTTGCCCGGTGGTCACGGTGCAGAGCCGCATCGCAAAAGGGCTGTTTTCAATGGCGGACTTCCAGACTTGGTTCGCGGTCTTCGCAGTAAGCCTGAAGGCACAAGGAGCGCTGGTTGTCGGACCGTATGTTTGTCCTCATCGCCTCGCCGAGCCGTGCCCATGCAAGAAACCGAATGTCCTGCTCTACCAGCGCGCGGCAAGCGAGCATCAGCTTGTGGCGGCAGAGTGCTTTGTGATTGGTGACCCTCCCGAGGATGTCCGTGCAGCCCGGCACCTTGGAGCCCGTGGGTGTCTCGTTCGTACGGGCTGGGCGACAGACCCACGTGTTGTCGAAACAGCCTTACAGGACGCGAGTATCGTCGCTGACTCGTTCGCCCAAGCGGTAGATTGGATATTGGGTTCGGAACGGTAAACGGCGTAGCGTAGACCGAAGTGGAAGCCCACTATGACTGGAACGATAACTACTAATATCGGTAGCCAAACGGCCAAATGACTGTGCATCGCGTGCCGCACGCAGATCCTCAGTGAACCAGCGTCCGCTGCCCGCCTTGTATGCGCCACCGCTCTTTATCGTGCAGCACAACCTCTATATGCCGTCGCTTCGGCTCGCCACTCATAGTCACATAGAAGCCCGCCACGTACTCACTGCGTATCTGGTTCGCCAGCCCCTTGAGGACCGAGGCCAGAACGTCCGCGCCCATCAGCCCTTGAAATTCGCGGCCGCCGGTAGCCGATGCCAATCCCATGAACGCCTGAATGGAATCCATCGTCTCTCGCGATAGTTTCGCGGCGGACGGCGCACTGAGCATTACCGGGAACAGCGCTGCCCCCGCTTCGTTCGCTACCCGCGTCGCCTCACCCACTCTTTGTTCGTCGCCGAAAGACGCCGATTCGCCGTCGGAAAAAATCACCACCTTGCGAATCACATTCGCTCCCGTAACGCTCGCGTCCCGTACCGTATCGGCAATCGACCCAAACAACGGTGTGTCGCTCTTGGGAATCGCCCCCAGGAGATCCATAGCCTTCTTCAGTACGCCCAGATCCAGCGTCGGCCGCGAGAGCCGCGCCAGATCGTCGCTGAATCCGTAGACCGCAATTGAGGCATTCGGGAATTCATCCAGCAGCTGGTCGCGGAAGAAACGTGCGCTCTCCGCGAAGATCCGGTCCACGCTAGCGCTACAGTCGAACAGTAGCGAGATTTCCACCGGTACGCTCCGGGTCGGAACCGCGCCCCCTTCGAACAGAGCGATCTTCTGCGCCACGCCCTCTTCCCGCACCTCGATGTCTTCCGCCCTTAGATCGGTAACCACCCGGCCCTTTCCCCGTACTTGGAAACTCACCACCGCGAGAGCAGTCTCGGCCCGGAAGGTCGGGCTCGAATCCACGTCCGCCGCGCCTCCCGGCCGCCGTTCCGCCTCGGCCAGCCTCGCCCGCACCGCCTCTGTCTCCGCTCCCGCCGGAGCCATCTTTAAGTACTCCCGGAACTGGGCTACTTCCCCCCCGAAGTCGCCCCGTTGCGCCAGAATCAAACCCAGCAGCCGTCGCGCGTCGGCTAACTTCTGCCGCGAATCCAAACGCCCAGCTTCGCGGGCACTCCTCTCGGCCGCCTCAAAATTGTGGCTGTTGTAATTGCCCACCGCATTCAGGAGCCACGCCTGCGGAAGGTCGATGGCATCCAATCGCAGAAGCTTATCCGTCACCTCCACCAGCCGCTTCCAGTTCCGTGCGCCTTGCTCCAGCACTGCCAGCATCAGGTAAGCGTCCGTATAGTTCGAATCCGCCCGAATGGCCTCGTCAAACGCCTGCCTCGCGCCATCGGATTGCCCGCTCTCCAATCGCTCCTTTCCGAGTTCGCACCAAGCCTCGGCGTATCCCGGAAAGATCCTCACAGCTCTTTCGAAATCATCCGCCGCCTCGCTCGCCCGTCTCGCCTTCACCGCCGCCTCGCCCGCTTCGAACGCACGCCGCGCCTCGCGTGGCGGAACCGGGGCGATGGTGCCCGTCGCGTCTTTGCTCTGATCCGTCGCCGCAACGCCGTACCCCCAGAGCACACCGATGAAAACGAGCTGGAGGGCGCGCACCGGAAAAACCATACTGCCAATTGAAACACGAACGGGACTGGATTAATCCGCGCAACGTCCATCCATCGGCGCGGCGACCGTAAGCCGGGCCGTCCCCTCCCAAGAACCTGTCCAAGAGATGGCGTTATCGTTATCCATTCGGCAGCCAGAGGCTGCGCGCCCGACGCCGACGCAGTTCAAATCAACCTGGCGGAGAAAAGGTTGATTGGGGCTCGTCGGCGCTGCTCAGCTACCGGAAGCGGGCTGCACAAGGGCGACGCAGCAGGCATGGAAACCAATCGGCGACGGATTGGTTGCCAGCGATCATTCCCGGTTATACCCTCTGATTCGGACGAAAACATCTCTACAACGAGGGGGGCCGATGTACCGTAAAGCATACGTTTTTTGCTTTCTCGTACTGACTGTTGTCGGATTGGGCGGTTGCTCCAGCGGGCCATCGATCAAAGAATCCAAGAAAGCCGACACCCCCGCCAGACAAGATTCAGGGAAAGGCCCAAGAAAATCCGTCGGCATCGACCGCGGCCGATGCCGCTTTCAATGCGGGTGGACATTCTCTTTCAAGCGTGTAGTCTCGACTAGGTAGATCTACCCAGTTCATTGTTAGTCCTCCGACTGTTCTGCGCCGCAAGAAGGCGGAGCGGCTTCGACGGAATATTCTCAAACCAGTTTGAAACGATTCTCTCCCCTACCTCACTTTCGTTTAGAACACCGCGGTAGCGAAGTGAGCGCTCGACTCGGAAAAGGAGAGGAAGAGCATATGCCGAACTTGAATTTGGACGCCAATAACAGCAATCAAGTCGGTTCCGCGCAAAAGGTTTCGATCCTCACGGCTGAACCGAATACATGGCTGTTTATCTATTCCGGAATCGCGTGGCAAAACCAATACGCCGACGGCAGTGGCGCTTGGTTTTGGGAGAGCACAACGGAGACGGATGCGATTGTCAACGTGAAGCTGGACAACCTTTCAGGAGTGTTGTTGGAGTTTGCCACGACTGGAAGCCTAAGCGGGATCTATGAGGAGAGTACATGGGGTGACTGGTACGTAAATTCGACATCGCTTGCTCTGCAGGAAAACGGCGACCTTGTTCTCACAGCCAGCACCACGGTAATTGGCGAGGGTACCGGCTTCAACACTTTTTCTTATTACGTCAGTGCAAAGATCATCCTCGAGGCTGCCAGCATCAGCGGTACGATCCGCTGGAAGAAGACGCTGGCAACGCCGCTGGCTCCACCGCATTTCGTGATCACGGCGAATGTGCACGTGCCTGATCCTCCTCCATTTGGCTCGACACAAGTGGTGGCCAGCGGGGTTGAGGGCAACCTTAACTCGGCCGACGATACCTACTATTATGTGCCCTACACCATCACAGGAGGGTTGTTGGGTAAGACGGTGATGGTAATTGTTGCGCCGGTTGCTACTAGCTTTACTGGAGCGCCCGGGGGCGGGTCGCTGATGACGGAGCAGATCAGCGGACCTAATCCGATCAGCCTCACGACCTCAAACCTCAATGCGACGAATGTCAATTTCGAGATGGAGTTCGAACCGTTCCCGAAATGATAATGGTATCGAGGGTGTTTGAAAACGGTTCATTAAAACGGGCTGGCTATTTGAGCGGCACCGCGTCAGAATCTACCTATGAGGTGCATCCCCACCGTCGCTTGGATGCTGTACGCCGTGGCGATCCACGCGCAATCTATTGAAGGGGCGTGTGGTGAACTCGGTCACAGGCGCAGGCATTCCCGATGTTGCGGTCACAATCTTTCGTAATGGCGGCAAGGCCTATGGCATCACCACCGGCGCTCAAGGCGGCTTCGAAATTCCGGACGTCCCCGAGGGCGCTTACACTGCCTGTTTCAAGGCGCACGACTACTGGGCGATCCGCGAGCCTTGCATTAACCAGCCGTTTTCGGTTGCGGCCGCGAGCGCGGCGCATCTCACCTTCGCGATGACACCGATCGGCAAGATCTCCGGACGCGTGTTGGATGCCTCAGGCAAGCCAGTGCCGCGCGCCACGCTGCAGGCAGGCATGGTGTCGGGCGGCGCCGGAATCTTTCTAACCTTTGCGGCGGATGAGAAGGGCGGATACCACACGCCGGAATCGATGCTTCCGGGAACGTGGACCTTGTCCGCCGCGGCTCCCGAATCGCTGCCGCCGCCCGACGCTGAGGGCGAAGAGCGGCGAGGGTGGTCGCGAACTTACTATGCGCGCGAAACAGACGCCTCGCTCGCGACGCCGATTGTGGTTCCGCCGGGCGGGGAAGTGGCGGGGCTGGATATCAAGCTGGAGACCGTCCCGGTGCATCGCGTGAGGGGCCGAGTGCTCGATCTTCGCGGTGAGCCGGTGCCAAGTGCCGCGGTTACATTCGCTGAATCGGGCGCCGTGCTGATGCCGAGTCTGCATCAGGAGACGAAGGCAGATGGATGGTTCGAATTCCCTTCGGTGGCAGACGCCGAATGGACCCTGTGCGCGCGGGTTGACTGGGAAGGCGTAAAGTTATGGGCGCTCGACCACGTGCGCGTGAAGGGACGCGATCTGGAAGATGTCAAACTACAGCTCGCGGCGCCGGTATCGATAGCGGGCAAAGTGGTGATGGAAGCTCAGGACGGCATGCCCACGCCGATGTCGGCCAACGTTGGCTTGATCTTTTCTGATACATCGAGGGACGTGGGTCCTCCTGGCGGTTTCATCAATGCGCGACCGGACAATAAGGGCGAGTTCACTCTTAAGAATGTCTACCCGGGAGCCTACCTAATGGCTCTTAATCCTGCCCCGGCATCTTATTACCTCGACTCGATTCGCCTGGGATCGCGCGACGTGCTGGACACGGATTTGCAGATTCAGTCCGGCGCGGCGCCAATCACGATCACCTACAAGCTGCATGGCGGAAGCGTGCACGGCGCGGTGGAGAACTGCGGATCAGGCCGAATCTGGCTAATTCCCCAGGACGAGGTGCTTCGCCGCGACGAGTTTATCCACTCGGCACTGTGCGGATCGAATGACCGCTTCGAAATCAATGACGTCCGGCCGGGAGAGTATTACGCGCTTGCCATTGCGACGAAGAACTTGGCGCCCTCAATTAACACCCGGCATCTGGATCAGGAGCTGATGAATCAATCGGCGAGGGTGACGGTGCGAGCGAACGAAACGACGTCTGCAGATTTGCGGCTGGTGACCCGGTAACCGTTCGACCCATCCACCAGTGAGAGCAAGGGGCGCTGAACGGACACAGAGAGAGTGGAACGATATCAGTGAATATCGGCAGCTATCCTGGCGGCGGCCACTCGGCGGATAGGCAGTGTGTGTTTGACTTCATCCGGCGGTTCCCATACCATCTTCCTAATCGCTTATGAAGCCTGCAATTCGAGCCTCACTGCTGCTTATCCCAGCATCCCTCCTGTTCTTCGGGGCCGACACTTATCAGAAGCCGCCGAAAGAAATAATGGACATCCTCAACGCGCCAACCACCCCGACCCTTTCGCTGAGCCCGTCGCGCGCTTATGCCATGCAGGGTAGCCCGGTCCGTTATCCACCCATTGCCGAACTCGCCGAGCCCATGTTGCGCCTCGCAGGCGTACGCATCAATCCGAAAACCAACGGACTGCACAACGCCACGTTCAACACGAATCTGACGCTGCGCAAGATTCCGGAAGGCACGGAGATCAAGGTCATGACGCCGCCGAATGCGAAGCTCAGCATGCCGCGTTGGAGCCCCGACGGCAATCACTTCGCTTTCACCAACTCAACCCCTGCCGGCATCGAATTGTGGATCGGCGATTCGGCCACGGGCCGTACGCACAGGCTGCCCGACGTCCGGATTAACGAAGTGATGGGCGCCGCCGGCGGCGGACGCGGCGGCGGCGGCGTGGGCGGAGCGGTGCAGTGGATGCCCGATGGCAAGTCGCTGCTGGTTCACATGGTGCGTCCCAATCGCGGAGCCCCACCCGCGGATTCTCCCGCGCCCACCGGCCCTCACGTGCAGGAAAGCCTGGGCGGCGGCCGCGGCGCGCGCACCTACGAAGACATGCTGCAGAACCCGCACGACGAAGACCTATTCGAGTTCTACGCCACCTCGCAACTGGCGGTGGTGGATAGCGTCAGCGGACAGGTTTCGCCCATCGGCAAGCCCGCCATCATTACGTCGGCGCGCATGTCTCCCGATGGCAAGGATTTCATCGTCACCACCATTCACCGGCCGTTCTCCTATTCCTATCCGGCGCGGCAATTCCCGACCGAAATCGAAGCCTGGGACCGCACCGGCAAGGCTCTGCACAAGTTGGCCAGCATCCCGCTGGGCGGCGGCGGCCGCGGCGGCGCGGCGGCCGCTCGCTGCTGCGGCGAGCTGCCTCTGCGGCGGATGACGACCCGGCCGCGGCCCCGCCGGCCGGTCGAGCGCACCGCGACCTGGCTGCCCGGCGAGCCTGCGACACTCATGTGGTTCGAGGGTACGGGCGGCGCTGCCGGTGGACGCGGAGGGCGCGGTGGGCGTGGACGCGGCGGCACGCCGCGAACGCGGCAGCGCAGCCAGCGCGGACGCCACGCCGGTCCATCAGAAAGGTGATGGGCCTCAAGGCGCCGTTCGCCGGCAGCCCGCAAGTCATCTTCGAAGCCGACCGGCGGCTGACCGGTCTCCAGTTCACCGAGAACCTGCACACGGCCATTCTCGGCGGTGGCGGCGACGGGGTGGTGGACGCGGGGGCGGCGGAGGTGGTGGTGGACGGGGCGCTGGCGGCGGAGCCGGCGACAGCACGGCCTATCTGATCGATTTTGCCGATCCTAAAGAGCCGCCCAAGCCCCTCTGGACCCGCGGTGGCGGCCGCTCGGACAATCTGGGCTGGCCCATGGAAAAAACTCTTCCCAACGGCGAGCGCGCCGTGATACTGGATGGCGACAACATTTTCCTGACCGGCAATGCCGGCTCGGCGACGGCAGCCATACGGTCCTGAACAAGTACAACATGGTTACCAAAGAGACCAAGCAGCTCTTCAAGGGCGACGACGATCACTATGAAGTGGTCGATGCGCTGCTCGATGTCCACGGCGATAAATTCCTCACGCGCCGCGAGAGTCCCACCGAGCCGCCGAACTATTACGTCCGCGACGCCGCCGGGGGCATGACTGCGATGACTAACGTTCCCCGATCCGGAACCCATCATGCGCAAGGTACATAAAGAAGTGGTGACCTATAAGCGGCCGGACGGCGTCGAGATGTCGTTCACTCTGTATCTGCCGCCGGACTACAAGCCCGGGACGCGGCTGCCCACTGTGCTGTGGGCCTATCCGCGCGAATACGAAGACGCCGATGCCGCGAGCGCGGTCGCAGGCCGCGGCGGTAATAACAAACGCTTCACGGAGATCGGCGGTTATTCCGAGGTCTTCTTCGCTCTGGAAGGTTATGCGGTGCTGGATAACGCTTCCATGCCGATCATTGGCCCCGCGCGAACCGTGAACGATCACTTCATCGAGCAGTTAATGATGGATGCCAAAGCCGCCATCGATAAGGCCGTGGATATGGGCGTCACCGACCGCGACCGCGTGGGAGTGGGCGGCCACAGTTACGGCGCGTTTATGACCGACAACCTGCTGGCCCAATGCGATTTGTTCAGGGCCGGAATCGCGGAAAGCGGCGCGCCCAATCGCACGCTGACGCCATTCGGTTTCCAGAACGAGCGCCGCACCATTTGGGAAGCGCCCGAAACTTATCTCAAGATGTCGCCGTTTATGTACGCCAATAAGATCAAGGCGCCGTTGCTGTTGATCCACGGCGAAGCGGACGACAACGACGGCACCTTTCCCGATTCAATCGGAGCGCATGTATGAAGCGGTCCGCGGCAATGGCGGAACGGTGCGCCTGGTGTTCCTGCCCGTGGAAGCGCACGGCTATCGCGGTAAGGAGACTATTGAGCACGTGAACTGGGAGAAAATCACCTGGTTCAATAAGTATGTCAAGGACCCGCCTGCTCCGGGGTTGAAGACATCCAACAACCAGTGACGATGGGTCTCTCGCGGCGGGAAGGGCAACGGGAAACGCCGCCGATCCCACGGCTTTGACTCGCGGTATCACCTGTGGAATCGAGAACTCACGATGCCCCGAACCTCGCCGAAGATGGCGTCATCCGTCTATCTCGGCTCGGCAAGTTGCTCGCATCGGGAGTAAACTCGATCTGAGGCGTGACCGCATGATTTCGAGACGCCACCTGGGAAAGCTCGCTGTGGGATCACTAGCCATGCACGCATTGCCAGCGACCAAAATTGATTCCAACATCGACGGAATCCAGTTCGGACTGCAGACGTATGTATTCACCACGGCCGGCCTGCCGCAGAACGGTTTGCTCGACGTGGCCGCCAAGAGCATGGTGGACGCCCATCTGGGAGAGTGCGATCTGTTCGCGCCGCTGGTAGAGCCGGCGGAGTTTTGGGACAAGATTCGCGATTTCACGGCGGCTGCCGACGCCCGCGCTGCGGCCCGCCAAGCGCTCGACAGATGGCGCGCTTCCGTCTCGCTCGATTTCTACCGCGCTATCCGCAAGAAGATCAACGACGTCGGCATCGAGATCTTCGGAATGAGTGGATTCCCTGGCAAGACAAGAGAACAGCTGGAGCGCACTTTCGAAATCGCCAAGGTTCTCGGTGCGACGCTGGTAACCGTCGGCAACACCCTCACGGAGGCGAAAGAAGTGGCGCGCTGGTGGACAAGTCCAGGTTCCTAGTAGGCCTGCAGGGCCGCCCTGACATGCACCCAACCAATCCGGACGCGATCTCTACCCCCGCGAATTTTGAAGAGGCGCTGGCGCTGTCGAAGAACTACTGGATGAGCTTCGATATTGGGGACGCCACCGGCGGCGGCTACGATCCACTCCCATTCGTGGAGGCCCATCACGACCGCATCGCCCTGATTTACCTGAAGGACCGGCGTAAAGACCGCACGAGCATGCCATGGGGCGAAGGCGATACGCCCGTAGCCGATATTCTGCGGCTGGCGAGAGACCGGAAATACCCGTGGCGCTGCTTCATAGATTGCGATTACAAAACTGCCGACCGTCCGGGAGACGTGAAGCGATCGTTTGAATACGCGAAAAAGGCTCTCGACTAATATCCAGCAGTTGTTCCACACTAGGCGTTAATATTCATTATCGTTTGCTATTTGGATGCGGCAAGGTCAGCCGGCCACCAAGTCTCGAAGCGGCTGCCACGTTATCTTCAAGTTCTTCCACCCTACGTCTCGGAAGCGATGGTATCGACTGCGCCCAACCCAATACTTCCCCGCGACCAAGCCTGCGGCGAGCGGAACGTTTCCGAATTCCGATTCGGGTATCGAAATGGATGCAACGTGTTTTAGGCCCATTTTGCATATAAAATTAATCCCATGCCCGCCTACGAACGCTATTGCGACCTCCACATCACGAAAGCCACTAGCTACGACTTTCCTGCGGAGATTCTCACGTACTGCCAGTATCAAATCGAGCACCAGAAAAAGTGCGTCGTCGGCAAGAAGGCGCTGATTGTCTTGGATTTCATGGATAACTGGGAAGGGACCACATTCAAGCTGCTAGACCATTTTAAGAATGGCGAGGTAATCTTCCAGGGGGGGCCGGGAGTGTTATCCGAAAATTTGCCGAGATGATAATCAACCGCAGAAGCATGCTCGGGAACAAAACAATCCCCCTAATCGTCGATGACCATAATTCTAGCGTTTTCAGTAGGTTTAGAGATCTTCTGATCACTCAAAGGCCACAGAACTTCAACGGCTATGTCCTCAAGCAAACAGATGCCGGCATCTCCCTAACAAACGGCGCGGCGACGGGCAATGACCGCGATCCAGTCATGGTTTTCAGTCCCAGCCGCAAGCTCGACCTGTTGGATGCGAGCTTCGGTTATTTGGCCCTCTCGGCGCCGATGGATCACATCTCGAAGGCTCAAAAGCAAGATTATGCCAAGTCGATGCTCACCTGGATCGTCGCAGCCACATCCAAGATCGGAATTACGGCGCACGGAGATGGCGAAGGCAATCTCGAAATGAGGGGCGACTATATGGCTGCCGATTGCATCGCCAAGTGGTTCCATGAGAATGGGCTGACCGCCAAGGGTCTACTCTCAAACATTGGTTTGAATTTCTGCATGGCGGCCAAGTACAAACTCACACCCGCCGTCATTGTCAACGGGCAATACACTCCCGCGGAAGGTTCGGCTGTGGCCATCCTTGCCCAAGCACTTCGCAACTGTGGCATCAAGGGGGTCACCGTCACCGGGAGCAACGAAAACGTCGGCGCCGAGAAACCCGAAACTGCGGATCGGGAGAACCAGCAAGGCCAGCCCATCGAGAGTCCGCAAGCGTTCCGTG
This sequence comes from Bryobacterales bacterium, assembly GCA_963763545.1. Taxonomy (GTDB): domain Bacteria; phylum Acidobacteriota; class Terriglobia; order Bryobacterales; family Bryobacteraceae; genus PALSA-243. The sequence goes on from CAVXPE010000025.1 coordinate 177,373, forward strand.
GAATCAGAGTTCCCAGCAACTTTTCCTTTGACAAACCGACCTACACATTGACCATTCCCAAGGGATGGACGCTCTCGCAGAAACGGATAAAGGACTCCACGCTATGCGTCATTAAGGCGCCTCAGCAGTTCTCCGTTACAACTAAGCGCTCAACCTACCAGGCCTCTCAGATCGGTTCAGCGACCAAGACCGTCACGCAGGAGTATGGGATGTACACGTTCACCGATCCGAGTAGTCAGGCCCAATTTGTGTTCTATGAAGGCTGGATCGTGGACGAACCGAATAAAGAGGTTACGGGCGCCAACAGCTGGCAAATGATCGATGCGCATCGCATCAAATTCGTCGGAACCGGCGGCGGCTTCGCCTTGCAGGTGAGCGGAGATGTCATCCAAATTGTAGAACGTCTGGCCCATTCGAAAGCTAAAGCCATCGCCATCTCGTGATTGGCGCCCGCGATCGGGCAATGCGACGACAACGGCTAAACTGCCAGCGGCTGTCGATATGCCGAACGCGCAGTCTGGCGCAACGACACCACGAGAGATGGTCTCAACATAGACTATGTCAATTTGGGATCCCACACATGAACCTCCGTGACGGTTTCCATATAGCGCGGCGTTAAGTCAAGATATCGGTAGCGTCGTCGGGCGCTCGTCTGTGCACGTGACTCGGTTGTTGTTGCATGGCGCAATCTATCTGTGTCTTGGAGTGTCGCGCCTCTGGCCTTAGCCAGTTGCACGGCAAGGCTTCCCCCGCAGTAGCCCTGATTGCGACAACCGCGGCGGCGGTGGGGAACGCCCCCAGCTGTTGAAAAAAGTCCACAACCGCCGTTCTGGAGCCAGAACTGTTCGCCTGCCTTCGCCGGCATGAATGACTACAATGGTCTGCGGAGGCGCAGGATGACTCCCACGGCTCGGCATCGGGGCGCAGCCAACCTCTTGGTCTGCATCGCTATCCTGGCGATTGGCAGCTTGCTGATTGGCCTACTGATTTCGTCTCTCTTTCACCGCTCTCTTGGAGAGTCGTTCCGCCTTGCTTGCGTTTTCCTCGCGGGTCTCGGCATGATTTTGTCCCTGGTCCTTTGGCTCTTGGGCTTACGTGCCGCCGGCCGTGTCCTTCTGGACTGTGGCCCCCACCCTATGAGGACGCTCTGGCTGGTAGACGCCGCCGCGTCGCTGGCATTGGGATTGTGGGGATGGACTCTATTCGGCCCCATATTCATCTCATGCGCAATCTTGTCCACGATCCTGGCTTCAGGGCGGTTGCAGGTTCGGGAAAGCGGGATCTGGCTGTACTGGGGACTGGCCCGGTGGGGGAAGATTGAGTTCTGCCGGGTAACCGAGGATTCCACGCTCGTCATAAAAATGAAAAGGCATCTGCCTTTTCTTACCCGGGGTGCCAAGCCTCCGCTCCTTCCGGCGGGGCAAAGGGAATCGGTCATTCGGCTATTGCAGGAACACTGTTCGGTCCGGCAATGACGGCTGGGGCCCGCACTGTGTATACCAGACCGCTGACCTCTCGAAATTATCCGATGAGGAACCGACGCAGCTGGATAGGATTTTCTGCAAGCTGAGTGAGACCCAGAAGCTCCCAGAATAGTCCCGTGGCGCCGGTAGAGGCGGAGGTAATGTGTCATGGCATGACCTCCAAAGTTATTCCCTTTCCGACGCCTAACGCCGCACCCAAAGACGACGTGCTCCTGATCGTGCGCCGCAGAGTCGTGATGAAAGTTGGGGCGCGAGAATTCTCCGTTGACATGACTGCCAAAGTGCGTCCACTACCTGATGCCAGAGTTTCGTCGGTTCTGCACGCCGCTACCGTCTATTCGATTCCAGCAACCGTTCCCCCAAGAAAGCAGGTAGAAAGCATGAATCGTGAAACCAAATTCCTGCACCTCAGAACCGCGGCTATGCTAGGTGAGCGCATCAATGGATGGCGCGTGTGCTGGCTGGGCGGGTGGGACCGAGGCAGGCTTTTCTACTTGGTAATGGTGGAAAGGATGCTCCAAAGCAGCGGCGGGGAGCTCTCGCTCCCGTAAGTGGCTGAGCTCAAGTAGCTTAACTCAACATTCCCCCCAATTCATGGCGTGCTCGCAATCGCTGTTTTCCGCTTATCTGTACTCATCTGCACTCATCAGCTGATCCTTTTTGGAGAGAACTCGCTACGGCGTGTCGTGTCCGATTTCGTGGAGCATTATCACCAAGAAAGAAACTATCAGGGCAAAAAACAATCTCTTACTATTCGCTGTTTCTGCTCCAGGTACGCCGGCTCCCCGGGGCGCGATCCGCTGTCGAGAGCGTCTCGGAGGGTTACTCAAGCGCTGCAGCCGTGCCGCATGAGTATTTTGGCCTTACGGGTAGGTGGAGAGCGCGCGGAGAACGATCAACCGGTAGGCTGTTACGGGTCAGCCCGCCCGACGCTCCAGGATCGATACGGAGTGGAGGATCGTCTCGACGGCGATATTGTCTCCGAGGCCGGTGTTGACCATGAGATGGAAATAGTGACGCTCGGGCCACTCCACGTCGAAGTACTTTTTGATGTACTCGGCGCGGTCGCGGTCCACTGTTTCCGCCAGTTCGAGCGCTTCGGATTTGGTCTTCCCTTTGGCTTGCAGGCGCCGTACTTTCTCGTCAAAGGAGGCGTAGACGAAAACGTGGAAAGCGTCGGGACGATCGCTCAAGTAGTAAGCCGAACCACGTCCGACGATGACCCCGTTCCCCTGCTCGGCTGCGGAACGCACCACCCGCTGAGCCATCTGGCGGATGCAATCGGCGTCCACCATTTTCAGGCGGGGAGCGTTTAGAGTTCCTTCAAAACTACCCCGCATGAAAGACTTGAACAGGCGATACTGCAGCGAATCCCGCTTCTCTTCGTGCTCCTCCACGGCCCGGCTGGGGCAATCCATCAGGCGGGCAATCTCTTCGGTCAGCAATTGATCCCAAAGCTTCCAGCCCAGACGATCCGCCACCTCGCGGGCGATGTCTGCGCCGCCCGACCCGTACTCCCTTTCAATGGTAACCAGCCGAACCATGGTTCCTCCTTAAACTCTACGCCTCCTGGAAGGCCCACGCTACGGGATCTCCCCGGCGGTCATGGCGGGCTCAGCCCACGGCCACGTCTCCGCCTCCGGATGGATCATTCCTGCGCATCACGAAGGAGAGGAAAAACATGATTGCGGCGCCAATGGCGAGCACCTTATAGGCGTCCATATAGGAAAGCAGCAGCGACTGGTTCTGCATCGATTGGTAGATCATTCCATGCGCCTGATTGAGCGCATCGGCGGGGCTGGTTCCCGAGTGGACCAGTTGCCGGCTGAGCGCCTCCGCCTGATCCCGAAAGACATGATCATAGTTCGTGGTGTAGGACGACAGCCTTCCCTGGTGGAATTGCGACCGCCGCGCGAGGAGCGTGGTAACCATCGAGGTTCCTACGCTGCTGCCGATGTTGCGCATGAAATTGATCAACCCCGCGGCATCGTTGCTCTTTTGTGGGGAGATTCCCACATAACTCGCAAGGGTAACCGGAACGAACAGAAATGGCAGCGGCGCGGCCTGCCCTACCCGCAGCCACATGGCCACCGGAAAGCTGATATCCAGATCGATGCGTCTGGTGGACACGAACATCGCAATCGCCATGGCGCCCCAGCCAAAAGCGATCAGGTATTTGGCCGGAATTCTGCCGGAGAGCTGGCCCACAATTGGCATTGCCATCAACAGTACAACTCCGCTTGCCGAAAGAACCAGTCCGGCTAACTCCGCCGTATATCCCAGCAGAGTTTGTAGGAATTGCGGTATCAGAACCAGGCTGCTGAAATATACGACGCCCAGCGTAAACATCATCAGGTTCGCCATTGCGAAGTTAAAGTTCTTGAACAGCCGGAGATCCATAATCGGATCCCGGTGCAACCACTCCCAGATAACCAGGGAAATGAGACAAACTGCCGAGATCGCGGAAAGTATGAGGATGTAGTGCGAACCGAACCAATCATCCTCCTGGCCCTTGTCCAACACAACCTGAAGAGTGCCTATGCCGAGAACTAGAAACGCCAGCCCGATATAGTCCAGGCGGACGCCGGCGCCCCTCCTTTGACGGAGATACGGCGGATCCTCTACCAAACGGGACACAAGGAAGACGGCCAGAATGCCAACAGGGAGATTGATATAGAAGATCCACCGCCAGGAGTAGTTATAGGTGATCCACCCACCGAGGGTCGGACCGATGGTTGGCGCCAACACAGCGGTGATTCCGTACAACGAGAACGCGAGGCCGCGCTTCTGCGGCGGAAAGGTGTCGGCGAGGATCGCCTGAGCCATCGGCTGAAGCCCCCCGCCGCCCGCGCCCTGCAGGGCGCGGAACACGATCAACACGGCCAGACTTGGGGCCGAGCCGCATAATACCGAACTTACGGTGAAGAGAAGGATACAGAGGATGAAGAAGCGCTTCCGGCCGAACCGGACCGCCAGCCATCCGCTGATCGGAAGAACCACGGCATTCGCCGCCAGGTAGGAGGTGAGCACCCAGGTGCTTTCGTCATTGCTGGCGCCAAGGCCGCCTGCGATGTACGGCAACGCGACATTGGCGATGCTGGTGTCCAGCACTTCCATGAACGCGGCCATCGCTACCACGACGGCTATGAGCCACGGGTTGAACTTGGGCGTCCACGTCTCCGGAGGCGGCGCCACCGTTGTTTCGTTTGTTTCGGTCGTTTCGGCCATATCTTCACTCGAAGTTATCGGTTAAGGAAAACCTTGGGACTGACTGACATTCCCGGCCGCAGGCGATGGTTCTGGTTCTCTCCGGGATCGAGATCGATACGGACGGGAATGCGCTGCACCACTTTCACGTAGTTGCCCGTGGCATTTTCCGGAGGCAGAAGGCTGAAACGCGAGCCGCTGGCGCCTCCGATCCCGGTGACGCGCCCGTGGTATTCGTGATCGTACGCGTCGACCGTGAAGGTCACCTTCTGGCCCGGTTTCATGCGCTGGAGCTGCGTCTCTTTGAAGTTGGCGGTGATCCAGATGTCCTCCAGGGGAACGAGGGCCATGACGCTTTCGCCGGGCGAAACGTTCTGGCCAACCTGGCCGGTCTTTTTGCCTATGATTCCGTCAGCGGGCGCGCGAATGATGGTGTAGCTAAGGTTCAGCTTGGCTTGATCGAGCGCGGCGCGCTGTTGCGCGACCCGAGCGGCAGCCACCTTCGTATTGGCCTCCGTCTGGGCAATCTGTTGAGGCCTCGTCATGGCTGACTGGATCGAAGCGATTGCCGTCGGGATTCTGGTTTCGGCTTGCCGCACGGCAGCTTCCGCCGCCGCTACATTTTGACGCGCCTCGTTTACCGAGGCCTTCCGGGCGTCTATGGTGGCCTTGGCCGCGGCTGCCGTTTGCACCGCCTGGTCATATGTCTGCTGCGAGATTTCATCCTGCACGACGAGCTTGCGGTACCGCTCGGCATCGTCTGCGGCTTTCTTGTAATCGGCCTCAGCCTGGACCACCTGAGCCTGGGCGTTTTCCAGGCGAGCCTGTGCCGCGTCCAACTGCTTCCGGGCGTTGGTGACAGCGGCTTCCGCCTCATCGCGAGACGATCGAGCGGTCTCGAGGGCGCTCTGCGTGTTGGTGGTGACGATCGGAACGTTGATGCGGGAACTTGCTAAGGCCGCCTCCGCGTCCGCAAGATTCGCTTCCGCTTGGGCCACGGCTACTTCATAATCCCGCGGATCGATCTTCACCAGGATGTCGCCGGCTTTGACGACCTGCGCGTCCTCCACCAAAACGTCAGTGTTATGGCCGGTGATGCGGGCGCTGATCGGAACGATGTTGCCATCCACCTGGGCGTCGTCTGTGGATTCGTACGTGCCGAAATATTTCAATAGCTCGTAGCCGGCGACGGCCAGCGCCGCCAGGATGACGAGTGGGATGAGAAATCGCAAGTAGCGGCGTCTGGGCCTCTTCCTCGGCTTTAAGGAAAGACTCTCCGTCTTTTGATCGGGAGGGGTTGTTTCGGCCATTTACCTCACCTCGATGAACTTTCTGATCCCCTGCTCGGCCATACCCAGAGCCCGTGCGAGGGAGACCTTGGCCAGATTGTGGGCGTAAAGCGCCGCAATCAGATTGTCATTAGCGGTGGCTACGGCTCCTTGCGCCTGCACCACCTCGACGGTGTCGGTGACGCCGGCGGAGAAGCGGTCGCGCGACTGGCTGAGGGTCTGATTTGCCAATCCCAGGTTGTCCCGTGCGACGGTCACTTGGTCGGCGGCGGACTGGAGATTGAGAAAGGCGTCGCGCACCTCAACCTCGATCTGGCCGCCCAGGTCGGCAAGTTCGTCGGAACGCTGTTGGAGTGTTGCCCTGGCCTTTTCGATGTCCGCGTGGATCCGCCCGCCGGTGAAAATATTGAAGTTCACCGCGCCGGTGACGGTAAAAACACCATGCGAGTTGGCGAAGCTCGGACCCGTAACACCGTAGAATCCATTGACGTCCACAGTGGGATACCATTCGGCTCGCGCGGCCGCCACGGCCTGCTGCGCGGCCTCGACGAGTTTCCTGGAACTCTGGTAGTCTGGGCGTTGTTCAAGGGCGGTGCGCAGAGCCTGCTCTTGGGTGATTCCGGCGAGTGGGGAGAAAGGCACGCTATCGGCGAGGTGATATACCTGATCCGGCGCGAGTCCGATGATTCGCCCGAGCGCCAGCTTGTCAGTGTCAAGCTGATTCTGCTGCGCCAGAAGCACCTGCTGCTCCGTCTTCAGTTGTACCTGAGCGCGCAGCACGTCGATGCCGGGGACTACGCCGGCGGCACGCTGGTCCTGAGCTTTCTTGTAGAGAGCCTGGTCCGTGTCCACTTGGGCCGTGACCGCTTCAACCCTGGACGCGTCGGCGATGACCAGCAGATAAGCGTTCGCAACCGCCTGTACCACGAGATCGCGCGCGCCCTGGATGGATAGAGCGGCCGCCTGCTCATTGGCCCGTGCCGATTTGAGATTCCTCCTGGCATTCCAGTCGAGGACCGTGGCGGAGGCATTCGCCTGGACGTTGCTGTAACGGAACGGGCCGACAATGGAAGGAATGCTCAGGTAAGGATTGGGCGCGAAGTTGAATCCGAGTGTCTTGAGGTTCAGTTGCTGCTCGGTCTCGGAGAGAGTGCCGGTGACCCGAGGGAGAAGCGCGGAGAGCGCCTGGATCCGCTCGGCTCTAGAGGTCTGGCTGGCGGTTTGGCTTTCGAGCAGGCCGAGATTGAACTTCAGCCCCCGCTGTATGGCATCCTCCAGACCAAGGGCAAGGGGCGTAGGCGAGGCAGGACCGCCCGGTACGCTTCCCTGGAATATATTGGACTGCTGGGCGGTTAAGCCGGATGCGAAGAGCAATCCAGCGCAAATGCAAGAACGGACGCGGAAAGTGATTGTCTGCAATCGCGAACCCTCCGAGGCGGCTGACTACTCCGGCTTTGCCTCTCCTGATAGCAACACTCTAAACCGGCCGTGTGTATTCACGCGGGTTTCGAAGTAAGATTCCGTACACCTCACCGTTCTTGCTCGCTTAGATGACTCCTGCTTATCCGGTTAACTCAGCTAGGCCCAATAGGTTGTGGTGGCGCAGTTGGCCCGGTTTTGCCTGAAATGTCGGCTGCCCCTCGGAACTGTTTGTATCCGATCGGCTGGCGGGCGGCCCCAAGGCCGAGGAGCGTTTGGAAGGCAGCCATCGGCTGTTTGCGGCGATTATGCCGGAATACAAACTCGTCGAGGTATGCCTGCAGTGGATCCTTGCTGACGCCGTGGTAGGCGCCGATCAGCCACTGTTGCAGGTTGCCGATCGCGCGGTCCGCCAAGGGCACGACCGACTTAGTGCCCTTTCGCAGGGCGGAGCGAGCGGGCTGGATGCGAGGCATATGCTTGTAGCCTGCTTCCTGAAGCCCGGCGTAGCTTTTCAGCCCGCCGGTGTAGACAGTGGCCCCCTGCACCACATGTTTTTTCAGGAAAGAAAGCAGGGTGGCGGCCTTGAAATCCGGGATGACTTCCATGCAAACGCGCCCCGGATGACTGGTCGTGCTTCTCCACCGCCACCAGGACCAGAGCTGCTTTCCTTCCTTTGATTTGCCGGCTTCCACGCAATCCAGCCTGAGTGCCCCCGATCCAGGTGTCATCGATTTCTACATCGCCGCGCATCGGCTCGCGGCTGAAGTTCACCATCGCACGTCGGAACTTATGGAGCATCATCCATACCGTTTCGTAGTTCCCCAACCCCAACTGCCGCTGTAGCAGGAGTGCCGAGAGGCCACGCTTGTCAGTGGTCATCAAATATACCGCCCAAAACCAGACCGTCAGGGGAGCCTTTGTCCGGTGCAAGACCGTTCCGGCCGTCACCGAAGCCTGGTACCGGCAGCCGGCAACACTGCCACAGCCGTGGCGAGCGCAGTGCGTAGGCCTGTCCGTGCCCGCAGCGTGGGCACACAAAACCGTCCGGCCATCTGCACTTGGCTAAATAGGCTCGGCAAGCTTCCTCCGTTGCGAACTGGCTCTGGAACTCCCGCAGTGTTTTCGGGAATGACGGCCGGGGCACGTCACCACACTATCTGTTGGGGTATGCTGAGTCAACCCGATAAGACTATTCGGAATAGAGGCTCGCGCCGGCTATTTCGATCCGGCAATATTCCTGCCGAAATTGAAGGCGGGGCCCACCGAGAACCGAACAGTCCAGCGGCCATCCCGCAGCACATCGCTGAACAGGTGGTCCCAGACCAAGTCGGCCTGCGTGCGCCACGATATATGCCGCGACAGGATGATATCGACGCCGCCGCCGAAACCGTAAAAACCGGTCCAGTCCAATTTTTTACCGGAAGGTGCGAGTTGCATTGCCACTGCCGCGGCAAAGGGATCGCGAAAGTGCGGCGTGGCCACTTCGCGTACCGCGCCGAGTGACGGCCGGGCAAACAGGGTGAGCCTTTTGAAATGCCGATAGGAATATTGCGGTCCCAACGCAAAGGTCTGGGTAACAGATGTGGCCGGCACCATTAGGGAATATCCGGGCGGAAGCTGTCCGACCGCTTGGAGGGCTGCGATTTGCGCGGCGATCTGCTGCTGCAAAGAGAGTGGCAGTAAGTTGGGCACGAGCGTGGAATCGCCCGTGGAAACGCTGTAGTCGAATCCCAGTGAAAGCCACGTTCGGGCCTGGTATCCGAGTTGGGCATGGAATCCATTCTCGAACTGGCCGAGGTGCGGGCTATCGAGGAACGTGTACCCGGTAAAGAGATCGAACTGCGGCACATCCGTCTGCTGGCTGAAAGCAGGAAACGAAGCAGCCACAATGAGGAAGAGCACGACCGAGACGCGGAAGGCAGTCGCACCCTTGCTGGTTGATTGGGCTTTCATAATACTACCCCCTCCGGAGTGTTCATCTCGATTATTCGCTTCCGCCTTTTGGCGATCAAGGTTACGCCATGCATTACCGGGCGTACTTTGGCATTGCAGGCGCCGTCTACAGCGAAACCGGACTCCTTGAGACCCTGTTTCACCGACTTTCGAAACGTGTCGTCGTCCTCGACGTGTAGGATGCGCATAAGGTTATTTGGGAAGCTTTGCCGCCACTTGGGCAATGGTCGCCAAAAGTGAATCCCACTCGTAGGGTTTAATCAAGATGGAGGCGACCAATGCCCGGGCCTCCGGCTCCAATTGACTGAGGAACGTCTCCTCCTCGCCCGGGGCCAGGTGGCCGGTGATGATAACGATTTTGAGCCCGGAAGAACGAGGATCCAGGGCTAATTCGCGAATGATTTCAGAACCAAAGCAATCAGGCAACGCCAGATCCAATAGAAGAATGTCAAAAGGCAATCGCAGGGCCCGTTTCGGTATAAACTCACGCATGGCTTTGCACGTCATGCACCAACCAACGCCGTAGCCGTGGCTTCGCAACTTTTCCGTGATTGCGGGACCAAAGACGTTGTCATCTTCCACGATCAGCATGCGAACGGCGCCGTCAGAAATCGGCATGCTCAGAGGCGGCGCCTCGTCCGCTTCATCGAGAAACGAGGCTGCGGCGGGCCGCGAGGGCGTTCCCAGCGCTGCATGAATGGCCTTGGCGAGCATTGGGCCGTCGCAAGGCTTCTGCACGCAGCCGTTGACAATGGAGCGCATCGATCCTCCCAGTCGGTCCCAGCACTCCGCCTGATCGGCGAACGCACCCGAACACAAAATGACCTTGATGGCGTGCAGTTCCGGATTTTGGCTGATACTCTCTAAGAATTGCAGCCCGTCAAAGTTGGGCATCATGTAATCCAATACAATCGCGTCAATTTTCGGTTTTCCGGAAAGAGCCTCGATAGCCGCCTGACCGTCGTTAGCCACCGTGACATCGAAACCTTCAGAGCCCAGGGCCACCGTCATCAGGTCGGTAATCCCTTTTTCATCGTCAACGTACAACACGTGCGGTCGCTCAGCCATACCTCTGCCTCCTTATGCCGCCTTCCTAGCCAGCGTTTCCGGATCTACCATCGCCGCATCAAACTCTTGAACTCGGGAAATGGAAGGCAACTCGATGACGAACGTTGTTCCGTGCTCCAATTCCGAATCGACGCGGAGCGAACCCTTGTGCAGGTTGACAAATTCCTTGACGTTGGACAAGCCGATACCCGTGCCCTGAACCAGCCCAGGATGATTGGACCCTTGATAAAACGGATCGAAGACTCGCGGAAGATCCTCAGCGGGAATGCCGGCCCCCATATCGCTGACCGTCAATCGCAAATTTGCTCCGGCTGGCTGGACCTGCACGAGAATCCGGCCGCCGGTTGGGGTGAATTTCAAAGCATTGATCACTAAGTTATCAATGATGCGGCGAATCGAGCGAGGGTCCCCGATGCCGTCCTGGCAAGGCGAGAGAGAGGCTTCAAGAACCACGCCCCGGCCCTCGGCCTTAGCCTGATAGGCGGCGATGGACGCCTGAACGAGTTCACCGAGGTGATACTCGCGCATGCGCCATTTGCCCTCCATTCGCAACGCGACCAGGCGCTCCAACTCCAGCAGGTCACGAATGCTCTCTTCGATCAGGTCCTTCTGCTTCCAGAGCGTCTTTAAATGCTTTTTCTGGTCCGCGCTTACAGGGCCGCAATGCTGAGCCAATTCCTCGATCGCCAATGTCTGGGGATTGATGAAATTCAAGATATCGTGGGACAACTTGGCCAACATCTTGGCCTGTTGATAGAGCATGTAGGCTTGCGCGATCGCGCGCTCGGCTTTGCGGCCCAGGTCGGACAGCGTGGTGATATCGGCGCTGTGGAAAGCCTCCTGACGGAGTTTGGGTCCGAACCCGATGAATCCGACAAATTTGTCGCCCGAATACATCGGCAACGCAGCCGCGATGCCCCAGCGAGCCAGTTCCTGCGCCGCGTCCCGTTCCTCATCCTGAGCTGTTTCATCCGAAAGCAAAAGCGTTTTGTCAAACTCAAAGCGTTTGATCAGCGGGCTTACAGCGCCAAAGGACGTAGTCCATAAATGATGAGGTACGTCGTTTTCACTGGCAAATCCGGATGCCCGCTGGAGCTGAAAGGCCCCAGCTGTGATGTCCATGAGCCATACCCCGACCCAGGACATGCGGGCACTTTCCGCCAGGTCGCGCGCCAAGCCGCGCAAAAGCTCGGAAAGATTGGTGCGTCGGTAAATGTCGTCACCGAGGCGTTCGATTTCTACGAGGTAGCGAAATTTGTCCTTGAAGAGCCGATCGACAACAGCCTGGATAGACCCCTCGCTCTCTTTCACGATGGTAGCGGCAAAAACAGCCAGCAGAAAGGCAGCGAGGCCTCGCGCCACCAAGGAATAGGTCAGCATCGCACCCGCCGCGAAAGGAACGACCAGAATTATCGCCCCGTGACGAAAATCGATCGGCTGAGCAGTCCTTTTCATCCGGTGAGACAAGGCGGCCGTGAGGCAAAAACACATGACGACGACCATGGGCGCATGATAATCCCGGCTGACTTGGCTAATGACAAAGAGAAAATAGCTCGCGGCCCCGCCCGTAGCGGAGATCAATGATGCCATGATCCACATTTTCTGGGATCGGGACGTTTGCTCCGGGAGTCGGCGGATGGCTTGAATGGACCACAGACCAATGCAGACGAGAGACACTACAAACCATATGCCGAAAATGCCATAAAGCGGCCCCGGCATCTCCCGGGCGGCCAGACGATGGCTGGGATCAAATGCCAGGCCGCGGATGATCCAAGGCGTCAACACCGAAAATGCCGCCATCGCTAAAACAGTCCACTTTAAGCCGTTGCGCACAATCGTTGAAAACCGATCCTTGGCGTTCTGAAAGAATTGCTCCCAGAATGAAAAAAACGCCAGCAACAGAAACGCTCCAACAGCGTAACCGCTGCGGAAGATGACACGAGACGAGCTGTAGGGCAAGCTGGTTAACAGCAGAACGGTCAACGTCCAGGTACCTAGAAGCGTGAACACCCAGCGGAGCCGGTCGCACAGCGGGTCCCCATAGTTGCGCAGGAGGGTCAATGCCAACGAATAATTAACGGCGACGAGGAGCAGGTCCCAAGGCGGGCGTTGATAGAGAAACGCGGGACGGCTGCTTAGGAAATGACCCATGATCATGCCAATGACAAACGGAAGTCCAATCACGCCCCAAGCGAGCAATTTCGTTAAAGTGTGACGCGCCACCAATTCGATATCCATCAAACGATGCTTTACGATGGCGACCGACATGATCAGCGGATAAAGGACGATGACAAAATTTCCCCATGGGTAAATATCAATACCAAATGCGGGAAAATAGGCGATGCTCCCTCCCGCAAATCCAATCGCTGTAGCGAAGAAGAAATACTTTATTTGATTTTTCCTGCCCGGCGAGGCTGTGTGATACGCCCGAATCAATTCATAATGGCTAAACACAACGAGGGTGATCCACCAGGCGAAATAGACGGGGTATAGTGCACCGCCAAGGACATAATAGAGGGAATGGAAGACCCATCTGACGCGAGAGAAAAACAGAGAGGTTGGGATAGTCAAAAGGAAAACGAGTGCTATGAAATAGTGAAGCGTAATGGATCGGTTCCGTCGAAGGTCAAGGAAGGTACAAACGAAATGGTAAAAAAGAGGAGCAATCCATACGACTCCGAAAGCATATGCCAAACGCCAGGCCAATAAGCCTTCGGTTGCGGTTTTTGCCCAACTGATCCACATCCCTCCAAAGCACCAGGCACCGACCGCCAGAGAACATAAAAACCAAATTCTGCCAATCTTGCGATTCGCACTCATCAATAGGACGAAGAGCCCAAAACTAACGGAAGCGATTCCGTTCAGCAGGCCGGAGAGACCAAATGGGGTCATGGTAAGCTCATAGCAGGGTGATGAAAAGCGCCTCTTTCGGATTCACTTTCGTTGCAAAGCAGAGTGGATGGGTTGTGACAGTGCGCGCTTGAGGCTATCGGGCTGAGGGTTAAGAGGTTTTCCTGTGTCCGAAGGGATGTTTCCGCCCTTTGGACACACTTGTCCATATCCGGTAACTGCCTGAAGATTGCGTATCCTCACGAGGTTGTACGCTGCGGTGCGCCAAGGTGAACATCCAGCTCGTTCTCTCCGGTCCGAGGAAGCGCGTTTTCCGCTGCAGTGCCATCGTTTTCATCCAGCCAACACTTCCTCCACGCGCTTTCGCTTGCGCTGGCTGACAGCATAGCCCTTGTGCGGGTGGTCCCTCCGTCAATCGCGCTACGGAGGTTCGCATCGTTCTGCGCCACATGCGGGGTGACATTCATGCCCCTCAACTGCTCCACAAGTCACCGGTATCGTAGGCCTTGTCGGCGCCCAAGGGGACGCGCCTGGCGAGTTTCTGGCTCAACATGTCGACTGGGGCCTCGCGTTCGTCTGTGCCCGTGGCCTGCGTCAGCCGGGCATCGACGATCAAACCGTTGCGGTTTTCCGTCAGCACATGGCCGAGATACCCAAGCCGCGCCTCGACGCCGCGCGCTTTCTCGACCAGCCGCGCCACCCTGTTATGCTCGCACTCACTTAACAAACTCGAAGTCGCCGTCTGATGGCCTTGCGGCAGAACGGCTTCAGCTACGGTCGCACCGGGAGATGCGGGAAGCGCCGGGCGCTAGGCGGTCCCTTTAGGTCGCACGGCACCGCCGGGCAGAGCCTCCCGGTCTGGGGGAGGGACTCCCCCATCGCGCCAACTCGTTATCATCTTCAAGTGCGAGTCTTCGCTCGGGAAATAACGGCGCATCTCGCCGCACTGGTGGCGGCTCCGAACAAACCGGCAACCGTTCCCGTCGAAATGCCGTTCACCGGCGAAGTGCTCGGCTATCTTCCTGCCGCCGATGAACACGACGTGGAACTCGCCGTAACCCGCGCGCGAACAGCGCAAAGCGGCTGGGAGGACATGTCGTTCCGGGAGCGAGCGCGCATCTTCCTTCGTTTTCACGACCTCCTGTTCGAACGCCAGAATGAGATCTTGGATCTGATTCAACTGGAAACCGGCAAAACCAGGCTCCACGCGTTTGAGGAGGTTCTCGATACCGCCGCGGTGGCCCGTTACTACGCCCGACGCGCGGAAGCATTGCTGCGACCCCACCGTCGTAAGGGCGCGCTTCCGCTTTTGACCAAGACCTTCGAATTGCGCCAGCCCATAGGTGTCGTGGGATTTCTGGCGCCCTGGAATTATCCGCTCACTTTGGCAATCACCGATGCCATCCCCGCGCTCATGGCGGGAAACGCAGGCGTGCTTAAGCCCGACTTGCAAGCCGGTTTCACGGCGCTCTGGGCCATGCAGCTGCTCCGCGAGTCTGGACTGCCGGCCGACGTCTTTGCAATCGTGACTGGCGAGGCAGCGCGCGTTGGAGCTGCCCTCACGCACTTGGTGGACTACGTGATGTTCACGGGCAGCGGAGAGACCGGAAAGATAGTAGGTCAGTGGGCGGCCGGACGTCTAATCGGCTGCTCGCTGGAGATGGGCGGGAAGAATCCGATGCTTGTGCTCGCCGATGCCCGCCTCGATGACGCTGTGGAAGGTGCTGTCCGCGCGTCCTTCTGCGGCGCCGGACAAGTCTGCGTCTCCATAGAACGCATTTATGCACACGAATCGATATTTGACAGTTTCCTGAGTCGCTTTGCTGCCTGCGCGCGCGACATGAAGCTAGGCGCGGCCCTCGACTACTCGGCTTCAATGGGCTCGCTCACCACCGCTAGCCAGCTCCAGCGCGTGGAGGCGCACGTCGCCGACGCGCTGGCAAAGGGCGCGACGCTGATCGCCGGCGGCCGACGCCGCTCCGATCTGGGGCCGCTATTTTACGAGCCTACCGTTCTGACCGGCGTACAGCCTGGCATGCTGGTGTATGGTGAAGAGACTTTCGGTCCGGTGGTGTCGGTCTACCGGTTTGCCAGTGAAGACGAGGCCGTAGAACTCGCCAACGCCACACGCTACGGGCTCAGCGCCAGCATCTGGAGCTGCGACGCCCGCAGGGCCGCGCGCCTAGCGCGGCGCATCCGCGCTGGCAGCGTCAATATCAACGAAGCCTATGCCGCGGCATGGGGATCGGTGGATTCGCCCATCGGCGGCATGAAGGAATCCGGCTTACGCCCGCGGCATGGCGCCGAGGGAATTCTAAAATACACTTACAGCCAAACAGTTGCAGTCGAGCGACTGATCCCAATCGCACCATTCGGACCAATCGATTCTGTACGCTATGCGCGCTGGATGACGCGTCTCTTGAAGCTTATGAAGCGCGCCGGCCTATAACTAGCCAAGGCGTCTCCCTCTGATATCCTTTGCGCTGTTTGAGCACAACGGCTCGTTGACACAGACGGCCAGAGAGATCAAGCGTGACCGCTATTTAACCGGCTAAATTAATCGGCCGAGAGTTCGTTTGGCAACCCCGGTGTCCCGATTTCTAACTCGCTGCGCTCCCGGTTAATTAACCGGACGCACACCGGCTCGAAAATCAAGCGCCGAGGCGGATGTTTCGATTTTCGGCCCCGCTGCGATTTCGGTTAACTGCAGCAGCGCGGAAAAACGCGTGAGCTATGGGGATTTCGAATTATCGTATTTCTCGGCGCGAGTCGCGAGCGACGGGCATGCGTACTTCGGGGAAGTATTAGAGGGCGACTCTCTCCGTTTCTTTCCTGTATGATGCACCTCCGGGTAATGCAATGCTCTTCCGGTTAACACAGATGGCAACACTCGCCTTCGCTAAGGTTCGCCCGTCCAGCAATGTGGGCGCTTGAGCCCCTGCCGCCGAAATGCCGCTTAAATAATCTCCTGCGCTCACGCCATTCCGTCTTCCGTCAGGATCACAGACTCCCGGCTTCCACAAGATCTTCGGAAAGGTGATAACCTTCATCGGGGCCGTAGTTGCGCGACTGAAAAAAATTTAGCTCGTAAATACATGTACTATGGCTTTGTGAATATATAAGCGGCGTAACGTAATCTATCCGACACCCTTTGTTGCAATCGAAGCTCGTGGAGCAACAATTTCCACTCGTGTTCAGTAATAGCAGAGTATTCCGGCCGAGCGATTTCCAATGCTTTCCGGGTCAGCGAATGCTGCCCCATGAAGATTGTCAAAGCGGCAAAGTTCAGAATTCGCATGACTGGCTTGGTCCAGTCCAGAATTTGTTGCTCGACAAAACCAATCGCCTTTGCATTTTTCCTGTACCTTTCGAACGGTTCAAATAGCTCCATGTGCCATGTTTCTCGAAAGCCTTTCTTGGGATCTACATCATCAATTTGTTCCGGATGATTCGTCCTCCAGGTAATATCGACCAAAACAAATGTTCCACCAGGTTTAAGTACATGGAAAGCACCCTGTAATAGCGCTTTTCTTCCCTGCGGACCAAAATGAAAAGCGGCCTCGAGACAATGAATCTTATCAATGCTATTAGGAGTCGCGACATTTTCAAGACGTGTCGCGTCACCTTGAATGAAGCTGATATTTCCCGCTTTGCCAAAGCTACTTTGCGCAGACTTAATATGTGGTTCGCACAGATCTAGTCCAGTGGTTTTAGAGCCACTTTGAGCGATAAATTGCGTTGTCCAGCCGTTCCCGCATGCGAGATCAAGGATCGATTCATTGGGTTGGGGATCCAACAATTCAACCGATTTCTTAACCAGATATCGTTGAAAAGGATTTAAGCCGCCGATCAAAAATGGTAATCGCTTTAATTCAAAGTAGCCTAGATTTAAGAGAGGGCCCCATCCGGAAGCGGTCAGGAATTTTACCGGCAGCTTGGAGCCGTTGTAGGTGTCAGCCAGATGGACACTTTTTAATTCGTTCCTTTTGAGATCTGGCGCATTGAGGAATAGTCCCGGTATACCGTTGACGATAGAAGTCATGAGGCTAGTATCTCCATCCATTGCCCGGGGCCGCGATGATCTCCGCGAATCGTTTGGATTTGACGCTTCCATAACACCGGAGTCCCTGCCGAAGGAAGTTCCTCCTCCGACGGTCACAGCGACCATACCGGGAAAATGTGCGCCAAGATACAAATCAACATTCTCATCGTTTCGCACGTTCCCACATCCGTTCATAAAGTTACATAGACGTGACAATTCGGAATCCGTTACCGGGAGGCCTTGAACACAACTGACGGGAAAGAAGCCAAAAACCTCGAAAAGGACCGCATTACTCAAATCAAGCGGGGGAGGGCGCTTCCAAATCCGGGCGAGATTTCGCCCGGAAGCCGTTTACTGGGCCGCTACGATCTACCTTGGATGACGAAAGCCCCGCGTTTGTTGCAGAGAGCGCACTCACCAGCTTGAGCACAATTTGCCATCGGCGCTAGGGAATTCTTCCAAAAGAAGCCCGTCATTCGGATTCGCGCTGAAGATGTAGGCGCACGTCAGCGCGTCCGCCGTGCGACGAGGATTTCGGGCCTAACATGGAAATCGGCGTACTCGCGCGAATACATGAAAGGGGGAAAATTAGGAGCGTTATTGCGGAGGATGTTAAGCGGATAAAGAGAATACGATGCCAATCGGTAGAGTACTCACCGTCATCGAGAAAAAACCGCTATTTGAAACCGCCGCGTCGAAACACGAATGGCTGGTCGCGTATTGCGCCGCCGTGCTGGCCGTTAACACCATCTGTTGCGAGATCGAGTTGACGCACCTTCGTTGGCGCGATGTCGATCTTTTCAGCCGCTCGACAATTGGCCGCCGGAGCAAGACCGCCAAAGGGCACAGAATCGTTCGCCTTTACTGTGGTGGCCTATTTCTCCCAAATGTCTCATGGGCATTAATATAGGTACCGTTGACGAGAGAAGTCATGAGGCCAATTTCTCCAGCCAGTGCCGTGGCCACGATGATTTCCGCGAATCGTTTGGATTTGCCGTTTCCATAACACCCGAGTGTTTCGAGGCATTCGCGCGCCGTGCCGAAGGAAGTTCCTCCTCCGACGGTCGCGGCGAAAATACTGGGAAAATATGCGCTATAGTACAGGTCGCCATCTTTGGTCATTTCGCACGTGGCATTGGCGCAATGGGTATTGGCAACGAGCGCCGCATCTTGTCCACAGGCAATGGCTATGGCGGTCATTGCGTTCGCCATATGAGCACTGATTCCGAACAATACCCCTTGAGCCGAACCTAATAGGGTCCGGAGAAAATATCGTTCCATTTGTTCAGGAGTCGTGTTGAGCCGTTCAACCAACCTTCGGGGAACTGTGACATCCGCCATTGCCGACTTCCCGTATCCGTTTATAAAGTTCTCAGCCGTAGTTTTCTTGATCGTTGTGAAATTCGAATGCAGCCAGAACTCCTCGGGGTTTACGGAATCCCGAATCATTTTACATACGACATCAGTCGCCTTGTAAGCCATGTTCATTCCGAGGGCATCTCCGGTCTGGAAGTGGAAACACAGGATCACGCGACGGCCATTAATCATCGGAACTGTTTTAATCAAGCGTAGATGACCGCTTGTCTTTTCAGCGATCTCTTTAATCCTGCCAAAGTTGCTTTCTATCCAGGTGACAAAAGACTGTGCTTGAGCCGAGGACTTAAAAACAAATGTAGGATCCGATTTTAGAGCATCCTTCAGAATTTTGACGTTGACTCCCCCAGATCGCGTGATAATGTTCGAACCGAAGGTATAAGAGGTAATGAGTGCTCCCTCGGTGGTTGCCATAGGGATGAAAAAAACGCCTCGAGCGTGTTCACCATTAATTCGAAGGGGACCAGCAATCCCCACGGGCACATGAGCGACACCGATGGGGCATTCAATTTTCCCTTTAAAATCTTCGGGGTCTTCCGAAAAATGCGCCAAATGCTTCAGATGGGTCTGTGTAAGCTCCGCTAGCCATTCCCGGCGGCTCTTTATCATTTCGGCCGTATAGGTAGTCGCTTTGTTACGCAGGAACGTCTTTACCTTTACCTTTTGAGTCTCGTCGTTTGACGTTTCTGCGGTGAGATCTTGGCTGCGGCCCGAGTTCCTTTTATCAGCATCCATCTAAAGATTAGTTTACCGCCGGTTAAGCGTGCGACGATCTGAAGAGAGCGAGGTTTCGCGCATCCGTTTAGAGTAGCCAAGATGAATTGTTTTCAATCGGTGGTCGCGTTTGCAACCTTCACTCCGCATTCATTGCCTAAGCTATCGTCCTCAAAGTCTTCTGGCCGCATCACGGTCTCCTCTTCTCCCCGTTCTGGAAAGTGAGGGTCGTCAATGTCATAGCGGACAGCGAGAGTTTTGAGGTTCTGGTCGGTCAGGAGGACCCGCTTCCGCAAGCGACTTCCTCTGACGCTAGGTCGAGAAAATAACCATGAGATGCGCGGATTTTTCCCATGCCCGCATCAGATCACAACTTCAGGTCGGCAAGTTCGAAAGAGTAGCCTGCCAGCCCGCCGGGATGCTCGCCATTCACGCAGCGATCCCGTGGTGCGATTTCTGGCAGCAAGGGGGCGAGGATTACGCCGCCCTGTGCTGACGACCCGCCACGGGGATCACCCACGGCTTGGGCAGCGTAATGGTCAGATTCGGCATAGTGCTAATTTGTGCAATCGGTGAAGGTCCGGCAAGACGGCATCAGCAGCAGCAGGCAGTGCAAGTAGCGATCGGAATCAACTGGGAGGGCCGGGGTTGCGTGCTGGCGGTGGAGGTGGCGAATCGCGAAAGTGAGAGCAGTTGGAAAGAGTTCCTACTGGATCTGAAGCAGCGGGGCTTGCGGGGCGTGGTCTGCGTGATCAGCGACGATCACGCCGGCCTTCGCAAAGCGATCCCGGAAGTATTGCCGGAAGCCAAGTGGCAGCGCTGCTACGTGCATTTCCTGCGCAATGCGCTCGACCACTCGCCGCGAAAGAAGGACGACGACGTGATAACGGAGTTGCGGTGGATCTACGAGCGCCGGAATGTCGAAGAAGCGCGGCGCGATCTGGCCTCCTGGTTGAACAAGTGGGAGAGCCGGTAGACGATCGCTTTGCGGGCCAGATGCTCGGGCTTGATCTTGGGACTGTACAAAACCTCCGTCATCGCCTCTTTCCCCTTCCTTTTGAAACACCACCACCAGAACACGGGCCATGAGATCGATCAGATCGTCTCGTGTCGCTGCATTAAACGGCACGCGGCTTAATACGATGCCAAGCGAGCAGACCCAATGAAGGCGGTCGGCAAACGACTCGCCCGGCTGGAGAGCCAGTTAGTAGATCGCAACCGTCGCGACCCTAAGAAAGCCTTCCGCTTCGTGGCAGATGCTCGTGACTTTGAGGAATGAAATTCCACAGGCTTTCGGCCGTGCGGATCGGCGATTGCCCCTTCCAGCGCGGCGACGCGGGCTTCACAGATGAGTGCAGATGAGTGCAGATGATAGGAAACGGCGATTGCGAGCAGGCCAAGAAAACGACGGAGGTTGCGTTAAGTTACTTGACCTCAGTCATTTACCAGAGCGAGAACTTCTCGCCACTGCTCTGGAGCCCCCTTTTCACCATCACCAAATAGAAAAGCTCGGCTCGGTCCCACCCGCCCAGCCAGCACACGCGCCATCCATTGATGCGCTCGCCTAGCATCGCCGGGCTTCTTAGGTGCAGAAAATTTGGTTTCACGATTCATGTTTTAAGGAGGAGAGACCGTGCCTATGGACCAAGCTGTTAATTCTCGACTGGGATTTTGTGGCCGGAATCGACGATTACGAGGTCAGCGGGCATTTTGCGGGCTTCGAGCTTCAGACCGAGTTGTTCCGAAAGGGCTTGGAATATCTCGGGGGCGTCGTCGGCGCGAGCGTCCGGGGGCGTGCTGGAGAGGTCATTCGTGCGGGGCCTGAAGGCCAGGGCGAAATCGTATTTACCGGTTAATTCGGTCAAGTCCATGATCGGGTGGTCGGTTTGCCGGAACAGCGCAGAGATGAGCTGGGGAATTGTCTGGCCAACGGCAACGAGTTTAATCGTTGCGCCAAAAGAACGGAACATGCCTCCCTTCGCCGGGTCGATCGGCTCGGGGGACGTCTTGAATTTCGGGCCTCCCTTGCCGATCAGCATAGCGTAAACCGGAATCACCTGACGGTCGTGTCGAACCTTAAGCTCAAGGCGCTCGATTAAAAGTTTCTGCATCATTACTCGGACGTCCTGCTCGGTGGAGCCGAGCGGAATCTTGGCCATGACGTCGTAGCGGACTTGATCGAGCTCGGGCGGGTCCTTGAGTTGATATCCGATGAGTTCGTAGGCCTCAATGAGCAAGCGATGGAGCGTGCGGTTGACGATGGTGATGCGGGTGGGGCGGGCGGCGTCGCCAACAATACGCGGCCAGGTTTCGTCCGCTTCGCCGAGCGCAATCGCATTGGCATGACGCGGTCCGCCGTCGCGGCCGAGGGCTTCATCGGGGCATTCGGTGACGTGCGGCCCGCCCATGACGACGGGCACGCCCGCGGCTCGCAGTGCGTCGGCCACGCGGTAGGCTTTGGCGATCATGCGCGTCATTGCGCCGATGCCCACGAGTCCGATTTTTTGGTCGAGCGCGTACTGCACCAATTCGGAGTCGGTCATTGGTTGAGTGTTGCCATCAATCAGCAGCACTTCATTGCCTGGCGGCGTCAGGGATTGCAACAGAAACATCCAAAGGTGCGGCATGAAGTTTTGGGTCACACCGTTATCAGGGTTGTACAGCAGAATTTTCAAAGGTCTACATGTTCCTCTCTCCGGCAAGTGGCACGAATGGGATTCGGCAGTAGCATACCGATCGGGTGAACAGGTGTCGGTAGGGCGATTCTAACACTCGGGCGCACCGGACCTCGCAGGCGTCTCAGGACGACTGGAGCCGCTGGAAGGACAAATTGCACCAACAGCACGAACGGTCCGGGTAACGGAGCGAGGCACGGTCATCCATGAAGGTGACTCGACACGCGCCGACCAGCCACGGCGCTGGCTGCCAAGGGGGCCCGTGGCGGGTGGGTCGCCGGTTGTGCGGCAAGCGATTCGCCGCTTCGCCCTTTCCGAAGCGCCGACGATCTGACCGATCACCTTGTCGGCGTTTCTCAGAACGCCGTTTGGGAGCGTGGCGGGCCGCTTCACCGAGATGGCGACATAACAGCTAAGGTGCATTCACAAGGTGTAGGCGGCAAGAAATCGAGCTCGGTTTTTGGGACAGGTTTGGGGACTGGCCTCGAACGCGATCCGCGGGCGGACTGCCACGCTGTTGCCATGTTTTCAGGACAGAGTTTTGGACTTTGGAGCCTTGATCGTGGGGCCTTTCGTCTTCGTCCCGAAGCTTACCCGTTATGAGACGATGGACGCCGTTGTGCTATGGCTGTTTTTGAGACGGCGTTCGGCGCAATAATCAAGATCATGAACACTCAAACCACCCTCATACTGGCCCTCGCCGCCGGATTCATCGGCGGTATCGTTTCCCAACATCTCCCGCTTACGTCGGTCTTCGCGCAAGCGCCTACGCCCGCCGCAAAGGAGATCCGCGCAGAAAAATTCGTGATTGTGGACGAGAACGGCTTGCCCCGGGGAGCTTTCGGAATCAACCCGAAGGACGGGTGGCCGATGATCGAGTCCACCGGCGAAAAGGAGCAGCTAAGACGGGTGACGTGGTATGCCGAAGGGGCAGGGTTGTCCGCCAAGGGCAAACCGGCATTGGTGCCACCGCAGTAGCCGGTGCTAGCTACTTTCCCACTTAAAATTCAAAAAGCCGGCGCTGGTCCCGAAACGCGCTTCGCCGCGGAGGTTCTGTCGAGGGTGTTGACGTTCGATGGCATGGATGGGGCCGATTCAGAGACGGTTGGGTGAGAGAAAGTAGAATCGGATGGCGTGGTGTGTGTATTGGTCTGAGAAGGGAGTCAGCGGGGGCGTGCTTGCTCGGCCAAGTGCGTGCCGATATGAATGACATTGTCGGCGATCACCCCAAGCCCGACCCAGCGCTGGATGCCGTCCAACCCCCTATATAGGGATCGCCGTAATCCATGTCGGCGTTTGAGAACACTGATGCGGCCTTCACACCCGGTACGCCACTTCTGAAGTTCCTTAAACCAACGCTGCTTCTGCCGCTGTTTACGCGTTGCGCTCTTGGTGTCGTGGCTCGGAATCGAGACTCGCTTGACTCCTATTTGGTGGGCCTTGGATTCGTTGGCGGCTGAAAAGAATCCGGGGTCGGCCGCCATGCGTTCCGGGGCGCGTCCGAACTGTTCGACGTGCCGCTCCAGGCATCCCTCTAACAAGGTCGCGTCGGCCGGGCGTTGCTCGCACACCTGGTAGAGCGTAATGATCTGGTTCTCCGCCTCTTGAATCAGGACCAGTTTGCCGAACTCATTGGGCTTATGCGCCTTGCCCTTGCGGATCACCTCGGTGTGCGTCTCGAAAATGCTGAGTAGTTTTCCTTCGGCCTTGGTGTTGCCGCGCAGCACTCGCTCCCGTGTCTGGCGCAGCACTTGCTGGACGCGGGGAATCATCTCATCGAGTTGCTTTTTGGCTTTGTGCATTACGGACAGATTACCGCGCTTAACGCGTATGGCAATCTCGCGCGAAAACTTCTTCGCTTGCCCGGTAACCCGGCTGGTGATTTCCAGAAGTTGGAGGTAGGCCTTCTTCATCTTCTGCCGGCCCTGCTCCGTCTTGTTCCGGCTGGCGCGAGCAATAGCCAAAACCTTCAATTTGGCGGACCGGCTGCGGTCACGCATCTGCGTGCCCGCCTTACCGGCCACAGCAGTGACTTTCTTCATGATGCGCGTCAGCACGCGCACCCCGTCACCCAGTAAGGAACTGTCGGTTGGATAGTGGATGTCGGTCTCCACCACCGTCGTATCGACCCGCATCTTACGGCCCGCGGCGATCTTGTTTTCCTGTGCGATCTCCACCACGCGCCGATGCAGCTTTTCGATCACCTGCGGCCCCAGTTGACGCGCCAGGTTTCCCATCGTTCTGTCGTCCGGAACCTTGTCGCCGCCGATCCGGGTGAACTCGCGATAGACAAGATTGGCGCGCACCTCCCGCGATAGCACTTCGTAGCTCCAATCGCGCACGTGCTTCAACAGCAGCATTCTGAGCACGACCTCGGCCGGCGTCGCCCTGCGCCCACGGGTCTTGCTCTTCTTGCAGCGTTTGGCCAACTCTTGCTGGATGATGAGCAGCAGGGTGTCATCTTCCAGCGCTTTATCGGCGTGGTGCATCCAGGGTTCCCAGAGATCATCCACCGCCTCCGTGATGAAGCCATCGGCGAAGTTTCTCTGTAAGCGGCGAGCGGCGATCATGACTCGCGCTCCTGGTCTTTGAACTGCTCGCGGTCCAGGCGCAGAAGGAACTGATTCAGTTCGCTGATGGCCTCCAGCGTCTGTTTGAAATCGCGATATCTCTCCGATCGCCTTCTGAACCCCGGGAACCTGCTCGGGCCGCAGGCTCACTTGGCGGGTCTTTCCACCGGGATAGCCCACCGTGAGAACCCAAAGCGGATGGCCCTCCCCGCGGGCGCATTTTTGACATCCCGAGGAGTGATGGGTGGTGCGCTGGAGTAGCGAGCCGCGGAGGACGCCGGCGGGGGAGGAGAGTTGCCCTGCCAGCTTTTCCCGCTTCCGGATGGCCTGCTCTCGTGTCATCATTATAGATGATACATAATCCATAAAAGCAAGTCAATACATTTTTCGAACAAAATGTTTTTAATGACCGCGCGGACGTCAGAGCGTGGTCGGTGTGGTCTCTCGGGACGAGGTCAACGTCCGACTCAGCAATCAGCCGAGCACCGCCTCTTTGAAAACAAGGGCCTTGCGCGCCGAATTTTAAGTGGGAAAGTAGCTAGGCCGCAATCTCCAGGAACTCGCGCGCCTCATCAAGGCCGATGCCGGCATCGAAACGGCTTTCGCCGAAATCGACGGCTGGGACCATCACCAGAACGAAAACAACCAGCTGCCGAACCTGCTGAGCCAGTTTTCCAATGCGATCGCGGCCTTTTGCGAGGACTTGTGGAACCGCATGGACGACATCGTCATCGTGACCATGTCCGAATTCGGCCGCACCTTCGCGGAAAATGGCACCGGCGGCACCGACCACGGATACGGCAGCCTGATGATGGTGCTCGGGGGAGGCGTGCAAGGCGGCAAAATCTACGGCGAATGGCCAGGCCTCGAAAAGGAACATTCGAAGGCCGCGACTTAGCCGTAACAACCGATTTCCGCCTCGTCCTAAGCGAACTCGTCAGTGGTCACCTGGGTCGCACCGATCTAGCCTCGGTCTTCCCCGGCTTCACGCCGGGAAAAGTATTGGGACTTCTGCGGGCGTAGCCAGCGGAGCGGTTTCATTCGCCAGCCAAGTCGCAAACCGCCGCCAACGCGTGAACGGCGGCGTCAATATCTCGCTTCTCTCTTGTGCCCCGGCCAGTTTGCCACTGGATCGTAGCCAGCTTCACTTCCAGCTTGTGCCGCTTAGGTGTTCCTGACTGAGGGGGCTGGAATCCGACGAAATACTGCGAGCGGGCGCGCGCCAACGCATGCGTCGCGACGGTCTCAAGAATATCGCGCATTGGCCGGCACCGAATCGCGAAGAGGATCGCAGGCCTAGCCAAGGACGAGAACGCTCCTCCGCCCACATGCGATTGTGATAGCGAATTACTGCACTGCGAACTACCGATCTGTTGTGGGGGCCAGAGTTCGGTTCTGGGAGGCCTGGCAGGATTTGGAACGATAAACACGCTTCCGACTAGCGATCATTTTCCAGACGCGCATGCGGAGCCTCTAGAGGAGATCCTCTGTCACTGCGCCACGAGGGCCCGCATGTCTTCGGCCAGCGCGGTTGAGACCGGTGGGCAACTCGGATCAGCACAATCGACGGCCGGATCGGGCTCAACTCTCGGCAAAGTTAAGGGGTTCAGCCCGAACTTGCGGCAACTTTATGGGTCCAACCTCGAAAAGCGGGCTGAAGACAACGCCACAATATCAGCAGATTACAGCGACGGGTGCGGCACAGATATGGCAACATTATGCGTCCCAACTGAGAATTCTTTACACTTGTTGCGGCTGTCGATGGGGCTTCAGCGACATTATGCATTCCAATCCGAGCGCCTCTACACTTGTTACACGTGCTGGGATCGGGCATCCTGCCGGAAGCCGGGTGCAATTTGAGGGCGTTCTCCGGTCGAGCGCGCGCGGTGTTTAAGCGCGCCCGGCGTCTGCATCCCGGCGGCATCCGTAAGTGCCACGCGAGTTCCACACGACGTATGGATGTGCCAGAGCAGACTTGCCAGGAATGATCTCCCAGAACGCCGTTCAGGTCAGCCACGCAGATTGATGGTGGGTAGGTCTGTCGTCGCCAGAAATCTTGAAATCTTGCGTGCGCCGAGGCCGGCAGTTCTCCGAGGCTCCAAGTCCTCGCCAAGGTGGATCGGGCGGTCGCAAGCGCGTTATCGCGACTAATCCAGTCAGCGAGACTTCAACTTCCTGATACTGCCGTTCGTCCACAGTTGGTGCGCCAAGAGCAGCCACCGCCGCCATCATGTATTCTCGACGTTAGGGGCCGTTAGCCTCGCTTCTTCATCGAGATTCTGAATACCCAGCCGTGTCTCCTGCACCATTATGGAGCAACCGAAAACATCCCGGCGACGCCTAGTGCGCCGGAAACAAGGCCGAAGAGAGCGAAGAAGGGGAAAGGGAGATGCAGGCCAGACGTTGCAAATACCGCCCCAAAAAGCGAGATCAGAGTGGCCGCAGCGAACGATCCGAGGGACAGGTAGAACAACATCAGCGCCCTGAGAAGAAGAGTCCAGCGCGCTCTGAGAGCCTCCAGTTGGCGTCGGCAGACCACATAACTCTTTGCGTTTGGCGCAACACGAGCGAGTTCCGCTGATACGACGCGTGTCCTGTCCACGACTCTAGCAAGCCGATTGGCCGTTCCCAAGCAGAGCACGGACGACGCGTTGGTCAGAATTGCAGGCGCCGCGACGGTCGTTAGCGCAGCAAACGGATTCTCGCTAAACGGTGCCATGTAGATTCCTGCCTTTCCATCCACGCCGCGCCATGGCTGGAGTGCCCACCTCAAGCAAGACGAATTGACGATGTGCCAGGCACCAGGTGGCGTGCGCTCTTATCGATAGCGACGTTGCAAGAGGGCACGAAGTGCTTAGCGTTAGCTTCAGCCGCTTCACAGCAGCTTTTCAATCGTGATCGGCAAGTCCCGCACGCGCTTACCAGTTGCGTGATAGACGGCATTGGCAATCGCCGGCGCCACTGATACCGAAGTGAGCTCTCCCAGACCTTTTCCGCCGATTGGACTGGCTTCCTCATCGAAGTCACCCACGAACAGGACGTCGAGTTCTGGGATATCCGCACAAGTCGGCACCAGGTAGCCGGAGTAATTGCGATTGATGAAGCGGCCCATGATCGGATCGGTTTCCGACTGTTCCATAAGGGCCTGGCCGACACCCCAGATAATTCCGCCGATCGCCTGGCTGCGCGCGGTTTTGGGATTGATCACTCGGCCACAGTCGTACGCGCCAACAAAGCGGTTCAGGCGTACGAGCCCAAGGTCGGAATCAACGCGAACTTCGGCAAAGACCGCGGAGAAGCTGAACGTTGCTTTCGCTCCCTCGGGGCTGGGGTCGTAGTTTCCCTGGCCGGTGAGCGAGGGGACATCGTTCCGAGTGAGCAAGTCGCCGTAGGCGACAGTCTGCCCTGAAACCGTCAGGCTTCCTGCAGTGGCGACGATTTCATCGGCACCCTTCACATCGGCGAAGGGCGCAAACTGGCCAGTTCGAGCGAGCGCGATTGCTTTGTCGCGAGCGTCCTTCGCGGCCAGCATGACCGAAGCGCCGGCGTTCGCCAGTGTCGCGGAGCCGATCGAGCCGTGCGACGTAGGCAACCTTGTGTCGCCAATTCGGACGCTTATTCTCCCGGGGGGCAGCCCCAGTGTCTCGGCGGCGATCTGTTGAAGCACCGTATACGTACCTGTTCCCAAGTCATGTGTCCCGGCCTCGACTAGCGCTGAACCGTCGCGCATCAGCGTAACCCGCGCCTGTGCCGGCCAGCGCCAATGTGTGTAGATCGCGCCCGCCATACCCTGCCCGATCAGGTAGCGGCCATCGCGCATCGAGCAAGGCTCGGGTGTTCTTTTCTCCCAGCCAAAGCGGGCAGCGCCCTCTATCAAACACTTGCGCATGGCGCGCGTGGAAAAGGGACGGCCACTCTCCGGATCGATGTCCGTATCGTTGAGCAACCGGACCGTTACCGGATCGACTCCCGTGGCGTAAGCAAGCTCATCCAAAGCGCTCTCAAGCGCAAAATGACCGAGCGCCTCATGCGGCGCTCGAAGCGGGGTCGGGGTGTTGCGATTCACATGCGCGATTTTGTGATTGGTCGCGATTCCACCGCTGGCCGCCCAAAGCGACCGGGGACAGAGCGCCGCGTACTCGATGTAGTTGTCGAACATCGACGTCGGCGTAACACTGTCGTGGCGAATGCCGTTCAGCTTGCCATTTCGCTCCGCACCGAGCCTGATTACCTGCATGCTCGCCACCTGGTGGCCGACCATGGAATACATCTGTGCTCGCGTGAGCTGAACGTGGACCGGCCTGTTCAACAACTTCGCAGCGAGTGCTGCGATCAGAGTATGCGGCCAGACATACGCCTTGCCGCCAAACCCGCCGCCGAGAAAATGGCAAACGACGTTGATCTTCTCCTGGGGAATGCCGAGAACCATGGAGACGAGTTCTCTCGCCCCGAAAATGTGCTGCGTGGTTTCATACAGCGTAAGCGTCCCCTCGTCCCAGACAGCGGTCGTTGCGTGTGGCTCCATCTGGTTGTGATGTCGATCCGCAGTAGAGTACGTCTGCTCAATCTGGACTGCGCTGCTGGAGATCGCCTTATCGGCATCTCCCACCGATGACGACACTGGCCAGAGGAATTGGGGAGGCTGGATAGCGTTTTTCGCCGTTTGCCGGTCGAACACCGCAGCGGGCTGAGTTTCGTACTCTGCCCTGATCAGCGTTCCGGCAAACGCTGCCTGATCGTGCGTACTGGCGACTACAAGAGCGATCGGTTGGTCAGCGTACAGAATCTTGTCATCCTGCAAAGGAAGATAAGATTGTCCGTGCGGATGCAGGTGGCTCCACGGTTTTGGCGTGGGGTGCATGCGTGGCATGTTGCGATGCGTGAACACCTCGAGCACACCGGGAGCCTGTTCGGCCGCGATCGAGTCGATCGAGACCGTCCGGCCGTTTGCAATCGTACTCTGGACGATTACGCCATAGACGACACCTGCTACGGGAATATCCGCCGTGTAGCGCGCGCCGCCGGTCGTTTTGAGGCGCCCATCGATTCTCGAAAGTGGCTGTCCAATGGCGTTCATATACGTGCTCCCGCAGTTTCGAGCGCCCGAAGTGCGACTCTCTGCGCGAGCTCGATCTTGAAAGCGTTGTGCGCCAACGGTCGAGCCTCGGCGAACGAAGTCGCGATCGCTCCCTTCAGTGCACCAATGTCGTCAAGCGACACTCCCCGTAAGGCGGCTTCAGCCTCCGTGAGACGCCAAGGTTTATGTGCGCACACCGCCCATCGCGATCCGCACCAGACTAATCCGCCTACGTTCGGCCGCTACAGCCACTGCTGCAGAAACAAGAGCGAACTCATACGACTGGCGATCGCGAAGCTTGAAGTAATGCGAAGCGCGGCCTTCGCTACGGGCGGAGACTTCTATCGCCACGATGAGATCGCCCCGGTCGATCACGTTGTCCCGCTCGGGCGTGTTTCCGGGCAAACGATGGAACTCAGTGAAGGGGATCGATCGTTGTCCGCCGGGTCCGCGCACGAGGACGTTCACGTCCAAGGCCGCAAACGCAACTGCCAAATCTGAAGGATGCGTCGCTACACAGTCATCGGACCATGCGAAGATAGCGTGATTGCGGTTGAGCCCATAACGCGCCGAGCAACCGGTGCCCGGCCGCCTTTTGTTGCAGGGGAGGCCATCCTCATCGCGGAAATATGCGCAGCGGGTACGCTGCATGATGTTCCCGCCGATAGTCGCCATGTTCCGGAGTTGGCCCGATGCGGCAAAAAGCAGACTTTCGGCGATGACCGGAAAACGAAATCGCACGTCCGGGTTCGCTGCCACATCGCTCATTCGCGCCAGCGCGCCTATGCGCAGCCCACCATCGGATAGCGCTTCGATTTGTGCCATGTCGGGCAGCCTATTGATGTCCAACAGGCGGTCCGGGAGCGTGACCCGGTCCTTCATTAGACCGATCAGGTCGGTGCCGCCCGCTATGAAGGCGAGATGGGCGTTCTGAGCATGTGCCGCGATCGCCGCTGAAACATCGGTTGGCCTTGAAAGCGTAAATGGATGCATGGCTTAACGCCTCCCTGCAGCATCGGCGACTGGCCGCAACGATGTTCGGGTAGCACGAGCAGCGGCACAGATTGCCACTCATGCGTTCGCGAATCTCTGCCGGCGACAGATCCTCAATCGTGAATGGCCTCGTGACGTCTCTCGTCGCAGCACTCGGCCAGCCCGCTTTCGCTTCTTCGATCATTGCGACAGCAGACATGATTTGGCCCGACGTACAAAATCCGCATTGAAACCCGTCATGCTCGATGAACATCTCCTGGAGCGAGTGCAGGCTTGCCGTTGCTCTCCAACCCTTCAATCAGTGGTGATTTGATGGCCATCGTGCATCGCCGCCAGAGTCATACAGGACAGAACTCGCCTGCCTTCGATGTGAACTGTGCAAGCCCCGCATTCCCCGCGATCGCACGATTTCTTCGGGCCAGTCAAGGCCAATTCATCACGCAATGCATCGAGCAATGTCGTCCGCGGCTCGACTCTTAGCGTCCGCAGCGAGCTGTTAACTGTCATACTCACGTCCATTGCTTGAAGGCCTCCCTTGACCGAATTTCTTCCCCCGCGCTCGTAATGACAAAGTCATCGACCACGTAGCGGTCGACTACCTCACGGTTACGGGCGACCCATACATCCGCCCAGAACGACTCAACAATCTGCACCGCATTCAAAACAGACGTAGAATTTCCTACCGATAATCATCAGAAGCCGACGAAAGTGACGCACTCAAACGACGCGCGTCTCTCGATACCGATGACTTCCCAGCCGGCCGCGGCGAGTGCTTCGGCCGCGGCTCTACCAAATCCCTTCGGTGCCCGGCGATGGAACGACTCATAAAAGTTCCGCCGGAATTTTATGCAGATCTCTTTTGCGGCGCAGCAGGCTCACTCTTCGCCTGCATTGATTTCACGAGGTCGGCCGCGAGGCTCCTTCGAGCGACAGTCCGTAGCCAACTTCGCGCACGATCCTTTCTTTCAGCGGTTGAATAAAGTGTATGCGCGTGTCGCGGCGCGTTACCTCCGGAGCTTTCAGGTAAAGCGCGGCCAACTCGCGCGCCCGGCTGAGAGCCTTACCGTTCGGAACGACCTCGGCAACCACTCCCCATTCATACGCAGTACGCGCCGGGAGGGGCTGTGGGTTGAGCAGGAAAGCCTCTGCCCGTCCTGCTCCAGCGCGATAACTCCACGCGGTAAAGATGCCATCACCGGGCACAACACCCGCAGCGAAGTGGCCGACGTCCTGGAACGTCGCACCCTCGGCCGCCACAATCGACATTGGCCAGCAGCGCGTACTCAGAATGGATATGGGCACGTCCCTCGATGGCTGCGATCACCGGCACGCGAATGTTGGCTATGTTTTCCAAGACCTGAACGCCTTCGTCATGGATCTGGCTCCATACGCCGGGATCGGAAACGTTCGCTGAAAGATGACCAATCCACACCAATCATGAAGTCCCCGCCCGCGCCCGTGAGGATTACGATCTTATTCGCTCGATCTTGTGAAATCCTGTAGAAGGCATCGACAACCTCCGTATGGGCCTCTGCCGTGAATGTGAGCGGTCCTCCGTTGCTATGGAATTGGACGACCAGCACGCCTTCGGCGTCTCGGGTCAGCTTCAGATTGCGGTAGGCAGTCAAATAGTTGTCTCGAAGTGTTTGCATGATGTTCTCCTTTGTGTACTTAATCTCTCAAACCATTTTGTTTCTGCGCTTCTTGATGATCAAAGACGCAGTTTTCCTCGCCGGCC
Organism: Bryobacterales bacterium; assembly: GCA_963763545.1. GTDB lineage: Bacteria > Acidobacteriota > Terriglobia > Bryobacterales > Bryobacteraceae > PALSA-243. The sequence goes on from CAVXPE010000025.1 coordinate 209,829, forward strand.
CATCCCGGTTGAATGCCGTTTCGACTCAGGGTGTCTAGGACACGAGTGGGGCTCCCAAGGTCAGCCCAACCTGACGTTCGGTCACGCAGAACCAAAAGTCTATGCGGCAGATTTGCTAAAACATCGCGTGAAAAGTCCACGGTGTCTAATGAGCGCGTACGCGACATTGAGCGTGTTGTCTGCCATAGCTCGCGATATGGCAAGCACCGCCTCGGGAACTTGCGAACACAACATCTCAAAGAATGTCGTCGCCCGGCCGACAGTTACGAAAGTATTCCAGAGGCAGCCCCGGCGTAATAGCGCGTGGGCCTGTTGCAACGAAGGCTTCTCCCAAAATCGAGATACCCGTGAAAGCGGCGCTACCTGTAGCGTTCGAAACAACCACCCCGGGCTCAATCCATCCATAATCGGTCTCGGGATACTCAGCGTCGGCACCCACAAGGATGATCGACTCGGGGTTGTGCTCTGCGCATTCAACTGCAGATCGGATGGTTAAGCGAAACGAGTCGTGGTCGGCGTAAAAGTGATCACAAGGGAAGAAGGCGGCCAGAGCATCATGATCACGCTGCAAGATCGCGAAGGAGGGCCAGGATAATGGCGATACCTGTGCCACGATTCAACGGTTGCTCGATGACACAGGAATCGCCCGCGTCGGTTAGGTCATCGCCATAATATCGTTCGTGGGCGCGAGAAAAAACGAAAACCTGTCGATCGCGTATGAAGAGCGGGTCAAGACGTGTGCGCGTCTCGCGAAAAAGGCTCTGCTCACCGATGATCCGACAAAACTGTTTGGGCCTTGAGTCGCCTGCAATCCTTCGCGTTAGATCTCGCAACCGAACGCCGTCACCTCCAGCCAGGAGCACAGCCCAGAGGTGCGACTGCTGACGAATCCAGCTTCTGGCTGCGGTTGGCATCCAGACAGTTATCCCGAAGTGTTTGTATCATGATTTCGCCTATGCAATCCTTCCCTTCTGCATCGAACTCACTCCGTCTGCCAGGGACTCAGCAAATCGCTAACGTTCCCTCCGAAGCTTGGGCTCGGCCCCTCAAAAGCTCACAGCGGCACGGCACTGTTCATCCGGCAACTGCTGAATGGGCGCGCCCGGTGGGAGCGGCGCGTTTCAATTCCCAGCTTTCGCATCTTATAAACCAGCGTCGTGCGCGGCAAGCCAAGCCGCGTGGCGGCGCCCTGACGATCCGCCGATCAGCCCATCGGTTTGCTTCAATACCTCCAGAATGTGCTCGCGCTCGGCGTCGGCAAGCGTGCGGGAGCCGCTGCGGCCGACGGCTGCTTCGTCATCTGCTTCAAGTCCGTCAGCGGGGAGACGCAGCACCGATCCGGGTGAAAATACCACGGCGCGCTCGATGAAGTTCTGCAGCTCCCGAATATTACCCGGCCAGTCGTGCGCTTTGAGCACTTCCATCACTTCATCCGGAATCAGATCGATGGGCTTGTTGAAACGCGCCGAGAATTTCCGTACGAAATACTCCACCAGCAACGGAATGTCCTGGACCCGCTCCCGCAAGGCGGAAGGCAGATGGGGATCACGTTGAGCCGGTAATACAGATCGGCTCGAAACTGCTTGTTGGCCACGAGCTGCGGCGAGATCCTGATTGGTGGCCGCCACCACCCGCACATTCACGCGGATGGTCTGGCTGCTGCCCAATCGCTCGAACTCCTGCTCCTGCAAGGCGCGCAGAAGTTTGGGTTGCAACTCCAGCGGCAAGTCGCCGATCTCGTCGAGAAAGAGCGTGCCCCTGTCGGCCAGTTGGAATCGCCCTTTGGTTTGCGCGCACGCTCCCGTGAAAGCGCCTCTTTCGTGGCCGAAGAGTTCGCTCTCCAGCAAGGGGCCCGGGAATCGCGGCGCAGTTCAGTTTTACAAACGGCCCCTGGCTTCGGGAACTTTGGTTGTGAATGGCGCGGGCGATGACTTCTTTGCCCGTGCCGGTTTCGCCTTGAATCAAGGTCACGGAATCGCTTTTTGCGATCATGCGAACCAGGTTCAAGACTTGTTGAAATGCAGGGCTATGGCCCACGATCTCGACGGCGCCCGCAGCGCCCGGTTTGCTATCCACAGGAATCCTCTTTCTTGATGCGCTACTTGCTGCTTCCTTCTCCGGTGATCCACTCGCGAACATAAGGATCGCAATTCGCCAGCGTGATGCCAGCGGCTTCGCACCGGGAGAGAGAATCGATGCCGTCCTGACCCGTCAGAGTCATATCCTTCAGGTCGAGAATGATGCGGCGGCCCTTCCCTTCCGCGGCGATGAGTGTTTCCAATTCGGTGATATGCTCTGCGTCGAGCCGGCCGCTTATCGTAAAAACCACTTCCCCGTTTTCCGACCTGTGAATTCTGAACATTCTGCTCTTCCAAGGAAGATCTTTGCTTGCAGAGAGGCAGGTCCAGGTCCAAACCGAAAGTGCCTGAAATGAAAGGTACTAATGAAGCTGATAATTTACGAAACTCGTAAATTTACGAATTTCGTAAAGATTTCGCGTGAGGTAGGTGGAATCAGTCCGAAGAGCCAGCGGTTTTTCGAGAGATCCCCTTGAAGCGGTGCTTGTTGATCTTCAGTGCCTTGATCTTCGATTCGAGAGTAGTTCCGGGAACGCCCAGTCTGGCAGCGGCTCCCGACGGCCCGGACACCCGCCCATAGCACTCGCGCAAGGCAGCCTCAATGATGGCTTTCTCCTCAGTAGGACGCCGGTTCAAGAGGCCCGGCTGGATATCCGGGACATTGGGCGCGCTCGACAAACTCTGCCGGGAAAGCCAACTTCCATCCACTGAAAATGTCTCTGTTTCGCTCACAATGACTGACCGCTCGATCACGTTCTGTAATTCTCGAATATTACCGGGCCAGGTGTACGCTTGCAGCAGATCCAGGCTCTTCTTGTCAACCGCGGTAAAACGCCTGCCTGCTTCCCGAGCGTAGCGATTCAGGAAATACCTTACGAGCAAGGGAATGTCCTCTCTTCGTTCCCGCAGAGACGGCATCTCGATGGGGAAGACATTCAGCCGGTAAAAAAGGTCGCTTCGGAACTTACCCGCGGCGATCGCGGACTCCAAGTCGCGATTCGTCGCGGCGATCACACGAACATCGGCGCGAATCGTCCCAGTTCCCCGATGCGCTCGAATTCGTGTTCCTGCAGCACTCGCAATAGGGCAATCTGGGTTTCGGCCGGCAGTTCTCCGACCTCGTCCAGGAAGAGGGTGCCCTTTTCGGCCAGCTCGAAGCGTCCTAAACGACGCTGCGTTGCTCCCGTGAACGCGCCCTTTTCATGCCCAAACAATTCCGATGCGATGAGGTCACGCGGAATCGCGGCGCAATTCACACTAACAAATGTGTGTGAGGATCGCCGTGATCGCCGGTGAATCGCGCGCGCTACCAGTTCCTTGCCAGTGCCAGTCTCGCCGGTGATCAGGACGCTGGAGTCGGTCGGAGCGATTTGGAGATGAGAGAGAGCACCTTTTTCAGGGCCGCCGAGCTTCCCACAATCTCCTCGAACATGGATGCTTTGTCAAGCTCTTCGCGCAACGAAACATTCTCGTCCTGGAGTCTTTGCTCCGCTGCCTTTCGATCCTCGATATCGGTTCCGGCGACATACCAACGGGTGAGGCGTCCGTGTTGATCCCGCAGCGGGTTCCAGCGTCGGAGAAACCAGCGATATTTCCCGTCCTTTCCCAGTAAACGCGATTCGACTTCGTGCGGGAGGCCAGCGGCGAATTTGCTTTGAGCCTCGCGCGTCGCG
>CAVXPE010000026.1:0-172684 GCA_963763545.1 Bryobacterales bacterium
TACTACTGGGTCATAAAATAGCGGCTGTTGAAGACCGAGCCACGGCATGATTAATTAAGTGGAGATGAGAGTTGTCCAGGCGCCGATTCAGACGGTGGAGGAGATCTATAAGCTGGTCTGGACGGCCGTGGCGAGCAAGAAGCCGATCGAAGCCATCTACCAAGGACGGCCTCGACTGTTTTGTCCGCACAGGCTGGGTCGGAATCGGCAAGGGCAGCTTCGCGCGCTCTGCTATCAATACGGGGGCGAAAGCCAGAGCGGACTCCGCCCGGCAGGTTCGCCTGCAAATTGGCGTTGTGTGGCGCTGGAGAAACTCGGCAGGGTGAAATTAGTGGAAAGCGCTTGGCATACCGCGCCGAATCATTCGCGCCCGGCTTCATGCGTGACGGAAACCGATATTGACGCCGAGGATCATCCCGAGCGCGACCCACAGAAAGGACATTGAGGAAGTCGCCCAAGCAGCTGTCGGGCAAGAATCACTCTCAAGGTCGCAATGGAATTCGGATTATGCCGCTCGGGGCGAACGCGGCGACCCGCGCGGGCGGAAGTTCGGCGCCGGCCCGGAGGCAACGAATCCAAGATGGCCGGCGCGGGCAGAGGGGGAAAAACGGTTCCGCTCGGCGACCAGGAACCCATAAGCTGCGATGCATAGCGTGGCGTGATGGTGAAACCCGCACCAGTTGCGGCCTTCAAAGTGTCCCAGTCCCAACTCTTGCTTCAACTCCTGATAATCCCGTTCGATGATCCAGCGGTGTTTGGCCATCTTGATCAGAGCTTTGAGCGGGGTATTCGGAGGCAGCGTCGATACCCAGTATTTGGTGGGTTCCGCTTCGTTTCGCGGCCATTCGATCAGTAACCATTCCTCGGCGCGAGGCTCGGCTTTCTCATAATCGCGGTGCGCTGGGCGGACTCGAACGGCGGCAAAGCGGGATCGCAACTTCCGCTCCGTACCTTCCCGCCAAGTGATGTCTTTAAACGCGTGCGCGGGCAGGCTCATCGCCAACTGCTTCACCGAGACCGGTTGATGGTTCGCGGCCCGTTGCAACAGTCGCGGAGGTCTCCCCATTTTCCGGCGTGGCTTAGCTGGCAAAGGCTGTTTGCCGGGCTCCCAGACTGTCAACGAGATTTGCACCCCCACTACATACTGCAGTTCGAGTTTGGTAAGTCCGTCGCGAAACTCGGTGTTGATGCCGTAGGCGGCGTCAGCCAAGACTACCCCGCGGGCCACTTGCGCCGCTACTGCTGCGCGAATCTGCTCCAGGGCGATCTCCGGTTTGGTCTGAAACTCGACGTCTTTGGGCACTTCTGTCTTTTTCCGCCGCGCGCGATCCTTGGCCCAATCCTCGGGCAGATAGAGACGGTAGGCAATCGGCAGACTCGAATTCCACGTCGCCACCGACAGGCTCACGGCGATGCGGCAATTCTCCTGCTTGCCAACCTGTCCGCAATATTGGCGAGTGACTCCAACCGAATGCTCGCCTTTCTTGGGAAAGCCGGTGTCGTCTACGATCCAGGCCACCACTGGTCCTTGTTTCTGCATCGCGGGCAACACATAGTTGCGCACTTCTTCGAGCAGCGTCTCATCGCTCCAGGCCGCCTTAGCCACCAAATGATGCAAGGATTGGCGCATCGGCTGAACATTGTCCGGATCGAGGCGGGCAGCCATCGGCTCAATGCTCTTGCGCTCACCGGGCAACAGCAGCCCCTTGCAGTAGTTCTTCAACGGCGCATGCCGATCTTTGTGCCCCGCGGCGTTCGCCAGGCCCTCTATATATGCCGCGAAGCGCTTCTCTTGTGGGCCTGGCGCGGACAGGCGTGATCCCACAAAACAATTCTACATCAAAATGTTCTTTTTGTGACCCAGTAGTACTAGGAAGCTATGGGAAAACAGGACGTCCTCCAAGGCACGCTCGATCTTCTAATACTGAAAGCCGTCTCGCTCGAACCGGTCCACGGCTACGGCATCCTGCTGCGCATCCAGCAACTCTCCGACGGCAAGCTGCAAATCCTGCAAGGCTCGCTCTACCCGGCCCTCTACCGTCTCGAAACCCGTGGCTGGATCGCCGCCGAATGGGGCGAAAGCGAGAACAACCGCCGCGCCAAATTCTACAAGCTCACCCCGCAGGGCCGCCGTCAGTTGCAGTCCGAAACCGAAAACTGGAAACGTCTCAGTTCGGGTGTCGCGGGCGTTCTCGACGCCCAGGCAGAGGAGCTATGAGCCTGCTCGCGCGGTTCCGCGCTTTGTTCGAAGGCGTCTTCCGTCGCGGCCGCTTGGAAAGCAATATGGAAGACGAACTGCGCTTCCATCGCGAGCGATATGCCGCCGAACTCGTCCGAACCGGCACGCCGCCCCGCGAAGCCGAACTCCAGGCGCACCGCGAATTCGGCGCGATCGAGCCGCTCAAGGAAGAGTGCCGCCAGGCGCGCGGCCTTCGCCTGCTGGATGAAACCGCGCAAGACCTTCGCTACGCCCTCCGCACCTTCCGCAAGAGCCCCGGCTTCACCGCCGCCGCCATTCTCACCCTCGCCATCGGCATCGGCGCCAATACCGCCATCTTCACTCTCGTCGACCGCTGGATACTGCGCCCGCTGCCTTATCCCGATCCCGATCGTCTGACCGTTGTTTACACGCTGGATACCAAAACCGGCGAGACCGACTCCACCTCCTCGGCCGATCTGCTCGATTGGCGGCGCAACTCCGGCTCATTCGAAATGATCTGCGGATGGAACCATGTCGCCCTCACTGTCACTGGAGGCGCCGAAGCCGAGGCCGTCTCAGGCGTCTCCGCCAACGCCGAGTTCCTTTCGATGCTGGGCGTCCAGCCTCAATTGGGACGCGGTCTCACTGGACAAGACGAGGCGCTCGGCGCCCCTCGCGTCGTCGTGATCGCCGCTGGATTGTGGCGCAGGCGCTTCGCCGCAAATCCTGACGCCATCGGTAAAACCTTGCAGTTGGATGGCGCGCCAGTGACCGTAGTGGGCGTTCTCCCCGGCGATTTCCATCTTCCTCTCGTGGGCAACGCCGAACTTTGGATGCCCCCGCATTGGACCGAGGCCAGCGGGCCGACCGGCGTGAACGCCACTGGAACGTAATCGCCCGCATCCGCCCTGGCGTGTCGCTGCGGCAGGCGCGCGAATCTTTGCGCGCCGCTTCCGCAAGCATCGCCGCCGCGCATCTGGATACCAACCGCTATCGAGGTGTCGAGTTGCGCACGCTGCGTGAAGAGGTCGGAAAGATGGCCGGTAACGAGCCGCTGCTCGGCGTGTTCGGCCTGGTGGGCTGCGTACTGCTCATCGCCTGTTTCAACGTCGCCAACCTGCAGTTGGGCCGATCCATCTCGCGCCAGAAGGAAATCGCCGTCCGTCTCGGAATCGGCGCGGCCGTGTGCGCCTCATGCGGCAACTGGTAACCGAAAACATCGCGCTCTTTCTGGCCGGCGCCGTCGCCAGCGTTCTTGTCGCCGCCGGATTCACCCATTGGCTGGCCGGCGCCATTCCGCCTATCGTGCGCCAATATCTGCCGTATCGCGCCGATCTCACAGTAGATTCGCGCGCCCTGCTCTACACACTGCTGGTCGGCGCGGCGACTGGTCTGATCTTCGGTCTTGCGCCCGCGCTCGAATGCCGCGCTTTCGATATCAATCGTAGCCTCAAGGAAGGAGTGGCCCGAGCATCCGGCGGCCGGATCCGCAATGGCCTTATCGTCGCCGAAATCGCCCTCTGCCATGCTCGTCCTGGTTTCCGCCGGTCTCCTTGTGAAGGGGCTCGTGCGAATGTATGCCGGCGCCCTGGGATTCGATCCCCGCGGCGTGACTACGGCCACCATTTTCACTACCAACTACAGTGCCCTCAAATCCCGCGTGGCCTTCTTCGACGACGTCGTAAGTCGCCTCGCCGCTACGCCCGGCATCGATTCGGCCGCGGCGGCCACGCAGGTTCCCTTCTTCGACGGTGGCGATTCTTTCCGCTATCGAATCCTAGGCGCGCCCGCGGCCGCCACGCGTGTGGCCGATTTTTCGGTGATTGCGCCCGCATACTTCCGCACGCTTCGCATTCCGCTGTTGCGTGGCCGCACGTTTTCGGATGCCGATGGTCCCGGCGAAGCACTCGTCGCCGTGATCAACCAGACCATGGCGGACCTCGAGTGGCCCGGCCGGGATCCCATCGGCGAGCGCTTCGCGATTGGCCCCGATTTCAAGCGTGTGTTCACCGTGGCTGGCGTGGCGGGCGACACGCGAGGTCAAAACGACCTCGATAAAGCTACGCCCCAGATTTATGCATCGCAGTGGCAGTTCCAGTCGCCCGCAATGACGATTCTCACGCGCGCCCGATCGCCGATCGCAACATCGCGGACGAGATCCGCCGCGCTGTGAATGCCGCCGATCCCTCTGAAGCCGTTGCCGTGACAATGACGATGGATCAGGCAATGACGGCGCAACGCAGCCAGTTCAGCGTGGCCGGACAATTGACTGCGTGTTTTGCCGCCATCGCACTTCTGCTCGCCGCCACGGGCATTTACGGCGTCACGGCCTACGGGGTGAACGCGCGCCGTCGCGAATTCGGCATCCGTATGGCCCTCGGCGCCGCACGCCGCGATGTGATCGCGCTGGTCCTGCGCCGCGGGTTCGCGCTGGCGATAGCCGGTCTCGCCATCGGCATCGTAGCCGCACTGGCCGCGACGCGCTTCCTCGTTTCCCTGCTCTATCACGTAAAGCCCGACGACGCGGCAACGTTCATTTCAACCGGCGTCATGCTGGCGGCGGTTGCGCTATTGGCCTGCTATCTGCCCGCGCGCCGCGCCGCCGAGGCTGACCCAGCCCGGGTCTTGCGCGACGAATAAGTCAGCCAGCCTCTGCGCGCAAAATAACCGGGCAATCCTGATATCCTGAGCGTTCACCAAACCCACTCAGGAGAAACAATGGCAGTCAAAGTAGGAATCAACGGCTTCGGCCGCATCGGCCGGAATGTTGTCCGCGCCGGGCTTCATCGCGACGATATCGAATTCGTGGCGGTTAACGATCTCACCGATACGAAAACTCTCGCGCACCTTTTGAAGTACGACTCCGTGCTCGGCCCGCTCCACGAGAGGTCAACGCCGAGCCGATTCCATCACCGTCGCTGGCAAAAAGATCAAGGTCTTCGCCAACAAAGATCCCGCACAGCTCGATTGGACTTCGGTGGGCGCGCAAATCGTGGTCGAATCCACCGGCCGGTTCACCGATGCCAAGGACGCCGCCAAGCACCTGCAAGGCACGGTGAAAAAGGTCATCATCTCCGCTCCCGCCAAGAACGAAGACGTCACCATCGTGCTGGGCGTGAACGACGGCGCCTACGATCCCGCCAAGCACAACATCATCTCCAACGCCTCCTGCACCACCAATTGCCTGGCGCCGGTGGTGAAGGTGCTGCACGACAAGTTCGGCATCACGCAAGGGATCGATGACCACGATCCACAGCTACACCAACGACCAGAACGTGCTCGATTTCCCGCACAAAGATCTGCGCCGCGCCCGCGCCGCCGCCCTCAACATGATTCCCACCACCACCGGCGCCGCCAAGGCGATCGGCCTGGTGATGCCCGCACTCAAGGGCAAGCTGGATGGTTACTCCATGCGCGTGCCCACGCCGGATGTCTCGGTGGTCGACCTGGTCGCGGTGCTCGACAAGCCCACCACCGCCGAAGAGGTCAACGCCGCGCTGAAAGCCGCCGCCGAAGGCGCGATGAAGGGCATTCTCGGCTACACCGAAGATCCGGTGGTTTCGACGCGACATGCTGCACAACCCCAACAGCTCGATTGTGGATGCCGGCCTGACCAAGGTGCTGGACGGCAACCTGGTGAAGGTGGTCGCCTGGTACGACAACGAGTGGGGCTACTCCTGCCGCGTGGTCGACCTGGCGCGTTCCTGGTCGCGAAGGGCTGTAAAGTTCAGCTGGCGCCGCCTGGCGATTCTAGTCGCCGGCGTCATCGTAGCGCAAGTCCCGCGATAGGCCGATTGCTACAATCGAGATCATCCGATGCCCACCCAGGCCCGTCCCGCATCCGCACATCAATTTTTCGGACGCCACGGCGCGCTTTCCAAATGGCATCCCAACTACGAGTTCCGCGCCGGCCAAGTCGAAATGGCCGAAGCCGTGGAGTCCGCTCTCGCCGATAAGCGTCACCTCATCGTCGAAGCCGGCACGGGCACCGGAAAGACCCTCGCTTACCTCGTTCCCGCTCTGCAATCCGGCAAGCGCATCGTCGTCTCCACAGGCACCAAGAACCTTCAGGAGCAGCTTTTCTTCAAAGACGTCCCGTTCCTGCAGCAGCACTTCCCGCGCCCGCTCAAAGTCTGTTACATGAAGGGCCGCAATAACTATGCTTGCCGCCAGAAGATTTACGATGCCGATAAGGACGCCGTTCTGACCGGCCTGGAAGAGGTAGCCGATTTCCAGATCATCAGCGAATGGGAAAAGACCACCGAATTCGGCGACCGCGCCGAAATCAAAACCCTGCCGGAGGGCAGCGCCGCATGGTCGAAGGTGGATGCCCGCAGCGATCTCTGCACCGGCCAGAAATGCCCGAATTACGAGCGCTGTTTCATCACACTCATGCACCAGCGAGCCGCCGAAAGCGACATCGTCATCGTCAATCACCACCTGTTCTTCGCCGATCTGTCAATCAAGGATGATAACTACGAAGGCGGCATTCTGCCGGATTACCACGCCGTTGTCTTCGACGAGGCCCACGAAATCGAAAACGTCGCCGGTGAATACTTTGGAGTCTCCGTCAGCAACTACCGGCTGTCAGACCTCCGCCGCGACATCTCCGTTATCGCCCGCATGAAGAAGTTCGGCACGCCGGAGCTCGACCGTGTTCTCCAACGCCTCGACGAAATCTCCGGTCAGTTCTTCGGTCTCTTCGGCGAGGCTGAGCGGCGCGTCGCCTTCACCGGCCGCACCGCCTTTCGCGAAGATAACGAGGAGATTTACGGCGACTTACTCGCCTCACTCGATCTCATCGGCTCGCATCTCAAGTTACTGCAAAACCCGCCTGAGGAGATCCTTCCGCTCTACCGCCGCGCCATGGAACTCTCCATGGCCCTCCGCTTCATCATGGAAGAGGAAGACGACGAGCGTTACGTCTTCTGGATGGAAAGGCGCGGCCGCGGCACATACCTGCAGGCCACGCCCATCGACGTTTCGAATATTCTCACCGAACGCCTCTTCGACAAAGTAGACACCATCGTCATGGCGTCGGCTACGCTAGCCGTCTCCGGGACGTTCGACTATGTTGAGAGGCGACTCGGCGTCTCCGGCGCCCGCACGCTCATTGTCCCCGGCCATTTCGATTACTCAAAACAGGCGCTGCTCTACGTCCCGCAGCGCCTACCCGATCCCCGCGATCCCGCATTCACGAAGCTCGCCGCCGAAGAGGTCTCCCGCATTCTCAGACACAGCCGCGGACGCGCCTTCGTCCTCTTCACTAGCTATCAACAGATGCGCCTGGTCCACGACGCGGTGTCATTCGATCTGGAATATCCCACTCTGCTACAAGGCACGGGCCCGCGCAGCGCACTGCTCGATGAGTTCCGCTCCACGCCGCACTGCGTCCTTTTCGCCACCGCGTCCTTTTGGCAGGGCGTAGACGTGCCGGGCGAACAGTTGAGCTGCGTTATCATAGATAAGCTACCGTTTGCGTCGCCTTCCGACCCGGTGGTCAATGCGCGTATCGAAAGCATCCGCAAGGGCGGTGGCAATCCCTTTTATGATTATCAGATTCCGCAGGCGGCGATCGCGCTCAAACAGGGTTTCGGACGGCTCATCCGGAGTAAGTCGGACCGCGGCGTATTAGTCCTGCTGGATAGCCGAATCACTAAGCAGCGTTACGGCCAGGTATTTTTCGACAGCCTTCCCGACTACGCCTTTACCACCAACATCGATCACGTGGAGAAGTTTTTTAATGTTTGAAGTAACTATCGAAGAGACATTCGCTGCTGGACACGCGCTGCGTAACTACCGGGGTAAGTGCGAAAATGTCCATGGCCATAATTACCGCTGCCAGGTGACAGTGGAAGGCCCCGATGTGGATAACAACGGCCTGCTGGTCGATTTCGTTGAGTTGAAAAGAATCGTGCATTCCGTACTCGACCGCCTCGACCACCAGTGGCTGAATGAATTTCCGCCCTTCGATAAAATTAATCCCTCGGCCGAGAACATCGCCAAATACATCTTTGATGAAGTGCACGCCGGCCTCGGCGCCCGCGATGGGGCGTGCCTTGGCCAGGTGCGCTTATGGGAAACCGACACAGCATACGCCGTGTACCGGCCTTAGTAGGACAGGCCTCCTGGCCTGTCCAGCCGCGCAACGCGCGCGCTACAATCTTGGACGAGGACGTATGGGCGCAACAACTCAATTGATGACTTTCGCGGAATTCCAAGAACTCCCGGACGAAATCTGCCGTAACGCCGAGCTGCGCCATGGAGAGTTGGTACTGGTGGCGGAGGCAGAACAGATTCACCTTTGGATTCAGCAGCGCTTGATGCGCTTATTGGATCGCCGCGCTGACGCTTTCGGCCTAGTAGGGATGGAAATACCGTTCCGGCCTCGCGGGGATAACGAATATTACAGGGTGGATGTGGCGTTCATTTCTACCGCTCGGTGGCGCCCCGCAAGGAAGGGCCATCTCCACGGCTCGCCCGAGATCGTTGTCGAGGTTTTGTCGCCCTCAAACACGGCCAGTGAAATGAACGACCGTCGCCAATTATTTTTCGCAACGGGCTGTCAGGAATTCTGGGAGATCGATTCCAACCTCCTCCAGATCGACGTCTCCACGCCGAATGGCATCACGACTACGTACCGCCGGGGCCAATCAATCCCATTGGCGCTCTTTGGTGGCGGCTCGCTACGGTAGATGAAATCTTTCAGGGATTGAGCTAAACGCTCATCAGCGGCCGTAAAACGCCGCGTTCTTCTCCGAGAAATGCGACCACTTTTCCGGCAGATCGTCTTGCGCGAAGATCGCAGAAACAGGGCACACCGGCACACAAGCGCCGCAATCGATGCACTCCACCGGATCGATGTAGAGCATGTCCACTTCGCCGTGCTTCGCCTCGTCCTTCTTCGGATGGATGCAGTCCACCGGGCAAGCGTCAACGCAGGCCGCGTCTTTGGTCCCAATGCAAGGTTCAGCGATTACGTATGCCATGTATTGTCCTGAGTTCCTATACATAGCACACGTGCCCCGCAAAATTCAACGGATCGAAAAATTGCGGCGGAAGGAGCGGTTTCTGGAACCGCCGCTTCCGCCGCCATCGATCGGGAAACAGGCCGACCCTGCCCGATCGCCGATGCGCTCCGCCTAATGGATCTGCTTAATGACAACCACGTCGCCGTTCGCCGTGCCTACTACTCGCACCTTTACCGGTTTGTGGTTCACGATGTAGTCGTTCCAGTCCTTGTTCGATTTCACCATCTCGACGATTCGCGTGTTACCGGCATCGTCGAATCTTACAAATTTTCCATCCGCCGTAATCATGCCAAAGGACGTCGTCGAAGTGGTCACCGGGCACTCGGTCGTGTATTTATTCGTCACAGTCTCCGTAGAGCCGCCGTTTCCATCCGAATTGCTGTCCTTCTGTTGAACGTGAGTCGTATAACAGTTTTGATCGACTAGCGATCCGTTGAAATTGCTTGTCTTGGTCGTTGTAGTTGTGGTCGTGCTCTCCGATTGTTGCGCCATCAGGAAGCCCGCCAAAAGTGGTATTGCCGCCACTACTGCAAACTTTTTCATGTTTGCCTCCTGCCTTCGGGCAGTTGCATCTTCCCTGCCTATGTGGAGCGGCAACGGACTCCGGAATTGTAACCAGTTGCCAAGTCGCGGGGCGGCAAACGAAACTGTAGAGGATGCCCGCTAAAGTTCGCAAAGCCGTTTTCCCCGCCGCCGGGTTGGGAACCCGCTTTCTGCCCGCCACCAAGGCCCAACCCAAAGAGATGCTGCCGATCGTCGACAAGCCCATCATTCAGTACGGCGTCGAAGAAGCGATCCACTCCGGGATTCAGAACATCATCATCGTCACCGGGCGCGGCAAAGCCGCCATCGAGGATCACTTCGACGTCAGCTTCGAACTCGAGCACCTCCTCGAAAGCCGCAAGAAAAAGGATCTGCTGGCCATCGTGCGCAGCATCTCCGACATGATCAACGTTTCCTACGTCGCGCCAGAAAGAGGCGCTCGGCCTGGGCCACGCCGTGCTCCGCGCCGTCGAACTGGTGGGCGGCGAGCCCTTCGCCGTGGTGCTGGCCGACGACGTGATCGATGCCGAAACTCCCTGCATCCGCCAGCTTCTCGATATCTACGAATTCTTCAGCGCGCCCGTGCTCGCCGTGATGGAAGTGCCCAAGGAAGCATTTCCGCCTACGGCTGCATCGATGCCGAACCGGTCTCCCACAACGGCAGCGACAACCGCGTCTATCGCATCCGCGACCTCGTCGAAAAGCCGAAGGCCTGCCGACGCGCCGTCGAACCTCGCCATCATCGGCCGCTACATGCTGACGCCCGAGATCTTCGATTCGCTGCAATCCATCGAACCCGGCTCGGGCGGCGAATCCAGCTCACCGACGCCCTGCGCCACCTGCTTCGCAGCCGCCCAATTTATGCCTTCACGCTTCGAGGCACCCGCTACGACGCCGGCGACAAACTCGGCTTCCTCAAAGCGACCGTCGAATTCGCCCTGCGCCGCCACGATCTGGGCGCGCCAGTTCCGCGAGTACCTGAAAGGCGCTAAAGCTCTGATCTCGACGGTCACGCCGGAGCAATACCTTGAACTCGATCGCGCTTCCGAGACGCCGCGGTGATCAAGTTTCCCAGTCTCGATTGCGAAATCCCAGTCGCCGAAATCTGCCGCAAGGTCGCGATGTTTACGCGTCCTCAACATTCTTGATCGCTTGCTCGACCCAGCGAAACCCGATTCGCTCCTGTTCCAGCCTCACCCGCTCGCTCAGGCGGTTGAAACGGAGATCGTCGTAGAGCGCCTGCTCGGCGGCGCGAAGACGGCTCAACTCGCCCACATATGGGACGCTCTCACGGACCCACAGATGCGAGTGCGCTTCGAGTGTCTGGCGATCCATCAATAACGATTCCACCGCCGGAAAGATCGCGCGCAGGCGGTCAAGCATCGCAAACCCATGGGTATCGATGTCGCCCCAATAGTGCATCGGCCGCTGCGTGAGCCACTCGATCTCGGATAACCGGTCCAAGCCGTATCCCAGGCCAAAGATCACTACAGCGCCCGGCACATCCGGAAACGCCAAGCCGTTGATCTCATTCTCGGTAATGAATACGCGCTCCGCTCCGATTTCCAACCTCGCGAACTCCAGCGCCGGCACGCTCAGGTCCGTCAGCCCGCTAATCGCCAGACGTGGGTCCAGTAAGCGAAAGCGGATCGAATTGGGCTTCGCGCGCAACGCATACCTGCGCTCGAAGTTGCGCCATCCGGGCGCCCGGCGTCGATCGCCTCCGGGTGGAGAGCTCAGATCCAGCAATTCGGCGAGCAACGGTTTTCGTTCTTCAATGAACTTCGTATCCACGCCCGGAATGTCGATCTGCCGGAGATACAGCCCACAACGCGGATGATCCCGAAACCACGTCACTACATCGAGAATCCGCGTCCACGCCGCGCCCTGTTCGAGAGCCGTAAGCGGTCTTCGCGCCAACCACTCCGTCAACCCTGGCGTCCGAGAGGCCGCCTCCGCGGCGATCTCGCGGAACTGCGCGGCATCGCCCGATTTGCCGATCATACGCAGGCCGTCCTCTTCGCAAACCACGGACGCTACCGCCGGCAGCCGATTGCGGCCCAATACCCGATGGTTGATCTCGCTCCACTCCAGTTCGTAGCCGGCGCCGCCTTCCCATTCCGAGATCCACGCGCGTACGCGCTCGAACTCCTCCAGGATCTCGCGCGTGC
Organism: Bryobacterales bacterium; assembly: GCA_963763545.1. GTDB lineage: Bacteria > Acidobacteriota > Terriglobia > Bryobacterales > Bryobacteraceae > PALSA-243. Next base: position 11,946 of record CAVXPE010000026.1, read on the forward strand.
TCGGCCCTCGCAGCTTCAATCGAAACGGAAATTGCCGCTCGCCCCGCAACGGCGCAGCCAGAAGACTGCCGCTCTCCCAAAGCTTCTGCACTTGCTGCCGAAGATCGTCCGGAACCGTCCACTCCATGCGTCAATCCGCCGCCGCTTCTCCATCCGGCGCCGCTCGCCTGTCCCGTTCCGCGCGATACTCCTCGATGGTCAGGTTGCGCAGCATCGAAAGCCGCCCTTCCTCGCTGTGCACGAAACCCACGCTCGCGATGAACGGCTCGATGATATGGATCTTCTGCAATGGCGTCACAATCAGAAGCTGCAAATCGAGACTCGTGAAGAGCTTCAACCCATAACGTGCCGATTCGTCCGAACCCCTGCCAAACGCTTCGTCGATCGCCACGAAACGAAACGACCGCGCGCGCCCCGCATCCCTCTCCAGCCCAAATTGATAGGCCAGGCTCGCCGCCAGCACCGTGTACGCCAGTTTCTCCTTTTGGCCGCCGGATTTGCCGCCCGAATCCGTGTAGTGCTCGAACTCGCCGGTCGTCCTCGCGGTATCGCTCTGAGGCCGAAAACGTAAACCACTGGCGCACGTCGGTCACCTTTTCCGTCCATCGCCGGTCCACTTCGGTGGCGCCCTCGCGTCCGCGGAAGCGCACGATGATCTGCTTGATCTGCTCGAACTTCTTCTCGGCGTATTCTCCATCCCCGGACGCTCCCAGCGTGCCTTCGGTACAGCTCCGCAGCGCATCGCGGAACTCGCGGACCTCCTGGTCCGGATTGGGCGACGCTTCCAGCCGGATGTACCGCCCCGGGATTATAGTCGATGACGCGCAAGGAGCCGTTGATGGTTTCGATCCGCTCGCGGATGGTTTCGCGCTCGCGGTTCAACTGCGATTGAAAGTTAGCCACCTCGCGGATGGTATTCTCATTCAGCAGGCTCTTGAAGCGCTGTTCGAAGCTCGGCAAATCGTCGTCCCGCAGGCGCTTCAGCATGGCGCGATATTCGCCGGCCGCTTCCACGCTGGCGTCCACTTCCTGGGTCTCCACGGGAAATCGCGAGCGATAGGTCTGCATCGCCCTCACGATTCTTCTCCTCCAAGGCGCGAATCTTCTTGTCTTCCGCGTCGATCTTCGCTTGCAGCCAATCCCGCACGTCGCGTTCGCGATGGTCGCAATTCTCCACGGTCAACGCGCGGTCTCCGGGCGCCTCCGCCACCGCGCTCTCTACCGCCGCGAAAACGGCTCGTTGCGCCTCGGTTGCGTGCTCCAACAGCGCCGCGCATTCCTCCGCCAGCCTCACCGCGGCTCCCGGCGGTCGCTCAGCCGAGCCCGTTCGTCCTGATCCGCGCGCAGCTTGTTTTCGATCTCGACCAGAGCTTCGTCGATGGCGGCTAACTGCTTTTGCAGCGTACGCAAGATGTCACTGCCCTCTTCCAGCGCCCGCCACTCGCGATCGAGCCTTTCGATTTCGCCGGCGAGCGGACGCCAATCCAACTCGCGAAAGCTCTCGAAGACGCTCAACTGCGCCAGCCTGGTTTTCCGGTCTCGCGACTCGGCTCTCCGCCGCTCCTCCGCTGCGATGCGGGCCATCAGCGGCTTGCGCCGCACCTCCAGTTGCTTTCTCGAATTCTCCAACGCTTCGATCTTCCGCTCGTTCGACCAACCCAGAACGTATCCCGAACGATCCCCCACCGCGTGGCGGTCGTCTTTCTCGTGCCGTTCTCCGCGCGCCTTGATCTGCCCCGCGCGCGTGATGGCCTGCGGCTCGCGGCGGAATTGATCGAGCGAATCGCAGCAGATCAAATTGAACCGCAGCGCGACTTCGGCATCCAGCCATTCGTAATAGTCCGATTCCGGCTTGATCGCGAGCTTATTGGCCAGCGATGCCGCCGCAATCGGAGCACGGTCCACATGGCGGGCCTTCAGCACCCGGAAATAAACCAACCGTCCATGAAGATGCGTTCGATCCACCCACTCCGCTACCCGGGAATAATGGCTGTCGGGCGCCAAAATCGAAAGTCCGAAGCCGTGCAGCAGCCGCTCGATGGCCCCTTCCCAATCGCGCGCCTCCTGCCGGACTTCGAGCAACTCGCCGGCGAACGGCAACTCCACCTCGCGTAACCCGGCCGCGCGGCACAGCTCGGCCCTCATCTCCAGCATGTGCCGGGGAATGTTCGATAGCCTCTGCCGCAGCGACTCCAATTCCGCCGCCAGCTCGTCATACTGCTCCTGCAGACCGCGCAGTTCCACTCCGGCTTCGGTAAGAGCGTTCTGCGCTTGCGCTTCGGCCTGTTCCGCCGCGGCTATGCCCGCCTCGATGGCGCGCCTGTTGGCGAGGAACGTATCGGCATCGGCCGCGGCCGGAAGACCCGCTTCCCGGGCATGCTCGTCATAGCGTTGGGCGCGCCGAGCGAGATCTTCTTTCCGCGCCAGCGTCTGCCGTATTTCTTCTTTGATGCGTTCGATGCGGTCGCCACCCTGCTCGGCGATTGCCTGGCGCAGCCCATCGCGCTCGCCTCGCCGGCGCGAACGCGTTTCCTCGTACGACCCGATCCGATGCCCCAGCTTTTCTAGATGTGCATCCAGATCGCCAATTCTCTTTTCGAGCAGCGCCTTCTTTTTCCATGCGAACCACGGCCGGAGAGCATCGCGCCGCGCGCGCAACCGCTCCACTTCGGCGGCGAGCGCCGCGCGGTGATCGCAATCCTCCACCATCGGCGCCAGAAACCCAACCTGAAACTTCGCTTTCAGCACCAGTTCGTGGGCGCGATCCAAATCCTGGTAATGCGCCACCAGCGCGTCGATGCGCTCCTGCGCGGCGAATGCCTCCAGCATATGTTCGCGCACGAAATCCGTCAGGTTGCCCACCGATTTCATGGAGACGGTCTGCTGAAACAGATCCATCGCCTGTTCGTTCTCGATTCCGAAACGATGCCGGTAGGCCGATGCATACGGGGGAAACGTATCGAAGGTCTCCGTCCCCGGCATCGCACGCAGTCGCTTTTTCAGGCGATCTATATTCGAGCCGAAATTCGCGAAGTGCTCGCGAATCGAAAGGGCTGTATCGGCCACCAGATACATGCGCGCAGGCGGACCTTGCGGCGCCTTCGCCCAAAACAGCTGCGCCAGGGTGACGGTTTGGCCTAGCGCCTCATTGTGAAACCGCGCCAGCAGCACGGAGTAGCTGCCCGCATCGCGCAGCGATACCGGTTTCGACGCCAGACCCGGTTCGCCGCGTTCCGCCTTATAGCGTCCGAAAAAGTAACTTTCGAGACTCCGCTCGCCAGGCGAAGCGCCGGCGGCCTTGTTGAAGCTCACTCGCGGAACCAGCAGCGCGGAGATTGCGTCTACCAGGGTCGATTTTCCCGACCCAATATCGCCGGTGACGAGCGCATTGTTCCCGCCCGCGTCCAGGCCCCACACCTGTTTGTGGAAGGTGCCCCAGTTGAGCACTTCCAACCGCATCAGCCGAAACCCGGGCCGGGGAAACACCGCGCCGCTTTGTAGTTCAGCTGTCAAGCGTAGTTCAGGAGTCAACCGCGCCCACCTCCGCTGAAACCGCGCCGAATGCGTGGTCCTTATACTCACTCAGACGCTTCTCGAACTCCGCCAGCCACTGCGCATCCACGAACGATTTCAACATGCGCCTCACTTCGTAGCGGTCTTCGCTCCCGCGCAGACGCCGCAGGAAGCCCATTTCCACAATCTTCTTCACGTCCGTTTCTACGCGATCCATCAGTTTCGCTTCGTTCGGCGTATCCGCGAAAAACATCCGCGCCATCTCGGCGATCTGAGCGCCTTCCAGAACTAATCGCGCCTCACCGCCATCCGCGTCGAACTCCGCCAGCTTTCGGCGCAACAGCGCGAGCAACAGGCTCACCGAATATCCCAACTGCCTCCGCGCCACGAGGCGCGGCAACTCCGTCTCGCCCGGCGCCGCCCGCCGCTGGCGCAGGTAACCGTAACCCTCCGCTTCATCGACAATCAACTCCAGCCCCATCGCCGCCACATATTCCGCCACGCGCGGACGCAGATCGAGCAGGCGCTGCCACATGGCGGCGTGGTCCTCCCGATCCACAATGCCGCCCATCAGCGCGATCAGGGCGGCCGAGAAATCGGGATCGATGGGCAGGCTCAAGCGCTCCTCCGCAGCCGGCTAAAGATTACGAGCGGCAGCGTAGCCTGCCGGCGGACGCCGGTGTCATCCGTCCATTCCAACGTCTGCTTGGTGCGGTCGTCGATCGCCGCGCCTTCGTCTTCCGCAGCCAGGCTCAGGTACGCCACCAATTCGGCCAGCCCCTTCTCAATGGGGAAATGCGTCACCAAATCCGCCAGGGAAATCTGCGCGCGCGTCTGGAGCGCCTGCCGGATACGCGCTAGCAGAAGCGTTTTATCCACGTAAATCTGGTTGAACAGGGCTTCGGCCTCGATGGTTTCATCGCCCGCGTCCAGCGCCAGTTGCAACACTTTCGGCTTGAACGGCGGCGAATACAACGGACGTTCCAGCGGCAGATCGATCTCGGGTGCGGCTTCGTCCAATTCCATAAACGCGCCGGCTGGCGGGTTTTCGCGCACCGCCAGAGCGCCCTTTTCGACGCCGCGGATCAACTGCATGATACGGCGGTTTTCGTGCCATGCCTGATCGTCCAGATACCGCCGCAACTGTTCGGAGAGCCGCGCGACGGTGCGCTGCGCGACCTCGCCCGCTTCGAGCCAATCGTAATGGATGCGCCGCAATCGCCGGTCCGGCGCCAGATCGCTCACGGCGGCGAGCGCAAAAGCCGATTCGAGCAGCGACGAGAGTTGATCCTGCCGATCCGCTGACATCAGGAAATCCCAAAACGCGCGAAAACTTCGACCCTGATCCGAACTCGCGATGGCGTCACGGTTTGAGAAGACCTCCGCGAGAAGTGCGCCCTTGCCGCCCTCCCACGTGGCTACGCGTTCCCGCACCGCGCGGTCGAGCGTCCGGAAGTTTTGTTCCACCTGCCGGAAATCGCTAAGCAGGCCGCGCGCAGTCGCCGCCATCTGAAGGAACCGGTCCTTCACCTGCGTGTCATCGAGCAGACGCAGATCGCCAGCGCGTGCCCGCTGAATGTCGCTCTCGATGGCGGCCTTACGGCGCTCCAGTTCGGCGATGCGAGTTGCCGGGTCGGCGTTGGTTCCTTCCACAATCTGTTCCAGGAGATCGAACACCATCATCAGACGGGATTCGGCCGCGACGAACTGGCGCTGCTCGAAGCCGGCCACCCAATCGATGGCGCGTTCGGTGTCAGGAGTAAGGTCGTAATGCGGCTCGTCGCTAGCAGGGGGATAGTATTTGCGCAGCCAGCCTTTGTCGTCCGACGCCCAATCGTCGAGATACTGCTCCGCGCGTTTCGGAAAGGCTGCCTCGCCTTCGATTTCACGCAAGGCGTAGAGATGGTCGGCCAGCTTTGCAGCGAGCTCCGGCAGCGCCATGGCGCGCACGTTCGGTTGCACGAACGTCTTATGCAGAAACGAGATAACCATTGGGGCGTGATCCGCTTGCACGAGACGCCAAGCGGAATTGGCGCGCTGGAGTCGATTGAGAGTGCGATAGTCCAAATTCGTTTGGCCCTAACCTTTATGCTAATGCCACTTGCCGGTGCGGGTTGGCGCACTTCTGGCCTTCACTGCGTGTCGAGAGTAGTACGGCGGCCCATGGCTACCTGATGGTTATTGGGCGTACCAAAAATCTCATTCGTAGCGGATCGCGGTCATGGGGTCGATACGCGACGCCCGGCGGGCGGGCAGCAAGCCGGCGAAGGCCGCCACTACGATCAGGGCGGCGGTGGCAAGGATCATCGAAGTCACATCGTCAGGCCTAAGGCCGTACAGCAGGTCGGAGATTAAGCTGGCGGCAAAGCGTGCGGCCGCAGAGGAGACGACGATGCCGAGTGCGAGTCCCGCCGCGACCAGCAGTATTGTTTCCCGCAACACCATCCGCGCGATATCCAAACGCCGCGCCCCGAGCGCCATGCGAATCCCGATCTCGCCGGTTCGCCGAGCGACGTTGAACGATATCGTGCCGTATAGACCCACAGACGCGATCGCGAGCGCGAGTAACGCGAACGCGGAGCACAATCGCGCGAATGCGATCTCGCGATTGATGACGCCATCGACCAGCGCTCGTTGCGTGAGCACATCGGCCACTGGAATGCGCGCATCGGCGCGGTGCACGATCTCGCGCACGGCTTGCGCATAGCCCAACGGGTTGCCCGCGGTGCGCAGTTCGAAGGTCATGTCTTCTACAGGCCACTGCGCGAACGGAAAGAACACCGCGGGTTGAGACTTCTCCTTGAGACGGCCATAGCGCACCCCACCGCTGACGCCCACCACTTCGACATCGCACTTCGGGCAGTCCGATACGGCGATGTGACGGCCCACGGGATTCTGTTCACCGAACCACTGCTCGGCAAAAGGCCGGTTCACGACTGCCGTCATCGGCGCGGTCGCGCGGTCGCGCGCGTCAATCTCACGGCCGAGCAAAATGGGAATCTGCATGGTGGAAAAGAAATCCGCGCCGACGTTCAAGATCAGGCTACCCTTCGGCTTCTCGCCCGGCAGTCCGACCATCGTCATCGCCCGGCCCTGTCCTATCAACGCCATTTGGGACAGGCTCGCGCTTCTGACGCCTGGAATAGCCCCGAATTGCGTCCGCAGGTTCTCGTAGAACGCGGCGATCGCGGGCGCGCGATAACCGGCCTGGCTCGGGTTGAGGGCAAACGTCAGGACGTTCTCGCGATTGAATCCGAGATCGATCGATTGCAGATTCGAAAGCGTCCGCGCGAAGAGTCCCGCGGCGACCAGTATCAGAAGCGTGAACGCAATCTGCGACACGACGAGGACGCGGCTCAGTCCCGACCGCGTGCGCCGGCCGCCGGTGCGCGATTGCTTGAGCGCAGGCGCGAGATCGACGCGGGTCGCCTGAAGCGCGGGCGCCAGGCCGAAGAGAATGCCCGTCACAATCGACAGCGCCGCCGCGGCAGCAAGCACGCGCCAGTTCAGATCGGCATGCAATCCGAGCAACAGCGCGAGCCCATGAATGCCCCAGACGGCGACGCCCACGCCGAGCCCGCCACCTATCGCCGCGAGCAACACGCTCTCCGTCAGCAGCTGCCGCACGAGGCGCGGCCGCCCCGCGCCCATACTTAAGCGCACCGCAATCTCACGCCTGCGCGATGCCGCGCGCGCCAGCAGAAGATTGGCTATGTTTGCGCAGGCGATCACGAGGATTAGCCCGACCAGCGCCAGCAGCACATAGAGCGGCTTCGAGTAAGTCCGGCGGAGGCCGTCGAGGCCGCGTGCTCCGTCTTGAACGATGAGGGATGCGAGATCGTCCCGCGAACGCGCCTTCGTCACGGTACGTTCGAACTCCGCAAATTGCGGCGCCAGGATGGCTTGCGCTTGCGCCGGAGTGACGCCGGGCCGCAGACGCGCCATGATATCGACCCAATCGAAATCCGGATCGATGAATCGCCGCCCGGTGGCCCACGTGCGATCATTCGGTTCCCACAAGCCTTGGGTGCGCATGGGAACGTAGGCATCCGGCGCGACGGCGGGATCGACGCCGAAGAACTCGGGTGGCGCTACGCCGATCACGGTGAACGGAAGATTGTTGAGCAGGACCTGCTTTTTGGTTGCATTCGATGGACCGCCGAATCGCTTTTCGCTTAGCGCGAAGCTGATCACGGCCACAGGCGGAGCGCCCGCGAGGTCGTCATCAGGCGCGATCAGCCGCCCAGAGGCGGGCGCAATGCCAAGGCCGCGGAAATAATCGCCGGTGACATATTCGGTCTTCGCGACTTCGGCTTGGCCGGCAATCGAGAGGTTGAGGTCGCCCGCGCCCTGATATCCGAATACGCTCGAAAAGACTTTGTCGCTGCGCCGGAACAGCTCAAAGGCGGGGTAGGCGAAGAAGCCGCCAATGAAACCGGCCTTGGCATCGAGGTAGCTATCGTCGTGCCGGTTCATGCCGTGCACTTCATCCTGGCGCGTGCGCCATGCGAGCCTGACCAGCGACTGCGGATCGGTCACGGGTAATGATCGAAGCAGGATCGAGTCCATGAAACTGAAGATTGCCGTGTTGGCGCCGATGCCCAAGGCCAAGGACAGCGCCGCGGTGGCCGTAAAGCCTGGGCTGGCGGCGAGAACGCGGCTGGAGTAGCGCAGGTCGTGCAACAGATCCCGCAGCCAGCGCCAGACCCACGTGTCTTGCACCTCCTCCCGCACCTGAGCGACGCCGCCGAATTCCAATGCCGCCTGGCGGCGAGCGTCGGGCTCACTCAGCCCCGACCCCATCAAGTCCGTGACACGGCGCTCCAGGTGATAGCGCAACTCGCGTTCGAAGTCCTGTTCCATCCGCTTGCCGCGGAACAGATTCAGCAGTTTCCGCATGACCTAACTCTCCTCGTTGAAAATCAACTGGACCGCGGTGGCTAAGCGGTCCCAACTTTGTTTTTCCGCCGTGAGCTGCTTCTCTCCGCTTCGCGTCAGCGTATAGAATTTAGCCTCCCGGCCCGTTTCTGACTGACGCCACTCGGATTTCAAGCAACCCCTTTGTTCAAGCCTGTGAAGGGAGGGATACAAGGAGCCCTGATTCGGTTGCACAGCTTCGCGCGATAGCTGCTGAATGCGTTGCGCGATGCCATAACCATGGGCGGGTCCAAGAGACAGGATTTGGAGCACCAGCATATCCAAGGTGCCCTGCGGAATGGGAAAGCGGGATGAAGAGATCACGCCTCAACCTTCAAGGTATCGATCATCGTAGCCTGCTATGTGTCGAAGGTCAAGGCGTGGAGGTGGGATCTCTGTAAAGTACTGAATCTACCAGCGTGCAGGTTCTGCAAAGCCGGGGGTCTGCCGCGGGCTTCTAGTCCAGTTCCAATTCCGACAGCGCCAAATACGCCGCCGAGTGTCCAGCCGCGCTCACGCGGGCGCCGCCTTCGATCAGCGCCGCCGCTGTGGCGATCCAGAGCTTCGGGCCTTGCGGCGAAGCGATCCAGATGTTCTCTGCGCCGAATCGGCGGTAATCCTCGCAACGATCAAAGACCTTGAGCAGGCGGTCTTCGGGGGAAAGAACCTCAACGATGATCAGCGGCGGCGCGGTGAAGATCTGCTCGATCTTCTGTTCGCGCCTAACCACGACGACGTCGGGCACGCGGTAGCGGGTCTCACTCACCTGGATGCGTTGCTCCACTACGACGCGAATCTCCCATTCGTGCCTTCGCGCCCTAAACCACGCCGCAATCGCAGTTTGCAGGTTTGCGTGATCGTACTCTCCTAAATTGCGCTCCTCGATGACGCCATCGATATACTCGCGGTCAGGCCGGTAGACCGTGGTCAGATACTCAGTCAGTTCGGCAGTTTGCACCATTTACCTAAAACCCAAATCCAGTTTCGCAGTTTCTGCGAAGAAGCAGCATCTTAACCCCAGGCTTCGCCGCGCCGATCCGGCTTTGAAGCCCTTCAAGCCCTATATTCCGTGGGAGGCCAGCCGCTCGCGCGGAAGGGCTGAGATCTCGCCGCTCGTGATTTTCCAAAAATTCGCGGCCCCCGCTTGACATACGAAGAGCGTCGTAGTAATCTCTTCGTATCAATGCCCGATACGCCCAGACCCACCGACGCCGAACTCGAGATTCTCACCGTTCTTTGGAGCCGCGGTCCGTCCACGGTGCGCGATGTGCATGAGACGATCCAGAAGCGCCGGCCCGCGCAATACACCACGGTTTTGAAGATGCTCCAGATCATGGCGGAGAAGGGACTTGTGGTCCGCGATGAGGCCGAGCGGGCGCACGTTTATGAAGCCGCCAACCCGCGCGAATGGACGCAGCGGCAATTGGCCGGCGATCTGCTGCGGCGGGCGTTCGACGGCTCGGCGCGTAGTCTGATGATGGGCGCGCTCTCGGCTCGCAAGGTTTCGAAGCAGGAATTGGCCGAGCTGCGGAAGTTGCTCGACGAGCACGAAAAGGGGACGAAGTGACCCGGGCATTCACGTCTGGCGCCGCTCTGCTGCTTTGCAGTGCGACCTGCGCGCAGTCCTTCGAAGCCGCCTCAATCAAGCCCGCGAATCCGAACGCAAGGCAGCGAAGGCCGGGACTGGAAGGCGGACCCGGAACCAGCGATCCTGGCCGCATACGCTATAGCGACATCTCCCTGCACGACTTGATTCTACTTGCATACCGCGTTCGCGGTTTTCAGCTTTCGACGCAGGATGCCAAGGCGCTGGATGCGAAAACATTCGAGGTTGTGGCTTCATTGCCGCCTGGCGTAACGCGAGCCCAAATGCGTGGAATGCTGCAGAATCTGTTGACGGAGCGGTTCCATCTGGCTCTTCACCGCGAAGAGAAGACGATGCCCGTGTACGCGCTGGTTGTGGGAAAGAACGGCCCGAAGCTCAAAGAAGCGGCGGACGACCAACCCGGCAACGGTGACGACGATTTCGACCCCTTGCCGCCAGTGCCGCCGAACGAACTGGAGGTCCATGACGACGGCTATCCGAACGTTCCGTCGCGCGAAGGTTCGTGGCTAGTGGCCTTGAAAAGCGGGTACGCCCGGACGCACCAACTCCACGCGTCGATGGCGGATCTGGCCGGGATTCTCTCGAATCAGTTGGGGAAGCCTGTGACCGATGCCACCGGCTTGAAGGGGAGATACGAATTCACGCTCTCGTGGATGGCGGCGGTTCCAGCATCGCCCGCCCCATCCGCGCCGGCCGCGGACACTGGGCCTGACCTTTTCGCGGCGGTGCAGCAACAGCTTGGCCTAAAGTTAGAGCCGTCCAAGGCGCCAGTGGACGTGTTGGTGATCGACCATTTCGATAGAGATCCCGTGGAGAACTAGAGATGACCTGGCTAGAATTGTGGATTCAAACGCCGCTCGCAAAAGCGCTCGCCTGGACGCTGCTGCATTCGTTGTGGGAAGGCGCGGCGGCCGCGTTGTTGCTGACTGCAGCCGTGTGCGTTCTGCGCTCACCTCGCGCGCGCTACGTGGCGGCTTGCGTCGCGCTGCTCGCGCTGTTGGCGGGCTTCACGATCACGCTGGCGCGGTTGTGGCCAGCAGGCGCCGCGCCCGCTGCTTCGCATGTAGCTCCGCTGCCTGGGCCGCCGCAAATCGATATGACGGCTTCCGATGCGACCGCGCCGCACGCCTTCCACGCCGCGGATCTTCTGCCGTGGCTCGCGCCCTTCTGGATGTTGGGCGTGCTGGCGTTTCATTTGCGCGCGCTTGCCGGATGGATCACGGCGAGGCGTCTGCGCCGATCGGGAGTTTGCTGCGCCGCGGCGGATTGGACCGCGCGTCTGGAAAGGCTCGCAATGCGCATCCGGATCTCGCGGCCGGTGACGCTTTTCGAATCGTCTCTCGCGGATGCGCCGCTGGTAATTGGTTATCTGCGCCCCATCATTTTGATGCCGGTTGGATTACTTGCCGGGCTGCCGGCCGCTCAGGTGGAGGCGATTCTCGCGCATGAGTTGGCGCACATCCGGCGTCAGGATTACATCGTCAACTTAGTGCAGACATTCGTCGAAGGGCTGCTTTTCTATCACCCCGCCGTCTGGTGGATTTCGCACGTGATCCGCAGGGAACGCGAAAACTGCTGTGACGATATCGCGGTAGCCGTAAGCGGCGATGCGCGGCAGTACGCCGCCGCGCTGGCCGCATTGGAACAGAACCGATTCGCCGCAAACGAGCTTGCGCTCGCGGCAACAGGAGGAAGTCTCTTGAACCGCATTCGCCGCATTCTCGAAATTCCCGAGCGCTCGCGCGTTGGCTTTGCTCCGCTCGCGTCGGCAATTGCTTTGACTCTCGCCACCGTCGCAGGATTGGCCGCCTGGCAGACCACGCCGGCGCCGAAGCCGCAAGCGTCCGCCGCTGGGCGGTTGCGCGCCGGGTTGCGCCCGGAGGCCTCAGCCGCACCGGTGGAATCCTGGACGCCGCCGCGGCCGCGCAGACCTTTCCGCGGCGAGCGCCGGTCGCGCAGATCGCCGCCGCTCGAGAGCAGCAGCCGCAGCCGCAAATAGCGCCGGTGCAGCAGGTGGAACCCGCCGCTGCAGTCGACGCCCTACAAGAAGTGGCTCAACGAGGACGTGGCGTACATCATCACCGACGAGGAACGGGCCGCGTATAAATCGCTTGTGACCGATGCCCAGCACGAAGCCTTCATACAAGACTTCTGGTTGAAGCGTGACCCAACGCCCGCCACGCCCGAGAACGAGTTCAAAGAGGAGCATTACCGCCGCATCGCGTACGCCAATGAGCACTTCGCTTCATACGTTCCCGGCTGGAAGACCGATCAAGGCCGGATCTACATCACCTTCGGGCCGCCCGACGAAATTGAAGACCACTCCTCGGGCGGCACATATCAGCGGCCGCCCGAGGAAGGCGGCGGACAGACCACCACCGTATCCGTTCCAGCAGTGGCGCTACAGGCACATCGATGGCGTTGGCGACAACATCATCATCGAATTCGTCGATCCGACTTACACCAACGAGTACCGGATGACCACGGATCCAACCGAGAAGGACGCGCTGCGTTACATTCCCGGCGCGCATCCCGGCAACAGCTTCATTTCCGTGGGCGGCGATCCGGTGGTGACCGTGAACGCCAGTACCGCCGGCCCACGCATTACGACCGTCAACGTGGAGCAAAACGCGATGGAGGGCCAGGTGGGATTTCACCATGAGCGTGGTCTCGAATGGAAAGACCGTCGCTAACCTGCGGGACTTCAAGAAGGTCGGCGCCGGCGGCCGTGGGGACCCGGTTCAATTACAATTCGGGTTTCACTCTGGCTGCCGGATCGTACACGCTGAACGTCACCGTGAAAGATCCTACTGGCGCGACCCAGACGAAGTCAGTGAACTTCTATGTGAACTGAATCGACTGCGGTGCCGCTATTCGAGCGGAATCTCGAAAAAGAGCAATTCTTTGCCTGTAGCTGCTTCGGCCATCCCGCTCAAGTAGAGCGTCGCGCCTTGCCGCAAGGGCGCCTGAAAATAGAGGAATCCAAAGGCGGCGTTTCCCGCGGGAATGGCCTCGGCCGCCAGCGCGTGCCCATCGATCTGCCACTCGTCGAGAGGGTTCTTCCTGTGTGGCATCGGTATCGGCGTACCTGTAGTATTCGGCCGGCTGGGCGGACGCGCGTAACGCACATCGCCAGCCGGCGTCGCCTCCACGCGCTGGCCATCGGGCAAAACATACTCCGCCCTCAGATTCTTAAGCTGGATGGTCTGCCCGCTATCGTTTTGAAAGGCGACAAGCACCGGCAGCACGCCGTACTGATACGGGATCAGCTTGCCGAACGCGGCCTTCATTTTCTCGCCGGAAATATACGGGTCGGCGCCGATGGTCACCTTCCCATTCGTCTGGTGATGCGGCAGCGCGGCGGCGGCGGGGGGACGAAAGGGCGGGTCTTTGTCCGCCGCCGCGTTGTTCCCCGCGAAGGTCGCGGCTATACTCATTGTTAGAGCCAAACGTTTGAAAATAAGAGGCATTTATCTCCTCTACCGGGTCCTTCAGGCGCTTGGTTGGCCATTGATCCTATTGTATTTCGTCTACCGCGCCACAGTGGATCGCGGCTACCTTCGCACCTTGGCCGAGCGCTTCGGATGGTTGCCGCGCTCCTTTAATCAGACCGGTCCGGGCGCGATCTGGTTGCATGCAGTTTCAGTGGGGGAAGTCCTGGCTTCGCTCGAATTTCCTGGCGCAGATTCGCAGCCAACTGCCAAATGCGCGCGTCTTCGTTTCCGTCTCCACGCTGGCTGGCCGAGCGACCGCTGTCGATAAGCTGCGCGGACTCGCCGATGGCATCTTCTACGCGCCCGTCGATTTCGTGTTCGTAGTGAGGCGGGTGCTTCGCGCACTTCAGCCTTCGGTGGTGGTCATTGCGGAGACGGAGATCTGGCCCAACCTTTTTCGCGAAACCAAGCGGACTTGCGCGGCGCTGGTTCTGGTCAACGGGCGCATCTCCGACCGCGCGTTCCCCCGCTATCGCCGTTTCGGCTGGCTGTTCCGAGCCGTGCTGCCTGCCGTGGACGCCATCCTGGCGCAATCGGACGAGATGCGCGACCGGTTCCTCGCGATTGGGCGCTCCGGCTGCGCGCGTGCGCACGGCTGGCAACTTCAAGTACGATTTCGAAGCCCGGCCGGCCGCGCGCCGATTCGCCGGTGCCGATGCTGATTGAGCGAATCGCGCCGCGGCACATCTGGATCGCCGCCAGCACCATGCCGCCTAACGAAGACGACGCCGTGCTCGCCGCTTTTCGCGAACTGGCCGCGCGGCATCCGCGGTTGCTGCTCATCCTCGCCCCGCGCAAGCCCGCGACGTTCGATGAGACGGCAGCCGAAGCTCGCGGGCATCCCGCATCTGCGCCGATCGAAATTGCAAGATGGCGATACGCTGGCGCTGCCCGGCGTGCTGCTGCTCGATACCATCGGCGAGCTGAGCGGGCTATTTTCCCTCGCCGATGTCGTCTTCATGGGCGGCACGCTGGTGCGACGCCGGCGGGCACAACATTCTGGAACCGGCGCTCTTCGGCAAGCCGGTGATCACGGGTCCGCACATGGAAAACTTCCGCGCCATCGCCGACGATTTCCGCGCGGCCGGCGCTTCGGTCGAAATCGCGCATGCGGGAGAACTGGCGCAGGCGGTGGAGGGCTTCTCGATTCGCCCGAGGAATCGCGCGCGATCGGCGAGCGCGCCCGAGCCTGCGCGGAATCGCGGCGCGGAGCGAGCGCGGCTGCGGCCGCCGAGGTACGCAGCATTCTATGAATCGGGCCTGCCTCGCTACCGCCATTCCTTACCGGCGCTCATTTTCGGATGGCCTGCACAGCGCGCCTGGATCGCGGGCGGCCGAAGCCGCCGGCGGCGCGTGCGCGGAGCTCGATGTGCGCGTGATCAGCATCGGCAATTTGAGCATGGGCGGGACGGGGAAGACGCCGTGCGTGCTACGCGTGGCCGAGCTGTTAAAACAGCGCGGCAAAAATCCCGGGATACTCACGCGCGGTCACGGCCGAGTATTCGCACGAGCCGTTACTCGCGCTTGCTCCAGGCGCCCGAATGCCGACGTACCACACCGGTGATGAGCCGCAGATCTTTCTGCATTCGGGAATCGCGCCCGTCGGAATCGGCGCGGATCGTTACGCCGCGGGCTGCCGCGCTGATCCGCAAGTTCGGCTGTGACAGCTTGATTCTGGACGACGGCTTCCAGCATGCTGCGCTGGCACGCGATCTGGATATCGTGCTGATCGATGCGCTCAATCCGCTTGCCGGCGGCGGCGTCTTCCCGTTGGGGCGTCTGCGCGAACCGTTCAGCGCGATCGCGCGCGCCGATATTGTCTTGATCACGCGCAGCGAGTTCTCCGATCTTGTCCCCGCCATCGAGCGCGCCGTCGGGCAGTCGAATTCTCGCGCCCCTATTTTCCGCGCGCGAATACGGCCGTGCGCCTGGGTGAACGCGGCCACCGGCGAATCGTATCCTCCCGATCGCCCGCCATTTCGCCGCGTCGTGGCCTTCTGCGGACTGGGGAACCCGCAATCGTTCCGCCGCACGCTTAACCAATTAGGCATCGAGCCAGCGGTATGGGAGGAGTTCGCGGACCATCACCGCTATCGCCTTCATGAGCTGAAGCGCTTGAAGTACGGGCTCGAACAGGCTGGCGCGGATGCCTTGGCGACCACGGAGAAGGACGCCGTGAACCTGCCCGAAATTGCCGAAACGCTACCCATTTACTATCTGCGAATCGGGATGGAGATCGAGCATGAAGAGCTGCTACTTTGAGCGTGTTCGGCGATAGCGTAGGCCCTTACCACTGCTGCTGTGTAGCGCGCGACAGCCCCGTAATGCGCGCGTTTTCGCCTTCAACCGGCGGGTACACCGATTGAATCGCTACGCGGCCAGGGCCACTCAACAACAGCCACATATACCGGTTGCCCCACGATCCCCACGCGTTCCACGCCACGCTGGGCTGCTCGAAGTGTAATTGCATTTGCACCGTGGGGTCCTTGAAGACCAGCGACTTCGGCTTGATGAGGATGGTCTCCTGCTCGCCCAGATCGCGCACGAAGACGTTGCCGGCTGCGTGCAGCAGCAACAGCCCGGGGACCTGCGGCGAAGTGAAGCGGTCCATGAACATCCCGATGGGATAGTGGGTTTCGGTGTCGTCGCCATTCTGCGTCTGGTACCAGACTCCGGTGTTGAACCAATCGTATTGCACATGACCGGTAGCTACCAGGAACATGTGCTCGTGGACGTCCACCGCTTCACCCGGCTGTAACGGAACGGAAATCATTTCGCCGGGAGCGTCCTTGGAAAACGCGATATGCCCGGGACCCTGCGCCTGCGTCATGATCAGCGGCAGGCCTGCAAATAAACGCTTCCAGCCGCCTCTCATCGACATTGCGGTGACGTTGATCTGAGGGTCTTTCCACAGCAGCACGTGGTGCGTGAAATAGACGCTGTCTTCGGGCCCGAGCTTCATATCGGCCACCGGCACATACGCGCCTTCGATCTGGCAGAACGAATTTCCGAATTGGATCTTCGCCATGTCGGTCCGGCCCGGCAACTGTGCCCAGCCCGATTGCGAGACCTCCTCCGGCATCGCGAGCGATGCGCCGCATCGCTCGCAGCCGGTCTCGCCGCGGGCGAATGGCGCGCCGCACCATTGGCATTTGCCGGCGTGGTCCATCGCTACTGCTATTGGTTCTTCCGCCGCGACGTACCGCGGCGCGGTTTGCGCAACCGGAGCGGTATTAACCCGCACATCCACCGATGCCGCGGCCTGCTCGACTTGCGCGTCCGCCGCGGGTGCCGGCCGCTTGACGGGGGAGCCGCACCCAACGCAGAAATTCTGGCCGTCGCGCATTTGCACTCCACAGTGTACGCAGAACATAGGCGCCCCTTATTCGGTGTGGTGATGCACGTACATCGATTGGATGCCGACGCGTCCCGGCCCCGTCATCCTCGCCAGCGCCATGTTCGCGCCTCCGAAAAAGCCCGAGCTAAAGCGCTGGAACTCGACATCCATAGTGACCGATGAATCCTTATAAAGAAACGCGCCGGGTTCCACCTGGATGCTTTCGCCGGCGGCGAGGCGGCGTTCGAAGACATTGCCGTAGCCGTGCAGAATGAGCAGACCCGCTGTGCTGGTGGTAACGAAGCGATCCATATACATGCCCTGTCCGCCGAAGAGGATGTTTGTGAGCCCTTTGACCCGCACGAAGGAGTAGCCAATCTGGTGGGAGCTAAGGAGAAATGCGTGCTCGCGAACATCGATCTCCATTCCGGGGTGCAGCGGAAGCACTACGAGTTCGCCGGTGGCATCACGCGAGAACGCGATTCTTCCGGGGCCGGTGGCGGTGCTGATGATGAACGGCATGCCGGCAAAGGCGCGCTTCAGGCCGCCCGAGAGCTGCATCACGCTGAGCGGAACATTGATCTCCTTCCAGAGCATGACGTGGTGTTCGAAAAAGATGGAATCGCCCGCGCCCAGGTTGATCTCGGCCACGGGCACGATTTCGCCTTCCACCTGGCAGGTGCTCGAACTGAAATGGATCTCCGTCATATCGCGAATGCGCGGCGCCTCGCGCCAGCCGGATTCGCTTACCAGATTGCGAAGATCGAGCGGCGCGCCGCACGCGCGGCAGGCGGTGGCGGTCTTTTCGTTCATGCTCTGGCACCACTGGCACTGGATGCGTTCCAGCGGCGCTCCAGCGGGCATGTGAGCGGCGTCGGTCATGGGGTCGAATTCCTCCGTGAGTGCAGGTGTCTGACGGCTCTACATATGGTAAACGATTGGGGAGCCGGCTCCGTTCGCCATGGCGGTTTTGACGCAAGACCGCCCGGAATTCAGGTAGCCGAACGGCTGCTCGGAAGTTCTCCCACCCGGCGCAAGAATGGCGTCATCGTTAAGCCTTGCACGAACATCGAGAACGCAACCACGGCGAAAGTGATGGTGATGATGTCGTCGCGCCGCGGGATCTCGGCGGGAAGGCCTAAGGCGAGGGCCAACGCCAATGCGCCGCGCAAGCCGCCCCAGAACAAAACGTGCTGATGCGCCAGCGTCACGCGCAAGGCGGACTTCGAAAACAGAAGGCATGTTGGGTAGATGGCTAAGGCGCGACCGGCAATTACCAGTGCGATGGCTACCAGGGCAGCCAGCCGGACAGCGGCAAAATTCTGATGCGCCTCATGCATGCCGATCAGCAGGAAGACCAGAGAATTGGCGACGAAAGCGGCATATTCCCAAAAAGCCTCGACCGCTTCTCTTCCTCGACCGGAGATCGTGCCGAGCGAGCCAACGCTGCCGAGCATGAGGCCTGCCGTCAAGGTCGCCAACACGCCGGATAAGTGAAGATGTTCCGCCAACAGAAACGATCCGTAAGCGGCGACGGTTGTAAATGTAATCTCGACTAAATGGTCGTTCGTTCGGCCGGCGATTAGCAGCAATATCCCGGTTAGCGCCGCTCCACAGAGAATACCGCCTCCAACCGTCAGAATAAGTGCCGCTCCCATATCGAACCGCGTGAGATTTTGCCCCACCGCGAATGCGACAACGATTCCGAAGGCGACAGCTGCTGTCCCATCATTGAAAAGACTTTCCGCCTCGACCAGCAGTCGCAAACGCCCACCTACCCCAGCCTCCTTAAAGGTCGCAATCACGGATACGGGGTCGGTGGCGGCGATGAGTAGCCCAAACACGAGCGCGCTCGGCCACTGCCATCCGGTAATGAGATGCATCCCGACGGCCGTGACGGCAGCCGAGACCAGGACTCCGACGCTGGCGAGAACCAGGATGACCGGGAGATCCCGGCGCAGTTCCTTCCAATGGAGGTAAAAGGCCGCTTCAAAAATGAGGGGCGGAAGAAGAACCTTGAATATCAGATCGCTGGTGAGTTCGATTTTGGGCGCGAACGGCAGAAGGGCCAAGCTGATTCCGGCCGCAACCAGACCGACGCTGTAGGGAACGCGCAGTCGTCGCGCCAGTATGGCGACGACAGCCGCAACCAACAGGAGAAGCTCGATGCTTTCGATACTCAAGCCCAATGGATGCGTTCCATCGCGGGTTCTGTGGCCAAGGTATCACGTCTGGCCGCAAGGCGGTTATGCTCGCGATTTCGAGCCGCTGGGTTCTTTAGTCGACCAGATCGTGCGAGGTCCGTCGGCAGCTTCCTCCACTATGGGGTTGAACATCGATTCGCACGCGGGCTCCCGATCACGCATTATTCGGCTGCGGGCCGTCGGCGCGAAAGTTAATGTTCGCGCCCTCTTTGAAGGTGACATAAGCGCGCTTCCATGGCTGATCGTCGATTAGTCGCCATTTGTGACCCGTGCCCGTGGTGTCCATCGCCACGAGGATTTCCCCAGGGTGGATCGTGAAGGTTTCTCCGGTCCGCGTCGCGAATTCGAGCGTTCCCGAGAGCGTAATCACGTACTGCGTGGTGGGGGCGTTGTGCCAATCGAGGGCGGAGTGGGCCGGCGTTTCTTCGAAGTGAATCGAACTGGCGGCCACCACGTCGTGGTTATTCAGAATGATTCCGGAAACGGCGTGGGAATTGCCGTCCGGTCCGGTGTAGATATGCCAGGCTGTGATCATACGTTTTGAATATGCAGGACCGCGGCTGTAGAGGCTCGCACCTCGCGGCAAAGATCCGCTTCGTCGATGAGCGAATGGCCGTAGGAGGGGATCACTTGCCGCATCTGGTCCATCCATGCCGTCTTCAACTGTTCGGCAAAGCATCGCTCGATGACCTCGATCATGACGGAGACCGCGGTAGACGCGCCAGGTGACGCTCCCAGCATGGCTGCCAGGGAATCGTCCGCGGCGGACACTAGTTCGGTGCCGAACTGAAGGATGCCGCCGTGGACTGGGTCCTTTTTGATAATTTGGACGCGCTGGCCCGCCTCTTCGAGCTTCCAATCCTCCTCAAGGGCATCCGGGTACATCTCGCGCAGAGCGGCTAATCGCTGCTCGGAAGTTTCGAGGACCTGCCCGATGAGATATTCCGTCAGCTTCACGTTATCGCGGCCGGCTGCGAGCATCGGCAGGATGTTTTCCGGATCGATGGAGCCGAAGAGGTCGAGATACGATCCGTGCTTGAGAAACTTGGTCGAAAAGCCCGCGTACGGGCCGAACAGCAACGACACCTGGCCATCGACGTGGCGTCTGTCGAGATGGGGTACGGACATCGGAGGCGAACCCACGGAGGCCTTGCCATAAACCTTGGCGTCGTGGCGCGTGGCAACTGCTGTATCGTCGCATCGGAGCCAAATTCCGCTCACCGGAAACCCTGCGTAGCCATACCCCTCCGGGATGGCGGCCTTTTGCAGAAGCGGCAATGAGCCGCCGCCCGCTCCAATGAAAACGAACTTCGCGCGGATATCCCGGTGTTCGCCGGTGATTTCATCGCGGAGGCGAAGATTCCACCAGTCGCCGGCGCGCCTCGGGTCCTGCACGCGCGTCGAAAAGTGAATTGAGAACCCTTCCCTTCCAGTGAGGGAACCGAGAAGCACATCGGTGAGAGCGCCGTAATCGACATCCGTGCCGGTTCGCATTCGCGTCGCCGCCACCGTTTCGCCGGCATCGCGGCCCTCCATGACCAGCGGGAACCACTCGGCGAGTTGCTTCCGATCTGCGGAGAATTCCATTCCGCGATAGCAATGATGCGCGGTCAGCGCTTCAAAGCGTTTGCGCAAGAAGGCGGCGTCCGCCGTTCCCTGCACGAAGCTGCAGTGCGGGACCGAATGTATGAAGGACTGCGGATCTTCGATGGCGCCCTTCGATACGAGATACGCCCAAAACTGGCGGGATAGATCGAATTCCGTGTTCACCTCGAGGGCGCGGGAGATGTCGACGGTTCCGTCTGCACCTTCCGGCGTGTAGTTCAGTTCGCACAACGCCGCGTGGCCCGTGCCGGCATTGTTCCAGGCGTTTGAGCTTTCCTGCGCGGCGCTCTCCAGCCTTTCGAAGATCGCGATTTTCAAATCCGGCTGGAGTTCTTTGAGCAACACGGCGAGCGTGGCGCTCATGATGCCTGCGCCGATGCAAACGACGTCAGTCTGAAGAGGGATGGTTTGGCTGGTAGTCATATGGTTCACGCTCGCTGCTGGGGCCGGGCGTTGGCGATGGCGACTCGCGATCCCCATTCGAGGAGTTCCCGGGTGCAATCGTCACGGTCGATGGCGCATTCGATCATCACTGGCCCTCCGGTATGGACCTTGGCTTTTTCGATTGCGCCCACGAGTTCTCCGCCGCTGGTCGCGCGAAAACCAACGGCGTGGCCGTCCTCTGCGTTGAATACCTTCATCAACCCGGCATAATCCCAGTTTTTGACGTTGTTGTATGGGCCATCGTGGATCTCCACTTCGATGGTGTAGCCGCGATTGTTGACCAGGAATATGAGGACTGGAAGTTGCAATCGAATCATCTGGCACACTTCCTGCGCCGTGAGTTGAAACGATCCGTCGCCCACCATCAGGATGATGCGCCGATCCTTGGCCTTCACCGCGTACCCGAAAGTTGCCGGCACGGACCAGCCGATGTGCCCCCACTGCATCTCGATTTCAAACTTCGCGCCATCGGGGAGATTCATGTTGAGGCCGTTGAACCAGGAATCGCCGGTCTCGACGATCAGTGTGGTGTTCCCGTCGATCAGTTCCTGGATCTGCCGGCACATCTCCGCGCGAGTGAGCGGAACTGCCGGGTCCGCGACAGGCGCCGAAGCAGCCGAGACCTTCGTTCGCTCGAATTCACTTAGCGACTTCGGTTTGGGCTTTACCACGTTCGCCAGTTTACTCAGAAACTCGGCCAGGTAAACATCGTTAAAGGTTGTTCCCGCCACACGGACGCGATCCGGGTCCACCTGTATCAGTCGGTTTTCAGACGGAAGCGCGGTCCAACCAGTGGTGGTGTAATCGGTGAACAGCGGCCCGGCGGCGATAACCGCGTCTGACGAATCAACTACATCCGCGCAACCGGGGCTGCCCGCCGCGCCGAGATAGATTCCGATGTATTGGCGGTGCTGTTCCGGAAAGAAGCTCTTCGCGCTCGGCATGACTGCGACGCCACAGCCGACGGCCTCCGTCAGGCGCCGGAATTCCTCAATACCGCCGTGCGACCTCAGTTTCGGGCCGGCCAGCATGACCGGTCTTATAGCTTTTCCTATGAATTGTTCCGCCGCGCGTACCGCCGCATCCAGCGAAGCCGGGTCGCTCTTCGGAGTCTCCAGCCAATCGATGGGCCTCGGCTTGGAACACTGAGCCGAAGCCAGGTTGCAAGGGAGTTCGATGTAGACGGGTTTCTTCTCGCGCAGCGCCGCCCGTATGGCCTTGTCGATCAGGTGTGGAGCTTCCTCGGGATGAGTAATTGCGACCGCTTCGCAAGTAATGCGCCTGGCGAAGTCGAGAGGATATCGAAGGTCGAGCGTACCGAGGGCGTGATGCACCAGGTGGTTGGCTCCGAAATCGTTGGAATTGGGCGCGCCGGAGATCAGGATCACAGGTAACTCTTCCGCGTAGGCCCCGGCGAGCCCATCGAATGCCGTAAGCGACCCCACGCTGAAAGTGACTACGCATGCGGCGGCGCCATTAGCCCGGGCGTATCCTTCCGCTGAGAAAGAACAGTTCAATTCGTTGCAGCAATAGACCTGCTGCGTGTTCTTGTTGAGGAGGAGTTGGTCGAGTAGGACCAGATTATAGTCGCCGGGACGGCAAAGTGGTGCTTGACTCCTATCTCTTCAAGTCTTGATGCGAGATAGCTCCCAATGCTGCATGTCTCGCTTACTGGACTGGTGGTTTTCTGCGATTTTGGCTCGCGTTCGATTGCAGTCGGCATACGGCCTCTCGAGAAGCATGCCGATTGCCCAATCGATGTGATGTATGTACAGGGCTTTTGACGGCTGCCTGTGTCCGCGGTTCGACAGTTCTGTCAGCGGGTGGGCGAGGTTTGTGAATATGTTCTTTGCCACCGTCGCGAGTTTCCGAGGGACTAAATTTGCCGAAGTGAACATGGCAACCGTCCGCGCGCCGATTTCACGCATTAGGCAGGCTCGTGCATTGGATAGTGGATTATGCCCTTCTGAATCTCCCGATCGGATTAACCGGTTTCGGCAAACGCATCGAGTCCGACGCCATTAGCTGGATTGACAAACAGGCTTTCGATCTCATCGTCGCCCCACGTAGAACGGTGAACCGAACAATATAAATTAGGTTCCGTCACTGTAAATTGCAGCGCTGCACAGGTGGGCGGCGCGCACGGCGACACGGTGGCCATTGCAACGGGCACCGAAACGAACTTCGAAATAGCCGGGACCTTCGGCTGAGGAGGCCGTTTTCCGCCATACACTGCTACCGGCCCTCCTCTTTGTAAATTTTCGCACGCTTGGGTGCGTGCTTCTTTCAAATATTCTTGACAGAAGACTGGGTCACTGGTATCCTCGCCCAAACACAATTTCCGATTAACAGCGCCCCACGGGTCATCGTGGCGTGACACATTTGTGACATTTCTGAGGGTGTCTCGATGAGAACTGAACGTTTGAGTGACTTCCAGACGGCACGGACCGCGATAGCGGTTCTGGCCCTCTCGGTGGCGGCTTTTGGACAGACGACCACCGCCGGCAAGATCGTAGGTACCGTTCTCGATCCCGCCGGCGCGGTGGTTCCCAAAGCGCAGGTTCAGCTTCTGAACACGGATACCAACGCCGCGCAGAGCGCCGCGACGGACGAGGCCGGCGGCTTCGATTTCCCGGCGGTGCCGCCGGGAGCATACAGATTGACTGTGAAGATGGCCGGATTCCGGACGGCGGTCGGTAACGGATATCCAGGTCGACGTGGAAAAGACCCTCACCGATGCCGGTGAAACTCGAGGTCGGCGGCGGCACGGAAGTGGTGGAGGTAACGGCGACGGCCGCGGCCGCGTTGCAAACCACCGACGCGCAGATCGGCAACGTCGTATCGACCGACAATATTCTGCGCCTGCCGACGTTGCAGCGCGAACGCCATGGAGCTGATGAATCTCCAGCCGGCGGCGTGGCCGGCGGCGGGAGCGGGCTGACGATGCGGGTGAGCGGCGCGATCGACGATCAGAACACGGTTACGCTCGACGGCATCGATATCACTGCCAACCTGGTCGCCACCGCAGGGTTCGCTTCCGACGCCCGCGGATAGCGTGGAGGAGTTCCGCGCCAACGTCGCCAACCCGACCGCGACGTTGATGCGCGGCTCCGGCGGCCCAGATCACCCTGATCGGCCGCCGCGGATCGAACAATTTCCACGGCGCGCTTTACGAAAATTTCCAGAACAACGATCTGAACGCGAATACCTGGGACAACAATCGCGCCGGTCTGGCCAAGGCGATCATCCACGACAACCGGTTCGGCGGACGTCTGGGAGGACCCATCCAGAAGAACAAGACATTCTTTTTCGGCAATTACGAAGGCGCGGCGGTTTCACAGCGTGGCGCAGGTGACGCGGACGGTTCCGACCGCGACGCTGCGGCAGGGCATCATCGAGGTTCCGAGAACGGTCCGCCGTGGAGCAGTTCAATTTGAAGACCGCGGCGGTCTGCGGCGCCGAACGGAAATTCGGCGTGCGATCCACGCGGCCTCGGCCTGAATCCGTCGGTGGCGGCGCAGATGGAACGACATGCCGCTGCCGAACCTGGCCGGGGGCGACGGGTTGAACACGGGGAGTTATTTCGCCAATCTTCCTACGCCGCATCAGACCGATTACGGCGTATCGCGGCTGGACCACGTTTTCAACGAGAAATTCACCCTGAACACCAGCTTTACCTACTTCGGTACAGCAACGCGGTAGCTTCCGGTGAATCTCCATCCTGAACGGAAATGCCAGTTCGGTGCGAAACCACACCGGAGCGCGCCATGGTCCCCACGGCGTCGCTTACCTGGCAGATCTCGCCGACGTTGTTGAACGTTTTCCGGATGGGCTGGGTGCGGGATACCGGCCAGAGCAATGCGACCTCGCCAACCAAGTCCGCCGGAATTTTGAACACTCCCGGGACGCAGACTGCGGCCGGCCCCGTCGCTCTCCGGTCGGCAGCGGCGTCAGCAGCTTTATCGACTCTCCCATCGATATGGACACTCGCGCGCCCGCGTTTCCAGGGGCAGTGGCAACAGGACAGGCAATTCAGCGACGACATGACCAAGATCTGTGGGCAAGCACCAGATCCAGTACGGGCTGCAGATTAACCAGATGCCGTTCACCCACGCGCGCGCCGACAAGGTTACGGTGGGATCGATCACGTCGCTGTCCGCGCTGGTCGACGGCGACCAGGGAACCTATTTGACGATTCCCGCCGGTCGAACCGGCCGCTCCCGCTGCGGCGGTCAGTATCGCGGCCAACTGCATTCCTTCCAGCCAACCGACGAACTGGGACCGGTATTACGCCTCGCGTTCTGGGCTTGGTGGACAACGTCGGCGTCCTGGATAGCGCGCGATACGAAGTTGCAACCCGCAGCCCTTCGGCACGCTCTATGCGCGACGTCACGAACCAATGGGCGACTTACTTTTACGTGCAGGATTCCTGGCGCATTAGGCCCTCCTTGACCCTGTATTACGGCCTGTCCTATGGCTTTAGACTCGCCCCACCGAGCAGAACAAGGCCGGCAAACCATCATGACTCAACGCCGCGACCGGCGCAGGAAGTAGACGGGTCTCGGCATACCTGGCCGCAAAGAAGCAGGCGGCGCTGGCAGGGCAGGTATATAACCCGACCTTGGGGTTGGAACCGGTGCAACGACGCGAATAAGTCGGTATTCAATGCGGATTACGGCGATGTTGCGCCCGCGCGTTTCGCTCGCCTGGAACCCTCCGGCAAAGGGTGGCGTACTAGGAAGACTCTTCTGGGCGAACGCAAGACAGTGATCCGTGGCGGATTCGCCATGGTATATGACCGCAGCCTCACGGTGCAGAGCGTCGAAATACCGATGCTGGGTATCGGCTTCGACGCAAATCATCGCAGGTGGGCGCGCCGCTCTGCAACGTCACTGGCGCGGGCGGAGCGGGATGCACCGCGTCGGCCGGCAGCGCCAATCCGGGGCTTTCCAGTTTCCGAGTGGGAACCGACGGGAGCTTCCTCTGCCCGTTCCGACGGCAGGTCCCCTTACATCGCCGATCGTTCCCGCGCCCGGGGCGGAGCCAACTCTACGTTCCAGGGTGGACCCGAAGATGAAGGTCGGCCGCAGCTACAATTTCGATTTCAGTATTCAGCGCGAGTTGCCCGGCAATATGATTCTGGAAGCTGCCTATCGTCGGCCGCGCTGGCGCGCGATCTGCCGCAGGCGGTGAACGCTGAACCAGTCGCCGTATATGTTCGTGGATTCGGCGTCCGGCCAATCCTTCGCCCAGGCCTACGATGCGGTTGCCAATGCGCTTCGCGCCGGGCAGACCGCCCCGATCGAGCCATGGTTCGAGAACCAGTTCCCGGGCTTGGCGAAGGCCGAGGGGTCACCGCGACCAGCGCGACGGCGTACATCGTAGGCGCGAACAAATCGAACATTCGTGTCCGGCAACGTGGGCCAACTCTTCCTCAACCTGGACACTTACCGGCGTAAGCTAGGCTTGCAGGCCTACGATAGCGACCAGGCGCAGGTCGAGTTCCATCGAGACCTACATACGGCTATTCGAACTACAACGCCGGGCATCATTACGCTCACCAAGCGGCTGTCGCACGGACTTCACGCGTCAGCGGCAATTACACATACTCCAAGGCGCTCTGACGATGGCGTCTCCAATCAGAACAATGCCGGATTCTATTCCAATAGCTTCAATCCGAGCGTACGGATACGGCTCTTCCGCCTACGACCGCCGCAAGCGTGTTCAACGCCTATCTATCAATACGACATTCCGATGGGTCAGTGGACACTGGCTGACACGGAAATAGCGTGGTGAACCAGATCATCGGCGGCTGGTACACGTCGGGCATCTTCACAGGGTGGACCGGGTTGCCGGTCAAAGTGACTGAAGGCAGCCAGATCTGGGGCGGTGGAACAACGCAATCACCGGACCACCGATTATATGGATCCGACCGGACGCGCTTCCCTCGACCGGCTTGAACCATAATGTCTCGAACACCACCACATGCAGCAACTGCATTCTTCAGCGGGACAGTGGGCAGCGCACGTTGGCGGCGCCAGCGGAACGAATATGGACATGTTCGCTAATCCAGGCGCGGCGTTCTGCGACTTTCAATTACGTCCAACTCTCCACGGACGGCCGCACCGGAAGCGCCAACCCCATGCGCGGCCTTCCCTTCTGGAATCTCGATATGCGGCTCGGAAAGACCGACGGCATTCACGAGAGCTGGAAGCTCTGGATTTTCGGCCGATTTCTTCAACATCTTCAACCACGAGAATTTTGCTAATCCCTCGCTCAGCTTCACAAGCCCGGCGACATTCGGCGTGATCACGGGCACGTATACGCCGCCCAATCGAACCAACAGCGCGCGCTGGATTGAGATGGGGCTGCGGCTGGATTTTTAGCTTTCCGGCTATGTCATCCCGCGTGCCCCAATGATGGAAATCAAAGCTGGATGACTCCGCAGGGCGCAGGGGCTGCATTGAAGCCCGCGGGGCTCGCACCATGGTTCATTTCACGCGCTTCGCGACCAAATCGCCCTCGCCCATCTCGCCAATGACGACGTGGAACTTCAGATCCTCGCCCGAGACCGCGCCTTTATAGGTGATTTTAAACTGGCCGCCGCCGGCCAGCACCACAAAAGAGAGGGCGTCGCCCTTTACGGTCCCATCTGTGATCTGCTCTGTACCGTACATATTTGTAACCGTGCCAGTCAGCTTTTCACCATCGATGTGGAAATCAAAGGTGGTCTCCAATGGCCCATTGGGAGTCTGCAAGTCTCCTTTCCATTTCCCGCTCAGATCGGCGGCAAAGATTGCGAAGCAGATCAGCATCAAGATTGCAGTGAGAGCAAAAACGCGATTTCTCATTTTCGGCGATCCCTTTCGGTTGGGCGTGAATCAGGCCGCCCGGCTGTGATCGAGTATAGCGTCTCGTCCCGCGGGAAACCTATCCTGGCATCCTGTCGCCGCACATCGCCAGCACTTCAATGGCTGTCAGGCAACCCTGCGCCGTACTGTTGGTCGAGATGCCAGTAACTTCATCGATCGGCATGAGCACGTCCGGCCCGTTCAACGCCACGGTATTGAAGTTCTGGCGCGCATTCGGGCCGCTGGTCACGCCGCTCCACGCGCGTGCGGCGAATGCTGGTTCCTTCGTCTGAGAGTAGACATAGGCCGAGAGCCGTCCAGGGTCGGCGAATCGCGCGTCGGCGCCTTCCGTCCCGCTGGTCATATCTCGCGCCACTACATCTTTCTGCGCCGAGATCAGACGGCAATATTGCAGCCAGGCCTTCTTCCAGCCGGGGTGATCGATCAACTCGTTCAGCTCGAAAACCACCTCCGCGCCGCCCATGATCACGGTCAGATTGTAGTGGCCGAAGCCGTCCTGCACCATCGGGATAGAGTTTGCCCGTGGCCGGGTCGTAGCCATAGAGCTGATCGGGACCGGTAAGAAAGCCGTAGGGCATCCTGGCGATGCAATCCATCCCGGCGATGATCTTGTCGCGATACTTCGTATTGCCTGTGCGCTCCCACTCGGTCATCCAGTTGCCGACGAACGCCAGCCAGTCCGGACCGCCGCGCACGCGCGCCGGGATAAGGATTCGGCCCTTAGTCAGCGGCGACGCCAAGCGCATGGCGTCGATATCCAGCGATTTGATAATCGGCGTCGGCCACTTCGCGCATCAGGTCGCCCGCGCGCTCGTCGGTCGTCAGGTAATAAAAGAAGCGCCGGTATGCCGCCTGGCTGATGCGCGCTTCTTTGGCGCCGCAGCCCCAATGCCGCACATTGTGGCGCGAGCCGAGACCCGCGAATCGGCCCAAATGGTAGACATCCACCTCGCCCGTGTGGCGCGTCATGGCTTCGGCCATGCGGAAGATATCGGCGCGGCCGGTGCGCAGAAAGCTATACCAGAGCCACATGTCCGTGCCCAGTTCGCGTGTTGTCCCAGGCGAACCCGCCGATATCGTAGCGCCACATGTGCCGCGGCCCATCGTGCTGGTGCATCACGTCGCCATAATTCCAGAAGCCGTACCAGTGCCGCTGCTCGACTTCCTTGTGATAGAGCGCGAACGCCGCGTCGAGCTGGTCTTCAAGCTGGGCGCTTGGCGGGCGTGGAACGGTCGGGCAGGCTCCAGATGCCGAAGACGCCGGTGGCATGGATATGCTGCGGCGTCGCCACGAGCAGCGGCGGTGCCTGCGGCCAGTTCGGCCTGGCGCGCGTGTCTCTTCGCGCGGCGGCAGCCGGCCGCTCGGATAAAGCGTCATCTCGCTGGTGCGCGCCACGCCGTGAGGCGTACTGAACCCGGTCTGCACGTCTTCGTAGCTGGAATCGAGATCGTGCGCGTGCTCGACGCCGTTGACCAGGTCGTAGTGGCGCAGATCCATCGGCGGGCGCGTCGGGCGACCAGAGCCACACGCGGATGTCGGCGGCGTCTGTTGTGGCACCGCGCACTTCGAGCGATGTCGGGTGCGATTGCCAGAAGTTGCGCAGCCCGACGCCGAGGCCGCCCGAGACGTCGCCGGCGAAAACCAGACCCGATGCGCGATGGCCCGCGGCCGCATCCAGCCAGCAGCTTTCGGCGTTGACGCGTTTCTGAATCGAGAAGCCGTCGGCCGATGCCTGAATCAGCTGATAATCGTTCCACACCGCCCAATCGTGCAGCAGTTTCTGGCCGGCGGCGTCGAAGGCTTCGCGGTTCGGCAGTCGCTTGCCCGCGAGTTGATCGACGAAAGCGTTGGTGCGCGTGCCCGGCAGATTCAGCACGCGACGGCCGGTCGCGGGCTGCACGGGTTCGGCCCAGAGCCCATCCTCTTCGCCGGAGAATCGCACGTGCCGGTTGTGTACCTGCTCGCGCATCGGCACGGCGAAAGAGAGGCCAAGCCCGCGGATGAAATCCTTCTTTTCGTCGCCGTCGAAGACGAAGGTGTGAATCAGCGCGAATGGGTTCGAGTCCGGCATAGAAGTAGAGCCGCACGATGAACGGCAGCCATTCGCGCGTTCCGGAATCGGATTTGTGGACGCCTTCGATCTTTACGTTGGCGCGAACCGGCTCCGCGCTGCTCGACGGTGACCTTGCGGATGTTGCTGGTGAAGGTCGCGCCGCCTTCGAGCGTGCAGACGAGCCGCGCCGGTCCGGCGACCGCGCGGCCATCGATCGTGATGGAATCGAGCAATGCCGCGCCTTGCTTGGGAATGCGCGCGCGGATGCGGCCCGTGTCGATTTCGATGGCGTCGGCGGATTCCGTAAGCTTGATCGGCGAAGCGGGCGCGGCGGGCGATCCCGGCGCGAGGCGGAATTCGCCGGCTGCGTGCGCGACGGTAGCGAATCCGGTCCACTTGATGGAGCCATCGGGCCAATAGGCTAGCGGCCACGATTGCAGCGGCAGCGCGGCGCCATCGCCCGCCGTCAGCGCGAAGGTTTGCGACTTCGACACAGCTCCGCGCGGCCACGGAACGCCCGAAGCTGACGCCGGTGTCGATGCCGGGGGCGGCATTACCCAGCCAGCGAAGTTGTGCGGAATTGGGCGCGACGGGCGTTGCTTCCTGT
The DNA here is from genome assembly GCA_963763545.1 of Bryobacterales bacterium. Taxonomy (GTDB): domain Bacteria; phylum Acidobacteriota; class Terriglobia; order Bryobacterales; family Bryobacteraceae; genus PALSA-243. Next base: position 42,599 of record CAVXPE010000026.1, read on the forward strand.
GCCTCCAGCGCGAGCGCGGCTAGCGTGGAGGCGGTGGTTCGGCGGAGAAGGCTCGGCGAGTCATGGCGTTCTTTGGGGCCTCAGAATAATTGTCACGGGCTCAAGCGGACCCGCGGGCACAGGCTGCAGATTCTGCAAATCCTGCGGCTGGAAGCGCTCGCCATATTTGGCGTTGAGGGCTTTGTAATCAGGTAGCGGGCCTTTGGCGAGTTCGTTTAGCGCCAGGTTCGCAACCTCGATGCGCAGTGTATTTTCTCCCTTGCGCAGCAGATCGCCGATGTAAACTTCGTAAGGCGCGGACCATACCGCGCCCGCATACTTACCGTTCACATACACCTTTGCAGCTTCACGAACCGGGCTCTCGTACATCGCGCGCATTCCATTCCCCGAGTGGCGCTCCATGGTATCGACCGGCGTTCCCTTGCCGAGGCTCAAGATAGTACACACCGGGCACGTTGTCTATCTGTACCGTCGTTTCATAAGCGGCGACGCCCGAAAAATACCTCGTGCGATCGTTGTCTGTCCATGAGGCAAGCTGTCTCACTGTCTCGGTGATACCGGTTTTTTCAAACGTTACTCGCCACGGCGAATCAATCGGCATCGTCCACGGTGGCATCGACATCAACGAATTTGGCCCCTTCACGCCAGCCTTCGAGAAGACCACCACTCGCGATTCATACGGCGCGAGATCCAAGTGCGATAGGCCTCCGGCCTGTCGAAGCGCCGAAGGCGCTGGTGTTTCGCGGCCGTCCAGCGGATTCCACCAAGCAGACTTGAACTCGCCCGTGCGAAACAGCGCGTCCGACTCCACGCGATGATTGCTCGTATTCGCCAAAAAATAGACTTCAGCGTAAGGCAAATGCCGATGCACGAAACCAATCTCTGGCGCGCGCTCCAAATCCGGCGTAATCGCCTTCCTGATCGCCGCGCCCACATTTGGAGTCTCACGCGTGTCGAACACAAATCCGCCAAACCGTTTGTATTCTTCGAGCTTCTTCTTCGTCGCATCCGGCATCCGCTGCGGCGCTGGCAGCACCACCACTTTGTAATTCACCCCCGCCTTGGCAATCGCCGCATCGTCGATGAAATCGAAGTTGTATCCTGCGTCGAGAATCTGTCCCGATGATGTCCGTGCCCAGCCGCGCATCGAGCGCCTTGTTCACCGAATCGTTGCCCAGCGTGAATCCGGCGTAAATATCATCGGTCGGCACATAAATCGCGACATCATTAATCGGCTCGCCTTGCCGCAACAGGTAACTGATGCGCTGCAGATACAGAGCGATATCGGGCATCACCATCCACCACGGGATTGTGATCGTTGAACACCGCGGCCGCATAGAATCGCCAACCTGGCTCGCCGGCTTGCGGCGGCGAATAGGGCCATCCGTGGCCGATCAACTGGTTGATGCCTTCGAGAAAGTGGATGTCGGCTTCGGCCTTCATATCGAGCGGCGTGGCGCGGAACACCGGCGAATGCAGCCATGTCCAGGTTTCCGATGAAGTCACCGGACGCCCGTACAAATGGCTCGCCGAAGAAGCCCAGCGTGTGGACGAAGCCTGCCGCCATTGCGAGCCTTCGCCTTCGGGCAGATCCGCCAGCGCGTTGCTCGATAGGTTCACCGGCGGCGTGCCATAAGTCTGCGAGCGGAATAGCGTCCCGTGCGCCTTGGCCAATTCGTGGATGGGCGTGAGGTAATTCTCGTTGGCCAGTTCGGTGAGCGTCTGCCCCCAATCGTGCCGGATATCGCCGGTCTTCGGGCCGATGTCCACCGGCCAGCGCGGGAAGGTAGGGCGTCAGATCGTAGCCGCGGCGCTTCTGAAATTCGGCGAGGAAGTTGGGCGTCCAATCGGAGCGCTCCACTTCCAGGCTGTCGCTGAAGACCGCATAAGGCGGTGTCTTCGCCAGCGCGCCCAGCAGCTTCTCGCCGACGAACTTGAGATGGTTGTCGATGGCGGCGCGGTCGTAGTGATCGAGCACGAAGCCTTCGGCGCCCACAGCCGGACGCTTCACCATCATGCGCGTGTGGCTTGAAATGAAGAGGAGCGCGGTGCGATCGGAAGCTGCGGCGGGTACGTGGATGGGATCGCCGGCGACTTCCAGCAACCTGACTGTAACTTGCGCCCGAGCCCACGAATACGGCGAACAGCTTTTCGCCCTCCGCGATTCGCGGAGCCTTCACCTCCGTTGCGTTCGCGAGCACTTGCACGCGATCCACGCGCAACCGGCCTGCGGCTTGCGTGATCGGGACGTGCGGACCCGCCGTAGGGCCAGCCGCTGCACAGCGTAAGATCCATGCGCAAGCCTAATTCCTTGCGCCTTTTGCCCGGTGAAGGTCAGAGCGTCGAGAAATTCCTTGGAAAGATAGGGGTGGTTGACCAACCCTTGCGCCGGGTCGTCAAGCGTAAGCGGATAGACTGGCTGCACTTCGAAACCGCCGATGCCGCCCTCCTTCATCGCGCGCATTTCGCGCTCCAGTTCGGGCTTTTCGACGGCGGAACCGAACCACCACCAACGCATCATGATGCGCGCGTCGTCGGGCGGGTGAAGGAAGTTTTGCTTGAGCGCCGCAAGATCGGCGGGCGCCGCGGAGAAAACGGATACCGGCAACCACGCCAGCGCCGCGAGAAGTATCGGCGGACATAGCCACAACGTCTTGACGCGCATCGTTACTATCGTAATCGCCCGGCGTCGCGCGTAGCGGGAGCATCGTTCCTGGGATACCTGTGTTTTGAATCCAGAAACGTCCAGCACATGCGTGAACGGTGAAATATGGCTTGCTTTCATGGTTTTCCGGTTATCAAATACAGCGAAATGCGCCACTTCCGCTTAGCGTTAGACCCCTAACTTGTTTTGTAATGCAATACGCCACGATGAGCGGCCGGAATTATTTGACGGGCCGGCGCCGCGCCGCCGATGATCGTAGGTTGGCGGAAACCATCTGTGATCGATAGCGAAAAGTCCGATCTCATCGCCCAAACGCTAGACCGTTTCCACGTCGAGCTGCCTTCGTGGGGCTTTGCAAATACCGGCACGCGCTTCGGCAAGTTTCTGCAGCCTGCTGCGGCAACTACGATCGAAGAGAAATTCAGCGACGCCGGCGCAAGTGCATCGCTGGACCGGCGTCTGCCCCACAATCGCCCTGCACGTTCTTTGGGACCTTCCCAATGGCCCGGCCGGCGCCGGCGAGATTCGCCGATTGGCCGATGCGTACGGCGTGCGTCCCGGCTCCATCAATCCCAACCTGTTCCAAGACCAGACGTATAAATTCGGATCGTTCGGCAATCCCGATCCGGTGGTGCGGCGCGAGGCGCTCGACCACGTATTCAATAGCGTCGAAATCGCCGGCGCGCTGGGCAGCCGCGATCTCTCGCTTTGGTTCGCGGACGGTTCGAATTATCCGGGCACGCAGAACATCCGGCATCGCAGGCGCTGGTTCGTCGAGGGCTTACAGGCGGCGCATGCCCGGCTTTCCGGCGATCAGCGTATGCTGGTGGAGTACAAACCGTTCGAGCCGGCGTTCTATCACACCGATATCGCCGATTGGGGCATGGCGCTGCTTCTAGCGCGCGAAGCGGGTCCGCGCGCCAAGGTGCTGGTGGATACGGGCCATCATTACCAGGCGCAGAACATCGAACAGATCGTGGCATGGCTGCTCGATCTCGGCATGCTCGGCGGGTTCCACTTCAACGACCGGCGATACGCCGACGACGATCTGACCACCGGATCCATCGACCCTTATCAGGTGTTCCGTATCTTCCACGAGATTTTGCACTACGAGTGGGAGACTGGCGCGCGCGCCGACATCGCCTACATGATCGACCAGAGCCACAATTTGAAGGGCAAGATCGAAGCGATGATCCAGACCGTGACGGCGATCATGGAGCTGTTCGCCAAGGCCGCGCTGGTGGATCACAAGAAGCTGGCGCGCCTGCAGGACGAATGCGCGCTGGTGGATGCGGAAGGCTGTTTGAAAGATGCGTTCTCCACTGACGTGCGTCCCTTGATTCGCGACTGGGCGCGCGCAAAAGGACTGGCCGAAGATCCGATGGAAGCCTTCCGGCAGAGCGGCTATCTCGAACGCATAACTGCCGAGCGCGCCGAGAGAAACGCCGCCGTCGCCTCCACCTACGCGTAGTTCCGGCAAAGCGCGATCATGCCCCGGTACGCCTTCCAGCTCCGCCTCAAACCCGATGCGATCGAAGAGTACGAGCGCGAACACACGCGCGTCTGGCCCGAACTGCTGGCGAAATTGAAGGCGGTCGGGATCTCCGACTACTCCATCTTCCGCCGAGGCCAAGAACTGGTGTTGTGCCTGCGCGTGGACGATTTCGAGAAGGCCTGGGATGAGCTCGATCGCGATCCAGTGAACCTGAAGTGGCAGGAATTCATGTCGCGGCTCTTCGAGCCTGTGCCCGGTAAGCTCGCTGGTGAGCGCTTCGCCATAATGAAGGAAGTGTTCTACCTGGAGTAGACGCGCGAATAGCGCTCCCGCGCGGTTATGCTGGTTGAAGCCTCAGGCCCTGGCATGAAACGCCAATACCTCAACCTCACTCGCGGCGCATGGCGGCAGTTGCGCCGCAACTGGCAATTGGCGCCCTCGCCGGTGTTATTCTGGCAAACCCTCGTCCCCGGAGCGTTGTTCTCCGCGCTTACCGGACTCCAGCGGACAGCGGCCCGGGAGCACTTAGTCCACGCGAACCTCAAGGACGCCATAGTCATCCTTGGTTATTGGCGCTCTGGAACCACCTTACTCCACGAGCTACTCTGCCTCGATCCCCGGCGATGTTTTCCCACGACCCACGCCTGCATGAATCCGCACCATTTCCTGCTGACGGAAGCGTCCGCACTAACCCGCGGCAACCCCGGTGTGAAGCGGCCTATGGATGAGATGGAAGTCCGGCCCGGATCTCCACAGGAGGATGAGTTCGCGCTGCTGTCGTTGGGAGCGCGTTCGCCCTACGAGGCGCTGCTTGCGCCGTATCGTCTGAAGCAAGCGTTGAAGCTCGCCGACCCGGCCGATCTCACGGATCTCGAAGAACAGGCTTGGCGATCGCTGTTTGTGGACTTCGTACGTGGTGTTTCGGCGCGCGGCGCGGGGCGCCCTATGATCTTGAAATCGCCCACGCACGGCTATCGCGTCAACACGCTGCGGGAATTGTTGCCGGATGCCCGGTTCATCCTGATCGCGCGCGACCCGGCAACTCACTTCGAATCGGTGATCCGCATGTGGCGTCGAATGTTCGAGACTTACAGCCTGGGAGAGATTCCCGGCGACGATGAGATCCGCGAAGCGGTTCTGGCGGATCGTCCGCGGTTTGAGGCGAAACTGGCGGCCGGCGTGGCTGGTCTGCCCGGGAACCGGTTCGCGGAATTGTCATATGAGTCGCTGATTGCCGACCCCATCGGCGCGTGTGAGAGGCTGTATCGCAGTCTCGATCTGGGGAATTTCGCGCCGGCGCGCGAGCGCATTGCGGCGGAAGTGGAGCGGCGGCGCGAATATCGTGCCACAGGCCGCCAGCCCGCCGGAACATGGCGCGGGCGGATCAATGCCGAGTGGGCAGCGGTATTCGAACGCTATGGATACACGCGTTTTTGACGCAGCGATTCCTATCCGGGGTCGGCCTGCTTAGCCCGCGTGGTCGCGCAGGATTCGGGCCAAGTGAGCGAGTGGTTCCCGAGCGCTTGTATAATGACTGGGTAAGACGAATTTCAGGAGGCAAATCATGCAGGGATATGACGCCAAGGACCTTGCCCGTTCCTTTCGGGTAGTCCGCAAGAACACGATTCAGATCGCCGAAGAAATCCCCGAAGATAAATACGATTTTCGGCCCGCCGAGGGCGTCCGCACTGTGGCCGAAACGCTTCGCCACCTCGCTGTGGTGACCATGTGGCCGATGCGCGCCCACGGCGAACGCCTCACCGAGCTGAAATTCGAAATGTTTGGCGAGGTTATGGCGCAAGCCAAGGACGCCGAAGCCAAACTCCACAGCAAGAGCGATATTCTAAAAGCTCTCCAGGAAAATGGCGAAGCTTTCGCAGCATTTACTGAAGGTCTCTCCGACGATGTTCTCTCAGAGCATGTGAGCTTCCCGCCGCAAGCTCAGATGCCTCCCAAATCGCGTTTCGAAATGCTGCTATCCGCTAAGGAGCACGAAATGCACCACCGTGGGCAGTTGATGTTGGTGGAGCGCATGTTGGGCATCACGCCGCATCTCACCCGGCAGATGGAAGAGCGTATGGCCGCTGCGATGCGTCCTCCACAGGTGGCCGGAGCGTAGCTGCGGCCCTGGCAGAGCGGTAACCCGATTCAGCCGTTGCGCGCAGAGCCGACAGCAACGAATTGCGGCTGTCGTGCGCGGACTCGCCAGGCCACATGGCTCATACAGTAGACAGGAGCGCCGGAAGCCCGGAATCCTTCATCTGCACGCCGTGGGTGTGTATTTAGCTGATCCAAAGGCGGTGACCGAGAAATTCCGAATGGTCGCCGGTTCCGCCGTTATTGTGCCTCGGCGGCATAATTTTGCCGCCGAGGAATATGCGCGCGATAGAAAACACAGTGGTTAGCGGCGGCAGCCTACGTGCATTGAAAGCTCGGCATGTTCGACCGTTTGTCGGGAGAGATCGAGCACTATATGGATCTGCTCAGCGCACGGCAGAAGCTGGTGGCATCGAACATCGCAAATGCCGACACGCCTGGATATAAGACGCAGGACATCGATTTCCAGTCGGAATTCGCTAATGCGCTTGGCGGCGAGCCACACGCGCTGCCTGTCGGCGGCTTGCAGGTGAAGAACGACGGCAACAATGTGAATCTCGACCGTGAAGCGCGCCTGCTGTCTGAGAACGCGTTACGTTTCAGCATCGCGTCGAACCTTATGCGCGGGCAGATTCAAGCGGTGAAATCGGCGATCAAGGAAGGACAAGGCGCATGAGCCTGTTTGCGGCGCTTTCGATCGGCGCGTCGGGAATGGCGGCGGAGCGGGTTCGCGCCGAAGCGCTCACCGAAAATCTGGCCAATGCGGAGACCACGCGCACGCCCGCCGGGGGACCTTACCGGCGCAAGGACGTGGTGTTCGAATCCGCGCCCGTAGCGTCGCCGTTTTCGTCGGTGTTCGATGCTCAGATGCAATCGGTGGGCGGGGTGCAGGTGTCGGACATAGTGACGGATATGAGCGCGCCCGAGATGCGCTTCCTGCCCGGGCATCCCGACGCCAACGCTGATGGGTACGTGGCATTTCCCCATGTAAACCCGGCGGAGGACATGGTCGATCTTATGGGAGCGGCCCGCAACTACGAAGCCAACGTGGCGGCCATGAGCGCCGTTAAGGACATGATCCAGAAGTCGATTGATTTGCTCCACTGACGATTACGCACTAATAACCGCACCATGTGAACTATGTCATTGCCTATCGCCGCAATTTCGGGAATCAACGTCGCGAGCGCGATCCAGCCTGTAACGAGTGCGGGCTCCGCTTCGGGCGGCGCGTTTCAGGATGTCCTGGCGAGCGCGATTCAGAAAGTGGAGTCGACAGGAAATGAGGCATCGGCCTCGATTGAACGCTTTCTAGGCGGCGAAGGCGAGGAACTGCACACCACAGTCCTGGCGACGCAGCGCGCGGAAATGGCTTTCGATATGTTCCAGCAGGTGCGAAATAAGGTGGTGGGGGCGTATCAGGAGATTATGAAGATGCAGATCTGAGGGAGCGCGCGTGTTCCTTCAGCCATTTTTACCGCTCGTCTTCCAGATCCGAGAGGCGCGCTTCGTGAGCCTCTACGATATTACTCAGCCGAGTGATGGCTTCCATGGCCTGGACGGTACGGTCGGTGAGGACCTCGACCTTCTCCGCCAGCTTGTCGACGGTGGCCGCCACCCTTTCGATCTCCCTTTCATTCACCTGCTGCATCGAACCTGTCAGTTCGAGGGTTTGGGCCAACGCTTCGTTGCGTTCCCTCAACTGTTCCATCTTTGCTTCGAAATCCATGGGCTGGGCCATATGTCTCTCCGTATTCTGTCATAACCGCGCTTCCGGGGCCTCACGTTTCCGGAAAATCGGCCGATGTATGAAAAGGCCGACAAACGGGCCAACATCGCGGAAATGAAAAAGCTTCTGGCCAATCTTTCGCTTGCGCAACGCCTGACCATTCTGGCGGTGGCGCTGGCGGCGACGGGCGGTATTTACGCGCTGATCCACTACCAAAAAGAGTCCGATTTCAAGCCGTTGTTTACGGGCGTGGCGCCGGAGGACGGCGCGGCGATCGTGCAAAAACTGCGCGAAAGCGGCATCGAGTACCGGCTGCCAGAGGGAGGCGGGGCAGTGCTGGTTCCCTCAGCGCATCTGCCTGAATTGCGCCTCACCATGGCCGCGGCGGGGCTGCCGAAAACCGGTCGCATCGGGTTCGAGCTGTTCGATAAGACCAACCTCGGCGCCACGGAATTCACCGAACATATCAACTACCGCCGCGCGCTCGAGGGCGAGCTGGAGCGGTCGGTGATGTCGCTTGCCGAAGTCGAACAAGCGCGTGTACACCTGACATTTCCCAAGGATTCGGTATTTCTCGATGCCCAGCAGCCGGCCAAGGCGAGCGTGCTGGTAAAGGTTCGACCGCATGCGCAGCTCGCTGCCGGCAACGTCGCGGCGATCAGCAACCTGGTGGCAAGCGCCGTGGAGGGCCTCGCGCCCGGCGCGGTTTCGGTGCTGGATATGAACGGCAATTTGTTGAGCCGACCCAGGGAGCCGAGCGCCGAAGGCGGCGCAGCGTCAGATGGGTCGCTCGACTACCGCCGGCAGATCGAGACCGATCTGCTGGCAAAGATCAACTCTACGCTCGAACCGCTGCTGGGCGCCAACAAGTTCCGCGCCGGAGTTTCGGTGGAGTGCGATTTTGCTGGCGGGGAATTGAGTGAAGAGGTGTTCGATCCATCGCGGAGCGTGATGGCGAGTTCACAGCGCACCGAGGACACCGCAGGATCGGCCGGCGCCAGCGGCGTGCCAGGAACAGCGTCTACGCTGCCGCACCCGGCCGGAAAGAACGGCGCCGGCTCATCCAACCGCGTGACGCGCATGACGGAGAATATCACCTACCAAACTACGCGCACGGTCAAGAAGACGCGCGTGCCCTCGGGCGCTGTGAAGAAGATCTCGCTCGCGGTGCTGGTAGACAACGACCTGACGTGGCAGCAGGAAAAGAGCGGGTTCAAGCGCGTGCTGGCGCCGCCGACGCCCGAGAAGCTGAAGGTAATCCACGATTTGGTGGCCGGAATTACAGGCTTCAACGCCGAGCGTGGCGATCAACTCGTGGTGGAGACTTTGCCCTTCGAGAACACGTTGACGATTGAGCCGCCGGAAGCCGCAAAACCTGTCGCGCCGGCGAAGCCGCAAGGTCCAATGAAGTGGCCGCCGGACCGCAACACCTTGCTAATCGGCGCCGGCGCGGCCGTGTTGCTGATTGGTGGCGGATTCCTCGCCGCTATCATGCTGCGTAGCGGCAAGCACAAGGCGACCGCATCTACTGAGAAGGCACTGCCGCCGGGAGAGGCTGGGCTCGGGGTGATGAAGGGCGAGGCCGACGGCGCCTCGATCGAAAAGCAGCTCGAGACGAAACTGGCCGAGCGGGATGCGATGCAGGCGCAGCTGGAGGCGCAGGCGCTCAAGAGCCTGCAGATCGCTCCAGTGATCACGAAGACAGCGGAAATCCTCGCGAAACACTTGCGCGAGAAAATCAAACACGAGCCAGAGGTTTCGGCGCAGGTGCTGCGCACGTGGATTAACGAAAGCGAAAACTAAGGACCGCCCGGACGCTTCGATCTCATGGTAGTCAACGTCAAACCCGAAATTGAACACCTGACCGGCGTGCGCAAGGCGGCCATGCTGCTGATCGTGTTGGGCGAGCAGGCCAGCTCGGACATTCTCAAACACCTGAACGAAGATGAGATCCAAAAAGTCAGCCGGGAGGTGGCGCGCATCACGGCGATCTCGGCCGAACAGGCCGAAAGCCTTCTCAACGAATTTCACCATATCACCACCGCCGGGGATTATGTGGCTCGTGGCGGCATCGAATACGCGCGCAAGCTGTTGACGCGCGCCTTCGCGCCGGAGGTCGCCAAACGGCTGCTCGACCGCCTTACCAAGGCTCTGGGCGCGGACGCGGCATCGTTCGACGCCATCCAGAAGGCCGAGCCACAGCTGCTTGCCAAGTTCATCCATAACGAACATCCGCAGACCATCGCACTGGTGCTCTCCCACTTGCACTCGTCGGCAGCGGCAGGATTGCTGACGTCGCTGCCGTCGGGCATCCGCTCCGATGTAGCGCAACGGATGGCGAGTCTGGATCAGATTTCTCCAGAAGTGATTATGAAGATCGTCGGCGTGATCGGGCAGAAGCTGAACGCCTTGGGCGAGTTCAGCCGCGAATCGTACGGGGGCGTGCGCGCGGTAGCCGAGATGATGAACCGGCTGGATTCGTCGTCCAGCCGCGAGATTCTCGATCATATCGAAACCCAGGATACGAATCTGGCGGAGACTATACGGCACCTCATGTTCGTCTTCGAAGACCTGCTGTTGATCGATCCGATGGGCTTGAAGGAGGTCATATCGAAGGTCGATCGCAAGGTGCTCACAGTGGCGCTGAAGGGCACCAGTGAACAACTGCAGACGCAAATCCTCTCGAGCATGTCGCAGCGCGGCGCGGAGATGCTGAAAGAAGACATGGAAGCCATGGGGCCGATCAAGATCAAAGAGGTGGATGCGGCCCAGCAGCAGATCATCGCCGTGGTGCGGCAACTCGAAGCCGAAGGAGTGATCAGCCTGAAGGGAACGGTAGGTGAACAATATGTCGTCTAGCGCCTGGCTGCCGCGGACCGTAACGGGCAGGACGAGTCCCACGACCCAGCGCGTGGCGCGCATTGTGGCGCCTGAGGGCGAATCGGCCGCGAAGCCGATGGAGTGGCGCGAGGTCGGAGCGGCGCCCGGACGGGCCGGGGTAAAAGCGGCCCAAGACCCGCCGGATATGACGGCGCAAATGGAACAACTGCGGCAGCAGTACGAGCAGCGCGTGCGGGAGGCTCACGCGGCAGGGGCGCGGGAGGCCGAAGCGGGCGCCAAGGCGCGCGCCGCGGCCGAAGTACAGGGGACGATCGAGAAACTGGCGCAATCGATCGCCGAACTGGCACAGATGCGCGGAAGGCTGCGCAAGCAGGCGGAAGGCGACACCGTCAAGCTATCGCTTGCCATCGCCAAACGCGTACTGAGGCGGGAAGTATTGATGGACCCTGACGCGATGCGCGGTCTGACAATCGCGGCTCTCGAAAAGCTACAGGCTCAGGAGATTCACCGCGTGCGCGCGAACAGCGGGCAGGCGGCGGCGATTGGGGCGATCTTGCGGCAGGCCGCGGCCCACGTCAAGATCGAAGTGATTCCAGACGGGACGCTCGCGCCCGGAGGGATCGTATTCGAGACCAACCAGGGGAACCTAGATGCATCGGTGGATTCGCAGCTACAGGAGATTGAGCGCGGGCTCGCCGATCATTTGCGCAAACAATCATGAATGAAACCATTTCACTGGCGCCTTATATCACCGCGCTCGATGGCATTCCATGTTTCCGCTGGACGGGACAGGTGACCGAGGTGGCCGGCTTGCTGATCGAATCGCGCGGCCCGAGCGCGGCGATCGGCGATTTCTGTGAAGTGGCAGCGAACGGGCGGCGCATTCGCACGCAGGTGATTGGATTCCGCAACGGTCGCGTGCTCTCGATGCCGCTCGAGGAGATCGATGGTTTGCAATTAGGCGACGTGGTCACGGCGCGCAGCGAAGAGGCGCGCGTTGAAGTCGGCGCCGGGCTTTTGGGACGGGTGATCGACGGGTTCGGAAAACCGATGGACGATGGACCGCCGATCGCCGCGGAAGATTCGTACAACCTCTATGGAAAGCCGGTGGGCCCTTTGGATCGCGAGCATATCACGAAACCGCTGGTCACCGGGGTGCGCGCCATTGACGGTCTTTTGCCCTGCGGATTAGGGCAGCGCATCGGCATCTTCGGCGGCAGCGGAGTGGGGAAGAGCACGCTACTCGGCAGCATGTCGCGCCATAATTCGGCGGACGTGACGGTGATCGCGATGATCGGGGAACGCAATCGCGAGGTGCGTGGATTCCTGGAGAACGAACTCGGACCCGAGGGGCGTAAACGGTCGGTGGTGGTATGCGCGACGTCGGAGCGCCCGGCGCCCTTGCGGGTGCGTGCCTGCTTCGTGGCGCTTGCCGTGGCGGAATATTTTCGAGACCAGGGCAAGAACGTTCTCCTGGTGATGGATTCGGTGACGCGCCTGGCCATGGCGCAGCGCGAGATCGGCCTTGCCGCGGGCGAGCCGCCCAGCCAAAAGGGATATACGCCCTCGGTTTTCAACCTGCTTCCCAAGGTGCTGGAGCGAGCCGGGAATTTTCAGCGCGGGTCGATCACCGGCTTCTTTACGGTCCTGGTGGAGGGTGACGATTTCAACGAGCCCATCTGCGACGCGGTGCGTGGCATATTGGACGGCCATTTCATTCTCTCGCGGCAACTGGCCGCGCAAGGGCATTATCCCGCGATCGATATTTTGCATTCCGTGAGCCGGTTGACTTCGGCCATCGCGACGTCCGGCGCAGAAGCGAGCGGCGCAGAAACTGCGCGGGGCGCTTGCGGCGTACCGCGACGCCGAAGATCTGATCCAACTTGGCGCTTACGTCGCGGGTTCGAATCCGGAACTGGATAAGAGCATTCAACTGCGGCCGGATCTGATTGATTTTCTACGACAGGACCACTTGGCGAGCGCTCCGCTGCCCGAGACGTTGCAGAAGTTGGACGGGTTGGCTAAAAGGCTCGAGCCCGGTGCGCCGATGGCAGTGAGCGCAAGGAAATGAGAGCGTTTCGATTTCCGCTGCAAAAGGCGCTGGAGCTGCGGGCGAGGCAGCTCGATTTGGAAGAGGCGCAGTTCCAACGAGCGGCGGCCGCGCTGGCAGCGGTGGACCGGGAGCGCGAGCTTCTACTCTCGGCGCTCACGGCCGCGGAGGCGCTAGTGCGTGGGGTGGCGGTGGTGCCGGGCGAGGACCTTGCCGCTCTCGGCGCTTTTCGCGTGCATACGGGCGCCGAGGAAAAGCGCATCGCGCAGAGACGAGCCCAAAGCGAGAAGGCGCTCGAAGAGCAGCGCAGCGTCATGCTGGAAGCGCGCCGCCGGCTCCGGTTGCTCGAGCGGCTGAAGGAGCGGCGACACGCGGAGTGGAGCGCCGAGGCGGCGAAGGAGTTGGAGGAAATGGCGTCGGAATCCTACCTGGCGCGGTGGCGCCGGGACGCAGCCATTGGAGCAAGCAAGGAAAACCAGTGAAATAATGAGTGGGATGACCCCAGAGACAATTCCTTTTGCCGCTTTACCCGAAGTGCCGCTCACCGTGGATGGGGCGAGCCTGCTGCACCAAATGATGCGTGTCCGCTGGAGCGCCTGGCGCGCTCTTAAGGCCGCCGATCGAGATACGATTTTGGACGAGGCATCGGCGGCGTTGGGCGCGATGGAATCGCACGCCGAAGGCCGGCAGAGCGCTATCTTTTCGTTATTGGGTCACAAGGGCGATCTGCTGCTGGTACATTTCCGGCGCAGCTTCGAGGAGTTGAACGAAGCCGAGCGGACGGTTTCGCGACTGCGTCTGAGCGATTATCTGGAGCCGGTGCATTCGTATCTTTCGGTGGTCGAGTTGGGGCTTTACGAATCGACTGGTAAGACCTACGCCGGTCTGGCGGATCGTGGCATCGCGCCGCATTCCGAGGAATGGAACCGCGAAATCGAAGGCGTGCTGGCAAGGCAGCGGGCTGCTATGGCGCCGCGGCTATGGCCGGAGATTCCACCGGCGAAGTACATCTGCTTTTATCCCATGGACCGCCGCCGCGGGGAGCACGCCAACTGGTACACGGTGCCGATGGGCGAGCGCCAGCGCATGATGCACGAGCACGGCATGGTGGGCAGGCGCTATGCCGGTGAAGTGCGGCAGATCATCAGCGGATCGATCGGATTCGACGATTGGGAGTGGGGCGTGGATCTTTTCGCGGAAGATCCGGCGGTTTTCAAGAGGCTGATTTACGAGATGCGCTTCGACCAGGTGAGCGCGGTGTATGCCCTGTTCGGAACATTCTTTGTGGGTCTACGGGTAAAGGCGGCGGAGCTGGCGAAGGTCTTTTAATCACGGAAAACCTTTCGCGCCGCGAACTCACCGAATCTTCGCGATGGCCGCTTGCGCGCGGATCACGATATCCTTCGGCAGCCTCAGATAGCCGAGCGCCGCCGCTTGCGTCTGTCCCGGACCTAGCATCCACTTCAGAAAGTCCGCCATTGGATTCCGTTTGCGCTCGTCCGCGATGTGAACCGGAACAATCAGCCATGTGCAGGACGCAATCGGATAGGCGCCTGGTCCCGGCGAATTCACGATGGAGATCTTTAAATCGTCGTCCATCGGGACTGCATGCTTCATCGCCACGGCTATGCTTTCCAGGCTTGCCCCCACGAACTCTCCGGCTCGGTTTTCCACCTTCGCATAATTCAAATGGTTTCGCAGCGCATAAATGAACTCCACGTAGCCGATCGACCCACCCATCTCCTTCACGGTCTGCGCCACGCCTTCATTGCCGTTCGCTGCTCGTCCGGTGGGCCATTGTGGCGACAATCCCGCGCCCACCTGCGTCTTCCATGCGGAACTCGTTTGCGAAAGATAATCCGTCCATGCGTAACTGGTGCCGCTTCCATCCGAGCGATGCACCACCACGATGTCCAGATCCGGCAGTCGCAGGCCGCGATTGCATGCGCGCAGGATCGGATCGTTCCACTTCTTGATCTTTCCCAGATAAATGCCCGCCAGCGCTTCCGGCGTGAACTGAATCTCGCCCGTGACTCCGGGCAGGTTGACGATCGGCACAATCGCGCCAATCACCGAAGGGAGCAGCAGGTACTTGGCATCCTCGCCGGGCGCGAGATCGTGGATCGCATGCGGACTGTCCGACGCTCCGAAATCCACTTCGCCGTTCAGCAGCCTGCGAACGCCAGCCTCTGATCCCACGGCGTCGTAAGAGATTTCGACGCTTGGATTCGCGCGTCGGTAATTGGTGAACCACTTCTCATAGACAGGAAAGGGAAATGTGGCGCCCGCGCCTTTCAGCGCTGTCTCAGGTTGAGGCAACGTGGAGGCCGGCGCCGCCGTTAGCCCGCGCGAGAACGCCTCCGCCACATCTTTTGCGATGCGCTTCGAGAGTTCCTTCGAGACGTCTTCGGATGCGGCGCCCGGCGTCACCAGATCGGACCAAAGCGTCTCGCCTTTTGGATCGCGCAGTTCGACTGAGAGATAGCCCGCATACACGGGCGTGCCGTTCGATGGCGACGTACCCGACTCGCGGGTTGAGACTGCGATATCCCGCAATCCAGACTTCGCCGCCCCCGCCGAGGATCGCATCCGCTTTCGATTCGCTGTCGGCAATTGAGATGGATTTCAGCTTGTGCAGTTCGCTGATCAGATCCCTGCGAAGGGCTTCCGAGCCGGTCTTAGTGGTGAAGGGTTCCACATAAACCCGCTTCACTTGCGCCGGCTGCCACGCGTGCGCCGGCGCCGCGGCCGAGAGCAGGATGGGCATCCAGACCGTATGCACGCGGGCGGCGCGCCTTGTCCATCGTCCGATCGAGTTACAAATTCGTGAATATTGCATCAGAAGCGTGCCCAATGTTGACAAGGGCTGAAGGGATACTCAACCATGTTATAAGTTTGCGACCTGCTCTTGCTCTACTGATTCTAGTCTCCTCCGCCTCATTTGCTCAGGACGGAGCCGCGCCTGATCAAAACGCGCCATCTCAAAATACCGAGCAATCCGACTCCGGGGCTCCATCCGCCCCCTCCTCCGAAGATTCGTTTTGGGATCGATTTTGGATCTCGTTTCAAGCGAACTTTATCCGCCAGCAGCACCCGACTTTCTACGCCCAATATTCCGGCCCAAACAGCTTTTTGCCAGCGGCCGAACACGCCACTTCGCGCATCGAGACGCTCTACACCGGCTTCCGCATCGTTCCGAATTTCGAGATTCTCGCCGACGTCGAAAGCGCCGGCGGCGCCGGACTGAGCAACGCTCTTGGGATCGCCGGTTTTACCAACGTGGACGTCGTGCGCAACCCAACGCTGGGCGAGGCTCCGTACGTTTCGCGAGTGATGCTGCACTACACCATTCCATTGAGCAAAGAGACTACCGAAGCTACGCGCAATCCTCTGTCGCTCGCTTCCACCGTTCCCGTCCGGCGTCTTGAATTGCGTCTCGGCAAGATGAGCACGGTGGATTTCTTCGACCTGAATTCGGTGGGCAGCGACAGTCACCTCCAGTTCATGAACTGGGCCATCGTGAACAACGGCGCCTACGATTACGCCGCCGATACGCGCGGCTACACCTACGGGCTAGTCGCGGAATACTATGCGCCCAGTTGGGCGGCCCGTTTCGGCGAGATGCTCATGCCCACGGTCGCCAACGGCATCACGCTCGATTGGAACATAACCCGCGCTCGCGGCGAGAATTTCGAAATCGAGCATCACATGGAATGGCTTCCGAAACGCACTACCATCGTGCGCGCGCTTTCGTATGTCAATCACGCCAACATGGGCAGTTATCGCGAAGCCATTAACGGGTATCTCTCGGGCAAGGATCCTACTCCCGATATCACCCTCTATCGCAAGCAGGGCCGAATAAAATACGGTTTCGGATTGAACGCCGAGCAGGAGCTAACACCTTCGATGCGTGTGTTCGGACGCCTGGGGTGGAACGACGGCAGAAACGAGTCGTTCGCCTATACCGAAATCGATCGCACGGCGGAGTTCGGCGGCGATTATCGCGGCACGCGCTGGCGCCGTCCAGACGACAAAATCGGGGCGGCTTTCGTCGTTAACGGCCTCTCCGGCGACCATCGCCGCTACCTGGCGCTGGGAGGACTGGGCTTTATTCTCGGCGATGGCGCTCTGACATATGGCCTGGAAAAGATTTTCGAAACCTACTACACGGCTCACATTTGGCGGGGCATTTCCGTCGCCGCCGATTATCAGTACGTGACTAATCCCGGTTATAACCAGGTCCGCGGCCCCGCCTCCGTAGTGAGCTTCCGCATTCACATCGAAGACGCAATCCCATTCGATAAGTTTGGCGCAAAGTAACTCGGCGGCATTATTTATATACGCCGGCGGCTTTGAAATCGCCTGCCTTGACGATGGATACTTGCGCGGGATCGATGTGTGCGCGGAACGCCGCGTTGACCTGTTCGAGCGTCAGCGACTGGATCCTGGCCTCCAGATCGGCGTCCCATTTCATGGTGCGGCCCTGAAGCTCATGGGTGGCGATCAGGTTGAGCAGCCCCGCATCCTGCGCGCGGGCCGAGGTTCGCGTTTCCAGATACGCCTTCTTCGAACTGGCGAATTCGGCCGGCGTGAAGCCTTCCTTCAACGTTCGCTTCAGCTCATCGATGTAACTGAACTCGACCTTGGGGCCGTTTACGGGATTCAAGCTGACGGTCGCCGTGAGCATCGCCGAATTGCCTTCGACGGGGATCTGTGACGCGCGCGTTCGCGCCGTAGCTCAGGCCCTCGCGGTTGCGAATGCGGTCGGAGACGTGCGATGTGATCGGGCCCGCCGAACATATAGCCGGCCAGCAGCATCGCGGGATAATCCGGATCGTTGTCCGACATCGCGAATCGCTACGCCGGCCTCGAATTGCGCGTTGGCTTTGTCCGGCGTCTCGATCTTTATGTTGATCGCGAGCGGCTTTCTTGTACGCGGCCGTCGATGGGCTTGTAGGTCATGGTACGTGTTCCAATTGCCGAGCAGCTCGCGCCGCGACCTTCTGAATCGTCGGCCGCATCCACCGGCCCTACTACCGCGAACACGCCGAAGTTCGCGCCGTAGAACTGATCGTGGAATTTCTTCACGTCCGCGTAGGTCAGTTTCTTCAACTCCGCGATCTGCTCTTCGCGCGTCGCGTCGTAGAGCACGTCGCCCTTCGCCCACGGCGTCAGATGGCGCTGCAAGGTTTCCGCGGCGAGCTGGGTCGGCTCGGTCGGCGGCATCTCCAGGCCTTGATGCGCTGCGTGCGCATGGTTTCGAACTCGCTCTCCGGCGGATACGCCGGCTCCTTCAGGATCTCCGCCGCCATGCGCAGCGCGGCGACGAAATTGTTCGCGGGCGCCGTGATGCTGGCGTTGAGGCTGGAGATCGCTCCGCCTCCGCCACCGCCTCCCCGCCGCCGCGCCCGCCGCGTCCACCACCGCCGCCGCCCCCGCCGACGGTCACGGTCGCGTTCAGCTTGCGCATTCGTCCTGAATCTGCTGCGCGGGTGTGCTTCTTCGTGCCGCCGCGCATGATCAGCGCGCCGGCGAAGTGCGCGGCCGCGTTCTGGCCCTTCGAGAGTGTCTGGCGTCGCCGAAGCGCAGCTCGATCGTCGCCGTCACCATGTTGTTCTCGGTCTTCTTGGGCAGAATCACGACCTTCATGCCGTTGGCGAGCTTGGCTCGCGACAACCGGCTCTCGATGTTGGCCGGCGTCGGATCGAACACCTCGGCATGCGCGATGGTCACGCGTGCTCTTGTAATTTCCCAGCAGCGATTCGAGATTCGGCGTTGCGGGAACCACCGTGCGATCCGGCGCGGCGTCCGGAATGTAATAGCCCACCGTGAGGTTGGATGCCTTGAAATACGCCTGCGCCACGCGCACCACATCCGCGGGCGCGACGTCCTCCAGCCGGTCGTGCTGCAGGAACATCAGCCGCCAGTCGCCCTGCGCGATGGCTTTATTCAGCGCGCCGGTGGCGATCGGCTGCGGATTCGCCGAGGTTGCGCTCGAGCCCGCGCAGCAGGCCCGTGCGCACGCGATCGACTTCTTCCTTGGTGGGCGGATTCTTGATCACGTCCGGCAAGCGCATCGATCAGCGCCTTCTTCGCCGCGTCGAGCGATTGATCCTTGTTGAGGCTGGCGGTCAGCGTGATCAGTCCGGGGTCGTGCAGCGCGCGATCGCCCATGTTCGCCGATTCGCGCGAGCTTGGTATCCACCAGCGCCTTCGCCAGCCGTCCTTCGTTCTCGCCGCCACCGCCGCCGCGTCCGCCGCGGCCGCCGCGCCCGCCGCCGCCGCTGCGCCGTTCATGATGCCGGCGAGCACCTGCAAGCGCCGCCGAATCGGGATGCGCCGCCGCCGGGACCGTGATAGGCGAGGATCACTTCCTGCCCCTGGCCCACGCGGCGCAGCTCGACGAAGCGCTCGCCATCCTGCGGCGGCTCGACGGTGTAGGTCTGCTCTACCGGCTTGCGCCGGCCGCGGAATCTTGCCGAAGGTATCGGCGACGAATTGCAGCGTCTTCGATTCGTCCAGCCGCCCGGTGAGCACCAGCACCGCGTTATCGGGCTGGTAATACTTGTGATAGAAGGCCGCCGGCCGCTCCACCGGCACGTTCTCCAGATCGTCCTTCGAGCCGATGGTGGACTTGCCGTAGTTGTGCCAGAGATACGCGGTGGCTTCGACGCGCTCGCGCAGGATGCTCTGCGGGCTGTTTTCGCCGCGCTCGAATTCGTTGCGCACCACGGTCATTTCGGTATCGAGAATCTGCTTGGTGAACTTGACGTTCACCATGCGGTCGGCTTCCAGGCCCAGCGCCCACTTCAGGTTCTCGTCGGTGGCGGGGACGGTCTCGTAGTAATTGGTGCGGTCGTAGGACGTGGTGCCGTTCCAGTTGGTGGCGTGCGCCGTGATCTCGTTCTTGATCTGGCGGCCGTTGGTGGTCTCGATGAAATCCAGGTGCTCCAGCAGGTGCGCCATGCCGGTTTCGCCGTAGCCTTCGTGGCGCGAACCCACCAGGTAGGTCACGTTGACGGTGATCTCGGGATTCGCCGGCGTCGGGATACAGCAGAACCTTCAGCCCGTTGGGGAAATCGTATTCGGTGATGCCTCCCATGGAGGCCTTTTTCTGAACGCCGGGAGGCAGCGTCTGAGTGAAAGCGGTAATGGTAAATAGGGCCGGTGCGAGAACACGGGCGAAACGATTCATGTTTGGCCTTTCGTCGGATAGGAAATGAGAGAATTATAACAAGTGGCGACGTCGCGGCTTCCGGAGGCTGTTAATGAAGCCGCATACTCTTCGTCTTACTACCAAGGAACCATGCGCAGCTTTGCCTTTATCCTTCTCGCCGTCCCGGCTCATCTTTCCTCGCAAACACGCGGCGCCGCCGCCCGCGTTCGACGTCGCTTCCATCCGCGCCAGCGCCGGCGGGGGAGGCCGAGGCCGTCCAATGGGCCGTCTGCCATTCGGCAACCAAAACATCCAGATCACTCCCGATAGCGTCACCATGCGCGGCGCCAGCTTGAAGTCCGTTATCGCCTGGGCGTATGGCGTGAAGGATTTTCAAGTCAATGGCCCCGATTGGCTCGATACGCAACGCTTCGATATCGTTGCCAAGGCCGCTGGCCAATCCACGGAAGATCAGCTCCGCATCATGACGGAGACCTTGCTGGCCGATCGCTTCAAAGTCGCGTTGCACCGCACAACGAAGGAGATGCAAGCCTATGTGCTCGTGATCGGGAAGGGCGGATCGAAACTAATCGAATCGAAAACGGAAGGTGAGAGTGAACTTCAGCCCGATCAAGCGCGCATGCAAGTGACTATCCTACGGACCCCGCTTTCGGCGTTGACCGATATGCTCTATGGCGTCTTGCGCACGCCCGTTGTGGATGAAACCGGCCTCAAGGGGAAGTATGACGTGAGCATCAATATGATGAAGTATGTGTCGATGGGTAGCGACGGGGGGTCCATCGATCCCGTAGGGTTGATCATGACGGCCTTACAGGAAGAGCTAGGCCTTAAGCTGGAATCGCGCAAAACAGCGCTCGACTTACTGATTGTCGATCACGCTGAAAAAACGGCGGGCGAGAACTAGCTGGGGTCACACCGATATAATCGGGCATGCCCGTTACCCGCCGGCGTCTGCTGGCAACGCTGCCGCTTGCCGCCGCCGGATGTGCGGCGCGCCATGTCGCGGCGCCCGCTGCTCTTACACCGAGTCCCGCCGGGCCGCGGTTGGCGCGCGTTCAAGTCTCGGCCGACCGCGTCATTCGCACTACGGTTGGCCTGCGTCCCTACCGCCCTTCGGGCTTCGTGGTGCGCGCCGAAAACCTTGGTGAGAAGACCGTCATTCATAACTACGGCCATGGCGGCGCCGGCATCACTTTGTCCTGGGGCACCGCGCAACTGGCGGTGGAACAAGCCGCCGGCATCGACACCCGCGATTGCGCCGTGATCGGGTGCGGCGTAATCGGTCTTTCCACCGCGCGTCTGCTGCAACTGCGCGGCTATCGGCCTACTATTTACACCCAGGCCATGCCGCCTTCCACGACCACGAACATGGCGGGCGGGTTATGGGAACCCGTCTCGCTCTACAATGACGATAACGTCACGCCTCAATTCCGGGCACAATACGCCGCCGCGGCGCGCTTTGCCTTCCGCTACTTTCAATGGCTCTCCGGCGCCGATTATGCGGTGCGCTGGTTGCCGCTCTATTCCCTTTCGACGCAAGGCCCCCATCAGACGCCGCCCGTCAGCGACCCCGCAAGCGAAGTGGAATCGCTCTACCCCGCGCCGCGCGAGCTTGCTCCGGCCGACAACCCGTTCGCTACACCATTTGCGTACCGCCGTTACAGCATGTTGATCGAACCGGCGCCTTACCTCACAGCGCTCATTCGCGACTTTCGTCTTGCGGGCGGCCACATCGTCATTCGGACCTTTGACAGCACGCGCGATCTTGCGGCTCTGCCCGAGACGCTGCTCTTCAACTGCACCGGTTTCGGCGCCAAAACGCTCTTCGGCGACGAGGAACTTACTCCCATCCGCGGCCAGTTAGTCGTCATGCTTCCGCAGCCTGAAATCGACTATATGACGATCGGCGGTGGAATCTACATGTTTCCGCGGCGCGACGGCATCTTACTCGGTGGAAGTTTCGAGCGCGGTAATTCCAATCTCGAACCCGATCCCGCCGTTAGCGAGCGCATCCTGCGCGATAACAAGACGCTCTTCGATGCAATGAAGAGCTAGGAGAGTTACCGCTTCAAGACGGCGTTCTGGGGGTCCAGCGTCACTTTGGACGGCGGCTGTTTCAAGGTCATGGTAAACGTCGCCGGATCGCTCGACGAGGCGATCCACTTGGTGATGCTTGGACCCTTGCCGAACCGGATCTCGATCGGTGTCCACGCGCTGAAATCATCGTCCACGCCGCTTTGAGTCAGCGTGCCAGTCAGTTTCACTGCGGGCGCGACGCCCTTCACCGTGTAAGTGAACTTCAGGGTTGGGATGCCTGTCCCATAAACCCACTGCGCAAAGAAGGCTTCGAGCTTCGGGTCGTCGGATTTTGGCGGCAAGGCTTGGGCCGCTTCCTGGCGGAATTGCTCGGTGGTGATGGATTGGTGGTCGTATCGCTTCACGATGCCGCTGAGCATTGTGAGAAAGCGCTGATCACCCATGCGGCGGCGCAACATATGCATAATCCACGAGCCCTTGCCGTAAGTGATTGCCGTCCACGCCTCCGGCTGAACCGAGTTCTGCAAGCGTTGTCCCAGCACAATGGGTCCGGCGGATTCGCGCGTTTCGCCGGCCTCGTTCTTGAGGAGCAGCGCCGTGCGGTAGGAATCCAGCATCTGATCTACGGCGCGCGGCCCTTTGCCCTTTTCCAGATAAAGCAGGGCCGAGTAGTTGGCCAGCGCCTCCATGAGCCAATAGTCGCGATAACTATCCGCGGTTACACGGTTGCCCCACCATTGGTGCGCGGTTTCGTGAGCCTCGATGACGTCTTCGAAGAAGAGATCGGCTGCCTTCGGCAGCCCAAGTCCGGTGGGGACGTTACGCAAATACGCCAAGGTCGAAAGATAGATAAGGCCGGGAAACCCCTGGCCGAAGGTTCCGGGAATGGGGGATACGGCGAGGTGCGGCAACGCGGGCGGCCCGAACTTAGCCGCCATGAAATCGAGCGCGGATGCGATGTCCGTCGCCAATGTTTCCAGACGCGCCATCGGATTGAGCGGCGGCGGAGTTGGCGGTTGCATCGTGATGGGATCCAGTGATCGTCTGCGCACGGGCGCGGGATCGGTCAGGATGACGGGCGGCCGCGGTTGCAAGGCGCTTTCGAGTTTGCGGTTTGCCCACACGTCTACCGAGTACTCGCCGCGGTCCGCGTGGGCTCGCGCGAAGTTGCCCAGATTAAAAGCGGCCATGCGGATGGCCGCCGTGGTTCGCCGCCGCGTCGTACGAACGTCGCCTTCGGTGCGATCATCCACCACGTCGCCCGGCGCCACGAGATCGTAAGTGCGCGGATAGTGGAATGTCAGGTCGAAGGTTGCGAATTGCAGGCCGTCCATGGGATACCAGGCGCCGCGCGCGGTTACATAATAGACTCCGTCGCCCGCATCGAGGATCACTTTGCCTTCGTGATGAAATTCGAATTCGTATTCGCGTCCGGCGGAAAGCGGCTCCGCGGGGACCACAAGGAAGATGTTATTTCCGCGCGAAGCCAGGTTGCTGCGCGGCGATTCCGGTTGCAGCACTTCCGCGGCGCGGCCATCCACAGTCGCGCCTGGTAACAGTGATGGCAGGCGATACCTCAAACCGCGCGGCGGCGAGCGGCCCCTCGCGCGGCTTTACCTTTACGCGCGTAACTGCGGTCATGGAGAGATCGGGATTAATTGTCGCATCGATGCGGTAATCGCTCACGTCAAGATCGAGGCGGCGCGGCGCCGGATCCTTGCGCGACGAAAGGGCGGGAAAGTTGGTCCAATCGTCGAAGTAGACGCGCCCGTCCTTACTCAGGACTTGCCCGGCGATGATTTGTTCGGGATTGTCGGGGTCG
Organism: Bryobacterales bacterium; assembly: GCA_963763545.1. Lineage (GTDB taxonomy): Bacteria > Acidobacteriota > Terriglobia > Bryobacterales > Bryobacteraceae > PALSA-243. The sequence goes on from CAVXPE010000026.1 coordinate 66,509, forward strand.
TAAACCACGTCGTAGTTGCCCAGCTTCGGGCTTGAGAAAATGCCGGCAAAAAGGCCGGTCTGCCCCGCAGGACGGCCCAGCAGATCGAGCGTGAGCCGCGTCTGGTAGCTGGCGGCGACATTGCGCAACACCGAGCCATACTGCTCGTCCATCAGCGCGCCAATCTCGGGCATCTTCTTATTCGAGGGGTTCTCCGCCAGCGCCGCTTGCAGGTCCGCGTACTCATTGCCTGTGAAGATAAACAGCGCCATGCGGAAGTGATCATCGAGATTTGGGGCATGGACAAAGTTTGCGAGAGACCGGCGCTCGGCGCGATCCGGCGGCAGCAGGATGATCTCGGCGTCGCCTCCCTCGACGTCGGCCGAAAATAAAGCCGCGATCGGGCGCCCAGCGACGGCCTTGCTGAAAATCAAATGGCCCTCTGTGAGGTAGATGCGGATATCATCCTTGACAAACGTGACGTCGCGTACGCGATAACACTGATCGCGGTCGAAGCCCACTTCGCGGATCGATTTGGCCAGATCGGCTCCGGGACCGGCCGGTAAGGCCAGAGGAAGCAAGAGCGCGAGAACTGCAAACCGCATTAGGTATATTCTAGCCCTAGCGCGGGCCGCGCTCGAGGAGCGTTCCCAGCCGCTAATCCAGGCCAAATGCAAGCAGAGCATGCCCAGCCGGAATCGCAACATACTGCTTGCCTGCGCTCATATAACTGATCGGATTGGCGTCGATCCCCCTGCCCGTCTCGAACCGCCACAGCAGGCCGCCCTTTTTGCGCGTCGAGCGCAAAGAAAGAACTCAGGTTCGATCCGAACACCAGGCCTCCCGCCGTGGTCATCAGGCCCGAGTGCGACGGCCGGTGCAGCTTGTACTCCCAACGCAACTGGCCGGTCGCCACTTCCAGCGCGCGCACCGCGCCATAAGGCTCCTCGTCTTTGTAATCGCGCTGGCCGCCGCCGTTGAAAAGCGCGCCCGGCCCGGTACTCGGCCTCGCCCTTATGATAAATGCCCGCCTCTTCCTTTACGTTGACATAGTAGAGATCGGTTTTCGGGTTGTAAGTGGAGCTGTACCAATTCGACCCGCCGCCCAAGGCTCGGCCAGATCAACTTACCTTCCACAGTAGGCTCCTCGCCCGGGATGCGCATGGGCCGGCCTGCTTCGTCCAGGCCGGTTGCCCAGGTCTGTTTGACGTAAGGCCGGCCGGCGATGAACTTGCCGGTTACGCGGTCAAGCGCATAGTAAAAGCCGTTGCGATTGGCCAGCACCACCATTTTCCGCGGCTGCCCCGCCACCGTCGCCGTCGACCAGAATGGGCGTCTGGGTTGAGTCCCAATCGTTCACGTCGTGCGGCGTGTATTGGAAATGCCATTTCTTCGCGCCCGTGTCGGGGTCGAGAGCGATCAGGCAGTCGGAATACAGATTGTCGCCCTTGCGCACGTCGCCATTCCAGTCCGGGCCGGGATTCCCGACGCCCCAATAAACCGTATTGGTCTCCGGATCGTATGACGCCGGTCACCCACGCGGTAGCCGACCCCGTCTTCCAACTGTCGCCCGCCCAGGTTTCGTTCCCAGGTTCGCCTTTGGCCGGGATGGTGTTGAAGCGCCACGCCCGCTTGCCGGTCTTGGCGTCGTAGCCGTCGATGAACCCGCTCACGCCGTACTCGCCGCCCGCCATCCCGGTGACGATTTTGTCCTTCACCGCGAGCGGCGCTCCCGTGCTTGAATAGCCGTTCTTGTAATCGGCCATGGTCACGTCCCAGCGCAAGTTGCCGGTGCGCGCATCGAGCGCGATCAGGTGCGCGTCCGTGCTGGCGTAATACACCGTATTGCCCAGGATCGCCAGGCCGCGATTGACCTTGCCGCAGCACAGCCGAAGGTCGCGCGGCAATTCCTTGCGGTAACTCCACAGGGAGCGGCCGGTGACGGCATCGAGCGCCTCCACGATGTTCGGCGGCTCGGTGACATACAACATGCCATCCACCGCGATGGGCGAAGTCTCGAACGCGTCCGTTTCGTCCACCTGGCGCATCCAGGCGATGTGCAATTTGCCGACGTTACTGGTGTTGACCTGATCGAGCGGCGAGTAGCGCTGGCCCGAGTAATCGCGCGAGTAAGTCAGCCAGTTGCCCGGCTCCTTGTTGGCGTCGCGGATGCGCTCGAACGGAACATTCACCTGCGCCAGCAAGCGGCGGGCGCGAACAGCCAGACGAGGCGTTCTCATTTCGTCTCCTTCAACGACGCCAGATAGGCGACCAGATCGGTCAATTCCGCTTCGGACAGTTGCCCTTGGTACGACGGCATTGGCGACTTGCCCCGCTGCCGGTCGATCTTCGCCAGGTCCTTTCTTCCAGAACGAAAACGAACGCCCCTGCGCTATCGCGGATCTGAATGGAGAACGAGTCTTCGTTCACCCGCACGCCAGTGACCGCTGTCCGTTGTTCGGAACCACGGTCACCAGCAGGTACCCCTCGGGTACGGCGGCGTCCGGATTGAGGAGCGATTCGCGAAGATACGCGGCGCTGCGCGAATCGCCGATTGCGGATAGATCCGGCCCCGCGACGCCACCGTCGCCATGGATGGAGTGGCAGCCCGCGCAGTTGCCCTTGCCGCGTGTAAATCTCGGCGCCGTGCGCCGCATCCCCCGGCACGGGTTTCAGCGTCACCTTGCCGAGCGACCGGACATACGCCGCGGTTTGCCGCATCTCGCGGTCGGACATCGCTCCGGCCCCCGGCATCTCCGTACCGCGAATGCCATCTTCCAGGACTTTGAGCAGCGCCGCGTCGTCGGGCGCGTGCGACAGCTTGGCCCGCGTCAAGGATGGGCCCGCGCGCGCCTTCGCCTTTCGGCCCATGGCAGAGCGCGCACTGAACCTCAAACAGTTTCTTTCCGGCTAGAAGATCGGCGCGGCTGGTGGGCAGTTTAACTTTGGCTTCGGCGCCGGCGGCAAAGGCCGGCATGGCCGGAACAAGTAACAAAAACGCAAGCCTCGAGCCGCTTCCCCTCATAGCTTCCTGCCTTGTCGAACGAAGGGGATTATATCAAAGGCGTCTGCGTGCGGCGCCGGTTTGTGTGGGGCTTGTCGCGGCACAGTAATTGAGCTTCGCGTTATATAGTGACGCCGACACCGCTTTGGATTGCAGGCGTTCTCTGCGTCCGCGGAGCGCCGGGCGGAAGCCGGCGGAAGCCCGGCGGCAGCCCGAAAGGGCTGCCCCACATCTCTCCAATGGGCCCGGCCGCCCGACCCCTTGACTATCTAAAATTACCGCTTTATTGTAGATAGTCATAGTATGGGCAAACCAAGCGATCTCGTTCAGGGCACGCTGGATCTCCTGATTCTCAAGACCATCGCGCTGGAGCCAAAGCACGGCTGGGCCATCGCTAAGCGCATCCAGCAGGTTTCGAAAGAAGCGCTGCAAGTGCAGCAGGGGTCGATCTACCCCGCGCTGCACCGACTGGAGCAGCAGGCTTGGATCAAAGCGCACTGGTCGGAAACCGAAACCGGCCGACGCGCGAAGTTCTACTCGCTTACGCGCGCCGGGCGCGCTCAGATGGTAAAAGAGCTGGCCAATTGGGATCGTCTTTCCAGCGCCATTAACCTGGTGGTCCGCGAGGTATAGATCCATGCGTATTCTCGACAAGCTTCGCCTCCGCCTTCGCTCGCTGTTCCTCCGCAGCCGCGAAGAGCAGGAACTCGAAGATGAGATCCGCTTTCATCTCGAAGCCCAAATCGCAGAGAACGCCGCGCTGGGTATGGCCCCGCGGGAAGCTCGCGCCGCCGCCCTTCGGGCGCTGGGCGGAGTGCCTCAGGTCGAAGAGGCCTGCCGCGATGCGCGCGCAACCGCCGCATGGGAGGGCTTCCTGCGCGACCTTCGCCACGGCGCGCGGCTGCTGCGCAAGAACCCGGCATACGCAGCCTCGTCGATCGGCGTGCTTGCTCTCGGCATCGCTGCGGCGACCGCGATCTTCAGCGCGGCTTACGGCGTTTTGCTACGCCCTCTGCCGTTCCCCGAACCCGACCGACTGGTGCGGCTTTGGGATACCTTCGGCAATCCCGGAAATCTTGCTCCCGTTTCCTACCCGAACTTCCGCGATTGGCGCACCTGGAACCAAAGCTTTTCCGCGATGGCCGCGTTTCAGGAAGGCAACACGGTGCTCACCGGATCGGGTGAGCCCACTCCGCTCCAGACGCTTGCGGCCTCCGCCAATTTTCTGGATTTGCTTGGCGTGCGCCCCGCCCTGGGCCGAACCTTCCGCGTCGAGGAAGATCATCCCGATGCGAACAACGGCGCGGGCTCCGTCATCCTCAGCGACCGTCTATGGCGCAGCCGATTCGGCGCAGACCCATCGATCATCGGCGCGCGGATCACGCTCGGCCGACAGCCTTTTGTCGTGGTAGGAGTGATGCCGCCGGGTTTTGATACCTTTACCGGCAGCGGCGAAATCGATGTTTGGACAACCCTCGCTGGACTCGAGCGAGTCAGGCCTGGGATGACGAGGCCGTATAGCGAAGAGCGCGGCATTAGCAATCTGAGCGCGATCGGCCGCCTGAAGGCCGGGGTCTCGCTGGAACGCGCCCGCGCCGATATGGCGCGCCTCGCATCGCTGCTGATGCGCAATTATCCAGCCGACGACTCGAGCGAAGGCGTTGCGTTGGAGAGCTTGCAGCAATCGGCCGCCGCCCACGTTCGTCCAATGCTGCTCGTGCTGCTGTGGGCTGCAGCTGCCGTTTTGCTCATCGCGTGCGCCGATGCCAGCGGTCTCGCTCTCGCGCGCGTAACGGGACGCCAGCGGGAGATTTCCGTCCGGGCGGCGATCGGGGCTGGGAAGTGGCGGATCATCCGCCAACTGCTTGCCGAGAGCCTGGTGCTCGCGACTTGCGGCGCGGCCGCCGGCGTGACGCTCGCCGGTTTATTGGTGCGCTTCCTGGCCGTATTCCTGCAACTCGCTCCGGGCGATGTGAGGGTGTCATGGCCCGCGCTAGCCTTCGCGAGCGTATTGGCTGCGCTTTCGGCGATCGTCTTCAGTCTTGCGCCCGCGATTCACGCGTTGCGGTTCGACCTCTTGCACGGACTAAAGGAAGCCGCCGCCAGCGTCACCGCGAGCGCGGGTCACAAGCGCCTGCAAAACGCGCTGGCGGCCGGCCAGATCGCGCTCGCCATGGTGCTGCTAAGCGCGTGCGGATTGCTCGCGCTCAATATGATCCATCTGCAATCCGCCGGTTTGGGCTTCGATCCGCAACACGCGCTCACGTTCCAGATCGGTCTGCCGACGGCGAGATATCCGCAATCGGCCCGCTTCCGTTTTGCGGACGAACTGACGGCGAGCTTGCGCGCTATCCCAGGAGTGCTGTCGGCTTCCGCTAGCACGCAGATGCCATTTCGGAGCTTCGTGCCGCGCACTGTGCTCGATAACGTCGATGGAAAGCCTATCGAGATGCGGGATCGGCGCGGCATCGTGTATTCGCCCATTACCCCGGATTATTTCCAGACACTCGGCATTTCGCTGAGGCGCGGACGCGCGTTCTCGGCGCATGATGACGCCGGCCGCGCCGCCGGTGGTCATCCTCAACGAGGCCGCGGTCAGGCGCTATTTTGGCGCGGTCGATCCCATCGGCCGGCGGGTCACGCCCGAGATGTGGAACGGCACGGGCAGCTCTACGCAGCCGCGAACGATAGTGGGGGTGGTGGGCGACGTCAAGTTGCAAAATGCCGGCGAAGAGCCCTTCGAGGTGATTTACTGGCCGATGGCGCAGATCGCTTCGGAGACCGTATATTGGATCGCGATGCGTACTGCGGGAGACCCGCTCACGGCCGCCGGGGCCGTGCGCGAGCAACTGCGCCGCATGGATCGCGACATGCCGTTCTTTCAAGCCAGCCCGCTCTCGGCGGCCGTGGAATCGTCGTTCTTGCAGCCGCGATATAACACGGCGCTGGTCGCGTTCTTCGCCGCGCTGGCGCTGGTGCTCACCGCGGTTGGCCTTTATGGCAACATCGCGTATTCCGTCTCGCAGCGTAGGCGCGAGATCGGCATTCGTATCGCGCTGGGCGCGGGGAAGGATCGCGTGTTGCGGCAATTCCTGCGCGGCGGTCTGGCGATGGGCGTGATGGGCGTCGTGACGGGTCTTGCTTTTGCCAAGGCCGCTAGCCGTGTAATGGATAGCCTGGTCTTTGGCTCGCCGGTCGATGAGCCGCTTGCCTTTGCGTTCGCGGCAGCCGTATCGATCGCGGTGGCGCTGCTTGCGTCTTACTTGCCGGCTCGCCGGGCGGCGCGAATCGACCCCATCAATGCGCTACGCAACGATTAGAAATAGCCGGGATACTTGAAATCTTCGGGGCGGGAGCGGTCAGCGGTCAGCGGTCAGCTTTCAGCTTTTGGAGTAGCGCGACCGCGCCCATTCCTCGGCCGTACACATCAAATCCTGACCAGCTCCGCAATTGCGGAATTCTTTCCGCACAAATCAGCCCTCGACGTAACCCACCGGATGCCAGGGATCGCAGCTATCGGCGTGAGAGCGGAGGCTGGCTTCGGGGAAGCCGGTTAGCGCTCCGTTGTTATCGAATGACACATTATCGAGTGAAATCAGGATCGCCGCCGGAAGGGGCCGCTGACGCCGGTGCGGAGGGCTGCGTCGATTTCCTGAAGGTGGTCTTCGACCGACTAATCGGGCCAAAACGCCGCACGCATCGCTGGCAGTTCAGTCCGGTCTGCCGGGCCGGGCAAAGACGCACGGTAACACCTGCCACAGTGGCTATCTAAATTAGCGGGCTGAATATACTTCGCGCGGACCCCTTCCGCAGCGAGGGCAGGCCGTGGTCGCCAGACACGGCCTGCCCAAGAAAAACTCGTTTCCCCGGTCTCGAACGGGGATATCCAAATGTCAAAGATCCGCGGGCCGCCTTTGTATGCTGCTGAAAATACGGCCCTGTACTGCTTGAACGAAGTTTTGAAAAAACGAACCCAAGCCGCGGGTTCGTACCAATGGTTGAGCCGGATTCGCAAAACGAAAAAAACGAACCCAACTGTACACAGCGCCCGGATGGGGCGGAGAACTAACGCGCACCCGCGTGCGCGGTAACGGCGCTCTTGGCATGGATTCGTGAAATGAAAAAACGAACCCAAACCGGGAAGCGCCCGCGCCACCGGGCGGATTCGCAGATTGAAAAAACGAACCCAACCGGCGGCGTCAAACGGCCCGTTTAACGGTCGTAATCGCCGAGAAGGAAAAGAGCGAAGCCGCCCGCCAAAGCGACTCGCTTCCTTCGATTCCTACTCTACCGGATGAGCCGCTGAAAGCGAGATGGAACATCGCGAAAAATCCGCGTAGGCGATTGAGACGATTGGGGTAAGCTGATTTTGCAAAGCTTGTGACTCAAAATTTCGGCCTCGTCGGCGACGATACTGCCAAAACGGCGTGACGCCTCCGCGATAAAGGCGTTATGCGTCAAGTTGACCGTCAGCGTAACTACCCCAGCCCGCACATTCCTTAAACTCGAGATGGCCTCTCTACATGATCGAGTCGATTAGGAGACGGCTAAAATGAACATAGAGATGAATAAACTTGCCTGCTTGGTCCTTTTCTGGATGCTGCCTTTGCCGTTTGTGTTCGCGGCCGACGACGTCGCGTTTCCGAGCGGGAACATCACCCTTCACGGAGTCGTGTACAGACCGGAAGGAAAAGGGCCCTTTCCCGCTGTGGTTTATAACCACGGCAGTGCGGCTGGCATGATAAGCAAAACCGGATTCGACGCACTCGGTCCAGTGTTCGCGAGCCATGGATGGGTGTTCTTTGGGCCATACCGGCGTGGACAGGGCTTGAGCGCATCCGCCGGCCCATATATTGGTGACCAAATCGCGGCAGCCGAAAAGAACGGGGGTATCTCGGCAGCCGCCGAAACCATGGTGCGGTTGCTGGAGACAGATCACCTGAACGATCAGTTGGCCGCGTTTGCGTGGCTGCGAAAGCAGAGTTTCGTTCAAGCGAGTCGTATTGCCGTGGCCGGGACTTCGTTCGGAGGCATCGAGGCCATCTTAGGTGCAGAACGCGGAACTTATTGTGCAGCCGTCGATTCAGCCGGAGGCGCCCAAAGCTGGGCGGAGGCGCCGGCGCTGCAAGCGTTGATGACTGCTTCGGTTCGAAATGCACAGGCGCCAATTTTCTTTTTCCAAGCGGAGAATGATTTTGACCTGTCGCCGAGCAAGGTTCTATCCGCGGCGATGAACGACGCGAGGAAACCGTACGAATTGAAGATTTATCCCCGCTATGGGGGCACTCCGCAAGACGGCCATGCGTTCGGTTACTTTGGATCGGCTGTCTGGGCCGACGATGTCTTCCGATTTCTCGACCAGCATTGTGCTAAGAAGTAGGCTGTCCGCCATATTCGCCTAACTCAACTAACTTTACTGCGTTCACGGATCCACCTCACTGGGTTGTCGCCGTCTCGCCGAACCGTCGGCTCCGGACGGTTGACGCTACTCGTTAGAAAGCTCCTAGTGCGGATGCTGGGTGGCCAGGAATTCCTGCGGTGAAACGCCCTTTCCAGCCGCCTATACCTACCGAACCCAGCCTTGCCCTACCGGGGCATCGACTCAGAACAGCCCGAGGTCAAACCCGAGACGGAGCTAGCCTACTACCACAACCGTGATCTCGCCCGGCCCATGGACCCCCCGTACGAGGATCTGCTCGATGTCGGCGGTGCGGCTGGGCCCGGTGATCAGCACCATTGAGCTGGTTAGTTCCGCTGGGTTCGGCAAGATTGTAAACAGCTCATCGAGGCTACCGAGGATGCGCTCGCGCCGGCACAATGGCCAAATGCGCGGGCGGCAAGCAGCGAGATCATGCGCGCTTCTCGCGGACTCGAAAGCATAACCAGCGTACCTGTATCCGCCAGCGCGTAATCGGCGCTGGTGATGCCGAGATCGCATGTTGCGCACAGTTCGCGGAGTTCCTCGCGGTCGGTGATGCCGGTGCGCACGCCCGGCAGAGCGGTGATGCCGCATTCGGTGAGGAACGGAGCGTTGGATGCAATCGCGGTCTTGCCGGCGAACAGACCTGCCGCGAACCCGCGCGCGTCTTCAGGGTTTGACGCGCGGTAGGTCTTGCCTGCCAGCGCCTCCACGCGTTCGAGCATCGAGGCGATGCGCGTTTCGCGATCGACATCCGGAACACGCAATCGCACCGGCGGCGCGGTCGCGGCCAGCTGGCCCGCGCTGCGTCCGAGCGCCGTGCGGACGCGATGCAGAATGTGCTCGCGCGACATCAGCGCCGGCTCCAGATATCGCGGAAGCTCTTGTTCGGCATGGGCGGAAGATCGCGCTGGCTGGTCCACGCGCGCACCGGCCCGATCTTCGGAATCGGCAACCGCCGGCCGATGCGCCCCGCCATCTCGTAAACGCGCGGGTGCGTCATAAGCCACGCGAACACGCGGAAGGCAAACTTCTCCAGCCGGTTCAGTTTTTCGCGCGTCTCGGCTTTCTTCACGTCGGAACGCAGATCGAGCAGCACTTGGGGAATATCGATCTTCACCGGGCAGACTTCGCCGCACGCGCCGCACAGGCTCGACGCGAAGGGCAGCCCCGGCTCGTGCGTCACGCCCATGAATTGCGGCGTGATAATGGCGCCGATCGGGCCGGAGTAGACCCACGGAAAGCTATGCCCGCCGATCTTGCGATAGACCGGGCACGTATTCAGGCACGCCCCGCAGCGGATGCAGTAGAGCGATTGGCGCTTGCCGCGGTCGGGCAGCAGCTTGGTGCGGCCGTTATCGAGCAGCACCACGTAAAATTCGTCGGGCCCATCGATTTCGCCCGCGCGCCGCGGACCGCTGAGGAACGACGTGTAGACCGAGAGCGCTTGCCCGGTGGCGCTGCGCGCGAGAAGCTTCAGGAATACGGCCAGGTCCTGCGCGCGCGGAATCACCTTCTCGATGCCCGCGATCGCGATGTGGATCTTCGGGCGCCGAGGTGGTGAGCCGCGCGTTGCCTTCGTTCTCGACGATCACCACGGCGCCCGAATCGGCCACCAGAAAGTTGGCGCCGCTGATGCCGATGTCCGGCGTCCAGAAATTTCTCGCGCAGCACCGCGCGGGCGATCTGGGCTTGCTTCTCGGGCACGGTTTCGTTGCCGGCGTGCAGTTCGCGTTCGAAGATGTCGGCCACATCGTAGCGCGTCATGTGCAGCGCCGGCGCCACAATGTGGTAGGGCTTCTCGTGCGCCAGTTGCAGGATGTACTCGCCGAGATCGGTCTCCACCGATTCCAGGCCATGGTGCTCCAGCCGTTCGTTGAGATCGACTTCCTCGGTGGTCATCGATTTCGATTTGACGATCAGGCGTGCCCCGCGCTCCTTCGCGAGGCCCAGCACGAAATCGGAAACCTCTGTGCCATCCTTGCAATAGACCACCTTGCCGCCATGCGCCGCCACGTTACGCTCGAACTCTTCCAGGTAATAATCGAGATTGTCGATGGCGTGCTTCTTAATGGCGTTGGCTTGCTCGCGCAGTTCCTGATAATCGGGCAGCGCATCGGCCGCAACGCTCTCGATGCGCTTGTCCTTGAGGCGGGCCGTCGCAGTGTAGATCGCGAGCTGCAGATTGGCGTTGGCCAGCGTGCCGCGGATCTTCTTATCGAATGTCGCCGACATATACTAGCGGCTCGCCAGAACCTCGGCGAGATGCATGGTGCGGATCTTCGAACCCGCGCGCGAGAGCGCCCCTTGAATCTGCATCAGGCAGCTCGAATCGAGCGACACGACAGTGTTGGCGCCGGTCTTCTCAATGGCGTCGATCCTGGTGCGCGCCATCGCGCCCGAAAGCTCCGGGAACTTCACCGAGAACGTGCCGCCGAACCCGCAGCACTCCTCCGCGGGCAGCATCTCGCGCAGTTCGAGACCGCGCACTTTCAGCAGCAGCCGCCGCGGCGCCGATCGGATGTGCAACTCGCGGAGCCCGTGGCAGCCATCGTGGAACGTGACCACGTCTTCGAAGCGCGCGCCCACATCTTCCACCTGGGCGACTTGGGTGAGGAACGTCGCAAATTCGTACACTCGCTTCGCGAGCGCGTCGATGCGCGCCAGCGTTTCGGGCTCCTTGTGGAAGAGGTCGTGGAAGTGATGACTGATCATCGACGTACACGAACCGGAGGGAACCACCACGTATTCGCTGGCTTCGAACGTCTTCAGAAAGTGCCGCGCCACCGTGCGCGCTTCGTTGCGATAGCCGCTGTTGAACGCGGGCTGTCCGCAGCAGGTCTGGTCTTTGGGGAAATCGACGGTGTAGCCGAGGCGTTCCAGCACTTCCACCACGGCCATTCCGGCGGAGGGAAATAACTGATCGCCCAGGCAGGTGACGAATAGCGAGACGCGTTGGCCCACGGAAGTCCGATTGTAGCAGTTGGGAAGCGTGTCATTCCTCGCGCCGTCACGACGGAGAGCGAGCGCTGGCAGGGATCCACGCCGCCGGCAAAACGCGATGAGCGGCAAGATCTTTCGCGCAAAGCATTAGTAAAGCGACTCCGCAGGCCAGGAGGCCTGCGGCGCTTATCTCCCGGCTGTGAGGCGGTCCGCCAGGATGTGAGGCAGACCCGCCTCGCGGATTTTTCTTTGGGCGCCAGCCAGATCGTATCCGGTGCGGTGATAAACGACCATGCCAGAATCGCTATCGTACATGGCATAGGCCGCGCGCGGATCGCCATCGCGCGGTTGGCCCACCGAACCCGGGTTGATCATATAGCCGCACGTGGGGTCGATCTCGAGCGGCAGATCCGGCGCGTCCGGCGCCACCCGTGGAAGGATCTCGACGCGCGAACGGTTCCACACAAATCCGCCCTGGACGTGCGTGTGTCCGAAAAACTCTAGGCGCCTCTCCATATAGGTGAACGCCAGCTCCGCTTCGCCGGGCGCCAAGACATACTCGTCTTCATCGGAGGCGGATCCGTGCACCAGTTGAAAACCGTCTATGCCCAGCGGCCCCTTGGTTAGCGCGCGCGTGTAGTTGGCATTCGCGGCGGTAAGCGCCTTCATAGTCCATAGCGCGGCCTCCCGGGCAATGGGGTTGAACCATTCCAAGTCCTCTATTCCCGTGCACGCCTTGTCGTGATTACCGCGCACCACTGCCGTGCAATGTTCGCGGACCCACTCCACGACCAGGTTCGGATCAGCGCCGTAGCCGACCAGGTCTCCGCAGCAAAGAATCTGGTCGTACGTGCCCGCGGCCTCGCCCGTTACCGCCTGCAGGGCTTCCCAGTTGGCATGGATATCGGTCAGAATGAGATAGCGCACCGGACCTATGCCTTCCTCAAGGTAAGAATAGTAATCTCCGGCGGCGCCCCGATGCGCGCGGGAATGCCGATCGTTCCGATGCCGCGCGTCACGTATGCCGTAGTATCTTGCGCGCGATAAGTACCGTAAATATAGGGCGTCAGGAACCGCGCGGGCGTAATCGCCCGATCCAAAATTTCGATGTTGATCTGACCGCCATGCGTATGTCCCGATAGCATCAGGTCCCATCCCTGCCGGGCGGCCACCGGCAGCACATCCGGGTTGTGCGAGAGCAAGAGGTTGAGCGCATTTGGCGCCTTCAAGTTTCCAACCGCCACAAGATACTCTCTGCCGCCGTGGTGCGATTGATGGTCCACGCCCGCGAGGTTCAGGGTGGCGCCGCCGAAACGGAGTATCTGCGCCTCCTTGCGCAGGAAGCGAATGCCTACGCGCGCCGCGGCTTCTTCGCAATAATCTTCGGCCAGCGCGTAGCGCTCGTGATTTCCCATGCAGCCGAAAACGCCGGCGTCCGCTTTGAGACGCGCCAGTTGCCGGATACAGGCGTCCAGAGGGTCGCCGCGCAACGATATTAGATCGCCCGTGATCGCGGCCAGGTGTGTTCGATGCTCCATGCTTGCATCTACTACCTTTGCCAGTTGCTTTTCGCTGAGGAAGGCGCCCATGTGGATGTCGCTCAGTTGCAGAATGCGAAACCCCTCAAGACCGGGCGCCAGATTCGCAACTGGAATATCCACTTCGCGGACATGGAAGTTAGTCCGTTCGATGAACGTTCCGTATCCTACCACCGCGAATGGAGCGGCGAGCGCGAGATTGCCCGCGGTATTGAGCGCTCGCCTTCGCGAGCGGTCGGCCGGCCGGTCGAAATGCTTGCGGATGCGCGCCACGGCCCAGCGAGTGGGGAGGAAGAGGGTCGCGATAACCAGATATATAAACGCTGTCGCGCCGAGCATCTCCGCCTGCCATCCCGGCATGTGCAAGAGCCGCGGGGGATCGGCGAAAGTACATAAATAGCCGAATAGCAGCGCCCCATTGAACAAAGCGATCATGACGTGCGCCCGCCGGCCTGGATAACATCTCCAGAGAGTGCGCACGATACGCCATTGAACTATGCCAAAGACAATGAATAAGAAGAGATCAAAGAGTTCACCCACGCGGCGGTCTCGAGTCCTTACATTTCATTAAACCATCCATGCGTTGGTTAGAATGGCGAGCGCGGCCGTTGCGGCCGTCTCGGCGCGTAGAATCAGCGGGCCTAAGGACACGGGAATCCACCCCGTGGTGCGTGCGGATACACGTTCCGCTTCGGTCCAGCCGCCTTCCGGGCCGAGCAGCAAGGCGATAGACGGGTCCGGAGGGCGGATTTGGGGCAGCGCGGTGAGGATCGGCGGCGCCTCATCTTCGTCGAGGAAGCAGCGAAAGGCCGCCTGCCGATCAATCGCGCGATCGAACTTCAGGCTCTGCTCGATTTCCGGCATTCTTGTGCGGCGCGATTGCTGCGACGCCTCGCGCGCGATGCGCCGCCAGCGCTCCGCGCGTTTGTGCGAGGCTTCGAACAGTCCCTTTTCCGTGCGCAGGGATTCAATGGGGACGATGCGCGCCACCCCGAGTTCGGTTGCTTTCTCCACCATCCACTCGAAGCGGTCGAATTTGAATAGCGCGGCAAGGAGCGTGATCGGCGCCGGCATCTCGACCGACGGGATCGGCTCGACGACGCGGAACACGACGTGCTCACCGCGTGCTTCCGCGATTTCGGCCAAGTATGCGGCATGGTTGTCGGAGATTTCAAAACGCTGGCCGGGTTCCACGCGGAGTACGCGCGTGAGATGCCGCGCCTCGTCGCCGCGGAGTTCGGCGATTCCGTTGCGCAGTGAATCGACAAAAAAGCGCCGGCGGGCCATCGCTGGTCTTAACTCCGTCCAATATGCGCGATCATAATACAGTCTATGATTGCGCAATTGCGCGGCATCCTGATCGAAAAACACCCCAACCAGGCCGTGGTCGAAGCCGGCGGGGTGGGCTACGACGTTACCATTCCCGTTTCCACGTTCACCCATCTGCCGGACGCCGGCGCGGAGGTCAGGCTACGCATTCACACGCACGTGCGGGAAGACGCTCTCTCGCTCTACGGGTTCCTCACGTCCGACGAGAAGGCGCTCTTCGAAAGGCTCATCGGCGTCAGCGGGATTGGCCCCACGCTAGCGGTGAAGGTGCTCTCCGGCGTCACTGCCGTCGATCTGGTGAACGCTCTCCGCCGCGGCGAAGTCGAGCGCCTCGTCCGCATTCCCGGCGTTGGGAAAAAAACCGCCGAGCGCATGGTGCTCGAACTGCGCGATAAGCTTCCTGCCGTTACCGGCGAGGAACCCGTCACTCCCGCCGCCGAAGTTCTGGCGCCAGTGGAGCAGGACGTGCTCTCGGCGCTTTTAAATCTCGGCTGTGCTCGTCCGCAGGCCGAGGCCGCCGTGCGCAAGGCCAAGGCCGCCGGCATCGCCGCCGAGTTCGAACCCTTATTCCGGCGCGCTTTGGAGTTGGTACGTTAAGCTGTTAACACATGTCCGGCCGGCCACTGGTTTCAGGCGACGCACAGCCCGAGGAGGCGCAATTCGAAGCGGGATTACGCCCGCACCGGCTCGCGGATTTCACCGGCCAGAGCAAGCTCAAAGAAAATCTTTCCATCGCTATAGCCGCGGCCCGCATGCGCGGCGAAGCTATGGATCACGTCCTCCTCTACGGGCCACCTGGTCTCGGTAAGACCACGCTCGCCTCCATCATCGCCGAGGAGTTGGAGGTAGCTTTCACGACAACTTCGGGGCCCGTGCTGCAGAAGAAACTTGATCTTACAGGGATACTTAGTAACATCCGCGCCCGCCAGGTCTTCTTCATCGATGAGATTCATCGCTTGCTGCCCGATGTCGAAGAGATGCTTTATTCGGCGCTCGAGGATTTCCGCGTCGATATCCTGGTCGGTGCGGGACCCGGCGCGCGCACGCACTCGCTTCCCATGCCGAAGTTCACTGCCATCGGCGCCACTACCCGGCAAGGTCTCGTCAGCGCTCCACTGCGGGGACGTTTCGGGCTGGTATTGCGGCTAGATCCGTATAACATCGATGAGTTAAAGGCGATCGTCAAGCGATCGGCGCGCCTGCTGGCCGTCGAAATTGAGGACTCGGCCGCGGAAGAGATAGCCCGCCGCTGCCGGGGAACGCCTCGCATCGCCAACCGCCTTCTGCGCCGCGTGCGCGATTACGCGCAGGTTCGCGCCGATGGCCGCATCACCAAGCCTGTAGCGCAGACCGCGCTCAACCTGCTCGATGTGGACCGCTATGGCCTGGATGAGATCGATCAGAAGATCATGATGACGATTCTCGATAAGTACCGCGGCGGCCCGGTGGGAGTGGGTACCATCGCCGCTTCGATTTCCGAAGAAGCCGATACTATTGAAGAGGTTTACGAGCCGTATCTGATCCAACTGGGTTTTCTGAACCGCACGCCGCGCGGCCGCGTTGCGACTGAGTTGGCTTATGATTACTTCAAAGTAAAGCGAAAGCTTCGGGCGGATGAGCAACCCGGTTTGTTTTCGTAAAAGGAAACTACAGACCGCCAATAACTTCGGGCCATCACCTTATAAGATGCGATACGTGTGATGTATATAACGTTCATATAGAATTAACTTGCATTAATATAAGAGTTCAATTTAGAATAAACTCGCGTCCCGGACTTTTTGTGCTCCCGTGACGCAGAAGGAGAAGAAGTATGTCAAGCACTGCAACTCCAACCCCCCAACTTGTTATTCAGCTTGCCCATGTGACGGTTTATCACGAGACGCCGCACAAAGAAGTCGCTACGGCGCCTGAGGGGATTGTTACGGAAAGCTTCGGCCCCACCCAAGTATCGCTCTCGCATCCACATGTGATCACACATCTCACTGTAGGTCAGCCTTACGAAATCCGCGCGACGACGCCGCATAACTATGACGCGAAGAACCTGATCTATGTCCGCAAGTTGGAAAACGGCAACCTGTTGTTCCGTGCTCCCGAGCCAAAGGCCTAGCCAGCCTCTCTTGTCGTTCTATAGCGGCCTGCCCGAGCGCGCAAAACAGGTCGCGAGCGGGCGGGCCTGGACCGATTCCACGCGGCCGGTTTTTTATGCGGTCACGGGCTTTACCGTCGCATTGGCGAAAAATTCCTGCGCCACCGCAACCCCCGAGCCGAACTTAACCGGAAACCCATTGGCGTTGAGAATTATCTCGAGCCCAGCCAGCATCGCAAAGAGATCGAGGAAATCGAAATACCCGATGTGAGCTATCCGGAATAGTTGGCCTTTCATCGATCCCTGTCCGTTTGCGATCACCGTGCCGAACCGTTCGCGAAACTCCTTCGCGATCACGCCCGAATCCATCCCAGACGGTGGCCGCACCGCGGTTACGGCCGCGCCCGGTGAGAGCGGAGTGAACAGTTCGAGCCCCATCGCCTGAACCGCCGCGCGTGTCGCCGCTGCAAGCATCTGCGCATTTTCCACCAGATTCGCCATGCCTACTTGCCTGATGTAATCTAGCGCCTCCTCCAGCGCGAGAATTAGAGCGATGGAGGGCGTCCATGTAGATTCGCCGCCATTGCCGCTCTTCTTTTCCTTCTTCAGATTGAAGTAGTAATGTGGCAGCGTCGCCGTCTCCGCAAACCGCCAGGCCTTGGGACTTACCGAGAGAAACGCCAGCCCAGGCGGGATCATGAAGGCCTTCTGCGATCCGCTGATCACTACGTCGAGCCCCCAGCCATCGACATCGAGCGGCATCGTGCCGAGACCCGTGATCGCATCGACGACCAGAATCGCGTCCGTTTTTGCCACGGCCGCGCCCATCGCTTTCACGTCATGCGCCGCGCCCGTCGAGCTTTCCGAAGCTTGTACGAATACTCCCCGCACTCCTGGCGCTGCCGCCAATACGTCTTGCAGTTGTTGCGGCGAGACCGCATCACCGTAAGGAACGGTGATCGCCGTCGCGTCCAAACCGTACGCCTTCACGATCTCCAGCCACCGCTCGCCGAACTTACCCGCGATACATACGATGACCTTATCGCCTTTCGAAAACAGGTTGGAAACCGCGGCATCCATGGCGCCGGTTCCCGACGACGCGAAAAGCATCACGTCGTTCGCAGTGCCCATTACTTCCTTCAACCCGGCAAGGCAGCCGCGATAAACCTTACGGAAATCCTCGGTGCGATGGTGAATGTCTGAACCCATCATCGCGCGCAACGCCGGTGGGTAGAGCGGAGTTGGACCGGGGGTTGACAAACGTGGTTTCTTGATGTGCATGGGAGGCTTGAAAAACAGGATATCAAACGGTAGGCTACGCTGAAAAATTTAAAATCATTTGAGCCTCTGCGTCAGTCTTAACTAGCAAGCCGCAGTCCGTCGCAACCCGATGAAGGCGTGAGGCGAGGGCAGAAACGGCGCAAAGTCATACAAACTCGAGGTAGATATGTTTCACATCATTGGGATAATGATCATAGGGTTGATCGTTGGCGCTTTGGCAAAACTGATTATGCCCGGACGTGACCCCGGCGGGATTTGGGTGACCATGCTGCTAGGCATTGCCGGATCGATGGTTGGCGGCATTTTCGGCAGGTTACTTGGCTTCTACGGACCTAATGAAGGAGCGGGATTTATCGTCTCAACGCTTGGGGCGATTCTTCTGCTCGCGCTCTACCGCTTGGCGATAAAACACCGGCATCCCACGGTGGGAGTGCATCGATAGTCACGTCCGCGCTTCTTGAGGATGTTACTTTGAAATCGTGGGGATATAGTTGAATCCTCTGGCTACGCTCGGTGTAGGTATGGGATCCGCGTGGCTTTCAGGCTTTAACCTCTACGCCACGGTCCTGACGCTCGGCCTGCTGCAGCGCTTCCACTTGGTGCAATTGCCCGGGGATCTTGATTTCCTTTCCCGCTGGTGGGTGATTGGCGTTGCGGCTGTCCTCTATCTTGTGGAGTTCCTGGCCGACAAGATCCCAATAGTCGATTCCGTTTGGGACGCTATTCACACATTCATCCGCGTGCCCGCAGGGGCTGTACTGGCGGCTTCGGCATTCGCCCATTTCGACCCAGCCGTTCGCGCGGTAGCCTTGCTCGCTGGCGGAAGTTTGGCGCTGGGCTCCCATGGGACCAAAGCCAGTGTCCGCATGACTGCCAATGCCAGTCCGGAGCCATTTTCGAATATCCTCCTGAGCACTGCGGAAGACATCTTCACGATAGGCCTCGCAGCTCTGACCGCTTTTCATCCGGTCGTGATTCTCGTGGTCATCCTCGTCTTCATTCTGTTATTGGTCTGGCTGGCGCCGAAGATTCTTCGTGCGATCCGCCACATGCTGAGCCAGATGGGGCACATCGTGGGCGGGAATCGAGCGGTAACCTAGGCTGGGCTCCGCTGCTGTTAAATCATTGACGGCTAAATCCGAGACCGTATAATATCAATCGACATGCCCCTCATCGATCAGGTGCAGCAAGACATGGTCGCGGCCATGAAAGCCCGCGCAGAGGCCCGCTTGAGTGCTCTCCGCATGATTAAAGCCGCGCTCATGAAGGCCAAAGTCGATTCGCCCAAGCCGCTCGACGAAGCCGCCGAAATGCAGTTGCTCAAGCAACTCATTAAGCAGCGCATTGACGCCGCGGACATGTTCCGCAAGGCCGGACGCACGGAACAGGCCGATAAGGAAGAGGCCGAACGCGCGCTCATCGAAACCTATTTGCCCGCGAGCGCAAGCGAGGCCGAGATCGGCGCCGCCATCGAGGCTGCCCTCGCCGAAACCGGCGCCACGGCGATCAAGCAGATGGGCGTGGTGATGAAAGCCGCGCAAGCCAAACTCGCAGGCAAGACCATCGACGGCAAGCTGCTCAGCGACAAAGTCAAGGCTCGTCTGCAATGACGCCTCCAAAACACCAGCCCTTCGTGCCGGACAACGTCCGGATGAAGGAGTTCACCTGGCGGGCCGTCCTGCTGGGGCTGTTGATGACCATCGTACTCGGCTCCGCCAATGCCTATCTCGGATTACGCGCCGGGCAAACCATCGCCGCGACTTACCCCGCCGCGGTTATCGGCATGGCGGTTCTGCGCCTGGGCCGCGGCACGATTCTCGAAGAGAACATCGCGCGCACCGCCGGCTCCATCGGTGAAGGCGTGGCAGCCGGTGCTGTCTTCACGCTGCCAGCGTTTGTGATGGCGAAGGCATGGCCCTCGTTCGGATTCGCCGACGCCTATTGGAAATCGACGGCTCTCATTTTAGTCGGCTCGGTACTCGGCGTATTGTTCGTTTCGCTGGTGCGGCGCATTCTTGTGGAAGATCCTGAGTTGCCGTTCCCCGAATCGCTCGCTGCCTCGCAGATCCACAAGGCCGGACAGGTGGGTGCGCAAGCCGCGAAATACCTCTTCTACAACATGGCCTTCGGCGCCGCCACGTTTCTACTTGGCGCCTTCAATCTCTTCGCGCCCGATAAAGATTTCTTTTTCAATGTGGGCCAGTTGGATCGCAGCAGGCTTGCGCTCGGCGGCGCGGGATCCACGCAGGTGTTGACCACGGGCGGCGTTTCGACAGTCTCCGCGCCCACCGTGAGTCCTGCATTTTTCGGCGTCGGGTACGTCATCGGTCCCGAACTCGCTTCGCTGAATTTCTCCGGCAGCGTCATCGCCTGGGGCCTTCTCATCCCGCTGCTCATCTACTTTCTCGGCCCGCAGCTGCGTAATTACTTGCCGGCTGACGCCCACGCCGCCGATGCCGGATGGCTGGATCTCTCCACTGCAGTCTGGCGCTACATCGTGCGGCCCATTGCCATTGGCGGCATGATGGTCGGCACCGCCTATACGCTTTTCCGCATGCGCAAGAACCTTTTCGCTGGACTTGCCAAAGCTTTCCATGAGGTGCGCGCCGGCGCGCCCGAAATGGAATCGCTCAGTCGTACCGAGCGTTACATGAGCTTCCGTGTTGTGCTGTTGATGCTCGGAATTACCTTCCTTGCCATGACCGGGCTCTACATCTACATGTCGAAACTTGTGCTGGCCGGCATCGCCGCCGCGATCGTCATGCTGATCGTCGGCTTCTTCTTCGCTACCGTCTCGGGCCATCTGGTCGGCATGATCGGCTCCTCCAACAACCCGGTTTCCGGCCTCACGCTTTCCACGCTGGTCATTGCCGCGTTGATCATGGTGGTGATGGGCGCGACGGGAATGCCGGGCGTGGTCGCTGTCCTCGGCGTCGCCGCTGTGGTCTGCGTTTCGTCTTCGGTCGCTGGCGAACTTCTGCAGGATTTCAAAGTCGGTTATATCCTGGGCGGGACCCCGCGATACATCCAGATCGCGGAGTTGATCGCGGTGGTTGTCGCAAGTCTCATCATGTATTTTCCGCTTATGGTGCTAAACCAGGGCAACATCAATTCCGGCGGCATCGGCTTTGGGGATCGAGCCCTTTCCGCGCCCCAGGCCGGACTAATGGCATCGCTTGCGCAGGGCATCGTCGGCGGCAACATGGCTTGGCCTTTGGTCATCGCTGGGATGTTGATGGGCGCCGCGCTGATCATGACGCGTGTCAAGAGCCCAATGCTCGTCGCCATCGGAATGTACCTGCCAATCTCGATCACTTCCGCGATATTCGTGGGCGGCGTCATCCGCTGGATTGCCGATGCCATGGCGCGCCGCGCGAACTTAAATCATGCCCAGAAGGCCCGCATGGAGAACGTCGGCGTGCTCGCCGCTTCCGGTATGATCGCGGGCGAAGCTCTGGCTGGCATTGTCACCGCGTGGTTCAAGTACAAGGAGTGGCCCACGCCGGAAATCTTTCACGAACCCACTTATCTCGCGGGCGTGGTTTTCATGGTGTTGATCGCGTGGATTTTGATCAAAGTGCCGTTGAATAATGCGGGCGATCCGAATGAACCCGCGCCGCCCGTGGCTATAATGTAGGTATGCGGCCTAGAGACACTAGCCCGGAAGCGTGGAAGGTTTATATCGACATTCACCGCCGCATGTCGCCCGCCGAAAAGATACATCAGGCGATGTCGATGACAAAGACAGGCCATCTTCTTGCCGAAGCCGGTCTTCGTCGCAAATTTCCGGAAGCGGACGACCGCGAGATCTTTCTTAGGCGTGTCCGCCTGACGTTAGGCGAAGATCTTTTCAGAAAAGCCTACGGCACGGAATTGAAGTAGCTCGTGAATCCGCTCAGGCCTTTGTCAGCCGTTCTGAACGCGTTATGCCTGCCGTTCGTTGTTGTCGGCTCGACAGCATCTTCTGCGAGGGGAATTCCGCGCTTCACAAAGGATATCGACCTAATTGTGCGGATCGGCGCGATTCAAGCCGAACAACTGGCGTCCGCTCTGGGCAAAGAATGGTATGCGGAGCCGGGCCAGATCCGTCAAGCCATTCAGAATGGTCGATCCTTCAATGTGATCCACATCCCGAGCAGTTGGAAAATCGATCTGTTTCCTGCTCAAACCGATTTCGACGACAGCGAAATGCGGCGCGCAATGCCCGAGCCATTGACGATCGATGGCGAATCAGTCGTATGTCCCCTTTCAACCCTGGAAGATATCGTGCTCGCCAAGCTCAGGTTGTACAAGGATCGTGGTCAGGTCTCCGATCGTCAGTGGAGCGATATCGGCGGCGTAATCGCAACCAACCCCAACTTAGATGTTGACTATCTTCGCCTCTGGGCCGGGCGCCTACAAGTGACCGACCTCTTGGAGAAGGCTCTAACCGAGAGCGCAACACAGTGACTGCGTGGCTGCCGGATCTCGTCTACAGAGACGGGCGCTTCGTCAGCGGCTTAGCCCTAGTTTGCGACGCGGAAGGCCACATCGCGCGCATCTCCCAATCGCCTGAGGATCTCCGCTCGGCACGCCGCCTTCACGGTCGCGCTATCCTACCGGGACTCGTCAACGCCCACTCACACTCGTTCCAGCGCGCCATCCGCGCCCGCACGGAACATCGCACCTCCGCGGATCGCGATACGTTCTGGACTTGGCGCGAAGCCATGTATCACGCCGCTACGCGCCTTACGCCTGAAGATATCTATCAGGTGGCGCGCATGGCATTTATGGAGATGCTGCTGAGTGGCATTACCACAGTGGGTGAATTTCACTACCTACATCACTCGCCGGACGGAACGCCCTATGACAATCGGAACCTGCTCGCGGAGCAGGTGATGCGCGCCGCGCAGGAAGTCGGTATGCGCATCGCGCTTCAGCGAACAGCCTATGTCCGCGCGGGATGGCAAAAAGCTCCCAATCCGCTTCAGGCCCGTTTCATCACCCCGAGGGTGGAGGATTTCATCGAAGACACGAACGCTCTGCGCGCCTCGCTTGCCGGTCGGTTCGCGCCGGAGTGCGCTTGGGTTAGCGTCGCGCCGCACAGCGTCCGCGCGGTCCCGCTGCCTTACCTTCTAGAGGTGGTCAGCTATGCCCGTCAACACAAACTGAAAGTTCATATGCACGTTTCGGAGCAACCCGCCGAAATCGAGGCATGCGAATCGGAATATGGCGCGCGCCCCTTTGCCTTGCTGCGTCGACATCAGATTCTGGATGCCTCTTTCACGGCCGTACACGCTATCCATATAACCGATGCCGAAATAGGGTTTCTGTGGGAATCCAGCGCCAAAGTCTGCGCCTGTCCTACCACCGAACGCAATCTCGGCGACGGTATCGGGCCCACGGAGCGTTTTACTTCGCGCGCCGTTGGGATATGTTATGGCTCCGATAGCAACGTTCAGATTGACTTACTGGAGGACTCCCGACAGCTTGAGTATCATCTTCGCCTGAAACTGCTGCAGCGCGCCATTCTCGCGCCGGACGCCGGCGTAGACAGCCTGGCCGCCCGCCTATTCGATAATGCGACGCGAATCGGCGCCGAAAGCGTCGGCGCGCCCGCCGGCAGTTTAGAGCCCGGGCAACTCGCCGATTTCTTCACCGTCGATCTCGACGACCCGTCCATCGCTGGCGCCGGCGAAGAGTCTCTCTTGAGCAATATTGTCTTCTCCGCCGAACGCACCGCCATCCGCGAGGTCTTCGTTGGTGGGCGGCAGATTGTTGAAGAAGGCCGGCATCCTATCCAACAAGAGATCGTCGCGCAATTCAACCATGTACAGCGCAAGCTCTGGGGCTCTAAGCCATGAGTCACGTTGAGCAGTTACTACTCGACTTAGTCGCCATACCCTCCGTCTCGGCAATGAACAATCGGGCGGTAATCGATTATGTCGTTCAATGCCTCGACCCGAATACTTGGGAGACGCGCTTAGACTCTTATGTGGATTCCGCGGGAACGCCGAAAACGAACCTGATCGCTCTCACTAAGAACGCATCTTCGCGCTGCGTCGAACTCGCTCTAGTCTGCCATTCCGACACCGTGCCTTTCGAGGCGAGCTGGGAAGAGGCCGTTCAACCCGCCATCCGCGACGGACGGCTCTACGGCCGCGGAAGCTGCGACGTCAAAGGCTTTCTTGCCTGCGCCCTCGCCGCGCTAAGCGGCGTCGAACTGAACTCTCTGTGCGCGCCGATCGCCTTGGTCGTAACCGCCGATGAAGAGGTGGGCTGCATTGGCGCAAAACGTCTGGCGGCGGAGAAGGCCTTCACGGCAAATTACACCATCATTGGCGAGCCCACCGGGTTGCATGTAATTCGAGCGGGAAAGGGCTACTGCCTCGCTAGCGTCACCGTGCGTGGCAAGGAAGCCCACAGCGCGTTTCCCGCCAGGGGCCATTCCGCCATTTACGACGCCGCGCGTGTAGCGCTGCTTCTCGAGGGCATTGCCCGCGATCTGGAGAAGGACCGCGATCCAGCATTCGACCCGCCGTTCACCACGTTAAACGTGGGCATCATCGAAGGCGGGACCGCCAAGAACATCGTCCCCGGTGAGTGCCGGTTGGTAGTCGAATGGCGGCCCATTCCAGGCCAACCCGCGAGCTACGTGGCCGATATCATTACCCGCGAACTGGCCGTCCTCCGCCAGTCGTTCCCCGGTCTCGACGCCGAGTTTCACGTCCAGCGCATGGACCCGGCCTTCGCTCCGTCCCAAACCCAGCACCTGGTGGAGTTGCTCTCGTCGGTGACTAAAAAGCCGCCTGCCACCATCGCCTTCGGATCCGAAGCCGCTCATCTCAGCGCATTGGCCGGCGAAACGGTCGTATTCGGTCCGGGCGACATGACCGTCGCGCATCGCACTGGAGAATTCGTTCCACTGGCGGAACTTCACGCGTGCGTCGCCCATCTCCAGTCTGCAATCGATCGCCTGTGCTGTGGCCGTGTTTATTGAGCTTGGCGCTATATGGTGACGCCCCTCCAACGATTTCGTGGTGGATTGCAAGCGTTCTTTGCGCGCGCGGAGCGCTGGGCAGAAGCCGGGCGGCAGCCCGGAAGAGCTTGCCCCACATCTTCCGACGCTCAGTCGGTATAAAGTACGAACGTCAATAGTTGTGCAGGACTTTCTTACTATAGCGGCTGAACGTTTCCGGATGCGTACTTGGGGATTTCGCCATCCGAGGTCAGTAGAACCAAGTCTTCGGCGATGGCCTGGGCGATCGGTGGGAGGTCGAAGGGATCGCGACCACCATTTTTTCGCCTTCCCGAAGCCTGCGAATCAGCTCCAAAAGGCGGTTTTTGGGCCTCGTGACATCGACATCCATTTTCTTTGATTATCGCGTTCCTTCCTCGGGGCGTGTATCCCCAAGAGCATTGACGCAATATGTGCACGGCGATACACTCGGCGGATGTTGTTAGTTTTTCTGGGCCTAATAGTATTTCTGCTTTCTCTGGTCGCCGTGGCCGTCCAGTTCGGGCGCCCCGCGCGAAGTTTTACGAAGCTCCCGGTTCTGGTGATAGCGCTCGCCCCGCTTGTAATTTCAAGCCGGGCAGTTGCTCAAACACCGCCCCCGGATCAGAGCTTACCCACTACTCCTCAAGCGAATGAACCGCCGGAGACCGCTGGGCCGCCGGCCTCATCGCCGGAAGCCGAGTATGACCGGCCAGTCTCCTGGAAACTCCTGTTCCACAACGTGATCGCCGATCAAAAGCAAATCTGGACTTTTCCGGCCAGGCTTGTGCAGGGGCAAAACTTGGTGCCCACCGCCGCCGTTCTGGGGGCAACGGCGGGCCTCTTCTTTGCCGACCCGAGCGTAGCGGGATATTTCCGCCGCACGACGACATTTCATGAGTTCAATTACATTTTTAACGGAAACGCCATGGCTATCGGCATGGGTACGGTTTCGGCCTCGCTGTATGCCATCGGACGGATTCGCAAAGACTCGAAGATGCAACGCACGGCGTTGCTCGCGGGCGAAGCGATGGCCGATGCTGCGATAGTGCAGACGGCTCTGAAGGATGCCACAATGCGGGTCAGGCCAATCCGTTACCCCGATTCCGGAAGCTGGTTTGCGACCAGCAGTTCACCGACTGCCTACATACGAGGAAATGGAAGTTTTCCTTCCGGGCACAGCATAGAAGCGTTTTCTGTGGCCACAATCATCGCCCGGCGATATGGAAACCATCGATGGGTTCCTTTCGCCGCCTATGGCCTAGCCTCCCTTGTGGGATTTTCACGGCTCACGCTCAATGTTCATTTCTTGTCGGATGTCTTCATGGGCGGCGCGCTTGGGTATTCGATCAGCCGCTTCACTGTTCTCCGGCAATAAGAGAGGCGGTGAATCAGCAGCCCTCTTCAATCGTCATCGGCGGTTATCGCGGTACCATGGCCTCCGGAAGCGCATGAGGTTCGCAACCGACGCGGGCGGGTTCGTGAGGATGCGTGTGGTGTCGATCCAGGCTCGGCTCTCTGAACGCTCTTCGATCCCTTTCTGAACATGCTTGTCGAGCCACTGGAAGGCGATCGTGATCCCCGTCCCTCCCACTTCGTTCATCACCATATCGCTCACGCCCGTCCGGTCGACGCAAATGTGGTACATCTTGCAGTCCTTGTCCCACCAGTGAACCGGAAGGCCAACGTTCCCGATACTGGCCTCGCTGAGGGGTCCCACTTTCCACAGCACCGCATCGACGGTGGCAAATGCGAAGGCCTGCAGCAGGGCGTTCCGATACCTGGCGCTGTGGAAGTCCTGCTCGGAAAACCTCACGTGGTCGTTGTTCTGCCAGAAGATGGCTTCTGCCACGGCCCCCTGCGTCGGGTGTGCCAGATAGGAGGTGAAGACTTTGCCGCCGTCGTTCCAGTTGTCGAAATGATAGTCAGAAACGCTGTTGAACCAATCGCCGAAGAAAGGTCCGCTCAGTTGATCTCGGGTCTTGGATTCCCTGACGATTCGTTCCGTCTGCTCCGTTGCAACCCATAGCCACCACTCGCGCATGAGCGATCCCCAATGGATGCCGCCTGAGGGTTCAGAGTCTTGTGCTTTCGGGAGAGCCGGTGGGATGCTGTCGGATGCAGGATCACTTGCGACCGGCCGAGCCGTTTGCTGGGCCGTCGCGACCATGCTAATCGACCATAAACTGAAAACAATTGCAAAGAGCTTTCGCATGCTGATAGACTTCCGAGGTTGTAATTAGGAGAGGCGCAAATAACGGGGAGCCGCGCGTGGCAGCACATGTGTCCGGGCCCAAAGACCTCGATCCGCCTTGGGCGTGATGCGCCGATTTCCTCTAAGCGGCGAGCCTTGCGATTTCACCTCTCCATGGCAAGGTAGGATGCGACGCTGTGCAGAGGATTTTATTTTTGGGGGATACGGGGCGGAACCTGTGTTGCCGTTAGAACGGCGGCGTAGTTTGGAAACGTGTTTTGAGACATAGTCAAAATTCGGTTAGCATTGTACACGAAACGAGGAAAATGTTGGCGCCTGATGTCCGAGTCAGCAGAGACGGACATGTGGTGAGAAAAACATTGACTCGCCCCGGCAGCCCTCTCGACTAATCCGGATCATGCCACTCGGGGTTCCATCATGTGGGCATGATTCGCACTACGGAACCAGAACGCAAGACGGGCCTGGGAATGTGGCATAATTTTTCTCAAACAGCGGCAGCCGACACTCCCGATTGCGGGAATGTACGGAGCTTTGTGCGGACTTCGTGAAGATACCGGACACCCAGATTGTCATAGTCGCAGACTTTCAGGAAATTCCGAGAGCTGACGAACTGTCGCCGTGCCCGGTACGGCCGCTCCGCCGTCTTTCAGCAGAACGTCCACTCGCCCGGTAAGGCGAGAGACGTACGATAATGTTCCTTCAAGAATGCGACTACTTGTACGACTCATAAGTTCTCAGAAATGGCGTCTGTATTCGATGACAGTGTGCCCGAATGATGGCCCAGGCAAGGAGAGCGCCGCCGCAGTCGTCTTTCCCCGGGAGGTACTCGGTTATTCACAAAGTGGATTTCACGGAACCTCAAGCCTATGAAGAACGGTCGGTATCGGAGGAATAGGATGGCGGTCACTATTCCGAGGAAGTGGATTCGGTCAACGTACCTTGACAGTACCTCTTCCGGCGGACAAGGCTTGGTCCTGTATTCGTGGTTCGGGTAAAGGTGGAAGCTCAAGCCCGGGCAGCGTCGCTCAGATTTTCAGGACGTTCAACGGGACACTCCGATCACCGCAGAAGATTACCTGGGATGCGCATTTTCGAGCTGGCCAGCCTACCGTCGCATTTGACACAGGGCCCGAAGACGCTAGTGATCCGCTCGGCGCACTACATCCCCGGTGATCCACTGTTGCGAGTCAGCAATGGATGTCATCACGTTTCGCTGGGACGGGACCGCCTCGATACAAGCGGGCTTCGCGGAACCGAACTTTCGGAATACGGCAAAAAGAAGGGAAGACGCTGCCCCACTGACGTTCGCCCTGGCCGTTTACGGTCAGTGCGTTGGTCCGGGAGTCATTCCCTTGGTTTTCCGAACGGTCCCGATAGGTGGCGCTATCACACGCCAGCCCCGCCAACGGGTGGCCGAGGTCGCCCTCACGCTCGGCCCTCCGCTCCCGCCTGTCCCTTCGCCCCCTCCGGCGTCTAACCCTCGGAGGCCCGCTTTGCTTTCCGATTTCAAACACGCCATTCGCTCTCTGGCCAAATCTCCGCGCTTCGCTATCGTCGCCGTGCTCGCACTTGCCATCGGCGCCGGCGCGAACACCGCTATGTTCAGCGTCGTCTACAACGTGCTATTGAAGCCGCTTGCCTACCCGCATCCCGAGCGCCTGGTCTTTCTTCAGGAGTCCGACCTCCGCACCGGCGACGCTTTCCCAGTCGCGCCCGCCACCTACACCGATTGGGCAGCGCAACAGCATACTTTCCAATCCATCGCCTCCGCCGAAGCGTGGGGCGCGTCGCTCACCGGCATGGGGCGTCCCGAGCAACTCGACGCTCTCCATGTCTCGCCTTCGTTGCTCGACGTGCTCGAAACGCAGCCGGCTCTCGGCCGCGCATTCCGCCCCGAGGACGACCACGTCGTCCTTCTGAGCTATGGCCTTTGGCAGCGACGCTTCGGCGCCGATCCGCGAATCCTTGGCCGCTCGCTCACCCTCAACGGCGAATCCTATCAAGTCGCCGGCGTGATGCCCCGCGGCTTCCAATTTCCCCCGTTCTGGCAAGAGAAAGCCGAACTCTGGGTGCCGCTCGTCACCACCCCCGGCCGCATCCACGACCGCGCCGGCCGTTCCCTCCGCATCTTTGCGCGCCTGAATTCAGGCGTCTCGATCGATCAGGCGCGCGCCGAAATCGCCGCCATCGCGCGCCGTCTCGAGGTTGCATATCCAAAAACCAACGCCGGAGCGGGCGCACGCGTCACGGCGCTTGAGGAGGCCGTCGCCGGCAAAGTCCGTCCCGCGCTCACCGCGCTCCTCGCGGCCGTCGCGTTCCTGCTGCTGATCGCCTGCGCCAACGTGGCCAATCTGTTGCTGGCTCGCGCCACGGGCCGCCAGAAGGAAATCGCGCTACGCATCGCCATTGGCGCGAGCCGCGCGCGCATTGTGCGCCAGTTACTCGCCGAAAGCCTTGTGCTCTCGTTCGCCGGCACAATCTGCGGATTGCTGCTCGCTTATGCTGCAATTCACGCGCTCGCGGCTAACATTCCCGAAGCCAGCCATTTCACTCTGCCTCGATACAAGGAGATCGGGCTTGGCGCGCCAGTATTGCTCTTTGCACTTGCCGTCTCCACTTTCACCGCAATTCTTTTCGGACTCGCGCCTGCGCTTCAATTCTCCCGCCCGGACCTTAACTCCGCGTTGAAGGAAGGCGGCCGCGGTTCGGCAGGCGTTACGCGCTCCTCGCTTCGCGGCGCGCTCGTCATCGGTGAAGTAGCCATCTCGCTCATGCTACTCTCCGGCGCCGGCCTCACCATTCGCAGCCTGTGGAAGCTCAGCGCCATCGATTCAGGATTCGATCCCCACAACCTGCTCAGCATGACAGTGAACGCCACCGGTCCCGAATACAAAGCCGCTGAGAAGCGTAATGCGCTCTTCCGCGCGGCTCTGGACCGCGTGGCTGCTATCCCTGGGGTGCGTTCCGTGAGCGCGATCAACCACCTCCCGCTCGCCGGCGATGAGTGGACCTTCCCCTTCCTCGTAGAAGGCCAGCCCATTCCCAAACCCGAGAATACGCCCGGGGCGATCTTCCGCGTCGTCTTCCCCCGCTACTTCGAGACCATGCGCATCAAACTCGTGAGCGGCCGCGATTTCACCGAGCACGATAATGCCGCCGCGCCACGCGTTGCGATTATCAACCAGTCAATGGCGCGCCTCCACTGGCCAGGCGTTGACCCCGTCGGCAAAAGGTTCCGCATCCACATCAACGATCCTTGGGTGACCATCGTCGGCGTAGCGCGCGACTCCGAACAGAGCGATTGGGGCGCATCCGCGGGCAACGAGTACTTCTTTCCCTCCGCGCAGAACCCTGAGGACTTCCAACGCTACGCCACCTTCGTGGTGCGCACCGCCGCCGACCCGGCCGCGCTAGCGCCCGCTATCGAAAAAACCGTCTGGTCGCTCGATCCCGATCTCCCCATTGCCGAGGTACAAACCATGGACCAGGTCGTCAGTCGCGCCGTTTGGCGGCCCCGATTCTCCGCATCGCTGCTCGGAGGCTTCGCGGCGCTGGCGCTCGCCCTCGCCGCCATCGGCATCTATGGAGTTGTCTCCTATGGCGTTAGCCAGCGTGCACGAGAAATCGGCATCCGCATGGCGTTGGGGGCGCGGCAATCCGACGTCCTGCGCCGTGTGTTGGCCGAGGGCGCAAAGCTCGCGGCCACGGGCAGCGCCATCGGGATAGCGGGATCGCTTCTACTCACCCGTTATCTCGAAACCGAACTCTACCAGGTGAAGGCTGGCGATCCAACGGTGATGACGCTATCGGCAGCCGCTCTCGCCGCCATAGCGCTGGTTGCCTCGTGGCTGCCCGCGCGCCGCGCTATGCGCGTCGATCCAGCGGTGGCGCTACGGGGCGAGTAGCCCGAACACATCCACGCGGCGCTTGGCATTCACGTAGACGCGCCCATTCACCACGGTCGGCACGGTGAACCGCAGCGTCAACCCTACCCGGTCGCGCGCGTTGTTCTGCTCACTGTTATAAAGTTCGCGCGCGACGTTGGCCGCATCGTAAGCGTGCAGCACCGCAGGCTTGTCCGCGCCGTTCCAAGCCTTCGACTCGATCAGCCACACGATTCCGTTCCTGTTTCCATTCGCCGAAATTGCCGGGGTCGCGCCCGAATCGGCGAACCTCTGATCGCCCATTGTGCGAGGTTTCGCCGCCAGCTTCCCGTTCTCCAAACCGAAATCGGACAGATAATCGCGGCGCGCGAGGACATAAATGTGTCCGTTCCAATAGGCGGGCGCCGAATAGATCCCATCGCGGAAATGGACAACCTGTACAGCTTGGCTGTTGCCCGATGCTTCATATTTACCCAATTGCGCACGGCCGAGCACATACAGGTCGCCGTCCTTGCCGCCGATCAGCACTAGCGCCGGCGCGCCCTGCTGGCGCGGAAGCACGACCGGGCCCCCCGAGCCGAGGTCGGCATCGCTCTTATTGAGCGCGTTCTCGTTGAACGGCGTGAAGTAGTCGAGCACGCGCAGACTGCGTCCAGCCAGTTGCAGTTTCAGCAAAGCTGTCTCCATAATCGCGCCCGTTAGCCGCCGCGGTGAACTTCCCGTTGCCGGTAGCGACATAAACATTGCCATCCTCGTCGGCTGCTGGACCATTGTCGCTTTGCCATATGCCGCTCTCTCCCGCGTCGGGCGACGTGTTGAACGCCGCGGTCTGCGTCAGCGTGCGCGCGTCATAGGCCATCACCCATCCATGATAGGGACCTACATCGCAGGAGGATCCCCACGTCGCGTAAACCTGGCCGCCCGTCAACAGGAGCGCCGCCCGCGGCAGTTCGCGTTGCGCATCGAAATCGGGCGCTTTGATTTCGACAGGACCGCCAAACTTCTCGACGCCGGTTGTGATCGCAAGCGCGTGCAGCTTCTGCACGAAACGGCCCATCGAAAATGAGCCGCCGCCCTCTTTGGTCCGCGCCAGAACATAGAGCGTTCCTGTTTGCAGGTCGATCGTCGGGGTAGGCGTAATTCCAATTTCGGGTGTAATGAACGGACAGCTTACGTCGCGCGCGCCAACGGTCGTGACCTTCGCGTCGGGATTGAGGAAGTTCACGCGCCACAAGGGCTCGGCGGGCCTTCCCTCCGCATCGAAAGCATAAACGCTGTCGTGTTCCGTGGCGATGAACACGACATCATGCACTCCTTTGCCCGGGATCGCGACGCCCGGCACGTAAAGCGGCTGCGCATAGACGTCGCCATCCACCGCGTAGGAGAAGACCTTGCCGAAGTGGGCGGGGTTCACATTCGCCGGAGTCAACGTAGTTTCATGGAGCGTGGCGCCGGTGCGGGCGTTGTCATATTGCGCGGTGAGCGGCTGCGCGCCGGCCGCGAGGGCGCATGCGAGCGTAAGGAACGCGAGCCGTTTCATCTGCTTACTTCTTCGCTGCCGCCATCGTCGCTTCCCGCGCCTTCACAAAGGCGGCGGTTTTAGGATTGGCTTCATCCCATTTCGGAGTCTCGGCGCTGTTTGCGATCTCGATCATCGCCAATGCAATCGTCCGATCCACCTTGGCCATGTTTTCGTAATCCAGCTTCTGCCACTCGTCGCCTTGCTTGTGGTAATCCGGAAAATCGTAAGCCACCGAGATCGTCGTCGATGGCACGCCGGCGTCCGCGAACGCCGCGTTGTCGCTCCGCCGGAAGTACGAGTCGCTGTTCTTCTCGTGTTTGATCGCCTTAATATCCGTTTGCGCTCCGGCGCGCGCGAAGACCGCGGGCAGATTCGTATAATCGAAGCCCGTCATGTTGAACGCGCCCACGCGCGGGCCTTCCAGATCGTCCGTGCGCCCGAGTTGTTCCAGGTTCAAATCGACGACAGTCTTGGCCAGCGGGAAAATTGGATGCGTGGCATAGTAATGCGATCCCAGGTCGCCCAGCTCTTCGCCGAACACCGCCATGAAAAGGATGCTGCGCTTGGGGCGGGGAAGTCCGCTCATCGCATTGGCGATCTCGATCACCGAAGAAGTCCCGCTCGCGTCGTCGTCGGCGCCGTTGTAGATATGGTCGGGCGTGCCATTGTCGCGGATGCCCAGGTGATCGTAGTGCCCGGTGACCAGGAGGTAAGTATCCTTTAGCGCCGGGTCCGATCCGCGCAGCAATCCCACTACATTGCGCAACTTCACGGGTTCTACTTTCGGCGCGGCGATGTGCAGAGAGATTGTCGGCGATGCCGCCGCATCGAGCGCAGTGCGAAACGCCGCATCGGTGCAAGCCAGCGTCGCGAACGACGGCAGCGTCGAAGCCTCTCTCGGACGCGCGCCGCCGCGCCCCGCGCCGCCACGTCCGCCCCCGCCGGCGGCTTGCAACATAATTACAGCCGCTGGTTTCAATCCGCGCGCGCCAACGAATCCCGCGCCGCCGCGTCCTCGCCCGCCGCCTGCCGCTTGCGCGCCAGCTTCGATCACCAGCACCTTGCCCGCAACCTGATCGGCCGAGAGCGCAGCGACCGCGGCCTGATCGTCCATCGATACCTTGATCACCGGTGCGTGACTCAGGTCTGTCGCGGCCGGATCCTGCAATGTCACCGACGCCTCCGTGGCTTTCACTACCGTACCGCCGGCATCGAGACTCATCTCGAGCCCGTCGGTATTAGCCGCCACCGTCGCGAAGTTCGCCGTCTGAAAATAGCCGTCGTCGCCCACCGGCTCCAGGCCCGCGCGGCGGAACTGCGCCGCGATGTACTCGGCCGCCAGGTCGAGCCCGCGCGACGGCGTTCCACGCCCTTCCAGCAAGTCGGAGGCGAGGAAAGAGACATCGGCCTTCAGGCCATTCGCCGTCAGGAGCATATTCAGTTGTTGTGAAACGGAGGGCGCCTGCGCGACCGCAGCCAGGGCGCTAAGCGCGGCTGCGCCCGTTACGTAGAGAAATTTCATGATTCTAACTAATTATAAATGGACCAGCTAGCGGCCCATTCTACATTTTCGGCTGGTGTTACGATCCCGCGGCATTCGCCCAACCCGATGCGGCGGACTCCCGGGGCTTCCGCCCATCCGCGCAGGATCACTTCGTCGCCGTCTTCCAGGAACCGCCGCGTCTCGCCGCGACGGC
Organism: Bryobacterales bacterium; assembly: GCA_963763545.1. Lineage (GTDB taxonomy): Bacteria > Acidobacteriota > Terriglobia > Bryobacterales > Bryobacteraceae > PALSA-243. The sequence continues at coordinate 100,382 of CAVXPE010000026.1, forward strand.
AGCTCGACCGGCTCGGTGCCGCGCCAGGTCAGTTCCAACAGGCAGCCGCGATTCTCTTTCGCCGGCCCTGACACCGTGCCGCTGCCGATCAGATCGCCCGGCCGCAAGCGGGCAGCCGTTCGACGCGTGATGCGCCACCATCTGCGCCAGCGTCCAATACATGGATGCGAAAGTTGCCGCGGCTCAGGCGCACCGGTTCCGCCATGCGCGCCGAGCGCAGCCAGACTTCGAGCGTGATCGCGAAAGCGTCATTTCCCGCCGGTACGCAGATGCGGCAGCGGCTGCGGGTCGCCTTCCGGCCGCGGTTCGGGTTCGCGCACGGAACGGCTCCAGCGCTTCCATCGTGACCACCCACGGCGAAATCGACGTCGCGAAATTCTTCGCCAGAAACGGCCCCAGCGGCTGATACTCCCAGCTCTGGATATCGCGCGCCGACCAATCGTTGAGCAGGCACACGCCGAAGAGATGATCGTACGCTTCCGCGGCCGGAATCGCCTCGCCCATCGCATTGCCCGGTCCGAGAAACGCGCCGAGCTCCAGTTCATAATCGAGCCGCCGGCGTTGGTCCGAACGATCGGCGGCCCAGCGGGATTCTCCGCCGTTTGCCCGCACGGCCGCCGCACCGGCGTACCGCTCACCACAATCGACGACGCGCGCCCGTGATACCCCACCGGCAGCCACTTGTAATTCGGCAGCAGCGGATTATCCGGCCGGAACATCTTGCCGACGTTGGTGGCGTGGTGAATCGATGCGTAGAAATCGGTGTAATCGCCGATCTCGCACGGGCAGCAGCATGCGCGCGTCCGGCCATCGGAGCCAGCAGCGCGTCCGCGCCTGGTTGTCGCTTTTCCAGGAATGCGCTGATGCGCCGGCGCAAGTCGCGCGCGGCTCGCGCTCGGCATCGCCATCACGTCTTTCATCGAGGCGATGCCGAAAGCCGCCGTGGCATCGAGAATCCGGTCGCCAATCGCCACTCCGAGCTGCGCGTTGCCTTCCGCTTTCGAACGTGCCGAACGGCAGATTCTCGAATCGGAAAATCGCGAGGCCGGATCGTTCGCCGATTCCACCCAACTGAGCGCGTCACGGCAGCAGCCCCAACGCGCGCAGATCGCCGATTGGTTCCTCGAACGAGCACGAGCCGAAGCTGTGCGCGAAATCGTGCCGGGCGTCCGCGATCTGCTCCGCCGCAAAGCTTGTGTCCGCGCCACTCAGAGCCTTTGCGCCGAAAGAAAACGCATCCGCCTCTGTTTCGTTCAGCGCTTCCAAGAGCACTTCGCGCTCGGCTCCATGCCAGGCAAATGCCGCCGCCAGCGAAGACATTCAGGAACCCATGCATCATCGCGCGCGGGCTATCCGGCGCATAAGTCAGCGCTCGCAGCGAACGCAGCGGGATGGTGCAGTCCCGCTGTGGCTTTGAACGGAAGCCGCGCTCTGCCGCGGCGGCACAGAAAATCGGCGAGGCTCGGCGGGCGGAATAGCCTCGGGAGTCAGTCCGCCCGTGCGCACCTTCGCAAAGGCGTCGGCGATCTCAACTGATCTTCGCCTCGCAATAGGTCGGCAGCGAAAGCCGCCGCGCCCCCTTCGTCTTCGAGCGTTTCCACTTGCGCGCGGCAAGGGTCCCGGTTCATCGTCGACCACTAGCGTGATGCGCACCAACGGCAAGATCGCCGGCGGTAGGTCCGGAAGCTTCGCCAGCGGGAGGACAAGGCGGTTCAAAATCCAGCCATCGGGTGATGCCAGAAAGCAGCGATACCGTTCCACCACGATTCGAGAGGCAATCCAGCCGGCGGATACAATCCCGCGTAATCGATCAGGTTGCTCAAGAGCGCTTTCAATGGCGCGACGATACGCATGGGCGCTCCTATCGTACTACCGCCGACGCCAGTTGACCTGTCAGCCGCAGCACGCTCCAGCGCGCTTTTTCCAGCGCATACTGAGCATCGTAAAGCGCAATCCATTTGGCGTTCTCTGCGACGCGCGCCTCTTCTAAAATGCTCATGGCTAGCCGGCCCTCCTGCATCTGAGCCAAGTCCACGGAAATCTGCTCGCGAGCCACATCGAGATCCAGCCGCGCCACTTCCGCCGCGCTCTGCGCCTTCACAACGTCCCGGTAAGATTGCTGCAAGTCTGCAGCGATTCGGTTGCGGACATTGCCCATCTCGGTTCTTAGATGCGTGACGTCGATTTCGGACTGCGCCACCTGTCCGCCTACGCCGCTGCCTGAGAATATCGGCACTTGAAACGATGCGCCGATCTGACCATTATTGCGCTGGAACGTGTTGTAAAACTGCAAATAGTTATTGAATTTCGCCAGCAAAGCGTATTGCGCCACCAAGTCGACGCGCGGCAATCGCACAGCCTTGTCCCGCGGATCTCGAGTTCTTTCGAGGCCATTTGCGATTGCAGTTGGCGCAGTTCGTTGTTGGCGCCGAGAGCCGCTTGCAATGCATCCGCGGGCGTCGGCGGCAGCGACGGGGCCGGCGCGTTCTTCATGCCGAGGGCTGCTACGCGATCGTCGGCCGGGAACCCGAGCGCGATGGCCAGCGACGTCTCGGCGGAATCGCGCTGATCGTCCATTTCGAGCGCCGCCTGGCGCGCCTGCGCGATCGCCAACTCGGCCTGCTTCTGCGCCAGCGGCAACGCCCGGCCTTCCTGCACCTGCGCCTTCACCGCGTCGAGCATGCGAAGGCGGCTATCGATATCCCGGCGCGTCAACTCGCTCAGTCGCGCCGCCCGCTCCGCGTCCAAATACAGCATGGCCGCTCGATACGCGGCGTCGTCCCGCTTGTTCGCGGTTGCGAACGCCGCTCCCCGCGCGTCCTCCTTTGCCTGTGCGACCTCGAGCGATTTCTGCCGGTTGAAAATGGCCATGTTGGCCTGCGCCTGAAATATGCTCGGCGCCGAGCCTGCGATACTACATGGGAAATCCGTCGCTATACGCGAGGCCGCTGCCCGCGGTGACGCGCGGCGAGAACGGGTCGTGCGCAACGCGAACCCCCTGCCGCAGCCTTTTCTTCATCGAGCCGCGCAAGGACGATATCGGGGTTTTGTTTGAGGGCGAGTTCTACCGCTTGACGAAGGGTCAGAGGGTGCGTCTCCGCGCGCAAGATTGCGCAGGAGAATGCCAGTAGAGAGATAGCCGCTTTGGACATGCTTTATGTTGGCATACAGCGCCCGCTACACTGGAATCAGTGCCATTCAACCCATCGTCGATGTCGCGGGTCGTGGTGCGCGCCACCAATTGGCTGGGCGACGCCGTGATGTCGCTGCCCGCGATTCGCGCCATCCGCGGCGTGTTTCCGCATGCGCATTTGGCTGTCGTGGCGCGCCCTGGGTGGCCGATCTCTACGCGCGCGAACGCTCCATCGACCAGATCATTCCCTATCCGCGCAAAGACCTTTGCCGGAAAGCGAGAGTTCGCCGCGACGCCTGCGGTCAGCGCGCTTCGATGCCGCCATTCTCCTGCAGAACGCCTTCGATGCCGCGCTGACGCGTGGATGGCCGGCATTCCCGAACGCATCGGCTACAAGCGCGACGGGCGCGGCATGCTGCTTACGCGCGCCATCCCGGTGCCCGAGCCGGGCGAAATTCCGCGCCACGAGCGCTTCTACTATCTGGAGCTGCTGCGCCGCGCCGGCATGCTGGAGAGATTTCCCACTACCGAGCCTATCCGAGCTGGATGGCATCGAGGCGCGCGCGCGAGGCCGGCGCAGCGAAATTGGCCGCGCTCGGCATTACGCCGCCCGTGATCGGCATCAGCCCCGGCGCGGCGTATGGCAACGCCAAGCGCTGGCTGCCGGAGCGATTCGCCGCCGCGGCCGTGCGCGTGGCGCGCGAACGGGGCGCCTCGGTGCTGGTGTTCGGCGCCGCCGCCGAGCGCGCGCTATGCGAGCAAGTTGCGGCAGCGATTCCCGATGCGCGTAACCTCGCCGGCGAAACCACCTTGCGCGAGTTCATCGATCTGGCCGCCGCCTGCCGCCTGTTCCTCACCAACGATTCCGGCGCCATGCACATCGCCTCGCGCGCTGGGCGTCCCCGTAGCGGCGGTATTCGGCGCCACCGACGACGCCACTACCGGACCCTCCGGCCGCCGCTCGCGCGTGGTCCGCGAGCACGCCGAGTGCAGCCCGTGCCTGCTGCGCGAATGCCCCATCGACCACCGCTGCATGACGCGCGTGACCACAGACCGCGTGGCCACGGCAGCATTGGATCTCTGGCCCTCACGCCCATGAACACCCGCGAAAAAATTGTCGATTCGTCTGTCCTAGATGGCCGCCGCGTAACCCTGGTCGCGGCCTACTTCGACCCCCTTCTCGATTGGCACGCCGAGCGTCTCGCCTCTCTACGTCCTTCTGCCGAGACGCTCGCAGCCCTCGTGCTTCCGCTGGAAGATGAGCTTCTGCCGCAACGCGCCCGCGCCGAACTGGCGGCCGCGCTGCGCGTGATAGACTACGTGTTGATTGCCCCCGGCTCAGATCGGAACTCATCTGAAGACCTCATTCGCGCGGTAAACCCAGCGCAGGTCTTTCGTCTCGAAGAAGAGGATCTACGCCACCGCGCCGAGTTGATCGCTCATGTCAGAAGCCGGCAAACCCGTTAGCCGCATTCTGATCGTTCGGATGGGCGCGATGGGCGACATCATCCACACGCTTCCCGCCGCCGCGTCGCTTCGCGCCAGCTTTCCCGATTCCCGTATCACTTGGGTGATCGAGCCGCGGTGGATGCCGCTGCTCGAAGACAATCCTTTTCTCGATCGCATCGTCGCGTTCCGCCGCGACCGCTCCGGATTCGATGGCGAGCCTCCGCGAACTACGTTCTGAGGCCTACGATCTCGCCATCGATTTTCAAGGGCTGATCAAATCGGCCGTCGTAGCCCGTCTCGCGCGCCCCTTGCGCCTGGTGGGTTTTCGCCGCGGCATCGCGCGCGAAGGCCCCGCCACGTTCTTGTATTCCGAACAAGTCGACACCCGCTCCATGCATACAGTGGACATGCGCCTCGATCTCGCCGCTGCCGCCGGCGCATCCAATATCGTGTCGAACGTTCGCGCTGCCCGAAGGGCGGCCCGAGGGCGATTTACCCGCGGGCGAATTCGTGCTGGCTTCGCCACTTGCCGGATGGCGCTCCAAGCAGTGGCCGATCGAGCATTACCGCGACCTCGCGCCTCGCCTGCGCCGGGATCTGGGAATGCCTCTGGTCCTCAACGGGCCGCCCACCGCGCTGGGAGAACTCGGCGCAGTCCCCGGCGCAATTCCGCACTGTCTCCGGCATCTCCGGATTGATTCACGCCACGCGCCGCGCCGCCGCGGTGATTGGCGTGGATAGCGGTCCTTTGCACCTTGCCGCTGCATTGCACAAACCCGGCGTCGCCATCTTCGGCCCGACGGATCCGGCGCGTAACGGCCCCTATTGCGACTCGCTGCAGGTTCTACGCGCGCCCGAAGCCGCTACTACTTACAAACGAGAAGACGCGCCGGCCCCGAGCATGTGGCAGGTGCGCCCGGAGTTAGTATTCGATGCCTTGAAAGCCGCGTGCCTGGCCTGATGCTCCAATTCCCCAAGCCATACGCAGACGCGGTAGCCCGCCTGCGGGTGCCCAGCGGGTTCCTGATCGTCGCTGCCTTCGCGTGGTTCTCGCATCCTGGCGTGCAATCGCTCGCCATAGGGATGCCGGTCTCGTTTCTTGGTCTTGCCCTCCGCGCCTGGGCCGCGGGATGTCTCTGCAAGGATCGCGAACTCGCCACTGGCGGTCCGTATGCGTATACGCGCAACCCTCTCTATATGGGAACGCTTCTGGTTGCGGCCGGCCTGGTGATTGCCTCGCGCAGCGTGTGGCTGGGCCTTTTGTTCACCGTGGTCTTTATGTTCGTCTATCTGCCCGTGATTCAACTCGAGCAGCAACATCTGCGCGGTCTGTTTCCCGAGTACGACGTCTACGCGAGGCGGGTGCCTGCGCTGATCCCGCGATGGAATCCCCGGCTGCAACATTCGCAGCCCTTCCGCTGGTCGCAATATAAGAAGAATCGCGAATACGAGGCGGCATTGGGATTCGCCGCCGGAGTGGCTTGGCTGCTGTACAGGCTGTTCGCTTTTGCCGCTTAGAAACTAAGCCCGAACCCCAGTGCAAACAGCGGAGCATACCCCGCGTCTCCTGGATGCTTCGCCACCTGCTCCATCGACCGCGGCCAGGCAAACGACAGCTTCCCCGTGGGCTTGTAATCGCCAAACAGGACATCGGCGATCCCATCGCCTTCCGTGCCCGGCAGCCACGCCGCGATCAACGCGTCCGCCTTTTCCAGCACGCTGCCCAGAATCATCGGGCGGCCGGAATAGAGCACGACGGCGACCGGAATCCCCGCGGCCTTCATATTACTCACGGCGGCGACATCCTCAGGCGCAAGGCTGAGATCGGCGCGGTCGCCGGCGCCCTCGGCGTATGGCTTCTCGCCGATTACGACGATGCCAACGGACGCTCCCGCCGCGCCCGGATCCATCGGCGGAGTACGTTACTTGCGTGTTCTTGCCGACCGCCTTGCGAATGGCTGCCAGCAGCGTGGTTCCGCCTTCGGTTACGGGCCCGCTCTTGCCCTGCCAATCGATGGTCCAGCCGCCGCATTGGTTGCCCATATCGTCGGCGCTCTTGCCCGCGACGTGGATGCGCGCGGCGGATTTCGCGAGCGGCAGCGCATGCCGGTCATTCTTCAGCAGCACCATCGATTCGCGAACCGCCTGGCGGCCTACGGCGCGATGCTCCGGCGATCCGAAAGTCTTCGCCAGCTCGCGGTCGGCCAGTTGCGAACGCTTCGGGTCCATCATGCCCATGCGCAAACTTCACGCGCAGGATGCGCGTCACCGCGTCGTCGATGCGCGTCATCGGTACCTTGCCATTTTGCACGAGCTGCTTGAGATCCGCGATGAACTCCTTGTATCGCGCGGGAACCATCGCCATATCCATGCCGGCATTGATGGAGATCTCGACCGCCCTCTTGAAATCGCGGTCGATCTGGTCGATGGCGTTGTAATCGGAAATCAGGAAACCCTGGAAGCCAAGTTCCTGCTTCAGCAAGCCGGTCAGCAGCGCTTTGTTGCCCGAAACCTTGACGCCGTTCCAACTGTTATAGGACGGCATGATGGAGCCGACGCCGGCGCGGATGGCCGCGATATAGCCTTGCAGGTGAATGCGCCGCAGGGTAGCCTCATCGACGCGCGTGTCTCCCTGGTCGAGCCCGCGGCGATCGCGGGACGATCCCCAAGCCGTGCCGCCATCGCCGACGAAATGCTTCGCGCACGCGAGCACGGCGAGAGGGTCGACCAGATTGGAGGTTTGGAACCCGCGCACAGCGGGGCCGGCCAGCTCGCTAACCACGGCCGGATCCTCGGAGAATCCCTCATACGTGCGGCCCCAGCGGATATCCTGAGGGACTGCGACGCATGGCGCGAAGGCCCACTGAATACCGGTCGCGCGAACCTCCTCCGCCGTGATGCGTTCCACCTTTTCCACCAGCGCCGCGTTGCGCGTGCATCCCAGCCCGATTTGATGCGGAAAAATCACCGCGCCCAGAACGTTGTTGTGCCCGTGTACGGCGTCAATGCCGTAGAGCAGGGGAATCCGCAGGCGAGTCTTCTGGGTATGCTGCTGGATATGGTCGTAGAGATCCCGCCAGGCAGCGAGACTGTTGCCGGCTTTGGGATCGGAATTGCCGCCGCTGAGCACCGAACCGACGAACAGCGATTCGATGTCGGTGTTGTCAGCGACATGCTCCTGCTCGGGCTGGGTCATCTGCCCGATTTTTTCGTCGAGCGTCATCCGCGCGACGAGCGGCTTCACCTGCGCGTCGAACGAAGAGAGCGGCTTAGGCGAGGCCTGAGCCATCAGCCGGATCACTCCGGCGCAGCAAACGAGGGCTAGTGTGGCGGCGATAAGGAGCCAGCGCGAGTGTTTCATGCGTGGTCTTATTATCGCCAAAAGGGGGGAGAGGAGTCGGTGGAAGGTGGGTCGAAAGGGCGGCTAAGTTTGTGAATGGGGCCGCCACCGAACGGAGCAGCCCCACTTTCATGCTTACTCAGCGCGTTTTATTGCAGTGACCCAATTCCAATAGCTTCTCCTGAAACCACCATATCCACGCGGCGGTTCTGCTGGCGGCCCGCGGCGGTGTCGTTAGTCGCTACCGGGTCGGCTTTACCTAATCCGGTTGAGGTGACCGAATCCGCGGGGACGCCTTGGCGAGACCAAGTAGGTGCGGACCGAATCCGCGCGCTGCTGCGAGAGCTTCAGATTGTAATCGTCTGCACCCAACGCTATCCGTGTGGCCTTCCAATTGAATCTTCAGGCCCGGATAGGCGAGCAGGATTCCCGATACCTTGGCCAGCTTTTCTCTCGCGCCCGGCTTCAACGTGTACTGGTTGAAGTCGAACAGCACGTCGTTGATGTTGACGATCAAACCGCGCTGCGTTTCGCGTGTTTCCAGAATCATGTTCAATTGCTGGCGCAGGCGTTCGCGCAGTTGAGTTTTCTCCGCTTCCGCCTGTTGCCGCTGCTGGTCTGAGAGCTGCGCGGCCTGCTGGGCGCGCGCGGCATCAGCTTGGGCGGCCTGTTGTTGCGCTAACGCGTCAGCTTTCGCGGCGTCCGCCGCGGCCCTTTCCTGCACGGCATTGGCGGCGGCCTGCTCAGCCTGCATACGAGCTTGGTCGGCGGCCGATTTGGCCTGCTCCGCAGCCTGAGCGGTCTGGCATCGGCTTGCGCGCGCCGCTGCTGTTCCAATGTCGCCTGCTGTTGCGCCTGTTGGGCCTGTTGCTGCGCGGCGGCTTCACGCGCCGCGGCGGCGGCTCGTTCATTGGCTAACTGTTCTTCACGAATCTTGCGGAAAGTGATGATGCGGGCGTCTTCCGCCATTTGCGCCGCTTCACGCGAGTCGGTTTCGGATTCCTTGCGATTGCGCGATACCGTGCAAGAAGCCTTCGGCGTTCTGCAGGTCGATCGTCGCTTTCTGGAAGGTATCCGCCGCGTATTTCGGAGCGCCGGCCAACCGCGCGATCTCCACCGCATTTTCCGCTTCCGCCAACTGCAGCGGTCCCTTCGGATTCACCTTAACCGGCCGGTAATCGGCGCGATCGAGAACATATTGCCCACGTTCGAGTAATTCATACTTGGCATCCACTTGTTCGATAGTTCCGCTGGTATCGTTACGGAGGAAGTTCTCGGCCACCACCACATTGCTCGGCTGCGTCACGGCGAAATAGGGTTCGGCGGTGACCATCAGACCGAAGGTTTGCAGGTCAGTAGTAGAAAGCAATTTGGCGTGATCGCCTTCAAGCACCACTTCGCCTAGATTCGTGGCGCGCCCTTCGGGCGTAATACCCCACAACACGTAAGTCATGTATTCCGGGCCCGAACTGATTGGCTGCCGTCATGTGGTTGAGACTGGTTTCAATTTTGGTCGAACCCATCTGGCTCGAGACGTGCGCTTCGCCGCGTGCTGCGGGCATAAGCTCCGTGCCCGCGGAAATCGATCGGACTCGTTCCGGTGCGGTGGTGATAGTTCACGGCTTTGATAGTGCGTGAGACTACCGTAACTCGGAAAGATTGGCTGCCCCGCATCGGGCGTATATGTGTGCTGGTTCTGTGTAGGGTTAGGCGCTTGGGCGCTAAGTGTCCCTAACGCCAACAAAAACATTATCGGTAGTTTCATAGTATTTCAGCTCCCTGCTGTACGAGAAATTGCACTCAATAGACCGATGTGCGACGGCTCACAGCCCGCGGCGGACCCGATGCTAAACTGAAGGATTCATGCTGTCGATCGTCATTCCCATCCACAACGAGGAGCACTCCATTCTTCCGCTCTATGACCGCTTGACTTCGGTCCTGGAGCAGTTGCAGCGCCCCTACGAAATTCTTTTTGTCGACGATGCCTCCACCGACCGCAGCTTCGAGCTGCTGGCCAACCTGGTGGAGACCGATGGGCATCTGAAGGTGATCCGGCTGCGCCGCAACTTCGGCCAGACGGCGGCGCTTTCCGCGGGATTTCACGAAGCCAAGGGCGACGTCATCATCGCCATGGATGGCGATCTGCAGCATGCGCCCGAAGACATTCCGGCGCTGCTGCACAAGATCGACGAGGGCTACGACATCGCCAGCGGCTGGCGTAAAAATCGCGTGGATAATGCGATTATGCGCAAGATCCCGTCGCGCATCGCCAATTGGCTGATGGCGAAAGCTTCCGGCGTGGACCTGCGCGATTTCGGCACCACGTTCAAGGCGTATCGCGCCGAAGTGCTGCAGAGACGTGAACCTGTACGGCGAACTGCACCGCTTCATTCCCGCGCTGGCCAGCTTTTACGGCGCGCGCGTGGCCGAGGTGCCGATCCGCAACACGCCGCGCGCCGTCGGGCGATTCGCACTACGGAATCGGCCGCACTTTCCGCGTGCTGTTCGACATCCTGACCATCAAGTTTCTGCTGAAATACTTCACGCGGCCCATGCACTTCTTCGGATCGTTGGGGTTGCTCGGCACCGTTTCCGGCGGCGGAATGCTGACTTGGCTGGCCATTTCAAAGCTCATGGGCCACGACATCGTCATCGAGCACGGCCCGCTGATGATGGCCGGCGCATTGCTGCTCTTCGCCGGCCTGATGATGTTCTGCACCGGCCTGATCGGCGAGATGATGATGCGGACTTACTTCGAGAGCCAGGACCGGCGCATCTACGCCGTCCGCGAAATTCTCACGCGCAAGCAGCGCGGCTTGGCGGGCGGAGCCCGTTAGAGAACGAATAGCCGGCCGCAGCCTGGTGAAAAACCGACACGGCTGCGTTAAAACGTCTTTCCCCTCCGCCAGTGATCTTCGAACAGCCCCTTCATGGCCTCGCCCATGCCTTCGTGTTGGAAGACCACCGCCGTCCAAACGGGCCGCGTGATCACGGGGTCGAGCAGGGCGATCATGCCGTCGCGGCAATCGAAAACCGCCAGCTTCATGGGTAGCGATTCCGCCATGCGGACTTCCACGCCCGCGGCCACGTAATCGTTCAAGCGGCGCGATGTTCCTCGTCGAGCGACCCGGCTTCCAGCAGCAGACGGCAGGTCACGCCGCCGAGCGCGCGCCTGCTTCACCAGTTTTTCATCCAGCGGATCCACCGCATAGGGCGGGCGCGAAAATTCCAGATACTCCTGCTTTCACCTCGGACAGCATGCGGCGGTATTCGGCGGCGGTCTGCGCCGGCTCGGTTACAATGCGCAGAAAATCGAGCGTGCCGCGGCCGCCCTGGCCCTCCGGAATAGAAGCTCTTCAGATCGTCCATCAGGCGCCGAGCCGGCGCGGCCGTTATCGGTGAGTTCCTGCTCCAGCGTCTGGCGCTTGCGTCCCAGATAGCCGGGAATCGCCAGGCTCGGCTCCACCGCCGAGAATAGCTTGGTCTTCTCCTGCACCACCTGCGCGAAGCCCTTTTCCACCAGGCTGTCCAGTACTTCATAGATCTTCTGCCGCGGCACGTGCGCGCGCGCCGCCAGTTCCAGAGCCTTGAACTTGGGATGGCCCAGCAGCACCAGATAAGAGCGCGACTCATAGGCATTCAGGCCCAATTGCTGCAGGCGGCGCCAGAACCGCTGGAAATCCAACTTCGCGCCAGTTCTTCGCTCATGATTCTTATCACCTTATCAAAAGCGCGCCGCAATGTTCGGTGGAGATGCACCTTGCGCAGCCCGCCGGTGCGTTACAATAGCCAGCAAGCGTTTCGGCAAGGTGTAACGGGGATTTCCGTGTATTAAGGCCAAACTTTCGGTCGAGGCCGCGCGCAATTTGACTTGGTACTATTAGAACTCTACAATTGAAAATAGCCGCCAGGAAGTGTATGGCTGAGAACAACACTGCAATGAATGGTCCTGCCTCCGCCGAGTCGACGGATTAAGCCGAAGATTCGAATTGTGGTCGCCGACGATCATCCGATCTTCCGCGATGGCCTGTGCAAGCTGCTGGCGTTGGAAGAGGATTTCGAAGTGGTGGCGCAAGCTTCCGATGGCCGGCAGGTTCTCGAGTTCTTCAGCAACTGCGAACCCGATATCTTCTTGCTCGACCTGAAGATGCCGGGCCTCGACGGTCTCGCGACATTGCAGCGACTGCAAGCCGCGAAAAACAAGACCCGGGTGATCGTCTTAACGGCCTCCGACGATAAGAACGAATTCGTCCAGGCGATGAAGCTCGGCACTTCCGGAATCGTACTGAAGCAGACAGCGACGGAATTGCTGATCAAGAGCATCCGCAAAGTGCATGCCGGCGAGATTTGGCTCGATTCCCATACTACGGCGGCAGTGATTCGCCAGTTCGTAGCCAATGACGAAGCGCCGATGAGCGCCGCCCGTCACAGCACGCCTCGCGAACGCGAGCGCTCGCCGCTCAGCCAGCGGGAACGCGAAATTGTGGCACTGGTGGCGCAGGGTTTCAAGAACAAGGAAATGGCCGAGAAGATGTTCATCAGCGAGCAGACGGTGAAAAACCATCTGCACAACATCTTCGACAAGCTGGGCGTTTCCGACCGGCTGGAGCTTGCGCTCTACGCCATCCACAACAACCTGCACACGGGCCGGTAGGTGGCGAATGCATCCCGGCCTGCGCTGAGGGCTTCCGCGCGCCCACGCTAAGGGTGGGCGCGCAGTTTCGCTTCAACTTTGAGCAGGAGAGTGCCGCAGCGTCACACTGCCGCGCCGTATTCTTTCGCCCCGTATTCCTTCAGCTTATTGTGCAGCGTCTTCAGGCTGATTCCCAGGATCTCGGCGGCGCGCGTCTTATTGTTGCGCGTATGCTCCAGGGTGCGCAGAATCAGACCTTTTTCGGCCTCTTCCACCGTGGTGCCCACCGTGAATCGAACCGGATCGCGTCTGGTCTTCCTGCGGCAGCGGCCGCCGGAACGGCGGCCGGAGCCGCAATGGCAGAGCCAGCCCCGCGTCCGCGCCTGCAGAAACGCCGGCAGATGCTTCATCTCGATGGAACCTTCACCCGCGATAATCACCGCGCGTTCCAGCACGTTGCGTAACTCGCGGACATTGCCCGGCCAGTTGTGCGCGCCGAGCGCGTCCATCACGATCGGGGAGATCTCGGCGACGCGGCATTCGTGTTTGCGGTTCAGATCGCCGATCAGCGCTTCCGCGATGGCGGGCAGATCCTCCTTGCGCTCGCGCAGCGGCAGGCAGGTGGATATGGAAGACATTCAGCCGGTAGAAGAGATCCTCGCGCAGATGCCCGCCCTTGACGGCCTCCTCGGGAACTTTATTGGTGGCCGCGATCACGCGCACATCCACTTCGAATTCCGTCTTGCCGCCCAGGCGGCGCACCTTCGAATCCTCCAGAATGCGCAGCAGCTTGGCCTGCGTCGGCATCGGCATTTCGCCGATTTCATCGAGCAGCAGCGTGCCGTGCTGCGCCACTTCGAAGCAGCCGGCGCGGCGCTCCGACGCGCCCGTGAAGGAGCCTTTTTCGTGGCCGAACAGCTCGCTTTCAATCAGCGTTTCCGGCAGCGCCGCGCAGTTGATGGCGACGAACGGGCCCTGACGGCGCGGGCTAAGCGCATGTACCGTCCGCGCCACCATCTCCTTTCCAGTGCCGCTCTCGCCGGTGATCAGTACGCAAGCTTTGCTCGGTCCGGCCTGCTGCAGCAGGGCAAAAATTTCCTGCATCCGGGACGATGCGCCTACCATCTCGCCCAATGCGCCCTTGTAACCAGTTGCCGCTCCAGGCTGCGATTTTCGGCGCGCAAACCGGCATGGCTGCCGGCGCGGCGCAGCAGAACTTCCAGTGACGCCCGGCTGAATCGGCTTTTCAAGAAACCAGTAGGCGCCTAATTCATGAACGGTCTTGACGGCGGTTTCGATATTGCCATATGCAGTGAGCACGATCGTGGGCGGCATATCGCCGGAATCGCGCAGGCGCTGCAGAAGACCGAAGCCGTCAAGTCCCGGCATATTGAGGTCGGTAACGATGACGTCGGCGGGAAATTCGGCAAGTTGCACCAGGGCGTCTTGGCCGTCGCTGGCCGTTCGCGGCGGTCATACCCCATGCGGAAACCATCGCGGCGAGACCGCTGCGCTGGCTGGCTTCGTCGTCTACGATGAGAACTTTTATCGGCTGGTTCAATGGATGTCCTTTGGCTGTTGAGCTCTAATACCATTTTACGGCCTTGGCGCACTTTTCGGCGCTTTGCTTGCAATAAGAGGGCCAAGAGCGAATTCATGCCTGGAACCTTGGCCGTCCCGAAAATGCTAGTATTAGAGCTATTCTCTGATTTGAGACGTCTTATGTTAGGTACGGAAGCGCACGAGGGAAGATGCTGGAATTAATCCGCCGGGCCCGGTGGCGCCTCTTAAATGGTGAATTGATTGCGCAAGGGGCAAACGCGTTTTCCGCCGCCCTCGCCGCCTTCATTCTCCTGCTGATTCTGGGTACGCAGATCCTGGAGTGGTATTGGCTGGCTTTCATTCCGGCGGCCGCCGCGGCGACGGGGATTTACCTCGCATTCCAGCGTCTCCCATCGGCCTATCGCGCCGCCCAGTTGGTGGATCATCGAGCTCAATTGGCCGATACCCTTTCAACCGCGTACTATTTCTCCGACGCCCCTGCAGCTTCCTCGCCCGACGTGTTGCGCTGGCAGCAAGAGCGCGCCGAGGAAGCCGCCGGCCAGGTGGATCTCGCCCGGGCGATTCCTTATTCCATGCCCCGCTCGGCGTATATCGTAGCGGCACTGGCGCTGGTTGCGACGAGCCTGTTTGCCTTGCGCTACGGATTAAGCCGGCGACTCGATCTTTCACCGCCCTTGGCGCGCATGATTCAAGATCAGTTCACGCCCGCGGACAAAAAGGAGGTGGCGGAGAATCGGCGCCATACTCCGCGCGGGAAAGACGACGCGGATACCAACGATTCCGCCACCCAGGATCAAAACCAGCAGGGACAAGATCAGCAGAATGCCGACGATCCAGCGGACCAGGGTGATTCCCAAAGCGCCGACAAAACCGGCGATTCCAAGGACCAAGCCGGCAAACAAAGCAACGCCGACCAGAATCAGGATGGCCAAGGGCAGAACCAGCAGGCCGACGATCACGATCAGCAGGACAGCGGAGAAAAAGGGTCGGCTTCACAGGGCGAAAGCAAGGGCGACCCGAAGCAGCAATCCGATGGCAAACAGAACAGCAATAGCTCCGGCGAGAGCGGCAGCCTATTAAGCAAGATGAAGGATTTCGCCGAGAATCTGCTTTCGAAGATGAAGCCCCAGACGCAAAATCCTTCTACCCCGCAACAACAGGCTGGCAATCAGAATTCGAAGCAGGGACAGGGCCAGCAGCAAAAAGGCCAGCAGCAGAATTCGAAGGATGGCCAGCAGGGCTCTTCTGATCAGGCCGATGCGCAGCAGGGTCAGAACGGCGATGAAAAAGATGGGCAGCAATCGCAGGGCAAGGGCTCCGGCGATAAATCGCAGCAGGCAAGTAAGCAACCCGGCAGCGGCGTTGGCAGCGAGGATGGCGACAAAGCCATCAAGCGCGCCGAACAACTCGCCGCGATGGGCAAGATTACCGAACTGATCGGCAAGCGTTCCGCGACGGTGACCGGGGATTCCACCGTTGAAGTGCAGAACACCAGCCAGCAATTGCACACGGCCTATGTGCAGCGCGGCGCCGAACATCAGCAATCGGGAGCGCAGATCGACCGCGACGAAATTCCGGTAGCGTTGCAGCCGTACGTCGAACAGTATTTCGATCAAGTGCGCAAGCAGGCAACGGCAGTGACGCCAGTGGCGCCCAAGAAGCAATAGTGCGATAGGCCTCTGGCCTGTCGATACCCCGAAGGCGCACGTGTGGCACTCTCCCTCGTCGCAAATTCCCGCAGGTAAATGCGACAATGTCGTTCATGCGCTACATCGCTCTGCTTGCCTTCTCGCTGTCTTCCGCCCTGGCGCAAACCGGCTCTCTTGCCATAACGGGAGCCGTTCCTGCGCGCGTCGTCTTCCAAGCCGCGGATCTGGCCTCGATGCCGCGCCAAACGATTACTCTTACCGAGCCCGACGGCTCTAAGGACGAATACGAAGGCGTCCCGGTGATAGAGATTCTGAAGAAAGCCGGGGTACCGACTGGCGGTAAACTGCGCGGAAAAGCGCTTTCGACATACGTTTTGGCGAAGGCGCACGATGGCTACGAGGTGGTTTATTCGCTGGCGGAGCTCGATCCAGATCTCACCCAAGGCCGGTTCATCGTGGCCGACAAGCGCAATGGCAAGCCGCTGTTCGACTACCAAGGCCCGTTGCGTATCGTGGCCGGAACCGATAAAGAGGCTGCGCGATCCATCCGCATGCTGGAGGAGTTGGAGATCGTGCAGTTGAAAAAGTGACCGCCTTCCGTGGATTTGCCGCCCTGCTGTTGGGCTCGATTCAGATACTATTCCCCGCTGCAGGGCTGGCGCAGGATGGGTATCGATGGGAGCTTCCAAAGGGCTTCCCACCGCCGCTGGTTCCGGCCGATAACCCCATGAGCGAGGTGAAGGTGGAATTGGGCCGCTACCTCTTCTACGACACACGCCTTTCCGTGAACGGAAAGACCTCCTGCGCCACCTGCCACCGGCAGGACCGTGCATTCACCGATGGCCGCCCTACTGCCGTTGGAACTACCGGGCAATTCCATACGCGCAATGCCATGAGCCTCGTGAACGTGGCATACAGCGCGTCGCTAACCTGGGGTGACCCGCACGTGCGCCGCCTGGAAGATCAGGCGCCAATTCCCATTTTCGGCGAGCGGCCCATCGAGATGGGATTGCGCGAAGCGGATGGAGTTCCGCCGCCGGTCGCGTCGGACACGCGCTACCGCGATCTGTTCGCGCGCGCTTTTCCCGGTGAAACGCTGGCGTTCACCATGCGTAATGCGGTGAAGGCGATTGCGGCATTCGAGCGAACCATAATCTCTGCCGCTTCGCCATACGACCGGTACCACTATGGCGGCGATGATTCAGCGGTCTCTGCCGCCGCCCGGCGCGGCGAAACGCTCTTCTTCAGCCAGCCCCTTTCCTGTTTCCGCTGCCATGGCGGCTTCAACTTCAGCGATGCTACCGAGTTCGAAGGCCGCCCGCGCCGTCAGCCTCCCATGCATGCTACCGGCGCTGCGGGGCCGGGTATGTTCAAAGCTCCTTCGCTGCGAAATGTTGCTCTCACCGCGCCCTATATGCATGATGGCAGCCTCCCGACCCTCGAAGCTGTTCTGGACCGCTATGCGGCGGGTGGCGGCCATGTCCCCGATCAAGATCCGCTGATCGGTGGCTTCCCTCTTTCGCCCGCGCAGCGCTCCGATCTGATTGAGTTCTTGCGCAGCCTGACCGACGAATCGCTGCTTCACGATCCTCGCTTTGCCAGCCCTTGGTGAGGCCGCCGGGCTTCCGGAAGCGGCGCCCGTGGCTGTCGTCCGTTGCTGTCGCGAGCGTTGTTCGGCCGGTTCTCGGCGCAATCCGGCATCAATTTATTTCAAGCCCCAAGGAATTAAGAAGCGCTTTGCGTTCCAAATAAAGACGGGCGCGTATCCGGTGCAAAAGGAGACTGACCAACGTCGCCCGCCACGCTTGGCCAAGTCGGCAATCGTGACTCTCCGTGGGGTTAATTTTGGCTATCTCGATTATTTTGGCTGACAACCACCCAATTGTGCGCCGTGGACTCAAGGCGCTTTTCGAATGCGAACCGGGTTTTTCAGTTACGGCGGTGGCTTCAGACGGCGATGAGACCCTGCGGCTTGTCGAGCGGTTGAAACCCGATGTGCTGGTGCTCGATCTCATGATGGCGGGGCTCGACGGATTGGAGGCATTGCGCGCTCTTCGCGATCGTGCGCCGAACACCCGCACCGTAATTTTTTCCAGGCGCCACAGTAGAGCGTTCGTTACCCAAGCGCTGAGAATCGGGGCCGTCGGATTTGTCGTCAAAGGCGGTCCGGAGGAGCACCTGGTGCGCGCTGTCAAGGAGGCCCATTCAGGCGGTCGTTTCGTCAGCCCGGCGTTGACGGAAGTCGCCATCCATTTGAACGCTGAAAAGTCTAAGCCGCGGGCTTTCGATCCGCCCGAAAGTCTGACGGGCCGGCAACGCGAGGTCCTGCAACTGGTGGCGCAAGGCAAAACCAGCGTCGAGACCGGCGCCGTGCTCAAGATCAGCCATCGGACGGTTGAAAATCACCGCGCGATGTTGATGGACCGGTTGGGGTTAAAGAACCGAACAGAGTTGGTTTGCTATGCGTTTCGGCGCGGCTTGATTCCGCCCGACGAATAGGGCGCTTATCCCCACCAATTCATCGTCCCCAGTGGGGTCGTCCATCCGCCGGCGCTGGAGTGCGCAGCGGGGAGACGGCCGATTCGGGGCCTACCGCTTCCAGCGTAGCTCCTATAGCTTCTCTAAATCACTAATCCGACGCTCCACCGTCTTGCTGAGTTCCTCAACCTCTTTCGGAGAGTAACCGGCGGCGCGGAACGCATCTTGAATTTGATTAGGCGAGAGGCGCGCCAACAGATCCCCCATCCATCGCGCGTCCTTACGGGGGATATGCCTGCCGAGCCACTCCAAGCTGAGCCGCCGCCCTAACTCGGGAAAATCGATATAGTAGTTCATCGCCGGCCCCGAGGGTATGTTGAAGTCGACAAACTCGGGTGAGGTTTTATTAATCCATTTGGACGTACAGTAAGCAGTCGGATCGCCCTTCAGCATCCAATTCAGCCCGGTTGAGCCGAAACTGGCGCCCAGGTCAGTCACGGCGTATCGTTCCTCGATTGGCTCGCGAGTTACGTACACCGAATTGTTAGTGTCCTTCAGGTCCCAATTATTCATGACCGCCATCAGTACTCTGAGGCCGTACCATTCCCGGGAACCGGTGAATGGATTTTTTGACCACGACCAGGTTCCGCTTTTCTTTTCGTCCTTCAGATGTCTCTTCAGGCGGACGTTAAGGACGTTGTCGCCCGGCGAGACCAGATTTCTTCCACGCCGCAGACGTTGCATCGCCTCCACATGGAGCGCTGGCATGAAGTAGTCTTCGTTGGCGAAGTACCCGACAGCCCAAACGAAACGGGAAGCCGCCGTTTCAGGGCGCGCCTCGGGACCCATCTTTACCCGCCACGTGACTCCGTCCTGGTCGACGACGTCGAACTTGGGATTGGTGCCCGACATGTCCTCTGCCTTGAAGGTGAACTTCCCCTGTGGCACGTGGGCTTCGCCACCCGGCCCATAAAACAAATTGCGAGAAGCAATATCGCCAGGCTCGCGCCATAACACCGCGGAGTGGTTTCCGGCCAGTGCTTTATTTTGTGTATCTTGTGTTTTCTTTCCGGCGGCCAGAGCGGTGAAGACGAGGGAACTCACGAGTAGAGTCGAGGCCGATGTAATCGCGATTATGGTCCGATGCATATACCTGCCTTTGTCCTGTTGGACTAGACTCATCACAGCGCACGGCAGGTTGATTATTCCTCGGATCGAACGGTTAAGAGGGTGGCTGCGAGCGCGAATGGGATAAACGAAATCGGCGGGATAAATGTCATCTCGAAAAGGGCAACACTTGCGGGGTTTCACTCGTCAAAACTTGTATCGAAGCTTACCTTCCCAAATGGATGCGGTCTTCCGCATTGACTTGGGATACCTCCAGGAAACCTCATCTAATGAATAACTTAAAGAAAACAATCATTTTTGCAAGCGTCGTATTGTCTTTATCGATCTCTGCATTCCCCGCCCTCGCGGAGACTCCAGCAATCCCCAACTTCCACCAAGTGAATGATCACGTCTATCGCGGGGGCCAACCGGCGCCTGAGGCTTGGCAGAGTCTGGCGAAAATGGGAGTTAAAACAGTTATCGATCTGCGCCGCGAGGACGAGCATTCAACCGCAGAGGAAGCGCGAGCCGTAGCGGCTGCAGGAATAAGTTACGTCAATCTGCCAATGAAGGGAGTCGTTGCTCCGTCGGACGAGCAGATTGCGAAAGCACTCGCCATCCTGGATTCCACCGGTCCGGTCTTCGTACACTGCCAGCGCGGAGCCGATCGCACTGGAACGGTAATCGCCTGCTACCGAATTTCACACGACGGCTGGCAGCGCCAGCAAGCGTTGCGCGAGGCCAAATCATACGGCATGGGTTTTGCCCAGCTTGGCTTGAAGCATTACATCATGTCCTTCCAGCCCACACACGCCCAGCAAATCGTTGCCGAATCGATTCAGAGCGCCGACGCGCCGAAAGCTACGGCGCCTGGATCTGGACAGTAATAGTCCTCCGAATGCCCGCCTGATTCCTCACTCACGAGGAACCGCCGACCGTATAAACAGACGTAACCGCAGAAAAACAATCGCTGTTAGCAGAGGCGACATCGACGACAGCAGGTGGTGTAGAGGCTTGGCGAAGTGCGGAAGGACTGGAGGTACAGATGGTGCGCTCGGTTTATTCCACGTGCATGTCCCAACATCAGATTTCGCTGCTTGAACATGCCCTGCGGGAGGTAACGAATGTCGAACCACCCGCTTGGGATGCGATTCCTCTGAATCTGCAGCCTTCTTTCGAAACACACATGGCCAGGGACGCTTGGACCGGTCTGCCCGATTTGATGACCTTGCGGCAAGCGGCGCTGACAATCGTCCGTGATGCCATCGCGCGCGCCGGTGAGTTTGCTGAAGACGAGTGATCGCTCCTTACTGCGTCGCCAGGAGTCACAATCGCTTGAAACCGATGGCTGCAGGTTCCGAAAGGCGTCAACCCGGCATGCGGCAACTGCTGAGACCGCACGTCAAGCTATTGACGTTCGGGATCGTGGCGGTTCTTTTCGAAGGCATAGCGAGCCTGGCAGAGCCTTGGCCGCTCAAGATCGTTCTCGACAACGTCCTAAAGTCGAAACCCGGACACGGAGCGTTGAACCAACTGATCCTGTCGTTCGCCGATGATAAAGTTGCGCTCCTGAAGTTCGCATCCCTGTCGCTTCTCGCGATCGCCGCCCTGGGAGCGATCTGCAGTTACACGGAGAAGTACATCACTGCGAGCTTGGGACAGTGGATCATGCACGACCTGCGCCGCAGGCTGTACTCTCACATCCAGCGTCTTTCGCTTGGCTTTCACAGCCAGAAGCAGACCGGCGACCTCATCAGCCGCCTGACCAGCGACATCGACGCAATTCAGGGTTTTATTACATCCGGATTGCTGGGTGTGCTTATCAACAGCCTTACCTTGGTCGGCATGATTGCCATCATGTTGTGCTTGAGCCGGCAGTTCACCGTAATCGCGCTTTCCGTCGCGCCGCTGCTATTCATAGTCGTCTTCCATTACACGCGCCGCATAAAAAAAGCCACGCGCGAGGTACGTCAAAAGGAAGGCGAGATGGCCTCGGTAATCCAGGAGGTGCTGTCGTCTATGCACGTGGTGCGAGCGTTTGCGCGCGAGGACTACGAACAGCGCAGACTGGCCGACGTGAGCCGTCAATCGGTCGACATCGCATTGAGAGCGCGGAGCCTGAAGGTCAAGCTCTCACCCATGATCGATATGATCATCGCGGTGGGAACCTGCCTGGTGTTGTGGTTTGGCGGGCGAATGGCTTTGGCCGGCGCAATTAGCGCGGGGTCGCTGGTGCTCTTCATCTGGTATGTAGGACGGATGTATAAGCCGATGCGAGAACTGGCAAAAACAGCGGACGCTTATACGAAAGCCGCGGTAGGCTATGAACGAATCCGTGAGGTGCTCGAGACGGAGCATGAAGTACGAAACCTTCCGGGCGCCCGGTGCGCTCCCACGTTTCGGGGAAAGATCGAGTTGGACGATGTCAGTTTCGGTTACGAGCCGAACCGTCCAGTACTGAAACACGTCGCACTGAAGGTCGAGCCCGGACAGGTGGCAGCATTGGTGGGACCCACCGGCGCCGGAAAGACCACAATCATCAACCTGATCCCACGCTTTTACGACCCGGACGCTGGAATGGTAAAAATCGACGGCGCCGACGTGAGACTCTTCCAGCAGGAATCGTTGCGGCAGCAAATCAGTTTCGTACTGCAGGACACGCTACTGTTCCACGGTCCGGTGTGGTACAACATCGCGTATGGCAAACCGGATGCCACGCGCGCGGAGATTCTGCACGCCGCGAACCTGGCTAACGCGGATGAATTCATCGAGCGGATGCCACAAGGGTATGAGACGGTAATTGGAGAGCGCGGCGTTACTCTATCGGGCGGTCAGCGGCAACGCATCGCGATTGCGCGAGCGGTGATCCGCAACACCCCGATCCTTATCCTGGATGAAGTTAGTACAGGGCTGGATGCCGGCTGCGAGAAACTGGTGTTCGAGGCGCTGGACCGTCTGATGCAGAACAAGACGTCCATCGTGATCGCGCACAGGCTGGCGACGATTCGGTCCGCCGACGTGATTTTCGTGGTGAACGACGGGGTCATTCACGAGCGTGGAAATCACGCGGAATTACTGCGCAAGGGTGGACTCTACGCGGAACTGCATGACCTGCAATTCCCGCTCGAACCTGTCGGAATGTGAGCTTGATCGCAGGGACGGCTGCCCGGACCGCGGGTACAATCTTCGCCGCACTCTCTCCGTGCCGACGTTGGCACCATGGTCGCGACGGCACGACGTCCGGTACTTACCCCAGCTCCTTCACCCCAAAAAAGGCGACTTAAGGCTTAGGTTGCATATCCTTAACTCTGTAAGGCCGGTGTTGGCCAATAGGTTGGACGCCACAAGCCGGCGCGGGTGCGGAGCCTCTGAACAAAAATGTCAGCGGCCGCCGCACTTGAGATAGCGGTAGCTCTGCCCGATTGCCGGAGTGTGGGCTCGTCAGTCATTCTCTGGCCGCTGGGCGCCTGAAGAGTCGATTTCATTTGAGAAGGTGTATCAGTGGCTATCCTTATCCCTCCCGGTTACCCACCACAGGAACTAGATCGTTCTTTCCCGTCTCCGAACTCGAGTTGGCGCGGCGGAGGCGCCGGATCCACTGGTGGACAGGAATGGAGTGTCCTGGACTGCCAACGGACCCTCTTCCGGAACAAATTCTCATTGTTGTGGATCGCCGGCCTCTGTATTCTGGCGGCTGCGCTGATTAGCGCGCTGCAGCCGCGCATGTATCAGGCTCATGCTTCAATCCAGATTCAGGGAGTCAACGACAATTTTCTCGACCTGCGCGATATCTATCCTACTTCGGCCCCGAGCGCAGACAATGCGGTCTACATCCAGACCCAGGCGGAAATGCTCCGGCAGGACGCTCTGATCGAACAGGTGGTCAGAAAGCTTCGGCTGTGGGAACGGCCGGAATTCGGGAGCGGTTTTAAATCCTGGGGCGGCGGGCTCCCCGACAGGTCGGACTTGTCGGCTCCCGCGTGGAAGGCCGTCGAACAAGTAAAAAAGACGCTACAGATTGTGCCCGCGCGAGGCAGCAGCATTATCCAGATCGTATGCGAAGCACGCACTCCGCAACTTGCTTCCGATATCGCGAACACCTTGGCCCAAACATTCATCGAGCAGGGAATCGAGGCGCGGCAGCGTGTAGCCAAACAAACTTATGCGTCGTTGAGCCTCGAACTTCAGGAACTCAGAAAGAGACTGCTCATATCTGAAGCCGAACTCGGTGCGCGTGGCCGGGCGGACGACGGGATAACAAGCAGGAACGGACAGCGCGACATTGCTGGATTAGCGCCCCTAGGCCCTTCGGGCGCTTTCAGACGAGAGCTGGATGCGACTCGGCAGTTCTATGAGCTTATATCACGGCGGGCGGACGAAGCGCGCATAGCTTCGACCATGAGCCAGTCCAATGTCCGCCTTGTGGGTCCGGCTCAGCCGGCGTCATTCCCCTACAAACCGAATCTGCCTCTCAACCTTGCGATAGGCGCGTTCGGAGGACTGGTGCTGGCCATTGGCTATGTGATGTTACGGGAGCAGACGAATTCCGTTTTGCGGACGCCCGGCGAAACAGGCTCGTGGTTAGCTTTGCCCGAACTCGGGGCCATCCCGATGGCAGCGAATCAGAGAATTGCCTTCCTGAGCTTCGCCGGCCCTCGCGCCATCGTGGCGCCGGTCGAACGCGCCTCATTGGATCATCCGTCTTCGGGGCTATCCGAATCCTTCCGCGCAACTTTGGCGTCGATTCTGTCATCCGGAGCGAACGGCGATCATCCCAGAACGATGGTCGTTACGAGCTCCCGGCCAAATGAAGGCAAGACAACGGTGGTCAGCAATCTGGGGATTGCTCTCGCCGAGATCGGCGCCAATGTCCTTTTGATTGACGGCGACTTACGCCGTCCGCGGCTGCATAAGGTGTTCGATCAAATCAACAGTTGGGGCCTGAGCGACATGTTGAGGGAAAAGAACGCCGTCGAGGAACTCCCTCTGGAGGCGCTCGTAAAACGGACCACGGTCCCGCGCCTCCACCTTCTGCCCAGCGGAACTTGCACGGATAATATCTTCGGCTTGCTGTGGTCCGGCCGCATGGGAAGATTGTTGCCCCGATTTCGCGAGGCGTTCGACTATGTGTTGGTCGATGCGCCGCCGTGTCTCGAGTTTGCGGATGCCAGGATTATGGCCCGCCACACCGAGAAACTGCTTCTGGTCGTGAGGGCGGATTACACCGACAGACAGACTGCCCAAGCCGCCGCCCAACGGCTCTTCATGGATGGAATCCCTGTGATGGGGGTCATTTTCAACTGTTGGGACCCCTCGAAGAGCGATACGTACGGCTATGTTCGTCAGCGGCAGGGTTTCGAGTGAGTATTAGAAAGCTTCCCGTTTATTAGTGGACTAGACGATATCGATCCGAATGGCGAATCCATGGAAACCCAAGCGGAACTGGTAACACCCGGCCTCTCCTTGCGATCGAATTTTGCGTGGATCCTGACTGGCAACGTAGTGTATGCCAGCTGCCAATGCGGAGCGATCGTGGCGCTGGCAAAATTGGGAAGTTCCTCCATGGTTGGACAATTCTCACTCGGGCTGGCCATCGCCGCGCCGGTGTTGATGTTCACCAACCTAAATCTGCGCGCTGTACAGGCAACCGACGCACAGCGCACGTATTCGTTCGGGGAGTATCTCCGCTTGCGCATTGCCATGACGCTGGCGGGCTTGGCCGTTATCGCCGGTATCGTCTTGCTGGGAAATTATGGGCGGCAGACCGCGATGATAATTCTTACGGTGGCATTGGCCAAAGGGATCGAGACGGTGAGCGACGTTCACTATGGCCTGTTTCAGCTGAATGATCGCTTGGATCAAAGCGGCCGGTCGATGATCATCCGGGGAATTCTCTCGGTGGCGGCGCTCAGCGCGGGAATTTACGTTACGCACAATCTTTTGTGGGGTTGCGCTGGCATGGCGCTCGTATGGCTGGGCGCACTGATTTTCTTCGATGCCAGGCAAGGGCGACGTTTTGTAGCGGGGCCGCAAGAATCTGGCTATCCGGCGGGCTTGACGAGCTTGTGGCGTCGGGTCCGGAGACTCGCGCGGTCTTGGGACCTGATGCGCACGGCGCTGCCACTGGGCATTGCCACGACCATGGCTGCTCTCAATCTCAATATGCCGCGCTATTTTATTCACGCCCGCTTGGGTGACCGTGAGCTAGGCATTTACTCCGCGATGGCTTATGCCACAGTGCCAATGATCCTGGTAAGCGATTCCCTGGGGCATTCCGTTGTGCCGCGGCTGGCCAGGTTCTACGCTGGCGCGCGGCTAGCGGAATATCGAGCGCTACTACTCAAAATGTTGGCAGTTGGGGCCTGCCTGGGAATTGTGGGTCTGGCTGGCGCCCAATTGTTAGGCGCGCGACTGCTTAGTCTCTTTTTCGGAAACGAATACGCCGCTCATTCGAAAACGTTTGTGGTGCTCATTCTGGCAGCGTCTATTTATTGCGTAGCATGTATGTTCACCTGCGCGATCACATCCGCGCGGCGTTTCATGATCCAGCCGCCGCTTTACGTGCTGGTAGCGGCATCAAACGCAGCAGTCTGTGCGATCTGGGTGCCTGCCGCGGGGCTGTCTGGCGGGGCCACGGCCATGGTTGTGGCGGCAACAGTGCATCTTTTGTTGGGCGCCGCTGTGGTGGGCTATCTCCTTTACGCTCCGGCCAGGCCCTCGACCCACCACCGGGATCTGCCGGCTTGCGCGAGTGGTTGGGAGCGAAGCGTATGACTCCGCGACGTTTGAGAGTTCTGCACATTGTCGGCGAATCCCGCTATGGCGGGGCCGCTAAGATCATCCTGGGACTGGGGCATGTTGCCCAGGCGGAAGGGTGGCAGGTTGACGTTCTGACAACCGACCCCATCTTTCAACAGGCTGTGACACAGCATGGTCTGGGTCTGGTGAATCTGGATGTGATACGGCGCGAGATACGGCCGCTTTGGGATCTCGGCGGTCTGTTTCGCTTGTTCAGATTTCTGCGAAGCGAATCCTACGACATCGTGCACACCCACACATCCAAAGGGGGATTCGTCGGTCGCCTCGCAGCCACGCTCGCCGGCGTGCCATTGATCGTACACACGGCGCATGGATTCGCGTTCCACGAAGCCAGCCCGGCTCGGACTCAGCGCTTCTATTCCACTTTGGAGAGGATCGCGTCGCGATGGTGCGATCGCATTGTGACGGTCAGCGAGTTTCACCGTAAGTGGGCCATCGAACTGGGGATGTGCAGTCCGGACCGAATCGTAGCGATTCCCAACGGCCTCGCCGATCCCAACAGAAGTGAGAACGTCAAGGCCGAGGCGCTTCGGCGCCAATTGGGAGCGCAGGGGGACGACTTGCTGGTCCTGAGCATATCCAGGCTGGCGGCGGAGAAGGGCCTCGAATATCTCATCGAGGCCGCGACAACTCTACCACCGATGGGCCGCCGTATTCAGATAGCAATCGCCGGCGATGGGCCCGCTCAGGAAGAGTTAGAGCGGCTAGCGTTTCATCTCGGCGTGACCGACCGGGTGAAGTTCATTGGCTTCCGCGAGGATGTAGCCGATTTGCTCTCGGCTTGCGATTTGGTGGTCTTGCCCAGCTTGCGGGAAGGCCTTTCCATCTCCCTGTTGGAGGCTATGGCGGCCGGTAAGCCAATCGTCGCGACCAACATAGGCAGCCAACGGGAGGTGGCCTCCCACGCGGAGATGGCACAGTTCGTCCCGCCGGCGGACGCAACCGCCCTTACCGAAGCCATTGTGCGGCTTGCCGGTGATCAGGCGCTGATGGCCCGCCTCGGAAACAGTGCGCGAACTGTGTACGAGAACTTCTACACCGAAAGCCGAATGCTGCAGTCTTACAGGCGGTTATATTTCGACCTGTTGGCGGCGAAGTCGCCGAAGGCGGCCTCCATTGACCCGCGAAATTACGGCGGCATTTTGAGGCGCCCCCAAGAGGAGTTAGGGCAAACCTATTCAAAGCTTGTTTCCTCCACTAACCAACTGAAGGGCGACGGTCTATGAGGCGAGCGGTTCTTCCAATCCGGCAACCACTCGAGGCCAGCGGCCTGGAGGAAAGAGTTCGCAGCGCCACGGGGGACGATCTATCTGGCATCGTCACCATTCACCAGAAGGCCTTCAGTAACTTCTTCCTCACGCAACTGGGCTCGGGCTTTCTGCGGAAATACTACAGTCTGGTGCTCACCTACCATTCCGGAATCACATTGGTCAGCGAGACGCAAAACGAACTCAAAGGATTCGCTTGTGGCTTTGTGGATCCGGTGCACTTTTACCGCTTGATGTGGCGGACAAAGCTCGCCTTTGCGCTACCGGTGATCTCCGCGTTGTTCCGTCACCCTGCTCTGATCACCAAGGTTCTGTATGGCGTCCAGAGAATCCATACGCCGGCCTCGGAATGGCCGTCGCGTTCTTGTGAACTCTCATCGATCGCAGTGGCGC
This sequence comes from Bryobacterales bacterium, assembly GCA_963763545.1. Classification (GTDB taxonomy): domain Bacteria; phylum Acidobacteriota; class Terriglobia; order Bryobacterales; family Bryobacteraceae; genus PALSA-243. The sequence continues at coordinate 128,214 of CAVXPE010000026.1, forward strand.
CCGAAGCGATCGGTAACGGTGCAGGCAGGGGCCTGATACGGGCTTTCCTGGCGCGGGCGCGGGCGATGGATGCCCACTGTGTGTACTTGACTACCGACGCGGATGGCAACGACGCGGTCAATGCGTTCTACCGGAACGCCGGGTTTCAGTGCACCCGGCGGTTTATGCAGCATGGAGGACGCTGGATGAACGAATACGTTATCGACGGGCGGGAGCCCGGCACTGGTTACGAGACTCATACATAAGTGGCGCGGGCCATGAAGATACAGCAGGCGTTTTACAGACTCTTCGACGTAACGTGCGCGGCGGCCGGGTTGTTCGTTCTGACGCCGCTCCTTGCGGCGTTGGCCGTGCTGATTCTCTGGAATGACGGGTCACCAGTCTTGTTTAACCAGCAAAGAGTAGGAAGAAAGGGCAAACTGTTCCGGATCTGGAAATTTCGAACGATGAGTGCAAACGGCAGAGGCGGCCTCATCACCGCGGCAGGCGACAAACGAGTCACGCGGACCGGCGCGGTGCTGCGACGATTCAAGCTTGACGAATTACCCCAGCTCTTCAATGTACTGAAGGGAGACATGAGCCTGGTGGGACCGCGGCCGGAAGTGCCTGAGTGCGTGCAGTTGGAGGCCCCAATCTGGCAGGCGGTCTTGCAGGTACGCCCGGGAGTCACGGATTTAGCTACGCTCATGTATAGGGATGAAGAGGCCTTACTGGGCGCTTCCAGCGATCCGGAAAGCCTATACCGCGAAACCGTTCTTCCCGCGAAACTGATTCTGAATCTGCTCTACCTCCGGTCGAAATCGTTCTGGCGCGATTTGCGGCTGCTTTATTTCACCGTTCAATACAGCCTCTTTCCCGAACGATCAGACCCGGAACTCATCGGACGGACCTTTGGCGCTGGAGTTCTAAAATGAACGATTCCTTCATCAGCTTCCATCGCCCTTCAATTGGCGAAGAAGAGATCAGCGAAGTTGTGGAAACCTTGAAATCCGGATGGCTGACCACGGGACCACGCGTCGCTCGCTTCGAGCGTGAGTTCGGCGAACGTACAGGCGCTCAACATGCCATTGCGGTGAACTCGGCCACCGCCGGGTTGCACCTCGCGCTGGCGGCCTTGGAAATCGGCCCCGGCCAGGAAGTGATCACTACGCCGATGACGTTTTGCGCCACCGTGCAAGCCATTCTGCACGTCGGCGCCATACCGGTGCTCGCGGATATCGGACCTGACGGCAATATCGATCCAGAGCAGATCGAGAAGCGAATTACGAGCCGAACGCGCGCCATCATACCGGTGCACATGGCGGGATTGCCGTGCGATATGGAGGCCATCTGGGCGCTCGCCAAGCAGCGCCACATTCACGTAATCGAAGATGCGGCGCACGCCGCCGGCGCATCCTATAACGGCCGTCCGATTGGCGCGGGGCCGGACGGCGCCGCGGGCGCAAGCGATGCCGTGGTCTTTAGCTTCTATGCAACGAAAAACCTGACCACTGGCGAAGGAGGCATGATCACTACGCATCGGCCGGAACTGGCGGAGAGGATGCGAATGCTGGCTCTGCACGGCGTAAGTCACGATGCGTGGGACCGCTACACAGACCGCGGAGATTGGCGCTACGACGTGCTGGCGCACGGATTCAAGTACAACATGAGCGACATTCAGGCCGCGATTGGCATTCATCAACTTAGAAAGCTGAACCAGTTTGTTGAACGGCGGGCCTTATTGGCGGGCATGTATCACGAAGCGTTCTCCGACATGGAGGAACTGGAGACTCCGCCAGACAATCTCCTTTGCCGTCATGCATGGCACCTGTACATTCTCCGGCTGAATCTTTCAACGTGCGGAATCGACCGGGGAGAGTTTATCGATAAGCTTAAGCAAAAAGGGATCGGCGCCAGCGTTCATTTCATTCCGATTCCTATGCTTCGCTACTTTGCGCGGCTGCCCTTGGCGCAATATGCGGTTCCGCGCGCCCTCGACTTGTTCCCCAGGATTATCTCGCTGCCGCTGTATCCGGCAATGACGGAGGAGCAGGTTCAATATGTGGCGCGCGAAGTCCGAGAGATCGCGCAGTGTTCGAAGCGTGTGAGGTTCGCGGCGCCAGGGATTCAGGTCGCGACGCTGCGAGGCGGCGCGCCGGTGGCGGCAGATTAACCGGGGAGGTGATTATGAAAAATCCGAACTTCGATATCTGGCTGGAACGCGCAAGCCACTTGGTTGCCGTCGCGATGTCGTTGGTTGCGGCATTCCTGCTTCGATTCGACTTTGCGGCGCCGCCGGGCATAATCCAGGTCATGAAGGAAGCGCTTCTGATCGCGGTTCTGGTGAAGTTGCCGATCTTCGATTTGATCGGATTCTACCGGACGTTGCGCCGATTCGTGAGCATTCCGGATCTCTATCTGGTGTTTCTGGGCAACCTGGCCGGCTCTGTTCTCTTCATCGTTGTTTCGGTGTTCTGGATCGGACCGTCGATGCCGCGTTCCGTGCTGATCATGGATGCGGTATTGTGCTTCGTAGCCACTGCGCTCGTGCGGTTTTCAGTCCGAATCTGCAACGAAACCTTTCGGGAACGTTCCGCGCAGCAGCGCATGGGAATCCTGATATACGGGGCCGGCGCGGCGGGCGCTGAGCTCGTTCGTGAAATCCACTCCAATCCTTGCACACAGTACGAAGTGATGGGCTTCCTGGACGATGACCCGTCCAAGCGGCATGCGCAGATCCTGGGCGTTTCGGTTCTCGGCTCGGGGCGGCAGGCGCTTTCAGTGGTGCAAGAGTTGAATCGGGGCAAACCGGCGGTCGGGGAAATCATTATCGCCATGCCTTCGGCTACGGGGCCGCAGATGCGCGAGGCGCTGGCCAACTGCCGTGCCGCGCGCATCCCCTGCAAGACCGTTCCGGGGATCGATGAGCTGCTAAGCGGACGGATACTATGCGCTCAAGTTCGCCACCCATCGGTTCAGGATCTGCTCGGGCGGCAGCAGGTCCGCCTGGACGAGGCTCACGTGCAGCGGAGTATCGCCGGCCGCTCGATCATGGTCACTGGCGCCGCGGGCTCGATTGGCTCGGAGCTGTGCCGCCAACTGGCGCGCTTAAAACCCGCTTGCCTCGTGGCGTTCGATCAAGCGGAAAGCGACCTCTTCAGGATCGAAAACGAGTTACGGGAAAGGTACCCGAAACTCGAGTTAGTGACGGCTCTAGGCAACATCCGCGATATGGACCGGTTATCGGGGGTGCTCCGCACGCAGGGAGTGGAATCCGTCTTCCATGCGGCGGCCTATAAGCATGTACCAATGATGGAATCCCATGTCATGGAGGCGGTTCGCAACAACATTCTGGGGACTTGGAATCTCGTCCAGGCGACCCGCGGCCAAAAGGTGCGCACGCTCCTGATGATTTCCTCGGACAAGGCGGTGAACCCGATTTGCGTGATGGGGGCGACCAAGCGGGCCTGTGAGCGGATTGTCTCCGCGCGCTGCGCGGGGGACGAGCAAACCAAATGCGTGTCCGTGCGTTTTGGAAACGTCTTGGGGAGCAATGGAAGCGTGGTCCCGATTTTTCAAGCCCAGATCGCCGCGGGCGGCCCCATCAAGGTGACACACCCGGAGGCGCGCCGTTTCTTCATGACCATAGCGGAAGCCGTCTCACTGGTTGTGCAGGCATCCACTAAAAGCGAGGGCTCGGATATTTTCGTACTGGATATGGGTGAACCGATCCGCATTGTGGATCTGGCCGAGAACATGATCCGGTTGGCGGGCAAAGTTCCATACGAGGATATCGACATCGAGTTTACCGGGCTTCGGCCTGGGGAAAAGCTCATAGAGGAACTCAACCGTAAGAGTGAGGGGTTGATCGCCACTTCCCACCAGAAGATGAATGTGATTCGCGAAAGGCCGCTGGCTTGGGAGGTGATCGAGCGGTGGATTGCCGACTTACGGGATATCATCGCGGCCGGACAGGAACCGGAAATCATCGCACACCTGCAAAAACTGGCGCCGGAGTACAGACCGGCGGAAAGGCGGCGCCGCCAGCCTGTGCAGACTCTACCGCGTCACTGGGCTAGCGAACTCCGTTCGGTGTCGTGATTCAGTCATAGCCAAAACTTTGAGTGTAGATTTCATTTCCATGCCTAGCGTTTTATTAGAAAATCCTCCAAAAGAGGCGTCCGACAGCGCGCAGGTTCCGGGCAGCGTCCTGGCCCGCTTTATGGAGTTGCGAGGCCGCCGCATTGTAAGAGCCTGCGGCACACTCTGGTACGACGTACGCGGGCGTTTTCTAATGAGCCTTCCCTACCAGAAAATGCTCAACCCAGACCCCGCGGAGGTGCGGAGAATGATCCGCGAGAGCGGCGCTTTCGGCGTCCGGTTTCCTTCTCTAAAGTGGACCGGAATAGAGAGTGGTCTTTACGTGTTACGTCGCCGCAAATACGATATCGGGACCCTGCATGCCAAACACCGGCCGCGAGTGCGCCACGGCCTGCAACACTTTCAAGTGAGAGCGGCGGAAAAGGCTGAGCTCCTCGACCAGGGCCGCGCGCTCAACCTGACCACCATGACTCGCCAAGGACGGTATGACTCCGAGTTTGGCGAGCCGCGGAAGTGGGAAAGATTTGTGGAGGCGGCCTTCGCGTGCCCCGGCGTTTCCTTCCCCGCTGTCTTTTCCGGTTCACGCCTGGCGGCGTACATGGTGACTTGCCGTGAGCAGCAGTGGCTGCATATTCTCCATCAGATGTCGCGGCAGGAGGATCTGCCCAATTTTCCGAATCACTTACTAACCTATGCGATTACTGCGGAGGCAGCAGCCGATGCTTCTCTTGAGGCGGTGTGTTACGGGTTTATGCCCCTATTCGCCGCCGACGGTCTGCATGAGTACAAGCTGCGGTTCGGCTACGAGGTGATTCCCCACCGCTCAGCCATTCAATTGCATCCGATGTTAAAGGCGGTGCTGGATCATCCCGTCGCCCGGGCAGCGGTAAGCGCGGCGCGACGCTTGCGAAGGAATGACCAGCGCCTCGAGACGATCGCGACCGTGCTGGAAGGGGCTCATAATTCCAGGCTCGAGTAAACCGATGCACATTTCCCGCTTCAACTCTATTCCCCGCTTCGCTCTGCCTTACACGCCCGCGGATTTCGCGGCCGGGTTGCGCGCGGTCTTCGACGGCGGTCCTCCTCCCGATGCGTTCGCCCTTTTCGGTGACCGGCCCAAGTTCTGGACTCGTAGCGGGCGGCAGACGCTTCGGCTCCTGCTGGGAGCGCTCAACCTCAAACCGGGATCGGGCGTTGCTCTCCCCTTGTTCACGGACCCATCCCTATTCAAGGCCATCGTGGCCGCCGGCCACAGGCCGGTCTTCATCGACGTGGACCCATGTTTCCTGACCATTGATCCCCAGTCCCTGGAATGCGCCCGCGGTAAATTTTCCGCGGTTGTCGCGGTGCACTTATTCGGACAGCTCGCGGAAATGCCGGCTGTTATGGCGGCTGCGAGAGGCGTCCCGGTAATCGAAGATGCTGCCCATGCGCCTCTCAGTTATTGGAATGGGAGGGCGGCCGGCAGTTTTGGAGTAGCCACCTTTTACAGTTTTGCTTCAACCAAGTACTGGCCGGCAGGCGGCGGCGGGCTCGCCGTCGTGAATGACACAAGCCTTGCGCCCAGGCTGGCGGATCAGGTTCGATCGCTTTCCCCGCCTTCTCGATTGGAGGAGTTACGCACCGTGGCCCTTCTGGCGGCAAAGGCGGCTGTGTTCCACCGCCGCCTCTATGGAATCTTCGGAAGACCAATGCGCCGGTGGGCTGAAGACTTGGCGCTCCTCGAGCCGTGCCTGGATTTGCGGGCGATTCAGCGCTCATGGGCGGCGGTGGCGTGCCGCCAGGCGGCGCGTTTGCAAGAGAGAGTGGCGTTGCAGCGGGCAAATAGCTTGCAACTCCTGCGATGCCTGGGCGATACCGAAGACGTGGTGATTCCCCGCGAACGGCCGGGAACGCGATACAACTATCACCTGTTTCCGGTGCTGGTGCGAAACCGCGACGAGCGTGCCGCTATGATGGCCGCGATGTGGGCGAAGTTTGCCGACACATCCAGGATTTACAGCGAAGTGGTTAAAGAGGCCAATCGCTTTGGATATGCGGGCGGATGTCCGGTGGCTGAATCGGTCGCGGATCGCCTGATCACATTGCCGAACTACGCCGCGTTAGAAAGCCGCGACATCGACGCCGTCGCGCATGCATTTATTTCGAGCCTTCAGGCTTGCCGCCAGGCTGGGCGAGTGCCAGCCTGGTCCGCCGATATCACCGGAACGGCGATCCCTTCATAACGCATTGAGGACTCTTATGGCTGTCGAGCACTTCGAGGTTCGCAAACAGTTTGATCGCGGCGTAGTCATCCTGTCCCTCGATACCGAACAGATTTGGGGCTATTTGGACCTTTTGACCGATGAGGCGTTCGATCGCCGGTATCCCGGCGCGCTTGAGGCTCATACGAAGCTTCTCGCATCCATCGCGGGCGCTGGCTTGAGCGTCACCTGGTTCGTGGTGGGCGGCATGGCGCTCTGCCGCGGCGCCGGGCTGAGCGATCGCCGAATGGCGGGACTGCCGATCGAATGGACCACGAGAATTCCGGGCGGCGTGGAGACGACGAGTCCGCTCTGGTACCGCCGGTCTTTTGTTCAGCGTTTGCAAAGGATGCACCCGGTACAAGAGGTCGGCCTTCACGGTGGGTTGACGCATTTCATCTGGACCGATCCGCGAGCAACGCGGCCTGTCGTGGAGTGGGAACTGGCCGAGGGTATCCAGGCCCTGGAAGAAGCTCTTGTAAGTCCTCTCTCGTTCTCTTTCGGCCGCGAACAGGAGGCATATCACGACCTGCTGCCTGAATATGGCATCAGGTGCTTCCGTGGACGCACTGTGGCGCGCTCCTTCCAACTCGGGCCGACGCTTACAGGTAAGTTGGCGCGGCTACTCGACGAGCTGCGCTGTTCCACGCCACTGCCTGTGTGGCCGCAAGAGACTCTGCCGGGCCTTTGGAACATACCATCTTCCCTGTTCCTCTACTCGATTCGGAAGTCAAGGATGCGGGTGGCGGGACTGCACTCACGCATCGAGCGGTTCAAGCGCGGAGTGGCCGCCGCTGCGAGTCATCGAGGGATCTTTCACTTCTGCCTTCATCCCGAGAACCTTACGGAATCGCCGGACGGATTTTCCATGTTTGAAGACATGCTGGAGCATTTGACCCGAGTTCGTGACCGTGGGGACGTCGAGGTTATGACCATGGGACAGGTCGCCGCCCGGATGGAACGGGGTCGCGAAAGAACGGCTCCCTGTCAGGTTCGCGAGATGCCGCGGCGCTCGCTCGACGGAGTGCGCACTGGCGCCATCGAAAGGAATTTCGACCGTAACCGTGCGCGAAAGGCCATCGCGGACGGAACGTTTTTAACCGGATTCGAAAGGCACATTTATGATTAACGGAAGCAGCATTCACACTCACGATTACTTAAGGCTGATCGGCGTTCCCGAGATGCCCCCATTAACCAGCCCGTTCGACCCGGGCTACGACCCAGTTACCCTAGAAAGCCACCTGGAGCAAAGCTCGCATCTGATGGCCATCCTGAAAGTCTCCATGGCCTGTTGGATGGTGGGGAAAGAAGAGGCCGTGCGCCGGAAGGTAGCCGCCGCGATAAAGCATCGTGTGCCCACAGTCACGGGCGGCGGGCCATTCGAGATCGCAGTCGCACAGGACCGTCTTCCGGCTTACCTGGATTTGTGCGCCGGCATCGGCTTCACCCGTATCGAGTGTGGCGAGGGTTTCACCGATATGCCGCTCTCCGCTCGGGAAGTGCTGGGCATGGCCGCGAAGAGAGGCCTCGACGTACAGTTCGAACTCGGCAAGAAGCACGGCGGAGCCTTTAATTCAGACGTCACGGGGCAATTAATCGCTCAGGGGCGGCGCTGGCTGGAAGCGGGCGCTCTGGAGCTGGTGGTGGAAGCCCGCGAGAGCGCCAAGGGCGTCGGGCTTTTCGATGACGCCGGAGACTTCAACGGAGCGTTGGCCGACAGATTCGCCAAAGAGTTCGGCCTCGACATCGTAACGTTCGAAGCACCCAACAAGCCCAGCCAGTTTGCGCTCCTCAATCACTTTGGACCGAAGGTGCGGCTGTGCAATGTCCGTCTGGAAGAATTACTGCGCGTGGAGATCTACCGGCGGGGCTTGCACTCCGACGCTTTTTGCCGCGAGAATCTTCGCCCTCGCCTGATTATGGAACCCATCCTCCAGGCATCTTAAGTCTTACGGCAGTCTTTCGGCGGCGGCGCCAACGAATCCATCTCATTAACCTGTGGCTCCGAACGGAGCCGCGCGCGCAAGCAAGCGGTTTGACAATAGCGTGAGAGCAAGTAGCCAAAGGCCCTAACGGGACTGAAAGGACGGTGAGCTGTGCAGAAAACGGTAGCCATCGATTACTTAGCGGAGAGCGTGAGTAAGTATAAGATTGGATGGACAATCGTGGCTGTGGATGTCATTCGCGCCACGACCACGGCAATCACTGCTGCTGCGAACGGTTGGCGCTGCTTTCCGGCGCCGACCATTGACGCGGCGCTAGCCCTTTCCCGGAAATTCGCGCATCCCCTTCTCGCGGGTGAGTCCGGCGGCAGCATTCCGGCTGGCTTCGAAATGGACAATAGCCCTGCGCAGCTTAACGGCCGAAAAGACACACATCGGCCTCTAGTGCTAGTGTCCTCTTCGGGAACAAAAGTAATTCACGAAGCCGCCGGATCTGAGGCGATCTATCTGAGCTGCTTTCGGGATTACTCCTTCCTGTCAACTTATCTGGCCGGCCGTCACGATAAAGTGGCGGTCATCGGCGCGGGCAGCCTGGGCGAGTTCCGGGAGGAAGATCAGGCATGCTGCGCCTGGATCGCCCGTGAGTTGATGAGCCAGGGATACCGTCCGAAAAATGTAGAAACCGAGGCGTTAGTGGACTGCTGGCGCGACGCTCCCCCTGAAGCCTGCCTTGCCAGCCGGAGCGTCGACTTCCTCAAGCGCACCGGCCGACTCAAAGACCTGGAGTTCATATTCGGCCACATCGGCGACCTGCGCGCTGCCTTCTCTCTCCGCAATGGAGAGGTGCGGAAGGTTTACGAGGAGAAATCCCTGGAACCTCTCCGCGAGACTGCAAACCGGAGCGAATGGCCGGCAGAGATCGTAGCTGAGTATTGAGCGAGACCTCAATGGACCATGCAACCCGAGTGGTCATTCTTGGATCGGGCCATCATGGAGGCCTGGGCATCGTACGAAGCCTCGGCCGTCTGGGCGTACCGGTTTACTACGTCCATGCTTCCTGGTGGGACCCAGCCTTCAGTTCCCGGTATTGCCGCGGCCGGTTTCTTTTGAATATCGAGAACGGCGCGCCCGAAGAGGGCGTGGCCCGGCTGTTAGACATCGGGCGAAAACTTGGCGGCCGGCCGCTTCTGATCCCTACCACCGATCGGTGGACGATTTGGGTCGCGGACCATGCGGCAGCCCTGAGTGAAGCGTACCGATTCCCACTTCAGGATGCTTCGCTGGTCCGGACTCTGTGCGACAAGAGCCGCATGCAAGATCTCGCCCGTCGATGCGGCCTACCAACCGCGCAGTCGGTGGCTCCGCATTCGAAAGAGGACGTCGAGCGGTTTCTCGAAACGGCAGTCTTCCCCGTGATGGTCAAAGCGACCGATGCGGACGCCTTCCGCCACGATACCGGAGGGACAAAGTTCATTATCCATACGCCCGGCGAACTTCTCGCCTTGTACGCCAAAGTCAAAGATCGCGAAACACCCAGCTTCCTCATTCAGGAATATCATCCCCGGCGATGACTGGATGTTCGATGGCTACTTCGATAAGAATTCCGCATGCGTCTTTGGAGTTACCGGCAAGAAGATTCGCCGCTTCCCGGTGAACACCGGCGTGACCAGTCTCGGAATTTGTCTCCGTAACGAGACAGTGGAGAAGACGACGGCTTACTTCATGAAGGCCATTGGTTACCGTGGAATCCTCGATATCGGATACCGATACGATCGGCGTGACGGCCAATACAAGGTGTTGGACGTCAACCCACGCATTGGCTGCACCTTCCGTCTCTTTGCAGCCAGCAACGGTTTGGACGTGGCCCGCATGCTCTACCTCGATATGACCGGCCAGTCGATACCTGCGTGGCAAGCGGTCGAGGGTCGCAAGTGGATTGTCGAAGACTTCGATCTGTTCACGGCATTTCGTTTGCTGCGGGAAGGCTCCCTGTCATTGAAGGAATGGGCCTCATCTCTTCGCGGCGTCCAGGAAGCGGCGTGTTTTGCCCTGGATGACCCACTGCCATTCCTGATGATGGGGATCGCGGACTGCGGCGAGTTGTATCGCTGGGCTCGTTGTCAGTTGGGCGCGCGAAGACCGCAACCAACGGAGGAGATTCGTCTCACCGCGGCCGAACCCTGCCGGACTTCCCCGCTAGTCTCACCCACCTCACGCGATAGTTAGCCAGAAGCCAAAAGACAAAAGCCAGTTTGGAGACGAACCGGACGTCGTGGGGCAGGCCTTTCGGCCTGCCGCCGGGCTTCCGCCCGGCGTCCCGCTGGTAACGGCAATTGTCTCTCTATTGTTCAAAGCTCAGTAATGAAACGGCGCGCCGCAGCGAGAGCTTCGGCGCGCCTACTTATGTTGTGTTCGGGTGTACGGGGCTAACCCGAGGGCGCGCCGGATTCGCGCCCGCTAGTATCAGGAGGCTTCGGCTTCCTTCTCCTCGGCGTGATAACGCCGGCGAATGTCGGCGAGATCTACAGCCGGCGCCGGCCACTTCATATCCAGGTCTTCCAGGGTGCGGGTTACGATCTGCGATACCGCCAGATCGCGGAACCATTTGTGGTTTGCCGGGATAATAAACCACGGGGCGTACGAAGTGCTTGTCTTGCTGAGCATGTCTTCGAACGCCTCCGTGTAACGGCCCCAGAAAGCCCGCTCCTGGTAATCGGCTTCGCTGATTTTCCAGCGTTGCGCTGGGTCATCGAGCCGCTGCTTGAACCGGGCTAATTGCTCTTTCTTCGAGATGTACAGGAAAAATTTGAGTACTGTTGTGTTGTTTTCCGTCGCGAGCAGCCGTTCAAAGTCGTTGATCAAGTCGTAACGTTTGGACCACAAATTGACTTCAGCCAGATTGTGGACGCGAGCCGCGAGTACGTCCTCGTAGTGAGAGCGGTTGAAAATCGCCACTTCTCCTCGGGCGGGGAGATGCGGGTGCACTCGCCAAAGGAAATCATGATCGCGTTCCTCGGGCTTGGGCCGTTTGAATGAAACGATTCGGCATCCGGCCGGGTTCATGTTTCCAAGGACGTGTCGAATCACAGCATCCTTGCCGGACGCGTCCAACCCTTGAAGGACAATCAGGAGCGAATGCTTACTCTCGGCATACATTAGGTACTGCAAGCGATCCAATTTCAGAACGAGCGAGCTCGTCTCGGGATCGGCGGTTTCGCGTGACGCGTGAGCCCCGTGGTAACCGGGGTCGATATCGCCCAATTTCACCTCAGTCCCAGGCTCGACGAAGAATTCCTTATGATTTGGAGCCGGCAGGTGGGCCACTTTCTTTAAAACTGCCTGGATCTTCCGCGAAGGCGCTTCACATAAGGTGAGGCGGTTGCAACATATGCCTGTGTCCCTCAACCTAACGTTCCGCCCAGGTTCGATAATAAGCTTCGTAAGCAGATTCGACATCGGTATGACCTCATTCGTCGCCTACTGCGCCGTTTGTTAAGTTTGATTACTTGTCGTGGATGTTGACTCTCTTTTGGGGGTCAATCGAGAGGCCACGATTCGTTGGCAACGTGAACTAAGCCCGCGAGTTATGACATCGAACGGCGTTTAATTAGCCGAGAATCGGCAGCAATTCCCGCGGTTCTTCCTGTTCCACATTGAGGAAGCGCGGATCGAGAAGGCGGCCGGTATCCAGATTCCCCATCGCGGAAAGCATAGTCTCTTTCAAATGTGGATAATCCTGTTCGAGTTCCGCGAAGATATCGCGCAAGGAACGGCGCACCGTCCCAGTGCGTTGCGAGCAACCGCAGGGAATCACGGGAATCCCGAGCGATTCGGCATAAGCGGCCGTAATGTCTTCCGTAACGAACACCAGTGGCCGGATAAGCCGGAATTCGCCATCGCGTGATTTGGTGATGGGCGGAAGCGAACTTAACTTGCCGGTGAACATGGTGTTGCGCAGTAGCGCCTCGCAGAAATCATCGGCGGTATGTCCGAAGGCGATGACGTTGGTTCCGAGGCCGCGCGCAATCTCATACACCGCTCGGCGGCGAAAGCGACTGCAAAGATCGCAGCCATGGTCGGGCTGGTCTTCCAGTAACTGCATCGATGGGTTATCGCGGAAGTAAGTCCACTGGACGCCGCGCTGCTTAAGATACTCTCCGATAGGCTCGATGGGACGCAAGAACTTACCCTGCTCGACGGTGAAAGCGCAAACTGTGAAATCGATGGGGGCGCGGTCGCGAAGGAGCAGCAGCGCTTCGAGCAGCGTAGCCGAATCCTTACCGCCGGATAGGGCTACCGCCACGCGGTCGCCGTCGCGAATCATTTGAAAGCGGTGAATGGCTTCGCCAACTTTACGTAAAAGGGTCTTTTCGAGGTCCACTAATCTGATTATAGGCGGGACCCGGCAGTTGATTCAGAGCAGCGCTCGTGACGCCGTTGTTCTCGTCGCAAGCGTTTTTGCGTCTTCCGTTACGAAATCCTCACACTCGCCCATGTTATTTTGGGATCGATGCCGCAAGAGAACCCCTTCCAAGACCCGCTCCGGTTCGAGCGGCGCGTGCCCGAATGCGCCATGGTCATTTTTGGCGCTAATGGCGACCTCACCAAGCGTAAACTCATGCCCGCGCTTTACCGCTTGGCCTATGACCGCCGCCTTTCCGCCGGATTCGCCGTCATCGGCATTTCGCGTTCGCCAATGAGCGACGATCAGTTCCGCGAGAAGATGCGGGAAGCGGTGAAGGAGTTTTCCGAGGACACCGAGGTGGAGGACGACCTATGGAAGACCTTCGCCGCCGGTCTTTTCTACGTCGCTGGCGACATCGACAACCCGAAGGTCTATACGGATGTTGCCGCCAAATTGAAAGAGGTCGAGCAGCAACGCCACACCGGCGGCAACGTGCTCTTCTATCTCTCCACGCAGCCCAGCCAGTACGCGCCTGCCGCGCTCGGCATCGGCGCGGCCGGCATGGGTAAAGGGAACGGGTGGCGCCGCCTCATCGTTGAAAAGCCGTTTGGGCACGATCTTGCCAGCGCGCGCGAGCTAAGCGACAGACTGCACCAGGTTTTTGCCGAATCAGACGTCTACCGCATCGATCACTACCTGGGAAAAGAGACCGTACAGAATATTCTGGCCTTCCGCTTCGGCAATGGCATTTTCGAGCCGTTGTGGAACCTGCGCTACGTGAATCACGTGCAGATCACCGCCGCCGAATCCATCGGCGTCGAAGGCCGCGGCGCCTATTATCAGGAAGCCGGCGCGCTGGCTGACATGATCCAGAACCATCTGCTGCAGGTGATGGCCACCATCGCCATGGAACCCAGCGCTGGCTTCAACGCCGAACGCTGTGCGCGACGAGCGATCGAAGCTGCTGCGTTCCATACGCCCCATGACGCCGGATGAGATTCGGCAGAACGCCGTGTCCGGACAGTACGGACCGGCCAACATCGGCGGTAAGGACGTCCCCGGCTTCCGCCAGGAAGACGGCGTCAAACCCGATTCGCAAACCGATACCTACGCCGCGGCAACTTTCTTCGTCGACAATTGGCGCTGGTCGCGCGTGCCATTCTACGTGCGCACGGGCAAGCGGTTGCCCAAGCGCGTCACGGAAATCGCCATTCAGTTCAACCCCGCGCCGCTCGCGATTTTCGATGGGGAATGCCCCGACGCTTCTCCCGACTTGCTCATCGTGCGCATCCAGCCGGAAGAGGGCATTTCGCTGAAGTTTCTTTCGAAGCGCCCTGGCGCCGGCATGAAGTTGCGCCCCGTCTCGATGGATTTCAATTACGGTTCGAGCTTCGGCGAACGGTCGCCCTCGGCCTACGAAACCCTGCTGCTTGATGCCATCATCGGCGACCCTACGCTCTACACCCGGCAGGATATGGTAGAGGCGAGTTGGCGCGTGGTCGAGCCGATTCAGAACGTATGGCGCAACACGAAATTCGATTTCCCGAACTATGCGGCAGGTACGTGGGGACCGGCGGCCGCGGATGAGATGCTGGCGCGGCGCGGTCACGTATGGAGGAAACCGTAATGGGTACGACTTCAATCGGAACCATCGCCCCAGAGAAAATTCTGCGCGAGCTCGCCGAAATGTGGACGGCCTTAAGCCACGACCCCTCGGGCGAGGGCGACGGCGCGCTTCGTGCCTGCTCGATGACGTTAGTCACGCTCGCCGAACAGGCAGAGGATTTCTCGGCTCTCGGCGAGATCATCGCTGCGCTGATGCCCGAGCATCCGGCGCGCACCCTCGTTGTGCGCCTGCAAGGGGCGGGTGAGCGACAACTCGGCGAGCGCGTTTATTCCCAATGCTGGAGGCCGTTCGGCCAGAAGCGCCAGGTCTGCTGCGAGCAAGTGGAGATTACGGCGTCCGACTCTGCCCTCGGGGATCTGCCTTCCGTAATTCTGCCGCTCGCCGTACCCGATCTGCCTTTGATTGTATGGTGCCGTAGCGCGCGCGTTGCTGCCATGCCCGAATTCGGCGCAATCGCCGCCATGGCGCAGCGTGTGATCGTGGACGGCAAGGAAGTGCCCGCTGTGCGCGAGGCGCTCGCGCTTATCGCGGGCATTGCAGCTAACGGCACACGCGTCGCGGATCTCTCCTGGACCCGGCTCACTCGCTGGCGCGCCGTGCTCTCGCAAGTCTTCGAAAATCGTCAGAACCTGGCAGAGTTGCCGCGGATATCCAAAGTCACGGTGACTACGAATGGCGAACCGCCGCTGAGCGCCTGTTATTTTGGCGCCTGGGTGATGGACGTCCTTGGCGACATCGGCGTTCACCCCGAGTTCCACCTGGAGCGTTCGGGCGGCGATTCGTCCGGGGAACCGCACAGCATCGAACTCGCCGCGCCCGGCTGGTCGGCCGAACTCTCGAAGAGTGACGGGCGCCTCATCGTTACGGTAGGCGGCCTTTCGCAGTGCAACCCTTTACGCCCCGCCACCGATTTTTCGCTCATGGAAGAAGAGTTGCGCATCACCGGGCGCGATGCCGTATTCGAGCGCGCGTTTGCTTCCGCCCAACGACTTTGCGGAGCGGAAAAGTGAGCGCGCGCCGCATCGTCTGCGCCACGGACGCCTCCGCGGCCGAGGCCTGCGCCCAGCAAATGCTCGCGCTCGTCGCCGCAGCGCGCGACGCGAACGGCCGCGCCAACATCGCCATTTCCGGCGGCTCCTCGCCGAAGCCCATGTTCGCCAAAATGGCCGCAGCCGGTTTCGACTGGACCGGCGTAGATATCTTCTTCGTGGATGAGCGCTGCGTCCCGCCCACCGATTCCGCCAGCAACTACAAAATGGCGAACGAGTATCTGTTGCAGCCCGCCGGAATTCCGCCCGCTCAGGTGCACCGCATCTTGGGCGAGATCGATCCCCACGAAGCTGCGCGCCAATATGCCGCCGGGCTGCCGCACGCCTTCGACGTCATCCACCGCGGCATCGGTCCGGACGCGCACACCGCCAGCCTCTTCCCCGGCGACCCGCTGATAGAGGACCGCACGAATCTCGCCGCCGCCACCTACGCGGCGAAGTTCAATCAGTGGCGCGTGACGCTGCTGCCCGCCGTGCTTCTGGCGGCGAAGCACACCCTCGTGCTGGCGTCGGGCGTGGATAAAGCCGAGGCGCTCGCGCACGTTTTTGGGTCCGAACACGATGAGAAGAAATATCCCGGGCAGATTGGTATCCAGGAAGACATTGACATGACGTGGTACGTCACTTCGGAATGAACTAACGTCACGCGCCGCGCGGAATGAGCGCGCGCCGGTTGCTACAATTTGATCGATGCCCAACGAAATTTTTGCCGCTTTCGATACCACCGAAGGCAAGTTCAAAGCCAAGCTCTTCGAAGACAAGACTCCCAAAACCGTAGACAACTTCGTTTCCCTGGCCGAGGGCAAGAAAACCGGCAAGCCGTTTTACGATGGCACCATTTTCCACCGCGTCATTCCCGATTTCATGATTCAGGGAGGCGACCCGGAAGGCACCGGCCGCGGCGGCCCGGGCTATAAGTTCGCCGATGAATTCCACCCCGATCTGAAGCACGGCAAGCACGGCTTCCTCTCCATGGCCAACGCCGGGCCCAACACCAACGGCAGCCAGTTCTTCGTTACCGTGGCCGCCACGCCGTGGCTCGACAACAAGCACAGCATCTTCGGCGAAATCATCGAAGGGTATGACGTGGTGAAGAAGATCTCCGAAGTTCCGCGCGGCTCGCAGGACCGGCCCGTTAAGGAAGTGCGGATCAATTCCGTGAAGATTGAGCGCGCGTGATTGACCGGATAGAGTCGCGATCTTCGGGGGCGCGTTCGACCCCATACACAACGCCCATCTGGCCGTGGCCCGCGCGGCAGCCGATCAGTTTCATCTCGATCGCGTATTGTTCGTCCCCACCTACCGCCCTCCGCACAAGGGCGGGGTCACTCATGCGCCCTACGAGGACCGCGTCCGTATGGTCGAGATCGCCTGCGTGTTGGATGCGCGCTTCGAGGTCTCGCGGCTGGAAGAGGGCGCCGACTGCAGCTATTCCATCGACACCATTCAGAAACTGCGCGCCACGCCTCCGCCCGGAGGACGAACTATTTTTCATCATCGGCGCTGACGCCTTCGCGGAATTACGCACCTGGCATCGGTGGCGAGGACGTAGCCCGATCCGTGCGATTTATCGTGGTCAGCCGCCCCGGCTACTCCTATGACGCGCCTGCCGGGATAAAAGCCGATCGGCTGGATGAAGTGAAATTAATAACTTCGTCGTCCGGTACTGCGAAGACGTCTCAACCTCACTAATGCCGATTTAGATGCGCCGTCCGGTGTAATTGAGTACATTCGCCTTCACCACCTTTATGGCGCTTCTCACCAAGTGTGACCAACTGTGGCCGTGCGCTACACGCGGTGTGTCTGCGCGATCCTGAAGCGTTTCGGCAGCCGGAAGAGAGATAGCTCGCTGAAAATGCCATAAGGTGGCGCTTCTCTTGCATATAACTCGAATTCCGCCATGAGCCCGCGACCCGATCTCGCGCATGGCCGGAAGCGTGCATGAAGGCCACACGGCCAGTTCCGTAAGCGAACGGCCAACTCCGTGGAGGTTCAATTGAAGACGTTAAGAAGTATTCCGATTTCTCTGGCGCTAATCGCGGTGGGAGTTGCGAGCGCGCAAACTGTATCCGTTAGTCCAGCTACGCTGGGTTTCACGGGGTTGTTTGGTGGACCGGCGGTTTCTCAACCATTGAATATTACATCGACGGGGGGCAGCGCTTTTGTTGCGGTGCAGCCGACGCAGACTTGGTTGACGGTCTCGCCAACCAGCGCCACCGTAAGCGCTACGACGGCATTCCAGGTCACGGCTAACCCCACCAGCCCGACCGTCTTGTCCACGGGGACTTATAACGATACCCTCAAAGTTCTCACGGCAACGCAAACCATATTGGTGCCGGTCACCTTTACGGTTGGCGCGATCGCCGTAAGCCCGCAGTCTCTCAGTTTCGCGTACACCGCGAACAGCCTTACCTTTCCGCAAGGCCAAACGCTTACCATCAACGGCCAAGTCCAGACCCTTTCCGTTTCTTTCACGACCGCGACCGGGGGAAATTGGCTGACTGCGCAACTCTTCGGCAGCAACCAGGTCAATGTCGTGTTGAACCCCCAGGTCCTCAGCACCCTGACGGCGGCTACTTATCAGGGAACGGTGACGATCAGCCAATCCGGGACTTCGCCACTCAGTGTACCAGTGACGCTTACGGTCAATCCCTTGCCTCCGGTGACGGTATCGCCTACCTCAGTGAATCTCTATTACCAGAGTGGAGGCACTCCCAACAACGTAGGCTTGCAACAGACCGTAACCTTGGCCACTACCAGCACGACTCCGCTGACGTTCAACTTTGGCCAACCCCCGGTAATCAACAACTCCCAAAATGTAGCGGCGTTTACCGTAAACCCGGCGAGCGGAACCATTCCGGCGGCAGGCGCGGGGCAGGCGGTAATCTCGTATAACACTGCGGCCGATCTGCCCAGTGGGACTTATACGCCCGGCAGCATTCAGGTGGCGGCCGCCGGCGGCCAGATTTCGCAGGGCAGTATTCCGATCAATTTGCAGATTTCTTCGAATCCGTTTCTCATTGTGCCGACCCAGCCTTTGACCTTTGCTTACGAGTTTTCGAGCGGCAATCCGCCGCCTTCGCAGAGCATAACCGCGCAATCCACCGCGGTGCTGCCGAGTGCGCCCACGGCGAGCCAGATGCCGATCACGGTCTCCGCTACGACGGCCTCAGGCGGCAACTGGCTTTCCGTTTCCCCCACTACTACCACCACTGGAACGCCCTTCACGGTAACAGTCGCCAACATCGCCGGGCTGTTGCCCGGTACTTATACGGGGTCGGTAGTCGTCGCGCCTGCGCCCGGCGTAGCGGCGGGAAATGCCTCGCAGACTATCCCGGTAACGCTGACGGTAGCGAACGATCCTTCCATCCTGACGAACGCGAGTTCCATCCCTGTACCTGTCACTTTCCCTTATCAGATAGGTCAAACGGCGCCTACTACTCAAACCATCAATCTCACCAGCAGCACCGGCGCCCCTCTGACCTACTCGGTGACGGAGACGGAGACCACCTGCGCTAGCGTGAACTGGCTTGTTTTGGGCGGCGCCACCTCGGGATCGACGAATAGCTCTTTCACGATTGCGCCTTCGAACTTAAGCAGCCTTACCGCCGGAACCTGCACTGGCACAATCACAGTGACCGCTACTAACCCTGCGACCGGCGATGCGGCTGTCAACAGCCCGCTTACCATTCCGGTAACGCTGTATGTGAGCACCACTCCTTTGTTGTCGGTGAGCCCATCTTCGCTGACCTTCTCCTCTTCGGTAAACGGATCCACTGGTACGCAATCGATTCTCGTGAACAGCACCAGTCCCACCGCGACGCCCCTCAGCTACACTGTGACCGCTAGCACAACCACCGGAGGCAATGGCTGGCTCGGAATAACCTCGCTGAGCGGCACCACCGCGGCCGGCAGCAACGAAATCACCGTCTTCGTGGCCCCGCAAAACCTCTCGGCGGGTACCTACACGGGGGCGATCACCATCACGTCCGCGGGCGTGGCGAATAGCCCGGTCACCATCCCGGTCACTTTCCAAGTCAGCTCTGGCTCGCTGACCGTGAGCTCAACATCGCTTGCTTTCTCCTTCACGAGCAGTGGCTCGAATCCACCCGCCCAAACCGTGCAGGTCACCGGCAACGGCGGCGTCCTCAATTTCACGGCGGCGGCGAATAGCGCGGTTGCCGGGACGAACTGGCTCTCGGTCACGCCAACCACCGGAACCACGCCGGCGTCCCTTTCTATCTCTGTCAATGGGGCAAACCTCTCGCCTGGAAATTACATGGAACCGTGACGGTGACCTCGCCTAATGCGGCTAATAGCCCGGCGACAATCACCGTTACTCTCACCGTGACCTCCGGAACCCTCACGGCAACGCCCGCTCCCACAGCCCCCGGATTGATCTTCGCGCAAGCGGCCGGTGGCGCGGCGCCTGCTGTGCAAACCATCGCGCTTGCGGGATCTCCCGGGGCGATCAATTTCACGGCAAGCGGCAGACCACCACGGGGGTAACTGGCTGACGGTGACTCCGGCCAGCGGGACTACTCCGTGAACGGTGACGGTATCCGCCAATGCCGGAGCCTTGCCGGTGGGCGCCTACACGGGCACAGTTACAATCAACCTCGCCCGGCGCCTCGGGAAGCCCACTCACTTACAACGTGACGCTCAACGTGGTTACTCCCGTTACCATTACGGCGAGTCCGGCGACGTCGACTTTGGCTACACACTGAATTCGACGGCGCCGGCGGCGCAGACCGTCCAACTTACGGCCTCAAGGGGCTGCTGGAGCGGGCACAATCGCCATGTTCCCCTACACCGCTACGGTTACCACTTCGAACAGCGGCACATGGCTCTCGGCGACTCCGGCAACGGGTTCCGTGCCCGGAAGCATCTCGGTAGCCGTGAATCCTCAAGGGCTAGCGGCGGGAAGCTATACGGGAACGATAACCATCGCTTCCAGCAGCCAGAATGGCGCAACCCCCGCGACAGTGACGGTGAAGTTAGCGGTTACGGCCGCGCCTACTCCGGCAATCGCTGCGGTGATCAACGCCGCCAGCTATGCTGCAGGCGCACTCTCGCCCGGTGAGGAAGTGGCTGTTTTCGGAACCAATTTCGGCCCGTCGACCCTGTCATCGGCGACGATCACGAATAACTCGTACCCGACCACGCTTTCCAACACGCAGGTTCTCTTCGATGGCGTCGCGGCGCCGATCATCGCCGTTGCCAACGGACAGGTGAACGTGATGGTTCCCTACGGCATCGCCGGACGGGCGACCACCATGGTCCAGGTGAGTTATCTCGGAGTAAGTTCGGGCGGGATCGCTTATAACGTGGCCACCACCGTTCCGGGCATT
The DNA here is from genome assembly GCA_963763545.1 of Bryobacterales bacterium. Classification (GTDB taxonomy): domain Bacteria; phylum Acidobacteriota; class Terriglobia; order Bryobacterales; family Bryobacteraceae; genus PALSA-243. Next base: position 148,912 of record CAVXPE010000026.1, read on the forward strand.
TACACGCTCAATCAGGCTGGTACCGGCCAGGGGGCAATTCTCGATCAGAACCTCTCCGGCAATAGCTCAAGCAATCCCGCCGCGAAAGGATCCGTGATCGCGATCTACATGACCGGCGAAGGCGTCACCAGTCCGGCCAGCACCACGGGCCAATTGGCGCCCGGTGACGGCACCGGCTTGAACCATCCGGTGCAACAGGTGACGGCCACCGTCGGCGGTGTTCCCGCGACGATACAGTACGCCGGTTCGGCGCCCGGCTTAGTCTACGGCGTGATGCAGGTCAACGTGCTGATCCCGGCTTCGGTTTCGAGCGGGGCGCAGCCGGTGGTAGTCACGGTCGGTACTACCAACTCGCAGACTGGGGTGACGGTAGCCATCCAGTAGCACGGGCAATAGCCGCACTGAATTGACAGGCTCCCGGTAACTCCGGGAGCCTGTTGTTTTTGGTGGGCAAGTGTTAGAATCGTCCTCCTCGCGGAGAGTCCTCGGGCGCACGCGAGAGAAACTTCGCTGTCTGCTTGTAATCTCGGCCGGCGGCGTTGAGAGTTACTACGTAATCGCCCGGGGGCAGGGGATTGCGCGCATCGTCGTTCAGGTCCCAAAGCGCGCGGTTGATGCCTGCTTTGGCGGGCCCATTCAACTTGCGGACGGGCTTGCCGGTGGCATCGGCGATAGTTAGGGAAACCGGCATCTCTTTCGATAGGTAATACGCAATAGTCATCGCGTTCGGCTCATTGGGAGTTACAGGATAGCGGTCGCCGTAGAGCTTGAAGTTACCCCAGGCGCGTCCACGGCGAGTGGCGAACGGCTGCACCGCGAACAACGCGGCGTCCTGCGTCAGGAAATCGCCACCCATTTCGCGCAGAGGCGCAATGTGCGCCTGCCAGATTCCACGCCCGTAGGTTCCGGCGACTAAGTCGCCCTCGCGGGCCTGCGACCAGAAGATCCTGCACCGGAACCACGGGCATATTCGACTTGAGTGCGAACCACCGCTCGCCGCGGTCAAACGAAGTGAAGATGCCCGTGTCGGTTCCGACAAATAACAACGCCGGCTTGACCGAATCCTCGACGATGACGTTCGCGGCGGAGGGCAGGCCCGTTCGACAGATTCTGCCATGTCGCTCCGTAATCGGCGGTGCGGAATACGAAAGGACGGAAGTCGTCGAATCGGCGGCGGCTCTTGGTCACATATGCGACGCCGGCCTCGAAGCGCGAAGGATAGACGCGCGTCACCCACGCATCGGCCGGGCCTCCGGCGGCGGCGATCTTTGCCGTGGCGTCGAACCAATGCACGCCGGTATCGCGCGTCACCTGTACTTTGCCGTCATCGGTTCCCACCCAGATCACTCCGGCCTGCGCCGGGCTTTCCGCAATCGTGGTGATGGTGCAGAACTGAATCGAGGTATTGGGCGGCGGCGTGATCTTCGCGGCATCGTTGGTGGTTAGATCGGGACTAATCACCTTCCAGCTATCGCCACGGTCGGTCGAGCGGAATAGCACCTGTGCGCCGGCGTAGATCACTTTGTCGTCGTGTGGCGAAACGCGGATCGGCGCGGTCCAATTGAACCGCAGAAAGGGCTGGCCCTCCGTGCGAGTAGGAGCGATCACTGTGCGCGTATGCTGTTCCTGATCGACGCGCGCTGCTTTACCGAATTCCTGCGTGTTGTACAGATAGCGGCCGGTGGAATCGACTTCGTTATACATGCCGTCGCCGATGCCCGTGGTCACCCAGTCTTCGATGCCGACTTCGCCGTTCGGTCCGTTCACTGGGCCTTTCCAGTTTTCATGGTCCTGTAAGCCCGCGTAGATGTTATACGGTTGCGCGTTGTCGAGACCGATGGCGTAAACTTCGCCCGACTTGATATTGAAGAGGTGATCGGCGGTGCGTCCGCCGTCGTAAGTTACGGAGACGCCACCATCCGAACCAGCCAACATGTGCGCCGGATCGGCGGGATCGATCCAAAGCGTGCGGAAATCGCCGAAGGTCCCACGGAAAACCTGTATTCGCGCTGGCCCGCTGCCTCCACCATAGCCGAGGCCTGTCCAACTTCGGCCGCTATCGTGCGATGAGAGCATGTTGGAGCCTGTAACATAGATGAGATCAGGATTCACCGGGTCTACGCGGATCTGGTTGAACGAATACCCTGCCTTACGCGAGACGTCCGCGCCCTCGGCGCTGGTGCGGCGCCAGGAGCGGCCGGCGTCATCGGTGCGGTAGACTTCCCCGCCGATGGGCTGGGGGCCGCGCCCTCCGGCTGCGCGCGCATTGAAGTTATCCATCACCGCGTAGACGGTGTCGGGATGCGTGAGGCAGACATCGAGGCCGATGCGGCCGACGTTTCCCCCGGGCAATCCGTTAGTTAACTTGTTCCAAGTTGCGCCGCCATCCGTGGTTTTGAAAATGCCCGATTCCACGCCGCCATCGTCGAGATGCCAAGGATGCCGCATGCCCTGATAGAGCGCGGCGTAGAGTACATTCGGGTCGCGCGGGTCGATAATCAGGTCGATTGCGCCAGTGTCCTCCGTGCGGTAAAGGACCTTCTTCCAGGTGTGACCGCCGTCGGTGGTCTTGAATACGCCGCGCTCGGCATTGGGCGAGAAGAGATGTCCCAGTGCGGCTACCCAAACGATATTCGGATCCGTCGGATGAATCACGATGCGCGCGATGTGCTGCGTATCTTCGAGGCCCACGATGTTGCCAGGTCGCGCCGGCATCCGCCGACTTGTACATGCCATTGCCGTAGTAGGCGCTGCGGGTGACGGTGTTATCGCCGGAGCCGACCCACACGATGTTTGGGTCGGATGGGGCGACGGCCACCGCTCCTACGGAGCTGAGGCCGGCGCTATCGGTCACGTTTTCGAACGTGATCCCATTGTTGACGGTTTTCCAAACGCCGCCTGTGCGGACTGCGGCGTAGAAGGTGTGGGGCTTCGACGCGACTGCGATGGAATCGACCCAGGCGCCGGCTCGGAAGGGGCCGAGGTTGCGATAGGGGAATTGAGCTAGTAAGTCGGAATAAGTGGGTTGAGCGAGGGCGGTTGCTGTGGAGAGGAGTGCGCAGGCCAGGAGGCCTGCGCCACGTCGGGGGGACGCCGTCATTAGAGTTGGACCTCCGCATCTCCCTGAGAACGATTTCGTCGGTCGGGAGCGACAGGCCGGAGGCCTGTCGTACGAACGCGCCGCACCGGCGACACGACCGCCGGCGGTCCGAGGGAAATGTGACTCATATCTTTATCTCTAGGTTGCGGGCCTGGAAGTCTATGTACTTGCCGTTTACTCTGAACTTTCGTTGAGGGGAGCCGTGAGCGGCATGGAACGAGAGGGTGCGCTTGGCGTCGTTGTAGGTGATTTGAGTTGCGGTCCAGGCGCCTTTGCGGTACTCGAAGGTAGCGCCATCGTCATCATAGAGTAGGAAACTGCCATTGGCGCCGGGATAGACCTGGAGGTCTGTGGCGCCATCTACCTTCTGTGATGTGTATTGGCGGATTGGATCCATCGGTATAATCGCACCTGCGCGGACATAGAGCGGCGTCGTTTCAAGATCTACTTTGCGCGTGATTTCGCGGCCGCCGTCCTGGCGTTCGTTGGTCCAGAAGTCGTGCCAGATGCCGCGTGGGAGATACAACGTCCGCGAGGTCGCGCCTTTCTCCACTACCGGCGCGACTAAGATATCGCGGCCCCAGAGATATTCGTCGCCGCGCGCGACGGCCGTGGCGTCGTCCGGATAATGCAGCCACAAGGCGCGGATAATCGGCATTCCAGTCTGGGTGCATTCGCGAACCGCACTGTATAAGTAGGGCAGCATGCGGTAGCGCAGCTCGAGATACTTCTTGCAAATAGGTTCCACGCTGGCGTTGTGAAAGACGCTGGGGTCGGGATGGTAGGTGCGCGTTTCATCCATGGTTTCCTTGCTGGGCTGGCCCACATTCCACCCCCACGGCAAGTGAAGCGGCCAGATGCGGCCATGCGACCGGAATAACGGATTGAAGGCCGCGAACTGGAACCAACGCGTGAAGAGTTCGCCATCGTATTCGGCGGTGGGAACGAAGCCGCCGATGTCAGTCCCCCAATACGGAATGCCGCTGAGCGCCGTATTCACCGCGTTGGGGACGTGGTGGACGAGCGTCTCCCATTGAGAGTTGACGTCGCCCGACCACAGGAACGACGCGTAGCGCTGCATGCCGGCATACGCGTTGCGGTGCAGCGCGTAAGGGCGCTCGTTGGGCCGGTCGAGCTGCGGCGCTTCCCAGTACATGCGGTTGCGGACCAGACGGCTGGGCGTGTTGAGCGCATCGCCTTCATCGGGCCACCATCCATCCACGCCCTGCGCGAAGACGGGCCGGTGCATATCCCAGTAACAGCTCGGCTGCGTCTCGGCGCGGCGCGCGGGGTCGCACTTATCCTTCACCGTGCCTTCCATGCGAGGGATTCCCGTGGGATACGCGACGTGCAGCACAACCTTGAAATGGTCGGCATGCATCTGGTCGAACATGACTTTGGGATCGGGAAAGACCTTCTGGTTGAAACCGAACTCGCCGTTGTCGGTGTTCCATCCGGAGGGGCAGAATCCGGTGCCAAGATAGATGGTGGCATCGCAGGGCAGTTGCTTCTCGCGGAAGGTCTTGAGCTCGGCGAGAACCTCTTCGCGGCCTGCCAGAGTGCGATGCGATTGCTGATAGCCGAAGCTCCACAGCGGCGGTAGCTCGGGCTTACCGGTGAGCCGCGCGTACTCTTCCATGATGACGGCGGGCTCGCGCGAGGTGGTGAAGAAGAGATCGATAGGAAGCGGCGCGTGCGCGGGCGGCGTGGGCGGCTGCCCTTGCGCCGCGGGCGGAGTGAAGATCGCCGTGGTGGGATAGAGCGGCGTGAACTTGCTTTCGGCGCCGCTGAAATCGAACGTGCCGAACGGCTGGTGAATGAACATGGCCCATCCAGCGGATCCGATGACGAACGGGATCGGAACGCGTCCGCCGAAGGTGCGCAACTGATAGCCGCCCTGGCCGCTGCGATTGGTGAAGCTTTGGCCGCGCCGGTCGAACTGCGGACCGCCTTCGCCGAGTCCGAGGATGGGCGCGGAGCCCGTGTGGAAAGTGACGAGCGCGGTTTCGCGATCGATGGAGAGCTGCTGCACGGTTTCGCCGGCGGCGTTCTGGATGGTGAAGGAAAGCGGGTCGGGCGCGATGTGGATCGAGGCGCCGCCGGCCTTTACGGTTTGCGCGTGGATCGTTCCGCGTTGTTTGGCGATAGGCGCGCCCCAGGCGGATTGGATCAGCGATCCGTCATCGGCGATAGCGGCGGGCTGGCCGTTCTCAATCGGAAAGACGGTGAGGCGGAAGGTGTGCGCGCTGACCGGCGCGATCTGGATTTCGATATCGTGGCCGGCGATCTTAGCGTCCTGCGCGTAGGCGGCTGGCGCAAGCAAGGCGGCGGATGCGGCTCGTTGGAGGAGTTCTCGGCGATTGAGGGTGGACATTCGCGTCTATTTTATGTCAAGTGTGAAAGCGCTTGCAGCGGCGAGGATCGGAAGCCACGCCTGCGCCGCATTCGGCGGGTGCGCCGCAGGCACACTTCGAGTGAGGGAGTGTGGGTTGGAGCGTGTATTGCCCGATGTGCCCTGCGCAGGCCGGGAGGCTTCCGCCGCTGCGGGTGTGATGGAGCCACTCTTCGGCATATTACGCGGCGTTGCGAAGGGCTCCTTGTGGAATTGGGATGGGGGCAGGCGTCGATTCGGGCAGCTTCGCGGTCGAATTCGGGAGTTGGGCGGCAGGGACGGGGGACGCCGCGGCGCTCGAACGAACGAACCCACCGATGGTCTCCGGGGCGGTTACCGCGTCTGGCGAAGATTCGGCGGGAGCGGGGGTCTCGGGTTTGGATTCAGCAGGTTCGGCGGCGGCAGTGGAAGCTTCCGGCAGTTGACTTTGCGTAGTAGGTAGTGCGCAGACCGGGAGGTCTGCGCCACTGGCTGGGGGCGCTTCCGGCTGTTGAGTTTGCGCAGGAGGTAGCGCGCAGACCAGGAGGTCTGCGCCACTGGCTTTGCGGGCGGACTGGCGGCCTTCGAACTCAGCCTTGTTTTGAGTCAGAACGCGAGTTATTCGCTGTTCGTAAAGCGTTAATGTTGCGAGTTCCTTCGAGTGCGAGAGCCAGAGTTCGGCGCCGGCGAAGAACTCGTCTTTGGCCTTGGTAAATCCCATCGCGAAAATTTCATTTTCAAGTCCCCGAATGCGGATCCTGCGCCATTCGTCGAAAACAATGAGGTCGGCGAGGTGGTTCTCGATAGGACCGTCGGGCGCGAGGGCCGGGAGCATCTCCGAGCAAAGCTCATTGAACTCATCACGGTCCTCTGGAGGGATGATGCGGAGTTTGCGGCTAGCCAACCCGTGACGGGTTGAATTCGCGCTGGAACGGAGCCGGCCTTTCTCGGTGACGGCGCCGTGCGATAACTTCGCGTTTGCGATTTGAGCGGCGTGTTTCTGTGGGGACATTTTGCGTCCACCTCCTGATACCAGGATGACAGAGGGCCGGAAATTTCGAGGGCCGGCCTGGAGGGAAAGTGCTTTGGAATGTGGTTGGTAGGGGTATTTTGAAGTGCTGTGACTGAGAAATCGGGATGCGGCGGGAACTCGGCATGGGCCTAAGACATGGGCCTAAGAAATGGGTAGTGGGTCAGTTTGGCGCTAGAATTCTAGACTGAAGGCGAGCGCTGAAGAGCTCGTTGCCATTCGCCTGAACGAGGAGGAGTCTATGATGAAGCGTCCGCTCGTTTGCCTTCTCGCTGGACTTCTCGCTGGACTGGCGCTCGACGCCCCAGTATCGGGGCAGAGCACCGCTTTTGAAGTGGTCTCGATCAAGCCGGCGCCCCAGGATAAAAAGGAACTGCAGCGGCATATGGGCACGCGAATCGACTCGGCAATGGCCGATTTCGGGGGCGTCACGCTAATGATGTTGATCACGCGCGCCTATGGGTTGAATTCGTTTCAGGTGTTAGGCGCGCCCGAATTGAACACAACACGATTTAACATTTTGGCCAAGCTGCCGGACGGGTCCTCCAGTGCGCAAGTACCGGAGATGCTGAAGACGCTTCTGCGGGAGCGCTTCCGGCTTGAAGCGCACCAGGATACACGGGATTTCGGGGTCTACGGCCTAACCGTGGCGAAGGGCGGTCCGAAGATTCCCCTCAAACCGGCGGATTACGATACCGCTTATGCCAGATCCCTGGAGGAAAAGATCAATAACGGAACGGCGCATGGAGCACTGCCGCTTACGCTGGCGCGGCTGGCGGATTTCATCAATCAGTACCGAGACTATCTCCGGCTCGATCGGCCAGTTGTGGATCAAAGCGGCCTAAAGAGCGAGTACCTGATTGACCGAGAGGCGTTCATGCTGCCGTCGCAGGCTGCTGCGATGGCCGCGCAGAAGGACGGCGCCGATCCCATGGCCGCGGAGAGCGCGCTCTTTAGCGCTGCGGAGAAACTCGGGCTGCGATTGGAGCCGCGCAAGGTCTCGATGACCGCGCTGGTGATCGATCATATCGAGATGACACCGACGCCGCAGTAGGGCGCCAAAATGGAGCCTTGGCCACACGAGCCGCGCGGCGCTTCTCTATTGCCATTCGCAAAATATAGTGACAGCACCGCTCCCTCGCGGTCGCGGCTCGGAAGGGGTTTCGCGACGGGATCAGCGTCGCTGTGTTATACGTCGCAGAGCCTCCACTGACAGGTGTCAAGTGTCTTCCACGTTGTTGCCTGATACATTACGCGTTGGCAAGGAACAAGAAGAATCGTGAAAGATCGTGTGATCCGTGGGAGGGAGGTTTCGCAAGGAAGCGGTGATCCGGTTTCTCCGGCGATGCCGGCTGCGATCGATGTCGTTGTCTTCGATCTCGGGGGCGTATTGATCGACTGGAATCCTCGATACTTGTATCGCAAACTGTTCGACGACGACGCGGCGATGGAGCGCTTTCTTGCCGAGGTCTGCTCGCCCGAATGGAACGAGCGGCAGGATGCCGGCCGACCCTGGCGCCAGGCCGTCGCCGAACTCACCTCTCGCCATCCCGATCAGGCCTCAATGATCATTGCGTACCACCAGCGCTGGCCGGAAATGCTGGGCAGCGATATACCCGAAACGGTAGAACTGCTGAAGGAACTGAAAGAGCAGGGGCTGCGACTCTATGCCCTGACCAACTGGTCGCATGAGACGTTTCCCATAGCGCGCAGCCGTTTTGCCTTCCTCGACTGTTTCGAGGGCATTGTCGTCTCGGGAGAGGAGCGGCTGATCAAGCCCGACCCGGCTATCTTCCAACGGCTGTTGACACGATACGACATCGCACCCCAGCGCGCGGTCTACATCGACGATTCGCCTCGCAACGTTTCCGCCGCCGCGCGCGTAGGACTTCACGCGCTGCGATTCGTAGACGCCCGTCAGTTACGGCAAGACCTGATTGCTCTGGGAATGCCCATCCATAACATGGATGCTGCACAATGAACGCGGAGGGGATTCCGGCGAAGCTTAAGGCTAGTTCGGGAGGGAACGTCGAAACGGCGTTCCGGGATGATCCCGAACACCGAGGGGAGCGTAGCGGCGACGCTGGCGCGTTCTGCCCTTCGCTCCGCCAATCATGTGGACGGCGATAGACTGAATATATGGATTGGAGTCTCTGCAGCGCTGTCGACCGCAATCCCGGCAAGTTGAGCGGGATTTGGTGTTTCCGGGGTACGCGCCTTGCGGTAACGGCGTTGTTCGAGTATATCGATCAGGGTTCGACAATCGACGAGTTCCTGGAGGCATTCCCCTCGGTGACACGCGAGCAGGTCCATGTAGTGCTCGAGTTCGCGAAAGGGTCCCTTGAATCTCCGGCGGCAGTTGCGTGAAGGTCCTTTTCGACGCGAACACCCAGCGCCGTTGTGTCGCTTCTTGCGTGGACACGATGTGGTCAGGGCAGATGAACTGGGATGGCAGGGCTTGGAGAACGGGGATCTACTGGATGCGGCCGACTGCGCCGGATTCGACCTTCTGTTGACCTGCGATCAGAATATCCGATATCAGCAGAACCTCACGGGCCGCAAACTGGCGCTTCTTGTCTTGTCATCTAATCATTGGCCCACACTTCGGCGAGTGGCCGCCCGAATCGCGTCCGCCGTAGACTTCGTGCAATCCGGGCAGATCGTAAGAGTTGACGTCGCGAAGCTTTGAGCTTGAGTTGTTCGCATGAAAGCGCCGGCGGAGACAGCCCGTCTCCGACTGCCTGCGCAAGTATGCTTGTGCTGACGTGACAAATGAGCTGCCCAGGCACGAATGGAATAAGAAAACGTCATCGATCAAACTTGGACAGAATAGAAACCTGCGATAAAATAGGGGCTTCACAAGCTTGGCGAAGGCAACAGTTGTGCCGGGCTTGGTGGTTAGCTTGATTGGGGGCATTGCTCCTCGATTGATCAAAGCTGACGGAAACATCGATGTAATCATCAAGGGCGACGCCAATGTGGCTTTCGGCTCAAGCAAGGCGAAGGCAAAAGTGGCGTCGACGGCGGTTGCAAAGAAGAGTACGAAGGCAGGGGTTAAGAAAGGAAACAAAGCAATGACAACAATCGATTCCATCGTAAATGGCGTTGGGAAAGCATCGTCGCTTCCGGGAGAGTAATGCCCCCAATCGAGGCTGGCCATCGAATCCGCTAAGCGTAACTCGCGCCTCCAAGGAGAAGCGAGGGGGCGCAATTCCCCCCTCTCCCACCGTCCTCAATTGTTCGCTATCTTAAGCAGGTTCCGGAGATCGTCAAAGCTGCTTTGCATGATCTGAACACCAGCCACAACGCCCTTGGTATTCTTGGCCACCAAGTCCGTGTGCTCAGTTGATCGCACCACTTGGTATTCCTCAGCTGGCAGGCCTTGCACGATGATTGGAAGAATTGATCTGAGTACCTTCACCCAGGCGTCAATCGCCGGATGCCCATTCGCAGTTATGAACCCAGGTTTGAATTCGAATGCTTTTGGGTCTGATACCTTTTTCCCGGCGATCTCCTCCCGCAGGTTTCCTACAACGCAAATGAGAAATTGCTTAGATGCCGGAAAATCCAACAGGCGAAGCTGTCTTTGTTCAATTTCCGTCATACTGCCCGATACCAATTTTGCTTTCAGGTCTTGTTTCAGGCGGTCGTATGCCCAACCCAGCGTCTGAACCGCGAAGATATGTCCCACGCTTATTGAACGCGGAAACACAGCATTGTACATATTGTCAGATTCGAATATGTCGGCCTTCGCTCGGATCGCGGTTTGGAGATCTCCACTGAAGGCGCATAGCATCTGGCCGACCTGATCTGCGAACAGAGAGGTGGCGGGTTTGCGCGTGCTGTCACGACGGTGGACGTATTCCACGCCAAGACTCTGGAACTCATGTTCAATGCGAACCTGCACCGGATCGTTGCTACGCCGGTCCCAAGCGAGGATCGAGTTTTGTGTATTGTTACCAGCTACGATTGCCGGTATCATGCTGGGGGTATCGACAATCACAACTCGCGCGAGCACCGAAACGTTCTTTGAATGCGTGGCTCCGGCTGCGTGGATAGCGCCTGTCGTCTGCGCTCCGTTGACTACAGACACACCGTGAATCCGTAACTTTGAGTGTTTGCGGTCAAGGTCGGCCTTTTTCGTGACGAGGGTAATGCCATTATTTAGAACGAAGAAGTTTCCGGGGTTCTTCTCTACGGTGTCCTTAATGCGGTTGTTGACATTCCCACTGACTTTACGGGCCCCTAGAAAGTCGCGTAGGTTTGCGCTGAAAAGCGCATTCTTGTGAGTTTCGTATAGATCGTAGAGAGTCCTTCCACTGAGCGACAGCACAAATGCACGCCAACCCGGTCCGCTCTGAGAAATAATCTCGTCCGCCGGGAGCACTATCTGGTCTTTTACTTGAATTGATCCTAGAGAAGTCAGGTATAGGGCTTCTATTCTTCGAAGACCGAGTTCCAGAACTTCAACATCGGCGCCCTTGATCAACTCCAAGCCGCCGAGCAAATGACGGACGGTTTGAAGTTCTGATTCGACATTGTGAGATTCCAGCGCGTTGTGGGCGTAAGCAATGATAAGCTTCGTGATGCTCTTTTTCGTGAGACCGTCCTGTAGCAATTTGGCCTGAGCTTTTATGACCTTGGGAACTTTTTCGATTGGCGTCCTCAGCAGCCACGCTACTGCTGTGTTCAGATCGCTCGCTTTGTTGGCCGGGGCACCTTGCTTTCCCCAATTCGTTCCGGTGTAGCCCTGAGCGATACACGCAACGCCATCAGCTTCACTGATGTATATTATGTCTGCCTTTTTGTCTGATGGATGGTCGGTAAGGCATTCTGTTGCAAAACCATCGAGGTCTTCGATATCCAAGTGGAGGGCGACAGCGAAAAGAGGTAATGCATTACTGCCGTATTTGGCCAGAACAGTGTCTGCCAGCAAAGGGTTAATAAACGAATAGGTTCCGGAGAGCTGGACGGCTTTGGGCATGGCGTTTGCCGGCAGTTATTATCCCACAGGTGTTCGACGATCCGGTGTTCCGTCCGTCGCCCAGGGCGGGCGACGCATAAAGGAGAGACCTGGCAGTTTCTTTTTTTGTTGTTATTATCCTAACGTATATATACGTTAGGAATGGAGGCCTCCTTGTCCGACTCTCGCGCCACCCTCGAACAGCTTCGTTCCAGCATCCTCACGCAGATCCTGGAGCTGGGCGACTTTCGCAGCGGCTCCATCACCGCCATCCATGGCCGTTGCGGAAAACCGAACTGTCGTTGTCATCAACCCGGCCAGCCCGGTCACGGCCCCGATTTCTGTCTGACCCGGAAGATCAACGGAAAATCCGTCAGCGAAACATTCTCCTCCGCTGTGGAACTGCGGAAGGCGCAGCGTCAGGTGGAAGCATTTCATCGCTTCCGCCTACGAGCCAGGAGCTATTAGAGGTGAATGAGGAGATCTGTCGCGCACGCCCGGCCGCCGATACTCCCTCGCCAGAGGAAAAAAAACGGCGGAAGCCGTCCGCCAAGAAGTCACGCGCGAAGTAGACCAACTGTTGCGCGTCATTTACAACGGCCGTCGCAAGTCGGGACGCCTGGATCTGGAAGCCATCGAGATGGCGGTGCGCTCGGTCATGCATCGGGCTGGGGCGGCAGCGTTGACCGAATTGCTGCGCTTCCCGCCCCCGGCCGTTGACCAACGGACCATTCTTGTCCTTGCGGTCGACAAGCTCATTACCGGGAACTGCGATCCAAGCCGGTCTGACCGCGGTGGGCTCGGTGGAAGTGTGGCGTCCCTACTACCTATGCTCGCGCTGTCACAAAGGCCAATTTCCCGCCGATGTCGAACTGGATATCGAAAACACGGAGTTCTCGCCTGGGGTGCGCCGGATGGAGGCTGTGGTGGGCCAAGAGGCGGCCTTCGACCACGGACGCCAGCAGATGAAACAACTTGCCGATCTGGATGTGACCACCAAAGCCGTGGAGCGAACGGCGGAGGCGATTGGGGAAGATATCGCCGCGCGCGAGCGGGAGGAGATGCATCGGGCCATGCAGTTGGATCTGCCGATGGTCATGGGCAAAGCGGTTCCTATCTTCTATGTGCAAATGGATGGGACAGGAATACCGGTGGTGAAGAAAGAGACGGTGGACCGGCAAGGCAAGATGGAAGGTCAGCCATCGCGTACGCGGGAAGTGAAGCTGGGATGCGTCTTCACGCAGACTGCGTGGGACAAAGAGGGCTACCCTATCCGCGATCCGAATTCCACCACTTACACGGGCGCTATCGAGACGGCTGAAGAGTTTGGAAAGCGATTTACGTGGAAGCCTGGAAGCGCGGCTGGAGCCGCGCGGCAAAGAAGGTTGTCATGGGTGACGGGGCAGAATGGATCTGGAATCTGGCCGAACAACATTTTCCGGGCGGGATGCAGATTGTCGATCTGTTTGACGCGCGGCAGCATCTGTGGGAATTGGCGCGCCGGCTGTATCCGAATGAAGAAGCGAGGCAGAAAGCTTGGATGAGGATTCACCAGCGACGGCTGCTGGATGAGGGGAAGATCGCGGAGCTGGTATCCGCGCTTCGCTCCGTTCCCTCGATTAATCCCGAAGTGGTCGAGAAGATCAGCACCGAGGCCGACTACTTCGAGAGAAACGCCGAGCGCATGCGCTATCCGGAATTCCGCCATCAACACCTGTTCGTCGGCTCGGGTGTGATCGAAGCGGGCTGCAAGACCGTGATCGGCAAGCGGCTCAAGCAATCTGGAATGTTTCTGGACCGTTCGTGGCGCTAACGCTATCATCGCTTTGCGATGCTGCCAAATCAACGGACGCTTCGAAGATTACTGGGAGGCCCGACGGGCGGCTTGATTTCCACTTCTATGTCGCCACCCCGTCGCCCACCGACCCAATTAGTCAGATGTGAAGCGATAAACTTGTCCGCGATCTGCCGTAAATGACGGAGCAACCCCGCACTTGCGATGCGGGCTGCGCGTGGCCACCCCCAACTGCAGCGGTTGACGCCGATATACCCTCCCCGAGGTTCCGATCAACAGCAATGCCGTTCTTCCCAGCACTTACTTTCAGCGCTGGCTAACGCTAAAATCTCAACGACACCGGAAACGAGTCGATATAATATCGCAAGACGCCTGCACCTTTTGCGCGTGCCCAGGCGACGATGAGGAGGATCTATGTGCGATCAGGATTATTTCGAACACGACCGGCAACAATACGAAGCTCGCGGCCTGGTGACGCGTAAGCAATTCGGCGTCATGTTGGGAGCCGGCATCGCCATGATGCTGCCAGACGTCGCCAACGCGGCGCCGGTGACGGAATCGGAGGTGACCATAACCACGCCGGACGGCTCTGCGGACTGCTACTTCGTGCATCCGGTGAGCGGCGCGGCTCCGGGCGTTCTCATCTGGCCGGACATCTTCGGGCTGCGGCCGGCGTTCCGCCAGATGGGCAAGCGGCTGGCTGAATCGGGGTATTCGGTGTTGGTTGTGAATCCCTTCTATCGTGTCAAGAAGGCTCCGACTGCGGAAGCCGGCGACGCGACTCCAATCCAGCAGGTAATGCCGCTCGCGCGAGCTCTCAACGAGACTACGCAAATGACGGATGCGAAAGCGTTCATTGGGTGGCTGGACACCCAGGCGGCGGTAGCAAAGAATCGGAAGATCGGGCACACAGGGCTACTGCATGGGCGGCCCAATCGCGTTTCGTACCGCGGCCGCGGTACCCGGTCGCGTCGGAGCAGTCGCGCTCATTCCACGGCGGCGGACTCGTGGCCGATGCGCCGAACAGCCCGCACCTTCAGGCCGCCAAGTCCAAGGCGCAGTTCCTCGTCGCAATTGCAGAAAGTGACGACGAGAAGGCCCCCAATGACAAGACCGTCCTCAAAGAGACCTTCGCGAAGGCTAATCTGCCCGCGGAGATCGAAGTGTATGCTGGCACGGCGCATGGCTGGTGCCCTCCGGACTCGACGGTCTACAATGAGCCGCAGGCCGAAAAGGCGTGGGGCCGCCTGCTCGTGCTTTACGGAAAAGCGCTGGCCTGACCGCTGCGAGCTAACCTACGTCGGGCACGAACGTCCGCAAGAACCGCGCACCTTCAATCGTCACAGGTTCGTCCGGCAACAGCCACACTTCCCCGGCCCGCGCCTCTTCCGCGCCCAGGCGTCCCTCGCCGTTAATGCAGATGACCAATTGGCATGATTGAGGCTCCGCTACAAAGCGCCCCGCTTCGATCAATTCCGTGACGAAGTATTTCGAGCGCACCAGTTCCGTATGTCCAGGCGCCAGGGGGACAGGATGCGCCGCTCCGGGGTGTTCTCCCAAATCCGAAATCGGAGCAGCCTTCTCTACGTGGATCTCGCGCGGCCGGCCGTAATCCCACAGCCGATAGGTGACATCCGAATTCTGCTGAATTTCGCAGAGCACGATGCCGCTCGCCGATGGCGTGGACCGTGTGCGCGGGAGTGAAATATGTCTCGCCCGCGCTGCACCGGAACCCAGTTAAGCAGCTGCTCGATCTCGCCCGTCTTAGTGGATTCGCAGCAGACGCTCGCGCGTGATGGGCTCGCGGAATCCGAGGGCGATCGTCGGCGCCCGGTTCGGCGTCCAGGATGTGCCACATCTCGGTCTTGCCGCGCGGGCCATCCTCGCCATCGTCGGGATGCACCTGCACCGAGAGCCGCTCGGAGGTGAAGAGCAACTTCACCAGCAGCGGCAGATCGCGATCGGCAAGATACCAGGCTTCGCCGATGGGCTCTCGCGGAATCGGGAAACCACGGCGCGAGGCGCGTGCGGCCCCACACGTGCTCGCGCAGGGAAGGTCGCAGGCGAATGCGGCTTTGCGCCATGACTAGGAGTTCTTGACGACGAACTGGTGAATGCGGTCCAGGCCGCGCTCCAGTTCCTTCATCGAGGTGGCGTAGGAGATGCGAACGTGATGGTCGGTGCCGAACGCCTCGCCCGGAACCACCGCCACGTGCGCTTCCGCGAGCAGCCGCTCGGAAAACTGCAGCGTGTTGCTGATGCCGTTCTTGCCGATGACCACGCTCAGATTCGGATAGGCGTAAAACGCGCCGCGCGGCTCCGGCGCATGTCTACGCCGGGAATCTGCGCGCAGCCGCGGCACCACGAAATCGCGGCGCTTGCGGTATTCGGCGAGCATGGCGGCCACCGAATCCTGCGGACCGCGCAGGGCTTCCACCGCGGCCTTCTGCGCGATCGACGTGGGGTTCGACGTCGAGTGGCTCTGCAGCTTGCCCATGGCGCTGATGATCGGCGTCGGGCGCCAGCCCGAAGCCGATGCGCCAGCCGGTCATGGCGTAGGTCTTCGAAAGCGACCCGGCCACCAGCACGGTCTCTTTCGCGCCCGGCAGGGAGGCGATGGAGAACGGCTCGCTATCGTAGAGGAACTTGCAGTAGCACTCGTCGGTCATCAGATAGATGCCGCGATCGGCGGTCAGGCGGAAGATCTTCTCGAACTCGCTCGCGGTCCATCACCGCGCCGCTGGGGTTCGAGGGCGAGTTGATGATCACCATGCTTGGTGCGCGGCGTGAGGTGCGGCTCGATCATCGCGGCGGTCAGCGTGAAGCCCTCGCTCTCGTCGGTATCGACGAAGACGCACTTGCCGCCGGCGTAATTCACGACGTCCTTGTAAGTCACCCAGTACGGCACCGGGATGACGACTTCGTCGCCGGGATTGATCAGCGCCTGCGTCAGGTTGAAGATGACGTGCTTGCCGCCCACCGTGATGATGCACTCGGAAGGCTTGTAAGCGGTGCCGAAATCCTGCGCGTGGCGCTCGCAGACGGCCTTCTTCAATTCGAGCGGTGCCGCCGGCCGCCGTGTACTTGGTGAAGTTCTGCTCGATCGCGCGGATGGCGGCCTGCTTGATGTTGTCGGGCGTGGGGAAATCGGGCTCGCCCGCGCCGAAATCGACGACGTCGTACGCCTCGGCGCGCAGCTTGTCGGCGTCGGCCGCGACCTTCATGGTGGAGGATACGCTGATCATCGAGATGCGTTCCGCGATTGCGTTGGCTACTGCCTGCATGTCAGTTACACCCTTCCTATTAGACTTATTTCCTGAGTTGTTTTTATACCGTTGCCTGCGACCTTTGTTACCCTGTCGCCTGTGTCATCCGGCCTCGAAGCCGCGCTTCCACCGAGGGCGGCACCAGCCCGGCGATATTCCCGCCCAAACTGAAAACCTCCTTCACCAGGCGGGAACTGATGAAGGAATACGCCTCGCTCGCCATCATGAAAACCGTCTCGAGCCCCGGCTGCAGCCGGCGGTTCATCAGCGCCATCTGCAATTCGTACTCGTAATCCGAAATGGCGCGAATGCCGCGCAGCAGGACGGTAGCCGAGCGCGCCGCGGCGTAATCCACCAGCAGCCCGTCGAACGAATCGACCTCCACGTTGGGGTAAACGTGAAGCACCTCGCGCAGCATCTCCATGCGCTCTTCGACGGAGAAGAGCGGCGCCTTCGTCTCATTCCGCAGAATCGACACGATCAGGCGATCGAACAACCGCGCGCCGCGCTGGATCAGATCCAGGTGCCCGTTGGTGATGGGGTCGAACGATCCCGGATAGATCGCGACGACGCTCGGCGGTTTGGTTTGCAAAATCTGATTCTAGCGCAGTGGCATAGGCCCCACGGCTGAAGGAGTGGCGGATGGGTCAACTACCTCATTGAGTTGTACCAACGCAGAACCCGAAGAGCGCGTAGCGTATTCCAGTGGCTTGCCGTGCCGATTTCGGTCTCCATCTTCAATGGAATATATTCGGGATGGACAAGGTTGAGCGGCCAGCGCCCATTTTGGTGCCGGCGCTCAATTACGGTTTCGATGGCCTCACTGACGCGGCTATCGGGTTTGATTCCTGCATTCCGCAAGTAATCGAGTCCTCGCAAGATGTCGTAATACCAAAACGTTGGATATGAAAAGCGGAGCCAGCGCTTGTTGATCGCCTCGCCGGTTCGAAGCGATCGGAACATGCGGCGCTCGATCAGATACTTTTCGGCCCTCTTGCGAGCCTTGGCGATCGCTGCCGATTTGCGGCCTGCTCGTTCGTATTCGAGCAATCCTTCGAGCACGCAGATAGTGGTATGGAACGACGAGCGCCGGCTTTTGGGAGCTTCGCAGTTCCAGCCGCCATCTTCGAGCTGTTCTTCCAGGATTTGATTGGCCAGCGTATCGTTCGGTTCTTTGAAATACGAGCCGATGCCGAGTATTCTGCCGTTGATGCAGGGCTCCGTTTCGCCGTGAAGGAAAGGCCGGTTGTTTAGCCGTTTAAACACGAGCCGCTTGTCGACGCGGTCGATCATTTTGCGAGCCTGCTTGCTGGCCGGGTCGAGACCCAAGTCCTTCAAGACCACGAGCGTGTAGAGGGTAATTAGCATTCGGCGGTCCTCTTTTCGCAAGTCGTCTCTCCACCCGCGAAGGCCCTCGCCCCAGTGGCCGGCGGGGGATTGGAGCTTGAGAAGCCGAGCTCCCCATCCTTCGGTTGCGACGCGAGACCGCTCGGCTGCAATCGCCTCGGGAGCTTCAGCGGTAAGATCCCTCATGACCTGCCACCGGATGGCCGGGTCAGAATCGAGGAGCCATTTGAGATGCGCGGGCCGCGGCGCATAATCGTCTAGGCGCATTTGTCCATTATCGCCAGTGAATTGGCGGCCCCGCGCTAAACTAGTCAACAGGCGTTCCGCGCCGGGCCGCGAAAGCTCGAATGTCCCCCGAACCCATCCGCATTCTGGTCACCGGCGGCACTTTCGATAAAGAATACAACGAACTCACGGGCGAGCTTTTCTTCCAGCACACGCATGCGCCGGACATGCTGAAGCTCGGACGGTGCGAGTTAGAGGTCGAGGTTGAGACGCTCATGATGATCGACAGCCTTCAGATGACGGCGGCCGATCGTGAAACCGTTCTCGAGCGGTGCCTGGCTGCGCAGGAGCGGCGTATCGTGATTACGCATGGCACCGATACGATGGAGCAGACAGCGGGCGTGCTGGGGCCGAGGGTGACGGGCAAGACCATCGTGCTGACTGGGGCGATGGTTCCCTATACCTTTGGCAGTTCGGATGGGATGTTCAATCTGGGCACGGCGCTGGCGTTTGTTCAAACTTTGCCCACAGGTGTGTATATCGCGATGAACGGGCGGTGCTTCCGGTGGGATTCGGTAACGAAGAATCGGAAGCTCGGCGTGTTTGAGAGCCGGTAGCTCGCATTCGGGCCCGTGCGCCCGCGCACACTCGCGTGTGTGGCAATCTGCGACAATTCCAAAGAGAGATCGACGCTATGCCCTGTATCCTGCTGCTGCTCGTGCTCGCGTTCCCGCGGGTGATTCTCGTGTTGATGTTCTTCTTCTCTAACTACCTTGGCAGGGCGTACCACAACCTGCTGATTCCGGTGCTGGGATTCTTCTTCCTGCCGCTCACCACCATCGTTTATGCGTGGGAGGTGAACTCGCACATGGCGTTGACAGGCGTGAACCTGTTTCTGCTGGTCATCGCCGCGATTATCGACGTGGGCGGTTTAGGCGGCGGATACAGCAGGCGCAGCGGTTGGTAAGGGCGCCTGCGGCTGATAAGATAAGCCTGATGAATTCCCGCGCTCTGTTGGCCGGCTTTGCCGCGTCGGCTATTACTCTTGTCTGCCTGGCGCAGACTCCCGCAAAAAAGGCGCCCGCACAGAAAACGCCCGCGAAGAAAGGAAGCTCCTTGGTCAAAACACAGCCGTTCGGCCAGATGCCCGATGGCACGCCGGTCGAGATCTTCACGCTCACCAGTACCACCGGCATGACCGCGCGAATCACCAACTATGGCGGAGCGGTGGTTTCGCTGACCGCGCCCGATAAGGCCGGCAAGTACGCCGATGTCGTGCTCGGCATGGAAGACCTCAAGGGGTATCTGGCGAAGCCGCCATTTTTCGGAGCGCTGATCGGACGCTACGGGAACCGGATCGGCGGGGGGATGTTCCGCCTGGACGGCCAAGTCTTCACGCTGCCAAAGAACGACCCGGAGAAGACTAAGAACGATCCGGAAAAGATTCCCGTAAACACGCTGCACGGCGGCCCGGAGGGTTTCGACAAAAAGGTCTGGAAGGCCGCCGAAGTGGCGAGCGCGGAGGGTCCGAGCCTCGGGTTGACTTATGTGAGCAAGGACGGCGAAGAGGGATTCCCGGGAACGCTGACCGCCCATGTGGTCTACACGCTGGGTAAGAATGAACTGAAGATCGTGTACACAGCGACCACCGATAAGGACACCGTCGTCAACCTGACGAACCACTCCTACTTCAATCTTGCCGGTGCGGGCGAGGGCGATATTTTGCAGCACGAGGTGATGATCGATGCCGATCGCTTCACGCCGGTGGACGCGCACCTCATTCCGTCAGGCGAATACAAGCCCGTCGCCGGGACGCCGTTCGATTTCACGAAGCCTACGGCGATCGGCGCGCGCATCGATCAGAGCGATCAGCAGCTCAAATATGGCGGCGGATACGATCACAATTGGGTGCTGAATAAGAATATCGGCGGACTGACGCAGGCGGCGGAAGTCTACGAGCCCAAGAGCGGGCGCGTGATGGATGTGCTGACCACGGAACCGGGATTGCAGTTTTACACCGGCAACGGTCTCGATGGGACCATTCATGGCAAAGGCGGCAAGGCATACGGAAAGCGCAGCGCTTTTTGCATGGAGACGCAACACTATCCGGATTCGCCGAATAAGTCGAATTTTCCTTCGACGGAGCTAAAGCCGGGACACACCTATAAGACGACGACGATTTACCGATTTTCGGCGCGGTAGCTATCCATCGGCCTCCGCTTTCGGATCGACAGGCCAGGAGGCCTATCGCACTAAGGCCTATCGCACTAGTGATCCCCGTACTTCTTTTCGCCCGCTTCGATGCGTAGCGGCAGTCTGTTTTCGGCGGCGGCAGCGGGCAGGTGGCGTAGGGCGTGAAAGCGCAGGGCGGATTGTAGGCCTTGTTGAAGTCGAGAACCACTTTGCCGTCCTGCGGAAAGTCGGTGTAGAAGAACCGGCCGGCGCCGTAGGTTTCCTTGCCGGCGGTCTGGTCGCGGAAGACGTAGAAGAGCTGCTTCGCGCCGGGCTCCTCGATATAGGGGCGGAGCTTGTATTCCTGGCCGCGAATGCGGAACACAGCATATCCGGGGCTCGGCTGCGGCTCGGTCTGGCCAAGCATGTTGAGAATCGGAAGGTCGCGCGGCTCGGCTACCCACTTCGCGGTAATGCGGAGCTCCGCGTTCACCGGGAAGTATTCGAGGCCATGGAAGTTGCGGCGGGCTTCGCTTTCCGGATCTTTCACGCGGATGCCGAATTTGTCGGAGCGCTTGATCACGTAAAGGTTGAGGCGTCCCACCTTGACGCTCGGGTCCTCAGTTCGGGCTTGAGATCCTTCCCGGCGAGCGTCACCTTGCCGTTATGGAACTGGAAGACGCCGGCGTGCGGGGGGCCATCCGGGAGCGCGATTTCGTTGGACGGGTCTTTGCCGAAGGGGTTCGAGCCCTCATGCAGCCAAAAGAGGCCCGCAAGCGAGAGCCATCCTCCGTCGGCTTTTAGGGCGGCGGCGCGCTCGGCGCGCCATTGCACGATTTCGGATTCGTAATGTCGACACGGCCATGGCGGCTCCGGCGGCGAAGAGGAGTGGGATCGATCGTCGCAGCATATTAGGGTTCTCCCGCGGAAGAGATGAGTTGGTCCAGGAGACCGGCGAAGCGCTCGGACTTTTGGCCGACGCTCTCCTTCAACTCGCCCAATTCCCGTTCGGCTTCGCGGAGGCTATCGGCCAGGTGCAGGCAGGCCAGCACGGCAATGTGCGTGGAATCGGCGTTGGGCGCCTTCGACGCGATGTTAAGCATCAATTCATCGACGCTGGCGGCGAGCGCTTCCACTTCGGTGGGGTCGCCGGACGTGCGCAGGGTGTAGGGACGGCTCAGGATGGTGACGCGGACCGGTTGTTTGACGGCGGCTTCCACGGCCGTTTTACACGCTCAATTGGTCGATCTGCCCGAGCAGCTTTTCGATCCGCGAACGGACTTGTTTGCGCTCGGCGTGCAGCAACCGGTTGTCCTCGGTGAGGCGTGCGGTCTCGGCTTTTGCATCGGCCGCCTCTTCGAGAGCGGCTTCTTTTTCTGCCCGCAGATGCGCAACCATCTCGATGGCGCGTTGGATACGGTTTTCCAGACTGCTGAGGGCGTCGGTTTCCTGTTCGATGGGGGTCATAGCTCGGCTCGCCTATTGATATTTCACCGGAGAGACGCTGAGACGCGAAGAAGACTTTGGTTTCTCGGCGTCTCAGCGTCTCCGCAGTTCATTCCTAGGCCGCTTTCTCCAGCGCCGCTTTGGCGGATTGCACCAAGCCCTTAAATGCGGCTTCATCGTGCAGAGCGATATCGGCCAGCATTTTGCGGTTCAGGTCCATACCGGCGGCTTTCACCCCGTGCAGAAACTGGCTGTAGGAAATGCCGGCGTCGCGGCACGCCGCGTTGATGCGGACGATCCACAAGGAGCGGTAATCGCGCTTCTTGATCTTGCGGCCTTCGTAAGCGAACTTGAGTCCGCGCTCGACGGCCTCTTGCGCCGCACGGTATAGCTTGCTCTTGGTGAGAAAATAGCCGGACGCGAGTTCAAGGTCTTTTTTCGCGAGGCCCGGCGATGGGGACCACGTTTAACTCTGGGCACGTTTCATTCTCCTTTTATCAGTTACGGCGGATCGGGCACGTGCCACGCGCACCGTCCGCGCAAATCGCTGCCCTTAGTAGGGGAGCATCCGCTTCAGAACGGTTTGGTCGGCCTCATCGGCCACCACGCTCTTGTGCAGGTTTTTCTTCCGCTTGTGCGGCTTTGAGGTCAGGATGTGCCGGCCAAAGGCATGATGGCGAACCACTTTGCCCGTGCCCGTCTTCTTGAACCGTTTGGACGCACCTTTGTGTGTCTTTAGCTTCGGCATAGAGATTTCCTGGGTCAATACAGGAAGACTACAGAATTATAACATGGGGGAGTGGGCGGTTTCTCTCCGCCTATTGGCTTTCGCGGAGCTTCCAAAGAATCTGGCGCAGCATCCCCAGCAGCACGGGCACGTCGCGTTGCGCAATATCGAGACGGCGGACCAAACGGCGCACTTTTTCCTCCGTAGAAGCGGCCGTCACCGGATTGACGTAGCCGCTCTCGCCTAAGACGTCGATGAGTCTGAGCGTGATCTGCTCATTCTGGGCAGCCTCCGCGCAACGGATCTTCCCGGGCCGGGCCGCGGCCGCCTTGGGGTCGCGCGCAAGCTCGTAGAGACATAAGGCCACCGCTTGCCCGAGGTTCATGGAAAGATCCGCATCCACGGTCGGGATGCGCATGAGCCAATGGCAATGGCTGAGATCGTCGTTCGAAAGCCCGAACTTCTCCGAGCCGAAAAGCAGCCCGACCGGCGCTGCCGTCAGCCGGCGCAAGATCAGCCGCGCGCCATATTCGAGCCGCCGAATTGGATGCTGCAACTCACGATGGCCGACGGACGTCGTGCCCACAACGAGCGAGCAATCGGCAATAGCGTCTGCGACCGTGGCAAACTCCTCAGCCGATTGCAGCAGCGGCGCCGCTCCCACGGCGGAGCGCGCTTCGCGAAAAGCGACGTCGTAGGGTTTTACGACGCGTAGGCGCGGAAAACCAAAATTGGCCATGGCGCGCGCGGCAGCGCCGATGTTGAGAGGGTTGCGTGTCTCCACGAGGACGACGCGCAGGTTCTGTTTCCAGTGTGCGATGGTTTGATGTTAGCGGATGTGACGCTCATACGCCGGTATCAATTGATCCTGTTTATTGGATATAATGATCCTGGATGCTGGAACCACGTAATATCGGCGAAGTCCTCGGAGGCCATCGCGCTTTTGCCAAGCCGATGAAGTCGATTATGGAGTTGAATGCGGCCGTCGAACGCGGCCTTCCCAAGTCAACTCTTCGCAATGTCGCGCGCCGCGTTTTTTGGGATGCCGCAGATCAGCGCGCCCTCATGCATCGGATTGTGCCGGAGGCCACTTACAAGCGCCGCCGCGAACGCCTGAGCGCCGCCGAGAGCGAGCGCACGGAGCGGTTGGCGCGCATCGTCGCCATGGCCGAGGATGTATGGCAGGATCGCGATAAGGCACGCCGCTTCCTCACGACGCCCCATCCGGAAATCGGCGGCAAGACGCCACTCGATGCGGCCCTTACGGAACTGGGTGCGCGGCAGTCTGAGGAAGTGATGGCCCGCATCGTATATGGCCTTCCGGCCTAGAC
>CAVXPE010000027.1:0-432878 GCA_963763545.1 Bryobacterales bacterium
GATCGCTTCAATCGACGATGCGCCCGAAGCCAATAGTTACGATCAAGGCTCGGTATTCATTTCCGACCCAACCAACCGCAATCGCGACCGCGGCAATAGCGCGATTAACCGGCCGGACGCTTTTACCTTGAGCACGGTTTGACGCCGACCGCGCACCTTGGAAGCCGCGTGGCGAACTATCTGGCGAATAACAACCAGCTCTCGTTTCTCGCCAACGTGTCTTCGGGCGATGAGCAGAACATCACTGCGAACAGCGTGCTCAACGGCGATGCGCTCGCTGGATCGGGCTCAGGCGCGGCTACCCGCCCGCTTTTCGTGGGCCGCAACACCACGCGAACGCCGAACGTTTACCAGTTCGATCTGCGCTATACCCGAACTTTCTTTAAGCTGTGGGAGCGGCTCCAGCCTAAGTTCTTCATCGAGGCGAATAACATCTTCAATCACCCGAATATCACGACCGTCAATACCACCGCTGTTGTGAACTCTTTGGGAGCGATCACCGCCAATCCGACTTACGCGCCGGTATCCACTCTCTTAGAAGGGCGAATTGTGCAACTGGGAGTAAGGGCCGACTGGTAGCGTGGTTGGCGCGCTCGCCGTGCAGATCCCTTATCGGCGGCCTACTGTTTTCTATCGCATGGACGAGGTTGGCGGCCTCACAGGAATGGAGTGACGCGTGCGGCTTATCGCTGACCGGGAGTACTTATGCCGAACGCGCGTGTGTTGATCGTCGGCGCTGGACCGACCGGCCTGAATCTGGCGCTGAGCCTGGCTCGCCGAGGCGTACCTTTCCGGCTCATTTCGGATTCCGAAGGACCGGGCGAGCATTCGCGCGCCATGGTGGTTCAGGCGCGAACCCTCGAATTCTACGATCAGTTTGGTTTTGCCGATGAGGTCGTCCGGCAAGGCATCCCAGCCGACAGGGCTCACTTGAGAGAAGGCGGTGAAAATGGCCGCGCGCGGGAAGTGGTTTCTGTGAGCTTCAGGGATCTCGGCGAGGGCCTTAGCCCGTACCCTTTCCCATTGGCGTATCCGCAAGACGACCACGAGCGCTTTTTGGCCGGCAAGCTGAAGGAGGCGGGCGGCAGCGTCGAGTGGCATTCCCGGCTCACAGGCTTCACGCAAGATCCAGACAGGGTAAGAGCCACCATTGTGCGCGGCGGCCGCGCCGAGGAGACGGAGGTGGAATATATCTGTGGGTGCGATGGCGCTCATAGTTGCGTTCGCGAAACGTTGGGCGTGGATTTCCCGGCGGAACGTATGACCAGCTCTTTTACGTCGCCGACGTTAAGATCGCCGGCGGCTTCCAACGCGACTTATACATCAATCTGGGCGAGCACATCCTTACGATCATGTTTCCCGTGCGGTCGAGCGGGATGCAGCGGTTGATCGGCCTGGTTCCACCGGAATTTTCGGAACGCGAGGACTTGAAGTTTGAGGACATTCGCGACCAACAGGAGCGACTGCTGGACGTGAGAGTGACGGAGGTGAATTGGTTTTCTACCTACCGGGTACACCATCGCGTCGCCGAACGGTTTCGCGTGGGGCGCGCTTTTCTATCTGGGAGACGCCGGACACATTCATAGCCCCGCCGGCGGTCAGGGAATGAATACGGGAATCGGGGATGCCATCAATCTCGGCTGGAAACTCGCGCAGGCGCTGGACGGCCGCGCAGCCCCGGTACTGCTTGACAGTTACGAACTGGAGCGCATCGGTTTCGCGCGAACGCTGGTCTCCACTACGGATCGCGCATTCACACCGCTAGTCGCCGAAGGAATCAAGGGCGAGTTCACACGCAGGGTTCTGGCGCCTCTGTTCATGGGGGTTGCCACCCACTTTCCTCTGAGCCGACATGAGATGTTTCGCCTCATTTCGCAGGCGCGGATTCATTATGCGGAAAGCCCTCTCAGTGAGGGCAAAGCCGGAGGAGTGGAAGGTGGCGATCGGCTGCCCTGGGCGCGGACTGATGGCATCGACAACTTCGGCCCATTACGCTCGCTGGATTGGCAGGTGCATGTGTACGGGGAGATCGATGAAGCTTTCGCAACCGCCTGTCGTGAACTCAGCGTTCCCATTCATGCTTTCCCTTGGAGTATTGCCGCCGAGACTGCGGGATTTAAGCGCGACGCCGCGTATTTGATAAGACCCGATGGCTATATTGCTCTCGCTTCCGCGGAGCAAAGCGTGGCGGAGCTCAAAACTTTCGTCGATCGCCTTAGCCTGCGGTTCCTCGCGCGAGTTCCTGCAGATTGATAGAGAAGCTCCTCATTGGCGGGCTCCGTTTTTACCGATCGAAGCGAACAAGTAGCGGTCCGAGAACGTAGGCGGTAAAGCAGCCCACCATGTACAACGCCGCCGAGCACCAAAGGACAATCCGGCTGAAACGGCTGGCCGTCTGGCACGCGGCGGGGTCGTTCGGGTCGCAAGCCGCCGCTTCTCATTTGAAGCTTCGGCGCAATCGCATAGACGTAGACGAAATTGCCGGAGATCAGCACGCCCGGCCACGATGAACACCCAATGCTTGTGATGCGACATGGTGACCAGCCACGGGACTTCCGAGAGCACCGAGGCAACCGTTGCGCCCAATCCGAACAGAACCAGCAGCGACGGCAACGCGCAGCACAGCAGCGTCCCGAGCGAGGTAAAAAGCGATAGATAGCTGAGTGCGCCGCCGCGAATTCGCGGCGGCGCACTGGAGAGCGTTTGTGGCATCGTTTTCCTTTCCTGATTTATTTCACCTGACCGACCTGAAGCGGGACCGGCGCTTTCAAGTCTTTGCCCGGCACCATCACGCCTTGAACGATGACGGTCTGGCCGAGCTTCTTGGGGCCTCGCTGTAGGCAGCGGGGTTCTTCGGATCGGCGGCGAGCGCCAGCGTTTCTTTCGTTCCCGAAACCTTCAATTGAAGCTGCCCGTTCACATTCGCCAGATCGCCCCGAACCGAAACCGCCGTTGTTTTCGGCGTGTATCCGTTCTTGTGAATCAGTTCCCACAACTGCGGAACCGAAACCGTGTTGCCCGGCTTCAGCTTCACCGTCGCAAGGCCCTTGTTTAAACTGACCTCCACCGATTCCACGCCGGCCACTTTTTTCAATGCCACGTCGACCACGTGGGCGCAGGTCATTCAATCCATGCCGAAGATGGACAGATCGACTTGCAGCAGTTCCGCGCGGCCCGGCAAGGCTCGCCATGAGGAGCGCGCAAGCCAGTACGGATAGTATTTTTCGCATCGTTATGTTCCTTTCGTTTCTAGAAGAAATAGGCAAAGTTGAGCGCGAACCGATAGCGTTCTTTCGGGTACAGCGGCCCGGCATCGCGATAGACCGGAAATTGCATCCCGGCTTCAATTCCGATGGCGCGATACACCCCGAGCAGGCTGGGGCCGAGAAACATCTGCTTCGCCCCACTGCCCGGCACTTCAAGGTTTTGCCGCTGAAGCGTGCCGGCTCGTTCGCCGGTGAACTCTCCGAAAACGCGCCAATCCCATCGCGGGTAATCGGTGCGCCAAGAAAACGGCCGATAGCCGTAAACGGCGGTGTAGGTGAGCAGATCGGGGCGGCGGTCGCCTTTCGATTCCGCATAACGTTGGTAAGTCGTTCCCACCCAGACGTATTGGCTCCGCGAGGCAATGCCAGTGACCCCGCCGACGAGATAGCCCGGCCCGCTGTTCAGGCCCCGATAGAGGCCGGTTTCCTGCTGCGGGCCAGGAACGAGAACGCCGGCAACAGCGGTGCTTTCGATCCGCTTACCGGCAAAATCCTTCCTTCTGGAATCGCCACCATGCAAGCCCGCTGAAATCGCCGCTGATCGGCGTATTCGCTGTCACCGACGAGCGCGGATATGGGTCCGGTTGAAAAACAACAGGACCGGAAACGGCAAGCTTTATATTTTGGAGTGAGGCCGTAGCTCAATTCCGCTTCCAGAGTGGAGGCCGTCCCGCTTCGGCCGTTCACGCCAAGGTCGAAACTCCATCCGCCTTGCGGGTTCGTCGGCGTCGCTAATCCAAAGACCGGGCCATGATCGGCGGCGGTCCCGAGTTGCGCCAGTGTGAGCATTGCGGCGATGGCCGCGACCCACGGGCGCGTGTTTGACGGCTGCATAGTTCTGTTCTCCTTTCATGCATTCGACTGCCGTGGAACATGGCGAGGACACGCGCTCGACACGCATGACTCAACACGTCGAAGCGATGAAAGGAAAACTAGATCAGAAAAGTGGAATGAAGAATTTGCAGATCAGGCGGAGATGGCTCGATCAGATCTGCACCGTGCCAGCGTTCCAGCCTCTCGACCGGGCACGAACGGCAAATCGATCTTGACCGCGGCGACAATCGGTAGATCAATATGGAAATCGACCGACTTGTGATGATCGAACGCAATTTGTTTGCATTCGCGCTCTGAGACTTTGCGGCGTTGGCGGTTTCGTCTTGCAGTGGCCGTTAGGAGAGCAGCAGCTTTTCGCGCCCGCCAACATAAAATACTGTTCGCAGGAGATGCAACCGCCCCAGACCAGGGTGGTCAGCAGCAGCAAAGACAGAAGCGAATTGGCAACCGTCCGGAGCACAAAAGCTAATTTCAAAAGTAGCACTATTAATCGATAGTGTGGCGGGCGGGTTCCGCCGCATGGACAGCTCTAAACATGGGGCGTGCGGCGCCTTAGGGGCGTTAACGCTCGTGACAATTTCGTCCTGCGAAAGCAACCAGATAGGCCCGCAGTTCGTCACGGACGCGCCGGAACAGTGCGAGCCGTTCTTCCTCGGAGCCGTTGAGCGCCGCCGGGTCTTCAAAGTCGTGATGCAGCTTTTCCGCCGCGCCGAAGAACACCGGGCAGGTTTCGCGGGCGTTGTCGCACACAGTGATGACGTAATCGAAGTGTCTGCCCGTCAAATTCCTCGACGGACTTCGAGCGATGCCCGGAAATATCAATCCCCAGCTCACTGCATGGCGGCAATCGCTTCGGGCCGCACGGAGCTGGCTTTGTGCCCGCGCTTTCCACGTCGAACCGTTCCCCGGCATCGTGCCGCAGCAGCCCTTCGGCCATCTGACTGCGCGCGGAATTTCCGGTGCAGAGAATCAGCACCCGTTTTTTATCGTTCATACGTTGCCTCTGTTTGTGAAGGATGGGAAACCACGACGGAAGCGGCGTCTTTGGGCAGCGACGGCACCAGCCAGCGAAACAGGAGCGTTGCCGCCGCCGCGCCCGCCAGTTGCGCCACAATGAACCCCGGCGCATCGGCGGGCCGGATTCCGGCGAAGGTATCGCTTGCCGATCGGGCGAGCGTCACGGCCGGGTTTGCGAACGAAGTTGACGCCGTGAACCAGTAGGCGCCGGTGATGTAGGCGCCGACCGCGAACGGCACCGCCGACGAGCGAAGGCGCGCGCAGCCCCAGATCACGGCCAGCAGTCCAAACGTCGCAACGAACTCGCTGAAGATCTGCGCCCCGCCTGCCCTTACGTGGCGCGATGCGCTGAACACCGGCTCGCCGAACATCAGATGCGCCGCCGCGACACCGGCGAAAGCGCCCGAGACTTGCGCCGCCAGATAGCCCGGCACTTCACGCCACGGCAACCCGCCTTGCGAGGCGTCGGCCAGCGTCACGGCGGGATTGAAATGCGCGCCCGAGATCGGGCCGAAGGTGAGAATGAGCGCGACCAGCATCGCGCCGGTTGCGAGCGTGTTGGCAAGCAGCGCAATCGCGACGTTTCCCCCGGCCAGGCGTTCGCCCATGATGCCGGAGCCGACGACCGCCGCCAGCAGAAGCGCCGTGCCAACCGCTTCGGCGGTGATGCGCCGCGCCCGTGTCACGCGCAGCAGCCCGGAGCGCAGCAGCTTGCGGGCTTCGTGGCGCGAATAAACGCGCTCATGAACTTGCCCTTCGACCTGTGGCGCAATCGCGTCCACATCGACGCCCTGCCCGCTCAGGAAGGTCCGCGCATCCTCGATGTTGTAAACGCGCGTCGGCTCAATGTCGATGCCGTCAAAGCCCGCCTTGGCGAGCTTGGCGACGTACTGATAATCCTCAAGCGCTCCGGCGATGCAGCCGACCCACAGCAGCATGTTTTGCCGAACGCCTTCCGGCACTTCGCCGCGCGTGACCACATCGGAGACGGCGAAACGGCCGCCCGGTTTCAAAACCCGGAACGCTTCGCGCAACACGCGGTCTTTGTCGCCGGAAGGTTGATCACGCAATTGCTGATGACGACATCGACCGAGTTATCCGGCAGCGGGATATGCTCGATTTCGCCTTTGAGAAATTCCACATTTTCAACTCCGGCCTTGCGCTGGTTCTCGCGCGCGAGCGCCAGCATTTCATCCGTCATATCGAGGCCGTAGGCTTTGCCGGTCGGGCCGACGCGCCGCGCCGAAAGCAGCACGTCGATGCCGCCGCCCGAGCCGAGATCGAGCACGGTTTCGCCGGCATTGAGTTGCGCCAGCGCCGTGGGATTGCCGCAGCCGAGCGAGGCCAGCACCGCTTCTTCCGGCAGATCGCCGGTTTGCGCGGCGTCGTAAAGATTGGAGGTGATCGGGTCGCAGCAGCCGTCCAGCGCGGCGCCAGCTCCACAGCAGGAGCTTCCGCCGGCATTGACGCGCAGCGCCGCTTGCCCGTATTTCTCTTTCACTACTTCTTTGATGTTCCATCGATTCGTCCTTTCTTCATTCACCGGCACAGGCGCACAATCGCCTGTCGGTTCAATCGCTTTGTTGCGGGTGCAGCACTCGGCATAGAGGAA
Source organism: Bryobacterales bacterium (assembly GCA_963763545.1). Lineage (GTDB taxonomy): Bacteria > Acidobacteriota > Terriglobia > Bryobacterales > Bryobacteraceae > PALSA-243. Next base: position 6,730 of record CAVXPE010000027.1, read on the forward strand.
GCCCAAGAGCTCCTGCAGCGCTTCCGCGTTCGCCGAATACCAGAGATACGTGCCTTCCCGCCTGACCTTGACCAGGCCCTCGTTTTTGAGCTTTTCGAGATGGTGCGAAAGCGTCGAGGCCGGAATGCCCAGCTCGCTCCCGATATCGCCCACCACCATGCCGTCAGGGTGCGCCGAAAGCAGGACGCGCATGATCCGCAAGCGCGGGCCGGTTCCCATGGCGGAAAACATATCGGCAAACCGGGTGATCTCTTCTTCGGTCGGTTTCGCGGCCATGCTTCTATAATTCTATAATTATAGAAATATAGAAGCAAGCTACAGCCGGATAACACAGGCTCGAAATTCCCATGGTGAGTTTCGATATTTGAGAATGGTTCTATCGAACTTCGCACAATAGAGAGACAACCGCCTTTTCCAGCGGGACGCCGGGCGGAAGCCCGGCGGCAGGCCGGAAGGCCTGCCCCACAACGGCCGCTTTGGATCAATAGCAGGTTCGATTGACCAACCGGCAGCAGATATCGTCTGTATTCTTGTGCGCGTCCGAAAAGGCGGACATCTGAGCCATCGCTGAGCTGAGGCTTTCTGATGATCTTGCCCTTGCCGACGGTACATTCCCAATCTTCCTATTGCTTTCCAATATGGACCATGCTATACCTCGAAGCGGAGGCATTGACCGAATGCGAACCATTCGCGCCCTCATGATCCGCCTTGGCGGGGTCCTCCGTCGCAGACGGATAGAAACGGACATGGACGCCGAGATCGCGAGCCACCTCGAAATATGCATCGACGAAGGAATCGCTCGAGGCATGAGTTCCGAGGAAGCACGGCGAGCGGCGTTGATTCGATTGGGCGGCCGCGAACAGGTCAAAGAGCGGATACGCGAAAGGCATACCTTCGCAATCTTCGAAACCCTTTTACAGAACGCGAGGTATGCCATCAGAGTGTTTCGAAGCAATCCGGGCTTCGCCGCCGTGGCAACCATTACTCTGGCGCTCGGCATTGGAGCGAATACTGCCGTATTCAGCATTGTGGAGGCGGTTCTGCTGCGGCCCCTTCCATACGGCGATGGCGGGCGATTGGTTCTTGCCGGGGAAAGCGACAACGCAGGCGGGGGCGTTCCCGGCTCCGTGATGCCAGGCGAGTTTACCGACTGGCGACAACGCCTCAAGATATTCGACGGCATTGGCGCCATGCGTTTCTGGGTCAGCAGCGTCGAAGGGAACAAAGACACAGCCAAGGTGTTTGGCGCCAGGACTACGGTCAATCTGTTTTCCGTTCTGAAAGTGCGTCCCGCCGCCGGCAGGCTCTTTCTGCCGGATGAAGGAACACCCGGACACGACAAGGTCGTGATCCTGAGCGATCGCGTGTGGAAGCAGATGTTCGGGGCGGACACTTCGATACTTGGCAGGGCCGTTCGCATCGACGGCGCTGCGCGGACTGTCGTCGGGGTAATGCCGCCGGACTTCGAGTTACCGCTGCCGGCGCTGAAGACTCGCATTCCTACTGAAATGTGGGCTCCAATCGCAGAAGATTTCTCGTACTGGGCGCGACGCGACAGCCACCATCTCACTGTAATCGGTCGCTTGAAAGAGAGCACGACGCCAGCGAACGCGCAGGCGGCATTGAATTCGTTGATGCGGCAGATGGAAGTCGAACATCCCGGCACGATCGGCCGCAACAGAGCAAAGATTGAGCCGATGCGCGCATTTGTGACCGGCAACGCAGACGGACCGCTGAGCATTCTGATGGGCGCCGTGGGATTGGTGCTCTTGCTGGCGTGCACGAATCTGGCGAATCTCTTTCTGGCGCGCACTTCCGCGCGCCGCCGTGAAATCGACATACGCGTTGCTTTGGGCGCGAGCCGCGGGCGAATCGCCGTACAGTTGCTGACCGAAGGTCTGATGCTGGCCCTGGCGGCGGCTGGGATTGGCGTACTGCTGGCTGTGTTCGGCGTGCGGGCGCTTTCGAATCTTGGACCCCCCGATGTAGCCGGCCTGCGGAACGCCTCGGTCAATCTGCCCGTGCTTCTCTTTACGATAATTCTGTCAGTGTTCAGCGGCGTTGCCTTTGGCCTTGCGCCTGCAATCGCCGCTTTTCCCAAGGGCGCGGGGCGAACGACCACACAGGATCGCAGAACACGCCGGATGCATGCGATGCTGCTCACTTGCGAAGTTACGGTGGCGACGGTGCTGACGTTGAGCGGCGGCCTTCTGTTCCGCGATTTCCTACGCTTGAGCCACGACGACCTTGGTTTCAATCCGGAGAACCTGTCCATCGTGAATGTGTCGCTGCCCTATGCGACCTATGGCGACACCGCAAAGCAATCGGCGTTCTTCCGTACGGCAATTGAAGAAGCCAGCAGAGTGCCAGGCGTCTCTTCGGTAGGCGCCGTGAATTACCTCCCGCTCTCAGGCGATTTCGATGCCACCACATTCGGAATTCAGGGACGGCCCCGGCCGCGTGACGGGGAATGGCCGATCGGCCAGAACTCGGCGATCACGCCAGGGTATTTCCGGGCTATGGGGATGCCGCTATTGGGCGGGCGCGATTTCACGGAAGGAGACGACGCCTACGCGCCGCCCGTCGTGATTGTCAATGAATCCCTGGCGCAGAAGTATTTTCCAAACGAGAGTCCCCTTGGACACAGCATCAAGCTGGGGGGACTGAATCCGAAGAAGCCGTGGCGGGAGATTGTGGGAGTGGTAGGGAATGAGAGATTCGCGAGCGTCGATTCGGCGATGGGGCCCGAGTACTATCTGCCTTATCACCAAGAGCCGTATGGCAATGTCGGCGACATGAGCCTGGTAATGAAAACGACCTCGGATCCGATGATGATTGGCGCTTCTGTTCGCTCAGTCCTGCAAAAGCTGGAACCCGGCGCCGCGGTGGCTTTCTCCCAGACCATGGATCAGATGGTGTCGAAATCGATCTCGCAACGAAGATTCAATACAACGCTTTTGATGATTTTCGCCGGGCTGGCGTTGAGCATCGCGATCGCCGGGATTTACGGCGTGGCTTCCTATTCGGTTGGGCAGCGGACACGCGAGATCGGCATCCGAATGGCTTTGGGATCTAAGCCGTTTACGGTGGCGGGAGCGGTGGTGAGCACAAGCCTGAAGGTGGGGCTGACCGGTATAACTCTGGGATTACTGTGCACGGCCGGCCTGCACCGGATACTGGCTGGCCTGCTTTATGCGGTGGGACCGGACGATCCGGCGGTTGCATTTGCGGTTGCGATGTTGCTTCTGACTGTGACGTGCGCAGCGAGTTATCTGCCCGCTCGCCGCGCTGCTCAGATAGACCCGGTGACCGCCTTGCGCAGCGAATAGGACTTCCAATGAAACCGAAAACCGAAGTGTGGCAGGGTACGTTGGCGCTGATGATCCTGAGAACGCTGCATTCCATGGGGCCGATGCACGGATATGGAATTGCACGCCGGATCGAGACGGTTAGCGGTGACGAGTTAGTGGTGAACTACGGCACGCTTTACCCGGCCCTTCTGAAACTGGAACAGGAAGGATTCGTGGCCTCAGATTGGGGCGTCTCCGAGAACAATCGCCGCGCGAAATTCTATAAGCTGACGGCGGCGGGGCGGAAACAGGTGGAGAAGGAGTCGCGCAGTTGGGAGCGGGCAACCGAGATCGTGGCACGTTTTCTGGAGCCAGCCCGGGACAGATCCTGAGCGACTGCGTTTGAACCGGCTGTTGGGCGCCGCCGCTGCCTTCTGCTTATCAAACACGCTTTGCGCATCGCGTCTCTGTGGGACGCCGAACTCTGCCCGCCAGCGAGATAAGCTATCCTCATACCCAAATCATGCTGCTGCTCGAAGCAAGCGGCATCTCGAAGTCATACTCCGGCGTGCGCGCGCTTAAAAGCGTCTCGTTCGATCTGCGCCCTGGCGAGGTGCACGCGCTGGTCGGCGAGAACGGCGCCGGAAAATCCACCCTCATCAAGATCGTCACCGGCGCCGTGGCGCCCGATTCCGGCACGCTGCGCATCGCCGGCCGCGTCGTCGAGCATCACAATCCCGCGCAGGCCCACGCGCTCGGCATCGCCGTGGTCTATCAGCAGCCCGCGCTCTTTCCCGATCTCACCGTCGCCGAAAACATCGCCCTCGCCCTCGAATCCGGCGGGCCCTGGCGGCGCATCGATTGGAAGGCGCGCGCCCGCGCGGCCCGCGAAGCCCTGGCCCGCGCCGGCGCCGAAATCTACCCCGACGCGCGCGTCTCCACGCTCAGCATGCCCGAGCAGCAGATCGTCGAAATCGCCAAGGCCATCGGCGCGCGGTCGAAGATCCTGATTCTCGACGAGCCCACCGCCTCGCTTACCGATCGCGAAGTCGAGCGCCTCTTCCAGGTCATCGCCGCCGTGCGCGCCGAAGGCGCCGGCATCGTTTATATCTCGCACCGCCTCGAGGAAGTTGCGGCCATCGCCGACCGCGTCACCGTGCTGCGCGACGGCGAGACCATCGCCACCTGCGACGCCAAGGGCCTCTCGCGCGCCGAACTGATCCGCATGATGGTGGGCCGCGAGATCGAAGCCATCTTCCCCAAGCGCGCCGTGCCCATCGGCGAGGTCGCGCTCGAAGTCCGCAATCTCACCTCGCGCGCCGCCGGCATCCGCGGCGTCTCGCTCGAAGTCCGCGCCGGCGAAATCCTCGGGCTCTCGGGACTGGTCGGCTCCGGCCGCACCCAATTCGCCGAGACCATCTTCGGACTCACTCCCGCCGAGAGCGGCGAGATCCGCGTGCAGCGGCCGCACCGTTCGAAAATCGCCTCGCCCGCCGATGCCATCCGCCACCGCATCGGCTACGTCCCCGAGGACCGCCGCCAGCACGGCGTGGTGATGCCGATGCCCATCAGCGCCAACATCAGCCTGGCGAATTTGCCTGCCGTATGCCGCAGCGGCCTGATCGATGGCGGACGCCGAAAACGCCCTCGCGCGCACCTACGTCGAGCGCCTGCGCGTGAAGACTCCCTCGATCCACGCCGAAGCCGGATCGCTCTCGGGCGGCAATCAGCAAAAGGTCGCGCTGGCCCGCTGGCTCGCCACCCAACCCGCAAGTACTGATCCTCGACGAGCCCACGCAGGGCGTCGACGTCGGCTCGAAATCCGAAATCCACGGCCTCATCGTCGATCTCGCCGAGCAGGGCCTGGCGATTATCATGATCTCTTCGGAAATGCCGGAAATTCTCGGCATGAGCGATCGCATCGCGGTGATGCATGCGCGGCAGAATCGCGGGCGTGCTCGAGCGCGAAGGACGCTACACAGGAGAAATCTACTGGCGCTGGCGCTGGGCCACGGAGGCGACCGTCAACAATGCTGCGTAACCGGCAGCGCGAGCTCTCGATCGCCGCCGCGATCCTGGCCATCGCCGTGGTGCTTGCGCTGGCGTGTCGCGCCCGGGTTCTTCACGCTCGCCAACCTGCGCGATCTTCTGCTGGCCAATGTGCCCGTGCTCATCGTCGCCGCCGGCATGACGCTCATCGTGCTCACCGCGCAGATCGATATCTCGGTCGGCTCGCAGTTCGCCATCTGCAGCGTCGCCGCCGGCGTCTTCGCGCGTTGCCGGATTGCCCACGTTCGCCGCCATCGTCGCTCGCGACACTCGTGGGCGCGCTGCTCGGCGCCCTCAACGGCGTGCTCGTCGCATGGGTGCGGATTCCCTCGATCGTCGTCACCCTCGCCGCTATGGTCGCTCTGCGCGATGGCCTGCGCTGGGTCACGCAAGGCGCCTGGGTGCAGAACCTGCCGCCCGGCTTCCATTGGTTCGGCCTGCTCGCAATCGGCGAGCGACTTGGTCACCATCGCCGCCGCCGCAATCATCGCCGTGAAGTTCGCGTGGGGCGCTGCGCTATCTCGCCGCCGGACGCGCTGTCTACGCCACCGGGTCGGACGCCAACGCCGCGCGCCTGGCCGGCATCGATCCGCAACTCGTGGTCTTCTCCGTCTTCGCCCTCACCGGCGCGCTCACCGGATTCGCCGCCGCGCTCAACGCCGTGCGCTTCGAACAGATCCCCAGCAATGCCGGCCTCGGACTCGAACTCAAGGTCATCGCCGCCGTGGTGGTGGGCGGCGTCGCCATCACCGGCGGACGCGGAACCATTCTCGGCGCCATGCTCGGCGTCGTCCTGCTTGGCCTGATCGGCCCCGCACTCACCTTTCTCGGATTCAGCGCCTATTGGGAGCGCGCCATTGAAGGCGGCATCATTCTCGCCGCCGTTTCCATGGACGCACTCAGCGCACAGTGGAGGCGCAATGCAGATCTCGCTGCCGCTCAGCGAGCATAGGCCATTGCGCGAGCGCTGGTTCCCCAACGGGGAGTGGGCGCTCGCCCTGGTGCTGCTTTTCGAGATCGCCATCTTCACCGCCATCGGCGAAAACTTCTTCAGCGCCGAGAATTTCTTCGAAGTCGTCCGCCTCAGCGTCGAACTGGGATTGCTCTCGCTCGCCATGACGCCCATCATCATCACCGGCGGCATCGATCTTTCGGTCGGCTCCATGATGGCGCTCGCCGCCAGTGATCTTCGGCGCCGCGTGGCACGACGGGGGTCTGCCGATTCCGGTCGCCGCGGCTGCTGGCCTTGCTCACCGGATGCCTGGGCGGCGCGCTGAACGCCGCGCTCATCACGCGGCTGAATATCCCGCCGCTGATCGTCACGCTCGGCTCGTTCTCGCTCTTCCGCGGCATCGCCGAGGGAATCACGCACGCCTCGGTGAACTACTCCGGTTTCCCTGCGTCGTTTCTCTGGCTCGGACAAGGCTATCTGGGCGGCATCGTGCCCGGTGCAGTTCCCCATTTTCTTGGTCGCGCTGGCCGGCTTACGCGATCCTGCTGCACCGCTCGGCGATCGGCCGCACGCTCTACGCTATCGGATTCAGCCCTAGCGGCGCGCGCTACGCCGGCGTCCCGGTAAAGCGGCGTCTCGCGCTGCTCTATTTTCTTTCCGGCCTGGTGGCAAGCCTGGCCGCCATCATCTATGTGGCGCATCTGGGGCAGGCCAAATCCGACGCCGGTTCCGGCTACGAACTCGCCGCCATCACCGCCGTGGTGTTGGGCGGAACATCCGTATTCGGAGGCCGCGGCACAATTTGGGGCACGCTCTTCGGTCTGTTTTCGATCTCGATTCTGCAGAACGGATTGCGCCTCGCCGCGCTGCCATCGGAGATGGCGGGCGTACTGACGGGCACCGTCTTAATCGCGACCATCGCGTTGGGCCGCCTGCGTGGCCGAGTCAAGACGGAAGCCGCTACTATCGATGAAGCCGACACTATGAAGAACTCTCAACTGGCAGTCCTCTGCGGCGCGGTCCTGGCCGGATCGCTGATCGTCGCCGCCACCAACGTCTGGCTGGTGCGCTCGTTGAAGCCGTCAAGCCGATACCGCTGGCCCCGACCGGCGCGGCCACTGCCGGCCATCGGCCCGTGATCGCCGTGATGCCCAAGGCCAAAGGCGACCCCTACTTCGTCAGTTGCCGCGTCGGCGCCGAAGAGGCGGCCAAAGAACTGGGCGTCGATCTCATCTGGGACGGTCCCACCGGCCTCGACGCGGCCAAACAAAACGAAGTGGTCGAAAGCTGGATCACGCGCCGCGTGGATGCCATCGCCGTCAGCGTGGAGAATGCCGCCGGCATCTCCACCGTGCTGCGCAAGGCCCGCCAGCGCGGCATCCGCGTGGTCACGTGGGACGCCGACGCCGAACCCGACGCGCGCGATTTCTTCATCAACCAGGCCACGCCGGAAGGCATCGGCAACACGCTCACCGATGAAGCCGCCCGCCTGATGAACGGCAAAGGCGATTTCGCCATCGTCACCGGCGCCTTGAGCGCGGCCAATCAGAATTTGTGGATCGACGCCATCAAGAAGCGCATGGCGGCGAAGTATCCCGGGTTGAAGCTGCTCACGATCCGGCCCAGCGACGACGATCGCGACAAGGCGTTCTCGGAGACTCAGGTGATCTTGAAGGCTTTTCCCACTGCGAAGCTGATCATGTCGATTGCCGCTCCCGCGGTGCCCGGGGCGGCCGAAGCCGTGCAGCAATCCGGGAGAAAGGACATCTTCGTCATCGGGCTCTCGCTGCCGAATCTTTGCAAGAAGTATGTGCACGACGGCGTGGTGCAGGCGGTGGTGCTTTGGAACACGCGCGACTTAGGGTATCTGACGGTATATACATCGACGTTATTGGCGCAGAACAAACTGCAAGCTGGGGCCGCAACGTTTTTAGGCGGGAAGATTGGGGCAGATCGAAATCCGAGGAAGCGAAGTGATCTTGGGAAAGCCAGTAATCTTTAATAAAGGGAATATAGATCAATTCGATTTCTAAAAGCATAATTGGCCACGGATGTACACGGATGTACGCGGATAAGACAAAAGGATTAATGCTCGGTTTTATCCGTGTGCATCCGTGTCCATCCGTGGCCAATAAGTCTTTTTTCTGATAACACCGTGACTCACTCCTACTTAGCCTTCGACCTTGGCGCTGAAAGCGGTCGCAGTATCCTGGGACAGCTACGCGATGGCCTCCTCAATATCACCGAGGTTACCCGCTTTCCGAACCAACCGGTCCGCGGCCATAACTCCGTCCACTGGGACGTTCTTCGCCTCTGGCACGAAATGCAGCGCGGCCTCGCCGAGGCGCCTGTAACGAAGCTCGACAGCATCGCCGTCGATACCTGGGGCGTGGATTACGCGTTGATCGGCGAATCCGGCGAGCTGCTTGCCAACCCGATCCACTATCGCGACCCTCGCAACGTTGCCGCAATGGAAACCGTCTGCGCGCGCCTCACTCGCGGGAAGATCTACTCCGTGACCGGCATTCAGTTCATGCCCATCAACACGCTGAATCAGTTGTACGCGGCCAGCCGCGCCACGCCACGGATGCTCGAGGCGGCCGCGGCGCTGGTCATGATCCCCGATCTGTTCAATTACTGGTTGAGCGACAGCTTGGGCGTGGAATACACCAATGCCACCACTACGCAATTCCTCGATTGTCACACCCGTACCTGGGCCACAGGTCTTCTGGAAGAGCTGGAAATCCCGAGCCGTCTGCTGCCGCAACTCTTTCAACCGGGCAGCGTCATCGGCGAGTTGAAGTCTCAAGTTTCATCCGCATTCGCGGGAACGCCGGTGGTCGTGCCCGCCTGCCACGATACCGGCTCGGCCGTCGCCGCCATCGATACCGGCAACCATGCCGCCTTTCTGAGCTCCGGCACCTGGTCGCTATTAGGCGCCGAAATCGCAGCCCCCATCGTCACCGCAAGAGCACGCGACCTGAACTTCACCAATGAAGGCGGCGTCTGCGGAACCATTCGCCTGCTCAAAAACATCGGCGGCTTGTGGCTATTGCAATCCTGCCGCCGCACCTGGACCGCCTCCGGACACGAATACTCCTACGAAGATTTGCTCGCCGCCGCCGCGGCGGAGGAGGCGGGAACCACATCGATTATCGATCCGGACGATCTCTCGTTCCTCAGTCCCGATAACATGCTCGATGCCATCGCCGCATATTGCAAGAGAACCGGTCAGCCAGTTCCTCAAACGCCGCCGGAATACGCGCGATGCATTCTCGAAAGTCTGGCGATGAAATATCGCGAGGTGCTCCAGTCGCTCGAGGAGCTGACCGGCACGCGCTTCGCCGAGATCCGCATCATCGGCGGCGGATCGAAAAACCGGTTGCTCAATCAACTTACGGCCAACGCTGCAGGACGCCCGGTAGTCGCGGGCCCGGTGGAAGCGACAGCGCTGGGCAACATCGCTATGCAAATGCTGGCGACGGGCGCGGTGGCATCGTTGAAAGAGGCGCGCGCGATCATCGAGCGATCGTTCCCCTCCGACCGCTACGAACCTATAGCGTCTTAATCCGGATATTCTTTACTTCGATCTTCATCGCCGGTCCCTTGTGCACCTGAATCCCGATTAACCCGCTCATCTTGCGGTTCGGCGCGTCGTCGTCGATGAGCATGCTCATGACGCGACCGTTCAGCGTCTGCGCGAGGGTGTTGCCGCGCGCGACGATATCGAGCGAGTTCCATCCATCGCCATGGATGAGCGCCTTCAACTCATTCGGGTCGCCCACCGATCCTACCATTCCCGGCTTCTTACCCTCGGCGATATAAGTGAACTGCCCGCGCAACGCCAGGAACCCGCGCCCGCGCTCTTCGTATATCTGGCCGGTGTACTGCTGCTCGCCATCCATATCGGCCTGATAACCCTTCATCGCCCACTTGATATCCGGCAGTTCGATGCTGCGGTATTGAATGCCGCTATTGAATCCCGTAAGTTTGAAGTCGCACTTCAATTCGAAATCCGCAGGCTCTCCGCCGCGCCAAATCAGGAATGTGTTCTGCGCGGGCTGCTTCTCCGCCGTTGTCTGGCCCACCAACGCGCCGTTCTCCACACGCCAGAATCCGGGGTCGCCATCCCACCCGCTCATCGACTTGCCGTTGAAGATGGCCTTGAAACCGGACTCTTCGAGCGGCCCCACAATCGGCCCTCGACCTTGGGACCAGAGGCATAACCCAATGACAACGATTCCGCCGAGTATCTTACCCATCTTGGTAACTCCTCTCTTCATAGGCTCAATCCCAGCCGTGCGCGTTGCGCACTGCAATCATCGTGCGCAGCACAGCGTTCCACGTCTGCGGGTCGAGCATCATGGCGTTCGGGAACATACAGCCATCCCAACAAATGTGACGGAAGGCGCGAGTTACTTCGCCCGACGAATCGCGCATCCACGCACCCGCGTCCTCTACAATATCCAGCTTCCCATTCGGATCGTCGGGCGGGCAGTGACGACCGGTCTTGTCGTGCGACCCGGCGCCTTTCACGGTTCCATCGTTCTGCGCCACGTGGAAATCGATGGTCCAGGGACGCAGCGCGCTGGCCATGGTGAGATATGCGTCCGCCAGCACCTCGCGGCGCGACCAATCGAAATCGGGCGGCAGCAGGCGGTCCTCCGGCGCGTTGTAGCCCATGGTGAACAGCATGGTGTGCGCCATGTCGGCCTGGAAACCGAGCGTTTCCGGACGGCCTACCATCTCGAGCAACTCTACGTTGCGGCGCCAGCTATGCATTCCGGCCCAGCAGATTTCGCCCTCCGCGGCCAACCGCTCGCCGAAGCTTTGGGCGATGGTGCAGGCTTCGCGGAACGTCTCGGCGATGAGCTTAGTGTTGCCGGCGGGATCCTCGGTCCAGTCGGCGGGGCTTGCGGCGGAATCGATACGGATCACGCCGTAAGACCGGGCGCCCAGATCGCGCAGCTTGTTCCCGATGCGGCACGCCTTCTTGACCTGCGTCAGGAATCGGCCGCGCTCCTCCTTGTTGCCCATGGCCGATCCGCCGCCGGTGGCGCCCCACACCGGCGCGACCAGCGACCCGGCGCGCAGGTTCCGCGCGGCGAGGTTGTCGGCGAGGCGACGCAAATCATCGTCAGAGGAATCGATATCGGTGTGGGGCAGCGAGAGGAACAAATCGGCCCCGTCGAAGCGCACGCCATCGACCGAAGCGGCGGCCGTGAGATCGAGCATGGTATCGAGATCGATCGGCGGTTCGGAATCGGGACCTTTGCCCACCAGGCCGGGCCACATGGCGTTGTGCAGGGCGGGAAATGCGTGAGTGGTGGTTGGATTGGCGCTCATTGCAGGCATCGCCAATTTATAACAGCGGGCAATGGGTGTCAATCCAGGGCGAGGAGTGCAATAAAATAACTTAGTGAACTCGAACCTCATTCGCGAAGCACTGACTGCCGGCGACGGCGTAGTGCGATTGGCGCCGTGCTGGGTGCCGCGCTCTTTTCTCATGCCGGGAGGAAGGCTGAAACTCGATCCGCGCGATCTGTATATCCTTGGCGCGCATCGCGGCGGCATCGACGAGCGCTGGTTCGCCTCTACCACCAAGGCCGCCAACGGACCGCTTACGGCGGAAGACGAAGGTCTCAGCTACATCGAGTTCCAGGGGCGCAAGACGCTTCTCAAGGACGCCATCGAGACTGCAGGCGATCTGTTCCTGGGCGCCGATGTGATGCGCGAGCGCGGCGGCTGGAACCTACTCTGCAAGTTCTTCGACAACCTGGGGCCGATTCCGCATCATCTGCATCAGAACGACGAGTTCGCGGCGCGCGTGGGGCAGAAGGGCAAGCCGGAAGCATACTATTTTCCGCCGCAGTACAATTTCAAGGACAACAACTTTCCTTACACGTTCATGGGACTCGAACCCGGCACGACGCGCGCCGATGTGCGCCGCTGCCTGGAACGCTGGAACGAGGGCGACAACGGAATTCTCTATCATTCGCAAGGCGTACAAGTTGAAGCCGGGCATCGGGCTGGCAGGTGGACGCCGGCATCCTGCACGCGCCCGGATCGTTGGTGACCTACGAGCCGCAGGTGAATTCCGATGTTTTCGCCATGTACCAATCGCTAGTGGAAGGGCGCGCGGTGCCGTGGGACCTGCTGGTGAAAGATGTCCCCGCTGAACATCACCACGATCTCGACTACCTGCTCGACATGCTCGATTGGGAAGCGAACACCGATCCCGAATATGCCAAGCATCGCCTGTTTGAGCCGGCGCCGGTGCGGGCCGTGGAAGAGATGGGCGAGGGCGGGTACTCGGAGAAGTGGGTGGTCTACTCCACGGCGCACTATTCCGCGAAGGAGTTGACGGTGTTCCCAGGCCGATCGGTGGCGGTTCGCGATGCGGCGGCGTATGGGTTGATCGTGACGCAAGGCTACGGCGCGATCGGCAAGCACGAGGTAGAAACGCCAACGCTGATCCGCTATGGCGAAATGACAAAGGATGAATTGTTTGTCACGGCGGATGCGGCGCGCAATGGCGTTGTGGTGACGAACCGCAGTTCGAGCGAAAATCTGGTTATGTTGAAACATTTTGGTCCAGGGAATCCGGAGGCGCCGCTGCGATGAGGATACTGTTAGGTTTGGTGTTGTCCGCGGCCGCTTTTGCACAGCAGAAGACGATGGACGATGCGGAGGCGAAGAAGACCTTCGAGAACGTCTGCAGCCAGTGCCACGAGCTTTCGCTCACCACCGGACGCCGCTCCACGCACGATGAATGGATGGAACTTGTGCAACGCATGGCCGAGAAAGGCGCCAGCGCCAGCGACGCCGAATACTTCGCCATTGTCGATTACCTGACGAAAAATTACGGGCCGGCGAGGCTCAACGTGAATAAGGCGGCGGCCGTGGATCTGGCGCCGTTTTTTTCAATTACGCCGGCCGACGCGGAGGCGATCGTGAAGTACCGCAAGGCGAATGGGGATTTTAAGACCGTGGACGATCTAATGAAGAGCGGCGTGGACCGGAAGAAGATCGAGGCGAAGAAGGACGCGATCGATTTCGGGAGCTAGTGCTCCATGAAGAAGCCGAAAGCGTAGAGCGTGCCGTCGGCCGATGTGGCGAAGAGTTGTCCGCCACCCGCGGAGATCCCGGCGCGGATGGGAGAGGCGATTGCTTTGCCGCTGTTCCACAACTCCTTGCCAGTGAGAGCGTCGAGCGCATACAGAGTGGCGCCGGACGCGGTGAAGACAACGCCGTTCACGACGATCGGGGCGAGCGGAGAATCGATCTCGCGTGACGACCACGCCGCTTGCAGCGCCGGTTTGCCGTCTTTCTCCACCAGCTTGAATGCCGAGAGTTTGTTTGCGGCAGCCGCTATCAGCCAGCGCGTGCCGTCTGTTTCGTCGAACGTCGATAGCGCGGACGCGCCGCCGGGTGCGCGATCGAGCGGCGCCTCCAGAGACTTACTATTGAGCAGCGAAATGGCATCGCGCGACGCGGCGGCTATCAGATCGCCGCCTTTGTAAGGAAAGATCACCGCGGCGGCCGATGGCGCTGCAAACTGCGCTTTTCGTTCCAATGTCTTCACGTCCAGCGCGGTGAGGCCATTGGCGGCTGCCACGTAAACCGTGTCTTCGGAACCGAAGGCCAGCGCAGGGTCGCCCCACGGGCCGCCTTCCGGCTTCCATTGTTTAACGGTCTTATCGGGGCTGCCGAGATCGATGGACCAGACAGCATCGGGTGCGCCGCCGCATCCATGCGAGGTGGCGGCGTAGGCAATCAGATTGATCACGGTGAATCCGGAAACGCGGGCGCCGGCGGGTAGGAACGGCACGGGCGGATCGAAATCGGCGGCATTCTGCACGTTGAGCGAGTGCAGTACGCCATCGGCCGAAATCGCATAGACGGCGCTTACCGCGCCGAAGGCGTTCTGGGCTGCGCCGGGCAGAGGGGGAGTCGCAGGCCTCGGCGGAGGGGGTGGCGCAGAGATCTTGGCGAGCATCTCATCCAATCCATCCGCGCCCTCGCCGGGTTTCCCCACGGCGGCCCCCAGGGGCCGTCCGGGCCGCGCGGCGGCCGCAGCAGCGGCGGCGGCGAACGCTCCCGGCCGAGCCACGGGCGCCATCGGCGTCAGGCGCGTGGGCGCCGCTGTCATGCCGCCCGGACACTGCGCGGACGCCGTTGCACGCGGTTGTTCGAGATGCTTCTGCCAGTACATCTTGGCAAGGTCGGCATCTACCGCGAACACATCGCCCGCGCTGCCGCCAGTCAGCGCCAGCGCTTTGAAGCCGCGGTAACCGATGATGTTGCTCACCAGCACCGGCTCCGTCAAAGCCTCGCCCAGCTTCATTTTCCAAAGCAGCTCGAAGCCGCCTTTATCCACGGCGGCGCTAGAGATTTTCTTGTCGGTGCGGACCCATGCGGTGCGCTGCGCGTCGCCGCGAGCGGTAGTCCATTCGCCTTGCGCGTGTGCGGCGGCTGCGGCGAGAAACGCGCAAACGACGGCGCGCGTCACTTCCCTGCCCCCATGCCGGCTCCCAATCCGAAGCAATAAAGTGTGCTATCGAAGGTCGCGAGGTAGACGCGGCCGTTGGCGATCGAGAGGCCGCCAAAGTGGACGAACGAAGTGATCTGATCTCCGCTCGAGTAGAGTTCCTTGCCGGTTTCGGCATCCAGAGCGTAGAGGGTTGCGTGCGTCGAGTTGGCGATGCGAGCGGCCGAGGTGTTTGCCTTGAGGCCGGCGTCGGGAGTAGATTGCACAGTGTTTTCGCCGCTGCCGTAGGCGTAGACCACGCCATTCGCGATGACCGGGGGCTCGGCGTAGTTCATATCGCGCGAGATCCAAGCGGGCGTCAGAACCACCCCGCCATTCTTCGCTTCCACCTTGTAGGCGACGATGGCGCCATGTTCGACTGGGCCATGTTCGACGGGCGCGTGGAAGTTCGGATGCATTGGACCCCAGAAGGGCGTGAGCACCCAGCGCGTGCCTTTGGAATCCTCCCAACTCGCCATGGCGCCCCAAATTCCGGCGGAGGCGAAGTTCACCTCTTCGTTGCACATCAGCGGGCTGCGATAGAGCGGCGTACGCTGATCGGCGCCGCCGATGTTGCTGGTGTCGACCAGATACACGCGGCATTCCTTGCTGCCGGTCACCAGCAACTCCTTGCCGTGGAACGGGAAGATGGCGGGCGTGACCTGCATATCGAGATCGCGCTTCTGCATCCACTCAGCGTTGGATGGTCCGTAGGCACCCTTGAGTTCTAGAGCCTTGGTTTCGGGATCGAGCTTAGCGCCGACCAATCCGTTGCCATAGACATGGCGTTCTCGGGCGCCCATATTCCATCGCCGGTGCCGGTGTAGATGCGCCATCCTCGCCGATGGCGGGGCCGGTGCGCCCCCACATCCCGCCGGAACCGGGGTTGAAGGTGCCGGTCTTTTGGGTGGCGAGGTCGTAGGCGTACATCAGGTTCGGGTTTCCGCCGCAACCTTGCGCGGTGGTGGAGTAGAGCACGTTATGCCAGAGGTTCAACGCGTAGGGTTTGCCGTTGGGCGGCATGAACTTGGCGGGCGGCGCAAGGTCTTCTCCATCGGCGGCGTTAATCTGCCGCAGGCGTCCATCCCACGCGACAGCGTAGACGATCCGGCGGCCCTGCGCATCCTCGGGCCCGATTACGGGCGTTGCGGTTTGGCCTCCGGGGCAGAGAGGTCCGCCGGGCCTGGCATTCGGAGGCGGCGTGTAAGTGCTTTCGAAGTGCTTGTGCCAGAGGATCTCGCCCTTCTCGACATCAATAGCGTAGAGGTTATCGGAGATGCCGGCCTCGATGGCGACCTGCTTGGGGCCATTACTGGTCTTGAGACTGCCGACAATCAACGGTGGAAACAGCGAGTGCATCTCGCGGGGCTGGTTATCGAGCTTGAGCTTCCAGACGATTTTGAGATTGCGGACGTTCTCGCGATTGAGAATCTTTTCGTCGCGCTGCCAGGCAGTGCGCTGCGGATTGCCACCATCGGTGAGCCAATCCGCAGCCGATGCGGCCGCGGCTACGGCAAGGAGCGCGGCAAAGAACGAACGTTGTTGCATTCAGCCATATCTTACATCGGAGGCGCTCTCCGCGCGGATGGGGATGGCGCGGCGTTCTAGCTGCCGCTCCCGGACCCGTCGCCGTCGCCATCGCCGTCCACAAAGCCGCTGCCGCAGCCTCCGGGCGTGGAAGTCTCTGGACAACCCTCCTGTGGCGCACCCGGCATCTCGCTCAACGCCAGCAGTTCGATCTCGATCAAACCGATCGACGTCTTGGTGGGAGGACCATCCGCGATTGAATTATTTACAAAGAGATTCACGTTCAACTTCGATCCGTTACTTTTGCAGTTGAACATCCCGTTAAACAGATCACGATCATCCTCGAGGCATTTGGTGCGCGGTTGCGAGTAGATACCCAGGTTCAAATACTGGCCGAACTGCGGAACGGGGAAGGGGTCGCCCGGCCCGACTAATTGAGGATGCGTGAAATGGGCATATGAAAACACAGTGGTCTCGTACATCAGGTCGGGATGGCAAGCCATCGCCGCCGCCGACGCTGCATCGCCGGCAAGACTCAGACCGCGAACTTCGGCCGCGCGGTAGTGACGGATGATATCCGGCTTCGGAACGCGAATCAGGGTTCTGACGCCAACCTTGTTCAGCGTCAGCATTTTGTTCTTCAGGATCACGGTGTTCGCCGGAGCGGGCTTGCAGGGCTCACCCATCGCGTCGACGCCCTCGAGTTTCCAATACGAGGGTTGGGCGGGGAAAGGTTTGAGTACAGAGAAAGGATCCTGCGGGTTCGATCTGGGATTCCCGTACACAGCCTCGTGGTGAGTGTTACCGGGAAATGGAATCAATACGTCGTAATGCTGCGAGCCGGCATCACGAAAGGCCATCATGCCATGGAAAACGATGTTGAGGCGATTCGGCCCCGGGGAACCGGCTGCGCCGGCGGGCGCGGGGGTAGTATCCTCAGGTATTTTTAACAGAGGCATTTTCTCTCCTTGAGCCTGAATTAGAGTGAGTTGCTATATCTGCACGAACAGCGAAAATCCCGCCCAATAGTATGGGTTTGTCATACCTGGTCGATCACTTACCGTGCGCCATGCTTTCCGCATGGCGTCCGGAGTAATCCGGCCACGGTGCATCTCGTTGTAGAACGTTTCCATAAACCGGGTGGACGCCTCCGAATCCACCTTCCATAGCGTCGCTACAACCTGGCGCGCGCCTCCTAAGAGCAGGGCGCTGGCCAAATCGCGCGGTTCGGGGCTTTCGACATCTTCATAGCGAGCCGTTGAGCAGGCGCTTAAGACGGCGAGGCCGAGGCGCAAGCCGTCCTTCCCGGGCTTCCACAAGCCCTGCGCCGCTTCACGGTTTTGCGCCCCGGGATCCGAGGCGGTCAGTAGTCTGATTCCGTCGGCGGTAACCGCGGCGTGGCCGGCGAAATGCAACGCGTCGTCGCTATGCAAATAAAGGTCGATCTTCGCGGCGCTCGCCGCCAGACCTGTGAGCACATCGGAATCCGGATAGGCTCCGCGCACGGCGGCAATCTCTCGCTCGATACCGGGCAGCGGCGGATAATCGGCGGCGCGGGTCGCGTCGAGGGCCGGGGCGGCGGCGATTAGCGTCTTACGGATGATGGCGCTGCGCAACCGCACCGACCCCGGATATACAACAGGCAGAGGGGCGATAGCGACGAGGTACTTGTTCGCGATCGTCGTTCCGGCGGAAAGCGGCAGCGCGGCCCATGGCAACATCGCGAGATCGCCATCGGGTTGCACCAGAAGAACCGACTCGGCAGGCGTCGCGCTCAAGGCGAAATCGAGCAGCCTGGAGCGAAGCCGCGCGCCCGCGTCGCGAAGTTCGGTCATTGAAATATTGGATTGCGAGCATAACGCTGAGAACTGCCGGGCAAGCCGGTCGATGGAGCCGGCGTCGCCCTCGACCCAACGGAAGGTCAGGGCATCGTCGCGCCGCACCCAGAGTCCATAGCGGCTATCGAGCCGGGCGAAGGTAAGCAGAACGGCAGGAGCGCCCGCCGAGCCGTCGGCCGGCAGAGGCGGCCGTAAGCCTTGAAGATCGCTATCCGCTTTCAGCAGGCGCTGCCACGCGACATACGCGCCAACCTGATCGTTGTTCCGCAATTTCTCCAGCACCAGTTGGCGGTAGACGCGCTGCAGTTCAGTCCGCTGGCGCCGTCTATCCCCCGAGGTGCGGGGCGCGGGGTTCGCTTCTATGCGTCCAATGGCATTCTCAAGCCGCGATTGAGCGAGGGCAAAATTACCATCGCGGAGATCGAATTCGGCCATAGCCCGCAGATACGGCACAACCAGATAGGGATTGGTGGAACGGTCGACGTCCGGTTGAAAACTGGCCAATGCGTTGCGGTCTCCGCTGGACCTGGCTGCGAACGTCTCTGCGTACGCGCGATACTCGTCGGAGGAAGGATTGCGCTCCAACTGGTCGAAGAGCGCCTTGGAGCCCGCATATTGCACGGCAGCTTCGTCTCTCAGGCCAAGCAGCTCCGCGGAACCGGCCCACCGTGCGCGGTTGACAGCTTCGGAGATTATGGCTCCGTTGGCGTGCGCGATGTCGGCCGCCATTTCGGCGGCAGCCATCGCCATGTGCAAGCGGCCAAGAGCCTCGCTGGCGAAATCCATATCGTTGTAGAACTGTTGACTCCGCGCGGGCGGGAAGGCACGAGACCAGAAGATTTCAAGCGACTCCCGCTCCAAATCCGCCGCTTCGCGATATTGACCTGCGTAGGTCATACGGTCGACGAGGTACCCGCCTGCCCGCAAACGGGTGACCGGCAATCGGTGCTCTACGGCGATCGTTATGGCTTCCCGGTCAATCAGTTCGGAGCCTGCCAGATCGCCGGCGGCCAGAACGCAACTGGACCGTTCCAGCAGAATCTGTGCCAGAAACCATGAATACTGGCGGCGGCGGCATAATGCGATCAAGGTCGTCGATACCCCCAACGCAGTTGGCCACCTGAGGGGAATGAGCGGTACGAAACAGGCTCTCGAATTGGAGCCACACCCGATCCGCATCCGGCAGGCCTTGCGGCGATATCGCTTGCAGGCGCTCTAGTTCGCGCGGGAACTGGTCTAGCCGCAGGCGGGTGCGGGTCGCGACCATGGATTTCAGGACGGAGCGAGCATCCGATGGCGGGGTCTGCAGCGCGTCGAAGAGCCATCGATCATGGTTTTCCTCACTCATTTTCGCGGCCAATTCGTTTAGCGAGCCGGATGCGAGGCCAGTCTATCATGGCTTGTTCGAATTGGAACTTCAACCAGGTCGGACAGGCGGCCACCGTCGGGGTTTGCAGCCTTTATCTTGGCCTCCAACCTCGCCAATCGCTGGCGCGCTTCATCGGCCCACGCTCCGCGCGGATCCAACGCGAGATAGCGCTTCCAATCGGCCACTGCCGCGGGGTAGAGAGGAATTTTTTCGTAAACGAGGGCGCGATTGAAGAACGCTTCCGTAAGGGCGCCATCATACTGAATGGCCTGCCCCAACTTGTCGGCAGCCATGCTGTAATCGATGGCCCGATTTTCTGCCTCAGCTCGTTCGAAATAGGCTGTCGCAAGATCGACGAGAATGCCGGCCTTGACGCGCGCGTTGGCGGACGCGTCCAAATCCAAGGCCAGGCTCAAGCTTCGGATGGCATCGGCGTAACTCCAATCCAACACGTCGGCCCTACCCTTTGTCCACAGCCACAAGGGGTCGCCGGGCGCCGCATCGAGGCTGGCGCCGGATTGCCGCGTCCATCTCCGACAGTTCCGCGGGACGATCAGACCGCGCGGACCGGGCTCCGCGCTGCAGCCGTATTGGACCGTAAGCGGCGCCAGGAATTCGAAGCTCGACTGTGCGTTGCGCGGTGTATGCCTTGGCCAGAAGGGGCGATGGCTCTTGCGGCGCAAACAGATTCTTCCAAGCGAATGCGCCACATCCAACGACCACAGCGGCAGCGAGCCACACCAGCGGGCGCTCCCACAGCGGGCGGCGGACAGGAGGGCCAGCGATCATTCCAGCCGTTTGCCGCTGCCACTTCCGGCCAGAACTCTTCAGCTTGCGGATAATCTCATCTTCGCCTTCGAAGGCATCGTTCGAGAGCGTTCGAACAGACCGCGCGAGCGCCGCCGCGCACTGCATACAACCGGCGGAATGTGCCAGCAACTGCTCGGTGTCACCATCGGATGGCGTCAGACCGGCAGCTACTTCCATCCAAATCGCTTCGTCAGGGCAAGAAATACCGCTACCTCCTCGCATCCGCAGCCCTATGCCTTATGACGCCTTCCGCGCTGATTTTCACTTTCATCGGGAGCGCTGCCGTTTCCCGAAAGCGCTTTCCGCACTGCCGACGAATGCCGCAAGAGCAAACTCTCGACGCCTTTCTGCGTAAGGCCGAACTCGGGAATGGCCGCAATTTCGTGCGCGGTGAAACCGCTACGGTAGTACATCCAAAAAATAGATCGGTCGCGAGGCGGGGCAACCAGCGCCCGATCGATCTGTTGCAACAGAATCTGCTTATCCAGCGAAATGCTGTCCAGGCCGGCGACTAACTCCTCGATCTTCGAGTCCGCTCCGACAGTGACATCCTGGCCCCGCTTTTCCGCATATTTGGCTCGAAGGTAATCGCGCGCACAGTTAGCGGTTGTTACTTTGAGATATGCGAGGGCCGCTGTTTCGTCGTCCAGAGGCAACCGCCGCAGAAGTTCGCCCTGCCTGGCGCCGATCTTGAGAAACGATTCCTGTAGAATGTCGTCCGTCTCAGAAGCGTTGCTAATGCCCCATTCGCATGCGACACGGTAGGCCACGCGAGCAAGAATTGGCTGAAGGCGACGGATGAGCTCGGTCCATTCCCGAGCGCCGGGTGTCTCCCTGCACCTCCGGATTGTGCCCGCGAGCGTATCGTCTACCTGGTCCATTCAGTCCTATCTACTGTACCAGCCGGTGCGGCATTAGAGCCGCACCGGCCGAAAGGATAACTCAGCGCGATTTCGTACTAAATGCCGAGGGTTTGAGATGAGAGTAAACGTTCTGCCGGGGCGGCACGAGAAGCAGGGCAAACCGGCGATTCCGGAGCGCTGGGGTTTAGCATGGCCGGCTTGATGGACGCCAAGGCGCACGCCGTCAGAACGTACCTGGCAACTGAGGCTAGCGCCCGGTTTGCAGGGCTTTCGGTTTCAACGCAGCCGCGCCACAATGTGACGGCGGTGGGCGCAGGGCGAAAATACGTCAAGCGCAAGCCCACCGAGACGCAAGCCGTGCGCTTCTACGTCGAACGTAAGGTCCCCGAGTCATTGATTCCCAAGGAACACATTTTGCCTAAGGAGATCGGCGGAGTTAGCACGGATGTCATACAGATGGGCCGTTTCCGCTTATGCGCGGCGCTTCCGCCGCCGGTCACGGGACGATTTCGTCCGGTACAACCCGGATGTTCGTGCAGCTTCCAACTGCCTCCTCCCGACGAGGGCGTTCTTACGGCGAGTACTATCGGCGCAATTGTACAGAAGGACGGCAGGACGTTTATTCTAAGTAACAATCACGCGCTGGCCAACTCAAATGCGGCGCCGCCGGGAACCCCCATCTTTCACCCGGGATTATTGGACCAACCGGACCTTACTACGGACCAGATCGCGGTTCTGACAAGCTTCATCACTATCACAGCCGACGCAAGTAACTTGGTGGATTGCGCGATTGCCGAATTGTTGGCGGCAGTGCCGTTCAGCTCAGAAATCCTGCCGGACGTGGGCCGGCTTTCGAGCGCCACGCCCGTCGCCGCGGCGGAAGGCATGACCGTGGTAAAGGCTGGACGCACCACGAGCGCTACGGTGGGAACGGTGTTCGAGACAAATGGAACCGTGCCCGTGCTCTACCCTTTTGGCTCGGCGACATTCGACAGTCAAATCTTCGTGAAGGACGGGGACGAGCCGTTCTCCGACGACGGAGATTCCGGCGCACTTGTCGTAGATCAGGCATCGAAGGCGGGAACCGGGCTGCTCTTCGCCAAGACGAGCGATGGTTTCACGGCGTGTAATCCGCTCAGCGCGGTGCTTACGGCTCTGGGCGTTACGCTGGTGATATAGGTTTGAGCAGTATGTACCGGAACGACGAGTTGGACGCGCTGCGGGCCCGGCTCGCGCCGGAATTGCTCGCCATCCAGGGAGTGGCGGCAGTGGGCAACAGTTCGGAGGCGCTGAACGTGTACTTGTCGGCGGAGAGCGAAGCGGTGCGCCGCCAGGTGGAAGAGATCGTCCGCCGTTATGCGGGCGAAGCGCCGATCCATTTCGTGGTGAGCGGCGACTTTCGGTCGCTGTAGGGCGCTTCTGGTAGTCTGAGAGTTGGTGCGACTTCTCCCCATTCTTGCGGCCCTGTGGCTGTTGAGTTCGTGTGGCGGTCAGCATGAGACGGATGCCGACGCCCATCCCATCGGGACGCCGGTTGCGATTCCGGCGCCACTGGGGCTGCCGCCGGTTCCGATTCCCGCGGATAACCCGCCGACTGCGGAAACCATCGCGCTGGGCCGCAGGCTCTTCTACGACATGAGACTTTCCGGCGACGAAACGCTCTCCTGCGCCGGCTGCCACAATCCCCAACTCGATTTCACCGACGGCCGCCGCGTGGCGCAAGGCGTACACAAGCAACAGGGGTCGCGCAACACGCCGACCATTCTCGATGCGGCTTACAATCTAACGCAGTTTTGGGATGGGCGAGCGCCCAGCCTGGAAGATCAATCGGGGGGGCCGATCGCGAATCCGATAGAGATGGCTCAGACGCACGATGCGTGCGTGGCCAAGCTGAATCGCGACTCAACTTATCGTCGGGACTTCGCGGCCGCCTTCGGACCTGGTCCGGCGACCATACGGAAGGCCGAGATGGCCATAGCGAGTTTTGAGCGCACGTTGATCAGCGGCAATTCGCCCTTCGACCGTTATCAGTTCGGCGGCGACAAGACTGCTATGAGCGAGGCTGCGATTCGCGGGCTCGCTATCTTTACCGACAAGCAGCGCGGCAACTGCGTAACCTGCCACACCATCGAGAAGGATTACGCGCTGTTCACCGACGGGAAGTATCACAATCTCGGCGCCGGCATGAACGCCGAGGGCGAGTTGACGGACTTGGGCCGGTACAATCAGACGAAGAACGACGCGGACCGCGGCGCTTTCCGAACGCCGTCGCTGCGCAATGTGGCGAAGACCGCCCCTTATATGCACGACGGCAGCAAGAAGACGCTGAAAGAGGTGGTGGACTTCTACGTGGGCGGCGGTAATTCGAATCCGCAGCTCGATAAAGAGATCAAGGAGCTCAAACTCAGCGGGCAGGAACGCGCCGATCTGGTGGCGTTTCTGGAGGCGCTGACGTGCGAGCCGCCTAAGAATGCCGCGCCGCCTACGAAATAATTATGACTTCACGCCGAATGAGCGGGAAAACAAACAAATCACCCGCGCCACCCTTTGGTATTGCCATACTGTGTGCGGTGGCGATATCGATGGTCGCTTGCTCGACGCCTTCTCCAGCCAAGAAGGAGGCCGCGGCGCCGGTTTACTTCAAGGTGGATCCGGCTACGGCCGGCACGGTGGAGGGCAAAGTCACATTCCGCGGGAAAATTCCACCGCATAAAAAGGTCGATATGTCGGAGGACCCGCAATGCGCCTCGCTGCACAAGACTGCAGTCATCGACGATGCCATCGCCGCGTCTCGCGACGGATCGCTGGCCAACGTCTTCGTCTATGTGAAGCAGGGTCTCGACGGCAAGAAGTTCGCGCCACCCGCGCAGCCGGCCACCATCGATCAGAAGGGTTGCTGGTTCATCCCGCGAGTGCTTGGCATTCAGACCGGGCAGACGCTCGACGTGACGAACTCCGATCCGGTCACGCATAACATTCATCCGCGCCCGCACGTCAATCGCGAGTGGAACCAGAGCCAGGATCCCGGCACGAAACCGCTGGAGCGGCGCTTCATCGCGCCGGAAGTAATGATCCGCGTGAAATGCAATATCCATGCTTGGATGCACGCGTGGATAGGCGTAGTGGACAGCCCCTATTTCGCCGTCACCGGCGCGGACGGAAAGTTCGACCTGAGTAACCTTCCACCGGGAAACTACACCATCGAAGCCTGGCAGGAAGATTTGGGAACGCAACAACAACAGGTCACCGTGGCCCCGCAGGGCAAAAGCGAAATCGCATTCACGTTCCAGGAATCCAAATGAAGCGGCGATCGAAACGCTATCCAGAGCGGAGCGCCACGGCCGCGCGTTTGCGCACGGGTTGACGAGGAATTCGGTGGTTTCCCGGCTACATCCGGGGCAAACTTTTCGCGGCGCGCGGCGTCTGAATCAGAGTATGAAGATCTACGCGCGATTGGCGTGCGCCGCTCTGTTCGCCGCAACCGGATTCGGACAAACGCCAGACGCGCCGGCATTCGATGCCGCCGAAATCCACACGAGCGCTCCGACCAGATACGAGTATATGCGGGGGCCGTACATCCACCACGGCCCTATCGACGTGTACGAGGCGCACGACGCAACGATGACGGACCTGATCGCGGCGGCCTATGGCGTGGATACCGGCGTGGTGCTGGGCGGGCCAAGCTGGGTAGAGACGGACCGGTTCGATGTGACGGCCAGAATGGATCCAAAAACATCTCAGGACCAACTGCGCGCCATGCTGCGGGCGCTGTTGGCCGATCGTTTCAAGCTGGCCGCCCACAAAGGAACCGCGCCGTTGCCGGCCTGGGCGTTGACGGCGGCGAAACATGGGGGCCTCAAGAAATCCGATAGCGAGAGCGAGGGCGAACCGGGATGTAAGTTCGTAAACCCCGGCGCGCAGCCCCAAGCGGGACCGCGGTCGTTTACCTTCGATTGTCACAAGATGACGATGGCGGCCTTCGCGGAGGCGCTACACGGCGACATTGGCGGGTCGCAATACCTGAACGACGCTCCGGTGGTGGATCAGACCGGTTTGGAGGGCCAGTGGGACTTCAGCATTCACTACACCTTCCGCGGACAAGCCTCGGGGAACGCATCGGACGTGATTACGATATTCGACGCCGTCGATAAACAACTGGGGCTGAAATTGGAGCTTACGAAAGCGCCGATGCCGGTGATTCTGGTAGACAGCGTTAACCGCAAACCCACCGAGACTCCTCCGGGCACGGCAGAGGCCTTGCGTCTTGCCCCGGTGACGGAGTTCGAAGTGGCGGAAATCAAGCCGACCGACCCGAGCACGAAAGGAATCAAGTTCAACATACAACCCAGCGGACAGGTGAACATTTCCGGCGCCACCCTGAAGTTCCTGATGCAACAGCTTTGGCAAATCTACCCGGATGAGATGTTCGTTGGGGCGCCGAAGTGGTGGGACGACGACCGATGGGATATCGTGGCGAAACCGCCCGCCAATGCGGTGGTTCACCAACCAGGATCGACGCGAACGGAAGTCGATTTCGATACGGTGATTGTGATGTTGAAGGCGCTGCTGGCGGAGCGATTCAAGCTGGCGACTCATATGGAAGACAAGGACCTGACGGCGTATTCATTGATTTCGGTGAAGCCCAAGATGAAACCGGCGGACCCAAACAGCCGTACGCGGTTTACCGAGGGCCCGGCGACCTTGGACTCGAAGGACCCGAGAAACTCCAGCCCGATTCTTGGCAGACTGTTGACGGCCCAGAACGTGAGTATGGAGCTATTTGGCGAAAAGCTGAAAATGCTCGCGAGCGGGTACATTCAGAGTACAGTCCTGGACAAGACCGGGTTGCAAGGCGGTTGGGATTTTACCTTGAGTTTCAGTACGGCCGGGCAGTTACAGAATACCGGCGGCGGCGGAGCGGGAGCGGATCAGGCGACGGCCCCGGACCCCAGCGGCGCGGTGTCGCTGTTTGAGGCGGTGCAACGGCAGATGGGGCTAAAGATGGTATCGGAGAAACGGCCGGTTCCGGTGTTGGTGATCGATCACCTGGAGCAGAAGCCGACGGAGAATTAGCTGTAGCAGGGCCAAGGCATTGGGCCTGTTCTACTCCGCGTTTTCAGCAGTTCGCGCAAACTCCCACTGATCCTTCCTTATAACATCGATATTTCAAGGCTTGACATGCAAGTAGCGACTTGCCTATACATTAAGGCAAGTAATTACTTGCGTATAGCAACATGGCAGAGCGCCACGACACCGACGTGCTGTTCAAGGCCCTGGCCGATCCCAGCCGGCGCAAGCTGCTGGACCTGCTGCATGCGCACGACGGCCGCACACTCAACGAGCTGTGCGAACACCTGGACATGACGCGCCAGGGCGTGACGCAGCACCTGGACCTGCTGGAGGCGGCGAACCTGGTCGCCACCGTGCGGCGCGGCCGCGAAAAGCTGCACTTCCTCAATCCGGTACCGCTGCAGGAGATCTACGAGCGCTGGATTGCCAAGTTCGAAAAGCCGCGCCTCAAGGCGCTCTCGGATCTGAAACAACGACTGGAGAAAGCCAATGGCTAGATCGACCTTTGTCTACGTGACCTACATCCGCACCACGCCGGAGAAGCTGTGGTCGGCGCTGACCGACGACGTGGAGTTCATGAAGCAGTACTGGTTCGGCATGCACTGCGAAAGCCAGTGGACGGCGGGATCCTCGTGGAAGATGGTGTCCGGCGACGGTCAGATCATCGACGCCGGCGAGATCGTCGAGGCCGAGCCGCCACGGCGCTTGGTGATCCGCTGGCAGCACCAGAACAAGCCCGAGCTCAAGGCCGAAGGCGAGTCGCAATGCACGATGGAACTGGAACCCAGTGGAACGGCGGTCAAGCTCTCCATCACCCACACCATCGAGCGCGAACCCTCGAAATTCATCGCGGCGGTGTCCGGCGGCTGGCCGAAGATCATCTCCAACCTGAAGTCCCTGCTGGAGACCGGCTCCGCCGTGCTAAGGACCCCTATCCGATTGAGAGCGCCACTCTGGAAAGTACTAGCGCATGACCCTGTGGGTCACAAACGAGCGATGAAAGTAGTCTGCGGGGCGCTGACGGGCCGCCGATCTCACCACACGTATGCTGCTTCCGCTCGCGGCGGCCCGTTGTTTTCTCCCACGATTTTCGTCGATACGACAATTTGAATATTTTTGTGGCTCCAATCTCCCGGCGCGAGCTTCACCGCCTGTTCCATGTATGCCGGATCGGTGAGGAATTCGCCGGCAGCCCGAGTTCCGTATGCCATGATCCCAGCGGCGGTTACCACAAGCTGTCCCGTGGTGGGGTCGACTACGCGGGAGATCAACGCATAGTCTTCCGATAAGGACGTCAAAGGAACGTCAAGGCCGCTCTCGTTCCGCCACTTCCGCGCCGACGGATTCCGGCGGTCCTGGATGAAATTGACGGGGCCTTCGCGGACGAAGCTGAAGCGCATCTGCTGGGCGAGGCGCATGGTCCAATGGTTGTTGAAAGCGCCGATCAACACCGCGGGACCGTCACGCAAGTCGTCGAGCTTTAAAGACGACGCCAGCCGCACGTGCGGATGCCGATTCCGGCTGCCAAGAAACTGCGTGAGGCTCGAGAGTGCCAACGCGTCGCTGAATGGTACCCGGTTCCATCGGAGCATGTCGCGTACGGTCGCGTCAGCGGAAGGAAAAGACGGCGTCGAATTCGGCGGTTCCTGATTCAGAACGCCGGCGATGCACATCAACGTCGCCGTCCGCGAATTCACCACGGGACTCCAAAACCGGTCGAGCGCCGAATCGGGCGTCCACGGACGCGACCACAGGAAGCCGGCAGCGCACAGGGTGAAGGCCGCGGCGGCTATCAGGATCCAGTGCCGGCGCTGCGGTGGAAGCGCGACAGTGGCAATTGCGGGATTTGCAAGCGGGTCCGGCGAAGGAAACGAAAGCAACGGAGACGGCGGCGATTTCGCATGAGCGAAACGGAACTCGGGAATGTACGCGCCTGCGGGTAGGTCGATGCGGATTTCATCTTCGCGCCCGGGCTCGTGATAATACTGCGCGATGCGCTTACGAACCTCGCACGCCGTGGTGCGCACGACGGGATCGGCGTTGGTATCGTAGTCAGGTTCGCGGGAGAATACGTCGACGCCAAGCGCGCGTTCCTTCAGGCGGCTCGCACGGCCTTCCAAGGTCTCGTTGACGATGTATCGCAAGAGGCCAGGGTAGTGCTTACTATGTTGAAACAGCGGGCTCGCCAATAAACGGCCTAACTGCCGGCGCACCTCTTCAGGCGCCGGTCGAGCTCTCTCCGGCTGATCGCACACCGCGAGCTCGGATCGCACAATCGTGGTGCTACCCATTCTCTAACCTCTGGGAAGGGATTCTATCACGCGTCATGCGGGCTCTGCCCTCCTTCAAGGCCGCGGCTCCGTTTGAGCATATGGTTTCGAAAACAGCAGTCCGATGAGGTCGGGTGGTTTTCCATCCGCGCCGGACGAAAGCGCGTCCAGATACGCTTTCACTTCCGCACCGCGAGCGCCCAGAGACAAAGCGGTTCGGAGAGCGATGCAGGCTTCATCGCGGCGGCCCCGGGTTCCTAAAAAGACTCCGCCGGCGGTCCAGGCATTCGGCCACTCGGGCCAGCGATTTTCAATCTTTTGTAAGAGCGGTTCGGCTTCGGCGGTTCGGCCCGTCTTTTCCAGAATCAGGGCGTGCAGCAGAAGGACCGTGCGATCCTGCGGGAATGCGGTCGTGGCGGCAGCGCTGATCCGCAGCGCATCCTCCATGCGCCCGGCATGCTGCAGGATGGCGGCGCCGCGCAGGTAGAGCCGGGCTTGACCAGGCGTAGCGCTCAGCGCGTGGTCAACAGCCGCGGCAATCTCCTGCGAAGCGCCCGACGCTTCGAGGATCTCGGCGCGGGCCAAATAGTAATCGCCGCCGCGGTGGGAATCAGGGACGCCGTCGAGCAACCGCGCGCCTTCCGCCGGACCGGACCCGTGAAGGGCTGCGATGGCCAAGTCGAGTTCCAAGCCGGTATCGGGAGCGGTCTTGGCTGCGTGTTCCAGAAGCTCGCCAGCGGGCCCGTACTGCCCTGCCTCCAGCAGCGCCCGCCCGGCATCCGCCAACACCGCGGCGGAAGGGTTCAGGCTTGCGATTTTGCGCGAGGTCTCCACCGCGCGGTTCGCGTCGCCTTCTTCCAGCAGCAGACACAAGTAGTTCAGGAGCGCCTGGGCATCCTCCGGACGCTGGTGCACTTGCCGCTCCACACGCGCCAGATAATCGGCGCGCCGCTGTTCCGGGGAGAGGCTGAGGTAATCGACCAGCCCGCCTGGGACGGCGCGGTTAACGGCGGGGCCGAGCCGGCGAAAGCGATCCATTGCCGCTTTCGATTCCGCTTCCTCGCCGGCGTCGGCGAGCGCACGCGCCAGATGGAGCTGCATTTTGGAATCGTCCGGCGCGAAAGCCGCGGCCTTGCGGAGGACGCGCACGGCATCGCCGGTCCTATCCAGAGCTAGGTAGGCTTGCCCAAGGCGATCCAAGTAAATGGCATTGTCTGGACGGAGCGATGCCGCCGTCTCCAGATCGGCCGCGGCCGCCTCAGGGTTGCCCATCTGGTAGTAGAGGCTGCCGCGGGCCGAGTGCGCGGCGGCAAATTTGGCGTCCAGCGCCAGCGCCCGATCAAATTCGTGGAGCGCCTCGGTAGGATCGTCTTTATTCTCCGCAGCGCCCAATTCGAAGCGCCCGACCGGGTCGTCCGGATGCCGGGCTACGAAGCGGCTCAGTTCGGCGAAGCCCTGTTGGAATCTCCCCCTCTGAAAAGCGATGAGGCCGCGCTCGCGCCGCGCGACATCGTCGTCAGGCTCCAGCTTCAGATAGCGGTCCCACGCCGCGGCCGAATCGTCAAACGCCCCCAGATCGCCGGTAGCCAGCGCGAGCTGCCGCTGGACATCGGCACGCTGCGGGGCCACGCGCGCTGCCTGCGCGAGCAGAGCGACGGCGGCCTCGGTCCGGCTGTTGGCTTGCTCCACGCAAGCCAGATAATAGATGGCGTCTACGTTTTGCGGTTGCTGGGCCAAGGCCGCCTGCAGAGTTTCGCGCGCCCGCTCGTAGTGACCCGTGTGCCATGCGACCAAACCCAGGTTGACCAGGACATTAAAGTCCGAGGGCGTCTGAGCGAGCGCTTGCGCAAGGAATGTTTCGGCCCGCTCGAATTTTCCGGCGTCGGCGAGCGCCATGCCGATCGCAAGACTCTCTCCCGGAATGTCACGGGCCGCCGTTAACCAGCGGGAACCCAGATCATCGGCCTTAGCCGTCTCTCCGGCGAGATAGAGGGCTTCGAGGCGCAGAGGGGCAAGATTGGGACCGTCTTGTTGTACCGCAGTCAGATGTTTGACATAGTCCAACGCTTGGGCGCCCTTCTTAGCTTTCAGAGCCAGGCGGGCGAGTTGCACATTGGCGTTGTAGCTGGAAGGATCGAGGGAAATCACTCGCAGATAAAGCTTTCGAGCGCCTTCCAGATCGCCGGTACCGATCAGATGATTGGCGTAGTTGTTCCAGACATCGGGTGAATCGGGAGAGATCGCGGCGGCGCGGCGGTGGGCGTCCGCCGCTTCTTGAAATTTCTTCTGATTATCGAGCGCCACGCCGAGGAGGGTGAGGGCCGCGCCATCGCGGGGCCGCGCCTTCAACTCGGAGCGCAACGCTACTTCGGCAGCGGGAAAATCCCCCCGTTGCAACGCTCCCAGCGCCTCGCGAATACCGGGACTGAGGTCCGCGGCGAAGGCAGCAATAGCGACGATCAGGACACAGGAGTGTCGTAGCGTTCGGTACATGGAAGCGCCAGCGGATATTCTACGCCAATCCATCGAGGTGGTTCAATCTGGAAATCGTGGTGATGGGATTCGCCCCGCCGGGAATCGATCAACTAACACGTATTTATGAGTGGGCGATAGTAGGAAATGGATTCCTACGCCACCCTAAAGTGCTGAAACACATAGCGCTACAACGATCTTGACGGTTTCTACGGTAACAGGCTTGTTCTGACGAGCCACTTGGCATATTATCCATGTCCGATACAGCTTACGCATCCACACGCCCGCGGGTAGAACGGGGAATATCAAGTTAAACAAAGCGCCCGTTAGGCGGCATGGGGCAAGAAGTCTTGGAAGTTTGGGCCAGGTTAGTCGCATCTAAAGACAGCTTTAGGGGGGAGAAGAATGTCTATAAAAGCCAGAAAATTCGGGCAGGTGGCTCTTGCGGCCATGTTTTTCACGGCCTGCCTCTTTGGACAGACTGTTTCGAGCGCATTGGAAGGTACAGTCGTTGATCAGACCGACGCGGTTGTGCCGAGCGCTCCCGTCACTTTGACTTCAACGGAAACGGGCGCCACGCGCGCGGCCGTGACCGATTCGAACGGGCAGTTCCGGTTCCTTGATTTGGCGCCGGGGACCTATTCTTTATCTATCAAAGCAGCAGGCTTCAAGAGCTATACGGAAAACCAGATCGTGATAGCGGCGAATGAAACCCATGTCGCCGGTAAATTGGCGTTAACCATTGGCAATACGTCGGACACGATTACGGTAACGGCGGAGGCCGTCAACATCCAACTGGCAAGTTCGGAGAAAGCTGAGGCCATCGATGGTAACCAGTTAAGCAATGTTACGCTTCGGGGCCGGGACATCTTCGGTTATCTCAAGCTGATTCCGGGCGTGATCGATAACAGCTTTGGCACGACGAACGCCGGCAACCGGGACGTCACCTCGCCCAACGCAATCCGCGGCATTACCATTAACGGAAACTCGTCGGCATTGAACTTCGCGGTGGATGGCATCACGGACATGGATACGGGCTCGAACAGCACGATGCATTACGAACCAAATGCCGATTCCGTTCAGGAGATGAAGGTACTGACCTCGAATTATCAGGCGGAATTCGGACGCAACTCCGGCGGAACGATTACTGTCGTTACGAAGAACGGCACCCAGCAATTCCATGGCAGCATGGTGTGGAACCACCGGCACGAAGGGTTTAACGCCAATCTTTGGCAAAACGACCGCAATGGCAGGAATGCCGGTCACCGGCGCGCCAAACTCGCAGATTTCGCCTTACCGCTTCAATGTCGAGACATACACGATCGGCGGGCCGATCTTTGTTCCCCACCACATGAATTCGAACAAGACGAAGCTGTTCTTTTTCTGGTCGCAGGAGTATACGGGACAGTATGTTACCGGCGGATCCCAGACAAAATATACGCCGACCGCGCTGGAACGCCAAGGCAACTTTTCGCAGAGCCTGCAGAACAACGGAACGTTGACCCCTATCATCGACCCCACCACGGGAGCGGCATTCCCTGGCAATATTATCCCGGCGAATCGGATTACGCCGCTGGGGCAAGCGATGCTCAACTTCTTTCCGCTGCCCAATTTCGTCGGGTCGGGATCGCAGGCGAACATCGTGAATTATGTCGAAGCTGCCAGCGCCACGCATCCCCGGCGCAACGATGTGCTTCGCGTCGATATCAATCCCACCGCGAAACTTAATGCGTACTTCCGTTACATCAACGACCACGACGACATGGCTGCGTTATACCAGGGCGTGCAGTTCAGCAGCGACGTGGGCGGAACCTTGGGACAAACCGGAATCGCTCCCATCGACCATCCTAATCCGGGACACGGGTACTCCGGCACCGTCACTTACTCTTTCTCGCCCACGCTGATCAACGAGTTCACGGTGGGTGAGAGCTGGAATACATGGTCTTACTATACGACTGACGGCGGCAAGAGCCAGGACCGCTCGCTGCTGCCCAGCGTTCCCTCGCTTTTCCCCATTCCCACAACCGCTCCATCCGGCGCCTCGGCCACGAACGGATATTTCAACTTATTGCCGGAATTCCAATTCGGAACAGTCTCAGGCGGCTCCGCCATGAGTTTCACGCGCGTAGGTACGTCGGCCGGCAACTACGAGAATTTCAACACCATCTGGACCTTCGCGGACAATTTGAGCAAAGTCGTAAACAGACACACCTTCAAGTTTGGCGTTTATGTCGAGAAAAATAACAAAATTCAGCCATCGACGCCTGCCTACGAGGGAAACTTCAACTTCAGCTCCGGATGCGAACAATGGCGTGAACAATACAGGGAATGGCTATGCGAACGCGCTCCTGGGATACGTCGATAGCTATAGCCAAACCACCGCGCGCGCGGTGTTTAATGTCGAATACTGGAACGCGGAATGGTATGCGCAGGACAATTGGCGCATCAATTCCAGGCTTACGCTGGATGTCGGCCTGCGATTCTACCACCAGACGCCGCAGAACGATCTTAACAAGACGTTTTCCAACTTCTTCCCGAATATGTACAGCAAGTCGGCGGCGCCGCGAATCTATGTGCCTGGCACAAGCGCAGGGAAGCGCGTCGCAATCGATCCCGGAACGGGAGCGGTCGCGCCGGTGGCCTACATTGGTCTGTACGTCCCGAATACAGGAAATCCGGCCGATGGTCTGGCGTTGCTCGGCGTAGGCAATACTCCGTTGCGAACCTACAATCAATCGCCCATCGCTTTAGCGCCGCGGTTCGGCTTTGCCTACGACCTGACCGGCGACGGTAAGACGGCGTTGCGTGGCGGATTCGGGATTTACTACAACCGCCTCGACGGGAACCAAGTTTACAACCTGTCGGGACAGGCCCCTTATTCGTACACTCCACAGGTGAACTACACGACGTTCGCGCAGATCGCGGCGAGCGGCAACAACCTGGTTTTCGGCCCGTCCACGCTCTACATGTGGCCCCAGAGCCAAGTGCCTTGGGACAGGGCACAGAACGCCAGTTTGAACATTCAGCGATCGGTCACCAAGAACATGAAGGTGGATATCGGCTATACGGGCGACTGGGGTTACAACCAGCAACTGTCATACGATGTCAACCCGATTCCTATCGGCACTCGCGCTCCCTTCAATCCGGCAAACGCAGACCCGACCAACGGCAACAAGACGTTGCCGGACATTCTACTGCGTACCGTCTATCCCGGGTTCAACACCATCAATAGTTATAACCACCTGGGCCACACGAACTATAACGCATTGACCTCGTTCCTTCAACAGCGCGTTTCGAACGGTCTTGTGTTCGGCTTGGCCTATACGTTCTCCAAGGCATTAGGCACCACCACCTATACCCCCGTAGTACCCAACAACGAGGCGTGGAATTACGGTCGGCAAGGGTTTGACCGGCGTCAGAATCTTCAAGCCAGTTGGTCATACGATTTTCCGAACATGGGAAAGAAGTATAACTCAAAGCTGCTGGGAGCCCTGGTGGACCGCTGGACAATCTCGGGGATCTTCTCCATGCAGAGCGGCGCGCCGTTCAATCCTTCGTTCAGCATCGTCGGGACGACGCCGGATTACACAGGTACTCCTGACGTAAGCGCGCGGGTCAACGTGGTTGGGAATCCGATGGCCAATGTTCCGGCCGGTCTCTACTACAATCCGGCTGCGTTCGCTCCTCCGGCGGTTGGAACTACAATCACCAAGCCCGTCCTGGGCAATTTAGGTGGCGGTTCGGGAGTTCTTTCCCTGCCGATGATCACAAACTGGGATGCGACGATGTCGAAGTTCATTCCGCTCTTCGGTGAGCGAAGGGGGTTGAAGATTCAGGTGCAAGCCTATAACGTCTTCAATCATCCCGAGTTCAACGGAGTGGGAACCGGTCTGACGTTCGATGCCAATGGCAACCAAACCAGCCTAGCGGCAGGCGTGTTCAACAGCACGTTGCCGGCCCGCGTTATGGCGTTTTCGGCGCGCGTGGAGTTCTAATCGCGGATCGATCAGGTGAATTTGCGGGCTGGCGCGTTGCGCCTGCCCGCCTCCGCGAAACCTCAGGACCGGTGTAATCTTCGACCGCCGTGCGACGCCAGCTACAATTTAAGGACAATTCAAATGACCTATACCAGAAGAGATTTTGCCAAACTGGCCGCCGCCGCCGTTCCATTGGCCAAGGCGTATGCGGCCATCGATTCGAAGTTCGGTGGCGTACAGATCGGCGCCATCACGTATAGTTTCCGAAGCATCCCCGACCCGCTGGTGATTATTCAGGATTTTGTGGACGTCGGCTTGGGTGAGGCGGAGCTGATGTCGAACCACTGCGAAGCGCTCGCGGGAATGCCGGCCATGCCAAATTTCGGCCGCGGCGGCTTCGGCGGCGGACGCGGACCTGGCGGCCCTCCGGCGCCTTCAGCCGCTCCGCCGGCCGCGGGAGCAGCAGTGCAGACGGCGCAGGCGGCCAATGGCGCGCCTCCTGCCGGACGGCGCGGTGGCGGCGGACGAGCGCCGTTGACGCCGGAACAACAAGAGCAGATGAATCAGGCGCGGGAGGCCGTCGCCAAATGGAAAACCGGCGTCACCGCCGATACCTGGAAGGGCGTTCGCAAGAAGTTCAACGACGCCGGAATTCAAGTCGCCCTGCTCTGCTACAACATGAACGACAACATGAAGGACGAGGATATCGAGTACGGCTTCGACATGGCGAAGGGACTCGGCGTCAAAGGCCTCACCACCAGCACCACGCTGACCATGGCCAAGCGCATCGCGCCCATCGCCGACAAGTATAAGCTGATGGTGGGCTACCACGGCCACGATCAAACCAACGACCCCAACCAGACCGCGACGCTCGAAAGCTACGACACGTTGATGGCATACGGGAAGTACAACGGCATCAACCTCGATATCGGCCATTTCACCTCCGCCAACTACGACGCTGTGGCTTTCATCAAGCAGCATCACGACAAGATCACGAATCTCCACTTGAAGGACAGGACGAAGGACCACGGTCAAAATACGCCATGGGGTAAAGGCGATACGCCGATCAAGGAAGTCCTGCTGCTGCTGAAGAAGGAGAAGTACGACTTTCCGGGGAATATTGAGCTGGAGTATACGATCCCGGAGGATTCCACAGTGGTCGCCGAGATGAAGAAGTGCCTCGCGTTTTGCAAAGACGTGCTAGCGTAAAATTCTGAATGGGCGCCGCGGCGCCTGGACGGGCTGTAAGCCCTTCCTCCCTGGAGAACTCGATTGCGAACCACACTCGTTTTGGGCGGCCTTGTAGCCGCGCTTGCCCTGCCGTTATCGGCCCAACCCCCGGCTCAAACGCCCCCTGCACAGGCTCCGCCCGCAGCGGGACGCGGACGGGGTGGTGGAGGCGGCGGAGGGGGTGGCGGGTTTGCCAATGCCTATCCACAGCACGCGCAGGCCGATCCCGCGTCGATTGAGCGCGGCAAGGCGCTCTATGGGGTGAATTGCACGTTCTGCCACGGCTCCGATGTGCGCGGCGGCGAGGGCGGCCCCAATCTGCTGCGCGCCCAATTGGTGCTAAACGATCAGCACGGTGAATTGATAGCGCCCGTTATACAGAACGGCCGCCCAGACGCGGGCATGCCGAAGTTTGAACTGAACACGGCGCAGATTGCGGATATCGCCGCGTTCATCCACAGTTTCCGCGTGGCCGGCTATGACGCTTCCCGCGAAAAGCCAATCAGCATCTTGGTCGGCGATGCCAAATCCGGCGAAGCCTTTTTCAAGACCAGGTGCGCCTCCTGCCATTCCCCCACGGGCGATTTGCACG
Organism: Bryobacterales bacterium; assembly: GCA_963763545.1. Classification (GTDB taxonomy): domain Bacteria; phylum Acidobacteriota; class Terriglobia; order Bryobacterales; family Bryobacteraceae; genus PALSA-243. The sequence goes on from CAVXPE010000027.1 coordinate 43,569, forward strand.
GCTTTGCCGCGAAGTTTGAGGAACCGAGAGCGCTGCAGCAGGCTTGGTTGATGCCCGGCGGCGGACGCGGAGGGCGCGGCGGAGGCGGTGGAGGAACGGCGATTCCGCCAACGATGGTCGCCGTCACGCTCGCCAGCGGCCAGAAGGTCGAGGGCCGGCTGCTACGCATTGACGACTTCCTGGTGACGCTCGTCGATTCCAACGGCAACGAGCAATCGATCCGGCGGGATGGCGACGTTCCGAAAGTCGACATTCGCGACGCTCTCGATCCGCACCGCGAGTTGCTGCGCGTTTACAGCGACAAAGAAATTCACGACGTAACTGCCTACCTGGTGACCCTGAAATGATATCGACGAAGTTGCTTCTCCGCGCCGCGCTGGTTTGCGCGCCCGCCTTGTTAGCGGCCCAAGGCCTCGACCCTTCGCAGATCAATAAGCCATTGAAGGACGATTGGCTGACTTACAATGGCGATTACTCGGGTAAGCGCTATAGCGCGCTGACGCAGCTCAATCAATCGAACGTCTCGCATCTGACGCTGGCGTGGGTATCGCGCGTGACGGCGGGATCTGGCGGCGGTGGCGGGTTCGGCGGACGGGGCGGCGGAGGCGGAGTCCCGACCATTGTGGGAGGCGAGGGCCCGGCCGAGGCCGGCGGCAATGCCAATATTCGCGCCTCGATCCTGGAAGTCAACGGCAAGCTCTACCTCTCGACGCCGGATAACGCGTGGGCGATGGATGCGCGCGATGGCCGGATGTTGTGGCATTACGTCTGGAAGACCAAGGGTGGCACGCACATCGGCAATCGCGGCTTGGGCATGTGGCACAACTGGCTCTACATGGAGACGCCGGACGATTACCTGATCTGCATCGACGCGACTACGGGCAAAGAGCGCTGGCACGTCGAGATCGCCGATTTCAACGAGCAGTACTTCTCCACCATGGCGCCGATAGTGGTGGGAAATCATATTCTGGTAGGAACGGGAGACGACCTGGACGCGCCCGGCTTCCTGCAATCGCGCGATCCGGAAACGGGCGCGCTGCAATGGAAGTGGTACTCGACGCCGCAGAAGAAGGGCGACCCTGGGCTCGAATCTTGGGGTAGTCTCGACGCCGCGCGGCATGGCGGCGGACAGATTTGGGTACCCGGCGCTTACGATCCGGAGACGCACCTCTATGTCACCGGAACCGGCAATCCGACGCCCGCGTATACCTCGGGGACTCGCGGACCGGGCGACAATCTCTACACCTGCTCGCTGGTGGCGATCAACGTGGATACCGGAAAGATGCAGTGGTATTTCCAGACTTCGCCGCACGATACGCACGATTGGGATTCCACGGAAACGCCGATCATGATGGATGGCGTGATCGACGGGAAACCGCGCAAGCTGCTGCTGCACGCCAGCCGCAACGGCTACTACTTCACACTGGACCGGCTGACGGGCGAACATATCGTAACCACGAAGTATTCGGATACCGTTAACTGGGCCAAGGGTATCGATAAACGCGGCGAGCCGGAACGCGACCCCGCCAAGGATTTCGATATAGCCGGCGCTTTGGTTTCACCGGCTAATGGCGGAGTGACTAACTGGCCGCCGCCGGCTTATAGCCCGGATACGGGATTGTTCTATGTACCGCAGACGGATAGTTATGCGATGTACTATCTCACGGAGACCGATCCGCGAGGCGCGATGGGCTTGGGGGGCAAGGAAGAAGTTGGCGTGGGTTCGCTCGGCAGCTACCTAACTGCGATCGATTATAAGACGGGTAAGATCGCGTGGCGGCATAAGTATCCCGGCAATGGCGGTGGCATGAACGGCATGTTGACCACCGCGGGGAAGCTGCTTTTTGCGGGAGATACTTCGGGAAACCTGGTGGCATACGATCCGGCGAACGGGAAGATCCTGTGGCACTCGCGGCTGGGAACGGTCTCCAATGCGCCTGAGACTTACATGCTGGATGGCCATCAGTATGTGCTGGTGGCGGCGGGGGATACGCTGTATTCGTTTGTGTTGTATTGACGGGCGGCCTCCGAAACGTAGGTGCGTAAGACAATGCTAGAGGAGCGCGGGCAACGGGTCCGCCAGTGTGAAATATGCCGAACGAGCCAGACGACGCCCCCATTACCAAAGCGGACCTACGGGCGGCGATCGATGCTGCGGTCGAACATCTGGAGGCGCGCATCGAGCGCACCGGGACCACTCTACTGACCGAGTTCCACAAGTGGGCAAGCCCCACGGAAATGCGTCTCCGCAGCCACTCTGCGGCACTGCGCGCCCTCGACATTCAGCAGGAGGCGGCTGGGGATGCCCTCAGCTCCATGGTCGGGCGCATTGCCGCCCTCGAACGCAAGGCCGAAGGCCACCAACCACCTACCCCGCGTCAGTAATACACTCGCACCTGGCGAGTTGGCGAGCATGAAGATCCTGGTAATCGGCGGCACCGGATTCCTTGGCGCACCGCTTGTCCGCGAACTCGACCGGCTGGGTCATTCGGTTATCGTCTTCCATCGCGGCATCACTCCCGCTAACTTACCGGCCGAACACATCCTGGGAAGCCGCGAACAGTTGGCGGAACTTCGTCCGCGCGTGGATGTGGTGATCGATCTCATTTTGAGTTCGGGCGCTCAGGCCGAATTGCTGATGGGGATATTCCGCGGCGCTGCTACACGGGTGGTCGCGGCAAGCAGCATGGATGTCTATCGCGCCTGCGGCGTCTTGCACGGAAGCGAGGACGGTCCGCTGGAACCAGTGCCTCTTACCGAGGAGTCCAGCCTGAGGACCATGCTGCAAACCTATCCGGCGGCGCAAATCAAGATGCTGCAAAAGATCTTCAGCTGGCTTGACGACGACTACGACAAGATTCCGGTCGAGCGAGTCATTCTGGGAGACGCCGAATTACCAGGTACGGTGCTGCGCCTTCCGATGATCTACGGTCCCGGTGATCACCTGGGCCGATTTCACCCAGTCATCAAGCGAATCGACGATGGCCGCCGCGCGATTCTGATCGAAGAGGGCTGGGCTAACTGGCGCTCGCCGCGCGGATATGTAGACAACGTCGCTTCGGCGTTGGCATTGGCGGCAGTATCAGAGGGAGCCGCCGGCCGTATCTACAACGTTGCTGAGACGCCGGCATTCTCTGAATTGGAATGGGCCCGAATGATTGCCAAAGTTACCGGTTGGGATGGCGAGTTCGTCGTGCTACCAAAAGAACACATGCCTGCGCATTTGATCCAGCCTGGCAATAGTAAGCAGGACTGGTTAGCCGATTCAAGCCGGATTCGCCGGGAATTTGGTTACCGGGAATCGGTTTCGCACGAGGAAGCGATTCGGCGTACCGTCGCTTGGGAGCGCGCGAACCCGCCCGTCGAATTCAATCCGCATAGGTTCGACTACACGACCGAAGACGCCGCACTGGGTGCCGCAAAGCCCTCAGAATCTTTCGATCATTAAGAAAACCACTCGGCGTATTGGAACATACATATAGGTCTGGCGAGAGACATTTTCAATCTGCCTTAAAAACTTTTCCTTCTTGACACCGTTTCCCCGCTTTGACTACAATCGTGCAAACTTGTTAACGGGAAAAGCGACGGCTTCAAGGAGGGTTTGTGACTCGATTGCAAGCTGCAGGGGGAACTGTATTTTTTCTGGCGGCCCTATGTGGAAGCGTTCCTAACGCTCACGGACAGACCGCATCGACGGGACAGTTGGTAGGCGACATCAGCGATCCTTCGGGCGCCGCGATTCCTCGCGCGACCGTCACTGCGAAAGGTACCGCAACGGGTGAGACTCGAACCGTAACCTCCGATCACGTGGGGCATTACGTGGTCCCATTGCTGCCACCCGGCACGTATTCCGTGACCGCCACCGCCACTGGCTTCGCGTCTGCTACTGCAACCGGCATTACGGTTCCCGCGGCCACATCGACCACCGTCAATCTGCAGCTCACCGGTGGGAACAGCGGAACAATCGGTCACCGTCGCGGCCGGCGCCGAGATATTGCAGACCGAGAACGCGGCCATAGGTCAAACTACCGACCAGCACACGGTAACCGCATTGCCGCTGACCAGCCGCAATTTCACCGAGATTCTCCAGCTCAATCCCGGCGTCGCCAGCAACCTGCCGAATGCGGCTTCGCTCGGCAAAGGCACGGTGGATGTGAACGTCAATGGCGCGCGCGTCTCCGACAACGGCTACCAGCTCGACGGTCAGGACGCCTTGAATGTCCAGGTGCAAGGCTCGACCGGCATCCTGGCGGAGTCCGGCGTTTCGATTCCGAACCCGGATGCGATCGAGGAATTCCGCGTACAGACCGGCGAATACGATGCCACTTTCGGCCGCTCCGCGGGAGGCAACGTGGACGTGGTGACGAAATCGGGCACGAACCAGTATCACGGCGACATCTTCGAGTTTCTGCGCAATACGGATCTCAACGCCAACGATTTCTTCCGCAACTCCGCCGGGCAAACCCGGCCCATCCTCCGCCAGAACCAGTTCGGCGGCACGTTCGGCGGGCCGATCATGAAGAACAAGCTCTTTTTCTTCGTCTCGTACCAAGGCACGCGGCAGATCAACGGCCTGGGCAGCACGTCGCTGCAGTCGGTTCGCATGCCGCTACTCTCTCCAGCCGCCTCCGGGCGCACGGCGGCGCGCTAGGAGCGGAATTCGCCGGTCAGGCGGGCCAGCAGGGCGGCACGAAGATCGCGGCCGACGGATCGAATATCAATCCGGTGGCGCTGGCGTTGCTCAACGCCAAGCTGCCCGACGGCTCCTATCTGATCCCTTCGCCGCAGGTGATCCAGAATCCTAGTAACGTTGATACCGGCGGATTCTCTTCCTTCTCGCTGCCCTCCACCTTCCGCGAGGATCAGGCGCTCGGCAATATCGACTGGTCGCCGACCGCGAAGCAGAAGTTCAGCGAACGATATTTCTGGGCACGCGACTACACTTACTCCGCGTTCAGCACCGCCGACTTACCGGGCGCGCCCACGCCGTCAACCTGAACGAGAACGCCAATTTGGCTTTGAAGTACAGCTACATCTTCTCGCCGAACATCATCGATCAGGCGAGCGCGGCTATCACCGCATCTTCGGCCAGGTCTCGAGCGTATATCCGATCACCAACGCCCAAATCGGCATGGTGCCGTCGTGCAGCTACCAGGCCAGATCTCGCCGATCATCTCCGTCTCGGGGACGTTTGCGCTCGGCGGCACTTTCAACGACGGCCAGTGGGCCGATACCAGAAGGCTACCAGGCCGGCGATCAGCTTACCTGGGTCCACGGCGCGCACACTATCAAGATGGGCGGCGACGTGGAGACCACGAAGTCTGCCCTTTGCCGATCCGGAAACCACGCGCGGAACGATCGGGTTTTCCACTTTCCCGGATTTCCTGCTGGGCCTGAGCGCCGCACAGAACGGCAGCGCATACAGCAATTTGTCCAGCGCGCGGAGCCTTTGCGGCGACGCAGGAAGGAGTTTCAGGGAAACCGATTCGATTTCTACTTCCAGGACGACATCCACGTCACCCGCAATTTGACCGTGAACCTCGGCCTGCGCTGGGACATCTATGGGCAGATCTCCGACGATAAGGGTAAGTTCGCCGCGTTCTGGCCGCAACTGGCCACCAATACTTTCCCTGCCAGCGGGAATCTTTACACCGGTTTCATCGTGCCGGCGAATTACGTCCTGCAACTACGGTCAGGCCGCCCGACTGGCGTAGCGATGAACAGCAACAATACTTCGCCGGAAATCCGGTCTCTTATCGCAACGTCGGTCCACGCGTCGGCTTCAGTTGGAACGCGCGGCCCAAGCTGGTGGTCCGCGGCGGTTACGGCATCTATTATGCCCGCACGTCGGCAAACGACGCATACCAATTTGTCGGCGATCCGCCTTTCGAGATCTCGCAACCGAACTCGGCCACGCTCGCCGCCGCCGGCTACGTTCCAGAATCCGTGGCCGCCTTCGGCGCCGCCTCTCGCTTCCAACTACCCGGCCTTTCTTCCGCGCACCCAGACCTCGCAATTGACGCTGAACCTACCCGGCCCGGTCTTCACGCCGCCGACCGTGCAGCAATTCAGCATCAACGTGCAATACGAGCTGACTCACTCCACCATGTTGCAAGTCGGTTATGTCGGCACCAAGAGCACGCACCTCGAAGGCACGCAGAACATCAATCAGGCGCTGCTCACGGTCAATCCCGATTCGTCCCTCGCCCCCACGTTTACCGGCCCGACCACGGCGGCGGCCAATATCAACGCCCGCCGGCCGTATCTGGGCTTTTCAACGCATCAGCCTGGCGCAGGAGATCTTCATCGCGCAACTACAACGGTCTTCAGGCGGTCTTTCAGCGTCGGATGAGCCACGGCCTGCAAGGTCAGATTGCTTATACCTACAGCAAGACTCTGACTGACGATACCGGCAATGGAACTTTCCCGGGTACAGGCGGTACTTCCGGCGATGCAAGCCATCCTATGAACGGCTACGGCCCGGCATCATTCGAGACGCCGCATCGTATTGTGGGCAATTTCGTCTGGCAGGCGCCTTCCGCCGCTAAGGGCGTCCATGGGGCTCTTGCCAACGGCTGGATGCTTTCCGGCGTGGTGACCGTGCAGTCCGGGAATCCGACTGAGCTTTTCCAACAGCGCATTCACTAACATCTACGGCGGCTCATCGCGTGCGCAAATGTGTCCCGGGTTCACTTACGGAGGCATCGTGCAGCCCGGTTCGGTGGATTCGAAGCTAAACAACTATTTCAATATCGCGAGCATGAACTGCGCGCCGGTCGCAATTGCCCCCGGCGGCTATGGCTTCGGCAACAGCGGCGTTGGCATTGTTCTCGGGCCGCCCGAAAGCGCCGCCGATTTCTCGGTGGGCAGGACGTTCAAGACTCCGGGTCCGAGCGAAACGAGCAACGTTCAGTTCCGCGCCGAATTCTACAACGCTTTCAACCACCCGAACTTCGGCGGTCCGGGCACGTCGGTCAACAGCACCTCTTTCGGACAGATCACATCGATGAGCGTGGCGCCGCGACTGGTTCAATTCGGACTCAAATATGTTTTCTAGTAAGACTCTCCAACTCACGATGGGAAGTACCCGCAGGCACGTGCGCTGGCTAGCCCTAGCGATTGCCTCTCTCTCCGCCGCTCCGCAACAACCGAACCCCGCGGCGGTGACGCAATCGTTTATTACGGTCAGCGCGCCGGTAGTAGCGCTGCGAAATGTGCGCGTAATCGATGGCACGGGCGCGCCTGTCGCGGAGAACCAGACGATCGTGATCGCCGACGGTAAGATCCGCTCCATTGGACCGGAAGGTTCGGTGCAGGTTCCCGCCGGCGCTCAGGCGATTGACTTGGGAGGGCGCACCGGTCCTGCCCGGATTAGTTGGCATGCACGATCACATGTTTTATCCGTCTCCCTACGGCGAAGCCGGACGCGTAGCCGGCGCGCCAACCAGCTACAACGAGATGGATGTCAGTTTCCCGCGGCTCTACCTCGCGGCCGGCGTGACCTCGATTCGAACTACCGGGACGCTGGAGCCTTACACGGACCTCCAACTGAAGATGCAGATCGACAGCGGGCGTATCCCAGGGCCGAACATGTACGTGACCGGTCCCTATCTCGAAGGCGCCGGCAACGCGGGGATGGCCCAGATGCATTGGCTCTCAGGCCCGGAGGACGCCACGCGCACGGTGAATTACTGGGCGGATGAAGGCGTCCACGATTTCAAAGCCTACATGCACATCACACGCGCGGAACTCGCGGCGGCGGTCAAGGCCGCTCATGCGCGCGGACTTAAAGTCACCGGCCACCTATGCGCAATCGGCTTCACGGAAGCGGCCAACATCGGCATTGACGATCTGGAACACGGCCTGCCGGTGGACACGGAGTTCGACCCCGGCAAGGAGCCCGACGTCTGTCCTGGCGGCATGAGCGCGCCCACGGGGCCGGTCATTGCCGCGCTCGATTTGCAGAGCGCGCCGGTGCAGAACATGATGCACACGCTCATCGCCAAACACGTGGCTCTTACCTCGACATTGCCGGTGTTCGAGCCCAACCGCTCGACCGCCCCGCGCATCCTGGACGCGCTCTCGCCGCAGTCGCGCTTCGATTTTCTGGCTGCCAACTCCGGCCGCGGCCGCTCCGGAACTCCGCCCGCTGGATCGAGCGATGCCGGACGCGGCGGCGCTGGCCGAGGCGCTCAATCCGCGGCCATCCTCAAAAATGAGCAGCAGTTCGAACACATGTTCGTGAAGGCGGGCGGCACGCTGCTCGCCGGCCTTGACCCCACGGGATACGGTGGCGTAATCGCGGGCTTCGGCGATCAACGCGAGGTCGAGTTGCTCGTGGCGGCCGGTTTCACGCCGCTGGAGGCGATCCACATCGCGACTGAGAACGGCGCGCAGTTCTTAGGCGCCGGCGACAAGGTCGGCACGCTGAAGCCGGGCAAGCAGGCCGATATTATCGTTGTGCGCGGAAAGCCCGACCAACAGATCGCCGATATCGAGAACGTGGAAACGGTGTTCAAGAACGGAGCCGGATACGATTCCGCTAAACTGATCGATTCGGTCAAGGGCCAAGTGGGCATTCACTGAGTTTCCATGATCTCTCGCACTTCGATATTCGCGGCTGCGCTTGCGCTCGCGTGTAACATCTCCAGCGCCGTCGCAACAGGCGATGCAACATGCAGCCGATATCATAACCGCGGCCAATTTGCGGGCGGATCTGTTCTTTCTCGCCAGCGACGATCTTGCCGGGCGGTCGAGCCGGCAGTCTGGGCGATCACGTCGCCACCGATTACATCGCCGCCGAATTCATGCGGCTGGGGCTGAAGCCGGTCGGCGACAACGGCACGTACTTCCAGAACATGGACTTGGTCTACGGCGACTTGGACCGGGATCACACCACCCTCACCGGGAAGATCGCGGGCGTCGAACACACGTTTGCGATCAATCAGGATTTCCGATGGGTCCGGTCGAGCCTGCGCCCTACCACGGGCTGCGGCTCGATCGTCTTTGCGGGCTATGGAATCGACGCTCCCGAGTATGGCTATAACGATTTCGCGGGCGTGGATATGAAAGGCAAGGTCGCGCTGGTGCTGCCGCGCGAGCCGCAGGCCAACGATCCCGACTCCAAGTTCATGGGCACGTGGGACACCTATCATGCCTTCAACTGGGAAAAGCTCGAGGCGCTGCGGAAACTGGGCGCAGCGGGCGTGCTGATCGTCCAGGGCGTGGGCCCGAGCCGCGACGTCAAGCAAATCCCCGCAAGTTCGCCGCGCTCTGCCGGCGGCCCCGACATCGCGCTTGCGGGACAGATGTGGGACCTCCCGGTTTTCACGATTCAACGCGAGGCGGCCGACCAATTCCTGGCGCCGAGCGGCAAAACGGTCGAGATGCTGCAGCAGGAGATCGATCGCACGCGTGCGACCCGACTCATTCGACGTGCCGCAGAGTTCCGCCTGCCTCACCAAGGCGTACAACAACCTAGAGACGCACCAGGGCCGCAACGTCGTCGGTTTGCTCGAGGGTTCCGATCCGAAACTCAAAGGGCAGACCATCATCGTGACCGCCCATCACGATCATATGGGAGAGATCAATGGGCATATCTTCCATGGCGCTGACGACAATGCTTCAGGCACTGCGGCGGTGATGAGGATCGCGCAGGCATTCGTTGAAGGCAATGTACGGCCCAAACGCAGTATTCTCTTCATGGTCTATGAGGGCGAGGAGCGCATCTTCCTCGGTTCTTACTATTACATGACGCACCCTCTCGTCCCACTGAGCGAGACCGTGGCGAATTTGAACATGGATATGATCGGCCGCGACGAGAACGAGCCCAACTGGCCCGTGCCTCCGAACGGAAACGCCAACATGGTGAACGTGCTGGGTACGCGCTACAACCCAGGGTTGAGCGATATCATCGCCAAGGCCAATCGTTCGCAAGGTCTGATTCTGGACCACAAGATGGATACGGTGGATCCGGATTCGTTATGGTCGCGTAGCGATCACTTCTGGATGGCTACGCTGCACATCCCGCAGGTGGAATTTCAGACTGGGTTGCATCCCGATTACCATACTGACAATGACACCTGGCAGCGGATTAACTACGATAAATTCACCGAATTGCGAGGCTGGTGCTTCTGACTGCTGCGGATCTGGCGAACTCGGGCGAGAAGGTTGCCTTTTTGCCGGCGGGCGTGCCGGCTCCGCGCGGCATCGAAGATCCACTAACCGGGGCAGTGGGCGGACCCACCGTCACCTCGACGCGACAGCTCGACCGTAATACACAATGCACTGCGTATTACGATAATAGAATGGCAACCACGATCCAGGCCCGTTTGGATGAAGAGACCACCAAGGAACTCGCGGGCCTTGTCCGGCGGCTTGGCTGGAGCCGTTCGCGCGTTATGCGCGAGGGGATTCGCGTGCTCGCCGCAATCCATCCGTCCAAGCGTCCCAAGATCGCGGTCAGATTCGGGCGGATCTTCCACTAATCCTGGACGAATCCGAAATATTCGGTCTTAGGATCGGTAACCGCGGGATTCAGGCCGGAAACCACGACGGAATCCACAACGTTGGCCGCGAAGTCGTTCATGCTCGCATAGCTAATCGTGCCATCCTACGAGTAGTAATTGCTGATGACCACCCGGCGGATTTCGACTCCCGCCTTCAGTGTGTGTTGCCGCCTGTGCTGGGTGTAAGTGTCCAGGACATTTTCAGAGAGCGAATGGGTGAATTTAAAAAGGGAGTCCGGCGCCGTCGCTAGCGGGCTCACCGCGACTGCCAATATGTTCTGGATGTCCTGTTGCATAGTTCCAAGGAACCCAGTTGCCGCCCAGGCGAATCTCGTTGGTGGATTGCGGCGAGATCACGTGAAGAAGCTCGAGCAGTCCGTTCCGGACCGTTGAGCTGTTGGTGCCGTAATTGAGTGTATTCCGGGACACGTGTTTCGGCGTGGTTCCGCGTGAAACGGAAGTAGCTCGACCAGCGGTCGTTAAAGCGGTGGTCCACTCGCAGGGTTCCGACGTCTTCGTTCTGCAGATTCTGCGAGGGCCCCACCCAGGTGCCGATGTCGGGGTTAGAAGTCGATCCGGTAGGGAGCGGGAACGCGGTGAGCAGCGGCGCGATTACCGGCGATTGCGCCAGCGCCTGGGTGCGAAAACTTGAGAGAGGGAACATCCTGGACCGGCGACTGCAGATCCTGTGTCTGCCGCAATCCCTCATAGGAGAGGAAGAAGAAGGTGCGGTTCTTTTTGATGGCTCCGCCGAGAGTGCCGCCACACTGATTGAATTCAAAGGGCGGCAGGCCAGTGGTATAGCTAAACGGCCGCGCATCGAAGACGTCGTTGCGGGCGTATTCAAAGGCTGAACCGTGAAACGCATTGGAGCCCGATTTCGTCACGATCTCGACCTGCCCGACCATAGAGCCTCCAGATTCGGCGGTGAACAATGCGCTATTGACGCGGAATTCGGCGATGGCGTCCTCCGACATCAGCAGCCGGCTGTTGAGCCGCATGTTCTGGTTGCGGATGCTGGTCGCGTCGATTCCATCCACCCGGTAATTCTCATCGTCGCCAGCCGTTGCGAAGAAACGCACCGAGGTATTGGAGCCGTTTGGCCCCATCTACGGCGCCCGGCGCCAGGGCCATGAAGACATCCAGTTGCGGCCGTTCACCGGCAAATCGTTCAGCCGCTGCGAGTCAGTAAGCGAGCTAACGGCGGCTGTGGTGAAGGTCAGAGGGTCCGCTACGTCTTTTACGTCCACAGTGGAGGAAACGGTAGCCACCTCGAGAGATACGTCCAAGCTACGAGTTTCGCCGACATCGAGAACGAAGGGTTTCGTCTGAACCGCGCGGAAGCCGTCCACGCTTACCTCGAGGTAGCATTCGCCAATGGGCAGGCCGGCGAGTTCGTAAGCGCCGTAAGACGACGACAGCGTTTCGCGCCGCAGGCCCGTGCCCGGGATAAATCAGGGCCACATGGGCCGAAGCGATTGCCGCATGAGACTGGTCCGAAATCGTGCCGGTTACCGCGGCTCGATCGGCTTGGGCCAGGCAGATGCCGAGCCCAACGGTGAAAGTAAGAACGATGATCTTAAGCAAGGCTGCCTCCTCCGAATTCCGCGTTGGGCGCCCCGCGCCGGAACATTGCACACGTATCCCTTCGGTGTTTCGCGTGAGAGAAAGCCCCTGACAAACCGGCAATCGGTTGAGCCCGCTCATACCCTAAGCCGGTTTCACCTACGATTGAAAATGTTCAGCTAATTAAAACATCCGAGGCTTAAGACAATCTAAAGAAACGAGGCATGTAACCGAAGATTCACTAATTTTCTGAGTATTCGAAGTTATGACGCAGAAGATTGCAATTACAAGGGGCCGGCCGCTTTTCAGCCTCGGCCGATTAGTCTGCTCGACCAGAAGTAGAGACGCGATATTTCAACCTGCGACTTCTGAAGTCCTACACCTTTCCGGATAGAGGATGTGAGACGGCGTACAAATGCCAGCCTGTAACTACCCGGCGTGCTTGAAAAACTGTACCGCGCGTTCGTGCTTCTCCGCCGCCTCGCGCGTCGAGAATGTTCCGAGGTTCTTGCGTCGCCCTGATTTCGCGTCCTTCTTTCGCGAATAGAGCCGGAATTCACCGGATTTGAGTTTTCGTATCATGCCACGAAAAGAGCACGCGAGGCTCCAATGTCATGTCCCGGAAGAAGCTGCTAACATAGAGATAGGTGCTTCGGCGCCCAGTTGTGATCCTTCCTTCGTCAGACCCAACCGTCGAACCGCGGCAGCAGCTCTCCGATAAACCCCCGCTTCGCGACGATACCAATTTCGCCGCGGGCAAAATCGCCCTCTTCCAATACGGCGCGGTTGCCATATTTCTGCTGCTCATCGCTGGGTTTTGGCGGCTGCAGGTGCAGAATCCGCAACTCTACGACGAGCGTGCCCAGGCCAACAGTATCAAGTCGGCCCCCCTCATCGCCCCTCGCGGCCGTATTCTCGACCGCGACGGCCGCGTGATTGTCGATAACCGCGCCTCGTTCAAGCTGCTTCTCGCCCGTGAATCGCTCAAGGAAGAGCACCTCAAGCCCATCGCCACCGGGCTTGACGTGGATTACGACGAACTCATGGCCAAAATCATCCGCTTCCGCTCGCGCCCGAAGTACGAGCCGATGGTTCTCAAAGAAGAGATGACTCCGGCCGATCTCGCCTTCGTCGAATCACACCGCGACTTCTTTCCCGAACTCCTCGTCGTGCAGGCGCAAAGCCGGCTTTATCCGCAAAATGGCATGCTAGCCCACGTCCTAGGCTACACGGGTGAAATCAGCGAGGAGGAGTTGGACGATCCGCAGTTCGCCAAATACGATCCCGGCCAGGTGATCGGTAAATTTGGCATCGAGCGGCAGTACAACGCTTGGCTCACGGGAGTCGATGGCCAACGCCAGGTGATCGTCGATAACCGCGGAACCGTCCGCCAGGAGCTCGGCACCAAACCGGCCACTCCCGGCAAGGATCTTCAGCTCACCATCGATCTCGACTTGCAGTCCGTGGCCGAGCTCTCCATGGATAGCGGGCTAAAGGAAGCCCCCCTGAACATCGACCACAAGAACGGCGCCGTGGTCGCGCTCGATCCCAACACGGGCGAAGTGCTGGCCATGGTAAGCCGCCCCACTTTCGACCCCAACCGCTTCGCGGCTAGGATCAAGGCTAAGGATTTGAAGGAGATCAACAGCAACCCCGACCACCCCTTTCTCAATCGCGCCATCCAGGACGCCCAGGCGCCCGGCTCGACCTTCAAGCCCATCATGGCCATCGCCGGGCTCGAAACTGGAACCATCGACGATGCGTTCACGGTTCATTGTCCTGGCGGAGCAACATTCTACGGCCGCTACTTCAAGTGCCACTTGAAAGGTGGCCACGGCGCCGTCAGCCTGCACAAGGGGATTGTTCAATCCTGCGACGTTTATTTCTATAATGTCGGCAACAAGCTGGGCATCGACAACATCGCTTACTACGGCGACCTGATAGGTTACGGCAAACTCACGGGGATCGATTTGCCGGGCGAGCGCACTGGAGTGATGCCTTCGTCGCAGTGGAAAATGCGCACCCAGCGGCAGAAGTGGTACGCAGGTGAAACGATCTCCGTCTCCATCGGACAAGGCGCACTCACGGTCACGCCGCTGCAACTTGCGCGAGCCTTCGCCGGACTCGTGGTGGGCGGAACGTGGCGCCGTCCCCATTTGACGCGCGATGGCGGCGCCAACGACAAGCCAGTCCAATGGCCTCTCGATCCCAAGAACGTGAAGGACGTGGTCTCCGGCATGTACGGCGTCGTCAATGAAGGTGGTACCGGCGTGCGCGCCGCAATTCCGGGCCTTGCCGTTTGCGGAAAGACCGGCACGGCGCAAGTCGCCTCCAACGATTTCGTGAAAGCGCACGGACACGAGGGCCAGGATCTCAAGGACAACGTCTGGTTCGTCGGATTCGCACCCTGTGAGAAGCCTGAAATCGTAGTCACCGCATTCTTCGAGCACGGCTTCGAAAGCAAATACGCCTGCCCCATTGTCCGCGACGTGATCAAAGCCTATTTCGATAAGAAGGCCAGAAACGCTATGCTGCAGCAACAAAGGAACGCGCTCGCGATTAATCTGAGCAGCGTGAGCTCCTTGGGACTCACAAACCTCAACTCGCAGCGCCGAAACCTCGCAGCGACCTGAATCCCGCCCCCCGATTCCCGACGCCCGTTAGCCATGTCCCGCTATCTCTCCATTCGCGATCTCGACTGGACCATGATCCTGATCGCGCTCATCATCTGCGTCGTCGGCGTGATGCAGATCTTCAGCGCGACGTTCGATACCAGTTCGCAAGGAGCGTGGTGGAAACAGGCCGTTTACATCGTCGGTGGACTTCTCCTAATGTGGATCGCCCTCAGCGTCGATTATCACTCGATGCTCCACTGGGTGCCCATGCTCTATCTCGGCTCGCTTGGCGGTCTATTGCTTACTTTGGTCTTCGGCGAAACCACCATGGGAGGTCAGCGCTGGATTCCGTTGCCGGGCGGTTTCCACTTTCAAATTTCGGAATTTGTCAAGCTGGTGATAATATTGTTGGTAGCTCGCTACCTGACCGACCTGCATAAGGACGATCTGGATGTAAGGGATGCACTGAAGTTGGCGGGTTTGGTTCTGGTTCCGGCGGCGCTGGTATGGAAGCAGCCGGATCTCGGGACCGCGCTTACTTGCGTGGCTGTTCTGTTCGTGGGTGTGTTTCTGGCGGGATTGCATTGGAAGTACATCGCCGCCGTGGTTTTGGCCGCGGCCTTGGTGGCGGCGGTGGCATTGCCCGCAGGTTCGATTTTTCTGAAAGATTACCAGAGGCAACGGCTCGTCAGCTTTCTGAACCCCGACGCCGACCCTCAGGGCGCTGGGTATCATGTCATTCAGTCCCAGATAGCTATCGGTTCCGGGGGAATGACCGGGAAGGGGTTTTTGAAGGGAACGCAGTCGCGGCTTCGCTTCTTGCCCGTGCCGTATAAGGACTTCATCTTTTCGGCGTTCGCCGAGGAGGAGGGGTTCGTTGGCGTGGTTGTTTTGTTGTCGCTCTATTTTGTGTTGTTGATGCGCATCGTGCAAAATGCGCAGATGGCGCCTGACCGGTCGGGTATGTATATTTGCATGGGGATCGCAGCCTTGTTGCTGTGCCATATCCTCGTCAATGTCGGCATGGTAGCGGGGATGATGCCGGTCACCGGTATTCCGCTGCTGTTCATGAGTTTTGGCGGTTCCAGTATCTGGTCGAGTTTTATTGCGCTGGGGCTGGTAAATAATGTCCGCCTCAGAAGGTTTGTGAATTAGTGGAAGTGGAGCGTCGGCGGTATTTGCCGCCGGTTCTTTAAGAAGATTTGTAACGAAAGTTGATTCGGGAGCCTGAAGAGACCCCCGGGAATATGCAGCGCTATTAGGCGCTCTCCCGGATGAGAGGAAGTGGTTCCCGGCCGTCGGCGTATGAGGCTTTCATTCTCCGCCGCACGGCCAGCGTGAGATTGTCGAGCATTCGCCGCGCGACGCGCACGCAGGGCGCCCTAACTTCCGGTCTACTCTCCATGGTCCCGGGGAGGTAGCCGATGTCGAAGGAATTAATCATCTCGGCCAACCGCCACGAAACACGCGTGGCGGTGGTCGAAGACGATCAGGTAGTTGAAATTTTCCACCAGCGCGAGAACGAATATTCGCTGGCTGGAAGTATCCACAAAGGCAGAGTCACGCGCGTTCTGCCGGGCATGCAATCGGCGTTTGTGGATATCGGCCTCGATCGCGACGCCTTTCTCTATGTCTCCGATTTCTTCGAAGACAACGACGAATACGACAAGATCGTAACCAGCGTCGAAGATAAAGTCTTCAAGCAACAGAGTGGGGCCGCGCTTGCGCCGGCTGCGGTTGAACGACCCGAGGCCGTTGTCGAAACGGAATCGGCCGCGGAAGAACCCGTGGAAGCAGCAGCCGTTGCGCCGCCCCCGCCAGCCCCCTCTGCTGGCCCGCCGGCGCAGGAACGGCGCGACGAGCGCGGCGAATCGCGACCGGGATAACGATCAACGTCGCGGGCGCGGTAGGCGCCGTGGACGCGGTGGACAAAGAGGCGGCGGACGAGGCCTGCCTGATTCCAAGTTTTATTCCCCGCGAACCGATGGCGAAACGCGGCCTGAGCAACGCCCGGAATCGCGCGAATCTTTCCGCGCCGAAGCAACCGAGGCCACCCCGCGGCCCGCGGAAGCGCCTGTCTCTTCCGGACCTGTGTCGCAAGCCGACGATTTCCTGGTCCTTCCGGGCGAGAAGCTTTCCAAGTATCGCCACGATTCCGGCGCTTCAACGGCGCCCATCGTGGAAGAGCTGGAAACAGCCGAGTCCCCGGAGGACGAACCGCTAGCCATCGAACCGGAACCCGATGGCGTAGCCGAAACCGCGCCCGAGACCGAAGCCGGAATACCGGAGGTTCGCGAGCCGGTAGCGGAACCCGCGGCCCACATGGGAGTCGAACCCGAAGCCGAGTTTGAGCCGCTAGCCGAGTTGGCGCCGGCGGAATTGGCCGAAGCTGTCGAGGAAGCGGTCGACGAGGCGTTTGCCGAAGAGGAAGAGGAGGCGGAAGCCGCCGAGGCCATCGCGGAGAACGCCGAACTGGCGGCCGAGGAATTCGGTGAAGCGGAGGAATTTCTCTCGGAATCGCTTGAGGTCTCCACCCCGGCGGATGCCGGTGAAGAGTCGGAGACGACTCCGCCTGCCGACGAAGGTCCTGAGCCCGCCCGCATTCCCACCAGCCTCACCGCTACGCTCCGTGAGCAGGGAGGGCGCTATCCCCACCGCGTATCCCGTCGTTCGCGCCGCCGCGGCCGCGGTCAGGAAGGTCGTGGACCGGACGGGCGCGATACCCGTGATACCCGCAATCAGGGCCCTCCCGCCGAATCCGCTCAGCGTCCACCCCAGCAGGAAGTGCGTACCGCCGAGGCTCGCGCCGAACGCCCGGAACGGGTCGAGCGAGCCGAACGGGTGGAACGGACCGAGCGCTCAGAGCGCCCAGCCTCCATCAGCGAGCTTTTAAGGGAAGGCCAGGAAATCATCGTTCAGATCGCCAAGGAGCCACTGGGCCAAAAGGGCGCGCGCATCACTTCGCATATCGCCTTGCCCGGCCGCTTCCTGGTTTACATGCCGACGGTCGATCACATCGGCGTCTCGCGCAAGATCCCGAGCGACGACGAACGCGCGCGCCTCAAACGCGTGCTGCAAACGCATCGCACCGGCATTCCCGGCGGCTACATCGTGCGCACCGCCGGGGATGGCCGCACCGAAGAGGAACTGCGCGCCGACATGATGTTCCTCTACAACCTGTGGCTGGACATGCGCCAGAAGGCTGAGCGCCGCCCCGCGCCCGCTGCTCATCCATCACGATCTCAACGTTGTCGAGCGAATTCTGCGCGATCAGCTCACCTCCTCGTTCAAGAACATCTGGGTGGATAACGAAGAGTTGTACGAAGCCGTGCTCAGCTTCGTGCAGCGGTTCCAGCCGGCGCTGGTAAGCCGCGTGAAGATGTACACGCGCTCCACGCCCATCTTCGACGAATTCGGCATCACAGCGGAACTCGAAAAGGCGTTGCGCCCTAAGGTGTGGCTGAAATCGGGCGGCTACATCGTCATCAACCAGACCGAAGCGCTGGTGGCCATCGATATCAATACCGGCAAGTACGTCGGCAAATCGAACCGCCTGGAAGACACCATCGTCAAGACCAATACCGACGCCATCAAGGAGATCGTCCGCCAGATCCGTCTGCGCGATTTGGGCGGCATCATCGTGGTGGATTTCATCGACATGGATGAGCGCAAGAACCGCCAGAAGGTGATGCAGGCGCTCGAAGAGGCCATGCGCGCCGACCGCGCTCCTTACAAGATTCTGCAGTTCAACGATTTCGGCTTGGTGGCCATCACCCGCAAGCGGGTGAAGCAGAGCCTGGAGCGGACTCTGTGCACGCCGTGCCCGTATTGCGAAGGCGCCGGATATGTGAAGAGCCCGCAGACCGTGGTCGGCGAGATTCTGCAGGAGGCGCACAAGATCGCGCGGGCGGTGGAAGGCAAGGACGTGATGCTGCGCGTCAATCCGGAGGTGGCGCGCTTGCTGAAGTCGAACCAGAATACCTATCCTGCAGGAAATGGAAGAGATCCTGGGCCGCACCGTGATGGTGAAGGGCGATCCGCTGCTGCACCAGGAGAAATTCGACTTGGCGTAGTACCCGCAAGGCCCGGGCGCGAAAAAACGCCGGCGTCAAGTACGCCCGGGCTAGGTTTCTAGTGCTCAAAGTTCTAGTTCTAGTTGACATCACAATGAAACTTTGAGCTAAAATGAAAGAATCTACATAAAGCAGATGTCCGTTTCTGCGGAAGGCGAGGTGTAGCTGTGAGCTATCAAGCCGAAACGCCCTTTGACAATATTGAGGGTTCGCATGAATACGTGGCCATGCTGGCCGATGCGCTCGAAGAGGCCCGGCGCGACGTGGAGAGTGAGATCGCGGCCGCTGACCGCGATGGCGCGGACCGTCGCAAACAAGCACTCCTGTTGGTTTCCTATAATCTTGCCAAGCTCAATCTCCACATCACAACCAGCCGTCGGATTTTGAACGACTTGCGGACGCTGCGAAGACTGCTCCTGGCCGAACGAGGCTTGCCCGCTCGCGAGGAATCTGGAATCTTCAACTGGCGGGGGCGATTAGCGGTCCGTACGCGTAGGCCATAGCATCCGCTTCCTGCTGAGGAGCCACCTCTGCAAGGTGTATTGTGTGGTCTAAGCGACCGCTCGTCCATGGCTCTCCAGCCTTCTCGTTCTTCAGCTAATTCGCAATAACTCCCTTCAAATCTTTTGGCTTTTCGCGTACTCCCCCTTGACAGAATCGGTCCCTGAGCGTACTATTCAAGAGTTGTAAACGCTTCACAAATGTAACACCTCGACGAGGTGGCCGTGAGGCGAATGGGGGGTGTTCGATGATGACGTTTCAGATTGGCGACAAGGTAGTCTATCCCAATCAAGGGGTGGGGACCATCGAGAACATCAGCATCCGGTCCTTCGGAGCCGCGTTCGAGAAGTTTTATCTGCTCCGTCTCGGCTGCAACGCCATGACCGTAATGGTTCCGTTCTCGAACGCAGCCAATATCGGCTTGCGCAGGGTCACCAAAGACCGCGAGATCTCGCGCATCCTTTCTTATCTGGCCAACGGTTGGGGCGAAGTAAGCTCCGATTGGAAGATCCGATTCAAGGAAAATACCATCAAGATGCAAAGCGGCGATCTGTTCCAGGCCGCCGAAGTCTTCAAGGGACTCCTGCAGATCCACCTCGAGAAACCACTTTCATTCCGCGAAAAGAAGATGCTGGAACGGGCGCGCCATATGCTCCTCTCCGAAATCTCGATCTCACGCGGCGTGAGCGAACTCCATGCCGTCGCTATGTTACAGCGCGCCTTGGAAAAGAGCGGTCTTACCCTTCCTGCGAGCTTATAGCCTTGCCGATTTCGATCGGCGCGGACGCATTCCCCAGCGCCCCAAGTAGAAACTTCACAATTGCCATCGTCAACGCGCGCGGGTTCTCCGTTTTCGAGTACACCAGCGCCTGCAGCCGCGTCACTCGCCTCCCCGGCACGCGGAAAACCTGAAAAAACTTCGTTCCCGTGTGCAGCGCAAACTCGGGAAGAATCGAATACCCGAATCCGGATTCCACCAGCCCCTTGATGACCTCCGTATCGTCCGCTTCCATCGTCACCTTTGGCTGAATCCCAATCTCCAGGAAGAATTGATCGATAATCGCGCGCATATTGCTGCGCTTCGGATACAGCAGGAATGGCGCCGATGCCATCTCACGCTGGCTCGATCGCTCCCACGTGCCATCCCTGCATCCGCTTCGCGGAGGGCCGCAGAATCACCAACTCTTCTTCGAACAACGGCGTGACACCCAGTTCCCCGGTTGGGAACGGCAGCGTCACCAGCGCCAGATCGAAGCGCCGGTCCAACACCCCGGCGACCATCTCCTCGGTCGGAGCCACCATCACCTGCATGGTGATCTTGGGAAATTGCTTGCGCAACTGGCGGAACGGCCGGCCGCAGCTTGTAGATCAGCGCCGTTGCGCCGCATGCGAAGTAGAACGGGTGCGCGAATCGGTGGCCGGATCGTTTTCAAATTCGCGCTCGATCAGCTCGTACATGCCGCATCAGTTGCCGCGCATGCTCCGCCAGCCGGAGCGCGGCGGGCGTCGGAACCAGCCGTTTGCCCGAGCGGACGAACAACTCCGCGCGCAACCCTAGCGCCAGGTTGCGCAACTGCAAACTCACGGCGCCCGGCGACAGGCACATTCGCTCGGCCGCTTTCGTTACGCTGGCGTTTTCGATTACCGCGAGAAACAGCTCCAGTTGACGGATATCCACAAGCGTCCAGCATGCCACACTTCGTTTAAAATTTCTCAACGATTCCACCAGCCTGTCTAAACCGTGACGTTTTGCGTGCGTTGCGATATCGTAAGGGATTCTGCAAAATGCCTAGCCCACTCAAAATTCCCGCCGGCGGGGCGCTGGATTTCCTCTCGCTCGGCGGCCTGGTGCATCGCCTCGACCCCGGCATCATTCCCTTCCGCAAGGCCGACGGAATGCCTCATCCACGTCAGCGGCGGTGAGTTCAACGTCGCCGCTAATCTCTCGGATTGCTTCAGGCTCAAGACCGGCGTCGCCACCGCCATGGCCGATTATCCCATCGGCGATCTCATCGCCGAGCGCGTCCGCGCCATGGGCGTCACGCCGTTCTATAAACACTTCACGCACGATGGCGTGCTCGGCCCGAACATGGCCACTGTCTATAGCGACCGCGGCCAGGGCGTGCGCGCCCCCGTCGTCTTCTACAACCGCTGCCAACGAAGCCGCGGCCCATCTGAAGCCCGGCGATTTCGATTGGAAGGCCATCTTCGCTTCGGGCGTCCGCTGGTTCCACTCCGGCGGCATCTTCGCGGCGCTTTCGCCCACCACCGCCGAGCTCGTCGTCGAAGCCGCGCAGGCAGCGAAAGCCGCCGGCGCCATCGTCTCTTTCGATCTCAACTATCGCGAAAAGATCTGGAATCTCTCCGGCGGCGCCGCCCATGCCAGCGAGGTCCTTGGGCGCATCGTCGCCAACGTCGATGTTCTCGTCGGCAACGAAGAAGATCTCCAGAAAGGCCTCGGCGTCGCCCGGCCCGGAAGTGCAATCGCAATCCAAGCTCGATTCCACCGCCTTCTTCGGCATGATCGATAACGTGCGCAAGAAGTATCCGCACGTATCCGCCGTCGCTACCACTCTGCGCGAAGTCCACTCGACCAATCGGCACAGCTGGAGCGCCGTGGCGTGGATCAACGGCGAAAAGTGCGTTGCCCCGTAGCCGAACTCGACGTCTACGATCGCGTTGGCGGCGGCGACGGCTTCGCCGCCGGCTTGTTCTATGGCTTGCTCACCGGCGAGCCCGCGCAGGAAGCCGTCAAGCTCGGATGGGCCCACGGCGCGCTGCTGACTACATTCCCCGGCGACACTACCATGGCGACGCTCGACCAGGTCCGTTCCTTCGCCAAAGGCGGCAGCGCGAGGATACAAAGGTAAATACGACGGGCCTCCGGCCGGTCCAAGCGCCAAAGGCGCTGGCCGCCTACACCAAGGAGAAAAAATGCCAGAAAATCTGATGGATCTCACCGGCCGCTTGGCCGTAGTCATGGGCGGCACTTCGGGCCTCGGCCGCAAACTCGCTGTCGGCTTGGCCCGCGCCGGCGCCGATGTCATACCCACCGGACGCCGCGAACAGATGGTCGATGAAGCATGCAAGGAGGTCGAGCAGGCAGGCGGCAAGACCCTCCGCGCCGTCTGCGACATCTCGTCGCGTGCTTCGGTCGACTCCTTCCGCGACGCCGTGCTCGCTGAGTTCGGCGAAGTGGATATCCTGGTCAATGCCGCCGGACAGATTTTCCGCAAGCCGACGCGCGACGTCACGGAGCAGGAATGGAACAACCTGTTCGACGTGAACCTGACGGGCATGCTCCGCTCTTGCCAATCGTTCTACGAGCCTCTGGCGCAACACAAGCGCGGCCGCATCGTCAACATCGCCTCGCTCAACTCTTTCGTTTCGCTGGTGCAGGTTGACGGCCTACGCCGCGTCGAAAGCGGGCGTGCTCGCCCTGACACGAAGCCTGGCCGTCGAATGGGCGCGCGACGGCATCAACGTCAACGCCATCGCCCCCGGCGTCTTCCGCACTGACCTGAACGCCGCTCTACTCGACGGTACCGAGCGCGGGAAAGAGTTGCGCATGCGGACGCCCATGGGCCGGTTCGGACAATCGGAGGAGCTGACCGGCGCGGCGATTCTGCTGGCCTCGGACGCGGCCAGCTTCATTACCGGGCAATGCATCGCCGTCGATGGCGGATTCCTGGCTTCCGGCGTGAATCAGTAGAGTCTTCGCCGAATCCAAATGCCCTCCTAAAGCGCAACCCAATAGTTGCATTTCTATCGCGGCTTGCGATAATATGCAACCAATAGGTTGCCCATAGCAAACAAAGGAGACTACTCATGAATACCGACCGTATCGAGAAAACAGTGCTGCTGCGCGCCCCGCGCGAACGAATCTGGCGAGCGCTGACCGATTCCGCCGAGTTCGGCAGTTGGTTCGGAGTCAGATTCGACGCCGCATTCGCCCCGGGAGCCGTACTGCACGGCGTCATCATGCCGACTAGAGTCGATGCCGAAGTCGCCAAGCTCCAGAAACCCTATGAAGGCAAGGCGTTCGAAATCACTATCGAGGAGATGGAGCCCGAAAGCCGTTTCTCCTTTCGCTGGCATCCTCACGCCATCGAGCTCGGCGTCGATTATTCCGCGGAGCCCACGACGCTCGTCGTCTTCGAACTCAAGGAC
Source organism: Bryobacterales bacterium (assembly GCA_963763545.1). Lineage (GTDB taxonomy): Bacteria > Acidobacteriota > Terriglobia > Bryobacterales > Bryobacteraceae > PALSA-243. Next base: position 67,002 of record CAVXPE010000027.1, read on the forward strand.
GCCGCGGATGGCATCCTGCTGACGGTCAGCGAGTCCGGCTTCGATCGCATCCCGCTCGAGCGCCGCGCCAAAGCGTTCACTGCGAACGAACGCGGTTGGGGCATGCAGGTCCAGTTGATCGAGAAGCATCTACGCCATGCCGAGTGACCCAAAGCATATCGCTGCGTCGAAGGTTTCAGCGCGTCTCTTCGCCGCCTTGGGCGATGAGACGCGTCTGCGCCTGGTATCCCGTCTCTGCGCCGGCGGCCCGGCTTCCATCACCACTCTCGCAGCCGGTTCCAAACTCACGCGACAGGCCATCTCCAAGCACCTTCGGGTGATGGAGAAAGCGCATCTCATCCATCGTACCCGCCAAGGACGCGAGAGCGTTTGCCGCTTAGATCCGCAAAGCCTGGAGGCGGCGCAGCGGAGTCTCAACTTGATCTCTAAGCAGTGGGATGGAGCTCTAGCGCGATTGCGGGAGTTCGTAGAGAAGGAGAATGGTCCAGGGAGGTAGAGACGTCGGCCGTCCGATCACTACTGGCCCTGCTGGCCCTGCAAACGCTTACACTCGCAGCCGTGATAAGATTGCCAGCGAAATGAATACTGTCACTCGCCGCCAATTCGCCAGTGCCGGCGCCGCGGCTTCTCTTGCGGCCATGCTGCCGCGCAGCATCTTCAGCCAGACGGGCGCTTCAAAGAAGGCCGTCATTCACGCCGGCGAGGAGATCGCTACCATCCGGCCCGAGATGCATTCGCACTTCGCCGAGCATCTCGGGTCCTGCACCTATGGCGGCATCTGGGTGGGGAAGAATTCGCCGATCCCCAATATCAACGGCTACCGCAAGGCGACAGTGGATTATCTGAAGGAGCTCGGCGTGCCCGTGCTGCGCTGGCCCGGCGGCTGCTTCGCCGACGATTATCACTGGCGCGACGGCATCGGCCCCGCGGCACAGCGGCCCCGGCGCGTCAACGTTAACTGGGGGCATTACACCGAGGACAACAGCTTCGGCACGCACGAATTCATCGGCTTTTGCAGACTGATCGGCGCCGAGCCCTACTTCGCCGCCAACGTCGGCACCGGCTCGCCGCGTGAGTTTCGCGATTGGATCGAATACTGCAACTTCCCCAAAGGCAGCACGCTTTCCGATGAGCGCGCCGCCAACGGATCGCCCGAGCCCTTCAGCGTCCGCTACTGGGGCGTCGGCAACGAACTCTGGGGCTGCGGCGGGAACTTTCAGCCCGAAGCGGCCGCCGCCGAGTTCCGCCACTACGCAACGTTCGGCAATTTGATCGGGCGCGCACCGGGATATGCGGCGGCTGACGGGTACGCCTGGAGTATATCTGGTCGGCTGCGGACCCAACGGCAACGACGCGCGCTGGACACGCGGATTCATGGATACGCTGGCCGCGCGCGGCCCCATGCCCAACGGCTACTCCATGCACTACTACGAAACCGGCACGCTCGACCCGCTGCAATTCACGCCCGAGGCGATGGCCACGCAGTTCAACATCTTTCCCCGCGTCGAGCAGGCCATCATGCAGCAGCGCACCCTGCTCGATAGCTACGATCCCGCAGCGCCGCATGGGCCTCTTTCTCGACGAATGGGGCGTATGGGACCGCATCCCCGCGAGCGATGAAGAAAAGTACGGCAAGCTGTGGATGCAATCCACCATGCGCAGCGCCGTGGCGCGCCGGCGCTGGGCTTGAACATCTTCAACCGCCAGGCCGACAAGCTCTACATGTGCAACATCGCGCAGATTGTGAACGTGCTGCAGTCGGTCCTGATGACCGATGGCCCCGAAGGCAAGAACTGCGTCCGCACCACCAGCTATTACGCCTTCATGATGTTCAAGCCGCACCGCGGCGAGACCGCGCTCAAAGTGGAGTACGACGGCATGAACGCCGGAATGGATGGAGGACGCGGCGGCAGGGGCGGCGCGCAGGATCCGTCTCCTGAACTTTCGGTGTCCGCCTCGAAGCACGGGAATCAGATGGTGGTGACGCTGGTGAATCCGCGCCACGATCTCGCCATGGATGTCGATTGCGCGCTACGCGACGCATCCGCGAAAAGCGGCAGCGCGACCGATCTTGCACGATGCCGATCTCAACGCCTATAACAGCTTCGATAACCCGGACCGGGTTACTATTAAACCGCACCAAGTCGCGGTGAACAGCGCGAGTTTCCGCATCGCGCTGCCGGCGATGTCGGTCGCGACGGTCACGCTGAATGTGTAGCGAGAACTAGCGCGCACCGTTACCTGAGCAGGCCACGAATTCCCAACACCGAGGCGGCGATTCTGCCCGTATCATCCAGGCGAGCGAATATGAAGTCACGCCCGACGTTGCTCGATATCTGCTTTCGATGAAACTTCCGAAAGCCGACAGGGATCGGTAGACGAGCTCTCCGCAAAGGTAAGATCCGGCTCGCATCGAGCGTGAGGAAGCTGAGTTGGACTCTTACTCCACATTGGAAGCGCTCGCGGTAATGCAAGCACAAGCGCGAAAGCTTCTCACAACAACCGGTAGCGTTTCCCCGCAGTGAATCGGGAGTTGGTCCGAAAGATCTGGAGCGACGGCGATGATCGCTGTGAGTACTGGCTGATTCCGCAATTTGCCTTGAGGAGCCTACTGAATCAAAGGCAGCTTCACCGAGTCCGAATCCTTGGCCTCGATCTTCACCCGCACGCCGCGAGATTCGATCGGGCCGGAGAAAGTCGGGGTCGAACCAAACGTCGGGCTCGACGTCGTCCCAAACGAAGAGTTTGTAATCATCCGGCGGCATACCTTTCATCTGGAATCGGCCCTTCTGATCGACGCCGGCGCTGAAGAATCGGTCCGAACGTTTGCGGAACGCCGGATCGGGTATCGACACCCCGGTTGCGCCAAGCGCCGGGTTCCCATCTTTATCGAGAGCCGGTCCATCCAATTCGCCCGCATCCGGAGCGAGCACGATCTCGAGCGGAACCGCGCCCGGCCCCTGAATCATTACGCGGTCGCGCAAGACATCCACATCGGCTGAACGGATGCTCCGGCTCACCCTCTTCTTGGACCCGTCCGAATCCTCCACCAGCACTTCGTAGTGACCGGGGCGAGCATCATCTTAACGAATATCTTTCCGATTCTTTGTCGAGCATTGTTTCTTCCAGTGGCCCCGTTTTGCTACCACTAAGCCATCATCAAGACGGTAATAAAACTAACAGTTATTCCAAAGATTTGATAGCTAATACCGTTAAAACGAGCTATATGTTACATATCTCAGGCGATAAAGGTAACGGTACAGCCTAAGCGGCTTGGCTGTTGTGTCGGCAGCTGCTCGATGGGCGTTAACTACCCTCGAATGTATCCGGAGGAACTAATGCCAAGTGGCTTAGCTGTTGCGACGATAATTTTGGGGCTAGGAACTGATATATTCGCCCAATCGATCGCAAATCGGGGATATCGTGGCGTCGAGGCGGCTGACTCTGAAATTATTTTCAAGCTGGCTCCAGAATCGAATGCGCTGCCGGCGCTCCAAATCGGCCTCGATGCCGACCGAGTCCAGCAATTGGGCGGGGCTTCTGGAATCTATGTTCTGCATTCCAGTAGTAAGACCGTTGCGGAACTGAAGGACCTGCTTTCGGGGCGGGATGATGTCATTTACGCGGAGCCCAACTACATTTACCATCTGACGGCCCTCCCGAATGATCCGTTCTTCTCAATGCAGTGGGGCCTGAATAACACCCAGTATCCAGGCAGGGATATTCACGCTGTGCCCGCCTGGGATATTGCGACAGGATCTACCCAGAACGTAGTTGGAGTGCTGGATACGGGAGTGGATTACACCCATCCCGACTTGGCGGCGAATATTTGGAGTGCTCCAGCTTCCTTCACCGTCAATTTGAGTTTCGGCAGCCTCACATGCCCTGCGGGTTCGCACGGTTATAACGCACTGGCACATTCTTGTGATCCCATGGACGCGAATGGCCACGGTACTCACGTGTCCGGGATCATCGGAGCGTCCGGCAACAATGCGATCGGAGTGACGGGAGTCAACTGGACCGCCAGTATTATGCCGCTGAAGATTGCCTCAGCGCCGGTTCTGGGCACTGTCCAGTTGTCGGATGCGATTGATGCAATCGAATTTGCGATCCAGGTGAAGAGCACGTTCGCGAATACGGCCGCTCCAGTGAACGTCCGGGTATTATCCAACAGTTGGGGAGGAAGTCCGTTCTCGCAAGCTTTGTTGGATGAGATCAACAAAGCTAATGCAAACAACATGTTGTTCGTCGCAGCGGCCGGTAATTTAAGCCAAAATGATGATATCTATCCGCTCTACCCAGCCAGCTATAACGCCCCAAATGTAATCTCCGTCGCAGCCACTACCTCAAACGACACGCTCGCAAGTTTTAGCGACTTCGGACCGCTCACGGTGCATCTCGGAGCCCCGGGAGCCACTATCTATTCGACTTTGCCAGGCGCCACGTATGGCTACGACAGCGGCACCTCGATGGCAACGCCCATGGTTGCCGGGGCTGCCGCACTGGTGCTCTCGGCATGCAACCTGAATACCACCGCCTTGAAATCTCTTCTTTTGAACACGGTTGATCCAATCGCCGGACTAACGGGAAGAACCATTACGGATGGCAGGCTCAACGTAAACACGGCCATCAGGTCCTGCGCCCTTCCCCAACCTCCCGGTGGAACTGCCACGTTTTTGAGAATTGATGCGACGACGCAGGGCAACTGGAAAGGCCAATATGGGAAGGACGGCTACTCCATCGCGAACGATTCGACCACCTACCCCGCGTACGCCACTGTGTCGGTGAGCCCATCCGCCACCTATACTTGGACCAACTCAACCGGGCGATGTGCGGGCTTTGCAAAGCGCCGCATCGGCCGGCCGGATTGCGTCGACGTGGAATAACTTGACCACGGCGTTCGATATCAATCTAACAGATGGGCAGGCCCATCAAGTGGCGATATACATGTTAGATTGGACCAACTCCACCCCGCCCGAAAAGATTGTGGTGCTGGATGCGAGTAGCGGAAAGGTCCTGGACACTCGCTTTGTCTCGAGCTTCAGCGGAGGCAAATACCTGGCGTGGACAATCAGCGGGCACGTACAAGTGCAATTGAGCGTTCAGGGACAAGGCGCCCCGGTGAGCGCAATTTTTTTCGATCCCATGAGCGGCGCTCCCGGGGCGAGTCCGAACAGCGCGACATTTGTGAACATGGATCTGACAACTCAGGGCTCCTGGGTGGGGGCTTATGGACCGGATGGATACGGGATTGCGAACGACTTAATCAATTATCCAGGCTATGCTCAAGTGACCACCGACGCGATTACGCATACATGGGCCAACCCGACGACAGATGTACGTGGGTTACAATTGGCTGAGAACTACAACGCTCGTAGTGCATCCACCTGGTACAACAATTACGGCTCGTTTCTATTCGACGTCAAGTTCACGGACGGTAAAACACATCAGGTTGCGCTTTATTTGCTGGATTGGGAACCCGATTACCGCGAGGAGCGTATTGATGTGCTGGATGTTGCCGGTATCAACGGGAGCGTCCTGGACAGCCGTTGGGTGAAGGGCTTCTCTGGCGGCATGTATCTGGTGTGGAACGTCCGGGGACACGTCCAGATTCAAATCACGGCTGCGAATTTTAACGCTGTAGTTTCCGCAATTTTCTTCAGCACTCCTGGTACTCCGGACTTCACCATTGCCACTTCACCGGGGTCGCAGATCGTCAGTGCCGGGAACGGCGCTAGTTACCCCGTAAGCGTTACGGCACTGAACGGTTTCTCCGGAACGGTCAACTTGAGCGTCATCGGCTTGCCGGCAGGCGCTACCGGAATCTTCAATCCAGCCTCGGTCATCAACTCAGGTAGCGCAACGCTGGTGGTGACCACCGGTGCTGCGGCTCCGGCGGGATCGTATAGCCTGACTGTCATCGGAAACGATGGGAGCCTGGTGAACACGGCTACGACGACTCTTACGGTGGGTTGGCCCACGCAGGGGCTGCTGGGTTACTGGAATTTCAATGAGGACTCGGGGACTACCGCTAACGATACTTCAGGCAACGGGTACAACGGCACGGTGAGCGGCGCCACCTGGGTGGCGGGTTATGCCGGGTCCGCACTGAGTTTCAACGGCCTCAATAGCGAGGTGGTCACAGCGAGTATTCCGATCGTGAACACATTCTCGATTACGGCCTGGGTCAACCCGGCGATTATCCCCCAAAAGGGGTACGTCAGAATTGCAGAGACGAGATATTACTCCGGGTTGTATCTAGGCACGAATGCTGCTGGTACGCAGTACAAGTTCATCGCCAATAATGGGGCGGGGACAACAGGTGTTTGCGGCGCCAGTTTTGGGTGTGTGGAGGGAGGCGCAATCACAGGTGGATGGCATCTGGTGACGGGGACGTACGACGGCACAACAGCGAAACTATATGTGGACAACACTCTGGTGGCCAGCGACACCTTCGAACCAGACAGCAGCATCTATCCCCTCTTCATCGGCCGAAACTACGCCAGTAATAGCTACAGCTGGAACGGAGTAATCGACGAGGTGCGGCTATATAACCGAGCGTTGAGCAGCCCAGAGGTTTCGGCAATATACCGCTATAACGCCGGTCCGCCGGATACCAGCCCGCCCACGGTTTCCATAACTGCCCCCGCGCCTAATTCGACCGTATCGAACACCATCACCGTTTCCGCGAATGCCACCGACAATGTAGGCGTAGCCACCGTACAATTTCAGTTGGATGGAGCCCGCCTAGGTGCAGTTCTGGCCACGGCGCCGTACAGCATCTCCTGGGATACCACGACGGTCAGCAACGGGATGCACACGCTGACTGCGATCGCAACGGATACCGCGGGCAACAGTGTGACCTCTGCGGGGATTAGCGTAATCGTTAGCGATGGTCCGCCAGTGATTTCGGGAGTGGCAAGCGCGATTTCCTCATTGGGAGCGACGATTAGTTGGACGACCGACCAGCCGTCGAATTCGCAAGTGTCGTATGGCGCCACGAGCAGTTATGGGTTACTAAGCCCGCTGAATCAGACGATGGTAACGGCACACTCGGTGAACTTGAGTGGATTGACGGCATCTACTACGTATCACTACCAGATGTTGTCCCAAAACACGCAAGCGAGCGTAACGGCATCGGCGGACTATACGTTTACGACCGCGTCAGCGCAGGCAGCGCCGGCAGCGCCGTTGGGATTGCAACCATTGTTGCAGATGCATTTGGATGCGACTGAGGTGAGCGGAGTATCGAACGGCTCCGTGGTAACGCCTTCGATAGCGCCCGCAGGGTTCACGGGTAAGGTCGTGGCCAATGGGAGCGGATCGGTGAATTTCACTCCCGCTCAGTCGGGGAACGGCGTTTACTTCCTGAACTGCTGCGTGAATGGCAACAATGCCTACTATAAGTTCACCGGCGCGACGCTCGGGAACATCTTCAACCTGAACCAGGGGCAAATCACGTTCTATTTGAAGTCAAGGTACAGTTTCGCGCAGCGGACGGCGAATGCGGCGGCGCCGCGGTATGCCTTCGATGTACAGGATGTGAGCGGACATCACCTGTTCAACTTCCTGACCCAAGTGTCCGGAGGATATCTGTTCTTCAACTACACCATAGCGGGCTTCTCGTACTACACCTGGGCTCCGCAAGGGACTGAAGACACGCTATTCGGCAACGGAGTTGTCTTGCAAGTGACGATGACTTGGAACGCCGGCGTCACGAATCTTTATTTGAACGGAACACTCGTTAGAACAATGCCATACGCGATGCCCACCACCAACTGGACGGCGGGGTCGGTATTTGACCTCGGAGCCTACGAGTACATGACCTATGGAGGCTTCAACGGGTCGGACGACGTGATCGATGAATTCACGGTCCTGCCATCGGCGCATTAGAAACGAAGCTGATCCAGGCGTAGGACAAGGAACCAGTCATCTTCAGTGAGGCGGAAACTCCGAGATGTGAAGGATTTGGAAAGAGAAGTGCAGCTTCGTCAGGTAGGCGCTTCAGTTGGCGCGCGTTTGTGAAAGGTAAATATATGAAAACACTTAGACCACTTGCCTTGATGGCGATTGCTGCGGGTATTTTGTTCGCTCCAGCGCATAAGGCTAATGCACAAGTTGCAGTCAGCATCGGAGAGCCGCCGGTTTGTCCTTACGGGTACTATGAGGCGCCCCCGTATAACTGCGCACCCGATGGTTACTATGGCCCGGAGTGGTTCTCAGGCGGCATATTCATTGGCGCCGGACCATGGTTCCATGGCCCCGACCATTTTTACGGGCACGTAGACCATCATTTCGATTATCGCCACGGCTATCATGGAGGTTTTCCAGCCCGCGGTGAACACCCTGCTGACCACCGCGTAGAATTCCACGGAAACGCGATGCACGACGTCCACGGCCGCGAGGCGCCCAAGCATCACAAGTAACCGAGTGCATAGAAATCCCTTTGGCGGCCAAGACAATCGTTAGAATCTTCGGACTCACTGCGATTCCGTCAAGGCCGCCAACTCCCAACTCCCGCGCCAACGTCGCCTGACGTTATTTCCCTCGATCAGCACGGAAGGGCGAGATCACCGAAGTCAAGTAGCCGACTCGTGCTATCTCTTGAAGTGCATGGACGGTTTCCTCGACGCCATCGTTGCCAAGCGAGTTCGGCTCGATCAACTACGCCCGCTAGCTCCGGAAGCCATCGCGAAGCTCGAACATTATTACGATATCGAGCTAACCTACACGTCGAACGCGATTGAGGGAAACACGCTCAGTCCCGTTGAAACAACGCTCGTAATCGAGCAGGGCCTCACCATCGGCGGCAAGCCGCTCAAGGATCACCTGGAAGCCCTTGATCACTATGACGCCATCCGCTATGTGCGTGAGCTTGCCCGCTTGCGGGAGCCGCTGGCCGAAATCGACCTGCGCAATTTGCACAGTCTGGTTGTAAAACGCTCCCGTCCAGAGATCGCGGGACGTTACGCCGATCTTGCTCGCTACGTTCGCACCGAGACAGGCCGCCACAGCTTCCCATCTCCCCCTGAAATCCCCGCACTAATGGGCGATTTCGCAGCATGGCTGAAAACGGCCCCCTGTACACCCGAAGCTACGCCCGATACGGCATTCCAAGCGCACCTTCGGCTGGTGGATATCCATCCGTTCAATGACGGCAACGGACGCACCGCCCGCCTGCTGATGAATCTCATACTCATTCGCAGTGGCTATCCTCCGGTCGCGGTACGCCCGGAGGATCGGGTTCAGTATATTCGCGCGTTGCAAGAATCCCAGGCGGGGTTGGGAGCGTCTATGTTTTCGGCCTTGCTTTATGCCCGGCTGAACGCGACTCTCGACGATTATCTGCAGGTCTTAACCAATCCGCAATCGCCGCCAGTCTGACTCGCGCTACGCTAGCTATGGAGGAAATCGAATGCAATTGGGAATGATCGGCCTCGGCCGTATGGGCGCCAATATGGTGAAGCGCTTGATACGCGCGGGTCATGAATGCGTCGTTTTCGACAGGAGCCCGGAGAGCGTAAAGAAGCTCGCTACGGAAGGCGCGACCGGCGCCTCTTCCATGGAGGATTTCGTACAGAAACTGAAAGCCCCGCGCGCCGTGTGGCTGATGGTGCCGGCTGCGGTAGTCGACCAGACGCTCGAACAACTCGGCCATTTGCTCGCCAAAGACGATATCGTAATCGACGGTGGCAATTCGCACTATATCGACGACATCCGCCGCGCGGGCGAACTGAAACCGAAGGGCATTCATTACGTCGACACCGGAACCAGCGGCGGGGTGTGGGGACTTGAACGCGGCTACTGCCAGATGATTGGCGGAGAGACAATCGTCGTGCAGCACCTCGACCCGATTTTCAAAGCACTCGCGCCCGGCAAGGGGGACATTCCGCCAACGCCCGGCCGCGACAAAGCCAAGGGCACGGCCGAAGAGGGTTATCTGCATTGCGGACCCTCCGGCGCCGGACACTTCGTCAAGATGGTTCACAATGGCATCGAATACGGAATTATGGCCGCCTTCGCCGAGGGCTTCAACATTCTCAAGCACGCCAACGCCGGTAGCGCCGCGCGGTTGACCGACGCGGAAACCGCGCCCATGCGGAACCCGGAGCATTACATGTACGACCTGCCCCTGGCCGAGGTTGCCGAAGTCTGGCGCCGCGGCAGCGTCATCGCCTCTTGGCTGCTGGACCTGACAGCAATCGCGCTTTTCGAATCCCCCGACCTCGCCAACTTCTCCGGACACGTTTCCGATTCCGGCGAGGGCCGCTGGACGGTACTCGCGGCAGTGGACGAATCGACGCCCGCGCCAGTCCTCAGCGCCGCGCTCTTCTCGCGTTTTTCCTCCCGCGGCGAAGAGGATTTCGCCAACCGGCTGCTCTCCGCCATGCGCTTCCAATTTGGCGGCCACGTGGAACGCGGCGCCGGAGACAAAGCGAAGTGAGCGACGCCAAGCCCGCAGCCGGCTCCGAGGCCGCGCAAGCCGACGCCGAACGCCATGGCAAACCCGCCGACCGCTGCGTCATGGCGATCTTTGGCGCCTCGGGCGATCTCACCAAACGCAAGCTGATTCCATCGCTTTATCATCTGGCCCAAAAGAACCTCCTACCCAAAGAGTTCGCCCTTCTCGGCTGCGCCATCGAGAAGATTGGCGAAGACGAGTTTCGTAAACAGGTGCGCGCCGATCTAACCGAGTTCGGCGAAACGCCGGACGATAGTAAGTTCTGCGAATGGCTCATCGAGCGCACTTACTACGCTTCCGGCGACTTCAAAGATCCCGCTTTTTATCAGGGCCTCAAACCCATCCTCGAAGGCATCGATGGCAAACACGGTACGGGCGGCAATTACTTCTACTACTTGGCTACCGCGCCTGCGCTGTTCGGTGAGGTGGTACAGCATCTCGGCGACGCGGGGCTCACTAATCAGGATGGCGGGCACTGGCGCCGGGTTGTGATCGAAAAGCCTTTCGGGCACGATTTGGAATCGGCGCGCGGGCTGAACAGAGAAGTCGGACGGGTCCTTTCTGAAAATCAGGTCTACCGCATCGATCATTACCTGGGGAAGGAGACCGTTCAGAACATTTTGATCTTTCGCTTCTCGAACGGGATCTTCGAGCCGGTGTGGAACCGCCGCTACATCGACCACGTGCAGATCACGGTGGCTGAAACGCTGGGCGTGGAACTGCGCGGCGGGTATTACGACCATGCCGGCGCCACGCGCGACATGGTTCCCAATCATATTTTGCAACTGGTGACTCTCACCGCCATGGAGCCGCCCGTCTCGTTCGGCGCCGACGCTGTGCGAGACGAACAGGCGAAAATCCTGCACGCCGTACAACCGATGGCGCCTGAAGACGTGCTGACGCGCGCCGTGCGTGGGCAGTATGGCGCGGGGGCTGATCGACAACGAAAGCGCTCCCGCGTACCGTTCCGAACCGAACGTGGCGCCGGATTCGAATACCGAGACGTTCGTCGCCCTAAAGCTTTCCATCGATAACTGGCGCTGGGCGGATGTTCCGTTCTACATCCGCACCGGCAAGCGCCTGCCAAAGCGTGTGACGGAGATCGCCATTCAATTCCGCCGCGCGCCGTTTGTGCTGTTTCGCGATACGCCGGTCGAGAAACTTTGGCCGAATCTGTTGGTCTTGCACATCCAGCCCGACGAAGGCATTTCGCTGCGCTTCGGCGCCAAGGTGCCGGGAATCGCGGTGGATATCGGCCCGGTCAACATGGATTTCCGCTACAGCGATTACTTCGGTAACGAGCCGAGCACCGGCTACGAGCGTCTGCTCTACGACTGCATGACCGGCGACGCAACGCTGTTCCAGCGCGCCGACATGGTGGAAGCCGGTTGGAGCGTGGTGCAGCCCTTGCTCGACGTCTGGAAAGCGCTGCCGCCGCGGCATTTCCCGAACTATGCCGCGGGGACATGGGGGCCAAAAGAGGCGGATGAGCTGATGGCGCGGGATAAGCGCGCGTGGCGGAATCCTTAGGTCAAATCCGCCAAGATTGCGCATCAACGGCAATTGTCTCAAGCGGAGGGCGGGCTCGATTCCGTTCAATATCTCGCGCAGTACGGCAAGGTCGTGAACCGCTCGCCAACCATTTTCGCTATCGACATATCGGCATCGACATATCGGCATTGTCGGCTTGGATGCGCGATAACGTAAGATAGAAGGCGAAATCTCCGTATGCCGCGTTGCCGCCTTGCTCACGGCGCAATCCACACAGCTTGCATCTCAGCGGACACGGCGGTCCGCACCTTTAGATGGTGCACGAAATGACTATGACCAGAAACAGCCAAGCTCTATTGATGATCCTCGGGACGTTCGCCCTCTGCGGTTTCGCGCACGCGCAGGGCCGGGGCGAACCAGGGAAATCGATTGGCACGATCTCCACCCGCGGAAACCTGATTGTGATGACTCTGGACGAGGGCGTGCTCGGAAAGGCCAACCTTTTCAATTTGCAACATCGCACTCTGCGCTTTTCGCCCGATGGTTCGAAATACCGTGCCGAGAACGTCGCCTTTCAATGGGATTCGGAGTTCGGGCCGGAGATGACAGGAAGCCAGGCGGCGTTGAAAAACTTCTCGTTTCCCTTTTCCGCCAAGAGTTGGAGCGCGTTCTCGGTGGGGATGACCGGGTCGATGACGTTCGGCGAACCAGCAGGGGGCGCAGGGCGCGGTGGCCGCGGCGGTGGCGGACGTGGCGGCGGAATCTCGGTCGAGCGGTTCGCGGAGTTGGGGCAGGCGGGACGCACTTTGATCAACACCGTTCCGGCGATCAGCGTTTTCTTTAAGCCGCGCATGAGCGGCACGCGCTATATGAAGGAGCTTGACGATCGCGCCGTCATCACTTGGAGCCTCACCGAACCTGTGGGTGGCGTGCAGGACATGACGTGGACGCCGACTGTAAACCGCTTCCAGGCGGTCCTGCGGAAGGATGGGTCGATTGACTTTTCCTACGACGCCGTGGCCGCGCAGGACGCGATTGTCGGGATCTATCCAATGGTTACGGAGGGCGCCGAAACCGAAATCGGCGCCATTACCGGTGAAGGCAACGGGGCGTCCGCGCCCCATCTCGATCTCAAAGGCGTCAAGCTTTCGGCGGTGGATGGCCTGTTCTTGAGAGCCGCCATCGAGACTCGCGGACCTATCCTGCCGGAGAACGATCCGCAAATCGCGGGTATCGCGTACCACGTCTGCCTGTCGGCGAAGAAGCCGGCGGGGGATTGTACGCAGGACGCGCACGCCGACGCCGTCTGGACGGTTCAAGGCGGCCGCGCCGGACGTGGTGGACGGGGCGCGCGGGCCCCCGCTACAACGCGTTCGGAACTGGCGTCTCACCCACGGTGAGGGTAGATGGAAGCACCATTACGGTGCAGGGAACGCTTCCAGCGGGATACAAGGCGGGCGACTCGGTCTACGTCTACGCCGCCGCTCAAGCTTCGGGCCCTTCGCCAACAACGGCGAGCCGCATCGCGCCCCACGCCGTGAAGTTGGCGGGGCTGAATAGTCCTGAAGTCGATCTCTCGTCTCTGAAGAAGGGGGATGGCCCGTTCGCTGTAATTTATGAAGCCTTTCATTACTTGAAACCGACGCGAGCCCAGGATCTCACCTGCACGGTAATTAGGGCTTTGGGCGATAAGTTCGATATGCTGGCATATTACTCCGACTTTCGCATCGATAACCCCGAGGCGGGCACGTCGAGTAACGGGCCGCTCGGCGGCGGCCCCAATGGGGGCGAAGTTACCGGCATCGGCGCCAACCAAAGAAACCTGGAGGGCTACTGTACTCAGGGGCGGTTCCAATGGCAGTTCATCCAGCCGGTATGGGTGGGGGCCAACCAGATGCAGGAGTATCCGCCCGAGGGGCTCAAGGAAACGAACGTTCACAACGTGGCGGCTTATACTCACCAGCTTGCCGAGCGGACGTCGAACGGCAAGATTCCTCCTTACGACTATGCAATGTCGCAGATCGGACATGAAATGGGCCATCGCTGGTCGGCATTTGTTCGTGCAAAAGTAGGCGACGAGACGATCCAGCTCGGTCCGACGCACTGGGCACGCGGATTGCAGGCGCCCGTGACGTTCCCCTATCAGCGGCCCGTCGAGGCGTCCGCAATGGGCGGCGGAGTCTGGCAGGATAACTTCGACGGCACTTACACCCAGCTCGATGACGATTACTACGTTCCAGCTACCGGATGGTCGTATCTTGACTCTATCTTATGGGGATGATCGGCCCCAGCGAGGTCCCTGACTTTTTCATCCTGCGAAATTTGGTTCCGGCCGGCAGAGATGCCAACGGGCATCCTATCTTCAAGGCCGACCGCACGAAGGTAACCATTCAGGATGTCATTGCGGTGGAAGGGCCGCGCCTACCCGACGTGGATCACGCCCAGAAGAACTTCAATACCGGCATGGTGGTGGTAGTGGAACACGGGAAGACGCCCAGCAAGGAACTGTTGGAAAGGACCGATGGAATTCGCCTTCGCTGGATGGACTACTGGGAGACTACGACGGGGCATCGATCTACCATGACGACGAATCCGAAGTAGGCGCGCACAACCCGGAAGTCGATGTTTCACTAATCTAGAAGGCGCGAATCGCACGTACCCTTCGCGGAAAGTCCTTGTCGTCTCCATGCTGACGTCCGGAGTCCGCAAAGTCGATATGGCTCGCCATATCGGCGGTTTGTTGTGACGAGGCCCAATAGGTCACGTTGTCCGGCGCCCCGCCATCCGCAAAGGCGCCGGGCGCGGCGGTTTTCCAAACACGGTACAGGAGCGCCAACTCATCCCTCGACGGGAGAAACCAGCCGCGCACTCCATTCAAACTGTAACTGGCGCATAAAGACGCGGCGGTTTCCATCTCAGGGCATGCGGCCACCATTTCTTCCGTATTCCGCTTGCCTGTCCCAATCGCGGTTCCACGGGCTCCCGCGATCGCCTTGCGAAAGCAGCCCCACTTTGCACCCGCGCTCTGGTCGACGGGCGCCGCCTCCAGATACCGCCAGCCGTCGGCCGCATAGTTCGGGTTCTTATAGAAAATTATGCCGCCCGCGGGACCGGCGTCGCCAGGTTCCAACTCCGCGGTCGCCAGCCACACGCTCATTTCACCGGCGCCGCGGTTCGCCCATAAGTAATAAGGAATCAATCGGGCAGGCTTCGATGGCGCCGCCGGGTTCGAGATGCTTCGGGCTTCGCCTCGAATCATGGGAGCGCCGGCGTATGACTCCCTGCCCATCTCACATTTCAACTCGCCCTTGGCGTCAAATAGCAAGCTCAGGGCGCTCCCGCCTTCCACATCCGGCCATTCCGCGCAATGAACTATCGGCCCTCTCTCCACCGCCATCCTACGCCGGTCGTCCACCACTCTCCGGTCCGCCGCCACCTTTCTAACTTCAAAAGGAAACTCTATCTCGATCGAATCCCCATCCTTCCAATCGCGATCGAGCGAGATATAGCCCGATTTATCGGGGGTCGCCGGAATCATTTTGCCGTTAACCGATACGCGCGGTTGCTGTTCGACCCTTTCAAGATAGGTGTACAGATTCCCTGGGGCCGGCTCGTTTCGAGCCCAACCAGGAACGCGCAGCCGAATGGTTGTTTTCACAGTCTCTCGGGCGGATACCGCGACCTTCGATTTTCCGCCCCACGGCATCTCGCTGTTCACCGCCAATGACAGACTCTTGCCCCCAATTGAAAAAGATGCGTCGCTCGACACATAGAGATTGACGTAGATCCCGCCGGTCTTATCCTGCGCGTAAATGTATCCGGGCATGGAAGCCAGAAACCGCACCAGGTTGGGAGGGCAACATTCCAGCGACGCCCGTTCCCAGCGATTGTCCCGTCCATCTCCCGCGCTTGCCAGGCGATTGACATAAAAGAACCGATCGCCGGCCGCGGCCACTCCGTCGAGGGCATTGTTATACATTGCGCGTTCCATGACATCGACATACTTGCTGTCCCCGGTAGCCATGAACAGTCGGTGATTCAACGTGATAAACATCAGCGCCGCGCACGTTTCGGAGTAAGCCGATATGTTGGGAAGCGAATAAGGCGCGCCGAAGCCTTCATTCCCCGTCGACCCCACGCCGCCGGTAATATACATCTTCCGGCTCACTGCGTCCTGCCACATCCTGTTGCCGGCCGCGAAATACTCCGCAAGGCCGGTCAGCACGCCCACATCGATCAGCGAAACCATCAACGAAACGCAATTCACGGCATGGCCTACGGCTTCGCTCTGTTCCAGAACCGGCTTATAAGACTGGTTGTGCCGGCTGCGGTTTACGGAATCTTCCAGGCCGCGGATATCGAGATAGTGTTTTGCGAGGTCGAGATGTTTCTTATCGTGCGTCGCGCGGTATAGCTGCACGCAGTTGATAGCATCGCGCTCGCCTCCGGAAAACGGAGGGCGATGCGACTTGAAATTATCGTAGAGCGCGTCGGCGGATTGGATTGCCGCGTCCAGTAGATCGCGCTTGCCCGTCACCGAATAGTAAGTTGCGGCGATCTCGAAGCCGCTGTTGCCGCGGCCGGGCGATCGCTTCATCGTTGAAATACGAGCGTCCACCTGCGATTGCAACCTCTCGTCCGGGTGAGTCTTGAGGGAAAGAATCGAGGCCTCCAACACCCCGCCGTTGAAGCCCCTGGCGCCGGATTCGCTCAGCTTCTTGACCTCGAACGGGATAGTCACTCGCGCATTCAGGTCGATCTTCGGTTTCCAGAAGCCGTCCTTCATGGCGATTTCCCAATGCGCCTTCGGTTGAATAGGATAGTCCGGAACGGGCGAGTATGGCGTTGCCGATATCGCGATATCGGCGGCTTTGAGTTTCGCCTGGGCCGCAGCGTTAGCTTTCGCCGGCCCTTGCACGGAATACGCCATCAGGCCGCTCGCCGCCTGCGCGGCCTGGAGAAATTTTCGCCGAGGGAATCTACCGTCCATGTGCATCGTCCTCGATCAGTCTAACGTTAAGCCATCCGGCAATTAATGACAACCACGCGATCGGGGCCGACGCCGCCGGATCGAAACGCAACCCGTTGATCTTTTGGCCATGTAGCAAACGCCCCGCAAAAGAATCGCCGTCTCTCATAGAATGAACATCGCAAGAACAAATCGGCTGCGCAAAGCGTGCCTCGCGGGCCTTTATAACCGTAAGCGTAATGCAACCGCGATGATTCTCGCCGCGGTACTTATCGTTCCGGCTCTTGCGGGCGACGCCGGACAATGGACCAACCTGCGTGAACTGCGCCCCGGCCAGCGTATCGGAATCGTCCAATCCGATCTGAAACGCGTGGAAGGCCGGTCCGAAGCTTTTACCGATTCAGGTATTTCCGTCCGCGTCGATCGTGAAATCGTAGTGACGAAGGAGAACGTCGTCCGCGTCTATCGCCGCCCTCGCGCCGGCCGCGGCATCCGTGCGCTGATCGGGGCCGCCATTGGCGCGATTGCAGGAATAGTACTGACTGCCACGGTAGGAGACCGCTTCCGCAACGAGGGTCGGGACGCCCCTGCCGGCCTTTGGATCGGCGGCGGAGCCGGACTCGGTGCAGGGATCGGCGCTTTAACCGGCGGCGGTTACAAGACCATCTACCAACGGGCCACTCACCCATAGGGTCATCGGCCGAATGCGCATCCAGCCGTGCGCCGTTCGCGCTCATGATTTTGTCTCAACGCTCGCGATGTACCAGAAAGAATCCGGCCGGAACCAGAAACACGGTCAACACCACGGATGCAAGTAATCCGCCGATCAGCGCCCGGGCCAGCGGCGCATACGATTCGCTTCCTTCACCTAACTTCAACGCCATGGGCAATAAGCCAATGATCGTAGCCAATGACGTCATTAGAATCGGCCGCAATCGCACGCGGCATGACGCGATAACCGCTTCTGCTACCGTATGACCTTCCTCTTTCAGGTGATGCGCAAATTCGACAATCAGAATACTGTTCGACATTGCGATTCCCGCAAGCATCACGATGCCCATCAGCGACATTACGTTTAGAGTGGTGCCGGTAATCACGAGCGTCAAAAGCACGCCCGAGATGCCGGGAGGCAGCGCAAGCAGGATGATGAACGGATCGGCGACGGAACGAAACTGCGCTACCAGAATCAGGTATAAGAGCACCACAGAGAGTCCAAGGCCAAAGGCAAAACTTCTGAAGGACGCCCTCATCGCTTCCGCACTGCCACGCACGGCCACCTTGACGCCCGAGGGGATCTCTACATGCTGGATCGCGTCTTCCACATAGTCCGCGGCAGCCCCCAGGTCCTCGCTCGACGGGCGGGCGTATACGTCGAGCTTGCGGCGAATCTGATAATGGTCCACCTCTGTTGGGGCCTGGGTGCGCTCCACGCTCGCGATCATATCGAGTCGAGTGGGCGCTCCGGCGTTTTCGGCATGTAAAGGAATCGAGCGCAGATCCTGCACCGAGGTGATCTGCGCTGCCGGGTATTGCACCGTAAGGAAGTAATTGTTCCCATTGCGGGGATCGATCCACAGGTTGGGCGCGATCATCTGATTGGACGTCAGCGATGTGACGACATTCGTTAGCGCCTCCCGCTCCGTCAATCCAAGCTTTGCTGCGCGCAAACGGTTCACATTGATCCGCAACGACGGGTAGTCGAGATCTTGCGGCATGAACACGTCGGCAATTTGCGGCGAAGAGCGCAGTTTACTGGCAATCTCTTGCGTCACTTGATTGTCCGCTTCCAGGTTCGACCCCACGATCTGCACGTCGATCGGGGCCGGCGCTCCCATGCTCACCACGGCGTCGACAAGGCTGCCTGTCGAGAAGAATGGAGTGATCTGGGGCATCTCCTGGGCCAGTGCGTTCTTTATCCGGCCGATGTATTCATAGCTTCCGACGTGATGTTCCGGTTTCAGGCCAACCTGGACAAAACCGGTGTGCATCGCCGCATTAGTCGTGTAGACGGCCGAGAACCCATTATCGACGCCGATGTTGTCGACAATGATGCTCAAGTCCTCCGGCGACACGATTCGCTTCACCACCGCCTCGATTCCGGCGGCGTCGCCTTCGGTAACGCTCAAGCTTCGTCCCGGAAGGGGCCTTGAACGTGATCACAAACTGTCCCGCGTCAGTCTGCGGGAAATACGCGAATCCCAGACGGTTGTAAAGCAGCAGGCTAACTCCGAAGACCAGGAAGAACAACACCAGGACAGTGCCCGGAACCACGAGGGCGCGCTTCACTAAACGTTCGTAGATCCGCAGCATCCCTTCAAAAGCCGTTATTGAAGGCCATGTTGAATCGCGCGGAGAGCCCCCTGTCCGGCGCCTTTAGCGTGCGCGCTTCAGCCGAATCGGTTTCCCTCAGATGTTCCGGGTTTTGCAAACGCAGGAACCGCGCACAGAAGAGTGGCACCACCGTTAGCGCGACGAAATAGGAAGCGAACAGCGAGACCACTACTGAAAGAGCCATCGCGGAGAACAGGAATTTGCTCACGCCCGCCAGTAGCGTCACCGGAAAGAACACCACTACCGTAGTGAGCGTCGATGCCAGAACCGGCAGCGCCACCTCCTTGCCGCCGGTTTCCGCGGCAACTCGCGGCGGCTGCCCCATTTCCAGATGCCGGTAGATGTTCTCCAGAACCACTACGGAGTTGTCGATCAACCGCGAAAGCGCCAGCGCCAGCCCTCCCAATATCATGCTGTTAATCGATGAGCCGCCTAGTTGCAGCACAAAGAAGGTCGCGCAAACAGAGAGTGGAATCGAAAAGAACACCGCCGCGGTCGCTCGCAAGCTTCCGAGGAAAATCAAGAATCATCACGCAAGTCAGGAAGAGGCCAATGCCGCCTTCATGCAGCAGGGTTTCAATCGCTGTCCGCACAAATCGGGATTGATCGAAGACCACATCCGTTTTCATTGCGGCAGGCACATCCACCAGATGCGACGTTGTCTCCCGGACTCCATTCACCACCGCAATCGTGTTCGAATCGCCACCCTGTTTCATTACCGGAAGATAGACCGATCTCTGCCCGTTCACGTGCACCACGTTGTATTGAAGCGCGTGCGCATCCTTCAATTCGCCAACGTCCGACATCAGCACCGGGGTCTGGCCATTCATCTTAATGGGGTATTGTCCGGCGTCCTTTAGATTGAATTGGGCATTCGAGTAGATGTTGTAATCCAGATTTCCAATCTGTACGTCGCCGGCGGGCAGAATCACGTTTGCCTGGCTCAAACTGCGCACCACGTCCATCGGGCTGATCTGCCGCGCTTCGAGCTTTGTAGGGATCGACGTAGAACTGAATCTGCCTCCATGGTCCGCCAAAGGGCTGGGGAATCGATGCGCCGTGGACGCTCGCCAACTGGTTGCGCACGAAATTCTGCGCAATGTCTTTCAGGTTTCCATCCGTCATCCCATCGCCGTTCATCGTCACCAGACAAACAGGAAGGCTCGACGCATCCGATTTCAACACCACGGGCGGCAGCGTACCGGGCGGCAGATCCTTCATATCGGAGACGGCCAGATTCGCGATCGTTGCCGCATCGATATCGGCGTTAGTATTCGACTGAAAGTAGACTCGGATAATGCTGACGCCGTTCAGCGAACGCGATTCGATATGGTCGATACCGCTAGCCATCGTAAAGAAGCGTTCCAGATGGTAAGTAATGTCGCCTTCAATTTGCTCGGGCGGCATTCCCGAATAAAAAGTCGCGACCACAACAACCGGAATATTCATTGCCGGGAACATATCCACCGGCATTTGCGACTACCGCTACGCCGCCCAGAATTGCAATGATCAAACACAGAACAACAATCAGGTAGGGAGTATGAATTGCGAATCTCGACATGGCCGTACTATTCTTTCGACGCCGCGTTGCCGTTCAAGCTCACCTCTCGCGGCTGCACTTTTACCCCGTCTTTTAGGCCCGAGCGCGATCCCACCACCACCTCATCGCCATCCTGCAGGCTGCTGTCGCGTATCTCGATCCGCTGCGCATTCTCCAGTCCCAGCCGCACATTCAAAGCCTGCAGTTCACCGGATGAAGACACGCGGAAAATGCGACCTGCGTCTCCCGATCCGTCAACAGCCTCAACCGGTACCGAAAGAACGTTCTTGCGTTGTCCCGTCGTCAGATCGACTTCCGCATACATGCCCGGAACTAGGGTTAACGAGGGATTAGGCACATCGACCTCGGTTTTCATGGTCCGTGTGGATTCGTCGAGTTTGTCCTCGAATCGCGAGACGTGCCCCGGAAAAGTCCTGTTCAGCGCCGAAATCTTCACGTCCACCAACTGCCCCAGGCGCACGGACGGAACAGCGGATTCCGGTACGGGCAAATCGAGGCGCAGACGCCCGTTCTCCGAAATCCGGACCAGCGGCATCGCCTGTGTTTGCGAAGAGGTTCCAGCCTGTATCAGCGATCCTTTGTTCGCGTATCGCCGCGTCACCACGCCCGAAAACGGAGCTGTGATTACCGTGTATTGATACATCGTTTTGTATCGAGCCTCTTCAGCCTGCGACACGTGCATGCGTTGTTCAAACGCCGCAATGTGCGACTTTGCGGCTGAGACCTGCGCCTCCGCCACCAGATCTCGCGAGTGCGCCTCATCGACCTCCTGTTGTGGAACCAGATCCCTTCTCGCGCTTCGAAACGTCCAGAATCCGCGAATAGGAGAGGTGATCCATGTCGTGCTGCGATTGGGCGCGCTGCAGTTCATCCTTGGCGGCGGCCAGTTCGGCGGTCGCCTCTTCAATCGACGCCGAAGCTCGCGAGAGATCGTCCTGCATCTCCGGGATTTCTAGCGTCGCCAGCACGTCGCCCGCCTTGACCCGGTCTCCAATGTCAACCCTGATCTCGCGGACATATCCGGAGATTTTGGCCATCACGTCCACCTCCTGATAGGGCGAAAATTCCGCCGTCAGGGCGATCGTGCTGGAAAGATCGGTCTTTGCAGCCTTAGAGACTGCGACAACAGGAAGCGAAGCAGCAGCCGTCCGCGCCGCATTGGTGGTTCCGGCGCGGCTTGAGCAAGCCGTCATGATCCCCACGGCCAGCGTCACTGTTGCGATGATCGAAGCTTTCCAACTCATAGAATCCTTCCACCGCCGCTAATCATCGCAGCGCTCCAATTTCGTAGTCCAATTCCGCGCGGCGGCTCAGGTACTCGTATTTAGCTGACGCCGCGGTAATTTGCGCGGTCGTCTGATTCAACTGCGCCTGATTCAGTTCAACGATGCTGCCTAAGGCGTTGTCGTATCGCGCCTGGGCTAGCCGCAGCGATTCGGCTGCTTCCGCCACCAGGCGCGCCGTAACGCCGATGCGCTGGAACGCATCGTTCGCCGCAAGCCACGCGATGCGCACGTCGCGTGCAATTTGCACCGAAAGGGCATCCACATCTTTGGTCGCGGCCGTAGCGTGCTGCAGCGCCTCCTCGTAACGCGCGCGGAACAGCCCGCCATTCAGAACCGGGATGTTGATGTTGACTCCTGCTGCGCCATACGTTTCCTCCAAACGGTCATCCCGTATCGGCGCTACGCCTGCCGTAACCCCCGCTGCTTACGCTTGGGTTGCGCAGCCGCTTTTCGGCCTCGGCAAAGCGGTTGAGCGCTTCTTCATTTAGCCGCAATGCCGCCAAGTCGGGCCGATCGCGCAGCGCCTGGGCGACCAAATCGTCCACATCGGGATTCAGAGCGGCGGGCAGAGGTTCATCGGCGATGCGGAAAGATTGGTCATCCCTGGATTCCCATTGCCCCGGAAAGACGCGCGTGGCTTGCCTTCGCCGCGCTCTGCGCTCGAAACAGATCGAGTTCGGCCTGAGAGACATTCACCTGCGCGAAGCTGACATCCACCGACGAACGCAAGGCGCTTTGCGCTAATGCGCTCACCTGCCGGAGAGTGAGACGGCGAAGATCGAGCGTGGCTTGCGCAACTTGAAGAACCGATTCCGCGGCCAATGTCCGCGAAATAGGCGTCCCGCACCTCGATCGCAATTTGGGCCCGCGTGTAGGTCACGTCTTGATCTTGCGAGGCGCTTCGCAGCTTAGCGCTGGCCGCCAGGCTGGAAGTGCGCCCGAAATCGGTGACCAATTGACTCGCCTGAAAACCGGTGGACCCACGGCTGAAGAGACTCGATGTCGTTAGCGCCCCCGCGGAAACGGCCGAGCCATGTTCGGCGCCAACGCCGGTCACGTTGCCCGACAAGGTAGGAAAATAGGCCGCCCGAACTTCCTTCACTACGGAACGGCTCGCCTCGGCCGTTGCGTTGCCGAGGCGATACGTGGATGGTTGCGTATGGCTACTTCCTGCGCTTGATCGAGCGTAATCACCGCCGGAAGCTGCGCCCACGCCAAGAGCGCAGCAGCGTTAGCCGCTAGAAGCAGCCGCGACGCCTGTCTCCCTCTCATCGCGCCGGTCCGGAAGCGGCTTTCAGGATTATGGTGTCTTGCACTTCGATCAAGCCATCCGTCAGGAGTTCGCAAAGCATGGGCGTCACGGCGTCTACTTTTCCGCCGTTTCCACGAATTCGATGCGAACCGGCATGTGTTGCGCGCTATCGCTTCCGTCTTCGTGAGTATGGAATCGATGGTGCGAACCGAAACCAGCCGCAGGGTAGAAGACGGTTGCGCCGGCAATCCCTTGCTCGAGGAGTAGCGAGACAATCTCTCTGCTCAGAAAATCTTCTGCCGGAACTGGTGTCCTCATTGACGTGAATCGTCACCTTCTTGGCAGGGCCGGGAGAGAGCACGCTCGCAATTCCTTTCGGGTATATACTTCAGATATAACGGTCTGGACTCGCCACCCGCCACTGAAGACATTCTGAAGTTTTCCTGACATATCCTTCATGAACTCTTCAGAAAGTCTTAAGGATCTAGCGAGCGAACCATGAAGTAAATTAGAGTCGAATCCGTGCGTATTTTAGTATTGAAGACGAACAGAAGCTCGCGAAAGCTCTCCAGGAAGGCCTTCACGCCGAAAGCTATGAGGTGGTCTTAGCTGATACCGGCGAAGAGGGTTTCTATCTTGTGCAGACGCGAACATTCGACCTGATTCTGCTGGACGTCATGTTGCCAGGCCGTAGCGGCCTCGAAATTCTCAAAACCTGCGGCAACTGGGATTCTCAACGCCCGTTCTGATCTGACGGCGCGCGACGCGATGGAAGATCGCGTGCGCGGACTTGATAGGGCGCGGACGATTATCTGGTCAAGCCGTTCGCCTTCCCCGAGCTTGTTCGCCCGTGTTCGCGCGCTCTGCGCCGCGGGGCGCGCCAGACACTGATCCGAGGCTGCGCGTCGCCGACCTGGAAATGGACGGCGTGGCCGGCATGTCTACCCGCGCTGGCCAACCCCTCGAACTGACCGCGCGGGAATTCGATTTATTGGAGTACCTCGTGCGCCGCCGCGGACACGTGGTATCCCGTGAGATGGTGACGCGCGAGGTATGGAAAGAGCCGGACCGCCATACGCCCCTCGATAACGTCATCGACGTCCACGTAGCCCGTTTACGCCGGAAAGTCGACGATCAATTTCCGCTAAAACTTCTCCATACCGTCCGAGGCGTCGGATTCGTGGTCCGCGAAGAGAAAGTCTCCGCGGCCTTCCCGCCCGCTGAAGTAGTTCCAGCAGAAGCACGAAAGCGCGCAGACCAAGCCGGCCTGCGCGCTGAGATTCGGTCCCGGAAACGGCTACCGGTAATAGTTCACGTAGTCCGCGTAGGCCTTCTCGACCTCGGGATCCATCGCAAGCCTCTGCCGCAGGATCCAAATTCCGCTTCCATCCGCGAGAAACACCAGTCCGCGGTGTATCGTCCCGCGCCATGGCTGTAACGCCAGTGAACTCGCGCACTGCTTTCGGGTTCCGGGATCGGAAAAATCCATAATGCGGATGGTTTGCGGCTAGGGCCGCAGATGCTTGCGTCGCCTGCGGAGTGCTCGCCGACCAACGCCGCTGTGCCCGCTACGAGCATCAGGCTCCGGCGTCGCATCGTAGCATAGGCCATGTTCCCCAGCACAGCGGGCTTATCCGGCTTCTAACGTCCAGCAACATTACGGGCTGACCGGGTCCACGTTCCGCATACAGATAAGAGCTGCTGTAGTGCTGGGTGACCTGAAAATTGGTTATCGCGCCGCCCGACAGGTCCACATGGCCCACCACCTGGATTTCGTCTTTCGGCGGCTCTGGCGCTTTGGCTTTTTTGTCCTTCGCGCTAGCCCCGGAAATCGCGATGAAGAGGCTGCAGACAGAGGAGAGAAGCCATCGGTATGAATGCGTTTTCACTGGAATGATCTCCTTACTATTCGTGGCCGCCATTCGTATCGCGGTCGTCTCTGCCTTGTTTTTAGCACCGGACCGGTTGAACCCTGCCTGAAGATTTCCTTAAGTTTTTATGAAGGGGCAAAAGGGGGAATGACGATTGAAGGCAAAGGAGGAATTACATTTTCGTCTGTTCTCTGAAGAACGTGAAAATATAAGGAAGATACGTGCGTTTCCCCTTCCGCGCCGAACACGTCCGCACCCGGCTTACGCTGTGGTATGTCTCTATCCTGGCCGGTGTTCTATTGATTTCCTGGGGCCTGACCGCCACATTCCTCTTCCTCCAGATGCGCGGGCAGTTGGATCATTACGCGGTGCAGGATATCGAAACCATCGAGGGACTGCTCTATTTCGATCGGAACGGTCGCTTGATTCTTCGCGAGGATTATCACAACCACCCCCAATCGAGGTACGTGCTGGAGCGCCTTGTCGACATTCGCGCCACCAATGGCGCCGTCCTGTTTCGTAACGAACGGCTTGGCCATCAGTCGCTAGGCGGCGAACCCACGCCGGAAGAAGGCCTCGGCGGCTATTCCGTCCGCACCGCGCATCTGGCCGATGGAGATACCGTTCGCATGGCAAGCCGCCGTCATACGCTGGACGGCCGGCCCCTGCTGATCCGCCTCGGCTACAGCGAACAACCGATCTGGGCGCGATTTGAAGAGTTCGTGGTTGCCTCGCTTCTTGCGCTGCCCCTTGTGTTGGCGCTTTCCGGAGTCGCGGGTTATTTGCTAGCCCGGCGAGCGTTGTTGCCTCTCGAAGAAATGGCTCGCCGCGCCGAGCAAATCACGTCGGACAATTTGAATGCGCGTTTGCCGGCTGGCTCGGTGGACGATGAACTCGGCAATCTTGCCAGAGTCTTCAACAAACTATTAGCTCGCCTCGAGGAGTCTTTTGAACAACTGCGGCGTTTTACGGCGGATGCGTCGCATGAACTCAGAACGCCTCTCACGTCCATCCGCAGCGTAGGCGAAGTCGCGCTGCAGACGAATGTCACGCCGGACGATTACCGCGACGCCATCGGGAGCATGTTGGAAGAGGTAAACCGTCTCACGGAGTTGGTCGATAGCCTTCTGACCATCTCGCGCGCGGACGCCGGGCGCATTCAACTGCATCCGGTTCCCATCGCCGTCTCCGGTCTCGTGCGGGAAGCCGCTGCTCTGTTCGAAGTTCTGATCGAAGACAAGGGCCAGCGAATCGCTATCGGTGGCGATGATTCCGTGAAGATCTATGGCGATCCTGTATTCTTGCGCCAGGCGGTGGTCAACATCATTCACAATGCAGTGAAATTCTCGCCTTCAGGCGGCGTAATCGGGATCGGTATTCAGCGCGATGACCCGGATCAAGTCCGTATTGAAATAGCCGATAATGGGCCCGGAATCTCCCCGGAGCATGCACAACGCATTTTCGACCGCTTCTATCGCGTGGATGAATCGCGCTCGCGCGATGCAGGAGGCGCGGGCCTCGGGCTTTCTATCGCTCAATGGGCCGTGCGCGTTCATGGCGGAAGAATTCAAGTGAAAACCACGCCTGGCGAAGGCTGCGTATTTCAGATCTTTCTGCCAGCTATGGCGCTGCCGGCCAATCATGGTATCGAGACCGCTGATGTCGCGAGAGATTAAGCGCGGAGCAATTCGGTTAGTCGCGGAGGTTACACTAATTGCTTGATATTCCGGGGTTCCATCTTTCGTAAGTTCTTGCTTACGTCGGTAGCGCTAATCGCCGTAGCGCTGGGCATCGCTAACCTTCTGCTTACCCGCTACACTTCCGAACGGGAACGCTTCCTTGTGCAACAACAGATGGCGCAGTCGCTCCGGTTACTCTCCTCGGAGTTCGTTTCAAATCCGCCAAAAAACTTGCAGTTGTGGGCTAACCGTACGGATGAGATACTTCGTTCCCGGGTAACCGTTATCGATAGTGACGGCGTTGTGCTCGCCGATTCCCGCCACGATCCCGAAACCATGGAGAATCACCGCGAACGAGCGGAGGTGGTCGCGGCACTGGCGGGGCGCAGCGGATCGGCAGTCCGGCACAGCGCCACGCTGGATATCGACTTCTCCTATTGCGCGATTCCCGTGGAGATGCCTGGTCACGGACGCATCGTCCTGCGGCTGGCCGTTCCACTGACCCAGGTAGCGGCCTCCGTCTCCGCTATGCACATCGCTGATTCTGCGTGCTTCGCTTGCCGCGGCCTTGATCGCGATCATTCTCGCTTATTTCATCGCGAGCCTGTTTGCCCGCCGCATCCGGCGCATCGAGAACTACGCGAAGGATTTGGTAAATGAGGACTATTCGAAGACATTGCTTGTGGAAAGCGATGACGAATTAGGCTCCGTAGCGCGTTCCTTGCGCTCTATGGCGGAACACTTCAGGAAAGTGCTGGATCTGCTCTCGCAGGAATCTTCGCTCCGCGCGGTCATCCTCGACAGCATGTTCGAAGGAGTTTTAGCGGTCGAACATAATCTCCGCGTCACGTTCTTCAACCATGCCTTCGCCCGCGCCTTCCGCATCGCCGCGCCCAATGCCGGCCAGCCTGTAGCCCAGATCGTGCGCGATCCGGCGCTGCACGCGCTTTTATCGCGAGTGATCCGAACCCGTGTCCCGGCTCGCGAGAAAATGTCATTGATCAATGCGGAAGGTCGCATCTTCGAAGTACAGGCCGTGCCGCTGCTCGATAGTGGGAGCGCGGGCGCGATTGCAACCTTTCACGACATCACGGAACTCGAACGCCTGGAGCGCGTCCGCAAGGACTTCGTGGCGAACATCTCGCACGAACTCGGGACTCCGCTCGCCGCGATTCAAGGATATACGGAAACGTTGCGCGATGGCGCTCTCGAAGATCCGGAAAACAGCCGCAGGTTCTTGAACATCATCATCTCTCACACGGACCGCATTAATAGGCTGGCTTCCGATCTGTTGATGCTGTCGGAGATCGAAAGCGGAGCGGATCCCCGCTCTGGCCGAGCGCATCTCCGTTTTGGAAGTAGCCGAAAATGCGCTTCATGCGGTGGCGGCTCACGCCGAGGAGCAGCGCGTTCTCGCGTATCTGAATACCGCCGACGATGTGTACGTCACGGCGCACAAAGGGCGGCTGGAGCGCGCAATCTCCAACCTGCTCCTGAATGCGATCAACTACAACCGTCCCGACGGCGAAGTTCGAATCGACGTGCGGCGCGCCGACGCCACCGCGCGAATCTCCGTCATGGACACCGGGATTGGAATCTCCACCCAGGATATTTCTGCGCATCTTCGAGCGCTTCTATCGGGTCGATAAAGCCCGCTCTCGCGATACCGGCGGCACGGGTCTGGGCTTATCGATCGTGAAGCATACCGTGGAACGCGCCGGCGGAACCGTTGTTGTGGAGAGCCAGCTCGGCAAAGGGTCCATCTTCACGCTCGTATTTCCGGTTGCCTGAAACATTGCCGGTTCACCTTGCCGAAATATGACAAACTGGTTACGATAAACGATCGTCGTGCGGATCTGCTTCTTCCACGACCCCTATGAATCTGCTGCCGCGCGATGACAAATTCTACGAATTCTTTCTAAAACAGGTTGATATCATTTGCCAGGCCTCGCGCGTTCTATTGGAAGGGGTGCGCGTCGGCAACTCGCGTCTCGCCGGCGCCGCCACCGAAATCAGCGTGCTGGAACATCGCGGCGACGAAGTGATCCACAGTATTTTCACTCGCCTGAATCAAACGTTTATCACCCCGCTCGATCCCGAGGACATCCACAACATATCGAGCGCCCTCGACGACGTCCTGGACGGTATTGAAGATACGGCCCACCGCCTGGTTTCCTACGAGATCGATCCCATTCCTCGCGACATGGTGGAATTGGCCGGCCTAGTGAACTCCTGCGCCATGGCTGCGAAGTGCGCTTTTGAGGCTCTTGGAGCGCAAGGCGCCGATTCTGGAGCACTGTATTGAGATCAATCGCCTGGAAAACGAGGCCGATCTCATCAGCCGCAGCGCCGTCGCGCACCTGTTCCATAAGGAAAAGGACCCCATCACCTTGATCAAGCTCAAAGAGGTTTATGAGTTCTTCGAGGACACCATCGATCGCTTCGAGGACGTCGCGGATCTGCTGCAAAACGTCGCCGTCAAAAATAGCTGAACATGTCTGTCTTCGGGCTGGCGGTATTCATCATCGCAGTTGCCCTGCTGTTCGATTACATCAACGGATTTCACGACGCTGCGAACTCGATTGCCACCATTGTTTCCACGCGCGTCCTTACGCCCCTTCAGGCTGTGGTGTGGGCTGCTTTCTTTAATTTCGCGGCTGCGTTTCTTTTCGGAACCGCGGTGGCCAAAACGGTCGGAAAAGGGTTCGTCAATCTGGACCTGGTCACTCCCCAGGTGATCCTGGCCGGCATTGCGGGCGCCATTATCTGGGATTTAATTACCTGGTGGCTGGGGCTTCCCACCAGTTCGTCTCACGCGTTGATCGGCGGCTATTCGGGCGCCGCCATCGCCCGCGCCGGTTTGCTGCGCGGCGTCGACCACAGTTTCGATGCGCTTCGGGTTCCCGGCGGCAGCCAATGGCCGCTCACCCTCGCGTTCATTTTTCTCGCTCCGCTAATCGGTTTGCTTTCAGCCTATGTGCTGATGATCGCCGTCTATTGGATCTTCCAAAAGACGACGCCCGCGAGAATGGACACTTACTTTCGTAAGTTGCAGCTGGTCTCCGCGGCGGCGTTCAGCCTGTCGCACGGTTCCAACGATGCGCAAAAGACCGCCGGGCTAATTACGGGCGTACTCTTCACGTCCCGTATGATCCATTCATTCGACATCCCTTATTGGGTGCTAATGGCTTCATATACCGCAATTGCTCTCGGAACATTAAGCGGCGGCTGGCGCATTGTCCGCACGATGGGAGCTCGTCTGACGCGTCTGAAGCCGCGGAGCGGATTCTGCGCCGAAACCGGCGCGGCTGGCGCGGTTCTTCTGGCGACCCATTTCGGACTACCCGTCTCAACCACGCACGCCATTGCCGGCGCAATCGTGGGCGTAGGCAGCATCAATCGCGTGAAGGCCGTCCGTTGGGGAATAGCCACCAACATCGTCGGCGCGTGGGTGCTCACCATTCCGATGGCCGCCGCTATAGCCTGGCTTTCATTCCTGGTCTTGCATCTGGCAGGCCTCGCATAGCTCTGGGGGTTCCAAAGCCGCCGCCGCTTCTCTTGCGCCACTCGAGGGAACTACCTTACCGCCTGATAACCCGAATGACGCCCATCATTCCGCCGTCTTCGTGCTCCAGAATGTGGCAGTGATACAGAAACGTCCCCACGATTTCCGGGTTGCGAAAATCCATCCGCAGCTTCACGCTGGGATAAGCGCCCTTCCCATCCCAAAAGGGCAAATCGATAGTGTCGCGCAACCCCGGCTCCTGTACCGCCTTGCCATTGCGCTCCAGCACCTGAAAATGCAGTTGATGGATATGGAAGTCGTGCGCCTCCGGCGCGCGGTTTTCCACCACCCAGTCCTCCACGGTCCCTTGCCGGACGGTGATGTTCGCGCGCTCGAAGTTCATGTCGAAGGCGTGCGGCTTCTGGCCTTCTACCGTGATGTAGTAAGTCGCCGTGCTGGCGTAATTGTTCGGGTCTTGATGGGTCTCGGAGAAGTATAACTTGCGCTGACGCGCGGGTCTTAACCCAGCGAGGCTGGGTCCGGTTAACACATGGGCGGCGGGTAGCGGCGGAGGAACCGGCTTATTGTCGCTCCATTCGAGATTTGCCAGTACGCGATAGGGGGTCGATTCCCCCGCCGGCCCCGTGTCATAGAGAAGCGTAATCAACTGTGCGAATGCTTTCCCCGGCGGCATCGTGATAAGAAACTCGGCGCGGCCGCCCGGCGGAATCAACACGTGCGTCGCCAATTGAGACGGCGCCGGCACGCCATCCCGCGCGGCGATTTCCATCTCTAACGGGTACTGCGCCGTCTGCGGGCTGGTGCCGGCGCACACTTGCAGATCGAAATAGGTATCGGCCGCGGCGTTCAGAATGCGCCAGAATTCGCGGCGTCCGGGCTGCGACACAATCGTCGCTGGGCGGTTCATCGGATAGAGCACCGGCGACCAGTTGAGGCTCACATCGCGCGCCGGGCCGGCGTCTTCGCTCGCATCCTCCATCCCCGGCAGGATCTGGTCGCGCAACACCACCAGCCGCTCGAACGCTTGCGCCGTCCGCGGGTTCGCGCGCTCCATGCCCTCCACAATCAACGCGCCCGATGCGCCGCCCAGCACCTGCGCTTCGCTGAATCCGTGCGGATGCGGATGATACCAGTAGAGCCCCGGCGGCTGGTCCTTCGGGATGTGGAAACGATACTCGTACCATCCGCCGTTGGGCTCCACCAGCGTCGAAAGCACGTCGTCCTCATGGCACGTAGGCGCAATGTGCATGCCATGGAAATGCATATTCGTCGATGCGGCGGAGAGTTTCCCGCCGCCGCAGACGCCTTGCACTTCCATCGCGTGTGCGTGCGGCCAGGGCGCCTCGCCGGGCGCCGCGAGATCTCCGCTGGCCGGCAATTCGTTGCGCAGCCGCAGCGTCACTTCGTCGCCCGCACGCAGGCGCAACGTCGGAGAAATCACATCGCCGTTGTAGACATAGCAGTAGTGCCGCAGGCCGTAAATATCCACGCTCGTTCGGAAGACGAAATCTGCGCGCAACGTTCCGCCAGAGGACGATATCGAAACCGGGTCAGTTACAATCGCGCCCGGCCGTAACTGCGGGCAGTCCTGCGCCGCGGCGGCCCAGGCGAAAAGCGGGGCTAATATGACGATGAAGTTACCGGCAAATGCGCGGGCCAAGTGACATCGTAACCCGCGTCGCCATCCTGAATACTCATGCTTGCGCCACCTTCTCCACCAACCTTTGGAACTCCTCGGGTTGCGCCAGCCGGAAGCGCAGGTCAAGCCCCGTCGCCTGCCCCAACTCGCGGATCATCTCCTCCGACGGAGACTCCGTCGTCACCAGGTGCAGTTGCCCCATCACCACGCGATACGGCAGCACCCGCCAACGCTTCGCCAAGTCCGCCGGCAGCGTCCGCGCGGCCATCGGATTCACGTCGTCATGCGGAGGCACCCCCAGCGGAATCCCGGCCTGCGTGCTGAGCGCCTGGTAAACATTCTCTTCCGTCAGCTTGCGCAACCCTACCAGATGCTCTCCCAGGCGCGATCCCTGCGGCATCGTGCGCAGCGCGGCGTCGATTTCGTGCATCTCCACACAGCGCATTCGCACCAGCACCTCGCCCAGGCGCGGACGCCCCGCCGTGGAAACCGAGTGTACCGGATAGGAATGATCCGTCTTCTGCCATCGCAGCGTCGCTCCGCGCAGGCGGGCCGCCGCGAATTGCGACAGCGCCTTCGAGGTGGCCTGGAAATTGATCAGGTTGCCCCACAACACGCGCACAGGAGAAAGCGCGGCGAACCTCCATCCGTAGATACGGCTCGCCGTCCACATGCGCATGCCCACCTGGAACACCGCGATCGCCAGCGTACATGCATAAAGCGCCGCCCAATGCTGCGCCCCGGTGAGGGTTCGCCAACGGATGAGGCCGTAAAAGTAAGCCAGGTTTGCCACCGGCGAGAGCAGATTGCCCACCAGTCCCTTCCGGTCGCGCCACATCCAGTACCGTTGCCGCCAGGTCCCCCGCCAACCGTGCCTCTCCCAACCTTGTAGCGCAATCCCCGCGATCCAGCGGCTTCTCTGCCGCGCCGCTGCCTTTCGCCGCCGCGGGAAATATTCGCGGGTGGCCACCGGCGCGCCGTTCTCGAAGCCCACCGGCACGAAGATCTGCCGATACCCCATCGCGTGCAATTGCAGACCGTTCTCGTAATCCTCGGTCAAGCTTGCGGGGTCGAAAATTCGCCCCTCTCGCGATTCCGCCAGCCGCTCGAGCGCCTTGCGCTCGAACCCGCACCCCACGCCATTCGATGGCAGGAACCCATCCAGCGCCTGTCGTACCGGGATGTCCTTAAGCTGGAACTCAGCGAACTCGTCGCAGTAAAGCCCGTGCGTCAGCTCGTGCCCGGGCGTCGGGAGCGCCAGTACCGGAATCTGCACCATGGCGTAATCGGCCGCGAACCAGCTGATGAGCCGCAGCGATTCCGGATGCACTACGTCCTCCGCGTCGTGTGTGACGATGATCTCGTATCTCTCGCCCGTTCGCTCTTCGTGTTCCTGCATTCGCCGGTATACGCAGTTAAGACAGTCCCCCTTCGAAGTCGGTCCCGGATGCGGCAGCATCGCCACCTGGATGCGGGGATGGTGCCGCGCCGCCTCCGTGACGGCGCGCACAGTCAGTTCGTCGTTGGGATACACGCCGACAAAAATGTCATAAGCCGCGTAGTGCAGCGTCGAAACCGTGCGCTCCAGCATCTGCCCCGTCACCGCGTGCTCGCGCCAAAGCGGTACGAAGATGGCGATCCGCCGTTCCCGCGCGCTGTCGCGCTCCGCCGGTGTCGGCGGACGGACACTCTCGCCGAGCCTGAACCAGCAGAGCCCGACGAAGAGATCGTCGAGCCCGCTGATCAGGATCCACACAGCCAACGGGACGAGGAGCGCGAATATCCAGTGGCTGGAGAACGTAGGCTTATTCCTCAAAAGGGTAGTGCCTATACAGGGGAGTATTTCTCAGATTTTTTCGGGATAGCTCCTTCGTGTCGCAGTGCTCGCGATGTCTATCTGAGTCACTTCGAAACACGAGATTGACACTCAGGCGCCAATTTTGCATACACTGCCCGGCAAAAATTTGACGCCTCTCGAGGAATCCATTGATTCTAAAACCCGATTTAGTTTGGCGCAATGATTGCTTATAGACGTGCGTGACTAAGAAATCTCAGACTCGTGGAGAGACGATTGATCTTCGCATTTCGACCCGCCTAACCAGTCACCTCGCATAAAAATCTTCTAGCAGTCCTCGAAACCCCTCACAATCGTCTCCCACGGGCCTGTGCAATTCGTAGGATGGGCCTCCGGCCTGTCCGCGCGCCGCAGGCGCGCTTGCCGTTGGTTGAATTCAACCACCATGCACCCTCCGCGCGGCGCATGTCTTCCCGCCTTCTCTGCCGCCTGTCACGCCCTCTCTCACCGGGCCTTCACTTTCGTTAAAATCCAAAGGAGCTTCAATGCCTCCATCGGCGGCAAACACTCGTAACCTCAGGCGCCGCCGGCGGAGTGGCCACCGGTGCCGGGAACGGTCGCGGAATGAACCCGGCAGGGAAAGAGGATAAACGTGAAAACCAGAATCAATGTCGTGCTAATGCTTGCAGTGGCGCTTACGCTGATCGGCGCCGCGCTGACCAGGGCTACGGCCGCCGATTCGGCTCCGCCGCGCCCCAAGGGGCCTTGTGACATCTACGCCGCCGCCGGCGATCCGTGCGTGGCCGCCCACAGTACGACGCGCGCCCTGTACGCGTCCTACAACGGCCCGCTCTATCAGGTCTTGCGCCAGTTGGATGGCAAGACCTTGAACATCGGCGTTGTCCAGCCTGTCGCGTCGCCGGTTCCGGATGCCGGCGGATACGCCGATGCAGCCGCGCAGGATACGTTCTGCGCCAACACGTATTGCTGGATCGCTATCGTCTACGATCAATCCCCCAAACACAACGACCTCACCCAGGCCCCCCGCGGCGGATTCAGCGGCCCGGCCATGGGCGGCTTTAATAACCTGCCAATCGCCGACATGGCGCCAATTACAATCATGGGCCACAAGGCCTACGGCGTTTTCATCGAGCCGGGCATGGGAATCCGTAATGACAATCCGAAGGGCACCGCGGTCGACGACCAGTCCGAGGGCCAATACTGGGTGATCAACGGTCGCCACTATAACTCCGGCTGCTGCTTCGACTACGGTAACGCCGAAATCGACAGCCGCGACGACGACAACGGCACCATGGAAACGACTTACTTCGGCACTGCCGGCGCCTGGTATCACGGCAACCCTCCCGGCCCCTGGATCATGACCGACCAGGAGAATAACCTCGTCGGCTGCGTCAATCTGGAGGGGCCCAACAAACTCTGCACGAACCTGCCGAACATCGGTTGGCGATTCGTGACCGCCATGGCAAAGGGCGAACCGCACCACTGGACCTCCATGGGCGGTGACTCCCAAAAGGGTGACCTTTCTGTTATGTTCGATGGCCCGCGCGTTAACGTCACCTATGATCCGATGCGCAAACAGGGAGCCATCCTCTTGGGCAACGGCGGCGACAACAGCAACAGCTCGCAGGGCACCTTTTATGAGGGCGCGATGACGGCCGCGGGCACTTTCCCGGCGAACGTCACCGACCAACTGGTGCACGCCAACGTCGTAGCTGCAAAGTACGATGTGCCGCGGTTGATCCTGGCCCCGGCGTCGGCACAGGCGATGCCGCCGGGACTTCAGACGTTCTCGCCCGGCGCCTCGCAGGATGCGACCGTGACGTTTACTAACACCACGGGCGCGCCGGCAGCGGGACTTGAGTTGAGCATTTCTCCGCCCAGAGGATGGACCGTTTTGGCCTCGGGGGGCAAGACCTCGGCGACGTTTGCAGAGCCGGTGGCTGCCGGCGCCAGCGTGATTGCGACCTTCAAGGTTACCTCCGCGCCGGCGCACTTCAATGGCGATCTGATAGCCAACGCCCGTTGGACCAACCAGACAACCGGCAGGCGGCAATCCGAGATCGCGGCTGAGAAGGTTCGGAATGCCAGCCCGATCAAGATCAACGAATTTCGTGTGAGTTCTGCCGGCAACCCGACCAACTCTTTCATCGAACTCTACAATGCCGGCGCCAGTGACGTGGACCTCTCTGACTGGAGCCTGACCGAACACTCGGCGCAGCAGGCCATCTTTTCGACCGTCAAGATCCCCGCCGGGACAAAACTCGCGGCTCGCGGCTTCTACCTGCTCGGCCTCTCTGACTCCGGGCTCTCGGCCCCCGCGCGCAAGGGCGATACCGCCATCTATGTCAGGAGCACCGCCGGTATGAACGCCGGCGATTCCATCGCCATCGACACCGGCGCCGGCGTAGAAACCCGGAAGATAGCTGGCATCGGGACGGCCGCTGACGCCGAGACCACCCTGTGGCAACCGCTTCCGGAAGGTCCGGTCATCACTATTGCCGCCGGCTCTACCAGTGTGCCCGTCACCAGCGTGGCCGGTTTTGTGGTGGGAGAGAAGATCGCTCTTGGATACGGCGCCACCTACCCTGCCGTCGCAAAAGGCACGGAGCGGTACGAGGTGGCGACCGTCACGGCAGTCGGAAAACCGGGCACGCAGGCTTGGCTAGGGGCGGAAGCGGCCGCCGGCGCCCGCAACATCAAGGTGACGTCCATCGCCAACATCTCGCCCGGCGACAAAATCAGGTTGGACATCGACAGCGTTGGCCACGGGATTGAGACCGTCACGGTCACCAAGGTCGGCACGCAGTCAAACCGCGCGGCGCTCTCGGCCGATGCCAGCGCCGGCGCTATCAATATCAGAGCTCGCAGCGGACGCGGCGGCGGTTCCCTCGTTGTAGGCGACAAGATGATCGTTGGCACGCCCGCGAACCAGGAAACGGTTACGATCACGGCTATCGCCGCGAATCCTGGCTGGCTTCGGTGTCGATTTCACGCCCGCCCTCGCAAAGTCGCATGGAAACGGCGAACCGGTGGTTGATCCGGGCACGGGCCTCGATCTGTCCGCCCCGCTGCGATTTCACCATGCGGCCAATCTGCCCTTCAGCGACAGGGGAACCGGAATCAGTTTCAAGCCCGCGACTGCCTTTGCCCACTCGAGCAATGAGCCTGTCCAGGCCCTCGGCGCCGGCATCACGCTCGATCGCCCTCTGACCAGGGACCACGCAATCGACGCCGTAGTGCGTGACGCCGCGGTCACGGCCGCGGGCTACCAGGGAACGCCGGCGCCAAACCAGTGGTTCGGGGGTCCCGTCCTCTCGTCCAACGCCGGCGCCATGGTGTTGCGTGACGCCGCGGGCCTTGTCGTTGACAGCCTCAACTATGGCCTTCTCGTCGACCCATGGGCCGCCGAGGGTTATCAGGGCGTGTCCGGATCGGGGCAGACTGGCTGCCATGTTGCCTCTCCCGGCCCAGGCCGCGGCGGCCGCGGTCCCGTCGCTGCCGACATCGATCGGAGCGCGGGCCGCTTCCCGGACGGCGCCGATACCGATAGCAACTGCGCCGATTTCCTATTGCAGCCCGCTACCATCCTGCCGGCCGGTTCGGCCGCCGGCGCCACCAATATTAAAGTCGCCAGTGTCGCGGACTTTGCACCCGGTCAGACAATTACGATCGATTTGGGCGCGAACCTCGAGACCGCCGTCATCGCGACGGTTGGCACGGCCGGCGCCACCACCGTGGCTGCTGCCACCGGCGCCGGCGCCACCGTTATCCCAGTCGCCGGCGGAGTCGGCTTTACCCCAGGTCAATCCATCGCCATCGATAGCGCCGCAAACCATGAGACGGCAGTTGTGGCCGCTGTCGGCGGCGGCCGGGGCGGCGCCTCGATCACCGTCGCCGCGCCGCTCACTCACGCGCACGCGGCCGGTGCGGAGATCTCGGGCTCCGGCATCACCCTCGCCGCCGCGTTGACCAAAGCGCATTCAAGCGGAGCGCAGATCGCAAGCGACTTTCCGACGCCCGGCGCGCCGAACAAATATTCCAGGTCGGCCAGCAGGCAATAGCAGGGATGCGTAATCGAAGCCGTCGGCTCTCCGGAACCGGGCGTCCGGCGGCTTCGCTGTTTTGGCTCTAGCCCGCTCAGCCCGGATTTCTCACACAGTTTCGTCGCGAGGCCCGTGAGAAGCGTTGCGCCCGTTCCCCCGGGCCGTGCATACGAGGCGCGCGCCGGCCCGCGCGTGCCGGTCCGCTGCGGATCGAGCACGGCGGCCAAGCGCAACGAAGTAGACCGGCCTTGCCGCAGCGGAAAGTGTGTGAGAAATGCGGGCCAGATTCCCGGCAGCCTTCTTGTCTGTTCACTCGCCGCCGGCTTCCTCCTGGCCCCAGCGCCAGCGCCACCGCGAGCACCGGATCGTCGTGCTCGCCCGCCTCGCCCACTTGATTTCGAGTAGTTCCCGTCCCAGCGTCCCCGCGATTATAATCAAGTCGTGCCGGAAACCAACAACGTCGTCGCCGCCGCGACATCCACCGCTAAACTCCAGGACGGCGTCATCGCCGCCGCCGAGATCGAACCCATCCGCGAACCGGGCTGTACCGTCTTCGTCCATTACAACGGCCCCACCGATCAGTTAAGCGGCATCTGCGCCGGCATGGCGACGCTGGAGCCGGGAGCAAGTCCGCACCCGCCCCACCGCCATCCGGAAGAGGAATTTCTGATCGTCGCCGACGGAACCGGCATCATCGAGTGCGATGGCAAGGTCACGCAGGTCGCATCGGGCGCAATGATGTATTGCGCGGGCAACACGCTGCACGGCATCACCAATACCGGGACCACGCCCATGACGTTTTACTGGTCGAAATGGCTCGCCAAGGGCTTCTCCGCTTGAGTCTGGCTGCACCTTACCCTGCCGTCAGCCGATGTCGAGGCGACGGCGCGGTTTCTTCAGGAGATGCTGGGATACTCTCGCGATCCGGCCCCGGCGAACTCTCCCATCGAAACGGTCTGGCTCGCGATAGGCGGCGGCCAGCAGTTGCACATCGTGTACGTAGCCGATTTCGCCGTTTCGCCTTTCGAGGGAGAGTTCGGAAGGCACATTGCGATCTTGCTTCCGGCGCAGACAATGATCGTGCTACGCGCACGGCTGACGGCGGCGGGCGTGCAGCTGATGGACCCTGTGCGGCCGAGCGCGCACGCACCGGTTCTTCTTTCGCGAACCGGTGAACGGGTATGTGTTCGAGGTGATCGCGCAGGGCGAGTAAGGGCTCGCGGCCTTGCCAAACAAAGTTTGGCCTGATGAGACGAACCATCCCGCAGTGCGATCTGCAAATCGCGCAGTTGCCCGAACGCCAGAGTACGGAAACCGCGTGGTGGATTTCAAGGCTGATACAGTAGCGAGTCCCGTATCGCTACGTTGCTCGGGTGATACAATCGCGATAAGTCGGGGGCAGTCAATACGTTTAGGAACAGAGTTTCCGAGTTGAAGTCTGGTTCTATGGCATCCGCGGTTTCAGAGTGCGAGTTCGACCGGAGCGCGATTCTGGCGCAACTGGATCGTATCCTGGCGAACCCGTCATTCAAAAACAGCCGCCGTTACCCCAACCTGTTGCGGTATCTGGTCGAGCGCACGCTCGACGGAAGCGGGGGCGATCTGAAAGAGCGCACGCTCGGGATCGACGTGTTCGGCCGGGAGCCAGCTTACGATACAAACCTCGATCCGGTAGTGCGCACCACGGCGGCCGAAATTCGCAAGCGGCTGGCTCAGTATTATCAGGATCCCGCCCACCGGTCGGAGTTGCGGATCGATCTGCCCCTGGGATCGTATGCCGCGCGGTTCCAGTCTGAGGAGGCCGCTCCGGCTCCGCTTGTCCACCCGGTGCTGGTTATAGAACCGGCGGCGGCGATCGAGCCTCCCAAAGTACGCCGGCGGCGCGTTTCCCTGGCTTTGATTGCCGTTCCGGCTGTGCTGTTTGCCCTCGCTGCCGTCAAATTTTGGCCGTCTCCGTCCGCGCTCGACCGGCTTTGGATCCCGGTGCTGGAATCGCCCAACCCTGCGCTGCTATGTATCGGCCAGAGACCTTTCGTCGCCTTTTCGGCGACGGAACCGAAATCGTTGCCGTCCGCTGGACAAAGCGAGCCGGGGCCGCAAACAACGCTATATCAACTCTATTATCTCGGTAGCCAGAATGTGGGGATCGCGGATGTGATCACCGCTGGAAGGCTCACGGGACTGCTGCAGGCAAAGGGCAAGGCGTACCACATCCGCGCCGAGAGTTCGACGACTTTCGAAGATTTGCGTGGCGGACCGGTAGTGCTCATAGGCGCTTTTAATAACGATTGGAGCATGCGCTTGATGGGTCCGCGGCGCTTCAGCTTTGAGCGCGATGGCGACACGTTCTGGATCAAAGACGCGCAGAATCCGTCGGACCGAAGCCACGCCGTGAATTACACCACGCCATACCTGCAGGTGACCGAAGACTACGCCATCATCTCCCGGGTGCGGGATTCAGTAACGGAGCGCATGGTCGTACTTGCCGGCGGACTCACCGGTTACGGCACGCTCGCCGCCAGTGAATTCCTGACGAATCCGGAATACATGGAAGCCGTTGCGGCGCATGCGCCAGCCAATTGGGCGCAGAAGAATCTTCAGATTCTGGTCGCGACGAAAGTGATCAACGGCAAATCGGGACCGCCGAAGACCCTCTTGGTGCACTTCTGGTAGCCGCCGAAAGCGGGTTTGCGGTCAACGCCCCGGCCAAGGCGGAAATTCCACCGATTTTGCTCCCTCGCGGATTACCACCAGCCGATTGGCCGGAACTTTCTCGAATGTTTGCCTCGCGCCACCCAGCCACTGAATCTCCAAATCCGCCGTCTCCGCCTTACCCAATCCGAAATGCAGGCGGCTATCGTTGGTCGAGCCGTAACTGGACTGGCTGATCACTTCCTGCACCTGCTGCTTGCCGGCATACCGCGCTAGCACACGCGCGCCGATGGCGCTGCGGTTGGACTTGGTCCCGATCAGCTTTACCTTCAGCCACCGGTCATCGCCTGTAATGTCATTGCGGAGAAGTGACGGCGGTTCATTCAGATTGACGATCAGGATGTCGAGGTCGCCGTCGTTGTCGAAGTCGCCGAACGCGCACCCGCGGCTGGAGTGCGCCGCCTCTACGCCCGGCCCGGCCTGATCGATCAGTTCTTCGAATTTCCCGTTCCCGAGATTGCGGAAGATAACACGCGGAGTTTTGTACGGGTAACCCGGCACCTTCCCGTCGATTTCTGGATAGACGTTGCCCGTCACCAGGAACAAGTCCGGATAGCCATCGTTGTCCAGATCCACAATGCCCGCGCCCCAACCCGTGAAGCGCGTTTCAACGCCAAGTCCCACACTCATGGTCACGTCGTTGAAATTTCCCTTGCCGTCGTTGCGGTAGAGGGCGGTGGTGTCGTCGGTGAAGTGGCCTTTGAACAGATCCAGGTGGCCATCCAAATTATAGTCGCCGATGCCGACGCCCATTCCGGCCTGTTCGACGCCGTCGTCGTTCAGCCCGGCGCCGCGCGCCACTCCCTCTTCCCGAAAGGTCCCATCGTGATTGTTCATCAGCAGCAGGCTGGCGCTGGTGTCGCAGGCGACGAAAATATCCGGCCAGCCGTCCTCGTCGAAGTCGGCGGCCACGGGCGTCAGGCCGTATCGTCCTTTGATCTTGCCGACCCCCGATGCATCGGTCACGTCCGTAAAGGTGCCGTCCCCATTGTTGCGGAAGAGGGAGTGAAGGCCGGTCGGAAGGCCGCGCGGTCCGCAGTTGATGGGCACGCCGCGAAACTTACAGTTCTCGTTGGCGCCCGGTTTTGGCGCGCGGGTAAGGTCAAAATCCAAGTAGTTCGATACAAACAGATCGAGCAGGCCGTTGCGATCGTAATCGATCCACGTGCATCCCGAACCCCAATGCGTCCGATTCGAGTCCGACGCCGGCCTTCCGCGTCACATCGGTAAACGTTCCGTCGCCATTGTTGTGGTAGAGGACGTTCTCTCCCCAATAGGCGATGAACAGGTCTTCGAAGCCGTCGTTATCGTAGTCGCCGACGCACACGCCGCCGGGCCAGCCGGTTCGCAGCAGGCCGGCCTTCTCCGTTACATCGGTGAACGTGCCGTCGCGATTGTTCTTGTACAAACGGTTGGTGGCGCCTTGTGGCGGTTCGCCGAAGCGAGTCCCCGACAGAACAAAGACATCGAGCCAGCCGTCGTTGTCGTAGTCGAAAAAGGCGCATCCGCAGCCCATCGTCTCAAGGATGTAGTCCTTGTGCGACACTCCGCCGTAAATCGTCGGAGACCGCAGGCCGGCCGATTCCGCAACATCTGTGAATCTCGCCCGAAACGGAATGCCGGACGGCTTGCCGCGCGGCGTGGGCGTCACCCGCCGGCTCGCCATCCCTTGCGCGGTCAGGCGTCCCCCGCCCATCGAAAGCGGCAGGCCGCCCACCAGTTGAAGGAGACTTCGTCGAGAGATTTTCACGGCCCGCCTATGAATTTTGGAAGTAAGCCGCGGCG
This sequence comes from Bryobacterales bacterium, assembly GCA_963763545.1. GTDB lineage: Bacteria > Acidobacteriota > Terriglobia > Bryobacterales > Bryobacteraceae > PALSA-243. The sequence goes on from CAVXPE010000027.1 coordinate 109,425, forward strand.
CAGCGGTTTGCTGTATTGTCGCGTTCAGAATATCGGGCTGGCGGCATGGCTGTCAACCAAAACGAGGCGCGGGATAGTAGCGAACGTAGCGTTAACGCCGATGGCGCCGCGCGTTAACGCTACCCGTAAGCTGTTAATATGTATGGGCCTATGCTCCTCTCCGACCGTTAATACTGTATGAGCCTTGAATGTGGCTGGGTGAAATGCCAGAGTAGCCTTAATCTCGCGTGCCAAGAACCCCGCGTGGCAGGTGTACTGTCACTGGGGAATGCATTCACGAAGGAAAGGGAGAAAGAAATGTTCAGCATGTATCGTTCGCCTCAGGGGTTTGCAATAACAGCCGTGCGAGCCCTCGCATCCGCCATCGTATTTCTGTGCATGGCTGCCGTCGGGTTCGCCCAAAGCACGAATTCAAGCGATCTACGAGGAACCGTCACCGACGCCACCGGCGCTGTGATCCCGGGAGTCAAGGTCACTGTTCTTAACCTCGACACTGGAATCACCACGAACCTGACCACAAACGATGCCGGTCTTTACGATGCCGTCTCGATCCGCCCCGGCAGGTACCAGGTGACTTTCAGCAAAGAGGGATTTAGCAAATTGGTCCGCGACTCTATAACGCTCGACGTCGGCGCACTCAGCGTCGATGCGCAGTTGTCGGTCGGCGCAGCCCAGCAGCAGATCGAGGTCCAGGCCGAAGCCCCTATGCTCAAGACGGACACCGGCGAACAGTCGACCACCTTGCGATCGGAAGTCATGACGCAATTGCCGAACATTGGCCAGGATTGGGAGAATTTCGAGAAATTCCTGCCCGGCTTCCAGAACGCCAACAACGCCAACGGCGCCTTGTCCATCAACGGCACCATGCCCAACTACTTCAACATAATGGCCGATGGCGGTTCCGTGATGTTGCCCCATAGCGACAACTTCGATGTGGCGATCTTCGAAACCGTTCAGGAAGTGCAGATCCAAACCTCCAGCTTCTCCGCGCAGTACGGCATCGGAGGCGCTGTGTTCAACCAGATCAGCAAGGGCGGTTCCAACGGCTTGCACGGCGCTGGATACGAATATCTCCAAAACAATTTTTTCAATGCCCGTAACACCTTTAGCCCTGCGGTGAATCTGAGCCGGTGGGACAACTTCGGCGGTTCGATCGGCGGCCCCATCCGCAAGAACAAGATGTTCTTTTACTTCAACGTAGACAAAGTCATCAACAACGGCGGCTCCTACCCCATCTCGTCCTTTCCCACCGCCCTCGCTCGCGCCGGCAATTTCTCCGATACCAGCAGCAATAAGGTGACCTCGTATCAAAACCTGATCTACGATCCCCTCACGACGGTTGTTACCGGTCCCAGCCAGTTCACGCGATCGCCCTTCCCCGGCAGCATCATTCCGCAGAATCGTTTCTCGCCCGTCGCAATTGCCGCGGAGCAGCTCTTGCCGATGCCGAATATCGGGGCGCCAAATCAGGTTGCGAACAACTATCAGGCGTTTGTTCCCAGCGTGAACCCGTTCCTGAAGTTCTTCGGGCGCATGGACTACAACGTCAACGAAGCAAACCGCATCACCTTCTCCATCACGGAGCGTGATAACCCCGGCGCCAACTACTCGGTGAACTGCCCGTCGAACTGCCAGGCATTCGATATCGATAGCCGGAATGTCGAGCTTTCGGACGTGTGGACCATCAAGCCAACCGTGGTGAATGAGTTCCGGATGGCTTATACCCGCCAGGGCAATTGGTATACGCCGTTGTCCGCCGGCGAAGGGTACCCGGCAAAGCTGGATATTAACTACGCCGTCGCTGATATACTTCCCACGCTCACCGTGTCAGGCCCGGTCGGCGCAACCAGCATCGGACCTGGAGTTAACGCGATCTATGCCGAAGACGCCCTGCAGCCGTCCGATGTGGTCACCTTAATCAAGGGCCGTCACATATTGCACTTCGGCGGCGAACTGCTGGATTTCCGCGATAACTCCACTCCCTGGGGCAACATCAACGCCGCCTCCATGACCTTTTCCGGCGCCTTCACGCGCTCCGGCTACAACGTAACCACCACCGGTCTGGGTTATGCCGACTTCCTCCTGGGAACGGTGGCAAACTGGAGCGCCGGATATACGCCGATCACTGGCGCCCGGCAGAAGGACCCGCAGGTCTTCGCACAGGACGACTTCAAATTGCGTCCAAACCTGACGATCAACTTAGGGCTGCGATATGAGCGCCAGGCCGGTTGGAGTGAAGTCGCCAATCGCTTCGGCGGTTTCGATCCAACCATTCAGAATCCGCTCACCGGAACCCCGGGAGCCGTGTTTTTCGGTCAGTCGAGCAGTCGTCACAGCCTCATGAATGGCGTGAACGCTTGGCTGCCGCGCGTGGGCTTTGCTTGGGAGCCCCATGAGAAGTGGTCGGTGCGTGGCGGCTTCGGCATCTACAGTCTGCCCTGGAGCATCGACACTTACTCCGGCGGTGAAATGGGCTTCGGTACTCTGAACTCGGGCTCCATTTCCAATACCGATCAGGTCAATCCGCTGTTCTACGCGCAGAATCCTACTCCACCCATATTCACCCAGAACGGATGTGTACCCGGCACGGGCTGTTACGTGTTGGCGTCGCACGATCCGGGAGGATACAACGGCCAAAGCGTCAACTTCATTCCCCGCAACATTCCGGTGGGCAAGAATTACGAGTGGACCGTCAGCGTCCAGAGAGAACTGCACACAGGCATGGTCGCGGAAGCCTCCTATGTGGGCAACCACGGTTCCGGGCTGCCGTACCCGGTGAATATCAATCAGGTTCCCCAGGCCGACCTCGGCTTGTTGCCGGTGCAGAATTACCGGCCCTTCCCGCAATACAGCGCCATCAACGGCAACTATTTCGACGCTTATTCGAACTATGACGCCCTGCAACTCCAGTTCACAAAGCGTTTCGCCCGCGGGTTCAGTTTCCGCACGAACTATACCTGGTCGAAGTTCCTGTCCAACTACGATTCTTCCGGCTGGGGCAGCCGCAACGGCACGAACACGATTCAGAACTCGTTCGCGCGAAACTCCACGTACTCGCTTTCGAACTTCGACGTGCCGCAGAACTGGAAGGGCACTGTCATTTACGCCCTGCCCTTCGGCAAGGGACAAGCGCTGCTGAACCGCGGCGGCGTCACAAACATGATCCTGGGTGGCTGGCAGGTCTCCTCCGAGTACCTCTGGCAGTCTGGAAACGTTTTCACCGTCGCGATGAACAGCAACAGCACCAATTCGCAAGCCAACTCGCAATACCCGAACGTTGTGCCCGGCGTGCCGCTTTATCCGGCTCAGCAATCGGCCGCTATGTGGTTCAACCCGGCCGCTTTCGTCTCGCCCGGCCAATACACCTACGGCAATGCGGGAAGGAACATCCTGCGAGGCCCCAGGTATTCGGATGTCGATTTTTCGGCCTCCAAATTCATACCGGTGACCGAGCGCATCCGGATTCAGTTCCGCTTCGATGCGACCAACGCTCTCAACCACACCAGCCTCGGCATTCCGAACACCAGCATCGGAGGCGCCACGGTCGGACAGATCACTGGCGCGGCGCTCTCCGGCCGCACCTTGCAGCTCGGCGCTCGAGTTTCGTTCTGACACGACGTTGGCGGGCAGGCGCTTTCGCCTGTCCCACTACCGTTGGGTAAGCTAAAGACATGCGTTTTCAGACAGTCCTCGCCGCCGCCCTCTGGGCGGCGGCGTTGGCGTTTTCGCAATCCGCTCCCCCGCCTCAAGCCACCAGGCTGCAGATCGAATCGCATTCCCGCCAGGCGCAGCAGTTCTTAAGTCAAGGCCAGCCCGAACTGGCAGTGCGCGAGTATAACGCCATCCTGAAGCTCGATCCGAACAACCTGGATGCGCGCGGCAACCTCGGCGTCACGCTTTTCTTTCAAGGCGATTACGCCAACGCCGCCCCGAATTTGCGCGCGGCGCTCAAGCAGCGGCCCAACCTGTGGAAGATCGAGGCTTTGCTTGGTATGTCCGAGAGACGCATTGGTCAGGTTGCCGCCGCTCAGTCGGACCTGGAGAAGTCGTTCCCGCAGATCGCCGAACAGAAGCTTCGCATCCAGGCCGGAATGGAATTGATCGAGATCTATTACGGAGGCGGCAGCCTGGAGAAAGCCGCCGGCGTGGTTGGCGTGCTGCGGCAGTTGGCGCCGGAAAACACCGACGTCCTCTACACCGCCTACCGGATCTATTCCGACCTCGCCGGTGAAAGCATGCTCTCCATCGCCATGGTCGCGCCGAAGTCCGCGCGCATGCACCAGATCATGGCACAGGAATTGTCGCGGCATGGAGATGTCGAAGGCGCGATTGCCCACTATCGCGAAGCGGTCAAATTGGACCCGCTCCTCCCCGGGTTGCGCTTCGAACTGGCCGAAGCGCTGAACCTCTCCGACTCTGCTGCCGACCAGCAGGAGGTCGAGAAGGCCTACCGCGCCGCCTTGGCCGATAATCCCTTCGATGAGAAGTCCGAATCCCGCTTGGGAGACATCGCTCTGCGCGCCGCCAATTTACAGGAAGCCCTGACGCATTATAAGCGGGCAGTCGAACTCCAGCCGGATGACGCCGAGGCCTGCCTCGGGCTGGGAAGAGTCTTGACTCAGATGAACCGGACCGCCGAGGCAGAGCAATACTTGAAGCGCTCGGTCCAACTCGAACCCTTCACCGCCGCGGCTCATTACCGTCTCGCGCTGGTCTATCGCGCGACCGGGCGTCCCGCCGAGGCGCAAAAAGAATTGGCCGAATTCGAGCGTCTCAAGGAAATGAAAGAGCGCCTGAAGCAGGTCTATCAGGATATGCGTTTGCAACCGGTCAAGCAAGAGCGGGATTCAGCCCAGGGACCACACTAAGCCTATATCCCCGGCAGCCGCCTCGACTGTTCCCCCACTGCGGCCTTCCTCCCCGCCCACACCGCCAGCGCGACCGCCAGCGCCAGATCGTCGTGCTCGCCCGCGCCCTCCGCGCCCACCTTCAACCGTCCGCTCGCCCGCCTTGCCGACTTGATATCGAGCAGCTCCCGCCCCAGCGTCCCCGCCTCGCGCATCCGATCCGCAATCCGCAGCCGTTTCGTCTCCAGCAGCGTCTGCAGCCGCGCCAGCAACTCCAGCTTCGGCACATGCCAGACCTTCCCATCGAACCGTTCGCCCTGCCCGCCCGTGATCCAAACCGCCGCGATCCCACACCCCGGCTGCGCCGCCCGCAGCATATCCACGACCGGCATTCCGACTCCCGTAGCGTCCACCACCAGTTGCCGCTCCCCACGCAGTTTCGGATTCCGCGCCAATTCCACAATCCGCCCCGTCACCGCCGTATACGGCGTCCCCAGCGGCATCCGCTCCAGGTGCCGCACCACCCACTCGTCCGCTACCACCTCTTCCGGCCATGCCCAATGCACCGCATCGAAGCGCTGTTCCGCGCGGCGCACCCGCTCCACCACCGCCACCGCCGAATAATCCCGCCGCTGTCCCAAATCCACCCCAATAGAAAACATAAATAAGCTTTCAGCGATCAGCGGTCAGCCATCAGCTAAATACATCGGCCACGCGCCCACCACGTGGCGCAGGCCTCCCGGCCTGCGCAGCGCAAGTCACACAAACTCTCACCCCGCCACGCCAGCCGCACCGCGCCGACGCAAGCCCGATGCCCCGACCCCTGACCCCCAACCCCCGACCCCCAGTTCACAAAAACAGCGGCTCATCCCCGCTAAACGCCGCCTCCACCACATCCCGCGTAAACCATCCCCCGCCGTTATCCACGAACTCGCACATATACTCCTGCGCGAACCAATGCCGCCCCATCTCCCGCCGCTCCTCCTCCAGAAACTCCGCCCGGATCCGCGGACACTCCGTCGCCGGCGCCGTATCCGCTCCCACTCCTCGCCGCCGTGCTCCCAGCCTCGTAGAAGAATCCCCGCTTCCCGTACGGCGTGCTCATCAGCCACAAATCGCCATCCCCCACCGCCAGCATCGGACGCAGCGCTTTATACATCGCGTCCTGCACCCGCGCCGCCTCATCGATCAGCAGCAGCGACACCGCCGAGAATCCGCGCACCGTCCCCTCCGTTCCCGGCAGCCCCACAATCCGCGTCCCGTTCGGAAGCACCAGCGAAATCGCATTATCCCCGTCCCCGCGCCGCTTCATCCCCAGCCTGCGCAGCAAACTCCGCCGCCTTCCGCAAAAACTCCCCGCTCTGCCGCTCCGCAGGACTCGCCACCAGCACCAGACTCCCCGCCTTCGTATACGCCCGATGCACCGCCTTCACCGCCGCCACCGTCGATTTCCCCCACTGCCGCGTGCAATTCAAAATCCCGCGCTTCGCCCGCGAATCCAGCACCGCCCTCTGCCGCTCGTCCGCCTCAAATCCCAACTGCGTCCGCGCAAATTCGCTCTCCCGCAAGTTCCTTCGTGACTCGTTCCTTCGTTCCCGACCCACGCCTCTCCGCTCGCCTCGACTCCCGAAATACAATATCCACTCGCCCCCGATTTCCCGGACACATCCGCTCGCGCCAGCGTCGCCGCCGCCCGAATCCCCTGCCCTCGTTCTACCATGCGCGCCGTCAAAAACTGCCCGGCAAAGACCCCGCGGAAGGCCTCCAGATAGCCCCTATCGCCCTGATAACAATTGGATTAAATCCACAAGCGCAATTCCCTGGAACTCTTGTGACCGGCGTGTGAGGATCCTACCGACCACGACCGATACCGACCCGTGATCGATACCGACCCCCGATCGATACCACCCCGATCGATACCGAGCCGCGACTGCAAAGGAGCGGTCTGCGGCGTCCCGCGCGCGAGGATCCAATTCGAAATCGATTCGGCGGAAATTTGGACCGGATTCAGCAAATAGTTGCTGGGCGTGAGCGCTCAGATGACGGGACGAACTGCTACACGGATTTTGCGAAGAATTCCAAGTTTCAATCCCCTTCTCATCGGGGCATGATCTCTCACGAGCGCAACTGAGAGAGCAACCCCCTTTGCCCCTTCTATGTTGGGTCGCCCGTACCCAGAAACAATGCCGGCGAAACATGAAAAAACGCACCTAGCCTTCGGATGTGCGCCTTGCTAAGTTCCCGTTTGCCGCTCAGAACAACGGATGCGATGGATCGGGCGCCGAAGACTTCGGCCAAGTCCACTGGCCGCAGGTTCCTTTGCTCCATCAGGTACTGGATCAGCTCGAGCGGATCTCCCGCGGGCAGCGGTTCCACGCGATCGTCATATTCGCGGACCAAAGTGGAGAGAAGCGAATGGAGCGCGCGTTCCTCCAGACCGGCTTTTCCATGCTCGATAGCGCGGCTGAGTTCTTCCATGGCGGCAACGGAGCGATCGAACTCCGCATCGTTTTCAATGCGCTTGGGCAGCGCTTTCGCGAGCAGTTTCGCGTACTTGGCCGGCCTGAGCGTGGGGCTGGATCTTAACACCATTTTTTCCATTCCTCCCTGTCGTATTCCTTGTGCGTCAGCAGGTCTTTCACGTAGATTTCGCGCGTGGCGAAAAAGACGGTCGTAATTAGCCGGTAGCGGTTATGCGCCATATTGAAAACCAAAACCTTGCCGATCATATCCGCCCGCGGGAAGTCGGCGCGAACGTCGGCAAAGCAGGGCCAATCGGCGGAAGCCGCCACCCGATACCAATTAAGCGCCTCGGCATCCACGGCGGGATATTTCGCCGTCAATTTGCGAAGACCGCGCTTGCTGATCACGTTCACAGGTGAAGTTATCAGAATGATTGCACACAGACAAGTGGACTGTTCCGTTCGCGTCGGTCTCGCCTATTCCTTCCCCAGCCGCTCCGGTCCAATCCTCCGCGATCCCCCCGCGTCCGCGATTATAATCAAGTCGTGCCGGAAACCAACAACGTCGTCGCCGCCGCGACCATCCACTCCGAAACTCCAGGACGGCGTCATCGCCGCCGCCGAGATCGCACCCATCCGCGAACCGGGCTGCACCGTCTTCGTCCATTACAACGGCCCCACCGACCAGTTGAGCGGCGATTTGCGCCGGGATGGCGACGCTCGAGCCGGGCGCCAGCCCCCACCCGCCCCACCGCCATCCGGAAGAGGAAATCCTGATCGTCGCCGACGGAACCGGCATCATCGAGTGCGACGGCAAGGTCACGCAGGTCGGCGTCCGGCGCAATGATGTATTGCGCAGGCAACACGCTGCACGGCATCACCAACACCGGGACGACACAGATGACGTTTTACTGGTCGAAGTGGCTGGCAAAGGGTCTCTCCGCTCGAGCGATGAGCCTGGCCCATCTCACGCTGCCGACGCGGCTGTCGAACGACGGCGCGGTTTCTCGAGCAGATGCTGGGATACACTCGCGATCCGGCGCCGGCGAACTCGCCCGTGGAAACGGTCTGGCTCGCGATAGGCGGCGGCCAGCAGATGCACATCGTCTACGTAGAGGATTTCGCCGTTTCGCCTTTCGAGGGAGAGTTCGGAAGGCACATCGCGATCTTCCTCCCGGCTCAGAAAATGACCGCGCTGCGGGAGCGCCTGACGGCGGCGGGCGTGCAGCTGATGGACCCTGTGCGGCCGAGCGCACGAAGCGGTTCTTCTTTCGAGAATCGGTAAATGGATATGTGTTCGAGGTGATCGCGCAGGAAGAGTAAGGCGGCTCACCGCCTTGCGAAAACAACCGCCTCCGCTATTCGTAGCGCTCGATAGCCACCGCCGCTCCCCTGCCGATACTGCGAAACACGCATCACTAGATCACCAGCTTCGCCCGTAATTAGACGCGTCTCATAGCAATGCGTTGTGCGATCGGGATCGCAGAGCTGCGCGGATGGCGCCGCGCTTCCACAGCAAAGCCGTGAAGATGGTGCCCATCAGCATGAAGCCGCTGGGTTCGGGAACGGTGGATGGGGAAGCCTGGTCGCTCACCATCACGTCGAATCCCGAGGGATCGCCGAAGTATAACGGATCGGTCAGGGTCGGCGAATAGTAGTCGTCTTGCGGCACATTCCACACGGCATCGAACGTCGAAACCGGCGTGAAGATTGTGTAGGTGGAGGGGTCGCTGGGATCGAAATTACCGCCGTTGGCGGCCGAGAGTCCCAACTCGAACGGAGTATCGACCGCGCTAATCGTGCCGGAGAATTGAACCTGCGTGATCTGATAGTCGCACGATGGGCTGGAACTGTCCGCTGCCGGACAGGGCGGCTCGTCGGAATTGCCGAAATTCAGCGGGATCTCCCACGTGCCGCTCAGGCCGCCAGTGAAGCCGTAGCCGTTGTTGACGCTGGGGTCGTACGGGCCGATGTCGTCGGCTGAGCCGGTCCAAGTTTCCGTCAGCGGCGACGTAAAGAGGCCATAACTCGGCGAAGCGTTGCCGGGGGCTTGGTTGCTAAAGGCAATGGTGAGCGCCCAATTCGTGATCGTCACGCCGTTGCAGACCTGAAACGTGCCGAGACCGTTCTGGCATCCCGAGTCGAGTCCCGTGAAGTCGTAAAAGGAAACCGCCTGATAGCCGGTGCTGTTGAGGTTGGTCAGGTTCAATTGGCCGATGGCGACCTCGTCGGCCGCGACTGAACCCGCCGCGGCCAAAACGAGCGCCATAGAACTTAGTAATCGCACATGTGCTCCGATAAGATTCCCGATTTTCAAACTTACTGCTCTTACCACGTTGCCCGCAGAGTGGCGAGCGAGACCGAGAACGGGAACGTCGCCGTACAGCTCGCGGTGGTGGCTGCGGCCGAAGCGCCGGCAAGCGGGGTGCACTGGATGGATTGATCGCCCGCCGTCTCGGCGGTGACCCGCAGCGTGACCACCGTTCCCACCGGGACATTGGATGCCGCGATGTTCACGGTAACGGGGCTGTTGGAGTTGATCTGAACATCAGGGGTCAGGTATTGGCCGGCAGGCGGTTGCGGGACGTTGACGCCGTTGATCTGAGTAATTTGGACCGAGGGTATCGCCAGGGTCGAATTCGGTGGCACATTATAGAGCGGCCCAACGAACGGAGTTGTTGACGGTGTTGGCGGTACAAGCGACAGTGGCGGGGCCGCAGACGCCGGTCACAGTCCCGGTGTAGGTGAAATTAGTGATGTTGAAGCGAACGTATGCCGTTTGGAGGCGTGTAAGTCGTGCCGCTATACGGACTGCCGTCGCTTAAAGCGTTCATAGCATTCCCACTGTAAATATTCAGAGCGCCAGCTCCCGGTGACGGTTGGCGCAATCAGGTGGAACGGCGCCGCCAGCTCCCGGTCCGCCACAGCAGGAAGTGCTGTCGTTTGCTCACGATGCCGCGTTGTTCCACCGGCCGGCAGTTGATGCCGCTCCGGGTGACGGAGATCTGAGTCGTGCTGACGATGCGGATTGCTCCACCGCCTGCGCCGCCGCCGCCGCCAACGTCCTGCCCTGAAGGTTCGTACCCCATCCGCCGCCGCCGCCCGAGCCGCCGTAGAGCGGCACAAGATAGATATTTGCCGTATGGCTCGAGCCAGGCCACCGGGGTTCCATAATTGTACCGGAAAAAGGTGCTATACGGTTCAAATGTCTGGATCCACGGCTGTATAAGCTGCTGCGCCTCCCCCGAAGCACAGGCGGTTGTAGGGGCTCGGATTGGCGACGTTCTGCCCCGCCGCTCCGCCTCCTGGTACCGGGGCCCGATTTCAGGTCCCAAGCCGTCCGCGAGCGCCGAGCCCGCCATAGTATCCACCGGCCCCGGGTTCGGCGGGCCGGCGGTACTGGACGAGCGTCGGATGGGTCAGTGGCGTTCAGCGTATATCCGGAATCCCCACTCAGGTTCAGAGTTCCGTTGATGGCCACGTTGCCTGTCGCCAGCCATACCACCGACAGGTTGCGGACTTTGCTGGCCCGGATGCGGACGGTCACGCCCGAGTTCACCGTGATGGTGGTGAAGTTGAAGACGTTGTCGCCGGCCGCGTTCACCACGTTGTTGGCGGTGCAGGTGGAACACGTCCCCTTCAGATTGTTCGGATCGAAATCGCCGGAGGTGTCGGCGAGATACGCGCCGTCGGCGCCGGTCGAACCGCTGGTGAACGCCTGGCCAAAGGCCGCGGCGGAGAAGGCCGCCGCCACCCCGAAGGTCACAACCATATTCTTGAGAATTTGCCCGATCATTTCCATCTCTCCTTAACTTGAACTTGTGTCTTTCCGCTACTGCTGTTGCCGCGCCATTACGAAGCGCGCGGTCTTGTCCGGTTGCTGAATCTCAAACCACACGGAATCGAATTTTTGTGGAACAGCGCCGCCGGGAACCTGTTTCAGCGACGTGCGCAATGAATCCGGACCCAACACCCGGCGCTCGTCTCCCGGCTGCTGCCATTCGAGTTGTAAGCTCTCCGCGCCCACGGCCAGGAAATAGTCGACTTCGATCTTGTGCCACCCGCTCGCCAGGTTTAGCGGTCCGCTAACCGGCATGCCGTCGATGCGCAACACGCCGCCGCTCTTCGCCGTGAGCCAGAACTGGTAGTCGCCATCCGTTTCCGCCCAAACCTCGCCCGAATAGCGCGCGGCGAGATCGTGCGTCGCGCCGGCGCCCAGCGGGTCGTAGCCGAATACCTCATCGGGGTTGGGTTGGTTGATGGCGGTGACGCAGCCGGTGGTTTGAGGCGTCATGCCGTCAGAGCGCGGGTATCCCATTCACGGGAGATCCGAAGACGAAGAACTCCGATTTCAAGCCGGCGCCGTAAAGCGTTGCGGTCTCCTCTTTGCCCAGTTCCGGGCGGCTGGATCGCGATACCGGGATCCGTCACCACGCGTAGGCGTACAAGGGATGAACTTTGCGTCGCGCCGAGGGCAGTTCCGCGATGACGCGGAGGTATAGCTCGCCGACGCCGGCCGGGACGGTGAAGAGCATCTGGTGCGGCGGCGCGGTGGTCCGTCCGATCACCACGCCATTGACTTCGTACTCGACAATCGCCAGTTCATCCGAATCGACCGTGGCCGTGAGACGCAGCGTGCGTCCTTCCACAACGGAATCTAACTCTTCCGCCGGGTTAAGATGTGGCGCGGCGGGTTTCTTCGCAGCCGCCGTGGCTGCTTTGGCGGACGCCGAAGCCGGGGGCATCGCGGGTTGCGCGTTCGCGGAATTGTGCGCCATCAGGCTGATTGCCATCATGCTCTGGTTGACGGTGCACTGCGGCGGGGCGCACACGGAGACCGGCAGAGCCATGGCGAAATTGTGGCCCACGCCGGGTACGTAATTGGCGATATTCCACTGCGTATTCAGCACGCTCACTGGACGGGAATCGTACGTGTTGCGGCCGGCGGGCAGCGTGATCACCGTGTTCCAGTTGTTGCCGATGTTCAGCACGCTCACCGGACCGGCATCGTACGAGTTGCGGCCGGAGGGCAGCGTGATCGCCGCGTTCCAGTTGTTGCCGATGTTCAGCACGCTCACCGGACCGGCATCGTACGAGTTGCGGCCGGCGGGCAGCGTGATCGCCGCGTTCCAGTTGTTAGCGATGTTCAGCACGCTCACTGCGGTCGAATCGATGTTCTGCGGGCGCGATGGCTGGACGACGAATTGAGACGCCGCGTTGACAGGGCTGACGCCTACTCCGGTGGTCGCCGACAGCGCATATTGGCCCTCCGCGCTTCCCGTCGGGAAGGTCAGGACCACGTTGCTGCCGTCGTTGGAGACGATGTTAATCGGCCCGGGTACATTCGTGAGGTTCGGAATCGGGTTCGCGAACTGGAACATGGCGCCCAACAGGTTTTGCCCGGTCACCGTGATGATGGCGCTCGTGTTCTTCTTGGCCCCGGAGGGCGAAAGCGAAAGGATCGCGGGCGGTCCGGCCACCACAGTGAACGTTTGCCCAGTATTCAGCAGCGCCATCTCATTGCCTGCGTCCGGCGTCGTGAGGACGGTGTTGCGGGTTCGCCGGCCGCGCCTTGCTGTATCGTGATGCTGACGCTGGCGCTGGTCGGACCAGTGACCGTAACCGGCACTCCGCCAACCGGGTTGATGGTCACGCCGGGACCGAAATCGGCCGTGGTAGTGCTGTCCCAGTGGGTATTCTGGCCGGTCAAAGCGATGGTCGCCGTCTGCCCCACCCCGAGCGTATTAGGTGAAACGTTGGTAATCAGCGGTGGCGGCGCAATGTTAACCGTGTACGCCTGCGAAGTGGTGACAGGCAGCGTATCGGTCGCCTGCACGGTGAAGCTGAACGGCCCCGAGGCCGATGGCGTTCCGTGGATGAGCCCGGTGCCGGGATCGAGGGTGAGGCTTGTGGGCAGCGCGCCGGCTGTCACGGCGAAGTTCACCTGGCCTACGCCGAAATTAGTGGCGATGGTCTGCGAGTAGGGCACGCCCACCACGCCGTTCGGCAGTGTGGTCGTAGTGATGGTAAGCGTATCGTCGATGGTCAGCGTGTAGTTCTGCGTGGCCGTGTTGCCTAGGCCGTCCGTCATCTTGATCTGAATGTTGAAGGTTCCCGCCTGCGTAGGCGTCCCGGTGAGCGCATTGCCGGTGAGGGCGACGCCGGTCGGAAGCGGGCCCGAAGCAAGCGAGAGCGCGACCGTGGGGGCTCCACCCGTGGTGTTGATGGTCTGGTTATAGCCGAACGTCTTCCGTCCCTCGTTCAGCGTGGTAGTGCTGAAGGTGAGGACTCCGTAAATCGTAATGCTGAACTGCTTATCCGCGGTTTGGCCTACGTTGTCCGTCACGCGGACCGTCGGCGTGAAGGTTCCGGTGGCTGTGGGCGTACCGGTGATGGCGCCGCTATTGGGGTCGAGCGTGACGTTGAGGGAAGCGAACCGGCATGCAGCGCGAACGTGCGCGGCGATGCCCCGCCCGAAGCGCCCACGTTTTGCGAGTAAGCGATGCCGCTCACGCCGGCGCTCAGCGAAGCGGTCGTGATCGTGAGCGGATCGTAGATATTGATGGTATAGGTGGCAGTGGCGTTCTGGCCGCTGCTGTCGGTGACCTTGACGGTGAAGGTGGCGCTGGCCGCGCCCGAAGGCGTGCCGCCGATGAGACCCGAGGAGGCGTTCAAGGTGAGATTCGAGGGCAGGGCTCCGCTGGTGATGGTGAAGGTAAAGGGCGCGAGGCCTCCCGATGTTCCAACCGTCTGCGAATAGTTCACGTTGGTAGTGCCGAACGGCAGGCTGGAAGTGGTGATGGAAAGCAGCGCCGCGTTGACCGTGAATGCGTTGGCAAGCGTGGCCACCTCGCCGCCGGTAGTCATCGTTATATTGCGCTGGCCAGTAGCGGCGGCTGGATCGATGTTCACGGTGATATTTGCCTGCAGACCGTTCGAGCCCGCAACGGGCACAGCCGCGCCGACTTGCGTGATGCCGCCTCCGGAGAATGTGGCCTGAGTGGTGGCATCGAAGTGCGTCGCCGACCCGGTCACCAGTAGTTGCACGTTCGTGCTGCCTCGCCGCGCGTTATTGGGCGCGACCGAAGAGACTGCCGCCGGACCCACTGTGACGTTCATCGCGTTCGCCAGCGTGACCACTTCCTGCGTGGTGCCGCCGATGGGCGTGGTGATGGTCAACGTGCGCTGTCCGACGGCCGCCGTCGGCGGAATGGTGACGGCGAGCGTAAGGCTCGTCGAGCTGTTGAAGGTTACGGCTGCGTTGAAATCGCCGTAGCTGGCGGTGGTGCTCGCCGAGAAGTGGGTGAACGCGCCCGTGACGTTGACATTGAAGGTCGTTTGGGCCTGTGCGCCCGTCGTCGGGAAGACGTCCACCAGCGTTGGAGTGGCGGCGAAGATGGTAAAGGCCGCTGGATCGCTTGCGGTCTCTCCCAGGGTGGATACGCTGACGGTGTTTGCTTGAGGCGTGGCGGCGGCCGATACCGAGATGCCCACCGACGCCGTCGTCGCACTGGTGATGGCTTGCGACGTCACCGTGATGCCCGGGCCGAAGCTGAATGCGCCGGTTACGCCCTGCTGCCAGTTGGTGTTCGTGCCGGTGACCTGGATTGTGGCGCTCGCCCCTTGGCCGAGATTATTGGGCGAAAGCTGAGAGATTGCCGCGGGGCCTGGCGTGATGCAGAACACGTTCGACAGTGTGAGCACCGGCGGATTCTGCCCGGTAGTGGTGACGACGATCGGGCCGCAGCCCGTGTAGGCCAGCGGCTGAACCGTTCCGGTTACCGTAATGCTCTGCGGCCCGGTGACGTTTACATTCACGCCGGTCACGCCGCCGTTGGGGAATGTGACGGTGGTGTTGGCGCTGGTCCAGTTCGTGTACTGGCCAAGGATGCCGACGCTGAACTGCGATTGCTGCCGGTTACTGCCATTGCTGGCGGAAAGCAGAAGCGGCGTGCCCGGCTGGATTACGAAGGCGTTGTTCAAGGTCGCGATTTCACCGCCCACGGTGGCCGTGAGGGAGCAACTGCCCGGCGGAGCGTACAGGCCGAGACTCAAATTGAAGCTGGCGTGCGTGTTGTCCGTGACGGTGACGTCGCTTACGGTTGCGCTGCCGCAGGAGAACGCGAATGTGGGCGTGCCATTCAGCCAGTGCGTTGCAAATCCGGTTACCTGCACCGCAAGGCTCGCGCCCTGTAACGCAGTGTTGGGACTGACGGAAGTGATTACGGCCGTGCTGGGCGTAATCGAAAAGGACGCGGGAGGAAGAAGATGAGCAACCTCGGCGCCGGTGGTCGCCGTGACCGGACAAGAGCCGATGTTCGCCAACTGATCGACTGTGACTTCGACGCGCGCGGCCGTGGGTCCGAAGATCTGGAGATTTTGCAGGCTGTCGATGCCGGCGCAGAAGGTAAACTGAGTCGGATTCGGACCGCTGCTGGTCCACGTAGTGTATTGGCCGACCAGGTCGAGAAGGCGCGTTTCGCCTTGGATCGAGCTATTAGCAGTCACCAGCGTAATCGCCGGAGTTCCAACGGTCACGGTGAAGGTCGCGGTGAGCTGCTGCGCCCCCGTAGTAACCGTCACCGTGCGCGACCCGACGGCCGCCGCCGGATCGATCGTGATGTTGGCGACGGCGCTATTCACGCCTGTGATATCGAAGCTGTTCACCGTGATGCCGGCGCCGAAGGAGGCGGTCGTCTGATTGGGCAGCCAATTGGTGAAGGCGCCGGCCAGCGTCACGGCCAGCGTCTGTCCAGCAAGCGCGACGCTCGGGCTCTCGTACGAGATGTACGGAGCGGGCGGCGCAGAAGGATCGTAGACCGTGAACTGGCCGGTCTGCACCGAGCTCCCGCTGCGCACCGTCACGGTGTGGAGACCAAGGGTTGCGGGGCAGGCCGAGCCCCCGGCGCCGATGTTGATCACGGCCGTGATGCTGAACTGGCTGTTGAAGGTGCTCCCGCCCGGCGCGCCGATGGGCGCGACGGTGATGCAGGGGTCGCCGAAATCCACCGTGGAGTTCGCGCTCCACGGCACCTTATCGGTGAAGATGCCGGTGATAGTAATGTTGTCGCCAACGTCGCCGCGCGTTCCCGAGCCCGGACTAATGGAGGCGATCGAAGGAATGCCGCCGGTGATCAGAAGGGCATTCTGCAGGCTCACGTTCTCGCCAACCGTGGACATATAGATGGAGCGAGTACCCAGATTGGCCGTTCCGGAGATCGACAGATCCGCCGTGGCCTGCGTGGGGCTGTTGATCACGACGCCGTTGACCGTGATGTCGCCGCCTCCGCCGCTGATGGCGAACTGCGTCAGTGTCTGCGACCAGTTGGTGAAATCGCCGTTGATGGTCAGCAGAATGTGCTGGCCCTGGTTGGCGTTGATGGGGCTGACGTTTGTCAGAATCGCCGCGCTCGGCGTAACGCTGAAGAAGCTTCCCGAGACGATTTCATTGCCAGTCGTGACGGTAGTCGTGCGCCCACCCGTGTACGCGGTGGGACTGATGACCAGTGTTGCCGTCGCGCTGGTTGCGCTTGCGACCGACAGGCCTTGCACGGTGATGCCTTGCCCGAATGTCACCGTCGTCTGGCCTTGCTGCCAATGCGTGAACAGGCCGGTCAGGGTGACGCCTACGACCGTCTGCCCTTGCTGGCCGGTTACGGGCAGCCACCTGGTTGAGCGTCGGGGTCGCGGGCAGCACCTGGAAGGCGTTGGCGTAGCTCACCGTTTCGCCGAGCGTGTACATGCAGAGGGTCTGAAAGCCAGTGGGGGCGTTGGCGCTGACGGCGATCGATACCGTTGCGTGCAGGTGGTCGGCGGCGGTGACGTTCGAAACGTTAATGCCGGCCGGCGAGCTGCAGCCTCCGATGCCGAGAGCGGCGGTGGTGAGGCCGGTTTGGAAGTTCGTGTTCTGCCCCACGACGACGAGCGCTTCGGTAGCGCTTTGCGTTCCGCTCGTTGGCAACACGCTCGTGATAATGGCCGCTCCCTGGCTGACCCCGAAGACATTCGTCAGGATCATCTGCTCAATGCCCTGCGGACTGTTGGGCGAGACCGGAATTCCCGTCGTAGTGATGGTCAACGTGTATGGGCCTGTAAAAGCGGTCCCGGCCACCTGAACGTTTAGGTTCATCTGCGTGGGGCTGATCACATTGATGCCGGTGACGGTGACGCCGTTGTTGCTTCCAAACGTCACGGTGGTGTTGTTGGCCGGGTTGGCGGCAGTGGAAGTCCAATGGGTGCTGACGCCATTCACCTGCATCGTGAATGTGGTGCCCTGAGGCGCGGAAGTGGGCGTTATGTTCACGCTGATGGCTTGCAGCGCCAGAACATCCAATGCGTCGTTGAAGGACGCCGCGTTTTCGGCGTTGGTGGTAGCGGTTACGCCGCGGAATCCGATGGCGGCAGTGTAGGAGACCGCGATCTGGCACTGGATGGTGAGAGGGTCTATTACAGTAAGCTGGCTAACCGCAATGTCACCGCCGAAGTTCAGCGTGGTCTCACCTTGTTTCCAGTGCGTGTTGGCGCCAATGACTTTGAAGGTCAGGATGTCGCCTTGATGAACCTGGAACTGATGCGCCTGGCAACCCGCAGCTGCGGCCGTCGCGTCGTTGAGGCAACCTGTTCCGAGAAAACTGATGGAGGAGATCCCTTGCGTAACCGAGAAACCGGGACCCGACACGATCTCCTCATTGCCTTGCGCCAGTTCGGTCACCAGGGTGACGGAGCTTCCTCCGGCGGGCGCGTTAACGGGGTCGATCGAGATCTGCGCAGTGGCGGAGGCCGGGCCGTTGATGGTCAGCGTATTTACGGTTATGCCGGCGCCGAAAATAGCGGTGGTGCTGCCTTGAGCCCAGTTGGTATGGTTTCCGGTGATCTGCACGGTCACCGACTGGCCCTGAATTCCGGAGTTCGGCGATACGCTGAGCAGCGAGGCCGAAGCAGGCGCGTCGATCGCAAAGCCGATCATGACCTGCTCGTTGATGAGATTCGCGGGGTCGACGGTGTTGACGAAGACGGGCCGCCATCCCAGTAAGGCATTCGGGGCGATGTCGATGACGGCGGTGAGCAGGTTGTTATTGACGATATTGAAACTGTCTACCGTGATGTTGGGGCCGAATCCAACAGTGGTGACATTCGGCTCGAAATGCGTGAAATTGCCAGTGATACTGACCGTCAAGCTCTGCGCGGGTTCACCCGAGTGGAAGGGGCTAATACTGGTAAGAACTGCCGGCGTGCTGGTGACGCAGAAGCCTGCCTGGACGATTTCGGAACTGGAACCCATCGGCGTCTCGAGTGTCACAGTGCGGTTGCCGCCATACTGGTTTGTGCAGGGCGCGGCCGGCGAAACCGTAGTGCCGGGCGAGGAAGGCGCGGTCTGATCGATAACCAGTTGAGCGGTCGCCTGGAACTTATTGAGGACGGTGAAATTCTGGATCGAGACCCCGTTGCCGTCGATCGCGGCAATGGTCTGGTTTGGGGATGAGCTGCCGAAGTGGGTAAAGTTGCCGCTGAAGTTAACGTTGACGACGTTGGTTGTCTGCGGAGCGACGGCGATCATGCCCGACGAGGGGGAGAGCGTCAGAGATGGGGTGAAAGGCAAGACCGTGAAGGCATTGCTCAGCGTGACGATTTCGCCGCCGGTGCTCATGGTGAGCGGGTAAGATCCGAGCGAAGCGTTGGCGGCAATCGTGATATCGACCTCGGCGGTGGTAGCGCTATTAACCACCACGCGATTTACGGTAATGCCGACGCCGAGCGCCGCGGATGTGAGCCCTTGTCCCCAATGCGTACCCGTGCCGGCGACCGTGAGCGCGACGCTGGAGCTCTGGAGTCCGGATCCCGGCGCTACGGCGGTCAGCGCGGCCCCGGACGGAGTCACCGTGAAAGTGAAGTTGTAGTTCGTGCCGTTGCTGGAAAGCGTGCACGTGCGGCCGCCGGTAGAGGCTACGTTATCGATGCTGATATCGGCCGTGGCGCTGGTGGCGCTGCTGGCGGTCACGCTGTTGACGGTGATGTTCGGGCCGAAGTTCACGCTCAGAGCGCCGTTGGTCGTGGTGGTGAAACTGGTAAAGGCGCCGGTGAAGGTAACGATGGCATGCTGCTGACCCTGAGCGGCGGAACTCGGGGAGGCGCTCGAGAGGAATGGCGTCGCGGCAGTCACCGTAACGGCGTTGGTCTTGGCGACTATCTCACCATTGGTTGTGACGGTGACCGGGTAACTGCCCAGTGCGACGCCCGGACCCACCGAGATATTCACACTCAGAGAGGTTGGGCTAAGCACCGTAATATTACCGGCATTGATACCGCCGCCGATGCTGATCGACGAGCCCGCCTGAACCCAGTGAGTGGGAGGGTTCAAAGAGCCGGTGAGGGTCAACGTTCCATTGGTTCCCTGCGCGAAGCTCGCCGGGATCACAGGCCCGTTCTGGGTGTTCATAGCGACCGACTGCAGCGAAGAGCCGTTGGTCAAAACAGTAAACGTGCCCGTGCCAAACTCGCCATTGGTTTCCATGGTGAGAGTGCGAGCGCCGAGGATGGCGATTGGATCGATAGAGATCTGAAAG
Organism: Bryobacterales bacterium; assembly: GCA_963763545.1. GTDB lineage: Bacteria > Acidobacteriota > Terriglobia > Bryobacterales > Bryobacteraceae > PALSA-243. The sequence goes on from CAVXPE010000027.1 coordinate 129,297, forward strand.
CTGGCCTGGGTTAGGCTGGTCACGGTAACCGGGCCGGCCGTGATCCCGTTTCCGAGCGCCGCTACCGTCACGCCCTGGACGAAGTGCGTATTCGTGCCTACCACGTTGACGGTAGTCGATTGGCCGGCCGCCAGCGAGTTGGGCGTAATGGAGGACAGAGTCGCCGGTCCGCTAGCGGAGACCAAAAAGCCGCCGGGCAGGCTTGCGCTCTCCGTGCCTGTTCTGGCCACCACGGTGTAGCTTCCAACTGGTGCTCCACTAGCGCCGGATGGGATGGTGAAAGTCGCGACGACTTGATTGGGACTTGCCGGATTATATGTTGTCGCTCCGGTCTGAGCGATTGTAAAGGCAGGGCTCGCCGGACTGACCAAACTTACCGCAGTGTTGCTGGAGAAATGGGTATAGGCGCCAGTTACGGTAAGCGTAACGGTTGCCCCGATGGTAGCCGCGCCGGGAGATACGCCGGCTACGGTGGGAGGCGGGTCTACGGTGAGAGCGGCGGTGGCGCCGCTTGTCAACACGACGTTCGAAGAGGTCGTTGCGGTAATCGAGACTGCGCATGTCAGCGGCGAGTTAGTCGTTAGCGATGTCGGAATCGTAAACTTAATGGTCCGGTCCGTGCCGGTTGTGTTGCCTGGCGTATTTGCGATGCTGCCGGCCGCAACCGTGACTGGCAACCCGTTGCCAGCGGGAGGCGTAATCGTTACTTGAACGCTGGCCGCGGGAATCGTTGTGTTTGCGGGCCAGCCTTTCCCTTCCAGGCTGACAACGGCGCCGGGCTGAGCCTCAGCGGGTACCGTGCTTGCGCTCAACAGTATCTGGGCGGAAGCGAGTGACGAACAGAAAAGGAGAATAACCAGCGCGACATAGACGCGACATAAAAGAACCTGCACATGAGATCCGCGACTCCCGTACATGATAGTGGACTGTCCTTTTTAACGGATGGAGCCCGTCTGGGCGACCATGGCAAAGCTATTTCTCCGAACTTTGTTCGCTTCCGCTTACGTGAATCGAGCTAGCCGCTCAACCTGCCACGCGGAATCTCGAAGACCGTAAGCCAGAATACACTTGGCCCGCTAAACAAGTCGTCACCCAAACAGGTGACGAATGCAAGAAAAGTCCTACTCTTCAGAGACTTGCCGCCATCCCTTGGAGGGTACGTCCGGTACTGGAATGCTAGTCGCGGTGCGCAAATCGCGAAAAAGACGGTCGCTAGCCCTTCGCTAGTCCGCATTTCTTGCACAGTTTCTTCTGCGGCGCGCGGGAAGGCTGCGGATACGAGACGCGCGCCGGTCGGCGCGCGGAGGTCCGCCACGGATCGAGCACGGCGGGGGCGCCCTCTGGGCAGCGCAACGAAGTAGACCGGCCTTGCCGCAGCGGAAAGTGTGCGAGAAATGCGGGCTACGGCTCGGGCCACGATGCGAGCGCCGTCAACTGCCGAATCAGTTCCGCTTGCCGGCTTACTCCGGCCTTGGAGAAGATCCGCTTCAAATGTGTGCGCACCGTGTTGAGACTGACGCCGGCTTCTTCGGCAAACTCTTGCACCGTCTTGCCCGCCGCCAACGCCACTGCAAGCCGGGACTCGGCTGGAGTAAAGTTCAACAGTTGCTCGAGGAGGGCCGGATCCGGCGTTCGCGTACGCTCCGGCTCGGTCACAAACACAATCGCCGATGATCGCCCTTTGACTTGCCCGTTGGATGGCGCAGACGGCGACACCAGCACACGCAAAGGCGCGTGTCCGTTGTTGCGCGAAACCGACATCGCGCCCCCATGGTGGGTCCCGTTTCCGTTGGTTGTCTCGGCTGCTCCAGCTATCAGGCCTCTCAGCCGGCTCGTTTCCGGCGCCCGCATTGCTCGTAACCCGTCGTTTGCCAGTACCAACCCATCTGCCGCACGAAGGATTTCCTCAGCCTCGCCGTTCATTATGAGAATGCGGCTCTTGCGGTCCACAATAAAGACGGCGTGCCGTAAGTAGTTTAAGGTTTGGGCCACGCTACCCAGCTGGATTTCGAGTACGGCGACGCGCTGATGAAACCGTACCGCCGTCTGGAGGTGGGGAAGCAGGTGGCGAAGAAGAGCGAATTCGCGCTCTTCGAAGGGGCCCGCCTGCCTTGAGCGAATCGCCGTGAAGTATGACATGACGGAGTCCTCGTGCGAGGCGATGCCACCGTAAGAATAGAAGAGATCCTTGGGCCGCAGGTAGTCGTTGTAGAACTCTGTTTTTATCAGTTCCTGATCGCTGATCAACTCAGGGCCTCCCACTACTACGCCTGGCCGAAGCAAGTGCCAGCCACGCTGCACCCAAACGTTCCGGCTTGCGTAGTATTCCTCATAGGCCCGCACCCAGACGGGATCGAATCCCACACTCGCGCACAGCGTCACGTCGAGCTCTTTGACGTTGTGAGCGATAAAGTTTAGCGTGGGCGACCCCACGCTCTCTGCTAACCGTTCGAGGAAGACGGGCCATTGCGTCGGGTCCGCTGCTGCTTCATAGATCAACTGGATAAGATTAACGAGTAGTTTTTCTGGGAACATGCGGAAGTGGCCGGAAGAATCGTCATTTTTCTGCGAGCCTATCACTTCAAATGGGTGATGGCGGCTTTTTGGAGTCCTGGTTACGATATCACCGTGGTGGCTGACGTGTCTATTCTCAAGGGTTACCTCGGGAAAAGCGGTAGGCATCCCCATGGCTTTCAGGCATCAATCTCCGCTACGGCGCCGCCTCGGACCTCGGCTGGGCCGTGAAGTTCCGGCGGAGACTCCGCCGCCCGCGCGGCGTGATCGAACGGGAGCGTCGAACCCGGCGCCCCGCGCCCCGTCACGACTTAATTCCTACAATTCACGCCGCGCTGAGGAAGGCGGTTCGTCTCACAGCTTGCCAATCAACGGAACAACGCCGAATCGACGAAGCCTTCCAGGAGACCCACAAGGCGGCCCCCATCCCAATAATCTGCTTAGTCTGGGCTAAAATTTGGGTCACACGATTTCCAACTTTTTATTCCCTCCACTTACAGCAACTTACCCGCCCGCCCCCTTGGATCACCACTCTCACCCTCTAACATAAAGTCGTATGAGTTCCGAACGCAGAATCCGTGCCTCTCAACTGAACGGCGCCCGCTCTCGCGGACCTGTCACGCCCGGTGGCCGCCAAAAATCCTCGGCGAACAGCGCCCGTCATCATCTCCTCTCCAAGACGATCCTCCTCGAGAACGAAAGGCCCGAGGCCTTCGCCGATCTCCTCGCCGGTCTCGCCAGCGAGTTCAACCCGAAAACCGAAACTCAGCGCGTGCTCGTCGAAACCATGGCCATCTCCCGCTGGCGCCAGATGCGGATATGGGCCGTCGAGCGCGCCACCCTTCAATCGGCAATGGAAGCCCACGATCCCCATACCACTGACGCTGCCACCCGCGTCGCTCTCGCCTTCCGCTCACTCGCCGATGACTCCAGCACTCTCGATCGTGCTAAGTCGCTACGAAACCCGTTTCGATCGCCAATTCGCCCGCTCTCTCAACTTACTCATCAAATTAGACCCGCTTCGTAGGACAGGCCTCCCGGCCTGTCCCAGCGCCGAAGGCGCTCCGCTGTCTCCTCAAAACGATTTCTGCCAAACGAACCTAGTCCCAATTCCGGACACAGCTGTTGAAGCCCCGGAGCCCTCACCGGAACCTAAGGTGCCCATTTCGGACAGTGGCGCAGGCCTTCCCCGGCCTGCGCAAGCGCCGAAGGCGCTCCTTCGCACGAAGATCATTTCTGCCAAACGAACCTAATCCCGCAATCGGACACTCCACCGGCCGTCGAAATCGAAGCCCTCGTACCCTCGGCGATCTTGCCGCCGGTGCCCACAAATCGTCCCACCGAACCCGCCTCACACCTAGCCCATTTCCCCACCTTCATCTTTGATGACGCCACCGCCCCCGCGCCTCCCCCACCCCTCCCCGCACACAGGGTTACATCAGCCGCCGCCGCGGCGTCTATACTGGACATAAGATGACCGCGCTCCGTTTCCTTCTCCTGGTCGGGCTAACGGCCTCGCTCGCTCCCGCCGCCGATGACGCCGCTTTCCACGCCGCCGTCGACCCCCTCTTCAAGAACGTCTGTGCCGGTTGTCACAATCCGCAGCTCTCCTCCGGCGGAATGAACATCCAGGTCTTCCTCGACCCGCAATCGCTTACAAAAAATCGCGATGGCTGGGAGGTCATCCTGCAAAGGCTCCGCGCCGGCGAGATGCCGCCCCCGGGCATCCCCAAGCCGCCCGCCGAAAAAGTGACCGCGCTCACCGGCTACATCCAGGCCCGCCTCGACGATCTCGATAAGGCCGTCAAAGCCGACCCCGGCACTGTCGTCGCCCACCGCCTCAACCGTTACGAATATCGCAACACCGTCCGCGATCTCCTCGCCGTCGATTTCCAGGCCGACAAAAATTTCCCCACCGATGATTCCGGCTATGGCTTCGATAACATCGGCTCCGTTCTTACCGTGTCGCCGCTGCTCATGTCGAAGTACATTACCGCCGCCCAGCGCATCTCCGCGCGAGCCATGGCCCTCGACCCGTTGCCGAAGCCGATCGAAATTGAGCGGTCGGGCCGCAACAAGGCCATTACCCGCCTCGACCGCAGCACCGTCGAGACCACCTTCCGCGTCGATTTCGACGGCGAGTACAACGTCCGCTTCGGCCTCCAGGGCGAGCGTCCCGCCGATGCCAAGCCCGTCACCTTGGCCTTCTGGATCGATGGCAAATTGGCCCAAAGCATGTCGGTTGAAACCAAGCCTTCGAAGCTGGTCTATTTCGACCCGTATTCCGAAGAGCACATGCGCGTGCACCTGACAGAAGGTGAGCACACCTTCCGCGCCGGCTTCCTCGATGACGATTTCGTGGGCACGCTCGCCCAGGCCGATCTCTATAACCGCAAGAAGAACAAGTTTGTCGATTCGCTTACCTTCGTCGGACCCTACGCCTCGGAAACAGAGAGCGCGAGCCGCAAGAAGATCCTGATCTGCGATCCCAAATCTGGTCCCGCCTGCGTCCAGCGCATCGTCGCGAACCTCGCCAACCAAGCCTATCGCCGCCCCGCCACGCCGCAGGAGATCGCCGCCCTCATGCGCTTCGTCGCCCTCGCGCGCGCCCAAGGCCAGAATGCGGAGCAGGGAATTCAGTTGGCTATCCAAGCCATGCTGGTCTCGCCCAATTTTCTATTTCAAGATCGAAAATCGCACGGGAACGGTCGCGCATCCCGTCTCCGATTACGAGCTCGCATCGCGCCTCAGCTACTTCTTGTGGAGTTCCATGCCTGACGACGAGTTGATCGCTCTCGCCGCCCAGAAGAAGCTGCACGATCCCGTCACGCTCGATGCTCAGTTGAAGCGCATGCTCGCCGATTCGCGTTCGAGCGCCCTCGCCTCCAATTTCGCCGGTCAATGGCTTGAGATCCGCAACCTCGACGTGGTCAAGCCCGATCCCAAAAAATTCCCTGAATGGAACGCCGATCTGCGCGATGGCATGAAGACCGAAACGCGCATGTTCTTCGATTACGTGCTGCGCGAAAATCGGCCCATTACCGATTTCCTCAACGCCCGCTACACCTTCCTCAATGAGAAGCTCGCGAAGTTCTACGGCATCCCGGATGTCAAAGGCCCCGAATTCCGCCGCGTGGAGCTCGCTACCGATCAGCGCGGAGGCGTGCTCAGCCAGGCCGCCGTGCTCACCGTATCCAGCTATCCCACTCGCACCTCTGTGGTGCTGCGCGGCCAGTTCATCCTGGATAACATCCTCGGTTCTCCCGTGCCGCCTCCGCCGCCCGATATTCCGCCGCTCGATGAAGAGGCCGTCGGAAAATCGGCGTCGCTTCGCCAGCAGATGGAAAAGCATCGCGCCGACCCAGCCTGTGCCGTCTGTCACAACAAAATGGACCCGCTCGGCTTTAGTCTTGAAAACTACAACGCCATCGGCAAGTGGCGCACCATGGATGGCTCATTCCCTGTCGATTCCAGCGGCTCCATCCCTAGCGGGAAGACATTCTCCACCCCCTCCGAAATGCGCGATGCGCTCACGAGCGCCTTGCCCGAATTTTCCGCCTGCCTCACCCATAAGCTCATGACCTATGCGATCGAGCGAGGCCTCGAACCTTACGACGCCCGCACGGTTTCTTCCATCGAAAAAGAAGTCGCCGATAAGGGTTACGGCTTTCAGACGCTAATCTACGCGATCGTCCACAGCGCTCCATTCCTAGAATCCCGCGACGAGGCTCCTGTCCCTCCCACAACCAAGGCCGCGTCGGACCTGCCCCGTACGACAGGCCTCCGGCCTGTCGCTCCTGATACACAGAAATCCCCCACAAGCACCGCGGGTAGAGTAAAATGAAAACGATTTCACCCCTCAACCCCAGGAGGTCCCCCCGATGACCACGATCGAACGTAAAGCGCTCGGACGGCGTACCTTTCTCCAAGGCGTAGGCGCTGCCGTCGCGCTTCCGTTCCTCGACGCCATGGCCCCAGCCATGTCCGCCGCTCCCAAAGCTCCCGTGCGCATGGCGATGGTGTATGTTCCCAACGGCATCATCATGAACCAGTGGAACCCGGCCGCCGAAGGCCCTCTCGGAACTCTCGGCCGCGTGCTCAAACCGATGGAGCCGTTGAAAGACGACATCCTCCTGGTCGGCAATCTCACTCACAACGGCGGTCGCGCGCTGCTCGATGGCGCCGGCGACCACGGCCGCTGCTGCGGAACGTATCTCACCGGCGTCCACGTCAAGAAATCGCTCAGCGATATTCACGCCGGCATCTCGTTCGATCAGATTATCGCCAACCAGGTTGGCGGCAAGATGCGCTTCCCCTCGCTTGAAATCGGCATGGAAGACGGCCGCCAGGCGGGCGATTGTGATTCCGGTTACTCCTGCGCTTACACCAATAACCTCGCCTGGAAGAGCGATACCGTACCGCTGCCCCCCACGCTCAATCCGCGCGATCTCTTCGAGCGCCTCTTCGGCGATGGCGTCATCCTCTCGCCCGAAGCCCGCAAGCGCCAGGCCATCTACCGCCGCAGCATTCTCGATTTCGTCAACGATTCCACTCACTCGCTCGAAACCCGGCTCGGCCCTGGTGATCGCCGCAAGCTCGATGAGTACCTCTCCGCCATTCGCGAGATCGAACGCCAGATCGAAACCGCCGAGGCCACCAACGCGCAAATCGATCCCAAGATGGATAAGCCCTACGGTATCCCGGCCGATTTCGCCGAGCACTTCAAGCTCATGACGGACATGATCACGGTCGCCTTCCAGGCCGACATGACCCGCATCGTCACCTTCCTCGTGACGCGCGAAGGCTCGTCGCGCGCCTATCGCGAAATCGATATCCCCGATGGACACCATCCGCTCACGCACCATCGCAACCAGCCCGATCTCATCGAGAAGGTGACGCAGATCAACACCTATCACGTCACCCAATTCGCCAAGTGGGCCACCAAGCTGAAGAACACCAAAGATGGCGATTCCAACCTGCTCGATAGCTCGATGATCGTCTATGGCGCCGGTCTCTCCGATGGCAACCGCCATCTGCACGAAGACCTGCCCACCATGATCGCCGGCAGCGCCGGCGGCGCATTCAAGACCGGCCGCTATATTGAGTACCGCCGCGAAACGCCGATGTGCAATCTATTCCTGACCATGATGGATCGCATGGGCGTCCACATCGAAGATTTCGGCGATTCCACCGGCCGCGTCACCGGGCTCGATGGCGGATTGAACTTAGGCTGATCCATGCAGTTCGGCGGAGGGGGCACGCCCCCGGTTGGCGTACTCTTCGACGGCGCGTTCGAGCGCATTGGCGATCTCTTAGCCCTCGCTGTACTCTACGGTCTGCAATCTAAAAGCGAGGCGCGGGTGGCCTCGATTTCGGTCAACCGTCCCGATCTTACTGCCGCCCAATTCTGCGACGCGCTGAAGACCTACTACTCCGGTGGTGGCTTCGGTGGCGCCGGTCTTCCCGTCGGCGCCGCCTTGGGAACTCAGCAGCCGCTGCCGGTTTACGCCAAGCTGCTCGCCAAAAAGGGCGAGGATGATGAACCGGTCTATCAAGACGACTCTCTCGCGCTTCATCGATACCGCCGATCCCGGATTAGTGATGCGCAACGCGCTCACCGCCTCGCAGCCGCACAATTCTATCGTCGTCGCATCGGGTTCGCTGGCCTCCGTCGCGCGCTTGCTCTCTCTCCGCGGCTCGAATTTGCTGATCGAAGACACCGTGCGTCATCTGGTCATCGCAGATCCGAAGAACGCAGATCCAAAGAATGGCGATGCCCAGCGCGTCTTCGCTGAGTGGCCCACGCCTATCTACCTCTGCGGCGCCGAGATCGGCGATGCCATCCGCTACCCTGCCGCCAGCATCGAGAACGATTTCAAAGGCCCCAAGCCGAATCCCTTCGCCGATGCCTATCGCGCCTTCGGCGAGATGCCCTACGACGCTCCTACCGCTGCCGCGGACGCGGGGCTGTTTGCCGTGCGGACGAAGGCCGACCTCTTCAAGCTCTCCGATCCCGGAACCTTCCGTGTCTCCGCTGCGGGTGCGATCGAGTTGGAGCCCTCCGCGAGCGGCAAGCATCGACGTCTGATCTTCGATGAGACGCAAAAGGACAACGTGGTGAAGGCGCTCACCCAACTGGCCAGTACCCCTCCACGTCCGGGCGGCGGACGCCGCGGCGCGAAGCCCGATGCCGCCGCTGACGTAAACGCCAATCAGCCGGCGGTTGTAAAGAAAAAGTAGCCCTTCAATGCAGCCGTCCCCTCGCACCGATCCCTGGCGCTGGATCGTCGTACTGGTTCCCTGCCTGTTTCTCTGGTTCGTTCCTGTAGCCGGGCTCACGCCCGCGCAATCGCATCTGCTTGCGATCTTCGTCGCCACCATCGTCGCGCTGGTTGCGCAGCCCGTACCCATGGGGGTCAGCGTCCTCGTTGCAATCACCATGCTCGCCCTCACGCGCACCCTCACTCCCGCGCAAGCGCTATCCGGCTTCTCCAACGTTACTGTCTGGCTGGTCTTCACCGCGTTCCTCTTCGCGCGCGCGGTCACTGCCACCGGATTCGGAACGCGCGTCGGCTATCTCTTCATCCAACGTTTCGCTCGCACGCCCCTCAGCCTCGGCTACTCTCTCGCGGCGGCCGATCTCGCGCTCGCGCCTTTCATCCCGTCGGACACCGCTCGCGGCGGCGGCATCGTCTTCCCCGTTGTCCGCAGCGTCGCTGCCGATTTCGGCTCCGAACCGGGTCCCACGTCGAAGCTCATCGGCGAGTTTCTTATCCTGGTCTCGTATCACACCACTTACACCGCCTCAGCTATCTTTCTCACCGGCATGGCCGCCAACCCGCTCATCGCCGAATTCGCCCACCGCATCGGCCACGTCGAGCTCACTTGGATGCGCTGGCTCGAAGGCTCCATTCTTCCCGGCGCGCTCACCTTGATCCTGGCGCCACTCGTGATTCGCAAACTCGCCCCGCCCAAAATCCGCGACACGAGCGCCGCGCGCGAGTTCGCCCGCCACGAGCTCGAGCGCATGGGTCCAATGAAGCGCGAGGAAAAATGGCTGGTGGCGATCCTGCTGGCCGTAATGACGGGTTGGATCACATCGCCCTGGCACGGCCTTTCGAATACCGTCGTCGCGCTCGGCGGTGTCTCGGCCATTCTGCTCGCGCGCGTGCTCCAGTGGGAAGACTTGCTCGCCGAGCGCCGCGCTTGGGATGCGCTGGTGTGGTTTGCCGGGCTCGTAATGATGTCCGACATGCTCGTCACCGGCGGTGCGATTCGGGTCCTCTCCGACCGATGGTTTCACGTGCTCGTCGGATGGCCGTGGCAGGCCGCGCTGGTCGCGCTCGTGGTCTCTTACTTATACATTCACTACAGCTTCGCCAGCATGACGGCTCACATCACGGCGCTTTATCCCGCGTTCTTCACCGCCGCGCTGGCTGCCTCCGTCCCGCCCATGGTCGCCGCCTTGCCGCTGGCCTATTTCTCCAATCTCGATGCCGGCATCACGCACTATGGAACCGGTTCCGCGCCGGTCTTCTTCGGCGCGGGTTATGTGAAACAGACCGATTGGTGGCGCATCGGCTTCATCATCTCGCTGATGAATCTGGTCATCTGGCTCGGCATCGGCATGTGGTGGTGGAAGCTGGTGGGCTTGTGGTGATCTCCTTTGTTGAGACGCGGAACCCTATTCGTCACGCAGCGCAATCGCCGGGTCCACTCGCGACGCTCGCAGCGCCGGAATGCAGCATGCGCACAGCGCCACGCCCAAAAGCACCCCTGCCGCGCCCGTATAAATCGCTGGGTTGACGGCCTCCACCCCGAAGAGCAGCGTGCGAATCCAATGCGCGCACAGGTACGCGCCGGCCAGCCCTGCCGCCACTCCGAGCGCCACGGGTTGCATTCCCTGGCCCACGATCATCCGCAGCAGTTGTCCGTGCCGCGCGCCCAGCGCCATGCGGATACCGATCTCGCGCGTTCGTTGCGTGACAAGGTACGCCACTACTCCATAGATGCCGATCGCGGCCAGCAGCAGCGCCATCGCAGCGAAGCCCGCGAGCAGCGAAGTGCGGAAGCGCTCCTGTTTCACCGAGCCGGCGAGCAACTCTGCCGCGGGACGGATATCCGTCGCGGCCAGGTCGCGGTCCACCGCGCGCACCTGCTCGCGGATCAACGGCGCCAGGAGAGATTCATCGGCGGCGCTGCGGATCACGATGCCGACGTTGTTCTGCACGTCGTCGGGAAACGGCAGATAAACCTCGGGTCCGACGGCCGAATCGAGGCCATTCTGTTTGGCGTCGGCGACCACTCCGGCAATTACCACCCACGGATTCCCTTTGTCCTGAGGACGCCCGAAGTTAATACGCTTGCCAACCGCGTCTTGCGTTGGAAACCACTTGTGCGCGAAAGTCTGGTTGACCACAGTGACCAGCGCGTGGTTCGGTGCGGAATCGTGGGCGTCAAACGATCGGCCGCGCAGCAGTTGAATTCCGGCAGCGCGAAAGTAGTCGAGCGTGACGGCCTTGTGCCACACCTCGCGCTCATACTCGCGCGGCGGCCGGCCTTCGATCGTGGCTGTGCCGCTCCACGTCGAGCCCTCGAGCGGCAGGCCGGTGGTGGCGCCCACTTCCACTACGCGTGGGTCGCTTTTCAATCCTTCGACAAGCTGATCGAGCGCGCTTACGACCGCCTTGTCCTCGCGATATCGCGGTGTCGAAAAGTTGACGTGGAACGTCATGGCGCGATCGGTTTGAAAGCCCGGATCGACATGCTCGAGCCGCACCAGGCTTTCCACCAGCAAGCCCGCTCCGGTGACGAGCATCATGGAGAATGCGATCTCCGCGGAGACCAGCAGATTGCGTGCGCGCCTGCTCTGAGCGGAGGCGGCATGGGTGCGGTCGGCAAGCGCGTCGGCGCCCTGGTTTGAAAATGCCGGAAGCAATCCAAAGAACGCCGGCGCGGCGAGCGACACCGCGAGATCGAAGACCGCCACCGCCCAATCGATGCGCACCTCGGTTAACAGGGGCAGGGAACCCGCGGCCGTGTTCATCAGGATGGATCGCAATCCCGCGGCAAGCGCGAGCCCCAACGCGCCGCCCGTCACCGAGACCGCGAGGCTCTCCGTTAGCAACTGCCGCGCGATTTGCCAGCGGCTCGCGCCGAGCGCCGTGCGAATGCCAATCTCCCGCGCGCGCCGGACGCCGCGGCTCAGTTGCAGGTTCGCGATGTTGGCGCAAACGATGAGCAGTAGAAACGCCACCGCGCCCATCAGCAGCACGATGGGCGAACGCGCGTTACCGACCGTCCAATCGCGAAGGGGGCCGAGGCCGATGCCCATCTTGGTGTTGGTGTCCGGATACTGGTGCTCGAGTTGCGAGGCGATCGCCGTCATCTGCGAGCGCGCCATGCCGAGCGTAACGCCGGACTTCATGCGCGCAATCACCCGCAATCCATGCGGCCGGCGCTGCTCCACAAAGGCGCGCGGCTCGTAACCGAAGGGAACCCAGAGCTGTATGCCGCGCGTTGGAAAGAAGAACGCCTCCGGCATCACGCCCACCACTTCCAGGGGAACGGAATTGATCGCGATGGTTTTGCCGATGATGCGCCGGTCGCCCCCGAAGGCCGTTTGCCACAGACCGTAACTCAGGATCGCCACGCGATTCTTGCCGGCGAAACCCTCCTCCTCGCGGAAGACGCGGCCCAATAGAGGAGTTGCGCCGAGCACGTCGAACAGGTTGCCGGTAGTGCGGAGGGCCTTGACGCGTACCGGCTCGCCTTTACCGGTGAGGAAGAAGTTGTTCCCGTTCTCCGCTTTCCATCCGCCGCCCTGATAGGCCGCGATGCCTGTGAAGACGGAGTTTCGCTTGCGCCAATCGGCAAAGTTCGCCGGCGAGGCCTGTGCATCGGTCCAGCCGATGAGTGGATTCGTCTCCCAGATTTCGAGCAGCGCTTCAGGCTTCGGATAAGGCAACGGGCGCCACAGCACAGCCCGCGCGACGCTGAACATAGCGGTGGTCGCGCCGATGCCGAGCGCGAGCGTGAGCGCCGCTACAACCGTGAACCCTGGCTCGCGCAGCAGCCCTCGCAAGGCGTAGCGGAAATCCGATAGGAAGCGACTCATGCGCAGTTCTCCTTGCGGGTTAGACGCCGCCGCAGCGGGAAAGTCGCGCAGGCTATAATCTTGCAGATGAAATTTCGATTAACCGTGTTGTTTCTGTTATCCGCCGCATTCGCGGCCGCGCAAGAGCATTGGGTGGCGACGTGGGCCACCGCCGAATTGATGGCTCGATTGCCGGCGCCCGCGCCGTCCGCTAACGCCAAGCAACCCCCGGCCACGCCACCGCCCGGATCGCGCTTCAACAACCAGACTGTGCACTGAAGAGGGAGGAATGGAAGGCGCAGGCGTTGTACGAAGAGCTCTACTGCGCGCGCGGCGACATGGAAAACCGGATCAAGGAGCAATTCAGCTTGTTCGCCGACCGGGTGAGCGCGGAAACGATGCGTGCGAATCAGATGCGGGTGTATCTGTCGGCGATGGCCTATGTTTTGGGGAGTGGGTTGCGGCGGCTGGGTTTGAAAGCGACGGAGTTGGCGCAAGCGCAAGTGACGGCGAAAAAAGACATTTCGGCCTCTTCGGGCCTCTTCCAAAGGCCATTCGCCCCTTTGCTTTCCCGATAAAAACGCTAGCCGGACAAATGCCCCCCTGAAACTACTCGCGACGCGCTCCCGGTTCAGTTCCTCCAGAGTTCGTGAGAAAAGCGGGCTAGCCGCAATACTGTTCACTTAACGAACATTTTCATGATATTCTGTTTTAGGGCGAATGCCTCCAACAAGGAGGTATCCCATGCGCGTTACCACAGTGGAGTCAACCACGCTTGCGGCGGTTGGCTACGACGAAAACCTGAAACGACTGCAACTGGAGTTCTGTAGCCGGGCTGTCTACCTTTACTTCGGCGTTCCCGCGGCGGTGTTCGAAGCGCTGCTCGACGCGCCTTCGAAGGGCCGGTATTTCAATGGGGCCATCCGCGGACGTTATTCCTATCGTCAGATCCTGGGCTCCAATCCGGTTCCGGCAGAGTGCGGAAGTAGCGGCCAGGTGCGATCGTTAGGAGACACCATGGCACGCACCCTGGCGGAGTTACCGGCTGGCAGCCGGATCACCGACTACATCAGCCTCGGCGTCATTGCCAAGTTCTTCCCCGCCGAGAAAATCCATGAGGTTCTCGAACAGACCAAGCGCGCCAGTGTCCGCGAGCGCGACTTGCCGGCGCATGTGGTGGTCTATTACGTCATCGCGCTGGCGCTGTACATGCGGTCCTCCTACCGTGAAGTCCTGCGTTGCCTGCTGGAAGGCGTGCAGTGGCTGCTCGATCCTTCCGCCAAGGTAAAGGTCGCCGGCAAATCCGGCATTTCCCAGGCGCGCAGCCGGCTGGGCGCCGAGCCGCTGAAGAAACTCTATGCTGCGGTGGTGGCTCCCATTGCGGAGAAGCGCACCAAAGGCGCTTGGTACCGGCAATGGCGACTGGTCAGTTTGGATGGCAGCACGCTGGACGTCGCCGATACTGCGGAGAACGACAAGGCTTCGGGCGTCCGGGTTCCAGTCGAGGGTCCAGTGCTTTCCCCAAGATACGGTTTGTAGCACTGCTGGAGAATGGGACACACGTGCTGTGGGGCGCGCACATGGATCGATACGCCACCGATGAACTCACGCTGGCTGAGGAAGTGATTCCTGTTCTCCGCAAAGGAATGCTGTGCATGGCGGACCGGTTCTTCCCCGGTTACAAACTCTGGCGGGCAGCCGCAAAGACGGGAGCGGATCTGCTGTGGCGCACGCGCCAAAATGCACGCCTGGAGGTGGAAAAGCGCCTGCCCGACGGCTCCTATCTCAGCCGCATCTACGCCTCCACTAAGGACCGGCGGAAAAAGCGCAACGGGATTGTGGTCCGTGTCATCGATTACCGCTTGAAAAACGTCGCCGACGCCGAACCCCTGTACCGGCTGATCACCACCATCCTCGATCACGAGCAGGCGCCGGCCAAGGAATTGGCCGCCCTGTATCACGAGCGTTGGGAGATCGAAACCGCCCTGGACGAACTGAAGACCCATCTGCGCGGCGCCCAGATTGTCTTGCGCAGCAAGACGCCAGAACTGGTCCAGCAGGAGTTCTTCGGCCTGCTGATGGCGCATTTTGCCATCCGCGGCCTGATGCACGAAGCCGCCCTGAAGGCCGATGAAGACCCCGATCGGCTGTCCTTCGTCCACGCCGTGCACGTTGTCCAGCGACGGATGGCGCGTTACGGCGCTATTCCCCCCTCGGCAGAGAAAAGTATTCCACGAAGCGATCCTCGACGAAATTCTTGAGGAGCGGGTTGTCTCGAGCCGCAATCGGATCAACCCGCGCGGCGTGAAGCGCAAGATGAGCAACTACCCTCTGCGGCCCCGCAAGCGCCAGCGCACGCGATGGCTGGATGTAGCCAAGCGAATCCGGATCGTTAAGTGAACAGTATTGCGGCTAGCGGCGAGTCAGCTGCAACGCCAAATCGATGAGTTGAATTTGCAGAGCCGTGTCCCGGATAAAACACACTCTTCTCTCGGCGACGACTTCGATAGGCGCCATGGTAATGCACGCGATGCCTTACAGAGTGCGCCGCCGCGATTACTTCACTTCAAAAATAACTGTCTCGCCGTAGGTCTGGCCGGTGGCCTGTTCCGTTACAAGAACGCTGCAAATATAGGGCCCGGCTTCGAGAATTATACTCGCTTCGTATGCGCCCGTCGAAGACTGAACCAGGTCCCCGAACCCGACGGCCGAATGGGACGTGTTCGCGAGCGACTTGATTTGGCCGGTGATCTGCACCTGGCCGGAGTAGCCGCCGATGGGTACCTCAATCGTCTGATAGTCTCCGGCAGGGCGGACCTTAACCGTAAAGTGCCCGCTCGGAAGGCCCGGGAATGCGGCATCGGCAGCGCGATCGCTTTGATACTTCGCCAAAGGCGGCGGCCAATCGAGGTGCACGGTTCCCTGGACCACGCCTGAGGCGCCGACGGCGCGACGGTTTTGCTCGTCTTGTAGCGCGACCTGCGCGGGTTGACGTTCCGCTGGCACGACTCCCTGCGTGAATTGGGGCATAATCTCCGGAGCGACTTCCCGTGCGTCAATGGTATAAATAGCGACGTTCGATTTGACAGCCGCATCGATGGTTCTCCGTAACTCAGCTTGATCGTCCGCGCCCGGCAACTCGAGTCGGCCGGCAAAGTAAATTAAAGCCTTCCTTCCCGGCAACGATCCCAAGATATGCACGGTGGTCTCAATGGTCGAAAGCCTGCGACCGACGCCGGCGTCCGGACCGTTCTCTTCCCCGCCGCCGATTTTTGTCAGCGTGGATTCCAGGATTGCGTGGTCGCCCGTAAAGTCCTCGAGTACTTTTACTTCGTCGCGACTCACAGTTATGAGGGCGACAAGATCCCCCTGCGCCATCTTGTTGCGAACGAACTCGGCGGCGCTGCGCCGCGAACGAGCTTGATCGGCGGAGGTCATGGTATCGAGATCGAACAGCATGGCCAGCAGACGGTGGTTTGAAAAGGCCACCGGAGAGGTGGACTGTTGCGGCGCCGCAGTGGACAGCGGCGCGGGAGCTGGAGCGGGCGGCGCCGGTTGCTCCACTGGCGCAAACGCAGCGGAGGGTTGCGCGAGGATCGGAGGGGCGTTTCCAACGCCGACCAGGACGCCGATCGCAACCGGCCCGGCCAACGCCGCGACGCCCGCGGCCGCCAACAAGCACTTCTTCGCACGATTCAAACTTTGTCCCGTTCGATTCCTCATGATTGCCTCGATTCTTCGCTTGAGATTGGCACCGGTCACTCCCGACATGCAAACGAGGGGAGACTCCAGATACAACTTACAGACACTGAGTATGGCGTCGGCATAAATGCGCGGCTCACTGCCGGCGGTCAACACGCACTCGTCGCAGGCTCGCTCGCGCTCTTCCACCAAACGCGCTCCGATCCACCACACCAGGGGATGGAACCAGAACAGAGCTTCGACGGCCATGTGAATCGCGGCGAACAGATTGTCGCGGCGGCGCACATGGCATAGCTCGTGAGCGAGCACCGCTTCGAGTTGGGATGGCGTCAGGCGTTCCATGATCCCTTCGGGCAGCAGAAGGACCGGGCGCAGGAAGCCCACCACGCCGGGTTCCAGCAGCCCCGGCGAAGAGCGGATCTCCACGGCCGCGGGAATCTTCAAAGGCGCGCTCATGCGTACGGCCGCTCGGACGCGGCGCCATGATCGCAGACGTAACAGCCCGATCGCCGCGAACCCGCACGCCCATATGCCAAAGAGCGCGAAGGGCGTCCAATTGAAAGCGCCGGGCACGGGCGGTGCGAATTGCAATGGCTCGGGAAGCTGCTGGGCGATCCGCTCGACGGCGAGGGAGACATCGGACGCGGCGATCCTTTGGACAACCATCCTTTGGCCGATCATTCTTTGCACGACCGGCGCCCAACCCAAGTGACCGCCGAGACTCATCAGCAACGCGAATGGGGCGAAGAATTTCAGCGACGCGCTTAGCCACAGCCAATAGCGGACGTTCGCCCGGTTCTTGCGGAAAGCGACGGTCAGGAGCGCGGCCACAAACGCGAACAGCGTCGATTGCCAGATGTGCTCGATCAGTTCTCCGGTCATTTCGATTCACGCTTCCTTTCGGCTTTTTGCTTCGCGTCAAGCTCCTTGATGGTTTTCTCTAACTCGCGAACGTCGTCGAGAGTCAACTTCCCCGCCTCGGCCAGCTGCGCCATCATCGGTTGAGGACGGCCTCCGAAGAAACTGAGAATCTCGTCGAGCAGCTTGTGGCGCGTCACATCGCGCGCCACGATCGGTTCGAAAATGTGGGCGTTGCTGATTTTCCGCACGCGGCGGACGGCCTTTTTCCCCTCCAGCCGGTAGACGGTTGTCTGGATGGTGGTGTAAGCGGGTCGGGGCTCCGGAAAGGCTTCTTGGATTTCGCGGATGGACGCTTTTCCGTGCGCCCACAGAGCTTCCAGGATCTGGAGTTCGAGTTTGCTGAGCTTGGGCTGGGGCATTGTTTTCCTATTCCGTCATGATAAAGGCTAGTTGCCGGACGGCCTCTCGACGCGATCAATGACCAGGAATTCGCCCGACCCCTTGGCTGGTTCCAGTCTTAGGCCGGCCTTCTCTACCGCGGCAACGATCGACGAGCCGAGCGGGTCGATCAACCCCGCGCGTGCGGCCGCCAGGCGTGGGGGAGTCGGGACAGCGGAGGGGTCTTCGGTAGAGGCATCGGGAGGCGGATCTACGTGGATATCGAACACTCCCGCAATTCCAGTTTTGTCGATTACATCGCGGTCTAAGACAAACGAGAGTTGCACGCAAAAGTTCGCGAGAGTCGTACCGTACATGTACACGCCGTCATTCGTCTTCGACGGGGCGAAGACGCCGCAGCGAAGCATACCTGCCGGCCTCTGTGACGGCGGCGGCAACGGCTGGCTGGCATCCACGGGAATGCATTTTCCTGCCTGCGCGGCTTGAAGCCTCGGGCCAGTTTTGGCCACAGTTAGCGCATATACCGCGACCTCTCTGGTCTCGCGATGGATCTTCAACTGGAACCGGTCTTCCAACAGCGCCTGCGTCATAGGGCCTCGCATCATATCGGGGGTTTGTGGGCTCTCTGCTTTGGCGTCGATATCGTAGCGGACGGAATCGAGCCAGGCTGGCCCTCCAGAGACCGGCGTCGGTCGCCCCGGGGGCTTCCGCTTGCCATCGGGATATTGCACGTATGCCATGCGGATAAGATCCATCGCCGTGCGGCATCGCAAGTCCAATCTTCCGGGATCGAATATGCCTGGGGCTCCGCCTCTGCCGTTCTTGGCGGCGGAGTCCGCGCAGGTTGTGCTCGGCTTGATCGACGCTACTTCGAATTTCGGCGTGACCGCGGGCTGGGCCGCGACTTGCCCAGCGGCGGCGAGCGCCGCCGCGCAGAGGGCGCAGGCCGCTGTTGCGCGAGGAGCGCGAGACTTCCTGGCGCCGGCGTAATTTCGCTGCCGATTGGGATAGGCCATGCAATTCTACTACCTCACAACTGATACTACTATTCGGTAGTAGGGAATGCAAGCGGAACATTCGGGCGATCTTGCAGCACCATCGCCAGACGAACTTGGCCTCCAGATATTCTCGGACGACGTAAGATCCCCGGCTGCCCCGCGCCCCTTCGCGACCGGCGAGTTTGTTTTAATTAGGAAGCCGCTGAACTCAGGGAGGGAGGCGATGGGCAATGAATACGCGTTTGAAATGGCTACGTCCAGCATCCGATTCGGTTGGGGCGCAACGCGCGAGGTGGGAATGGATCTCGCCGAATGGAAAGTACGACGAGTCATGGTTGTCACCGATCCGCTGCTTCGCCGCCTGCCTCAGGTGGCCACGGTGCTGGAATCCCTCGAAAAGAACGGCATCAAATTCTCCGTTTTCGACGGCGCGCGTGTCGAACCGACCGACGAATCCTGCTTGAACGCCGCACATTTCGCGCGCGAAGGAGAGTTTGACGGGTTTGTCGCCATCGGAGGCGGGTCGTCCATCGACACCGCGAAGATGGCGAACCTTTACTCTACGTACCCTCCAGGGGATTTCTTGGATTATCTGAATCCTCCGATCGGGCGCGGTCTGCCGCCCCCCGGGGCTTTGAAACCACTCATCGCGCTGCCGACGACAGCGGGCACCGGCAGCGAGACCACAGGCGTGGCCATCTTCGACTATTCCAGATTGCACGCCAAGACCGGCGTCGCGCATCGCCGCCTGAAGCCTACGCTCGGAATTCTGGACCCGGAAAACACGGCAACAGCGCCGCCATCGGTTGCGGCGTGCACGGGTCTGGACGTGCTGAGCCATGCCGTGGAGTCCTACACCGCACTTCCGTACACACAAAGGCCACGGCCCGACCGGCCGGCGATGCGGCCCGCGTATCAAGGATCGAATCCGATCAGCGATATCTGGGCGCTCCAGGCGCTGCGCATGGTTGCCGAATACTTGCCGCGCGCGGTGGAAGACCCGAGCGACGGCGAGGCGCGGGCGAAGATGATCCTTGCGGCTTCCTACGCGGGCGCGGGGTTCGGCAACGCCGGCGTGCATCTTCCGCATGGGATGTCCTATCCGGTTTCAGGGATGGTTCGCGGATTCCAACCAGCGGGCTATGCGACGGGGCATCCGATTGTTCCGCACGGGATGTCGGTAATCCTGAATGCGCCCGCCGTCTTCCGCTATACGGCAGAAGCATGCCCGGAGCGGCACTTGCAGGCAGCCGAGGCTCTTGGGGTGGACATCTCGCGAACCAACTCCCGGGATGCAGGAAAGGCTCTCGCGGACTGCATCACCGAATACATGCAACGGCTGGAAATGCCTAACGGACTGCAGGCGATCGGCTACGAAAACGGCGATATTCCGGCGCTGGTCAAAGGCACGCTCCCGCAGCATCGAGTTACAAAGCTCTCACCAAAACCGTTTGGCGAGGAAGAGTTGGCGCGACTGTTTGAAGACGCGATGCATGCATAGTGAGGTAAAGCCGACGCTTTGCCTTGATATGTGCTCGGGATATCGGAGTCGAGGACGCCAGGGGTCAGAATAGCAACGTGATAAGCGTTGAGCAGGGCCAGAGTCGGCCCGCGGCGTCGACTCGCCGCGCGTCCCGATTTGACATTGCTACCCGCAACGCGATATCAATTTGAGATCCCTTGGGAGGTTTGCAATTATGAAATTCCGCTTCGCCATCGCCGGGAGCGCGCTCCTGGCCATCGCCCTTATATATGGATCCGCGAGCTCGCCCGTGAGCGCGCAGTCCAAGAAGGGCAAGGCCGCAACGCCCGCCGCAGCCGCTCCGGCGCATCCGCAGAAGCTGGACGAGGAGTATACGAAACTCATCAAGGAGTATCTGCAGGATCCCGCGCATCACCACGGAATTGGTTGACCACATGCCGGCGTCCGACACCGTGCCTTCGCCGCTCAAGTTCCTCGGCCGCATTCCGGGCAAGCCGGGCGAATTGACCTACGCAAAGGACATTCACCGCTACTACCAGGCGCTGGCCAACGCTTCGCCGCGCGCGAAGTATTGGAAGCTCGGCACCACCGAGGAAGGCCGCGACATCGTTGTGCTCGCCATCGCCGACGAGCAGACCCTCAAGGATCTCGACAAGTACAAGGACATGCTGGCGCAAGCTGGGCGACCCGCGCAAGATCACCGAGGAGCAGGCGCGCGAGCTGATCCACACCGCGAAGCCGATCTACTGGATCAACAGCGGCATCCACTCGCCCGAGACCGGCGGACCCGAGATGCTCATCGAGCTGGCATACCGGCTGATCATCGAGGAAACGCCGTTCATCCAGCAGATTCGCAACAACGTGATTACCTTCATCACTCCGGTGCTCGAAGTCGATGGCCGCGAACGCGAGGTGGATACCTTCTATTACGGCAAGGAAACGGGCAAGCAGGCGCCGCCGCTGATGTACTGGGGTAAGTACGTTCAGCACGACGATAACCGCGATGGCATGGGCCAGTATCTCGCGATGACTAAGGCATTCACGAAGGGCGTGGTGGAGTGGCATCCGACCGTCCTGCACGATCTGCACGAATCGGTACTTATTTATATGTTTCGACGGGCACCGGGCCTTATAACGTCTCACTCGACCCCGTCGCCATCGACGAATGGTGGCTGCTGGGCGAAACCGAGCTGATGGAGATGGCCAAGCGCGGCATTCCCGGCGTTTGGACCTACGGATATTACGATGGCTGGGTGCCGAATTACCTCTTCTGGATCGCGCTCACGCACAACTCGTTCGGCCGTTTCTACGAAGTGCAGAGCTACGGACCCGAACCCGTAGCACCGTGACTCCTCCCGCCACCACGACCAGCCGCGAATGGTTCCGGCCCAATCCGCCGCTGCCTTCCATCCAGTGGGGGCCGCGCAATAACACGAACATTCAGGAATCGGCGATGCTGTTCGCGCTCAATCGCGTGGCGAAAGATCGCGAAATGTATCTGGAGAATTACTACATCAAGAACAAGCGCGCCATCGAGAAAGGCACGAATGGACCCGACAGTACGCGTGGCTGATTCCGGCCGCGCAATATCGCAAGGCGGATGCAGCCGACATGGTGAACGAACTGCGCCGCCAGGGCGTGGAAGTACACACGGCGAACTCGGCGTTCAAAGTGGGCAACGTGGACGTAGCGGCGGGCGATTACATCGTTCGCGGCGACCAGCCGTATCGCACGCTGGCCGAGATGTATTTCAGCATTCAGAACTATCCCACGGCGAATCCACGTCCCTACGACGATACCGGATGGACCATGGAGTACATGCGCAACGTGAAGCTGACGCCGTTGAGCGACAAATCCGTACTGACGCAGCCGATGACGATGCTGACCGTCGGAAGCCAAGGCTGCCGGCGGCGTGGATGGCAGCGGCTCGACCCTGGTGATTGAGCACACCAGCGACAACAACCTGATGACGTTCCGCTACAAGAATACCGACGTCAAGATGCTGGTGGCGGAGGAAGATTTCGATCTCAATGGCCGCAAGCTGCGCGCCGGGCGCATTCATCATTCCCAACGCCGACCGCGCCAAGCTCGAGCCACAGCTGAAGGAGCTGGGGCTTTCGTCGTGGGCCGTTTCAGCCGCGCCTTCGGTGAAGACTCATCCGATGACGCTGCCGCGAATCGGATACGTGCATTCGTGGTCGCGCACGCAGGATGAAGGATGGGTGCGCGCCGCGCTCGATTACTACGGCGTGCCGTACACTTACTTCGCCGATAAGAAGCTGCGCGACGGCAACCTGCGCGCGAAGTACGACGTGATTGTTTATCCCGCACACGGGCGGCAACTCGCAATCCATGTTAACGGGCGTCACCGGCGCGAGTCCCGATTCCCTACAAGAAGACCGACGTTGACGCCGAACCTGGGCGGGCCTCGATTCGGACGACGATATTCGCGGCGGCATGGGCATGGAAGGACTGCTCGAACTGGCGAAGTTCGTGCAGGAAGGCGGCGCGCTGATCACGGAAGGCTCCACGGCCGCATTGATGGCCGAGTACGACTTGGGCGGCGGCGTGACGGTGGAGCATCCCACGGAACTGTTCGCGCGCGGCACGATTCTGCGCGGCACCTTCGCCGATCTCAAGAGCCCCATCGCTTACGGATATGACGGCAAGGATCTGCCGGTTTACTTCAATCAGGACCCGGTGCTCAACGCGGGCGCGGCTGGCGGAGGCGGGTTCGGTGGGTTCGGCGGCGGCGGTGGCGGCGGGCGCGGCGGCAGCGGACGCCAATGCACAGAACATCACGCCGAACGCGGCGCTATTGAGCAACATCACGCCGCTCGATCCGGACGACCCAATCGTTCCGGTGGCGCCGGCGGCCGCGCGGCGGCGGACGCGGGCGTGGGGGACGCGGCGGGCGCGGCGGCGCAGCAGCTCCCGATGCGACAGCGGCGGCGCGGCGCGGTGGAGGCGGAGGTGGTGGTGGCGGGCGCGGCGGGCGTGGAGGACGCGGCGGCGCGGGCGCGGAAGACCGTGCGCGCGTGATTCTCCGGTTCCCGTCCGACCCGAGTAAGATGTTGCTCTCCGGCACGCTGGCTGGCGGCGAAACGCTTGAGAATCGGGCGGCGGCGGTGGATGTCCCGCTCGGCAAGGGCCACATCGTGATGTTTGCGCTGCGTCCCTTCTGGCGCTGGCAGACGCAGGGAACGTTCTTCCTGGCGTTCAACGCGATTCTCAATTGGGACCATCTGGACGCGGGGAAGGCAACTGCAGCGACGCCGGCGGCGGCTGCGGGAGGACAATAGACGGCGTGGGCCTGCGCAGGCCGGGAGGCCTGCGCCACATGGTTATGAGTCGGTTCTTACTTTTCGTTGCGGCGGCCGCTTTCACGGCGACCGCGCAGACACATTGGGTGGTGACGTGGGGCGCCAGCCCTGCCCCTCAACTGGCGAACGAGGAGCAAATGCGGGCGGCCCATCTGCTGTTCGCAAATCAGACGCTGCGCGAGATTGTTCACACCAGCATCGGTGGAGATAGCATGCGGATTCGTCTCTCGAATGCGTATGGAACGAAGACGCTCGACCTCGCCTCGGTGCATGTTGCTGTGCGCGCCACGGAATCGGCGATCGCCGCGGGCACCGACCGCGAGGTGACGTTCGGCGGGCACGCCGCGGTTTCGATTCCCGCGGATGCTTATGTCCTCAGCGACCCGGTGACATTGCGCGCGCCCATCGCGGGCGATCTGGCGATCAGCATCTTCGTTCCAGGAGCCGCTAAAGGCGCAGGCGTTCACTACGCGGCGCAACAGACTTCGTATGTTGCGGCAGGCAATCAGACCACGGCTGCGTCCCTCGCCGATCCGGTCAAAATCACCTCATGGGTGTTTCTCAGCAGCGTAGAGGTTCTCAACGCCGAATCAGCCGCGACGCTGGTGGCGTTCGGCGATTCGATAACCGATGGAGCGCACTCCTCGGTCGACGGCAACCACCGGTGGCCGGACGTGCTGGCGGCGCGCTTGCTGAAAGTGCATGGACCGAGAATCGGGGTCCTCGATGCCGGCATCGGCGGCAATCGCATTCTGCACGACCCGGCGGACAACCCCCGCTTCGGCGTGAACGCGCTGGCTCGGTTCGACCGTGACGTGTTGGCGCAGCCTAACGTGAAGTACCTCATCATCCTCGAAGGCATCAACGATTTGGGGCACGCGGGGACTTCGGCCCCGGTGTCGGAGACGGTGAGCGCGAAAGATGTTATCGCGGGCTTGCAGCAGATGATCGAGCGCGCCCACGAAAAAGGCATCAAGGTCTACGGCGCGACGCTCACGCCTTTCGAGGGGACGACGATAGCCGGCTACTTCTCGTCCGAAAAAGAGGTCAAGCGCAAAGCCATCAACGAGTGGATCCGTAATGGCCATGCGTTCGACGGCGTGGTGGACTTCGATAAGGCGATTCGCGATCCCGAACACGCCGACCGCATGCGGGCCAAGTACGACGGCGGCGACCGTCTGCATCCCGGCGATGCCGGGTACCAGGCGATGGGCGAAGCCATCGATCTAACGCTATTCCACTAGCGGAGCGGCCCACGGTTCCCGACCGTCAAAATCTATGCGTCCTGTGAAACCACTGCCCGATGACGCACCTTGCCGTCCACCAGCCGCGTGAGGACACGGTTGATTTCGTCCAGCTTGTAAATCTCAAGTTGCGGTTTTACCCGGCCCGCTGCGGCAAGCTGCAAGACGTCGATCAGGTCCGCCCGGTTGTTATGCGCCGATCCGATGATCGATGTCTGCTTGAACAGCATCTGAACGGGGTCCGCCTGAATTGGCTCCCCGCTGACTGCCGTAGTCACTAGCCGCCCGCCTGCCCGCAAGCCTTCCATCAATTCGCTGTTCTGTTTCATGGAAGGAGAAAACGACAACACGACGTCGGCGCCGCCGATCGCCTGGAGTTCCTTGCCGGCGTGACCCTTCACCACCAACACCTCGTCCGCGCCCAGCTTCAGGGCATCGCCAGCTTTGTCGGCGGAGTTAGTGACTATCACCACTTCATGGCCGAAAGCCTTCGCAACCTGAAGAGCCAAGTGCCCCAAGCCCCCCATCCCAACGATCGCGATCCGGTCACCTCCTTGAGGCCTCGCACTCCGGTATGCGCTCATGGCGGAAAACCCGCCGCAAAACAGCGGAGCCGCGGACTCCCAATCTAATCCTTCTGGCAGGAGGGTACATCCGTCTGCTTCCGCAATCATGTATTCCGCATAGCCGCCGCCATTGGTGATCCAGGATTTTGGCGCTGCGCAGAACTTGTATTCCTTTTTTTGGCAATAGACGCATCGGTCGCAACCGCCCTGAAACCAAGAAACGCCTACGCGGTCACCGGCTTTGACCGATTCGACGCCCGGGCCGGCGAGATCCACGACCCCTGCCGGTTCGTGCCCTAAAACCATCGGAAGAGGGACTGGCAGCTCTCCGTGCCACACGTGAACGTCTGTTCCGCAAACGCCAGTCGCCCGCATCCGGATACGAACCTGCCCTGGTCCCGGCTTGGGGTCCGGCAATTCGCGTACGGCCAATGGCTCCTTAGCCGCGTTCATCAGGAATGCTTTCATAGCGTGCTCCGTCCTTCCGGTTCTTCTGACATTTTGGGCCGGGATCTATTTCCCTCGGCGAATCAGCCAGAGTATACTTCACTTTTCTTCGTCTGTTGCACTTATGCTCATCTAATTTATCTACTTTTCACAGTCCAGCTTCAGGAGCAGTTGTTAAAACTCCTGCGAGCCCTTCTGGAACACACAGACGAAGTGAACTTGGGGGACGAACATCGTTAAGACTTTGCGCTACGCGTGGATGAGACAGTGGGGTAAAAGATGATATGAGGAGCGAGCCGGGTTTTACGCCCGGCGCACTCCATTCGAACGCGCGCTCACCTGGTTGATTTTATAAATGTAAGCCTCGCCTTCTGGATAGGGCGCGTTATTCGGTTGCGGATGCTGGCCGGGCGCACCTACCAGGAGCACGCCATTCCTGAGCGCGACGGAAAGCCCAAAGTTGCCGCCGGCGGCCACGTCAGAGCCGGGAAACTCCGCGAATTGGCCCCACTTGCCGTCTTTGATCGATCTCGTCTACTACTATCCGGCTCGACCTTGGCATCGGGGTGCAGTCCTCAGATAGCTAGGTCCGGTACAGACCGCGACATCTATCGGTGTTAACCGCTGGACGCAAGTGGGCTTATTACATGACGCTTTTTGGGCCATTGACCAAAGCCAGCAAACCTGCAGCGATGTCTGGCCACGGCCGATTCAGGTCGAGCGTCGTCAAACGTACTCGATGCTCCTGAAGTACGTAGATCTGGTCCATCGCAACGCCGGCAGTCGGGTACAGAAGGATGCCTTCCGAATCGCCGCCGAGGTTCCGCAAGTAGGTGACCAGCTGATAAAGATGCGCTGACCGAAACTTTTCCTTGAGATAATTCTGCTGGTACATCGACTCGACGTACTTGCACTCCACCACGATCGTCCGTGATGCTGAGCGAAGGGTCACATCGGTCTCCATTTGTGGAACAAGCGCGAAGTCTGCGCCACCGACCGACGAGCCGGTCCAGGTCATTTTGTCTCGCTTAACAGCGTAGAAGTTCTGACTTCGCCTATAGAAATTGCGTACAAACTTTTCATAGACACGCCGCAATCTTTCTGGTTCGCGAAGAACGTCCTGGAAGTTAAGCCCACCTGCACGGTCGACCGGCTGTAACGACTCGAACAGAAAGTGGCACACGTTAATCAAAAATGCGTAGAAGCGATTGTTCTGGTGAAGTCTTACTTGATAAAACACGCGCGGCGTCAATTCGATCCGCTGAACCCGCTCGAACAACCTCTGTGCTTGGCGGACTTCAGCCCTAAGCTCCCGCCGGATACCCGCTGTTTCCAGGATTCGGCCGAGTGTCGCCTTGAGAATCTGGTTGGTCAGGACATCGGTGCTCATTTCATCGTGGGCACACCACACCCTGGTTGGTTGGGTTGCTGCCAGGCGTAACGTTTCGCCTATTGAAACTCGACCCCGCGGCGAACTCGTTGAGCACTCAAGTGTGATGTACCCGGTTTCGAGGCCACGCTGGTGCAATAGCCGCGCACCCGTTGCGAGCAAGCGCGCGAACAGGTGCATCGCATCCGGGAAGTTCTCCGACGCGATCTTCTCCATCTGTTTTGGAGCGAACTCGTCCCAGGCGTAACAGAGAAGGTAGTAAATGTTTTGAACAGGAATAGCCAAACAACCTGCCTCAGATGGCTGTTAACAGCCTCTCTCTCCACTTGTCGAGGCGATCTCGATCATCCAGCCAATATTCCTCCAGTAGCGGCAAAATCTCATTACGAATGGCATCGAAATAGTCCTCGTCGGTGAGGGCTGCGCCCTGTCGGCAAAAGTAGCTATGACCAACGCAGAAGCCCTCACCGAGATTTGGGTCTTCAGAGATGTCTTTGTTCAATTCCAAAAAACGCAGAGATAGCGTTCTTTCGAGCGCCGGGTCGGTGCCGGCGCGGCCGAGGAATTCCCTGAATGCAACATGGCCGAACATTGGGGCCAGGCGTTCGAACGCAAAGCGTCGGCGCAAAGCATAGTCTACAAGAGCGAGGGAACGATCCGCCGTATTCATCATTCCCAGGATAAAAACATTCTTCGGCACGTAGAACTGCTCATCGTCTTTTGAACTGTACGTCAGCGCTACCGAGTTCTGGCTACCACGATAGTCCTTTTCGATAAGCAGCAGCAGCTCGCCGAACACCTTGCTCAGGTTACCGCGGTTAATCTCATCGATAATGAATACATACCGAGAGTCCTGGTCGGCTTTCGCCTTGTTGCAGAAACGGACGAGGACCCCATCCCGGCGCTCGAAGCCACTTCCCGCGGGACGGTAGCCCTGTATGAAGTCCTCGTAGGCGTAACTCTGGTGGAACTGCACCATGCCGACGCGGGACGGAAGTTCGTAACCGATCAGCGCGTACGCCAGTCGCCTCGCCAAAAATGTCTTGCCGACGCCAGGTGGGCCCTGAAGAATCAAATTGTTCTTGTTTTGCCAGACACGCAGTATGTTTTCAAAGACCGCACGTTCAAAAGCAACGCCATGTAGAGCCTGCTCAATCTCGTACGGCGGCAAGGTGGCTGGTCGAGGGGCAGGGGGCAGGTCTTTATCGAGTTCCAGAATTTTGTCGATCTGCGCGACCGTGTCCGGGTACGGTGTGAAGTCGGTCAGCGCCTTCAGCGGAAGGACGAAGACCGTCCCCTGTTCCAGCTTCCGCGGCCATCCCAACGCACCGCCCTGACATTTTTAAAGTATCCACGTTCAGAGCGATGCTCATAGTCTCCAGTGACGATGCCATATCCAACCACGAGACTCCGCCCCTTTTTGGCGATCACCCTATCGCCTGGCCGAATACTGTTGACGAAGTCGAAGCACGCCCTTGAATCGTTTGTCGGACGACCCTCTGGCTTGTATACTTCGACGATTTTGGCGGTTATTGCGTCCAGGTAACTGTACCGGCTAAGATCGCCGAGGTCGTCCCATCCGACAGCCATGATACCGTCGCGGTAGAACTCCTCCCAATGCTCGGCTCCCTTTCCGGGCGCATAGAGCCAGACGCGCGCCGTTGTCTTACGATCTGTCCGAGTTGGGGGTGCTTCCCCGACCTCGTCGCGTTCTTCGAGCTGTCCTGCGATCAACTCATTGATGGCAGTAGCCTCGTCTTCAGTAACAGCAAAGTTGGTCCCCTGACTGAAATTCAGGATTGACAGCTCCGTGAGGCGCGGGTCGGATTTCAGATCATCCGCTGACAACATGGGAGTGAGGACCTTGTCGATGTTCAAGCGAACCCTGGTCTGGACACCGTGGAATCTTTCAGGCTGTACTGCGTATGAAAGCTCCTCGTTACTGATAGTGATCGACTCTGGTCCGGACAGAATCGTACCCCGCGCCACAATACCGGCATCCGCCCCGCTCC
This sequence comes from Bryobacterales bacterium, assembly GCA_963763545.1. Lineage (GTDB taxonomy): Bacteria > Acidobacteriota > Terriglobia > Bryobacterales > Bryobacteraceae > PALSA-243. The sequence goes on from CAVXPE010000027.1 coordinate 158,332, forward strand.
GCCAAAGATAGACGTGATCTCCAATACTGATCTGATCTTTGTATCTGCGGACGAGCCAGCTTATCGTCGCGAGTGTGTTTACCGCTTCGGCGATATTGTAGAAAAGCGGGTTCGCCTGAAAGATCCATGTCCGTGTGTTGACGGTCCTGGGTTCAGTGACTTGGGGCCGGGCATTAGTGGCGAGATGGTCTGAACCGACCATGGCGTCCACATTCTCAATCTCGGATCGCCTTGTCTGCACAAACTCCAAAAGATTCAGGATTCGTGACAAATCGTCGATAATCGTTTCATCGGCAGGGATGGCTTTGACTTCGTATCTGATTGCGAAAACAGTTCCCTGCTCGTAGCCTTTGCCCAGCTCCGGATCGTGAAGCTGAATGTTTTTCGACAGGTCCTCCAGATCCAGACCGCATTCCGTCAGCACAGTTCGCGCACGCTCACTCCGGGCTGCTAGGGTCGCCAGATTCTTCTGCTTGTCCTTTCCCTTGGACCAATCCGTCGTCCCCTGAATCAACGAGATGAAGGCCGCTGATCCGTCTGTTGCAAACAGAATGGCTGCATACCATCCATCTTGTGGGCTCGGCGACATGTCAGGACTGTATACCCGTACCCATGGCACGCGGTTATTGCTCCCTGCTCCAGAGCCACCTTGCACTTTGAGCTGGCGGCCATCGGCGATCAGTCTAAGGAGCGCCGGGATCCGGTTTCGGATCAGTTCACCACGCGCCTGCATTTCTGGAGTTGTATGCGCCTTGTAGTGAATCTGAAGCTCCAATACGGACTCCATCGCGTCTTGTAATTCTGTAGTCATGTCACCATCTCCAATGTTTCCCAAGAGCCACCGCGGCTTGGCACGGGATCCGCCGAAGACAATTGGCCGCTTCCTCAGGTAGAGGGTCGCCAAAAGATCCAGGGAGGTGATGGGTTGGATCAGTCGCTTGAATACTGGTGCGTTGGGTTATGTCCATGAATACGTCATCGCCGCGTAGGAGTCCGATTCGACAGGCGACCCGAACATTGACGTCGGGTCCAACGCCTTCGTGGACATGCCTCCAGCGCCTAAAAAAACTCTATGCCAACCATCGCTGGAAGCCCTCATGGTATCGCACCTCTCCGTGAAGATTAGTGTCCGGCTTGGGAGCACAGTTTACAGCCGGCCCGGACCGCTGGTTCGCTGGAGCCTGTGACAGGGAACTGGTGACTGGTTCTAATTTCGTAGTTACAGAAGCGGCAGCAGTTCCTGAACCAGCTCTTCCCGTTTTGCGACAGGATTTGGCGGGCTGGCGTCCGCCCGCCGCCGACGTGCATTGAAGGTTTGATCTTCCGCTAAATAGCAGTAAAGGTTAGGAGCGGGCCGGGCTTTTACGCCCGGCCCGGTCCATTCGAACGCGCACGCACTTAGTTGATTTTATAAATGTAAGCTTCACCTTCCGGATAGGGCACGTTATTCGGTTGCGGATGCTGGCCGGGCGCACCCACCAGGAGCATGCCATTCCTGAGCGCTACGGAAAGCCCGAAGTTGCCGCCGGCGGCCACGTCAGAGCCGGGAAACTCCGCGAATTGGCCCCACTTGCCGTCTTTGAGCTTGTACAGGTAAATGTCGCCTGCGTTGAAGCCCACGCTTGTGGCACGGTTCGGCGCACCAACCGCTAGGGTTCCTCCGGTGATATCCACCCCGAAACCGTAGCCATCGCCAGAGACGCCATCGGCTGCGCTGAGTTTTGCGGTTTGGATCCAACCCGCGTTTTGCTTGCCGAAAACGTAGACAGCTCCGGCGAACGCGCCTGCGCCGGGCGCCTGAGGCGCACCGACCACAACCGAGTTCCCGTCGATTGCGACCGTGGTCCCGAACTCGGACCCGGAGGTCAAGTCAGAAGGCGCAAGCTTTGCTTGAAACACCCAGTTTCGATTCGATAGACCGAACACCCATGCCGCGCCGTTTCCGCCAGCCGCACCGTTGTTTCCTACTACAAGCGTGCCTCCGTTAATCGCAACCGTAGCCGGGGAGAAATCGAAATCATCCGGTAACTGGATCGTAGTGGAGAGCTGCCACTGGCCGTTTACTCGCGTGAACACATCGACGCCGGGTGTGAAGCCGTTGGCGACATTGCCTTGATCCCCCGCCGCGAGCGTGTCGCCGCTGATTGATACGCCCCAACTGCCGAAGTCCTCGTTGTTGCCGGGAGTCGGCGAGATAAGTTCCGCCTCTTGAATCCAGGTTCCGTTCACCCGGTGGAACACATAGACGGCGCCTTCGTGATGGAAAAGGCCGTCGTGAATCAAGGGACCGGCGACGACCGTGTTGCCGTCCTCGCTGATCGCCATATCGAACCCGAGCGTCTCATCTTCAACGGCGTCGGCCGGGACAAGTCGGGCAGTCTGGGTCCACTGATTACTCACGCGGTCGTAAATGAAGATCGCGCCGGCTTCGGAAATCGCTCCGTCATCGGTCGTGATGCCGGCGACGGCTAACGTGTTTCCGTTGGCGCTTGCGGCTACCACGGAGCCGAATTGGTCATGCGCGATGGATTCGTGGCCAACCGGTTCCAGACGCACTTCGGTCTGAGTGATTTTCGAACTTTGGCCGAATACCGGATGTACTGTAGCTGTGACTATGAGCGAGGCCGTGAGCAAAACTGTGCTCACACGAGTCGCAGTTTCCGTGAAGTAGTTCATGATTTGTCCCTTTCTGGAGATTTAGTGAGTTATGGGTGATACCGGGGTCCGGATGGCGCGGCATCGCGGACCTTTCCGATAGTGAAATGAGGTGGGCTGGATTTCGGGCTATGGAATCGAGGCAAGCCGGGCTGCCGGAATGCGCCACAGCCGTCCGCTGAAATTGGTCGCGCCGTCGCTGGGGTCGTCTCCGATCCACAGGTTGCCGAAGCCATCTCGCGTGAGAGTGTTGGTGTGTCCGTCGACAAAAAAGAACCCGGTCGAAACAGTCACAAAACGGCCGTCTGCCGGGGTGTAGCGCAACACGGACCCTTTCACGGAGAAGTACAATTTGCCGACGCCATCGCCGGCCAAAGCGACATGCGCAGCGCCGGCGTGACCGTCCTGCACCAGCACCGCGTTGCCGCATCCGCCCTGGTTGCCGGTGCAATTGGCGGCATTGCGCACCACGGCGAGCCCCTGATCCGTACCGATGTAGAGATCGGCTCCCAGAAACGCCATCGATCGCATCGAGCGGCCGTTCGGAGTGGCGCCAACGCTTTCGACGATCTGGGTCTGCGGAGTCGGGTTGATCTGCGAGGGGTTGGTGATCCGTTTGATGTTTCCATTCTTGAGGAACCCGACATAGAGCTTGCCATCGGGCCCGAGCGCTGTGGCCGTGGGCATGTCGCCGGCCAGGCCGAAGGTGGGCGCTACAGGAGACGTTCCTTCAAACGGGCTGAAGTTTCCGAACACGCTCTGAATTTGCACCAGCCAAACTCCCGGCCCGCCGACCGCGAAGGGTTGCCCCTTCTGGTGGTCAAAGACAGTGACGTAGGCGCGCGTGGCGCCATCCTGCGCGATCTGGCCCACCGAACACCAGGGAATGCACTCCGTACCGCCGCCGATCGACCAGTCAGTGGCAGTATCGAACATCAATTGCCCGGTGTTGATCGGATCGGTGTTATTCGGATCGACGGGTTTGTAATGGCGTAGACCCTGCGCCTGGTCTCCGGCCCAGAGGTTGGACCCGAGGATCACCATGCCGGAAGGGGTATGGGGCGCAAAGATGTTCCCAGCCGGAATCTCCGGCGCCGCCACCAGGTCGGCAACGACCTGTGCGCCGGCGGTTGTCGACGCCAGGACGAGGATTGGAACCGTTATAACGACGTTCTTGAGTCTCATCGAAACCTCATTTCTGAAAGGCGATATTACCTTCCGCCTGTTTGAGACTTCCAGCGGGATGGCATGGAACAGCCTTCTTGTGAAGAAGTTGTAAAGAGCTTTGGGCGAAATATTCTGAAAGAACGCTCGCTAAGCTTGGGCCGCCCCAATTCCGAACGACGATATTCGCGGCGGTAAAGGGGTTACTGATTCGGATGTACGCCATTCGGCTAGATCGTCCGGAGCATTACATTTGAGGACCAAATCGAAGTACCATTCTTAACCGAGCCGCAAGAGTCTCATGGACTAATGCCAAGGGGCCCTCGCCATCTATAGAACTCCTGCCGGGCCTGGCGCTTGGGAAGCGCCAGAATGGTTTTGGCCTCGAGACGTTGCTGTCCGGTCATGGTTTTCATGACACGCCCGACAGCGATCCCCGCATAACAAATGGGTTTCGCGGTCCCACAATCGGGATCGGTGAGGAGTTAGGTATGACAGACGGGACGTTTATGCGAACTATTTGCGCACTCGGCGACCATGACCACCACAACGCTGAGGATGCTGGGCCTCGTGCTGCTGCGCACGAAAACACCAGCCAGAAGGCGCATCGCGCCCTTAGAGCCGCGGGAAGCGCGGCGATAGTCGTCGCTGGCATGACGGCGTACTCTCTGGCATTCGCCGCCCTCCGGCGCGCCCGATGAACCGGCGCACGCCCAGTGGCGTGAAAACATGCTCCACAAAGCGACGCCCGGCGAGGGGTGCTTTCAAGCCTCGTTTCCGGCCGTTCGGTGGGAGCCGGCGCCATGCCACGCGGTCACCGGGCATACACACCCGCTTCCCCGCGTGACAGGCTCGACCGGGCTGAGACGGTGGGAAACGGCAACGATTATGCTATTGTTGCGCCTGGGGCAAACCTGATCACCCAGACGGTCGGGAGCTTTCCATCGGTCAGCGGCGTGACGTCGGAGTCCAGTGCGGGAGGCACTGGCGCCGTTGCGGCGCTAACGAGTACACGCTGCAGATCAATACGAATAGTCAACTCAACAACCTCAGCATGCTCCGGCGGGGCCGCGGGATGTAGGGTGTGGCAGCAATACCTTTACGCGCCGGACCATGTTAATCCGGAACAGGTGGCGTGTTCATTCAGTACTGGCGCTGGGATACGGAGTACGTCATGTCCCAGCGGGTACACCACGTCGGGACTCCATACATTGCTTCAGGAACAGCTGCGGCGTACTTCGGCGCCAGATGTACCGATCACAGGTCTGGGGAATCTCACGCTGACTGGCACTGCGGCTTCCGGCGGTAACGATACTGTTACGTTCACGAACGGTGGAACGGCTTACAGCGTGACCGCCTCGGACAGCGTCCTGAAAATAGCCACCGTGTGGAACCAGTCGGAGTTCAACATAGTTGGCGATGCCGGCGGCTCCCAGGCCAATTTCAACATGGGCTCGGTGATCACGGTGAACGTGGCCGCGCAGTACGGATCGAGCTACCGCGCCGACTTGTGCGCGGGCGGCGGCACTACCGGCGAAACGAACAATCTGAATCTCCTTCCCTGCACGGCGACCGGTGGAGCAACGCCAAATATTCAATTCGTTGAATCGTTGCTCACCGTCCCCACCATCAGCAAGGCGTTTAGCCCGACGAGCATCATCGCCGGTGGAACCTCGACTGGTGACGCTCACGCTGACCAACCCCAACACCGGCGCCAGCCTGACCGGCGCGGCATTCTACCGACACGCTCTTTGGCATGAGCGCGGCAGGCGGAGCCGTGGGCGGCACGTGTACGGGAACCACTCCCGACACTTTGAGCGCGGGCGCCACGAGCCTCAGCTTCTCCAACATCACGATTCCCGTGGGCGGAAGCTGCACCGTAACGTTCACCGTCACCAGCGCCACCCCTGGGGTACACACGAACATCACATCCGGCGTATCGAGCAATGAGGCGCTGACCGGCAGCGCGAGCAACACCGCGACCCTGACCGTTATCGGAGCGCCAGTCATCAGCAAGACATTTGTCCCCAATAAGTTCCTTCCCGGCGGCACAACCACTGTCAGCTTTTCCATCACGAACCCGAACAGTTTCGCCGGGCTGACCGGCGTTGCCTTCACCGACTCACTTCCATCCGGCTTGGTGGTGGCCAGTCCCAACGGTTTAACTTCGACCTGCGGCGGGACTGCGACCGCGACTGCCGGGTTCGGGCGCCATCAGCCTCTCCGGTGGCTCGATCGCAGCCAGCGGCGCCTGCACGGTGACCGCGACTGTCACCGCTCCCGAGGGCATCTATCTCAACTCGGTGCAGGTGACTTCCACCAACGGCGGCACCGGGAACACATCGACTGCCACCGCTAACGTCGCCACGCCGCCGAACCTGAGCAAGGCTATTTGGCGAAGTCAGCATCGGGTCGCTGTCGTCAACCACTTTGACTTTCACGCTCATGAATCCCAACCACACCGTGACGCTGGATGCGCTGCAGTTCTCCGACACGTTGCCGGCTGGGCTGGTGATCTCGACGCCGAGCGTTTTAACCGGAACTTGCAGCGGCGGAACGATCACCGCTCCCGCGGGCAGCAACCTCATCACCGTGAGCAGCGCCACGCTTGCGCCTCAGGCCAGTTGCACCTTCAGTATCAATGTCACCAGCGACCGCACCGCTCTGGGTTATCTGACCAATACCACCAGTACCGTGACGTCGAATGAAGCTCTGCCAGGCGCGGCGGCTGTCTGCGACGATCTTCATCGGCGATCCGTTCCAGATCAGCTATGCAGCCAATCTGAACATCGGCGAATCGTATATCGACATCGCCAACACAGGCGCCAATGGGGCCCCATTGCTGGGTCCCGGGTTCGGCGTGACGGCGGGCAACATCTGTGCGAACGTGTATGCGTTCGACCCGGGTGAGGAACTGATCTCGTGCTGCTCCTGCCTGATCACGCCGGATGAAACCGTGAACTTGGGCGTGAACAGAGACCTCACGCTGAAGACCCTGACGGGCGTGGTTCCGACCTCGGTGACGGTAAAAGTGCTTTCCACCCTGGCGGGCGTCGACGGCGGCGGCACCAGTTGCACCAACACGGCGGCAACCGTGCAGACGGCGACGCTGGCTAACGGCATTGCAGGGTGGGGCACGACCCTGCATTCTACGCCGATGCCCGCATTCGCAACCACCGAATTTCGGTTCACGCCGGGCACTCTGAGTGCGGGTGAACTGGCGAGCATCGGCGGGCGTTGCGCGAGCATACTCGGCAACGGCAGCACTTTTGGGATTTGTAATTCGTGCCGAGCCGGCGGTCTGGGAGGGTCGAGTTCGCAACAATAGGTTACAAGCGTCTGGTTAGAGTTAGAGCGCGGCTCAGCTTTTTGCGAAGCGATGCCGCGCTCTCATTTTGGCCGGAGGTCTTGGCGCGTCTCGGAGTCCATAGTCAAGGGATTCAGCGCAGCACGAGTGCGCGAACGTCTTCGCGAGGAGCGATTCACCTATTGCTTAATCACGGTTCCGTCAAGCCGCCGGATCTCGCCCCAACCACCGTTCAGGCCATTGGCGGGGTTGGTGAATGGCGCCTTGGCTGCGGCCTTCTCGTCCACTTCGATTCCCCAGCCGGGCTTCTCATTCACCCAGAGATAGCCGTCCTTCATCACAGGACACCCGGAAAAGATCTCCTGTGTGCGTGGGTTGAAGGGTGAGTATTCCTGAACGCCGAAGTTATAACTTACTAAGTCGAGGGTTACGTTCGCCATGTGTCCGATGGGCGATACGTCGCCGGGGCCATGCCATGCGGTCTTCACTCCGTAGGTCTCAGCCAGGATCGCGATTTTGCGGGCCGGCGTGAAGCCGCCAGTCTGAGATACATGCACGCGGATGTAATCGATGAGTCGCTCCGCAATCAGCGGCGTCCATTCGTGAGGGCTGTTGAAGAGCTCTCCCATCGCGATCGGCGTGGCGCATTGTTGCCGGATCTGACGGAAGTAAGCGATATCCTCAGGGGACAACGGGTCCTCAAGGAAGAACATTTTGAATTTTTCCGCGTCCTTGCAAAACTGCACCGCCTGGTTTGGCGAAACGCGCTCGTGCATGTCATGGAGCAGTTCCACTTCGTCGCCCAATTCCGTGCGGCAGACTTCGAATAGTTTCAGAGCGCGGCGGGTATAGTAGGCAGGCTCGAATACCGGCTTGTCATGCAACGCCTTGACTTGGCTTTCACCGTGCGCGCTTCCATATCCAGCCATGCCGGGAACGCCAACCTGCACTCGGACGTGCCGGAATCCCTGAGCCATGTAGCGCTTGGCGGACTCCACTACGTTGGCGTATTCCGCGCCGTCGGCATGACCATAACAGGCTGCCGCCTCGCGGCATTTGCCGCCGGCGAGTTGATATACCGGCATGCCCGCGAGCCGTCCCTTGATATCCCAGAGGGCCTGATCGATGCCGCTGATGGCGTTGTTCAGCACCGGCCCATTCTTCCAGTAAGAGCTGTCGTAGCACGATTGCCAGATGTCTTCGATCCGGTCCGTAGTCTTGCCGAGAAGGAACGGCTTGAGATATCTATCGACGGCGGGCTTGACCAGATCGGCGCGCTGGGTGAACGTGGCGCAACCATAACCATAGAGGCCGTCCTGATCCGTTGTGATCTTGACCACGGTAAGCCGTACGCCCGCGGGCTGGCATTCGATGACGCTAATGTCTTTAATTTTCGGAATGGGCAAACCGCCACTGGCGCGTGTTGCCTGCTCTTGAGCCTTGATCACGCGAGGTGCGGCGAGCGATGCCAGAGCGGCCGGTCCGATGGCTTGGAGGAAATTGCGGCGTTTCATGGTGTTCCGGCGATACTATAGCACTCCGCGACGAGGGCGGGGGAGAGGCAGCGCAAACCGGGTGCGCGACATAAAAGTGGAAGGCTTGTCAAAACCCCAGCAAACCGCGGCAGATCTGAGCGTACTACTACGCAAGAGCCGTCATTGCGAGGGTTCAACGCGAAGAACGCTCAGACCCCCGAAAGCAAACGCCCGGAAGTCTAATGGAATCTTCGACCGACAGAACTACCGAAGTCGAGTTGCGGCGGTCTTCCACTTTTATGTCGTACACCCGCGCAAACCTCTCTGATTCGGCTTATGCGACGTACCGTGGCCTTTCCAGCCGGAGCCATTTCTCAGAACGATGCCCGCAGCGCGAATTGAATCAGCCGCGGGTTATTGTACTGGGCCGTGATCTGTCCGAACGTGGCAGATCCAACCTGGGGATTGGGCGTCGTGAACTGCACCCGGTTAAAAATGTTGAAGAACTCGACGCGGAAAAGCAACTTCGCCATCTCGGTGATCTGGGTCGTCTTGGATATGGAGAAATCGGAGTTATTGACCCCAGGAGCGCGCATAGTTCCATCCACGCGCGGCTCGTTACCGATTTCCCACGGCCCCGCCTGGACAAAACATGACGTGTTGAACCACGCCGCCAGGTGCGCTTGCAACGTTGAGGTGTTCGGAGCGGCTTTACTGCAGCCAGTGACATAGTCCGGGCGGCTTACGCCCGCGCCGGGAGGCCCAGGGCCGCCATTGCCGATCGCAAAATCGGTCTCGAACAGATTCGGCGCGGCATCCTGAAGGGCGATCGGGAAGCCCGTCTGGAATTGAGTGATGCCATTCACTGTCCATCCGGACACGAGCTTATCGGTCACGCCATGCGCGCCGCTGAGGTATTTGTGGCCTGGGCCGAACGGAAGATCCAGGACATAGTTGAACACGAACCGATTCGGGACATCGAAACTCGATATAGAAGACTCGCCTCCTTTGATGTTGGTGTTATCCTGAACGCCCTCGCCTCCTCCGACTCCATACCGATTTTGCTCGGCCCAGGGTGTCAGTACATCCACGTCTCCATGCAGGTGCGCCCAGGTATAAGCCGCTCCCACAACGCCGGCGGCGAGTCTCTTCTGAACTTTGAACTGCAAGGACCGGTAATAGTCGTCGCCTTCGGCGGCCGCGAGGACGCTGGTGTAGAGATATTGCGGGTATGGCTTGAGCAGATAGCCTTGCGCAACAGTGGGCTGCCCGAGTACGCCCACGCTCGAGGGGAGAATTCCATAGAACGGATTCTTTACCTGGTTCAACAATGCATTTCCCATCGATAAGTATTGATCGGGCAGTTGGTCATTGTTAATGTCATACATCGGCAGGTGGACGCCGCGGGCCCCCATGTAGCCCACGTCCACCACAAAGCCGCGGCCGAACTGCTTTTGGACGTCCAGATTCCAAGTTTGCATATAAGGGTACGGCTGCTGAGCCACGGGCGATTGGACGCCTTGCCCGAGCAGGGAATTAATGAACGCCTGCGAGTGACTGGGCGGCTGGACGCCGCTGGGGAAGGGGTTGCTCAACGTAGTCGCCAGGTCGGGGGTCAGTCCGCCATCGAGCGACGTGGTCATGTTGGTTACGGAAAGGTTCACGGGCGAGTTGTAAGCGCCCAAGCAAAAACAGACGGCGGCCGGCAGGTCGGCAATTCCATAACCGGATCGCACTACAAGGGAATCCGTAATACTGTACGCCAGCCCGACTCTCGGCGATGGGAGGAAATGCGAATTCTGCCAGCTTCGGTTCGGCCGCTGCGAGGAGCCGTCCAGGACCAGACCGCCTTGGATCGGTAAGCCCGTTGCGCTTGCCAAGGCAGATTGGGACAGCCCCGGATCCCATGTGGTCAAACTGTTGTACCGCTCCTGGAACGATCCCGGCGACTCTCCACGAATACCCAACTGCAACGTTAATTTTCTATTCACGCGAAACGAGTCGTTGAAATATACCCCGAAGTAGTGCATCAGAGCCGGCGGATTTATCCGGCTCACTGGCCGAGCCGGCCGATGGGAACCCAAGCAGGAAGGATGCGGTACCGTATCCCGTGTTCGACGGGGAACCAGTCGTCGAGGATGCGGCCAACGGAAATTCCGACGTGAAGCCCGAATCGAAGGTGAAGGTCGAGCCGGAGCAGTTGCTTTGGTAGTAATACCATTCGATGCGACGCGCTTCGCCTCCTATGCGCAAGGTGTGCTTGCCCAGGATTTTAGTCACGCTGCCCGATAACGAGTAGCTGTTGTCGGTTTCGAAAATGGTCGGCGTACCATTGAAATTGTTATCGGGGACAATGTTCGGAGTCGGCAACTCGGGAATCGTCATTTCGGTGTTGTATTGCGCCCACGCCGGACCGAGCACCGCCATGTTCATTCCCACTGTCAGCGGATTGGTAAAACTGAAGTATCTGAAAAAGGCGCCGCGCACATCGACAACGGTAGTGGGCGTAACCGTGAATGTGTTGCCAATCACGGCTTGGGTGGCGGCCGATTTGCCGCCAGTGCCGGTCTGCAATAGCGCGCTGCTGGCGGAATAGTTCTTGTTCAAATCCGAAAAGCGGACGAAGAACTGATCGCGGTCGCTGAACTGATGATCGATCCGGATCAGGTACTGATTACCATCGGTTTCCTTGGGTACATTAGCGATGTAATTGGTGCTAACAGCCGGTGTTAGTCGGCGCCGGGAACAATAGGTTCTCCATCACCAGGGCCGTGGGGTTCTGGCGATTGGCGGGAATAATGTTACCGGGAAAGGGAGAGCGCTGCGCAACCCCGCTCGCGTTCACAGCCGTAGTGAGCGGGTCGAAGATGGAGGGAATTTTCGCCTGCGAGAAATCGCCGGTGCGCATGGCGAGAGTCGGCACGGTGGTGGACGTGGTTGAAGCTTGCCGCAAGTCGATCTGTTCCCAACTGGCGAAATAGAACGTTTTGTTCTTTTTTACAGGGCCGCCAACGGCGGCGCCGTATTCGTTTTGCTGGTAGATCGCTCGCGGCAGGGCAGCCTTATTGTTGAAGAACGTATTGGCGTTCAGATCCTGGTTGCGCAGATAGTCATATACCGTTCCATGGAGCGTATTGGTTCCGGACTTGGTGCTGATGTTGACGACGCCGCCCGCAAATCTCCCAAACTCCGGGCCCACGTCGTTCGTAACAATTCGAAACTCCTGGACCGCGTCCTGAACCGGCACCCACCCGGCGCCGTTTTCATAAGAGACGTTGACCGGCGCGCCATCGACATAGGCAGCGCTCTGATCCGCCTGTCCCCCACCCATCTGATAGTTGAGCATGGTGAGCCCGGCGGTAACTGCATTTCCGCCGTTCAGCGTATTCCCCTGCGGGACGACTCCGGGCGCCAACTCGATCAGGTTGAGCACATTGCGGCCGTTCAGCGCCAGATCCGCGACTTGACGCGCTTCCACTTCGGTGCCGATGGTCGCGTTTTGCGTCTGAACTAAGGGAACCTCGGCAGTAACCTGGACAGTTTGCATGCTATCGCCGACTTCCATCGCGGCGTCCACTCGAACCGCGCTATTCACTTGAATTTCGATCGGATTCCGGACCAGTTTCTTAAAGCCGGTTTTTTCCGCCGTGATGCCGTAATTGCCCGGCAGGAGGTTGACGAAGGTAAAATTTCCGCCGCTGTCCGATTGCGCTGTCCGCGACTCGTTGGTGCCCAGGTTTGTAAGCGTCAGAGTGGCGGCGGGGATGGCTCCTCCACTGGTATCCGTTACGGTGCCGACGATCGACCCGTAGACCGTTTGCGCCAAAGCCGAAGTTGCTGCAGTCAGCAACAGCGCGAGCGCGAGGCTCAATCCCTTTAGTGAAGCTTTCATGGCGTTCAAAGCACCTTCCTATTTACCGGTGTCCGACTAGCCGAGGCCGTACGTTATTGCGAAACCAAACTGGTGAGTCGATTATTCGCCCCCACTTCAGGTCTTGTCAACTCCGCTGGGGGTTAAGCGGATACCGGGAAATCCCTTTATTTGAGTGATGTAACGCCACGTTACATAGCGATCCAGCCGTTAAATCGATGGATCGCTACGGTAGGACGAATGCGACAACGCTATCTCCGGCAGTGTGATCGTAGTAACTACCGCCGCCGGCGGATACAACGATATATTGTTTGCCATCCTTACCGCGGTAGGTGATGGGTGTGGCATAGGCGCCAGATTCGAGCTTCGTCTCCCAGACTACTTTTCCGGTCTTCGCATCGAAAGCGCGAAACCGGTGATCGTTGGTGGCGCCGATAAAGACCAGGCCGCCGGCGGTGGCGATGGAGCCGCCGATATTCGGCGCGCCGGTGTTATGAATGCCCTTGCTCTCCAGCTCTTCGACGATTCCGAGTGGCACTTTCCATGCGATGTCGCCGGTGTTGACGTTGATTGCAGCCATTTCGCCCCACGGCGGAGCCTGGCAAGGCCAAAAATTGTCCGGGTTCCAGAAACGAGCGAATCCGGATCGGGTATATGCCACAGGCGACCCCTCCGGCCTCTTTTCTACTTTTCCGATGTCCGCCAGTTCCACGAGGTTGACGAATAGGTAGCCCAGTTGGGGGTTGTAAGAGGCGCCGTGCCAGTTGCTCGCCCCAATGGTTCCCGGAAAGACGATGGAACCGGTTGTGCCGTAGCGCGTAAAGGGGCCGTCGTTATGGAGACCGCCATCGGAGTGGTACAGCTCGGTGCATGCTTTCTCTTGTTTTGGCGTCACTTTGGCTATTTCTTCCGGCCTGAAACTCATCCGCGCCAGCGGCGGCGGCTTCACCGGAAACGGCTCGGTGGGCCAATATTCTTCACCTGGAACATCGCCTTTAGGCACCGGCCGCTCTTCCACTCCGAAAATCGGTTTCCCGTCGCGCCGGTCCAGGATAAATACCAGGCCTTGTTTGGAGACTTCCGCCAGAGCCGGAATCTTGGCGCCGTTGCGGTTTACTTCCATCAGAACCGGCGCCGCTTCGAAATCGTAATCCCAGGTGTCATGATGCACGCCTTGGAAATACCACTTCAATTTGCCAGTTAGCGCATCGAGGGCTACCAGACAATCGCCGAAGAGATTAGCGCCTTTTCGATCGGCCCCGTAGAAATCGTATGTGGGCGCCCCATATGGCAGGTAGACTAAGCCCAGCTTTTCATCTATGCTGATCAATCCCCACACGTTCGTACCGGAGCGTTTCTCCCAGCCGTCTCCTTCCCATGTGTCATGACCGGTTTCGCCCGGCCGGGGAACAGAATGGAATTGCCAGAGAAGCTTTCCGGTGTGAACGTCCCACGCGCGCGTATCGCCGGAGAATCCAAGACTGGGGCTTTCCTGCACGCGGGCGCCGGTGATGACGACGTTCTTATAGACCTTGGGCGGCGAAGAGAGACTAAACTGGCCGGTGGCGAAGCCGTTATTGATGCCCACCTTCATGTCTACAAAGCCCTCGCGGCCGAAGCCCGGAACCGGCTTTCCGGTGTTCGCATTGAGCGCCATCAGCTTGCCGTCGGTCGTCCCGAAGAGAATCTCGGGCGGCGAGGACTTATCGCCGGCCCAGTATTCCACTCCGCGCATGGAGGCATTGGCGCCGTCGATCTTATACTCCCACTTCAACTTGCCTGTCTCGGGTTCCAACGCCACAACCCGGTTATACGGCGTGGGCATGTATAACACGCCGCCGACTACCAATGGAGTTGCTTCCGAGCCACGGGCTCTGCGTCCTCCTCCGCCCCGGCCCTCGGACGCTCCGCCTCCTCTTCCCTCGCCTGCCGGCTGCGGTTTCGGGTCGTCGGCAACCGCCGGCGTCATGTGAAACGTCCAGGCGCGGGTCAGCTTCGAAACGTTCGATAGGTTGACCTCTTTGAGCGGAGAGAACCGGGTGCTTCCCGGATCGTGACCATAAGTAGGCCAATCTGTTTGGGCCGCCAGCGGAAGAACCGCCAGGAAAATGGCGGCGATGATTACCTTTGGAGAGAGTTGACGTTGCATCGGGGTTGCCCAGACAGGCATGCGCTGTCAAGAATAGCGGCGCGTTTCCAAAGGAGTCAAGGAGAGTCCGGCAGATGGAAGGGTTAGATGGAGCGGTAACACGATGTTAAATGTATGGCCGCTAGAAGGTTGCGGTTGGATTCAAGGGCGAGCCGGTCCCGCCGGTTACCGCAAGGGGCGCGGCGGTAAATAAAAAGGTCCAGCGCTTTCTGGCCGCCGCGGCCTGGCTGAGCGCCTCCAAATCGCAGTTATCAAAGAGCGGCATTCCCACGGCAACCAGCAGGATCTGATGTACAGGCCAAGCCACGCCATCGACCCCCGATGGCAACACATCGTGCGACCCATCACTGCCAAGCAAGGCCACATTCTTTTCCTTCAGCCATTTGGCGCAAGTGGCATAAAGGCCGGCCGAGTGTTCGGAGGCGTTCCACGGACCCTTTTGAGCTCGCCGGGCCCATCTCCCGGTGCGAACGAAAACCGCATCTCCCGGCAGTATGTGGACGCCGGTAGCTTTCTCCCAGGCGTCAAGATCTTCGGGATAGATGGCCGTGGAAGGCTCGAGGTACGGCACACCTTTCAACTGCGGAATATCGATCAACACGCCGCGAGTGAAGAAGCCGTCGCGATATGCCGTCACGGCGAGTTCCCCCGCTCCGCGCTCCGTCACGCTCGATTGCGGGAAGCCGTTATACATCTTGCCGCGATAAAACACGTGCGAGAGCGCGTCGAAGTGGGTGGTGGCGAAACCGTGAAAGGCGGTGGTGTACTCGTCCATATTGAACTCGCCGCCTACCGCAATCATCATCTTGTGCCCAAACGGCGTGTCATTGTCGATCGCCTTCTCCGTATCGGTATTCCGGCTAAGGGAAATGGAAATGCCTTCGGTGACCAGTTTGGCCGCAGCCTGGCGCCTTGCCGGCGTAATCAGGTTGACGGTTCCTTTTTGGTCGGTTTTGCCCCAACGGCCCCAATTCGAGAGATCGACCATGAATCGGTCGATATCATTCTTAGTCAGGCGCTGCGCGTGCTGCGCATGGACGATGAACGTGATCGGCACGAGCGCGGCAATTAAGAGAACCCGAGGTACGAATTCGAATTGCATTGACTTTCGCGGCTTGCGGCGATGGTAGCATAACCGCCTCTCGACAATCGCGGCAAGGAGCTTAGAGATCTTGGGGTTAGGCCAGGGGTTACGGCATGTTAACTCCGTTGGAAAATTGTTGTAACCCCTGAGATCGTCCTCTCCGCGGTCGATTTGTTACCCTTTCGAGTGCCGGAAATTCACCGGCGTCAAAGGGAGAGTAGAATAGTGACCGTGTTCCGTCTACCACTTGTATCGTTCGCGATTTGCATTGTCGCTCTGGCGCAGCAGCCAAATTCCGGGGGCCGCGGAGTTCAATCGAACGCGCAAAGCAATGAAGCAGCCGGTGTAGATATAGACCGCTTCATTGGGAACGCTGCCGATTCGCCCGTTCACCTGTCGCAGGGCTTGCTGTTGACGCATTCCATGCTGAAGACGGGGGACCCTTACCATCCCGGTAGTAATGGCGCGGTTCTGGAATACCGCAAAGATCTCTCCGTTGCCACCCTGCTCGCGAAGAATCGCACGCCCATGACATCGGTAGCCGAACAGCTCCTGTTTTACGTGGAGTCCGGCGAGGGCAAACTCGAAGACGGTAAGCAGTATTGGGACCTTCGGGAAAATATCATGGTTTTGATTCCGCCCAATGCGCAGCATCGCATTGTCAACGATTCGGACAAGCCACTCACAATGGTCATGATGAGCTGGGCGCCATCTGCGCCGCCGCGCTCGGACATCCTGGTGCGGGATGTGAACCTGCTACCGTGGTGTGAGGAGAACGCGCACTGGAATAACACGTCGAAGTGCGTCTTCGGCACGGCGGACGGCCTGCTTCAGGGTGAGCGAATGTACCTGGTGATGCTGCAGCCTTGGGCCACTTCCCAGCCTCATTCGCATGGGCCGGGAACGGAAGAGATCTGGACTAAGGTAAGTCCGGGCACGGCCACGATTTTGATTGGGAGCGAACTGCGTGAGATGCCGCAAAATGCCGCATATCTCGTTCCGCCCACGGGCTTCACCGAACACTCCAACTTCAATCTTTCGAAAGACCGCGTCGATTGGTATTTGTACGTTGCTCGCGGACCCCAGCCGCCGGCAGGCGCGCCAACCACGGCGCAAAACCCTGGCCGAGGAGGCGGAGGCCGTGGAGCCAACAGCAACCCGAACATCGTGCGCGACCGGGCGTCGGTTGAGCGGGCGACGGTGGCCGGTAAGCCGATGCGGTAAATTTGCCTCGTCGGAGACCGCAGTTAACGCCACACAGTTACAGTGGACCTCGGGATTAAGGCAAAGCGCGGCTCGGAGCAATACCACTCTTGGACCGTCACCTCTGTTAAGCGCCGGCGAACGCGTAGGATGAAGAGAGGAGATGCTCATGGACGTAACGCTGCCGGCAGATTTGAAAAGGCAGGTCGAGCAGGAACTCGCCAGCGGCCGCTATCGGAGTCGCGATGAGCTGATCGAACAAGCCGTTCGCCACTTCTTCGACGAGCGACAGCGCGGCCAGCAGCGACTCGATGCGCTCCGCAGAATAGGCCGTGTGGTTGACCAAGCGGGCCTGTATGAGCTAGTGCTGATCCCCAACCAGGAATGACGGGCGCACCGCTCGTTGTCCTGGACCTGCGTCCTCGCCAACTTCTCTTTGTGCGATACGCTCCTGCGCCTTGCGGAACCGCCTCGGCTCTTTGATCCGAAGTGGTCAGAGGAGATCATTCGCGAGACCACCCGTACACTGGAGTTCAAGCTTGGATGGCGCAACTCTCTGACGGCTCATCTTGAAGAGGAATTACGCGCCCACTTCGGTGAGGCCTGGATCAGTGGTTACAAGTCACTGATTCCGAGGATGACGAACGATGAAAAGGACCGACATGTAGTCGCCGCGGCAGTCCGCGGTGAGGCGCCGATCATCTTAACGCTCAACCTTCGCCACTTCAGGCCAGAGCACTTGGCGACCTGGGGTGTCCGCGCCATCCATCCTCGGTCCTTCCTGATCGAGATCTTCCGCCAGGAACAAGCCCTTGTAAGGACGAAACTCGAACAGCAGGCAACCGATCGCGGCCGTAGCTTGAGGCAACTCCTGGATATTCTGAGCGCCACAGTGCCCGACTTTGTTGCAGTCATTGCCGCCGCGATCGAACGACTAACGATAATTAGGCCCATTCATCGCGGCCTTTGCACATCCGCCGCCTAGTTCTTGCCAAAATTCTTCGTCAGGTAATCCGCTATGGCCGCGAGTTCCTGGTCCGACCCGCTGGCGCCACGCGTCACCATCTCATCGATTACGTGCTCCCATTGTGCTTTGGTGCGGCGCATATCGAGGGCTTGGGAGGAATCGTGGCAAGTGCTGCAAACCTTTTCAAACGCGGCCTTGCCTGCCGCGTCCGGCACGCCGGCCTGTTTCGCCGGGACGTCGAAATAATCGTAAGTCATAGCCCAGGTAAACTCCTGCCCGGGCGCGATCGATATATGGACGAACGGCTCAACCGCCAACACCGCCCGGATAGACCAAAGCGACTCGCTCTGCAACGGCCGGTCGCCAGTGATTCTTAACCCGACTGCGGCGCGCGCGTTTTCGATGCGGATATCGTAGTCGCTTGCGCCATTTCCGAAACCCTGTATGGGCATGGCAACCCGTTCCTGATTGGCAAGAGACTTCAGGTAGACGATCCGGTTGCCTCGAATCTCGGCGAAATCCTTGCTCGGCGGGTGATCGGATTTGATCTGAAATGGCGTTTCGATCGTATAATCCGGCCCCGGAGCTTCACCATCAATGTGAAGAAAATTGTGGTCGTATACGTTGGTATCGATGGCCGCGCGGCCGGTGTTGCGCAGGCTGTGTTCAATGCGCATCTCGGCTTTGCCCTTGATCAGCTTGATGCTCTTTCGATAGACATAGCCGTAGCCCGAAGAGGCATCCGAAAGCTGTTGCGTAAATTCGATAGCGTCGGGCTCGGTTCGCACGCTCCATTTGCCCGGATCGGCGATCTCATAAAGGCGGAAACGATTGTAGGCGGAGTCGTCCGGTTTTTTCAGCGCTCCCACGCCGATCTTCACAAACGTTCCGCCGGGCTTGGCCGCCTCATACCCAAGCGGCTGGTTGGCATCGGTCACGAACTCCTCGGCCGGGCCGACGGCGGCGGTGCAGGGGCTAGCCACGATATCCGCGCCATCATAGCTGAAATCGCGAACGGCAGGATCGACACGTTGAAACCAGGAGCCGTAGTATTCGTGGCCTTTATATACGAGGCTGCCGATCATGCCCGACCAATCGAATCGCGTCGCGTGATAAAAGCCGGCTTTTGCGTCCGGCAGATATATTTTCAGATGAATCTCGCCGTTGGATAATTCGGCTTGCGGAACGTCGGCCGCGCCGGCCATTCCGCACACACACAGAACCGACACGCAGAATTTGAGCATGCTGAATCAGCATAGCCCCGGATTACGCTTCGCGGCAAGGTCTCGAGGTTAAGGGCGGGTTAAGGGCCCTGAGCGGGAGCGGCAAAAAGCCCGTTGTTACCGGCGTTACTCCGCCCCAACTGGGCGCGTTACGGCGGACTAATGGGATTCCTGAATTACTTCGAGCGCGCTCACAATTGCGAAGTTCTTGATCGGCACAAAAGACAATACGATGTTTCCCTGGTGGTTTGGCTCGATTCCACGATACGTTCTCGTCAGAGCCCGGTTGGCGCCACCCGCTCGAGAGTAGACGTCGAAGTTTCGTTCCAGGAAGACCCCGTTGCAGAGAAGGTCGAATACACGCGAACCCGTTCCTTCGCGTCCCCCGGGCTGGCCCGGACCGAGCCAGCGTTCGCCCATGTGCAGAACAACCGAATACTTTCCAGGCGTCACCGGGATGGTATAGCTGAAATTGCCGAAGCGCTCGCCGGCGTAAAGTTGAGGATTTTCAGCGCCGGCGATATCGGCGCTGCGCGTCACTACCTGGCCTCCGATCGCCAGGCGATCTGACGCCCACACCTGCCCGTTCGCATCGGTGTATCCGGGGGGTTGGGCGATGAGGCGGATGGGACTGAGCTTACCGGGCAATCCCGGCGTGAGTTCGATTGCGTTTACGAATGGCTCATTGGCCGACTTGATAAAGCCGATATGGACGAAGCCATCGCCAGCCGGAGTAACATCCTGGAATACCTTAACGATCGCGACGTTTACGCCGGCTTCGCCCGCCACGCTGAAGTGCCGCTTGACCGTGACGCCATTGATCGAGATGTCAAAGAAGCGGGTGTTCTCGCCGCCGTATCCCGCCGCATTCCCGTCCCCGAAATACGTCTCGGCAAAGTGAAGCCGCAACTCGTAATGGCCCGGCTTAGCAGGGATGTCATAGGAGAACGTTCCCTGACGCCAGCTCTGATAGAGCCGCAGATCGCGTGTGCCCCATACTGGGTGGTTCCCCGAAGTAGCCACCGACCCGCCATGGAAAAACCTGTCGCTCACCCAAACATGACCGTATCCATCGGTATAATTGCCATCCCCGAGCCCCGGCAGAATACGAATAGAATCGCCCACTGGGGCGGCTACGATGGTCTCGTTCGGGCTTTTGCGCGAGCCTCCGAGCGAGAATGCCAGCGTACCCAGAATGGCGAGACCGCCAACCGCCAGAGCGAGCCTGAGCAGGAATCTCTTCGGGGTGGCCAAGCGGGGGGCCCGGATCCCGGCGACCTCTTCGACCGGCAAGCTCACAACGGACGAAGCAAATAAGCCGGGTAGCGGACCGGCGTGCTGTTCGCTCTCCAATAGCTCTTCGTGAAACACAAACTGAGGAGAATAGTGCCCGTGCGGGATCACGATCCGAACAGGGCGATTCGATCCCCCGTTGGCGTAATATTCGTTCAGCTTCTCGCGGAGCCGGTGGAACTGGACGCGAATGATCGAATCCTTTTTGGGATCGAAATCCTGAGGACGCCCCAGGACATCAACGGCAATACTGTATTCCTTGATGGTTTCCGCGGACCCTTCAAAATACTTCGTGCAGACGTATTTGAGCAGCTGGGCAAGCATCGGCGACCGGTCAAACACGCCGGACGCCAATACATTGCGCAATTCCCCGCTCTCCCGCGAAAAGTCAATCGTGGACTCCATTGGGCACCCCGGATGACCGGAGTATACATCAAACGTGAAAACCCCGGCAACGCTCGTACAGGGCGCACGAGGGCAGCGTCCCAAGTTGGCCCGGCCTTTGGGGAGCGCCTGCTGCTCCCCCGTCACCGGTCAAGAAGTTGTTCCAGCCGCGCGACTACCGGCGGAACGCCGCGCCGCGCGCTGAATTCCATCAGCCCCGCCGACTTCCAGATGCACCTTTGCGCCGCACCCTGAAGGTCGTTTAGCAGCGGCAAGGCTGGGTGCCCGTCCTCCAGGTACTCTAGTACCCCTTCAAGGCTGCTCATGATGACGGTAAGCTCATCGTTGAAATCCCGGGCCGCCGCCGCGGCCACCATGTAAGCGCGATCGATTCGTACGACTCTTTCCACGTCCCCATATTAGCTGGCGTACATCTAAGCCAGCTCTGCTCAAAATCAGCAAGTGCTTTATCGTCAGGCAAATAGAAAATTTAGAACTTCTGTGACCGCCCTTTTGGCTTCCTAACGTTTTCGCCACTAGAGGGCGAAAATGAACTTGGAAATAGTGAATATCGATTTGAAATTCTGCTAAGCTTCGTATACTGTCCGAAAGAGCTAGTACGTTCGATTGCTGCCTTGCATAAAACTGAATGAAGCCGCAGCGTCTTTCGCTGTACAATTTTATTCGGCGCCGCAACATGTCTCGAGCGGTTGTGCTTTAGACTTAAGGAACCTACGAGCTATGATCACAAAAGTCGCAGGGAAGCGAATTGCGTTTCGCGTATCGCTGATGTTCATTTTGACCGCAACACCAGCGTTCGCATACGTGGATCCAAATACGACGGGACTGATAACGCAGACTTTAACCCCCCTGTTCGTACTCGGCGCGACCGTAATGGTGTTTTTCCGCGATAAGGCAAAAATGGCGCTCCAGTGGCTCGACCGTTGTTTCAACCGGCGAACCAATGACGCCGCGGAATAACAAAATCAGCCACACCCTTCTCGGGCTTTGGTTTCGCTTCACTACGATATACGCCGCCAGCTTTTTGCTGGCCTCGGGGTTGCTCCTTTTTCCCGGAAAAGTATCGGGCTGGCTCTACTACCTGACATCGGGGGACGTCGCTTACGAAGTGGCGATGCGTTTCGTCTTCGCGGCGCTGGCGGCGGTGGTTTTCGCGGCGGTGAGCGCGGCGGTAACTGCGCCCTTTCTCATGAAGCAAGCGTCCCGCGACCGCGCGGCGCGCGCCTCGGTCCACGCGGTCTCGGCCATCGCGGTATTCGTGGATCTCTTCATCGCGCTCACGGTGATCGCGGACTGGGCGCATCTCTCCAGGGGTCAGCAATCGGCAGTTTGCGCCGTTTTTTTTGTGGCCTTCCTCCTGGCGCTGTTGAACCCCTCGCGACGTAAGCGATTGATCACCGCATTCGACGGCATTCTTGGTGAGCGAACCACGCGCCGCGTGATGCTCGCGATAGCCACCGTGGTGGTTGTTCTGGTAGCGATAGGCCGAACCTCGCCGGCTTCGGCAAAGGATCGCCACAGCCCGGCGCGACCGCATCCCAACATCCTGCTGATCACGTTCGACGCCCTCACGGCCGAGGATATGTCGGTCTACGGGTACCGCTTACCGACTACGCCGCGCCTCGCCGAATTCGCCCGTCAGGCTTCGGTGTTCACCAATTTCTATTCCGCTTCCACCTTTACAACGCCCAGCCTGGCGTCGCTTTTGACCGGACTCGCGCCTTCCGAGACAGGCGTCTATCATCTGGCGGGGCGTCTGCGTGGAGCGCGGGCCGCGCAAACCCTGCCGCGTCTGCTGCGGGATTCCGGATACACCACCGCCGCGGCAATCGCGAGCCCCATGGCGTATGACCTGGCGTCGTGGCAGAGTCCCGATTTCGATTTCCTGGAAGGCCCCGTCTACCGGACCGGCGGCTTTATCCAGTTCTGGAACGCGATCGGGTTCTTGCATCCGCCCGAGCGGTTCGGCAGCCGGCTGGACGAGTTCCAAGATCTCGAACGGGCCGCGCATTTCGTGCCGGCCCAGCTAAACGCATTCGACCACAAGCTGTTCACCGAATCGAGATCCAGCTATCCGCCCGCGGAGATCTTTGCGCGGACTGAAGACCTGATGAAGCGGTTGCCGGAAGGATACTTCCTTTGGGTGCACGTCATGGCGCCGCATTACCCCTATCTTCCCGCCGCCCATCTCGGCCGGTTTCTACCGGGGCCGGAGATGCGGACGGCCGAAGCGCAGGTCGCCTTCATTCATGGGCCCACCTACACGCCAGAACTACAAACCCAGGTGGACAAGGATCGCCTGCGCTACGACGAATTCGTGGCCGACGCCGACAGTGCCTTTGGCGATTTCATATCCGCATTGCAAACGCACGGCAAGCTGGCGAATACAGCCGTAATTGTTTCGGCGGACCACGGCGAAAGCTTTCAGGGCGGCGTCTTCCAGCACGAACTGCCCTATCAAACGCTACCCGAAATTCACATTCCTTTGATCGTGCGAATGCCAGGCCAGGAACGATCCGCGCGCGTTGCCTTCGTCGCGGACCAAACAGCCCTGGCGCCAACGATTCTGGAAATTGCGGGCCTGCCGCGCGCGAATTGGATGCGAGCGTCCTCGCTGGTTCCGTACCTGAACTCCGATACGTCAGCCGGTGGAAGCAAGGGCCTGGCATTCACCGAATACCTGGAGACCAGCAGCATCTTCCGCCCCGCCCACTCCGGGACTGCCGGCGTTACCGATGGAGTTCACCAATACGTACTGAACCTGGGCACAGGCGAAGGCGCCCTGCGCAACATGGCGGAACCGCTGATTTGGAATATCGACCGTTCGTCCGAAGACCCCGCAGCCGCGCGGGAGCTTCGCGACGATCTGTACTCCCGCTTTCCGGATCTGCCCAGGAAGTAGGCCTCGGTGGCTACTGCTGGGCCAGCGTAAAGTTCACACTCACCTGGGTGACCACTTCCACCGGCTGCTCGTTCAGCAATGTCGGCTGGTACTTCCACTGCCGGACGGCCGCGAGCGCCGCAGGCGCCAGCATCGCATCGCCAGTGACGACTTGCACACTCGCGACCGAGCCGTCCTTGCCGATGGTAACGTTCAGAAGCACCTCGCCCGAGACCCCCGCATTGCGCGCATCGCTCGGATAAACCGGTGGGGGCGCTGTGATCAACTTCGCCTGCATGATGCGCGGTCCGACACGAATTGGTCCTTCAACCATCGGAGCGTGCTGCGAGCCTGGCGGCGGAGGCGGTGGTGGCGGAGGAGGTGGCGGGGCGGCCACGAACGGCGCTGTGGCGAACCCATCCGCGTCGAGCGCTTTCTGCGCTGGTGCAGGAGTTTGCGCAGCGCGGAGTTTGGCGGCGACAGCCTGATCGACCCAATCATTCGCTTCTGCGATGTCTTCGGCGGCTTGCTCAGGCGTGTCGGCCATGCCCGCCTGGATTCGGTGCAGCAGGTTCATGTAAGCCATCGCTTCGAAATAGCCCGGATCGATTTGCAGAGCGATCTGCAGCATGCGGAAGCCGTCTTCCACCTGCGCCTGATGCTGCGTGCGGAGGTTCTGGCGCAAGACGACGTCGGGAATGTTGCCGGGGTCGGCGGGCTGCATGCCAGCGGCTTTCCGCGCAGCAGCGTAATCGGGATACGTCATTGACCAGTCGAGGAAACCCGCGGTGTAATAGGCTGTTTTGTCGTTTGCATCGGCCTGGATAGCCTTGAGCGCCCAGTCGTGCGCGTCGGCAAACTGTTTGGTATTCGCCTGCAACATCATCATGCTGTTCAGCGCTGCCTTGTTGTGGGGATCGAGCGCCAAGACATCAAGATATTGCTGCCGCGCCAGAGAGACCACGGGATTGGCGGGATCCGTGCCGGGTACGTATTGCTGCATCAGGGCCCGGGCAAAGAGAAGTTTGGTTTTCGGATTGGCCGGCTCCATCCGGACTGCGCTCTGCAGTTGATTCGCGGCCTCCTGGTAATTGCCGCGATTGTAGGCCGCCGCGGCTTTCGCGATCAGATCGTTGACGCCATCTTGAGCGCGAGCCGTCAGCGCGAGACTCGATGCGACGACGGCGCAGATTGCGAGCGCTGCAAGGCCGGTCGCCAGCAGCAGGCGCGCGCGCTTGAGGTTCGCAGCCGGCCGCTCCACCAGCCGGCGGACGCGCTCTTCGAGATTGTCGCCATCCAGCACGCCCAACGTATAACCCGGCTGGGCTGGCGTGGTCATGCCGGCCGCAATGCTCATAATCGACCGCGCATAGGCGCCGGCATTGATGAGCCGCCCGGCGACCAGTTCATCGCACGCCATTTCTCGCGCGCCAATAATGCCCCGGCGGATCAGCCAGGCCGCCGGATGATAGCTCACCGGCAGCCGCAGGATTTCATACAGGAGGTTGCGCGCAAAATCCTGACGCGCGATATGCGCCATTTCGTGGCCGATGGCGGTGGTGAGAACCTCTTCGTCAGGCTCGCTGAGCAGGCTTTCAGGCAGAATGATCACGCGTCCCGCGGCGACCGGGCCGGATATCTCATCCGAGGAGAGCAGTTCTACGCCCGTCAGGCCAAACTCCGCCTGGCACCGGTTCCATACCCGCTCCAGCAAATCCGAAACAGGCGCGCCATGCGCGCCACGACGCAACGCGACGGTGCGACTCGCCGCCAGCGCCAGCCGGGCGAGGCGAAAGAGCACAAACAGAAAGTAAGCGCCGATCAGGATGGCGGCGGTGGTTTCCGCCAGCGAAACAGTTCGCGGCGCGGGGGCAGGCCGCACGGGAAGTTGAGCGGTAGCCTGCGCGCGCAGCGGAGGGCAGCGAAGCGGGCGCGTCGCGCATTACCGAAGAGGGATCGAAGCTCGGCCCCTGGGCCGGTTGCTCGCGCCGGATACTGCCCAGCGGCAGCAGGACTGCCGCCCCCAAAGCCGCCACCCATACCGCGTGGCGATGAGCGGCGGGTCCATGGCGCATCAACCGGCAGGCCAGCGCCGCCACCGCAGCTACTAACGGGATCTGCCAGAGCGAATTCAATAAGAACGTGAGCATTTCGCGGCTAATCGTTTCCATGTTTTTTCTCCTCGGCACGCTTCACCATCTCCTGGATCCGCGCGAGTTTCTCCGGCGTCAAATGCCGGGTTTCCACAAGGTTCAACACGAGGCTATCGGCCGAACCTCCAAAAAAACGGTCGAGCATATCGCCCACCGCTTGCGTCACCGCCTTCTGGCGGCTCAGCACGGGGCGATACACATAGGCGCGGTCCTTCAACTGGCGTTTGACCTTGCCCTTACGGTGCAAAATATTCAGCATGGTTTGCACCGTGGTGTAAGCCAGCTCGCGGCCTTGCATATGGGCCTGAACGGCCTGGACGTTGGCGGGCCCGGTTTCCCACAAGACGTTCATGATCTCCAGTTCCAGGGGCGTGAGTTGCTGCGCGGGGGTTTTTCGTTTGGGCAAAGTAGTCTCCTAATTCTCCGAGGGCCGCTCGATGTGCTCGATCGCAAAGACTTCCACCGGCGCCTTCTTCTCCACCAACTTCAAGTCGAACCGCGCCAGAACTTCGGCCAGGCTGGGCCGTGACGGATCGTCAGCCAGTGGCGTAGCCCATCCTTCCGTTTGTATGCTGAACAGGCCCTTGTAACCTGTCCGATCGATAACCGGCGCGTCGGTCCAGTTAGAAACGTAGAGCGCCAGATCGAGCATATCGACGGCTCCTCCGTGGACGCCGCGACCCACCCCTCCCATGAATTGATGGCAGGCGGTCCCGCCGAAAACAGGGCTCTCTGTGCAATCCTGTTCCGCGATCTTCGCCTTTTCCAGCTTGGGGCCGTGGGCCGCTGTCATCAGCGCGTAGACGCGCATCTCTACTGTCTCGCGCAGCATTCGCAGCTTGAGGCGATCGGCCAGCACCGATTGCAACATCAGCCGGATCCTCTCGTTTCGCGCTTGCGCGGTTGCTCCCGGGGACGCCGATCCCCGCTCGGGCGTTGCCTCGATATCGTATTTCTCCGCGAGAGCCCAGTCCGGAACGTTTCGCATCCGCAGCCGCAGCGATTCCAGGGATTGCCAGGGAATGTTATACGCCGTCGCCACAACTATAAACAGCGGCATGTTCGCCGTGCGAAAGCGCCCACCCGGAAGAAATTCCATGCCAGAACGGCGCGGATTTTTCGGATCGCTCGGCTTAATGGAAGCGGCCTCATAGGCTACTCGAGGCGGCGGAGCCGATTGCGCCCACGCCAACGCCCATCCGGCTATCGCGAGGGCAATTCTTCCTCCCGGCAAGCTACCTCCTAAACACTTAGGAGTATGCGCCCGCGGAGGCGGCGTTGTCAACTAAAATCTTAGGAGGCGTATCTCTGAAAATCGTCCGTGCGGAAGCAATGCGCCAGAGCGGTCTCGCGCGTGATGCGATTCACCCGCAGCAATTCCGCCAGCGATTGCTCCATGGTCATCATGCCCTCCGCGCGGCCTACGGAGATCTGCGAGCGGAGTTGGTGGTCTTCGCCCTTGCGGATCAACGCGCGCACCGCGTCCGTGGCGATCATCACCTCCGTGGCCGGCCAGCGGCTTACTCCGTCCGCGCCGGGGATGAGCTGCTGCGCGATCACCGCGGCCAGCGCGAGCGAAAGCTGCTGGCGGATCTGCGGCTGGTTGGCGGCGGGGAAAGAATCGAGGATGCGCGCGACGGCCTGTACGGCATCGTTTGTATGCAAGGTCGAAAGCACCAGGTGGCCGGTTTCGGCCGCGGTGAGCGCGGTGGCCATTGTCTCCGCGTCACGCATTTCGCCCACCAGGATTACGTCGGGCGTCTGGCGCATGATGCTGCGCAGCGTAACGGCAAAATCCGGCGTGTCGCGGCCGACTTCGATCTGCTCGATCACCGAACTCCGATTGGGATGCTGATACTCCACCGGATCTTCGATGGTCACGATGTGCGCCGCGCGTTTCGAATTCACCAGATCGATCAGCGCGGCGAGGGTCGAAGTTTTTCCGCAGCCCGTCGCGCCGGTCACCAACACCAGGCCCTGCCGCCGCTCGGCCAGCTTGGCGAGCGACGTGGGCAGGTGCAGCGATTCGAGCGAGGGGATGCGCGAGGGCAGCAGCCGGATGCTCGCCGCAAGCGTACCGCGTTGGTGATGGATGTTGATGCGGAAGCGGCCGAGGCCCTCGCGCATGAAGCCGAGGTCCACCGATTTGCGCTTTTGCAACTCCTCCATTTGTGAAGGTTCAAGCAGCGGCAGAACCAGCGCGCGCACATCGTCCGGCTCGAGCGATGGGCCGTTCGCCAGGTTCAGCGCGCCGTTGATGCGAAAGACGGCGGGAGCGCCGGCTACCACCACGACGTCCGACGCGTTGCGTTTCGCTGCCGTGGACAATAGCTGATCGAGAGATGCGGTGGATTGCGGAATGCGCGCCATCGCGGCCTTGGTGCTCGGCGCGGCGCGATTCAGTTCGGCCACCAGTTTGGATAGTTCGTTGTCGTACTCGCCCATGGGTCCCGCCATCCAAAGTATAGCGAGGCGGCGTTCCGAACACGGCTGCGAGCCTGTGACACAATGCGAGATATGCCAGACCACGACGTCGCACGGCGTACCTTCCTGCGGGGCGTGACCACCGCTACCGCGCTCTCTTACTCGCACGTGATGGGCGCAAACGACCGCGTCCAGTTGGCGCTAATCGGCTGCGGCGAGCGCGGACGCAGCGACCTTTCCAACTTCGCGAAACTTGGCGTGGACCTTGTCGCGCTCAGCGACATCTGGGACGACCAGCTCGATAAGGCGAAGCAGATCGGTCCCAAGGCGCGTACCTTTCGCGACTATCGTTACGTGCTCGACCTCAAAGAGGTGGACGCCACGCTGATCGCCGTGCCCGATCACTGGCACGCGCCGATTGGGCTCGACGCGCTCCACGCGGGAAAAGACGTCTACATCGAGAAGCCGCTTAGCCTCAAACCGGAAGAGGGCCCGCCATCGTCAAAGCGGCGCGCGTCAATAACCGCATCTGCCAGGTGGGAATGCAGCAGCGCTCCGGCAAGCATTACCTGGAAGCCAAGCGCGAGTATCTCGATTCGGGCAGGCTGGGCAAAGTCACGCTGGCGCGCACATGGTGGCACGGCAACGGATACCACCTGCGCAAAGCGCCGGCGTCTCTCCAGACCAAGCCCGAGAATCTCGATTGGGCCGCTTACCTGGGCCGCCTCAAGTGGCGCGATTGGGACCCGCAGCAATACTGGAACTGGCGCGCCTACCTCGATTTCGGCGGCGGCCAGGTGACCGATCTGTTCACCCACTGGATTGACGTAGTCCATATGTTTATGAGTCAAGACAACCCTGTCGCGGCAAGCGCCATCGGCGGCGTTTACAACTACAAGGACGGCCGCACCGCGCCCGACACCATCAACGTGCTGCTGGAATACCCATCGGAATTCACAGCCACGTTCGAGGCGACGCTGGCTCCCGGAATCACCGGCGCCGGCGTGGAGTTTGCAGGCACGAAAGGGCGCTTGCTGATCGACCGCGGACATTACGAATTCCACTCCGCCGAGAAAGGCGCTCCGCCGGTGACCGTGCAGGCGGAGGGCAACCTGGACCAACAACATATGCAGAACTTTCTCGATTGCGTGCGATCGCGCAAGAGCCCGAACGGCGATGTGCTGATTGGGCATCGCTCCGCGCAGGCTTCACATCTGGGGAACATCTCCTACATGCAGAAGCGGCGCATCGATTTCGACCCTGTGCGGGAAGAGATTCTGCCGTTTTAGCTATACTGGTACTTAAACATTCACATCGGGGAGTTTCATGATTTCATCGACACAGATGCGTCCGGGCATGGTGATCAAGTTCAACAACGAGCTTCATTCGGTTTTTAGCGTGGCGCACCGGACGCCGGGCAATCTTCGCGGCTTCGTACAAGCCAAGATGCGCAATTTGCGCAGCGGCAACATGACGGAGCACCGGTTCTCATCGGAAGACAAAGTCGAGAAGGCCCAGTTGGATCAGATCGAGATGGAGTATCTCTACGACGACGGCGAATACTTCTACTTTATGAACAGCGAGAACTACGAGCAGATGCACCTGACCAAAGATCTGCTGGGCGATGCCACGAGTTATTTGATTCCGCAATTGAAAGTCTCCGTGGAGTTTTACGAAGGCAAGCCGATCAGCGTCGAACTTCCGCCCACCGTGGATCTGACCGTAGTCGAAACCGAGCCGGGTTTAAAAGGCGCCACGGTTTCGAATGTCACGAAGCCCGCTAAGATGGAGACCGGCCTTATGGTACAGGTTCCGCCGTTTATCACGGAAGGCGAGAAGATACGCGTTAATACCGCGGAAGGAACCTACCAGGAACGCGCTTAGCTCCGTGGCGTAGGTTTTCCGGCGTGCGCAATCGCGTGTAGCGCGAGGCTCAACTCACGCTCTTCCTCGGGAAACACGGTTCGCAAGTCGAGCACTACTCGGTCGTCTTCGATGCGCGCAATCACCGGGGGATCGCCGCCGCGAAGTGACCCGCTCGACCCGATTCGCATCGCCCTCCAGCGCGATCAGCCAAGTCGGAATCGATTGCTCCGGCGTCGCGCCGCCGCCGATTACGGAGCGGCCTTCTATGATCGCCGCATCAAGCTCCGGTATAACCGCAACCAGGGCTTCGGCGCGCGCGCGAATCTCGCCGGGCGTCTGGCGAATCATCGCCAACGCGGGTATCTGTTCCCAACGTTCCAGTAGGATGGCGCGCAGGGTGTGTTCGAGCGCCTGGTAAATCGTCTTATCGAGCCGCAGCGCGCGGAACAACGGATTGCGACGCAGCCGCCCAACGATCTCCGGTTTTCCCGCGAGGATGCCCGCCTGCGGGCCGCCGAGCAACTTATCGCCGCTGAAGGAGACCAGATCGACGCCGGCGCGCAGGCTATCGGAGACGAGCGCCTCGTCGATTCCGAACGCGCGCAGATCGACCAGGCAGCCGCTGCCGAGATCCTCATAAACCGGCAAGCCGCGCTCGCGGCCGAGCGCCGCTAGTTCGCGGACTGTAGGGCGCGCGGTGAATCCGGTGATACGGAAATTGCTGGGGTGCACCCGCAGCAGGAGGCGGGTACGATCGCCGATGGCGCCGCGATAATCGTCGATGGTGGTGCGGTTGGTGGTTCCCACTTCGCGAAGGACGGCACCGGAGCGCTGCATGATCTCGGGGATGCGGAAGCCGTCGCCGATTTCGATCAATTCGCCGCGCGAGACAATTGCCTCTCCACCCGCGGCGAGTTCATTGAGCGCGAGAAAGAGCGCGGCGGCATTGTTGTTCACGGCGATGCCTGGCGCGTCGAGCAGGCGCTCGATGAGGCCGCCGATGTGGATATCGCGCTTGCCGCGGCGGCCCGCGGCGATATCGTATTCGAGGTTCGAGTAGCCAGGAAGAAAGTCGACGGGTCCCAACGGCGCGCGGCCGAGATTGGTATGCACCACCACGCCTGTAGCATTGATGACTCGGCGTAAGGACGTCCGTTCAAGCGCATCGAGCGCCCGGACGGCGCGCTGTTCGATGGAAAGGCCATTGCCGCCGCCGCTGCGGATTTCGGCGCGCGCGGCTTCGAGCGCGCGCCGGATTTCCGTGACCGCGACGGCGTGCGGGAAGCGCGCGCACCCCGGCGGCAGGCGCTCGAGCGTTTCATGAACCGACGGCAGGTCGCGCAGTTTTTCGGTATCGGCCACGAATCCGATGGTACGCGCTTGTGCAAGGGAGCCGCAAGCGGCTACACTGGAAAGATCGGGGCGTGGCTCAGCCTGGTAGAGCGCCTGGTTCGGGACCAGGAGGCCGGTGGTTCGAATCCACTCGCCCCGACCAACCTTCACATTATAAAGCACTTAGTGGGGTTGGTTCCCTTCCAGATTTTTGAAAGTGACCTCTTGGCTCAAAGGAGCTGGGATGGAACGATTCGAAGATTTCTTGCAGGAACGCCGCTACCTCATGGGCGTCTCCGAAAAAACTCTTGCCTACTACCGCTGGGCATTTGCCTCGTGGACCAAACATTCTGACGGCGACCCAAAGGCGTGGCTAATCAAGCTGCGGAGCCTTGGTGTCGCGGCCACATCCTGCAATACCTACATCTGCGCGATGAACACGTATTGGAAATGGGTTGGGGAATATAACCCGGTGACGAAGGAGGGGCGGCATTTAGCCTATCTACCAGAAGAACAGAAGCTACTTCAGGTCTTCAAACCAGAACACGTCAAGGCTATCATCGAATTCAAGGCTCAGAAATATTGGGAGCACCGCTGCCATACGCTCTGCTGCGTTCTGTTCGATTGCGGAATCCGTATAGCGGAGGGACTCGCAATTCGGAACAGCGATTGCGACTTCGACAATTTGGTTATCAAGGTCTTGGGAAAAGGGAACAAACACCGGCTCGTTCCCATGAGCATTGAACTCCATAAAATTCTCTGGCGTCACGTCAATCGCGGCGGTTTCAAGCCTGATGAACTGCTGTTTGGCACACGAATCAAGACTAAGCTAACGCAACGGAATTTCCTGCGGGATTTCAAAAAGCTAGCGACGCGGCTGCGGATAAACGGCGTTCGTGTGAGCCCGCATACCTGTCGACACTATTTCGCCTGCACCTACCTGCGTAACGGCGGCGACCTCTTCACCCTCTGCCGGATACTCGGCCATCGCTCGATATCGACAACTCAGCTTTATCTCAGAGCAATCGGTATCGAACAGGTAGCAGCGGCCCATCAGAAGTTTTTCCCGCTGTCGGCTAGACGGTAAGATCGCGGAGGGGTTGAGGGCGAGGAGGTAGTTCGAGGCGATTGGGAAGGCCCAACTCTTTCGGGGGTTGGGCTTTTCTTATGCAGACATGCATCCAAGAACGATGCGATAGGATCTGAATGGACGAATGATTCGGATCGTATGGCGGAAGCCCCTCTCACGGCTCTGGGTTGGAGCAGCAAGCGAGCCGCCGTGTTCCACTTCTGGCAGTGTCCCGACTGTGGCAAAAGGACGGACAGGCTCTCCTCGCTCGACGATGAGCCTCCAAGGTGCTACCACTGCGAGTCCGCATTTCCCCGTGACGATTGGGGAGATGGTAAGAGAATCGTCACCGTAGCGATCTGCCAATGCTGTGGTGAAGAGGTGAAAATTACCCGGATGAACCTGAGTTGGAGCGGCCCCTATTATATTTGTAACTGCGGCAATGTTGTCGCCGCGATTGTGGAGGACGCCATCGTCGATCCCAAAGATGTTCTCGATCCACAGTGGAACCCTGGCCTACTCCGGCGCGCCGGGCAATGGAATGGATGGTCATTAGCAATTTGCCGAACAAAGCGGGATTTTGCGATTGCACGGCTGCTGTGTCTGATGGCGCAGGATGAGGATAGACGATTCATCTATGGAAGCGACCAAGACCATAGAGTAGCGGTAGGCCTCGATGATCGCGGATATTTTGGCTACGTGATGTGGACTGCTAGATCCATGCCGGTACTGTGGCAAGCGTTCGTTTTGAAGGACCGCCAACGGGCAGGGCTAGGCGGCCAAATGGTGCGGTATTGGGCCGAACGATTTGCGTTTCCATCTGTCAAGCAATTTGGCGTCGAAGACCCGAATGAGAAGGGATTCGGGCTCTTGCTGAAACTGGGCTACGTGCGGATCGAAGGCGAGGAGACGGTCTGGGTCAAATGCCGCCGCGTACCCTGGGGCTTTGTTTGATCTGCCCCTCGGATGCGTTGCACCGTACGGAAACAAGGGGCGGCCAGACCCGTGAACTTGCCAAAGAGCTTGAGTGTTGTAAGATAAGCATCGGAAACTCGTACTTATGATAAAGGTTATTGGCCCTCAGCCACCAGAACAACTGACCGGGTTGCAACTTGGCGGGATCTGCCCGTTTTGCAAAACCGGTACGCGCTTTAGCCTTGCGACGCAGCTTACAGACCGATGTTCTAAGGACCACGCGATGGAAGTTATAGTCGGATACATATGCGACACTTGCAGTAGAGGTATACCTATTCGGTGGAAGATACAACACTGGGATAGCCAACGCGCTGCAATAGTTGCCGAACCAGAGTTGATACTCCCCGTTAAAGAACCGTTTGAATATGAGCATGTACTACCTAGCGTGGCAAAGGAACTGAGTGAAGCATTAGATTGTCTTTCCGTAAGCTCATATAATGGGTTTTCGGCGCTATGTCGGAGGACGATTCAGGCGATTTGCACCCATCTTGGAGCCGAGAGTTCCACAAAGATTCGTACACAGATTGAGGAGATGGCTAGGGAAGCTAGTCTGGACGATGAAACTAAGCGCTTGGCTCTCGAAATCATGATGGCTGGCCACGACGGCTCTCATCCTCATCTACCAGACGTAAGTCAGGAACGGGCAGCAATTCTACTCGAACTTGTAAGGGACATTGTTTATCAGTTATTTACAAGGCCTGGCAGAATACGACAGTCTTCTGAGCTTAGGAAGGCTGCGATTGCGGCACAGAAATAATTAGCGCACTTCCCCCGGCAACGGAACGTTGAACCCCAAGAACTCGTTGGCCCACAAACCGCCCGGAATGCCTTTGCTGGTAGGGCCAATCAACGGAAAGGGGGCGGATGCGATTCCGCTCCCCTCGCCTCTCACCGATCAGGTACGCGAGTACATCCGAGCATCGGAGGCGGAGAACACGCTGCGGGGTTACCAGAGCGACTGGAGGGACTTTTGCGGGTGGTGTGAGACCCAAACCGTGTCTCCATTACCATCAACGCCTGAAACCGTAGCGTCCTACATCGCGGAATGTGCAGGCCGTCTAAAGGTGGGCAGTATTCAACGCCGTCTGAACGCAATCACGGAGGCGCACAGGGCGGTAGGACTCGATTCCCCCACGCATACCGCCATCGTCCGAAATTGCATGAAGGGTATTCGGCGAATGAAGGGTACTGCGCCTGTCCAAAAAGCGCCGGCATTGACGGACGATATTCGGGCGATGATTCCGGCAACAGACTCCGGCCTCATTGGCGTTCGAGACCGCGCTCTCGTGTTGTTGGGATTTGCGGGAGCATTCCGGCGTTCGGAATTGGTAGCGCTAGACGTGCAGGATTGTTCGTTTGGGAAGGACGGCCTCACGGTTACGCTACGGCGCTCCAAGACCGATCAGGCAGGAGAGGGCCGGAAGATTGGGATACCGCACGGGTCGAATCCCGGGACTTGTCCCGTGCGGACGGTGCAAGGGTGGATCGAATCGGCGACTATCATTGCAGGGCCTCTATTCCGTTCGATCAATCGTCACGGGCAGGTGCAGGCGAGCCGGTTGTCGTCTAACGATGTTGCGAGGGTGGTTAAGAAGCTTGCAGAGCGGGCCGGTCTCAACCCTGCCAACTACGCCGGTCATTCCCTCCGTGCTGGACATGCCACGAGTGCGGCGATTGCTGGGGCTTCGGAGCGGAGCATTATGAACCAAACTGGGCATCGGTCGGTTCAGATGGTAAGGCGGTACATTAGGGATGGAAATTTGTTCAGGGAGAATAGCGGGGGGAAGTTGGGGCTTTAAGAGCGAAAGTGATTCATCGGTTTGGGCTAGTGGGAAACTGCCCAAACCCCGAACGCCTTCACCTGCGCTGATTAAACCCTCTTCGAACCTGAGCGCCGCCAAAAGATAACCGGTGCGGCACACGTAGCAAGTAGTAACCAACTGCATATCTCGGGAACGGGTTCTAGGCTGACACCGGATAAGACATTCCCCGAGGCGTCCATAAACTCTATATCAGATATATCGACGAAAAGGGAACCACAGCCAAACGCATCAAAGGCGGAGCACTTCAGGAAGCCGCTCATGGAAATTGTATATTGCGTGCCGAACGTGACGGGTACAGGCCCCGAGCTTTCGGCCCCGTCTGGAAGAGAAAATCCAAAGAGGTCTACGGACAGGCCTGCCCCCTCTTCGAGATTAAAGCCATCCCCTCCTCGGGCGAGATCGAATTCGACGAATCCGTTCCCCTGCGCACCTTCAATCACGAAGTCTTGGCTCCAAGATAATGACACGCTGGATTCCGAAGTGTAAAAAGGGGGTGTGAACTTAACGCCAGACGAACCAGCCTCCATGCTGACGCCGATCCCATATGGTCCAAGGCCGGTTTGACCGCTGGCATACCCTGAATAGGAGAAGCCATCCAAATTGCAAGAGAAACTGGTGGCAGCGAACGACGTGCCGGCTGTTGCACCCCCGCAACCCGGCACAGCAACACCGCCCTGATCGACCTCCGACATGACGTTGACTATGTCCGCCATTGCCGGCGAACTAAATAGTACCAGGGCCGAGGCATACGTTAGCGATTGAAGTGTTCGCAAAGGGAACCCCTTCTGTTTGAACGAATACCTTCCGGCAATCTGTTAGCCGCCGTAGAGGTATTGATTTTTCAGCAATGTCTCGACTGAATTTTGGGGACTTATCCGGTGCTTTCACATTCGTCCCCGAATATTTGTCATCACCAGACAACGCGGGAGCGATCAGAGATGGAAAATATGCCTCAGATCTCCGAATTTTCTTCTGCTTTAGTTTCATTCGCGGACTTGGCAGCCAAATTGCGCATGTTTCTTACACCTGGAGAGTGCATGAAAAACAGATTGTTGTTCATCGTCTGCTTGTTCGCGCCGACCGTGGTCCACGCAGATACGTTTTTGGTGACTCAGAGCGGCAACCAATGCGGTACGGGGCCTATATCCATCGCATGCGGTTTACCGGGGAACACCTGGACTTACTCGTTCCTCACAGACTCAAATCCAACCCCCGTGTCGAGTTCAACCGGTTTCAATTTCGAAGCGGCCATCTCTGACTTCGCCTTCTACATAGACGGGGTACTCCAAACGTTAACAACCACTCCGACCCTCGTCACGTGGTTTAATGCAGTTGATGACGGAGGTCTCGAGATACTTGATCCATCATTTCGACTCATTGTTACCGAGGGCGCTCAGTTGTACACAAATGGCGAGACCAACCCCGTAATGACACCGGGCGAATATGTGTTCATAACCGAAAAGATCCCCGGTATCTCGACCCCCGCCTGGTTCCCACTGAGTATTACGCCAGTGCCCGAGCCTTCCACCTGGGGCCTCTTGTTGATTGTGATCGGGTTGTTGGGATTGATGCGAAGACGTTTAGTTCCGGCATCCCGAGAGGGCCACTTTAAAAACCACTGGTCTGCTGATGCTGAAGGCAGCGTTACCGCAAGCGATTAACGGCTCTGCGAAAGAATCTGATCGGGCGGACTGGCGTCACAATTCAGCCTTGTCCAAGACGGACGGTAATGCTGAGTGGGCCTTCGCCCGAGAGGGTATGCTCAATCGCCTTACGTCGAACGCACTCATCGCAAATAAGTGCATTTTTGAGCCCTTGCCCCCGCGATTTTTCCCTTGCAAATGTGCGGTTAAGTATCGTAGAATCAGTGACGAGCAAGAGGTTTTTGAGTTTTTGTTCGGGACCAGGAGGCCGGTGGTTCGAATCCACTCGCCCCGACCAAATCTTTCAATAATTAATACAGGTAGTGGCGGGAGTAAACAGCCCGCCCAACTGCCCACCCAGTCGCAAAGTTGCGGTCGCATCTCTTCGTCCCTATATTGCGGGCATGGCGAAGAGCGCAGCCACAGATCCTGCCCCGGGCCTGTGCCTATCGGAAATATCGAACTAAATGAGAACATAGAGTTTGCGGGGCCTTCATCAATCCTCGGTTGGCGCTCAGCGCGCATCACGGGTTGGTCGCCGCCGAATCGGGAGCGTTCAAATCTAGAGCCACCCTTCAGTTGGAGAACGTCGCGCTCAAGCACCAACTCGGCGTCCTGCGCCGCTCGGTGACGCGGCCTAAATTGACCTCCGTCGATCGACTTCTCTTGCTCAAATTCGGTATCGATATCGGCGAGACCAGCGTGGGCAAGTACCTGCGCAGCAGGAAGCCGCCGTCGCAAAACTGGGACCTTCCTTGAGAATCATCGTGTCGGTTGACTTCTTCACGGCGCCGACGATCTGCTTTCAGGTTCTGTATGTATTCCTGGTCTTGGCTCACGACCGAAGGCGAGTCGTCCATTTCAACGTCACAGACCATCCCGCGGTCGAATGGACTGCGTAGCGCGCCTTTCCCTTAGGCCAGATTCCTCGTTATCTGCTTCGGGACAGCGACCGGATCTTCGGCGGTGAGTTTGCGAAAGAGGTGAAAGCCATGGGAATCAAGGAGGTTATGTCGGCGCCGCGGTACCCATGGCAGCTCGCCGCGAATGCCTCGAGCGCTACGAGCTGCGTCGCAACCTGAACGCGCCAGTCAGCGCCGGAGATTCTATCTAACGACAAGTGCCGATTCTCGTTGTCCAAGGGGACCATGCTGCTTTTATTCGCCAATCGAAGTGTGAATCTCTCGTGCTTCACGATTGTTCCCAGAGAAACGAGGCCCGAACCTCCGATTTGTAGCCTATACGCCGCACGCTTCCGGCCACAGAGGGGATTTGCGGTAGGCGCAGAAGATTCAGACCCTTAGAAATCACCCTCTATAACTGATTGGATCGCGAACGCCCCGAACCTCAAACTAGGTCTCCGACCGCCTGAAGAATTGGTAAAAACCATTTTTATGTAGAATTGTTTTGGCGCATACTCAGGGTATGGGTCGTCCACCTCTGAGTTTTGATGTGGTGCCAAAGGATCGAAAAGAGCTTGCCCAGTTGTTGAGCGGCGGCGTTCAGCAGGTTCGGGTCGTCCTCCGCGCCCTGGCGCTCCTACAACTGGCGAAAGGCGCCAGCGCGCCACGGATTGCCAGCGTGCTCCCACTGACTCCTCAGGCCATCCGCAA
The DNA here is from genome assembly GCA_963763545.1 of Bryobacterales bacterium. Taxonomy (GTDB): domain Bacteria; phylum Acidobacteriota; class Terriglobia; order Bryobacterales; family Bryobacteraceae; genus PALSA-243. The sequence goes on from CAVXPE010000027.1 coordinate 196,907, forward strand.
CATCGGCCGTCGTTACCGGCAAGGCGGTCTGGATTCGGCGCTTTTCGAAAAGCAGCGCCCCGGCGCGGCTGAGGTGCTGGACACCAGCCAGAAACAGCGCATCATCGCGATGGTATGCGGCGGTCCACCGGAAGGTCACGCGCGCTGGACCGTGCGACTGGTGGCGCAAGAGGCGGTCAAGCGGCGACTCGCGCCTCGTGTGGGAAGGGAGACCGTTCGCGTCCTGTTGCAGCACCACGACCTCCGGCCGTGGCGGGAAAAAAATGTGGTGCGTCGCCGACCTCAATGACGAGTACATCGCCAAGATGGAAGACGTCTTGGAAACCTATGAACGCCTATACTCCGCAGGAACCGGTGGTATGCCTGGACGAGAAACCGGTGACGTTGCATGCCGATATCCGACCGCCCTCTCCGGCATCGCCGGGACGGGAAGCCCGGCGAGATTCCGAATACGAACGTTGTGGCACGGCGGAATGTCTTCTGCGCGGTGGAACCCAAGGGTGGCCGCCACTTCACCTCGCCCACCCCGGATCGATCGGCCTTTGAACTGGCCCGGTTCCTCTGCGAGGTGGCGATGCAGTACCCGGCCGCCAAGACGATTCATCTGGTTATGGACAACCTCAACACCCACCGGCGGAAGACGGTGCTTGATGTGTTTGGCGAGGAGATTGGCGGCGAGATCTGGGACCGCTTCACGATCCATTACACGCCCACGCATGGAAGTTGGCTCAATCAAGCGGAGATCGAAATCAGCCTGTTTGCCCGGCAATGCTTGGGCAAGAGAAGAATTCCAGATCTGAAGACCCTTCGCCGGGAAACGCGACTTTGGAATCGCGGTATGAACCGGGACCGCAAGAAGATCAACTGGAGATTTGATCGCCGCGCGGCACGACTCAAATTTGGCTACAAGAAACTAAACAAATCTTTCAAGCGGTCGAAGACCTAGTGCGCCAAAAGTAGTTAGGATCTCGCTTCCAAGGCTATATGACCATTTTGGACGAGCCACCTGACGGCTTCCTCGACCGCTTCAAGCGAACCGTAAAGCGGCTGATATTCCAGCATCGCCCGCGCCTTCTCGATACTGCAGTGAGGTGAGTGCGCAATATGATCCCACGTGGTGCGCGCGTCCTTGTCCGGGCTGTGCGCACGCCACTCCTCCCACGGCAGGAAACGCAATTGCGGTTCGTGGCCAAACCACGCCGCCATATGCTCGGCATAGCCGCGCAGGGTCACTGCGGCGGGCGAGGTCACATGGAAGCTCTCGCCGACCGCCGCATTCCGATGATTTAGCGTGCGTACAAATGCCGACGCGACGTCGGACGCGTGCACATGGTGCAGCGTCTCCATTCCCAGATTTGGGAGCAGTATCTCGCGGCCGGCTGCCAGGTTAGCGAAGATCTCCAGGTTGAAATTGCCTGCCGGATTGATTGGCGCCCATCCCGGACCAACGAGATGTCCGGGATGAAGCACCGTGGCCGGAAACCCCGTGTGAGCCTGTTCCAGAAGGTATGTCTCAATGGCCGCCTTGCGGATGCCGTAATCACCAAAAGGCGCGCGCGGAGCGCTCTCCTTGGTGGGCACAACCACGCTATGGCCATGCACCCAAATCGTGCCACAGTGTATAAAGTGACCGACTTTACCGCGAAGCGTCTCCACCAGTTGCTCCGCGCTGGATAGTTGGTAACAGGTCAAATCGATGACTACCTCTGCGCCGAGTTCGGCCACTCGGCAACCGAAACTGCCACTCGCCTCCTCTGCCCCACGATCCAACGTAACTCTCGCAATCTGACTCCAGGCCTGGCGCGCCTGGTACGGTTGCCGCGCCCCGCGCGAAATGGAAATCACCTCGTGGCCAGCCTCTGCCAACATAGGTGAGAGGTAGGTTCCAATATGTCCCGTGCCTCCGATCACCACGACTCGCATCTAAGCGGGGTTGCCTCCAGCATCTCCTGTCAACGCCAAGTAGAAATGTCCTAAACTCCGCCAAGTAGAAATGTCCGGTTTGGCAGTGAGTTTCGAGAGGTGTGGTTTAGAGTGTGAATGATTCTCTGGGACGTCGCGGTTCTGGGGAAGATTCAAAGCCGATGCGACGGAGTTGGCTCCGAAGTAAACGGCGGCAAACCCTCGGTTAACCGGGCCCTGCGGGGTACCCTCCGGGGGTTTTGCTTTTTGTAGGCAAGCTTACTTTGGTGAGACTCCCGAGCAGAGGCTTTGAATAAAATAAACGCGACGTTGGACGGGCCGCTTTTGCCCGGCCTACCGAATTGGTTTTAAGCTGCGGAGCTTGGCGGCGGCTTCGAGAGCAGACAGAGCGGTTTTCTCCGGACTGGTCAGGTGGAAGTTCTCCATCCATCGACTTTTGGCGCGCGGTGCGGCGGGTTTGCGTGCACGCGCGAGCTTGGGCTTTGGCACTCTGGGACGCGGCTCGCAAGCGGTGACCGTTACGTAGCGGTTGCCGAAGCGCACCGCCATGGAGGCGTCGAGCCGCATCTCGATGCGGACAGCGGCCCCCCGCAGGCCCGCACGAACGTCGCTGCGGGCTATCCGGTAGGTCTGCGTATTGAACTGAATCGTGTACCCATCGCTGACTTGTCGGTTTTCCACATAGCTCAGCGAAGCAGCCAGTGAGTGCTCCTTGCCTAACGCCCGATGGGCGTCGTCGCTGCTGGCCGGAACGACGGCAATCGTTTTGTTCCACCATACGACAAACTCCTCTTCCAAATAGGCGTTGGCGTGTTCCAGGCTCTTTGCCCCAGCCACCCTCAGACCTTTCACCAGACGGTCCTGCGCCGTCTGGAAACTGCGTTCCACTCGACCCTTGGCCTGCGGCGAGTGCGCCCCGATCCACACGATGTCCAGTTCCCGAAGCGCCCGTCCGATCTGGGTCGGCGGTAAAGGTTCGCGCTCGTCTCGCGGTAACGCGGTGGCATACCGCGCCGTTTTCGGAGCCGTTTGAAACAAACCTGCCTTGTCGGTGTAATAGCTGACTGGCCGGCCATGCCGTTCCACGTAGCTCCACACCAGCCGCATGTTTTCCGCTGTCGAATCGTGCAATACGAATCGCGCATGGAGCCGGCTGGACGCGTCGTCGATCATGTGGATCAGGTAGAGCTTCGGACCGCGATCCTCTAGCCAGGCATGCTCGCTGGTATCCCACTGCACCAACTCGCCCACTCGTGACCGGCGCGGTCTCCACTGATGGATCGTGTCGACCCGCTGCCGGCTGGCACGCCACAGCTTGCCTTCGATCATCCAGCTCCGCACCGTCTCGCGACCGGCATGTATGTCGTGGTTGCTGGCCAGGTACTCTGCCGCCAGCGTGGGACCGAAGCCGTGATAGACTTCGCGGCCCAGTATCTCCACCGCTTTTTGCTTGGTCTTCTCGTCCAGCTTGCGGTTGGACGGCCGCCCGCGCAGGGCATGTACTAACGCCTTGTCCCCCTTGCCCTTTAGCCGCTTCAACAGCCGGCGCACATGCCGCTCGCTCTGGCCGATCTCCTCGGCGGCCTGTCGTTGCGTGATCAGGCCCTTCTTTGCTTTTTTCAATGCGACCAGCCGGTCGCGGTCCTTTTGCGTCATGAGAAATGTTCCTGAATCCACCCCTCCAGCCTGGACCCGTCAATAGGACATTTCTACTTGGCACGATTAGGACATTATCATTTGGCGCTGACATTGCCTCCAGCATCTCTTGCGCAATTAACATTGTATATTTTACAATGGGCGCAGCCGCGATGTATCCTAAGATCGATCGCCGGAAATTTCTGCTCAGTTCATCACTCGCCGCCGCAATCGTGCCGCGGTCGCTGGCTCAACCAAAGCGAAAATTAAAGATCGGCCATACCGGAATTACTTGGGGCTTCACGCCGCAAGACGCCGCCACTGCCATTCCCGAAGTGGCATCGCTCGGGTACTACGGCTACGAAACCTTCGGCGAATATTTCGAAGCGTGGGAGCCGAAGGGCGGCCTCAAGAAAGTGCTGGATGAGAACCATCTGCCGTTAGTCTCGGCCTATTGCAATGTCAACCTCACGGATCCGACCAAGCGCGCCGATGAGGTCGCCAGGGCCGTACTGTGGGCCAAATTCATCAAACAGGCCGGCGGCGTTACCGCAGTCATCGGACCGAACGGAGTGAAGCGACCGTCTTACGATTTCAAGGCGAGCAAGAGCGACATCGTCTCGGCCTTGAATGAGATCTCGAGAGCGGTGGATGGCCACGGAATTACCGCCGCGCTGCACCAACATACGGGCACATGCGTCGAGAGCCGCGATGAAGTGTATGCCGTGCTGGACGCGGTGGACACGCGCTACGTGAAGTTTGGACCCGATGTGGGGCAGCTCGCAAAAGGCGGTTCCGACCCGGTGAAAGTGGTGAAGGATTTCTTGCCCCTGATCCGGCACGTCCATCTGAAGGATTGGAACGGCGGTCCGAACTGGGCGGAGTACTGCCCGCTCGGCCAGGGTAAGGTGGATCTACCGGCGGTGTTGGCGCTGCTCGAGCAATCGCCTGAGATGAAGATCGTCATGGTGGAACTCGATGCTAGCCGTAATCCGCCTATCGCGCCTTTGGAGACCGCGCGCATCAGCAAACAGTATTTGCAAAAGCAGGGCTATACATTTCGATCATAGGGGAGCGCCGCATGGATAAAGACATCACGGGCGTAAAGACGGGCGTCCCGCTGATCCACGAAGATGAGATCGCCGAACTGCAGCTTCCCGGACGGCGTCTGCGCTGGCTGGTGAACGGAGGCGGACTTCCCGCCGCTCACGCCTCCATGTGCGTGATTCGCGTATCGCCGGGCGAGACCGTGAGGCCCGCTCACAGTCACCCGGATGGCGAGGAAGTCATCTACATCCTTAGCGGCAAGGGCAGAGTCATGGTGGAGGGGGCTGTCGATCAAGTAACGGCCGGTACGGTGGTGCTGTTTCCGCAGGGCGCCGTGCACATGCTGCAAAATAACGGAACCGAGGAGATGAAGGTGGCTTGCTTCTTCGCGCCCGCCGCCGACTTTTCGTCTTACCGGTTCTTCGATGAAATCGAGTTTCCCGCATAGTCATGGCGGCCAATCCAATTCGGGACTTCGCAATCGACCGGGATTCGATCCGCTATGTGGGGGAAGGGTTACAACGTCCCGAGTGTATCCTCGCTGAGTCGGATGGCGCCTTGTGGGCCGCTGACGCTCGCGGCGGCGTCGTGAGAATCCAGCCCGGCGGCGCACAACGAATCATCACCCAGAAGCGATCGGCCTTTTTCTCCGCCGCCCGAACCGAAGCCGACCGGTACCTGACGGGCACGCTTCCGAACGGCCTCGCCTTTGCGCGCGATGGATCTTTCCTAATTTCGAATTTCGGTATGGATTGCCTGGAAACGATGTCGCGCGATGGCGAGACGCAGACCCTCGCCGACCGCATTGACGGCCAACCGGTGGGCAAAGTGAATTTCGTGCTGCGCGATTCCAAAGATCGGATCTGGATCACCGTCTCCACGGCTCTGCGCAACTGGATGCGCGCGCTGCGAACCGATCTTGCGGATGGCTATATCGCGCGCTACGAAGCGGGCGCCTTCCGAATCGTGGCCGACGGTTTCCACTTCACCAACGAGATCCGCTTCGACGCCGCGGAGGAGTTTCTGTATGTGGTGGAGACCACCGGCGGGCGAATTACCCGATTGCGAGTAAACGCTGATGGCGGCCTTGCCTCACGCGAAATCTTCGGTCCATCCAAACTTGGCAAGGGCGCGTGGCCTGACGGAATTGCTTTCGATGCTTTCGGCAATCTCTGGGGGACGATGGTCTATTCCGACAAGCTCTTTGTCCTCACTCCGGAGGGGGATCTCAAGATTCTTCTCGACGAGGGCGATCCCCGGCACGTTGACGCGCTCGAGAAACAGTTCCTTGCGAATCGGGTCACCGAAAGGACGCTCTTTGCCACGGGGACGGGGATTGCTCCGTGGATGGCGAGCGTGACTTTCGGCGGACCGGACCTGAGAACCGTCTATCTAGGGTCGCTAAAAGGGACTCGGATTCCCTATTTTCGTAGCCCGGTGCCAGGGTTGCCGATGGTGCACTGGAACGAGCGGTCGTCCGCGTAAGTATGGTCGGTTCTAGCAATCGCCTTGATTATCCGTGTTCATGACTGGCCCATTTGCCTTCTTCGCAAACGCTAACTGACTGGCACCGCCTTATCGCTGGTGGCTCATGATGAAGTCCACGACCGCCTTTGGGTCCTTAGGCGCCAGGGGAAAATGTCCTTCGCCTTCTCTGACTATAAGCGTGAAGGGCCCGCCGAGTTCCTTGTATCGCTTCTCGACGACGCGCGTCTGCTCGTTGAGCCACGGGTCAAGGCTGCCGCAATCGTGCAGGATCGGGATGCCGGCTTTGGCCAGCGGAGCCAGGTTGTCGATCGGCGCCGACTTTGTCATAAGGCTGCGCAGGGAGGGATTCCGGGCATAAATACAGGACACCTTGTCCGGATTCGCAATCGCCCAGGCATACATCTCGCCGGCGTCCGCTCCGGTCCCTTCCATCACCGGCTTCCTTGAGAATCCGTTGTCAACGAGAGTCTTATAGGTGTCGTCCCATTGTTGTTGCACCATGCCGGATTGCTCGGTAAGCGGGGGAGTGACGATGTGGAAGCCCTTGGCCAGTAACGCCTGATCGACGGTTGCGCCTCGATCGATGGCGTCGGCGCGGAAGACCCACGGTTTTCCCGGCGCCACGGTCCGAGGCGCAATGATCGCCATACCCGCCCGATCGGAAGGTGCTGGGACGATTGGCGTCGTAACGATCATAGGATTCTGTGAAGCCCGGACCGCGGGCAGTGGCATAAGTCTGTTCCTCCTTCAAGTAGATGAATGAAGGATCGAGACTGTAGTAATAAGATTTTGTGAAATCCTTATCCGCGAATGCGGGCCGGTTGGCGTTGAGCGGCTGCATATGCTGCTCGATCCAATCGGCGATCGGTTTCGCGTTTTGCAGGCTATGCGGATGATGAGCATGGCCTTCCTTGACGATCACAGTGATCGAGCCGCCCAATCGATGATAGATGTCCTCAATTACCAAAGTATGCCGTTGCAGCAGCATATCCTCCGTGCCGCAAATGTGCAAAAGGGGTACATCATGCTTTGCCAGCTCGGGAAGCTTCGCGAAATCCTCGTCGTAAAGCGCGGGATTGTCTGCATAGATACACGCCACTTTGTCGGGATTCGCTACGCCCCAATTGAACTCATTGACTCCGCCCTTGCTCATTCCGATGAACGCTGGCTTCTTTGACATGCCATGCGTTTCAGTTAAGAACTCATACCACCGGTCCCATGCCTTGCCTTGTCTGCCGCTATCGGGCGCGACATAGGCGACGTGGAAACCGCGGTTGAGCAATTCGACTTCGGTCTGCGGCTGGTGGTTCCAGTAACAGCCGCGCCACGACCATGGATATCCGGAGGCCGCCTTCTTCGGAACGATCACGACACATCGGCGTTTGCCGTCTTTCAGGGTAGCGTCGATTCCATCACTCGCGGCCTCCTTTTCAGGAGCCTTCATCGGCAGGATCGCGCCCGTGGCATCGTCCATGACGAAGTCATAGCGGTCGTACCCGTGCCAAGTGGTCTTCTCTCCCTCAAAGGCAACGTATTTCTCCGCCGCTATCGTTCTCTTAGAGGCACAAAAGATAACCCCTAAGAATAATACCTTCAAACCGAGTCGCAGATTTCTTCTTGTACGAGTGTTCATAATGACCGTCCTACACGTGCGATAGGCCTCCTGGCCTGTCGCCGCCGCGCACCGTATCAGTTTCGGCCAACTTCTCGCCGTATCGTCTCCGCCAATTGGGGCGAGGACAATCCGAACGCCTCGGTCAACTCTTCGTAAGTTCCGGAGTGAATGAAAGCCGGTCTTCCCTCCGCAGTCAGGGTATTGATCGCGATGGCGTTATGGCCGCCCCCTCGAACCTGCCTGCTGCGGTACAGAACCTTTAGCAGGTTTTGCAAAAGAAAACCATTATTCTGCTCCGCCAGAAACAGCGTCTTGCCGGAATCGTGCAGGCGCAGCAGCAGTTCTTCATCCACCGACGGCATGTCCACCACGCCGACCGCGAGCCCCTTCCGCGAGCAGTCCTCCGCCGCGGCCAAGGCCTCATAAACCCCGCGCCCGCTGCTCAGGATGACGGCCTGGTCCTCCGGGCTCTCGCGCAATATGTAGCCCTTGCCGAGCTCGAAAACAAAATCGGCATCGTACACTACTCCGTACGCTACGCGGTTGACCCTGAGATATACCAAGCCCCGGTTGCCCGCCATAATCCACCGCATGACTCCCAATAACTGCTGCGGGCAGGATACGTCGATGATTTTCAAATGACCGATGCCGTCGAAGATGGTGATGTCGTCATTCCCCATGTGGGTGGCGCCGTTGGTGCGGGTTTCGAAATTCGCCCCCGTGGCAAGAAAGGTCAAATCGAGCCCATGTCCCTCGCTCAACCAGCCATCCTTCGCTTCCATCGCTTCGAGCCGCTCCTGGTGTCCCACTGCGATCCGGCGCAGCACCTTCCAATCGAAGAAGGGACAGAACGTACTCACCCAGGCGTTGTAGCCGAGAGCGGCGAAGGCCTCGCCAATGCTCATCATGTTGGCTTCGGCGACACCCACGTTGAGCGCACGAGTCTGATCCACCGCGCCGACTCCGGCTTGCAATCCGCTGGTCGATGCCAGGTCGGAATCGATGGAAACCACCCTTCGGTCGCGCGAGAAGACCTTCATGGCGGCGGTGACAATCTCCGCGGAGCTATATTGCTTCGCCTTATCCAACCGCGGCAGCAGGCCTTCGTCGTAACGAATGCGTTTGTCCCGGTGCGGCACGCGGCCCGTGATTACCGGCCCCACCAGGAGGCGGAGGCCACCGCTTTCAGGCGCTTCGCTATCCAGGTCGAGTGCATCCGCGAAGCGAAGCCTGCCAGCGACGCCCGTACTGCGCCGCCATGCAAGCTCCCGTCCAACGCGCGCCAGAATTCGGCAAACTCCTGCACGCGCGCCTCGCGCAAAGCGGCGTGCTGCGCCTGTTCTTGAAGAACCTGCGCATCGCTCGCCACCACTTTGTGGCGATTCATGAAATCGGAGAAGGCGCCCTGCCCCTTGGATGCGCTGCAGATAATTACGGTAGGCCGGCCGTTGCGGGTGCGCAGCTTGAAATCTTCCAGCGCCGCGTAGACGCCTTCGTAGGCGGTAGCGTCCACTGTGCATGCGCTCCAACCGAAGGCACGGAAGATCGGTTCGAAATCGGGCATGGGAAACACCGTGCGATCAAACGTGTCCAACTGGCCGTGGTTGCGGTCGACCATCACGCATAGGTTGTCCAGATGATTCTGGCCGGCATACATCACGGCTTCCCAGATGGGACCTTCCTGCAACTCGCCATCGCCACATAGGCAATAGCAATCGAAGCGCGGGCTGGTCCGGCCGGCGATGGCAAACCCTTGCGCCACCGATAGCCCCTGTCCCATGGGGCCGGTCGCCAGATGAACTCCAGGCAATACCGGACCGGGATGGCCGTTCAGGATGCTGCAATAGGAGCGCGAGTTCGTCAGGACGTCTCGGCCGAAAAAACCGAGTTCGGCATAAATCGCCGCCAGCGCCGCGACGGCGTGACCCTTACTGAGAACGAACAGGTCTTGGCCGCACCGCGTGGGATCGGCTACATCAGGAGCCAGGAACCCTCCATAGTAGACCGACACCAGCGGAATCACCGCCGAGAAAGCGCCGCCGGCGTGGAGGCCCTTGTCGACCGCCGTACGGCATTGTTCGAGAACCAGGATACGAACATCCGAATCCTTGATGGCCAGCAATTTTAGAATGCCCTGCCGCATCAGGTGATCCTGACTTGCGATCGCCTCGCGTCCGAATGCTTGCCGCTGTTCCCGTATGGTCGCCGCTTGACTCATATGCCCCCGCTAAAACTCAATCCAGTCCTTCTTCTCCTCGATCTTTTTGGCATCGATTCCAGGCACGCCCTTGAGAGCCTCCAGATTTTTGAAGGCGCCGTTTTTGGCGCGGTACTGAACGATGGCGTCGGCGTTCTCCTGCGAGATCGCCAGTGTCTTCATCAGTTCCACGGCGACGGCCTTGTTGACGTTGACCTTCGTCGGATTATCGGGGCCAAAATGCCTGGTGAGATAACCGACCACCTGATCGAGTTCGGCGTCCGTCCCCTCGGCGCCGCGCGAGACCATGTTCTGCACAATCTCGTCCCAGTGATCCCTCGTGCCGCGGCTTTCCGTAAAGACCGTGAATCCGTGACAACCACTGCAGACCTTCTCCACCACCGGCTTGGCCGGGTCATCCGGCAGATTGGATTGCGCGGCCGCCACCAGCGTGACAACCAGGACGGCACATCCATTAACAAGCCGCGTCATCACGGAGCCTCTCACCGCGCGGCGCCGGCGTTTTGGACTGCAAGAAGATGCCTGACATACGCCGCGATTCCCTCGTCGGGCAGGTTCGCCCAAATCGGCGTGCAGTTCGCGTACTTCTCGCAACTGCCCCAATAGCGGGCCTCCGGGTACTTCTCCAGCATGCCCTTGGCGCAATCGCCGACCACGATCACGTCGCCTTCCACCGGCTTGGAGGACGGATCGAATTGGAGGCCGGTAAATATGTGCAGTGGGCGCTCGAGGTTGGCGAGAGTGCCGTCCGCCTGCAGTTGATCGAGCTGAATGCGTATGATGGCTTTGCACCCTGCTTCACACGTGGATCCCATGGTTAGATTCACGTTGGGATATTGGCCCTGAAGAACGTTATTCTGCCGCCGGAAGCGCCGCTTCACGCGGTCGAGCGGCGCCCCGGTGAGCTCGATTTCCTCCATGCGATTCGTGCCTAGCCCCTCGGCTGCCCCGAGAACCGTCGACGGCACATTAGTTCCTGGATAGTCCCAATCCATCAAGGCCTCGCACACGGTATCGACGGCCACCGGATCCGGGCCGCCGCAGATTGTGTTGAAGTCTTTGATCAAATCGTTGCGATCCGCGCTGAACGGTCCGTTGCCCTGGCACGCGTAAAGCGAATCCATCACAAACCATTTGGGATTGGCGGCGCGAGTCAGATTGACAATCTTTTGGTAAATATCGTCGCGATGGCAGCGCGTCATCCAGTCATAGTCGGGAAGGTTGCCGAATTGCAGCTTCATAGCCCCTGTAAAAGTGGTATGCAGGTGGACCTTCATCTTGGGCAACCCAATGTAGACGTCCGCGTCCCGCACCGGACGAGGCACCGGAAATTCGTTGAAGCTGACCGGGCGGTCTATCTTGTACATGTCGAACGGCACATTATCGAACGGGCACAGTTCAGCGCCGGTCCGCTCCGCCACTTCGGCAATGCCACACACCGTCATAGCCTTCAGCGTGTCGCCGCCCATTGCGCAACGTTCCCCGATGCGGATCCGCGCCGGGGATTGTTCCTGCACAAGTTCGATGAGCGCCTCCAACATGCGCGGATCGGTAGTGAAGCCCTCATTGGCAGGCACGGGGATGACGGTATTGATCTTAATCAGAACATCGTCGCCCTTCGCGACGATGTTGCCCATGCCACCCATGGTCTGGTCCGCGATATCCCGAATCATGCCTTTCACCAAGTCCAAATGGGCCCTGGTATACTCCGACGGTTTGCCAAGCGCCGCGTCCGAGTGAGCTATGGCTATTTTGGTCTTGATGGCGATCTCCTTTGCCGCCGGTGTTCACCGTCCGCGCGGATCCGAATGCCGACAGCGTGTATATTGTACAATAACCATTGCGAAAATGACAGATCTCGCCGAAGTGTGGCGCAGGCACTTGCCACTGCGCCAGTTTCCAAAGGCGCTTCGCCGCGACCGCCAACAGTGAATCCCCTCTAAACGGCGGGACTTGCTCTTCGACAATCCGGCCTCGATCGTCCCCGGCGCAGGGTTTCTTTGCCACCCCGATCTGGTGACGTTTACCCAGTTGTTCGGCCCGCGAACATTTGCCCAAAATCGTGCCAATCCGGTTCCTTGAGAATCGCCAACGCTTGTATCCGTGTCTCGGCCGAAAGCTTCCGATTCGAGGGCCGTCCCCGTAGCCCGTGTACCACCACCGCTGCGTCGGCCTGCTTGCTCATCCTCTTCAGCAGCGTCCACACTCAGCGGCCACTCACCCCCATCTTCTCCGTTTCCCGTTGCGTGATCCTCCTGCCTTCATACGCTTCAACCGATCCAACTGGTCTCGTCCCTCTTGGCTCATGGCGGTTCGTTCCATTCCTTCGCCTTTCGGCCATCACGAGGAACTTTTACTTGGCCGAGATACTCGCGCCAACTTTATCTTGACTTGAAAGCCGGTCCCCTGTTATGATCCTCCCAAATTTCCAACAACGGTCATTGTACTATCTACAATGGCAGGGCCGGGTTCCCTCCGAATGGGCCGGCTCCGCATAGGGGGTTTTAGGCGGCCAGGTTTGAAAATCGGCGGTCACGAAGAAAGTCCCGTGATGGTCGAAGCCGATTGACCTTACCCGAGCCGAACGATTATCGGGGTTGTTTGTCCGCAACAAACACAAGAGGAGGAAATATATGTCATTAGCCAAGACGCTTCTGATACTCCCGTTAGCGCTCGGAGCATTGTTAGTTCGCGCAGCATTCGCCCAAGTCCGATCGGCAACCATCACCGGTTCCGTGTCTGATCAGTCAGGGGCGGCGGTGCCCAACGCCAATGTGACCATCACCAACACGGGTACCAACGCAGTCTACAAAACCAAGACCACGGCAGTTGGGCAGTTCTCCATGCCCTATTTGGAAGCGGGAACCTACTCCGTGGAAGTGACCGCCCCCGGATTCGCGAATTACCGCGAGACAGACATGGTCGTGGCCACCGATCAGACCGTCCGCATCAACGTGAACCTGCGCCTCGGCGCCGTTGGAGAACAGGTCGAGGTTACCGCTCAAGCGGTCCAGATTCAAACCGACAGCACCCAGGTCGCGAACGCTACCACATCGGCGGTCATCAACGACATCCCTAACGTCACGCAGAACCCCCTCTATTACGCCATGCTGCAGAACGGCGTGCAGCCGCGGAATGAGACCTCGAGCAGCACTGCGCTCACTTCCTTCGGAATTGGCGTAGCTGGGCGCGCGCAATTCACCGCCATCGGCGTCAACGGGGGACGCGCTTTTACCAACGATATTCAGTTGGATGGCCTGCCGATCATGGGCGGCGGATTTAATGAAGCGGCGATCTTACCCAATACCGAAGGCCTCCAGGAGGTCCGCGTCATCAGCAACAATTTCACCGCTGAATACGGCCACGGTCAGGCCGTTATCGCTTTCAGTACCAAGTCCGGCACGAACCAGTATCATGGCCAGGCCGATTACCTGCTGCGCAATGAAGCGCTTAATGCCAATACCAATTCCAACAATGCCAACGGCCTGGCGCGGAGTCCCTTTAAGGTGAATCAGTTTGGCGGCGCAATCTCCGGCCCGATCGTCAAGAACAAGTTGTTCTTCTTTTCCAGCTATCACTTCCTGATGTTCAATCAAGGCAAACCTATCTGGATACCGTCCCCACCGATCTGGAACGGCAGGGCAATTTCAGCCAGACTTTCATCCAGAACAACGGCGTCGCCACGCCCGCGCAACTCTTCAATCCATTCAGCGTAACGGAACCGGCGACCGACCTTTACCAGCGCAATCCCTTCCCGAACGCTACTATTCCGAATCCGAACCCGTACGCCATCCACATGTACAGCTTCTACCCGGAACCGAACCGCACGCCGAACGATGCCTATAACACGGATAACTATACTTCGAGCAAAGTCAACACCGTGCGCCGGCACACGCTGAACAACCGCATCGATTATAAGCGCGGCATGCATTCGATCTATGGCAGCGGCGGTTTTGATTACGGCGACGTCACCCAGCCCGTCGCCTTCGGCACGGCCCCCTTCAACAATGCGCCCACCATCACCAAGGACCGCAACCCCTATGGACAGCTCGGCGATACCATCGTCATCAGTCCCACGCTCGTTCTGGACGTGCGATACGGCGCCACGCGAATCATTGCGCTCAACACCGGCGGCAACCGTTCAGGCTTCACGGATTACGCCTCTTTCGGCATTCCCCAGAGTACGCAGTCGCTGTTTGCCCTTTACGGGGCGGCTCCCATCGTACTCCCGAATAATTTCAGCGGCGGCTCAGGCGGGGGCAGCAATTGGACTGGTCTCTCGCAGGGCCAGTTTGTTAATAAACAGGAACATCAACTTAGTCATGCCTTGAACACCAGCATCACGAAAGTGCGCGGCAACTGGACGCATAAAGCAGGCGTTGAGTTTCGTGTGCTGCTATCGAACTATCATGACATGGAAGAAGCTTCGGCCGAGATTGCATCCTGCTGCGCCAATGTGGGCGGAAATTATACGTTCCAATAAGTCACCGCCAGCGGCGGTTCCGCCTCCCAGAACACATCTCCTCTGCAAGCCGGCATTAATGGCGCGGCGCTTTTGGCGGGAGAGAATGTGTGGTGGGTAAGGCCCGGGGAGAATGTCTGGTCGGCTTATGGTCAGAAGTACTTCGCGGTTTACTCGCAGAATGACTGGCGGGCCACGCGGAAACTCACGATCAACCTCGGTCTCCGGTGGGATTTGCAACCCGGCCCGACGGAGCGCTACAACCGCATCAGCTCGTATGACTTCACCAAGCAAAACGTATTCGGGACCCTGGGCGCCATAGCCTTCCCGGGAACGAACGGCTACAGCCGGAATCTTTGGGACACCGAGTACCACGACTTCGGACCCCGCGTCGGCGCGGCTTATCAGTTGGGTCATAACATGGTTTTGCGTAGCGGTTTCGGAATTACTTACTTGCCAAGCAATACCGGATATTTCTCGAGTCCTAATGAATATGGCGAAGAATCGTTCAGCCCCGGCACGCAGATGATTCCCTATGGGCTCAACCCGGCCGGCGTACCTGTAACCCAGTTTACCGATCCAGCTCCGATTGTCGCCGCAACCGGAAGCAACGCCGCGGCGCCGCAAATTTATGGCGGTTCCAACGCGCTTTTCACGCGCCATATGCAGAACGGCATTGCCAAGCAGGGCAATATCTTTGTAGAAAGATCGTTTGGCGGGAGAGGCGAATGGCTGGCATCGGTGGGTTACAGCTTTTCTTATTCCAACCATCTCCAAAATCGGAACTGACCGCTGCAAAGCCTCCAGAATATTCCCTCGAGCACTCTCAATACGTGGCTCACTCAATACGTCGCGAGCAATGGAGCGACTAATCCGTCCAACGTGCAGGTTGCGAACCCCTGGCAGCCGGCTTCGGGACCGCTTCTTCCTTTTACGGGGACATTGGCGGCGGCCACCGTGCCCGCGTTCGTTCCCTTACTTCCTTACCCGCTTCTGTACGGTTCGAGTGCGGGGGTGGATGAATCGAACGGATTCGGCGGCTATAACTCGTTAATGGCGCGGCTGGCTCACTCGTTCTCCTCCGGCATGCACCTGGAGTTCAATTACACGTGGTCGAAGGAGCTCGACTATAGCAGCACCGGCATCGAAGATGGGCAGGGCGTCAACTCTGGCGGCACCTTCGGCGGATCGCAAGCCGATTTGATCAACGCGCAGAACAATAAGCACTAAGGATTGGCGGATCAGCCGCATCGCCTGGTGGCCATCATGACCTACGAATCTCCGTTCGGCCAGGGCAAGCACTGGGCGCTGAGTAATCGGATCGCTCGGGCTGTGGCCGGAGATTGGAACTTCGGCACGGTAGTTACGCTGCAGAGCGGCATGCCTTTTGTGATTTCCGGGGCCTCTACGGGGGCCATGGTGGCCCGTCCTAACGCTATCCCCGGCGTCGCGCTAACCGTTCCAGCCGCGGATCAGCACTGGTACAACGGCAGCACGACAGTCGTGCTGCCGTGCGGCCTGAAGGTTCAGCCGGCGAAGAACACGTTCCTCAAGTACAACGCCTGTGCGTACCAAGGCGAGGTGCTGCAGACGCCCAATGGAAGCTACATAGCCAATCAGTTTTGGGTGGGGAACACCGATCCGACCATCGGCGACCTCAGGGGGCCGGGCCGCATCAATGTCGACCTCAGCCTTCGCCGGACTTTTGCGATTCGAGAGCGGCTAAAATTGCAGATTGCCGCCGACGCTTCTAACCTACTCAACTCCGCCGAATATAACGGCAATTACAATGGCGGATTGGGCAGTACGAATCTGACCAATAATCCGAGTGCCGGACTCACTCCCGGATATGGGAACAGCTCCACATTCGGCACGGTGGGCCTCGGAACCTTCGATCCTCGCCAGATCACCATGCATCTCAGGTTGCAGTTTTGAGGCAATGTGCGATAGGCCTCTTGGCCCGTCGCCCGGCGAAGTTTTCCCGCTCTAGCAACGACGACGTCAGTAGGCGCGGGTGCTTCCTAGGACAATCGGCTTCGGCCGGTGTGTCATACAGCGGATTACGTATAATGCAAGTCATGCCTACAGCGAACGGGGCGGCCAACCAGGAGACGCTTCCCATTCAAAGCCTCGACCGCGGGCTGATCATTTTGGAGGTCGTAGCGAAGGCGAACAATCCCGTTTCCTTAACCGATCTGACCAATGTCCTGGGCATTGACCGCAGCAGCGTATTCCGGCTGGCCAATACTCTCAAGCGGCGCGGCTTTCTAGCGTATCCATCGGGCCGCAAGGATTACATTCTGGGGCCCGCTCTCTGGCGCTTTCTGCATCAGTACGATTGGGGCACGATGCTCATCCGCGTGTCCCAAGAGCACCTGAAGGAACTGGTGGACCAGATCAACGAAACCGTGCACTTGGCGATACGCGAAGGCAAACACGCTCTTTTTATCGATCACACCACTGCCAATCACCTGATCTCGGTTTCGTCGCAAACCGGGGAAATGGTGCCGCTCTACTGCACCGCGCATGGCAAGGCCCTGCTGGCGGACCTCACCCTGCGGGAACTGCAATCACTCTTCGGGACCGGACCGCTGCGCGCGCACACCAAAAATACCATCGGCAATGTCACGCAACTTGCCAAGGTCTGCAAGAAGATCAAGGCGCAAGGTTATGCCACCGATGACGCCGAGTTTCAAGAGGGCATTCGCTGCGTTGCGGCGCCCATCCGCGCCGAAAGCGGGATGATCGTCGGCTCCATCGGCATCTCCGCCGCATCTCAGCGTTTCCCCGACGAGCGCTACAAGACCTATGGCGCGCAGGTCAGGGCGGTCGCGAAGCAAATCTCCGCCAAGCTGATCGCCGCGGAGGCTTGATGCTTTCGCCGCCCGGAAAAACCAGGGCGATTGGGCCTATGAGGCCTTGATGATGCTGTACAACACACAATAGCTTTTGTATAATCTACAACGGGAAAAAGGCGCGGCAAGAATTTTTAACAGCCACCTTTCTCAACCACCGGCCCGTGAAGACCGGCGCAAGGGGTAGCGACCATGTCGAAGAAACGGTTCTACGTCAGCAGCCTCGCGGCAACCTGCTTCGTCGTATCGGCGATGTGGGCTGCAAGCCAGAACTTCCTCCCCGATGTGACATTCAAAGGATCGTCCCTCACCGGCTGGCACAAACTCGGCGAGGCGGACTGGCAAGCGAACAACGGTGAGATCACCGGCACGCCGAAGCGCGAGAGTGGCGGCTGGCTGGTGCTCGATCAGGGATATCAGGACCTACAGCTCTCTGCATCATTCCGTTGCGCCGGCGCCTGCAAGGCAGGAATCCTGCTACGCGCGGAGAAAACGCCCGACGGAATGAAAGGCGTCTACCTCTCACTCAACGAGGGCGACGTGGCGCCCTACGAAGTTGTGCTAGATGCCCAAGGCGCGGAGGTCAGCCGCGCCAAACTGCCGGCAGGACCGGGTCCCATGATCCGGATGGCCACGGCGCGGCCCAATGGCGCGGACGAATTGGTGAATGGCTTTTCCAAACTCGCGCCCTCCGTGACGGAATACCGGGCGGCGAACCCCACGAAAGCGGGTCCATCCAACGGCGGCCGCGGCGGGCGAGGCGGACCTGCGCTGCACGCCGACGACTGGAACACGGTGCAGATTACGCTCGACGCCGATGTTCTTTCGATGTCTGTCAACGGAGGCCGGGGAGCCACCGGAGCCACCGACGACCGGATGATGGGCTTTGGACCGATCGCGTTGTATGCGGGCGGCACGGGCGAATCGCGCTTCAAAGACATCGCCTACAAGGACCTTAACTTGAAGTTCGAGCCAGCCGAAGAAGTGTCGCCGCATTTCAAAATGCAGCGCATCAGCGATTTTTACTATGGATGGTGCGCGGCCGTCGCCGATATCAATCACGATGGAATCCCCGATATCGTTTCGGGCGGGTTCTACTATCTGGGGCCGGATTATACCCACAGAAGAGAGTTCACGCCGGCGCGCACTTACAACCCCAGTAACCAGTTTTCGCAGGGCATGGTCAACTTCGCCTACGATTTCACGGGCGACGGCTGGCCGGATATCCTGATGGTCGATCAACGGCCGATTTACTTATATGTGAATCCGCACGGCGAACCGCGCCGCTGGGATCGATACAACGTCGTCCCTCAGGCATCCACCGAAATCGAACTTCTGAAGGACATCGACGGGGACGGCAAACCCGAAGTCCTCTTTGGCGGCGATAACGCGATGGAATATGCCAAGCCCGACCCTGCTAACCCGACGGCGCCCTGGATCGTCCACCAGATCTCGGAGAAGAACGGCGTCAATGCGCATGGCATGGGCGTGGGCGATATTAACGGCGACGGGCGTATGGACGTGGTTAGCCCTCGCGGCTGGTGGGAGCAACCGCCCAAAGGCACGCCGGAGGGGCCCTGGAAGTTCCATGAGGCAAACTTCGGCAACGGCGGCGCGGAAATGGGCATCTACGACGTGAACGGCGATGGGTTGAACGACGTGGTCACCGGGATCGCGGCTCATGGCTGGGGCCTTGCCTGGTTTGAACAAAAGCGGGATAAGGACGGAGTAATCTCATTCGTGCGCCACGACATCATGGGCGACTTCTCGACGAAGAATGCCGGCAATGTTACCTTTTCCGAACTTCACGCCATGACGTTCGCGGATCTGGATGGTGACGGCATTCCGGACATCATCGTAGGGAAGCGCCAGTGGTCACACCTGGAGAGCTTTTTGGACCCCGACCCTTACGGTCCGGCTGTCCTTTATTGGTACCGGACAGTTCGCAATCGCAAGGCGGAAGGCGGCGCCGAATTTGTCCCAGAACTGATCCATAATCGTTCGGGCGTGGGGTCTCACCTCGCCGTATTCGACTTGAACCACGACGGAGCGATGGATATCATTACGTCCACCAATCGCGGCACCTTTATCTTCTGGAACCAGATGCACCCGGGCAAAGCCAAAGGCAAGCCGGCTGGAAGTAAGTAACGTTTTCTATTTACCAAACGCGACGCCGAAAGCTGTTGCGTTAATGGCCCTGGTAGCGCCCATCGGCGCAGTCATTAGGGCTCTGTGTACATTATGCGAATCCCAGCAATAACCCTGTTGTTCATCGCCTCTTTGCAATTATTGAACGGGCAGACCGATTGGCCGATCTACGGTCATGATCCAGGCGGGCGCCAGTTCTCCCCCTTGAAGCAGATTGACACCAAGAACGTGACCAAGCTACAGGTCGCGTGGACCTGGGACGCGCGCCCAGTCGTGACGGCTGCAGCCGCCCCGCCACCCGCCCCTGCGGAGTCTGGATCGGGGGCGCCGCCGCCACGGCCCGCTCCCCGCAACCGCACATCGGAGGCCTCACCGCTGGTCGTCGGAAGCGTCCTATACTTAGGCACGCCTTATAACCACGTGGTCGCACTCGATGCGGAATCCGGGACCAAACTCTGGGATTACGAAGGCGACGCAGCTCCCTCGACGCGCGGAATCGCTTATTGGGCCGGTGATAAACAGCTTGCGCCGCAGGTCGTGGTTAGCACGATGAACGGCTGGCTGTACACTCTCAATGCTAAGACGGGCAAGTTGAATCCCGGCTTTGGTAATGAGGGCAAAATAAATCTCCGGGTGGGAGTGGCTGACAAGTTCCCACGAGCTCGCTATGGACCGTCATCGCCGCCCGCAATTTACAAGAATCTTATCTTCACCGGCGCGCAACTGCAAGAAGAGCCGGCCGACGGGCCAAGCGGGGACATCCGGGCATGGGACATTCATTCGGGTAAGCTGGTCTGGACGTTTCATACGATTCCACGTCCCGGCGAGCGCAACCACGACGTGTGGCAAGAGGATCAATGGGAGAACCGGTCGGGAGCCAATTCGTGGGGCTTCATGACAGTCGATGTGCAGCGCGGCTTGTTGTTCGTTCCTCTGGGCACTCCCACACCGGACTTTTACGGCGGAAGCCGGAAGGGAGCGAATCTGTACGGTTCTACTTTGGTGGCGCTCAATGCCGCGACGGGGCAGATCAAGTGGTATTTTCAAACCACCCATCACGACAATTGGGATTACGATCTGACCGCGGCGCCTTGTCTGATCGATGTCGTCAAAAACGGCAAGAAGATTCCCGCAGTGGCGCAATGGACCAAGCAGGGTTTGTTGTTCTTCTTCGATCGCGTTACGGGCGAACCTATATACAAGGTCGAAGAGCGCCCGGTGGTCAACGATAACCCCACCCCCGGAGATGAGAATTGGCCCACGCAGCCGTTTCCCGTAAAGCCGCCCCCGCTTTCCCGCATGTCCTTCCAGTTAGATGAGGTAGCCAAGGTAACTCCCGAACATGAGGCTTATTGCAAGGGACTTCTGGCGCTGGATGGCGGCGCAATCGGTGGAGGACCGTATGCACAATATGGCCCGAAGGTCCGTGTTATCTTTCCGGGGTGGGTAGGCGGCGGCAACTGGAGCACTCCCGCGTTCCATCCCGACTTAGGTTATATCTATGTCGTATCTCATGATATGGGTAACTTGAATAAGATGGTTTCTTCAGCAGATGGAAAGACCTACCGTCGGGTCCCGGCGGCCGGGGCGCCAGCGAACTCCGACGGACGCTTCTGGGACGGCCCCAAGAAATGGCCGTGTCAAACACCGCCCTGGGGAGAACTGATCGCGGTCAACGTAAACACCGGCGACGTCGCATGGCGCCACCCCTTGGGCGTCTTCGACGAACTAAAGGCGCTCGGCGTACCACAGACAGGAACTCCCGAACCTCGCGGCGGGGCCATCGCTACCGCCGGAGGTCTCGTATTCATCGGTTCGACGATCGACGCACGCTTCCGCGCATTCGACGCCAAGACCGGTAACGAGATCTGGGTGACCAAGCTATCGCAGTCCGCCAAAGCGATGCCGATTACTTACCAGGGTAAGAACGGAAAGCAATATGTGGCAATCTTCGCAGCCGGCGGAGATGCTCGCGGACCGGACAACTCGGGCGGCCGGCTATACGTTTTCTCGTTGCCGTAGTTGTATGCGGCCTCGCAGGCCTTAACCGTCTTGGGATGCGGCGCATGACCATGTTGTCGGCCTCAGACGGACTCGGTCTCCTGCGAATGTCGGATTCACATTGAGAGGTGTGAGGCGCTTCGTCATGCGACGAAGCTGTCACCTATGCAGTGGCAGGCGACCAGAAGGCTTCACCGGAAGGCATGAACTCTATCGGAACTTCTGGAATGAAGCCTCGCAGCCAGCCGGCACACTCTTCCATCCCCTTCTCTTCCGACATGTCATGGCCGAGGACAATAAGACCCTTCTTCTTCCCGGCCGCTATCGAATCGCGTGCATACTCGACCGCGTCCCATTCCCGCGGCTCGCCACAGATGAACGCGTCAACGTCGTCGCCGGAAAAATAGCGCATCACCAGATTCAACCCGGTCGAGCCCGGATTGAATGCCGCGCGGCTCACCCTTACATTCGGGTCGCCAACTACGCGAATGGCGCGAATCTTGAGTTGATCGCGTATCTGGATCGCGAGCGCATTTAGCGAGGTCTCCGGGAGAACGAACAAGCGTGGGTTATCGGGATTCTGATACTTCTTCCAGCCCAGACCCACTGCCATGCCATCAATGACGCCATCGGGCTTGTGACCGTGCCAGTGGTCGTGAAAGCGGAACACAGAGAGCTTGTTGGCGGCGATGAAATCCCGCTTGAGGCGGAACATTGGATCGCTGGATACGTCTTTGGGATCGTCAAGGTTGCTATAGTATGTCGGCTCGTGGACGATGATGAGGTTTCTTTTGGCGGCTGCGGCCCGGTGCAATAGTTCAAAAGTCGCCACCATCGTGGTCGCAATGCCGGTAACGGGCGCGTCAGGATTACTGCCATCCTTGAAATTGTCGACCGTTTGTTCGCGCCACGGAATGCCGACATTTTTTTGGATGCGTTCGACAACCTGCCGCGGGGTTAGTGCGGCGTCCTGGGCGGACAAAGACCTCATGCCGGCAAGACCGGCTCCAGCAGCCAGCATCAATTGCCTTCGAGAAAACGCGCCGGTGTCCATATTCTTTTTAGCTCCTGCGCCCTTGCGGAACCTAACCACAACTACGCGATGATCTGCCGAATTGGTCCGCCGCCTTCCTCAATCAAATGGAAAGTGCGGCCATTGAACACGAAGTCCATTTTGGTGTAATCAAGACCCAACTGGTTAGCAATCGTGGAGTGAATATCACTGCAATAGTGCCGGTTTTCAACCGCCTGATAGCCAACCTCGTCAGTGGCGCCATGCACTGTCCCGCCCTTGAGGCCCCCGCCGGCGAACCAAGATGTATATCCCATCGCGTTATGATCCCGCCCCTTGTCGTCGTGTTGCGACCAGGGAGTCCGGCCGAACTCCGTAGTCCAGACAATCAGAGTGCTATCCAGCATTCCCCGCGCTTTTAGGTCCTTGATCAATCCCGCGATCGGTTTATCCGTGGCGCGGCAGAGGGGCTCATGCGTCGCCATGTCAACGTGCGCGTCCCAGGATCCATTGCCGCCCCCCGCGTGGCAAATTTGAACGAAGCGGACGCCTTTCTCCACCATGCGGCGCGCCAGCAGCAATTGGCGGCCGAAATCGTTGGTCGCTGTTTCACCAATGCCATAAAGTTCTGTTACACTCTTCGGCTCATTGGAGAAATCGACCAGCGGCGGGGCCGACAACTGCATCCTGGCGGCCAATTCGTAAGCCTTGAGTCTGGCCGAGATTTCGTCGTTCAGAGCGTATTCTTCGCGGAACTCTCGATTCATTTTGGCCAACGTTTCCATTTGACGGTCGCGTTCGACGGTGCTGAGATCCTTTGGCGGATTCAGATCGCGAATCGGCGTATCGCCGGTTTGAAACGGCGTAGCTGCGACCGATGCGCCCATGAAGCCCCCGCTCAACTGCACAGACGAGGAAGGCCGCCCCATGTTCACGAAAGTCGGTAAATTCTGATTCGCCGAACCAAGCGCGTATGAGATCCAACTGCCCATGGTCGGCCAATCGAATTGACGCCCTCGATGTCCGGTTGTCGTTTCGATCACCGCCGGGAAATGATTCGTCTCGTGCGACCAGAACGATCGAACTACTGCAATCTCGTCGATCACTCCGCCCACGTTGGGAAACCAATCGGATACCGGGATGCCGGACTCCCCGTAGTTCTTGAATGTTCGACGGCACGGAATGACGGGACGCTTGCGTTGAGCGAGATTGTCGCCAAACCCGATCGCGTCCATGATTTTGCCTTCCCACTTCTTATCCTTCGGGTCGAAGGTATCGATGTGACTGACGCCCCCGCACATGAAAAGGAGGATGACCGACTTCGCCTTCCGCGGAAGCGTCTGTGCGCTCGTAAGTCCCTGAGGCAGCTTGCCGTCCTGGCCCCACAGTGCGCCGATCGCTGATCCGAGCAGACCAAAGCGGTAGATGGCGTTACGCCGGGAAATTCGCCCGCATGGATATTCAGCGTGCATAGGAAAACTCATCGAGATTAAATAACAGCCAGGTAAAGCCCTTCAGTTGGGCAGGGTCGCCTTTGACATACGTGAGGGCGCTATCTTTCTCCTTCGGAGAGGGCAGCCGTGCAAGAGCAACGCGGTAGCCCAAATCAATCGCCTTCGACACATCGCCATCGGTTTCCTTGCGCAGACGCTCCGCAAATTTAGCCGCAGCGTCGATCACGAGTTTGTCGTTCATCAGAAACAGACTCTGTGGGGCTGTCACTGTCCGCGTTCGCTCGGGACAAGGCGCACGGCCATCGTCTACGTCAAATGCCAAAAGAAAGTTCGGCATTACATCCATGCTCTGATGGTAGCCGCGCTGGATATAGATCCCGCGGCGTTGCAGGTCACTCGCTTTCGCATCGGTTGCCGGCGCCTGCGAACCGCGCCCTCTGCCGCTCTCTTCGCTTGCCACCTGGAACGACTTGCCACCGACCTTTAAATCGAGACTCTGCGCCGCGGAAAATAGCGAATCCCATATGGTCTCGGCGTCCAAGCGCAAGAGTGGGAACTGCCAGAGCATCTTGTTCCCGGGGTCGATTGCCCGATCCTGCGCTAGCGCAGCCGGTTCCAGCACGGACGACATGCGGTATGTGTCGGACATGACGATCAGCTTATTCATTGCCTTCATGCTGAAACCCTTCGCAACGAACTCCGACGCCAACCAATCGAGCAATTCAGGGTGCGAGGGGCGGCCGCCCAATAAACCGAAATCACTCGGATTCGGCTGCAAACCCTTCCCGAAGTGCCATCCCCAGAGCCGGTTTACAGCCACCCGGGCGAACAGCGGATTTTCCGGCGCAACCAGCCACTCGGTGAACGTCTCCCGGCGGCCGTCGCGGAACTCGGTTCCTTGCGGTTCAAACGGAAAGCCGGGGGTCACGGGCTTATCTGTCTCCGGTTGTGTCGGTTCGCCGTTCGTCAGAATGTAACTGGGCTCTTTCAGCCGCTCGGAATCCTCTTCCACTACCCAAAATTCGGGGAGCGACGTAGGCGCGCGAATCCCATCGACAACCTTTTGCAACGCTGTGTATTGCTTGAGGAGATCCGGGGGCATGAACTCTTTAAGTCCCGAGCTCATTACCTTAAAGACCACATGATAGTCGTCTGCAATTTTTTGTTCGGCTGCGGTACGCAGCTTCTCCGGCTTGCGGAAGACTGGCTGAACATCGGGCGTCAGGGTTTGCATCAAATGTTCGAACAGTTGGGCCTTGTAAGGGGCGATCAGGTCCTCCACCTGTTTTTCGGCCGCAGCCTTCTTCGTCGTGTAATCGCTAAAGGCGGTGTCATACTTGATCGTCTCCTCCTCGGATGCCAGCCGCACCCGTTTGACAACCAGCGGATCGAACAGAGCCTTCATCGCGTAGTAATCGTTGCGCAGTATGGGGTCGAATTTGTGGTCGTGGCATTTCGCGCAGCCGATAGTAAGACCCATGAAGGCCGTCGAGACAGTCTCTACCGCGGCCGTTGGCAACTCCTGGGTATCTTTGCCGTCGCGGACCACTTGCCCGCGGGCCAGAAAACCCAACGCGAACAGATCGAAGGGTCGCGGAAGAGCCCGTCGTCGATTGCCGTTCTCGTTGATCGTGGTGTACTCGCCGTCGCGGTAACCAGTTAATTGTGCGCGAACGAACTTATCGTAGGGAAGATCCTCGTTCAGCGCCGCGATGACCCAGTCGCGCCAGTAATGGATTCCTGAGGCCACTGCCATCGTGTCATCTACATCGGCGTAGCGAAGCACATCCAGCCAATGCCGTGCGTATCGCACTCCGTGCTGTTTGTCTGCCAGCAGCCGGTCCACAACCTTTTCGTAGGCAGTGGGCGCCGTATCCGCCAGGAAAGCATCCTGTTCGGCGGGTGTCGGGGGAATCCCGATCAGATCCAGATAGACTCGACGCAGCAATGTGACCTTGTCGGCGGGGCCCGCCGCTTTCAGTCCACTGTCGTGCAGTTTGGCGGCGATGAATGCGTCGATTGGATTCCCCGGTTGACGAGCGCTGGCAGGGACCTCTGGCCGTTGGACCGGCTTCAAGTACCAGGGAGTTGGCTTGGGCGGCGGCGTCGCTACGGCCGGAACAATCGAAACCGCAATAATCACCAGCAACCGAAGGGACCGATGTGTCTGTTGCATAGAGCCTAATCTGATTTATATGTCCAACTGGCACGAATAACAACGCTAGGGATGTTAGCTGCGTTAGCTAACGTCTCGTTATGTCATTGAAAATATTACTTAACGTGCGGTCATTTGCATAATTTGGGCGCGGTGACGTTCGCAGCTTTTCCTGGTAGCGCCCGTGACCTTGTCGCCGGTTCTTTTCTTGGGCTTCGTGCAACGCCATGATGGATTCTGAAGCACTTGTGGATTCGGCCCTAAGATCGCGTACTCGCACGTACAGACCACGCAGAAGTGTAGCGCGGCGCCATGGTTACAAACGCAGCTAACCTTGTCAGAAACTTGCCGCACAACTAAGCTAAGCCACATATAGTTTTGTTCCGGGAGCATGAGGGCCGCGAGATGTCCAAAAGCGCCGTAGCCGTGCTATTTGCTTCGCTGCATGTGGGAAGCTTGGTGGCGCAAACCAATCAAGCGGTATTTGCTCAGCGCGTTCGCCCCATCCTTGAACAGAATTGCACTGGTTGCCACGCAGGTTCCAGTTCTTCCGGCGGCCTTAGCATGGACTCCTTGGATCTCTTGCTCTTGGGCGGTAAGCATGGCGCCGCCATTGTTCCCGGCGATTCGAAAGCGTCGCTGCTTCTGCAATATGTCCGCGGACAGCGTAGCCCGAAGATGCCGATGGGTGGCGCGCTGGACGCCGCTCGCATTGATGCCCTCGCCAAGGCCGTCGACGAGATGACATCGGCGATTACGTCGGCAGCCAAACCCAACTCGCATCTCGATTGGCTATTACACAAGCCTTCCGCGCCTCCGATCCCCGCTGTCCAGGATGCAAGCTGGGTAAAGAACCCGGTGGACGCCTTTATCCTCTCAAAGCTGGAGTCGAAAGGCCTGAAGCCGGCGCCACCAGCATCCAAACGTGCGCTGTTGCGGCGCGTGTACTTCGACCTGATCGGTATGCCGCCTACGCCTGCCGAGATGGATGCATTTCAAAGCGACGCCGCGCCCGATGCCTACGAGAAGATTGTCGATAAGCTGCTTGCCGATCCACGCCCTGGCGAGCGACGGGGAAGGCACTGGCTGGATTTGGCGCGGTTCGCTGAGTCGGACGGTTTCGCAATCGATGGCGAGCGTCCCACGGCGTGGCGATATCGCGATTATGTGATTCGCTCGTTCAATCAGGACAAGCATTACGACACCTTCGTCAAGGAACAAATCGCAGGCGATGAGATGGGGGGTAACCGCTCGGAACGTTTGGTGGCTCTCGGCTTTTTGCGTAGGGGCGCCTATGAAGCCGATGCAAATTTCAAGACGCAACTAAGGCAGGATGTCCTGAATGAACTGACTGGCACAGTAGGCCAGGTGTTCCTTGGATTCACGGTCGGCTGCGCACGTTGCCATGATCACAAGTACGATCCCATCCCCCAGCGCGACTTTTACTGGCTACAAGCGTTCTTCGCGCCCATGCGCGTCGAGGATCGGGCCGCGCCGTTCACGGACCTCGAACACCCCAAGCTGATGAGAGCGAATCAGCGTAAATTCGAGGACCAATCCGACGAAGCCAATGACGGCTTGAAGAAGATTGAGTCCCGGCTGAAGGACAGGTTCGAGGCGGTGCGAAAGGCGAAACCGGACCTTGCCAAGGGCGGCGATTTCATGAAAGCCCTGAAGGATGTAAAGGACCCCACCTTTACTCCGGAGGAGCGCGTAAGTTGACGGAAATTGTGGCGCGCTACCGCCCAAACGCTTATTCGGTTTCCGACGTGGTTCCTCCGCAGGCTCCCTCACTGGCGGACACTACGTTTTGGCGGGAGGCGACATTGGATGGGCGAATGTGGGCGTACTCCGGATAATCCGGCGGATCTGCGGGCGAAGGCTGGCCGGACCACAACACGCGGGCGATGACGATGTGGTTCGCCGGTGGCGGCACGAAACCAGGCGCATTAATTGGATCGACGACGACTTGGGCTTCAAAGCCGTGGATAACATCTATCGGATGCGTGACGTTCACGCGGCAGTCTTGCATCTGATGGGGTTAAACGACTTGCGTCTGACATACTACAGTGCGGGACGAAATCAAAGACTGACGGATACAGGCGGCAAGGTGATCAAGGAAGTGGTGGCTTAGACATGCGTAAGCGAGCGGTTCTTATCTTCTTCGCGATTCAGATTGCACGCGCGGCGGCGGACTATTATCCGCCGCCGGACTCTACAGGCGGCTGGAGGTCTCTCACCGGCGAGAGCGCGGAGAAGTTGCTGAAGGTCGCGGGTATGGACCGAGCCAAGTTAGATGAGGCGTTCCAACTGGCAGAGGAGACGACTCAGAATGGCGGTTTGCTTGTAGTTCGTCATGGATATCTGGTTTACGAGAAGTATTTCGGAAAAGGGAACCGTAACACCAACCCGGACATGGCCTCTTGCGGCAAGGCTTTCACGAGCATAGCGTGCGGCATCATGCTCAAGGAGAAGCATGAGCTCATTCCACAGGGCCTCGATACCAAGGTCTTCACCAAGGAATATCTCCCCGAGGCTTTTCCTCTGGACGATCCGGCCAAGGCGGACATAACCTTGGGTGAATTGCTCACCATGACCGCCGGTTTTCACGGAGAATCCAATAAACAGGGATACGTCTATGGCAAAGAAGTGAAGTTGGATCCGGTGCCGCCGGATCCTCGCTTGGTTTGGACATGAGCGCCATTCGTTATCCGCTGTGGTGTAAACCCGGCGAAGGCTGGTCCTATTCCTCGCCTTCGCCGCATATCGCTTCGATCGTTTTGCGTCACCTGGTCGGAATGGATTTGAAAGACTATATTGCCGAAAAGCTTGGCAAGCCAATGCAGTGGGGCGCTTGGAACTATTGTCTTTACCGCGGCAACGTGACGCTTCCCCACGCGAACGGCGCCGGAAGCATCGCCCTACATGCAACGGATGCGCTGCGCTTCGCCTACTTGCTCTTGCACCAGGGCAGGTGGGGAAATCAGCAGTTGGCGCCGGCCGATTACATCGCAATATGCAGCCGGCCTTCACCCTACAATCCGCATTACCCCTTTAGTCTGCAATTCGAGGTGAACCAGGATGGCCATGTTGCCCATGCACCCAAGGAGGCATACTGGAAATCCGGCGCCGGCGGCTTCGGCATTTATATCGTGCCGTCGCTCGATTTGGTTATCTATAAGCTCGGCGGAAACGATGCGGCATACAGCGGGGCATTGACGCGTCTGCCGCAGCCGGAGGGTTACGACGGGTCGCGTAACAATTGGAAAGCGACCAAACAGATACCGGAGGTCGGCGTGCCGGGCGTGCTGGAATTGGTTTCAGCTGCAGTCGCCGGGAAATAGGGGGACTCCCTGGGGACGGAACTTCCGCTGGGGGCTTCCGCCAATCGACCGCAGGTTTGTCAACCAGTCAGCATCGCCCTTCGGATCACCAGAGGTGAGTAAACCCGAGTAGTTCGGGAGTTTTCGACGAAGCTCAGAAAGGCTGGCCGTTGGGCCGCCAGCCGCAGACCAAGGGATCCGCCCTACTTCGGCAAAGTCTTCGAACGTGCCCCACAGCATCACGAGCGCGCGCTCCGTTACGGGTAATTCCCACTAACTCGCTCTAGATCACAGGTTAACTATACGTTAGCAATCCTTCTTAACGTTGGCACGCAGTCCTCGTAGTGGTAGAGTTCCTCCAACAGGAATGCTTAACGGGGTGGTGGAAGTCAGTTAGCTATCGGTTGTGAATCTCCGCCGGTTGGCTTTGGCTCTTGCCAAAGCAGCGCAGTCCATTATGAGCGGCTTCGGCCGTTCGAATAGAGGAGAAGACTACGTATGTCTCGCAAAACGATCTTTCCCATCGCCATATTGCTCATATCGGCAAGCACGGCCGTGTGTTGGGCCCAGGTGGAGCAGGGCGCCATTACCGGAGCTGTGGTCGATTCAACTGGGGCGTCGGTGCCGAAGGCGAAAGTTACCGCTACTAACCAGGCTACCGGTACGACTCCACAGCAGAAACTACTGATGACGGATATTACAAAATTCCTTACCTGCCGGCTGGGAAATACACCGTGATTGCTGAAAAGGAGGGTTTCGAGGTGGCCAAAGTTGTCGATGTGCCGGTGCTCGTCGGCCAGAACGCCACCATCAATGCTAACCTTAAAGCCGGGCAGCTGTGCACGAACGAGATCACGGTGGAGTCCACGCGCGGTAATGGTCGACCAGGCCAGCTCCTCGCTCGGCTACGTTACCGGCGTAACCCAGATTCTGGAGCTTCCTACCAGCCGCAGCCCGTACGCGATGCTAACCCTCTCGCCTGGGGTGATCCCCGATGGCAACACCGGAACCGGGCCGATCATTAACGGCGGCCGCTCCAACACGACGGCCATCCTGATGGACGGGCAGGATACCCGGAATAACTCGACTCTGGATAATAACTACACTCCTCCCCAGGAGTCGATTCAGGAAATCCGTTTCATTACCAACAGCTTCTCGGCGGAATACGGCCGCTCCAACGGTGGCGTTTTGGCGGCCGCGGGCAAAACGCGGCACGAATCTGTTACACGGCAGCGCGTACGACTACCTGCAAAACGACGATCTGAACGCGAACAGTTGGTCCAATAATCTACAACGGCGTCGCGCGCGGGCGGCAACGAGTCAACACGTTCGGGTTCTCGCTATCCGGCCCGGTCTACATTCCGCGCGTTTACAACGGCAAGAACAAGACCTTCTTCTTTCGTCAATATGGGAATCCCGATAACCACGGCGTGTCCACTCCCACGGCGAATGTCCCGACCGACCTCCAGAAGAGCGGCGATTTCTCGCAGACGTTCACCAGCACGGGCGCCCTGATCACGTCTTCGATCCGCTGACCACGGTGCCCAGTACAACCACGCAGAGCGGCTATATCCGGTCGCTCTTCCCGGGCAATGTAATCCCGGCGAGCCGCATCGATCCGCACCGTAAAGAAAATCCTCAGCTATTATCCCGAACCGACGCTGCCGCTTTCTCCCACCTTGGGAATCAACTGGTCGAGGAATTTCTGCCTGGATACTGTTCAGCGAAAGTACTTTACGCGGGTCGATCAGAACTTTGGCTCCAAGAACCGGCTGTTTGTCCGGTACGGTTACCAGCTTTCGCCGCAGACGAGTCCGTATCTCAACAGCCCCTACGCCAACATCGCGTTCCCAGGAGAAACAACCAATGGCGGCGGGAACCCAGCGAACGACCGCTTATATCGCCGGGCTGAGCGACACGCAAACATTTTCGCCAACGCTGGTCGGCGAATTCCGGTTCGGCCTTGCCCGCTCGCTTGATCCGGTTGACGCCGCTCAGCGTCGGCTTTGATATCACGTCTCTCGGATTGCCCGCATATATGAAGGCGGCTATCCGGCGGCGCAATCTTCCCGCTGATCTCGATCACCGGATTAACTGCCATCGGTCCGCAACGCGCCTCCTGGGACGTCGATAGCGAAAACACGCCCGAAGCGCAAGCGCATTTCACCTGGCTCAAAGGAGCTCACTCGATCAAGACCGGTCTGGACCTTCTCTGGTGCCAGTTCAACACTTTCCGGCCCGACTATCCTTCCGGCGACTTCTCGTTCAGCGCGGCGTACACGCAAGGCCCCAATCCTTCAACGGCGGCTCCGCAACGGCGGGCTACGGCCTGGCGAGCGCGCTGCTAGGCGAGCCGGATGGAGGCAGCTTTACCGTCGGGCCGTCGCTCGCGACCTTGCAGAAAAGCTACAACTGGTATCTGCAGGACGATTGGAAGGTAACCCGCAACCTGACTCTGAACCTCGGGCTCCGTTATGAATACCAGACGCCGTGGAAGGACCGCTATTATCACCTCGACTATTTCAGCGCGACCACGCCCGACCCGGTTACGGGTACGCCAGGGTCTCTGGTCCAAACCACTCCTTCCCACCCATATCCCAGCAATTCTTACAAGAATTGGGGGCCGCGCGTGGGCCTGGCATGGAGCTTCCTGCCGAATACCGTGTTCCGGGCCGGTTACGGTATCTTCTATGCTCCGGGCAGCGGCGGCATCGGATCGAGCCCGGGAGACTTCGGCAGCGGATCGGAAGCGACCACGAATATTTACTTCGGGCAAACGCCGGCTGCGCCCAGCACGCCGGTTCCAGGCGGGACGCTCGCCAATCCGTTTGTCACCGGCTTATTGCCCTACCCCAACGCCCTGGTTGGCAGTGGCATCAGTTCCATCTTCCCGTCGTGGCAGACGCCCATGAACCAGATGTGGAATGCCAACATTCAGCACACCTTCGCCAAGAATCTTCTGGTCGAGATTGCTTACGTTGGCAGCCGCGGTGAACACCTCTGGAATAACTTCACCGCAGGACGCCACTTATCCGCAAGTTCTCGCACTCGGTACCCAACTCAATAATCTGGTGCCCAATCCGTACTACGGCAAGATCACCAGCGGCAGCCTGAGCGCGGCGACAGTGCGATTGGGATCTTTATTGACGCCCTTTCCGCAGTACACCGGCGTTACCCAGATTCGTGGCTTCGGTGGGCGATTCCGTCTATCACGGCATGACCCTGCGTGCGGAGCGGTCCTTCTCGCATGGACTGCTTTTCCAGGTCTCCTTTACCGCGGCCAAGCTGATCGACGATGTCAACGAGCGGTTCCTCGGCGGCTCCAATTACATCGACCCTTACAATCTCGGCGCTGTCGAGGGCCATATCGCCGTGGGATGTATCCCAGCGTGTCGTCGCCAATTATGTCTATGCTCTGCCCTTCGGGCACGGACAAGAAGATTCTGTCCCAGCGGAATTTCGGGCTGGATTCTCGGAAACTGGCAGACCACCGGAATTCTTCAGATGCAGACCGGGACGCCGATCTCCATCACCGCGGCCTGCAATTTCGCGGGCGCCCAGGGCTACGGCTGCCAGGCGGAGCGCGTCTGGCGAGATGGAACGCTGACGAGCGGCCAGAGACATGGCTCGATTGGTTCAACACCGCCGCGTTCATCAATCCCGCAGCCTATACTCCTTCGGAACCGATTCACGTACGGAACCGAGTCTGCGTAACCCCGGCACGTTCAATTGGGACACCGCCATGAGCCGCTGGCAGCCCATTCGGGAGCGCATGAGGGTGCAATTCCGGGCCGACCTCTATAACATCCTGAACCATCCCAATCTGGGTGCGCCCACCGCCAGCGTGACCTCCTCGACGTTCGGCGAGATCCTCACCAAGAGCGGGAACCGGACGATGACCATGTCGCTGCGGTTTGAATTCTAACCGTCAGCGTTGGATTGGGGTGGCCGGCGTGTTTTCCGGCCACTCCTTCTTCGAACCGCCCGGTAACGCCGGCGATCTTCGCCGCCGGCTTCTTGGTATATGTGATAGCGAATGGCGTGCGGGTAGCGTGAGAGAAGAACCGGCGGCAAAGATCGTCGGCGCTATCAAGGCAACTATGACAAATTCCGTTTTACGAGTTGGGACGTTAATTCTGATCTTGTCGCAAGGCGCCGTCCACGCTGCCGGCGCGGCCGATGCGTCCACGCTTGATAATAAGGTCCTGATAGGCTATCAGGGCTGGTTCACTTGTGCAGAGGATGACTCGCATCGCTGGACCCATTGGTCCCGGGGCATTCCCACTCCCGAGACGCTGACTGTCGAGCTTTATCCCGATGTGACCGAGCTCGATCCGGACGAGCGCTGCACGATACCCGGAATGACCATTGGCGGGAAGCCGGCATTTCTGTTTTCGTCGCGGATCCAGAAGACGGTGAGCCGCCACTTTCGCTGGATGCAGGAATATGGGCTAGATGGCGTTTTGGTACAACGCTTCGTGGGTAACATTCGGGGCAAACACGCGGACGGCGATGTGGTCCTCAAGAACATTATGGCTGCGGCGAAGGAATCGGGCCGCACGTTCGCTATTGAGTACGACATTTCCGGCGGAAATCCCGAGACGTTCGCGCAAACGCTGAAAGACGACTGGGAATACCTGGTGGACGAGCTCAAGGTCACCGCCCATCCGAATTATCAGCGCCACAATGGAAAACCCGTACTTTCCGTTTGGGGCATGGGCTTGAGCGACGGCAACGCCCATCCGCCAGCCGATCCACAGGCAGCAATGGACCTGATCGAATGGTTCAAGTCCAAGGCGCCGTTGCAATATAGGGTCACCTATATTGGCGGCACTCCGGCACGCTGGGGTACGCTAACTGCCGATTCGCGTACAGATCCGGCTTGGGCCGGCGTATATGCCTCGATGGATGTTGTCCAACCATGGAACGTGGGCCGGTACGGCACTTTGGAAGCGGTTGACCGCTGGAAGACCGACATGCTGGCGCCGGATGTCAAACTGGCCGCGAAAAACAAGCAACTCTACATGCCCGTAATCTTTCCGGGATTCTCCTGGAGCAACCTGAAGAAAAACGGGCGGCCGAATCAGATCCCGCGGCTGCGCGGTGAGTTTTTGTGGCGCCAGGCTTATAATGCCAAGATGGCTGGCGCTAAAGTCCTGAAGATTGCGATGTTCGATGAAGTGGATGAAGGAACAGCGATCCTCAAAGTAGTCTCACACCGCAAGGAGGCGCCGGAGCAGGGCTTCTGGTTAACGCTCGACGCCGATGGCGCGGACCTGCCCAGCGATTGGTATCTGAGGCTAGCGGGAGAAGTCACTCGGATGTTCCACGGAGACATCAAACCGGATGCGAAGTTGCCTGCTAACCCGGGCAAGTAAAAACGCTCAGGGCAGCGCGAAGACGATTGAGACTGGAACGGGAGCTTCGACGGGATCTCCGGTGGGCGTTAACGCGCCGGACCGCGGGTCGATGGCAAACACTGCGATGGCATTCGAATCCTGGCCCGCAGCGAGCAGGAACGCGCCGTTGGGATGGATGGCGAAGTTGCGTGGAGTTCTCACACGAGCCGCCACGCGGCCGACGGCTGCGAGCTTACCCGTTACACTGTCGATTGCGAAGATCGCGATGCTATTGTGCTCGCGATTCGAAGCATAAAGATACCTACCGTTAGGATGGACCGCGATTTCGGCGCCGCTCTTCAAGCCGGCGTAGTCATCAGGCAGCATTGAGATCGTCTGGACTCCTTCAGCGCGGCCGCTTCCGGCGTCGTATCGAAAGACGCATACCGAGGCGGCCATCTCACCCAGCACATACACGAAGCGGGCTCCAGTGCCGAACACAGCGTGACGCGGGCCAAACCCGGACGGGGTCTTCCACCCGCCGGGTCGTTTGGAGTCAGGCTTCCTTTCGCAGAGTCGAAGCGATAGACGCGGACCTGATCGAGCCCGAGATCAGGCGCCAACAGGAAGCGGTTATCCGGCGATGGCAGCACCATGTGCGCATGCGGGCCCAATTGGCGCTCCGGATCGACGCTGGAACCACTATGCTGCGCAAAGGCCGAAGCTTCGCCGAGCGCCCCGCTTGGTCGAACCGGAAACATGGCGACGCTGCCGCTGTCGTAATTGGCGGCGAACAACCACTTCCCGGAGCGATCCAAAGAAACGTGGCATGGCGACGCGCCTCTCGACTGCACTGTATTCAATAATTTCAACGCTCCGGAGCTGCGGTCGAAGGAAAACGCGGAAACGGTTCCCGTGTCGTTCTCATTCACAGCGTAAAGACAGTCGTGAGGACCGACGGCGAGAAACGAAGGGTTGCGGCTTTCGCCCGCCAGCGCCAGAGGGAAGAGTTTTCCCTTCGAGTCGCACCGCCAGGCATAAATGCCTTTGCTCCTCCGCCTCGTGTACGTACCCACGAACATAAGCCAATCGCGGTCTTGCGCAAAGACGCCGGGAGCGCCTGCGGCGACGGCTGCCGCCAGGAACGAGCGTCACTGAATTCCAGGGCAGCGGGAAGACTTGAGGCTTACGCTTTCCTTCATATCATGGCTCCAAAAGTTATAGCGTTAACGCCTCGTCAGAGGTGGGGCATGCTTTAGTTTGCCCGCCGCGCGAGCGAAGCTCGCTGCGCGCCGCTTCGTGGCACGACGGCGACGGCAAGTTGGAGCATCCTCCGCCAATTAGCGCGGGCGCTTCGGACGTTGTGTACAGTTCGCCCTTATACATGGAATGTATAGCCCAACGTCTGCAAATATTCTTTGCTGGTCCGCGCCGCTTCGAAAGGCGTCAGCGGAGCGCCACGGCTCGAATCCAACTCCACCATGATGATCTTCATTTTTTCCGACTTCTCCAGCAGATCTACGATAGAGGGAACATCCACTTTCCCCTTTCCCAGCGGGCAATATTGTTGCCAGTTCGGACCACCGTCCCAATCCTTCAGATGCACGTGACGGATCAACGGCAGGAAATCCTTGACCACTTTAACGGGGTCCGACCCGCCCTTGGCTAACTGACCGACATCGGGACCGAACAGCATATACTTCGTGTCCATCGCCTCGAGGACAGCGTATACCTCATCTCGATATTCGATGCAGGTTCCAGTGTGCTGATGCAATGCCGCGGTGATTCCAATGTCAGTGAGCGCCCTTCCGATCTCGTTCAGGGCCATGACGATATCCGCCTTGTTGGCGTTGAAATCGAAGGAAGGCCTCTGCACGCCATTCGGTCCCACCACAGCGGTTACGCCACCATAGTTCTTGACGATCGTTCCCCAGCGAACGATCTTGGCGACCTCGTCCTTGCGCTTCCCCGGGTCGGTTAGGTTCACTCCGCAATAGGCCGAGATCAATGGCAGGTTATTGGCGTCCAGAATGGCCTTAAGGCCGCCCTTTTGCATCCATGACTCCAGCACATCGCCAAAGGTTTCGTAGCCGCTGTAACCGAGTTCCGAAATGTCGTGGATCGCCTGTGGAGGCTCGCTCCAGGTGATGCCGGTATGTCCGATCTTGAGCCGGCGCTGCTCCGCTGCGGCAGCTAACAACTGGATCTGACTGGCAGCCCCCACTGTGGCGCCAACACTGGCAAGAAATTGGCGTCGGTCAAGATCACGTTCAATAGTACGATCCATCGGTGCTCCTCCTCTTCACTTTCAACGGAGTCTCAGCTTACACGCGTTGTATATTGTACAACGACGATTGCTTTTTTCGATGGACCGGATTATTATTGGGTCTGAAATTCCGGCAACCCGAAATTTGGAGATGCATCATGGTCAACCCCCAACATTTTCCCGCGCGCAACGTTAGCGCCGCGAGAGGACCCCTCTTGTCTTGCAGCCGAGGCCGAATGGCCCTGATCGCTGCCGTGTTGCTCTCAGCTCCGATTTACGCCGGCCTGACATTCGTTCCGGATTCCACCTTCAAGGGTTCGAGCCTTGTGGAATGGCACTCGCTTGGCGACGCCTTGTGGAATGCTCAAGCGGGCGAGATTGTAGGAACGGTGAAACCAGGCGGCAGCGGCGGCTGGCTCTTCCTGAATCGGTCTTACCAAGACGTTGGTTTTCACGCTTTATTCCGTTGCACAGGCGGCTGCAAAGCTGGAGTGCTGATTCGCGGGGAGAAGACGGCTGACGGCTTCAAGGGGATCTATGTGTCACTCGATGAAGAGAACGTGCCGTCGTTCGGAGTGACGCTGGATGCCCAGGGAAAAGAGCTGCAGCGCGAACGCCTGCGCTCTATCGGTGGGCTGACTCGGGTTGCTCCTCTTCCGGATCCGGCTGCGGCGGGGCGTGGCGGGGGCGGCGGGCGCGGCGGCGCGGGCCGGGGCGGCCCGCAGGTTCCGGTACCGTTCCCGGGGCGTTCCGCAAATATTCTTCATGCGGACGACTGGAACCAGATCGAGATTTTCCTCGACGCCAATATTGTCCGATCGCATCTCAACAATGCCAATACGACCACGGGCGTGTCCGACCACGCCGAGGAGGGCTATGGACCGTTGGCGCTATACGTGGGCGGCGGTGGAGAGGTCCGCTTCAAGGAAATCGCCTTCAAAGACGTGGGGATGAAGGAGACGCCGGCGGAAATCGTTTCGCCCAACTTCCGTATGCAGCGAATCAACGATATGTCTTACTCGTGGTCCGCTGCCGCCGCCGATTTCAACCGCGATGGCGTGATGGACATCGTCGCCGGACCTTATATTTACTATGGTCCCGACTTCACCAGATCGCGCGAGATTTTTCTGGCGACAACGTATAGCCCGTCGTCGCAATTGCCCGCAACGAATTGCCAGTATGCTTACGACTTTAACGGAGACGGCTGGCCCGACATTATGACCGGGACAGGGCGTCCCACAATCTATATCAACCCGAAGGGTGAGTCGCGTCGATGGCAAAAATATGCGGTGCTGCCCAACGTTCAGACCGAGATTACGCTGCTGCGCGACATTGACGGGGACGGCAGGCCCGATCTGGTTTATGGCGCCGAGGAACCGTAAGGTATGCGACGTACGATCCAGCCGATCCAACAAAACCCTGGACGGTTCACTCGGTCTCCGAACCAGGATATTCCCTCGCGCACGGACTTGGGGTTGGCGACATCAATGGCGACGGACGCATGGATATTGTGAACCCTTATGGGTGGTGGGAACAGCCGCCGGCGGGCAGCAAGCAGGAGCTTTGGACGTATCATCCGCAAGCTTTCAGCGGGCCCAGTCGCACTGCGCCGGGCGGCAGCGTCATGGCAGTGTACGACGTGAATGGCGACGGCTTGAACGATGTGGTAACCAGCTTAAGCGCCCACGGCTTCGGGCTGGCCTGGTTCGAACAGAAGCGCGACGCGGCGGGCAAGATTTCCTTCGTCGAGCATATGATCGCCGACGATTATTCGGCGAAGAACGCCGGAGGAGTGGCATTCTCGGAGCAGCACGGGTCGACTTTCGCCGACGTGGATGGCGACGGAATCCCCGACTTCATCGTAGGTAAGCGCTACTGGTCGCACGCCGATACTTATCTCGATCCGGACCCGAACGGCGCGCCGGTTTTGTATTGGTATCGGACAGTTCGCAATCCGAAAGCTCCAGGGGGAGCGGAGTTCATCCCTGAGCTGATTCACAATCGCTCGGGAGCCGGTTCGGACGTGCTGGCGGTGGACTTGAACCACGATGGCGCGATGGATATCGTCACATCGACCGCTCGAGGCACGTTCATTTTCTGGGGCAAGCCGCGTAACATAGCGGCTAAGAAGGCCGCTGCGTCCAAATAAAGATCGATTTATGCGGATACTCAACCTGACGGCTCTAGCCGTCTCACTGGCGTCTATCGCCCAAGGGCAGACAGATTGGCCGATGATAGGACACGATGCGGGCGGCACGCGATATTCCCCGCTCAAGCAGATCAATTCGAAAAACGTGACGAAACTGCACTTGGCTTGGTCGTTCGACACCGAAGCGCCTGTCGTGGACCCGCCGGGCCGAGGCCGGCGCGGCGGAGATGGGACACCGACGCCGGTCGCCGCGCCTGACCGTGGTGGGACCCCCGCGCCGCCCCGAGTCCGTCAGTCCAAGACGACTCCGCTGGTGGTTGGCGATGTGATGTACCTCGCCACGCCATACAACCGCGTGTTGGCGCTGGACGCGTATACGGGCAAGAAGATTTGGGAATTCGAGGCTCAGTATTCGGCTTCGCCGCGCGGCATTTCGTATTGGCCGGGGGACGGGCAGTATCCGCCCACGGTGGTTTTCGGAGCGTCGGGTGGCCGGCTCGTATCGTTAAATGCCAAGACCGGCAAACTGATTCCGGGGTTCGGCAATGAAGGCGTGGTCGATCTGCGGCCCGGCGTTGCGGACCATTTTCCCAATGGGCGCTACAGTATGTCGACGCCTCCGGCGATCTACAAGAACCTGGTGATTACCGGCGCTCAGCTGCAGGAAGAACCCGCTAAGGGCCCGGCGGGCGATGTGCGCGCCTGGGATCTTCGAACGGGAAAGCTGGTCTGGACCTTCCACACCGTGCCTCATCCGGGTGAGGCAAACCACGATGTATGGCAGGGAGACGAGTGGGTGGATATCTCCGGAGCCAACGTCTGGGGCTTCATGACGGTGGACGTTCAGAACGGGTTGGTCTTTTTGCCAATCGGTACGCCGACGCCCGATTTTTACGGCGGAGACCGGAAGGGGTCGAACCTTTACGGATCCTCTGTGGTTGCTCTGGATGCCGCAACCGGCAAGATGAAGTGGTTTTTCCAGACCACCCATCACGATAACTGGGATTACGATGATACCGCTGCGCCGGTGCTGATTGACATCAAACGCAACGGCCAGAAGATTCCCGCTGTCGCGCAAAGCACCAAGCAGGGCCTGATGTTCTTCTTCGACCGCTTCACCGGCAAGCCCATCTACGATGTAGAGGAGCGTCCGGTATTGAACGACAACCCTATGCCCGGCGATCAGAATTGGCCAACGCAGCCGTTTCCAGTTAAGCCTCCGCCGCTGGCGCGCAACACCTTCAGCGAGGAGGATGTGGCGACAGTGACGCCCGAGCACGAGAAATTCTGCCGGGATCTATTGAAGCTGGAAGGCGGGGTGATGATGGGCGGACCGTATGCGCAATACGGCCCCAAACTCCGCGTGATTTTTCCGGGTTGGACTGGAGGGGGCAATTGGGGCGGCATTTCGTACGACCCCAAACTGGGCTATGTCTTCTTCAACATTAAGAACGACGGTATGTTGAGCAAGATGGTACAGAACGCAGATGGAACCTGGAAGCGTGTAGGGCCGGACCATGCGCCTCCCGGCGTAGGCTCCAGTTTTCAACGAGGACCCTGGCCCTGCGTCAAGCCGCCGTGGGGCGAACTCAGCGCAGTGAATGTGAACACGGGCGATATCGTATGGCGAGTGCCGCTCGGATCTTACGCGGAACTGGACGCATTGGGCGTGCCTCCGACCGGAACCTCGAATTCCGGCGGTTCCACCGCCACGGCCGGAGAGTTGGTATTTATCGGCGCCACAGTGGACAAGAAGTTTCGGGCTTTCGATTCGCGCACTGGAAAAGTTATGTGGGAGACTACTCTGAACTCGAACGCCACCACTATTCCAGTTACCTATCAGGACAAGCGCGGGAAGCAGTACGTCGCGGTGATGTCAAGCGGTTCAGGCGGCAGCGCGCGGGCAACCCCGCGGCTCTACGTCTTCGCGCTTCCGTGAACCCGGAGCAATGTCTCGCGACTGTCCCAAGCGAAACCGTTCACCTGGGCGTGGAACTTTCGCGTTCCGCAGCGATTTTTTGCGGGGCAGGTTGCAGCCCGCGGCTTGGCATCGCATCGTACGTGCACCACAACGGATTCGAACAGAGTGGCCGAGCTGAGATCCGATGCAGCCTTGGTGACAGGCTGGGCGGGTCATCGCACAGCGTCTTACTTCGTGGTGTAAAACTGATACGAAATCTTCCAGGTGAATGTCTCACCGGGTGCGATCTTCATATGGATGTAAGCTTCCGGGCATGCGGTAGACCGGATGGACCAGTAATTAATGCGCACCAGCGGCCGGTCACACGTTTGCCGTATTCCTGCGCCGGTCTTCGTATTCTCCTCCGAGATGTCATAATCCTTAGGATCGGAGCTAAAACCAGTAAGGTTGCTTTGCGCGCTCTCTTTACCGATCAGCTCCTTGAGATACGCCAACTCTTTGCCTTTGGTCTCAGCGAAACCGTGTAGATCTTGGGTTGCATGCACTTCAAAAGGAAATTTGATCACGACATCGGGCCCGGTCGGTTGCGCGTCCAGCATATAAAAGTTGTGCTCATAGACGTCCGATTCAATGGTTTTCTTGCCGGTATTCTTCAGGTCGTGTGCCAGAGTCATCATCGGGCGTCCTCTGACTAATTGCACCACCTTCGTATAGCGGTAAGCGTAGCCGGATGATGGGTCGGACACAATTTGCGTAAATTCCACGGAATCGGGCTTCTTCTTGACCGACCACTTACCCGGGTCCACAATGTCGTAGGTCTTGAACTGCTGAAAGGCTCGCTCTTCCGGTTTCTTGATAACGCCGACTCCGATTTTCACGAAGGTTCCGCCCGGCCTGGCATCCACATAGCCCAGGCCGGCGCCATTTGTCAGGAACTCCTCCACCGGACCCATGATGGCATCGTGCAACTTAGGGCTATACGGCGCAGGGTTCCAATTCCCGAAGTACGTGTGACCTTTGTATTCCAGAGAGGGCATCTGTCCGGACCAATCGAATCGAGTGGCCTGATAGTAACCCGCGTGCGCATCCGGCAGATACAGCCTGGCGCGGATCTGTCCGTTCGAAATCGCGGCTTCAGGGTAATCGGCGGCCGCGCACATCGTCGAAAAATAGGCGAACGCAATCGCTAACTTGATCACGGCTTGATCACCGTGCCGTCGATGGTGCGGTCCGTCTTGTAGGCGCCGCCTCCACGGATCTCCCCGAGCGGGTATTTTGCGGCGATCTCCTCATTGATCTCCAGGCCCAATCCCGGCTTGCCGCTGTCGTACAAATATCCTTTGCGAATTTGGCCCATGCCAGGGAAGAGCTCGTGCACCACTTGGGGGAAGTGGTTTTCTTCCTGGATCCCGAAGGCGGAACTGGAAAGATCGATGTGGTAACTCGCCATTTGATTCACGGGGTCATTCTCTCCGCCCTCTTGAAACGCTGTCTTCACGCCGTAAAGCTCGCACATGGCCACCAGTTTACGCAAGGGGGTAATACCGCCGATGGCCGCCACGCGGCAGCGGATGAAAT
Source organism: Bryobacterales bacterium (assembly GCA_963763545.1). Classification (GTDB taxonomy): domain Bacteria; phylum Acidobacteriota; class Terriglobia; order Bryobacterales; family Bryobacteraceae; genus PALSA-243. The sequence continues at coordinate 239,496 of CAVXPE010000027.1, forward strand.
CGATGAGGCGGTCCTGAATCAGCGGAATTACTTCGAAGGGGTGCGAGAAGACTTCGCCGATGGCCTGCGGCGTAGAGCAAATTTGGCGAATGTTCCGATACCAGGAAATCTGTTCCGGAGGAAGGATGTCCTCCACAAAATACATCTGCATTGGCTGCAGGCGCCGCGCAAGTTCGGCCGCGTTCATCCCATTCATCTTGGAGTGAACATCGTGAATCAGTTTGGCGCTGAAACCAGCCTTCGAACGCAGAAATTCGAACACCGGCGGAATCACATCCACATATTGCTCTTCATCGAATGCGAGGCCCTGAAAGCCGCCCTCAGCCCGGCTGCCTTCCCCGGCAGCGATAAAGCCGCCGCCCCCGTAGCCTTCGCCGAACTGAATGCGCACATGGCGAAAACCGGCAGCCAATGATCGCTGCAGGGTGTCCAAACAGGCCTCTTTGGTTCTGCCGCCTTGATGATCGTAGACCGCGACCGCATCATGCGCTTTGCCGCCGAGAAGATCGTAAACCGGCATGCCTGCGCGTTTGCCTTTAATGTCCCAAAGCGCCATATCCATGGCCGCGAGAACGTTGTTATTCACTGGTCCGTTGCGCCAGTACGTCTTCATCTGCGCCGACTGCCAAAGATCCTCGATGCGGTTAGGATCTTTGCCGATGAGCCACGGCTTCAGGTGGTCCTCCAGCGCTGCGATGACTGCTCGGGTTTCGTAGTTGTTGTTCGCCGACCCGATACCGTATAAGCCCGGCTCGCTGGTGATTATCTTAAGGAAGACCCAGCGATAATTGCCTCCGGCCGTGGTCGTAATCACCTTGGCGTCCTTGATCGTGAGGGGAGGCAGACCATTGGTATTTTTCGCGACCTCCTGCGCGACCGCTTCGGATACCAGCGGCACCGCCGCAAGACCCGTCTGGATGAGTTGTCTTCGGTCCATATTCCTCCTTCGGCAACCTCGCCAATTCTACGGGCGTAGAGCCACATCCAAGACGATACACCTGTGAAGGCGGGTGCGACAACGTTAGGCGGGACTCACGGCGTTAAACGACGGAGGGAAACAGTTAACTCCGGCCCGCTCATATCAATGGCTCCGCTAGCGTTAGAGTAAGCTTAACGTTGTCTCCGGGCCAAGATCCTCGTATGCTTGGAGAAATCGACGAGCGCCTGAAACTATTATGAAAGCGGCATTCTTTCTTCTGCTGGCGTGTGCGGCCTGGGCCCAAGATACCGTTCCCGTCGGCCGAAAGACCTTCGAAGCCCGCTGCTCGGTCTGTCACGGCGCGGATGGTAATGGCGGTGAAATGGGGCCGGCGATCGCCCGCCGGGTGACCAACCTTACCGATAGCCAGCTTAGGAGCACCATTCTCGAAGGTCTGCCCGGCCGCGGAATGCCCGCGGTGGATGTCCCAGCAACCGATTTACCGCCCTTGCTGGCTTTTCTACGCTCGCTTCGCCCTCGCGGCGGCTTCGGCTTTCAGCCCTACCCGGCCAAAGTACGGCTGACGAACGGTAATACACTCGAAGGGACGATCGTCTCCGAGGGTTTCGATGAGGCGGCATTGCGAACTGCCGCCGACAACCGAATCCACCTGCTTCGGAAAATGGACAGCTCAACCTTTCGAGAAGTCATTTCGGAGATCGGCTGGCCGACATACAACGGGGATATTGGCGGGAACCGCTACACGAAGCAGACGCAGATCGACAAAAACAATGTGTCACGCGTAGCGCCGCGATGGATGTTCACGCTGCCAAACGTGTCCGGACTTCAGTTAACTCCGCTCGTCGTCGATGGCATAATGTACGTCACGGCCGGCAATGAGTGCTACGCCCTCGACGCAGGAACCGGGCATCCGATCTGGCATTATCAGCGCCCGCGAACTCGAGGCATCACAGGCGGCGGCGCCGGCGGCGCCAATCGGGGCGCTGCCTATGCCGATGGCAGAGTCTTCATGAATACCGACAACGCACACCTGATTGCGCTCGATCGCTCCACTGGGACCCTGCTTTGGGACACTGAGGTCGCCGACTCTCACCTGAACTACAGCGCGAGTTCCGCGCCATTGGCGGTACGCGGTCTAGTCATTACCGGAACCGCCGGCGGCGAAGAAGGCGCGCGCGGACTGATCGCGGCCTTCGATCAGAAAACCGGCAAGGAGGTATGGCGTTTCTGGACCGTGCCTGCGGCCGGCGAGCCGGGGTCGGAGACCTGGAAAGGCAAAGGCATCGAACACGGCTCCGCGACCGCTTGGTTTACCGGTGTCTACGATCCGAGCACCGATACGGTGTTCTGGGAATCCGGCAATCCTGGAGAGGACTACAATGGCGACGACCGCTTGGGTGACAATCTCTACAGCGACTGCATCCTGGCCTTCGACGCTACAACCGGCAAGTTGAAGTGGTATTACCAAACCACCCCCCACGACCTGTGGGACTGGGACACATGCGAGACGCCGCTCGTGATCGACGCCAATTGGAAGGGCCAGCCGCGCAAATTGCTGGTGCAGGGCAATCGCAACGGTTTCTTTTATGTCTTCGATAGAACTAACGGGGAGCTTCTGCTAGCGAATCAGTTCCTCAAGGAGTTGACTTGGGCAAAGGGCATTGGTAACGATGGCCGGCCTATCTTGGTTCCTGGGCAGGAGCCGTCGGCTAAAGGCACACATGTGTGTCCGTCGCAGGATGGCGCGACCAACTGGTACTCACCGTCCTGGAGCCCGGTGACCGGCCTCTTCTACATGCAGACCAACGAAAAGTGCTCAAACTATACCAAGAGGACCGAGGAATTCGCGCTGGGTCGCTCATTCCTTGGCGGCGCACAGCGGGTGGATTCAACGCCCAAGCCGGAGAGATTGCTGCGTGCTCTCGATCTACAAACTGGCGCGGTGAAATGGGAAGTCCCCGAATTTGGAGTGGCCAATTCATGGGGAGGAACGCTCGCGACGGCTAGTGGGCTAGTCTTCTACGGTGAGGACAGCGGCGCGTTCGTGGCGGCCGACGCGGCTACGGGAAAAACGCTTTGGGCTCTGCACCTGAACGCGAACTGGCACTCTTCACCCATGGTCTACCAGTTTGATGGAAAAGAACTGATCGGAATTGTCGCCGGCGCCACAGTGATGGCTCTGGGACTTGCAGAGTAGGGCGGACCCCCTGGTCCGCGGCGGCTCCCGGCCGGCCTTCTCGCGTTGAAGCTGAATGTGCTGGGCGAGGTGCGAAAAGAGGGGTGCGCCCGATTCCCGTTCTCGCGAAATCCCTAAGCTGGGGGCCTGCCAGAGCCGGCCAATTTCGAATTTCTGCCTGTGATATGCTTACGGTGTTTAAAATAGCCTCCATGTCGGGCAGAGCTAATCATATTGAACAAGTGGCTGCGATGACCGCCATGCTTGAGGTCGTGCCACATGCTGCCGCGCTGCGGTCCCACCTCCAATCGATCGCCGAAAGCCCGGCATTCAAGGGTAGCCGGCGGAGCCAGGAGTTTCTGACCTTTATCGTATCGAGAGCTCTCGACGGTCATTTCGACGATCTGAAAGAGCGCGTGCTGGGAGTGGAACTGTTCGGCAGATCTCCCACATACGATACGGGCGACGATGCCATTGTTCGCGTCACGGCGTGCGATGTACGTAAGCGGCTCAATCAGTTCTATGTGGAATTCGGGCCTCAATCGGATTTCCGCATCGAGCTTCCTCCGGGTTCGTACATTCCCGAGATTCATACGGTAGCGCAGCATCTTCCGGCCCCTCTAGCGAAGACCGTCGAGACCGCGAAGCCTGAATCGGCCGAATCTGCGGTTCCAATCGCTCCCGTTCCGGCCGGTATCCGGATGCCAGTTCGGAGAACCCGCTTCGTCCGGGTTGCTGTCGCGGTTCTCATGGGAATCGCGGGGGTCGGCTTGGCCCTGTGGGCCTGGAAACAACGATCGTCTGCCGAGAAGGTCGTGTCGCTAGAGCATACGCTGCCATGGTCCGCCATAATTCAGCCGAACCGGCAGATTCGGCTAGTATTCTGCGATCCTGAAATCGTCAATATTCAGCGGCTGCTGAATTATTCCATTACTCTCTCCGATTACGCCAATCAGCATTATTGGCCGTCCGACATGAAGCCGGAAGCCCAGCATATCCTGCAGGCGATTGCGTATCACGGCGCAAGCGTTGCGGCTGTGGACGCAGGAATCGCTTTGAAGATGGACAGTCTGGTTCTGCCTTTCACCAAGCGTGCGATGCAGATGCAGACCGCTCGGAACATGAGGCTCGGCGATTTCAAGACCGAGGATAGTTTCGTGCTCTTTGGCAGCCCGCGATCTAATCCGTGGCTCGAACTTTTCCAGGATCAACTGGATTTCAGTTTTGAGTTCGACGGCGTTCGCAAGGCGGAATTTCTTCGCAACCGGCATCCTCGCAACGGTGAAGCGCCGGTATACGTTCCGACCGCCGCGGGCTGGGGCACTGGCCAAGCCTATGCAATCGTTGCGCTGGTCAGCAATCCCGAACAAAATGGGCAGGTGTTATTGCTGGCCGGATCGAACGCGGAAGCAACCGAAGCGGCTGGAAAACTGGTGATGAATTTCGATACCCTGCCCAAGATTCTCAAGAGCGCGGGAATCGACTCAACCGGACGCGTAAGGCACTTCGAAATCCTTCTGCGCGTATCTACTATGGCAGGATTGCCAAATACTTATGAAGTTGTGGCATGCCACGTGCTAAATGGGCGCCCATGATGGACTCGCTGGGGCTTTAACGGCGAGGCGCTATTTTTCAAAATGAACGGCTCGAATTTCTCGCGCAGTTCTCTAATTGACCGACTCGTCGTAGCGCGGAAGACCAAAACGGCGACATAGCTAAACCCGACCAGAGAGCTAATAGTCGCCGTCAGGAAAGAATTTCCCGCGTTTTTTTCACGCACTGCCAATAGGCATATTGTCGACTGAAGCCACGAAGCCATTCCAGCCTGCAACCGAACCCGCTCGGGAACAACGTTAAATGACGTATACCAATGAAATAATGGAATTTATAGCGATCCAGCTTAACTGTTTCCTGCATCGGATTAACGTCCGTAGCTGCGGTTAACCTTGTAGCCCCCTGCCAACTTGCAGTATTCTGAGCGCCACAGTGAATTAAGATCTTCTTCGGAAGCAAAGAGGAATCGAACCACAAGATTGGGGTATCTTTCCCTGGCTGGAATCTCGGTCCATCCGCTAGGTTTTCGGTGAGAAGAGACAAACAACGTAAGGGGACTCCAGATTATGCGGAAGATAATCGCGCGCTTCTCATCGCGCTTCTCACTAGGATCGGGTCAATACCTCTCGACACTCGGACTCACCCTCCCCGCAGTTGTGGCCCTGATGGCTGCGGCCGCAGTTACGGGGTCCGCCCAAACCGGCGGCGCAGCCACACTGGTGGGCACCGTCAAGGACGCCACCGGAGCAGTGGTTGCGGGAGCCAAGGTGAAAGTTGTTAACACTGCAAACAACTACGTTTCCGAAACGTCGACGACCGCGGAAGGCGCCTATTACGTTCCTTATCTTGTACCCGGTAATTATCGAGTCACAGTGGAAGCGCCCGGATTCAAAACCGCTGTGCGCGACGGCCTCACTTTAATGGCGCTCGAAACTCCGCGCGTCGATATCGTGCTGGAGGTGGGCTCTCAAACTGAGAGTGTCACAGTGAGCGGCGCCGCTCCACTGCTGGATACCGAAGACGCGGTATCAGCCTATGTCCTCCCCGCGGATGTTATCACGCAGGTTTCGGGGCTGATGAAGCGAACGGTATACCTGATGGAGTACATGCCGGGAATTATCGACGTCCAGAGCCAAGCCGGTTACCATATCGATGGACAGGCCCAGAATTCGATGGGCTTTTCGCTCGATGGCATCAACAGCAAGACGCCGTACAATGGCACCGTAAACCAAGTGGATGGCGTGGTTCAGGCCAGCACGGACGCCATGGAAGAAGTCAAGGTACTCACCGCCGGCGTCTCCGCCGAATTTGGGCACACGTCCGGCGGTTCGGTTCAGATGGTGTACAAATCGGGCACAAACGCTCTGCACGCCTCTTTTGAGGACCGCTACTTGAACGGCTCCTGGGTCGCTCGAGACTATCTCACGCAGAACCCTATTCCGTCGAACGAACCGTGGTACTACGAGACGTTCGACCTTGTGGGAAGCGGCCCGGTAGTGATACCGGGGATCTACAATGGCAGAAACAAGACCTTCTGGCTTTCCGATTACGCGATCAACCACGAACATACGATTTACGAGGAGACTACCACCGTACCAACCGCCGCGATGCTCGCTGGCAATTTCTCATTTCCGGAAGCCGCCTCGCTCGGAGGAGGATTACCGATATACGATCCCTCCTCGACGGTGCAGAACGGCTCCACATACACGCGTACTCCCTTCCCAGGAAACATAATCCCGCAGAGCAGGTTTGACCCCGTGGCGGTTAAATATCTGGCTCTGGGCATCTGGCAACAACCGAACCAACCGGGGACGCCGACCAGAACGGGGCCCACGAACAATTTGCTGGCGATCGAGAGCCCGCGGGTCCTCTACAGGGACCGATGGGACGAGAAGATCGATCACCAGTTCTCTCCGAGCCACAAGATTTTCTTCCGCTATTCCCAATATCATAATCGCGGCACGAACGGCGACGATTTCGCCAAGACGCAATTCAACTCCAGCGAGTTCATCAATCCGGTCGACGATACCAATGGAGTCTTGAGCGACACTTATGTCTTTTCGCCTAAGATGTTTAACGAGTTGCGGGTCGGATACAATCGCCGCGCCAATTCCACTCCCCCGCGCCCCACGCCGCCCTCCGGCGACACTAATTGGTCCACGGCTCTGGGCATTCCCGGCGTTACTGCGCCGGGCCTGCCATACTTCAACATCGGCTATGGCATTGGCGCCATGAACACCTCTCGCGAGGTGGGCGAAGATCATATTCTTCAGGACAACATAACCCGGCTCGAAGGAAGGCACAGCCTCAAAATGGGCTACCAAATGATGCAGACGTGGTATGACCTGAAGAACGCGTCTTTGCCCCAGGGCCAGTACAACTTCGGCGGTACGGAGGAACCGTTTACGCCCAACACGGGACAGACCTTCGCCTCTTTCCTGCTGGGGTCGGTGACCAGCGCAACGTTCACCCAGCAGTTAGCCGAATTTCTGCCGCGCCAGTGGACCCATGAGTTATACGTACAGGATGACTGGAAGGCTACCCCTACCCTGGCGTTGAACTTAGGTGTGCGCTGGTCCTACTCTTCCCCCTTCAGCACTAAGTACGGGCAGCAATCGCAGTTCGATCCGAATGCTATAGACCCGGTGACCGGACTGATGGGAGCGATCACGCACCCGACAGGGATAATCGGCAAGCGGGATCTGAACAACTTCCAACCACGGATCGGCTTGGCTTGGAACTTCGCGCCGAAGTGGGTGTTCCGGGCATCGTTCGACGTTTTTACAGTGGATAGCCCAGGCACTGGCGGCTTCGACGAGTACGCTGGAACCTACAACATTCTGCAGCCGACCGGAAGCCCAAATCCCGTTTTCCAGCTTTCCAACGGCCCGGGGGCGATACAATACCAGGTTAACCCTAACGGCACGGTTAATTACACCGGCGCCAGCTTTTCCAGCCGGACGGCTACCTGGCGCGACCCCAATCTGCGAAGCCCATATGTTGAGAACTGGACGGCAAACTTGCAGTATCAGTTCGCCCGCTCATGGATGATGAAAGCGACGTATCAAGGGAATGCGGGCGTGGCTCTGGAACGTAGCTGGAACATCAACCAGATTCCGTTATCTATTGCGCTGGGCGGAAATACGGCGTTGCAGAACACGGTATATCAGTCGCAGCAGAATTACATGATGTACCCGCAGTTCGGGGCCATCAACTATCTGTCCAACTTCAACCACAGCACTTGGGAAAGCGGAAACTTCGCGATAGAGAAACGCTATTCGAGCGGGCTCACGTTTAGCACCAGCTTGAACTTTTCGAAGTGTTTGACCAACGCCGATAACCTGGCATACTACGATCGGGCAGGGAAAGCGCGGTGTTCCTACGACCAGCGGGTGGCCTTCGGAGCGCTGGTGACCTATGCACTGCCTTTCGGCAAAGGCCAGGCCTTTCTCAATGGAGGCGGAATCTCGAACGCGATACTGGGTGGATGGTCGATCAACATGACCGAAAACACGCTGTCAGGCATACCGCTTTCGGTCAGTTATAGTGGCAGCCCCTACAAGTATCTGACAACCGCTAACGTGAACGCCCTGTTGCCGATTGGACAGGCGAATGTCCCGAACTGGAGTATGGGTCAACGCTTTCCCACCGCGGCGCAGACCCCTTATTTCAATATGAATGCCTTCGCATATCCCGCCGCATACACCACGGGTTCGTTGGGCGCCTACGTCTTGCAGGCGCCGGCGATTTTATGGAACCAGTTTTTCGCCAGCAAGAGCTGGAAGTTCCGTGAGCGCTATAAGGTCACGCTCCGGATTGACGGGCACGACCTACCATGGAAGAGACCGAATCTCGCCGCGCCCAATACTAATTACAACACCAGCAGCCCGGGCACTTGGGCCAGGTTCACGGGCACTCTGGGAGACTTCTCGAACTTCGGCAGCGCTGAAGCGAACATTCAAGGGTCGCTCCGCGTGGAGTTCTAAAACGCCTTTTAGAAAGCAACCCTGTCTGACGGAGACGACTAAAGAAGGAATTGGCTTATGAGCGCTTCTGAAGAATCGAAACACAAAGAGAACGACGCGGCAGATGCCAGCAGAAGAGAATTCGCCAAGATGGCCCTGGGAGGGGCGGCGCTGCTGGCTTCCGCCGGGAGAGCCTCCGCTACGTTGCGTCCTATCCCACCGGGCATCAAGATCGGCATTAGCGCTCCTCCGCCCACTGAAGAGAACATGATTTACCTCAAGCAGCTTGGGGTGACATGGGTGAGCCTCAACCCGTCGCAGGAGATGGCCACCGCCGAGGGCTTCATCAAATTGAGGCAGCAATGGGAAGATGGCGGCTTCCACGTCTATAACATCGGCAGTGGGGTCGGACCGAGTGGCAGTCTGCATAACATGCCTGAGGTCACGCTGAATCTTCCTGGACGTGACCAGAAGATTGAAGAATACCTGAACTACATTCGATACCTTGGCAAGGCCGGCATTCCTTACTCTACCTACGCTCATATGGGTAATGGCATCTGGCGTAGCGGCCGGGCAACGTTGCCCCGCGGGTATACCGGCGCCGACTGCGATCTGTCGAGTCCTAATTTGCAAGGAAGTTGGGCCGGCAAGATCTACAAGGAACCTCTCTCTCACGGTCGGGTGTTCACGAAGGAGGAGATCTGGGAAAACTACGCCTATTTCATCAAGAAGGTAGTTCCGGTGGCGGAAGAGGCGGGCGTGCGCATCGGTATTCACCCGGACGATCCGCCGCAACCGATACTTGCAGGCGTACCCCGCTGCATTTTCTCCAACTTTGAGGGCTACAAAAGGGCCTTGGAGATTGCAGATAGTCCCAACATAGGCGTGTGCCTATGTTGCGGGTCCTGGCTGGAGGGAGGCAAGATGACCGGCAAAGATCCGGTCGAGATGATTAAGTACTTTAGCGGCTTGAAGAAACTCTTTAAGATCCACTTCCGCAATGTAAGCGCACCCTTGCCGCATTTTACTGAGACCTTGATAGACGATGGCTACTTCGACATGAGCAAGGTGATGCAAGCGCTGGTGGACGTCAATTTCGACGGCATCGTAATCCCCGACCATATTCCGGCGCTAGGAATCATTCCGGGCGCGGAGCCAGGCAGGGGAGGCGGAGGCGGCGCAGGCAGAGGAACCCCGGGACAGTTCCGGCCCAACACCGGTCAAGCCTATCTGATCGCCTGCATGAACTCGATGCTCAAAGCAGCTCAGAATCACAAGAGTAAGGGATAACAGACGCCGAACTCATGCGCGCACTCGCCCCAACCATACATCTATTCCTTAATCCTTGAATTGCGGCGGCTGTTAGGCTTCGCCCCTTCAGCTGCCATTTCGCTTGTGTGCCCATTGGGCCGACGCGTCCATTGCCGCGTACGATGGCCCTCATAATCGTATGTGCGCGCGATTGGACGTGCTGCGGAGTGATTACGAAGCCGCTGTTCCAAGCGAGGTATCCAAGGTTGTACCGTCCATGAACGCAACTCACCGCGGGCGGCGAGTGCGCCGGATCGTGGATGCGCCATTTTAGCCAATTTCGCCAGGCCCGGTGAGCATGTAGCCGTTACGCCGATTGCCGCAACAGCCATCGGACGGCGTTATGTTGTAGCTTGACGTACTCCGGATTCCATAGGACGGACAGCAGGTGGCCGGGCGAGAGGTAACATACGCGGCCCTTCCCATACTCAAAGGACCAGCCCCCTAGAGACTTAGGTCCATGGCCGCGGTAGTCGAGCCCATCGGCATTTACTGTCTCTAAGAACACGTACTTGGGATCCTTGTCGTAATCCATGTAATGCTGTTCATCCGTGACGACGAAATTGCGGATTCCTTTGGTGATGGGATGATCGGGATTCGTCACATTAACCTTATACGTGCGGATGGGCGGATGCCCAATGTAGGCAGCGCCAAGTACGTCGCGAAAATCGGGATTTGTAACTCCGACGTGCGTCACGTTGTGCATCAGCAATGCGGCTCCGCCGTTAGTCACAAACTGGCGCACTGCTTTTCCCTGCTCCGGCTGCATCCAAAATTGCGCCTTAGGTGACGTCGGCGGCACGGGAGGATCGGAAACCAGCGCCACCTTCCCGCCGGCCACCCACCCGGCGTTAGTCCCCTCATCCGGATATCCGTCGGGCCAACTCATCCCATCGCGCAAAATGATCAGCAACTTGTATCCGTGCAAGGTCTCCGCCGTAAGGTTCTTGGTTTCATCGCAGAAGTCGATATTGACGTCCAGATCCTTCTGGATGGTGCGACTCAGGCCCACCCGTATGTAATCGGAGTTGTGGAAACGGTCGCCAATGAGACCGTAGGCTGAGCCTTTCCCCGCCGCGCGGAGGGCGCGAGGAGCGACTGCTGCCCCCGCCGCCATCGCAAGTACCGAACGCCGTGACAGTTGTGCCAATAATGACTGTTTCATAGACCTTGTGCCCTCTCTAACCAGCTATCCCGGATACGCCAAGCCATCGAGACAGCTAATCTGTCTTCCGCGGCTTGGCTGCACCCGACCTCCTTAAAAGTACAGTTTGGCCGCCACCATCGCTTGCCGCGGATTGCCAAACTGGCTAACGATCGTTCCGAATCCCGAGGTGGTTACACCGCTTATGGGGTTGGCGGCGTTCATATGGTTGAATGCATTCTGCGCCTCAAATCGAAGCTGCAGGCGCCGCGTTTCCTTGCCCAATCCAATTTCCTTCATCAGCGCCATATCCCACTGGCTGAAACCCGGTCCGAACCAGTAACCGTAAGAGCTAGGCACGTTTCCAAGCTGGAAGCCATTCGGCAGGGTAAACGCCGCCGGGTTCAAGTAGTACTGAAAGTTCGAAGAGCCTGTTAGGGCGGAGTGCCCATCAGTCGTCAAACCAAGCTGTTGGCCGGCAATCGCGATTGGACGTTGGTTGCGGCCTTGGCCAATATTGTACCACGCGCTGCCCAGCCCGCCTACTCCGCCGCTGGGCGTGTAGATCTGAATCGGTTGACCCGTCCGGAAAGTCGTGGTGCCTGCCAAGCGCCAGCCGCCGATTACTGTGTTCACCGCGCGACCAGCACTGCTGAAGAGCGCTTTGCCGCGCCCGAATGGGAGGTCGACACTGTAGTTGAACAGGAACTTGTGCGTATAGTCGGAGGGGGCGACACTGTATACGTCGCCGAGCCCAAGGCCCGCTTGTGGCTGCGCTTGCTCGCCCACCCCTTGCGGTTGGCCGTTGCCAATGCTGCCGGTGTCTTGCAGCAGCTTACTAAAGGTGTAATTAGCGAGGAAGGAGAAACCGTTACCGAAGCGATGCTCGATGCTCGCGGTAAGCGCATTGTAATTCGACGTGCCCCAGGTAGTTAGTCCGACCGCATTCGTAGCGGAGTTACTGTACGATCCCCCCGATGTCCAGACCTCTTCATAAAGAGGATTGAGTTGGTACAGACGGCCGAGCGAGATCATGGGATTGCCTGTGGGCGTTCCTGCCGGGACCTGCCCATAAAACGGATTCGACACCTGAGTGTTGAGAGCATTCCCGAGCGGCGACAACGCGTTGTAGGCGTTCGGCATGATATGCTGGCCAAATCCCAGCCACACGGGCAGCATGCGGCCGAAGTTGCCATTATAACTCAACTCGGCAACCCAACTATTCTTGCCCGATCCGAACTCGTGCTGAATTCCGACGTTAACCATGTGCTCATACCCCGCTTCGATGTTATAAGCCGGCGCGTCAAGCCATTGGCCTTCGATCTCGTAATTCAAGGCCGTCATGTTAGTGGTCGGCGATACGTAACCGAATCCATTAGGCATTGGATTGCTGAAAGTCGAGATATAAGTCAAACCATTGTTCCCAGTACCGCTGGAGATATGCGCGACAGAACCAAAGCCAACGTTCCGATCCGCCGAATCCAGTAGCTGGTTGCCCGTCGTGGTTAGCCAGTCGATGCCATAGGCCGCCCGAAGCACAGTGCGAGGCCGGAACTGGTAGGCAATTCCCGTGTGCGGAGAGAAATGATCGGGATGGGACGCTTGTGACTGGGTACTCGGGTAATCCTGCGTGTTAATCAGAGCAAGGCGGCCAAGAATACCGTTGGTCATCCACGGAGGGGTCGGAGCGCTCGCGGGGTTCACGCCCGCCTGTTGGAGCACCTGGCTCCAACTCCAACCGGCGTCCGGGGTCATGTTCCACTTATAGTTCTCATCCCAGTAATACTGACGATCGTAGCGCTCGCTGCGAGGCGGCTCGAAGTCCCAACGTACGCCGTATGTCAACGTCAATTTCGACGTGGCCTTAAATGTATCCTCCGCATAGCTACCCCAATAAGTCTGCAGCGAGGCGGGCCCGCCGTATTGGTTGCCGGAGGCCTGATTGACTTCGCCTAATAGCCACGAGGCGAATCCATAGCCCGAAAGACCGGGACTCAGGTAGGACTGCGAAGTTCCGCTCTGCGAAGAACCAGTGCTGAAGTTGCCGACGTTGGAGCCGAAACCGCCGTAGAGACTCGTATAGTAGCGCCGGTGCTCGAAGCCAACTTTCACGGTGTGCTTCCCCAAAATCTTGGTTAATGAGATTTGCCCGTTATAGTTCGTCTCGAAGACATTATCCACGCCGCCGCCGCCGATTGTGCTTACATTGCCGCCGGTGGATAAGGCGGGAACTCGGCCCTGCGTCGTTCCGAGCAGGCTGACCACGAGAGAAGGCAAATTGAAGCCAGTCGTGTCGGCGCTCACCTGCTGCCCGCTATAGGAATCCAGGCGAACGATGCCCGTCCGAACCTCCAGAACCGTCGTCGGAGAAATCGTGTAGACATGGCTAAGCGCCGCGGTGATCGCCGTACCGTAAGCGATCGTGCCCGGTTGAAGGGTGGAAAGCCAGGCGGGGCTCAGGTTCTTGTAATCGTCGCGCGTCAGTGTGAAATGAGTGCTCTGGTTCGGGCTCCAATTATGGTCGAGACGCCCGGTCCAGCGATCATCGCTTTGCGGGTTGAGTGACGACCCGACGTAATTGCTCGCATCGCTCGATCCCGGCAAGGGCGCGGTGTTGGGCATCGGGTAATACCCGAGGTAAAGCTTCGATAGGGGGTCCCAACGATTTTGCGGAACGCTATTTCCGGGGAAGGGGCTACGCGTGACATCCCCGGTCGCCGTTGGCACGCCGGTAGCCGGGTCGTAAACAACTACGGGCGCCCCATTGCCGATCAGGCTCTGGCTGAAGTTACCCTGTCGTTCGAGCGCGGTGGGAACGCCAGCCAAGGTCGCATTGCTCCCTGAAACGTGCCGCGTGCCTTCATAGTTAAAGAAGAAGAACGTCTTGTCGTGACCATTATATAGTTTGGGCATCTCGAGAGGCCCGCCCAGGCTAGCCCCGAACACGTTGTCGTGGAAGACGCCGATTGTTTGACCATAGCGATTCGCCGACCATGTGTTCGCGTTCAGATCCTGATTACGCAGGTATTCGTAAACCGACCCGTGAAACTGATTGGTGCCCGAGCGCGTGACAAGGACCACGGCGCCGCCCGAGAGTCTTCCATATTCGGCTGACAGACCATTAGTGACTACATTGAACTCCTCAACGGCTTCCATCGAAGGTACGGAAGGTGGGACGTTGTGCTGGTAGCTTGTGGTGACTGCGACGCCGTCGACGTAGTATTCGGCCTGCGCAGACCGGCCGCCATTGATTCGAAAGTCGGTGGACTGTCCCTCTTGCTCGGAAGTGCCATTCACGTTTGCGACGAGGTTGGCGAACGCGAGCACGTTTCGGTCGTATGCCGGCAGTTGCTGAATCCGCTGGTTATCGATGACCATTCCCGATTGCGCATCGTCGACTCGTAATTGCGAAGGCTGCCCGGTAACCGTAACGTGCTGGCTTGCCTCGCCGACTTCCAGGGAGAAACCGAGCTCCAGGTGGTCGCCAACCTGGAGAACCACGCCGGTCCTTTCGGCGACTTTAAAAGACGGTTGTTGCGCCGTAAAGGTGTAAGTTCCGGGGATCAAGGTTGTAAATGTGTAATAGCCGACGGCGTTACTCACAGACGTGAGTGTTACCGACGTATTGATATTTTGGGCTCTAATGGTGGCGCCCGGAATTACCGCGCTGGAGGCGTCGCGGACGACCCCGCTAACTACGGCATATCCTCCTTGAGCGAATGCCGACGACACTGCGGCAGAAATCAGGACTATACCTCGGAACAGTTTTAGTCTTCTATTCTCGATTAATGGCAGCATACATTGCCCCCTCTGCTGTGAGCGCTTATGGGTTGATGTTACGGAAGAGAGGGAAATGCATCAAGCCGCGTTTCAAAATAGTTGAAGCAAAATGTCATACATTTGGGGTTCGGGCCGGTGCGAGGCAAAAGCAACCCAGTATGCGGTAAAGAGGCCGGCCTGCTATCTTAGTTCCCCGACGGGTGATTGCCGGAGCAACCGGCCCCGCCTACATCATCGCGTGGAAGGGGCCGGGTGTAGGGAACAACGACAATGACCGAGTGATGCGAAGCGCAGCAATTTTCAAATGCTCAGCCAACTGGTGTTCATCCCACGTGAGAAACTGCTGGGTCGGCATCGAGGTGCTAATCGCGCCTACCAATTCACCTTCTGGGTCGCGGACCGGGCATCCCAGACAGGAGGCGCCCTCTAAGCATTCATCGGAATCGACCGCGAAGCCCTGGTTTCGAATGGTCTGCAATTGCTTCTGAAGCACGGCAAGATTGGTGATAGTCCGGCCTGTGCTCCGCACCATGCCGCTTTTTTCCAACGCGAAAGATGCCGTAGGCAAATCCAGGTGAGCAAGAATCGCCTTGCCCAGCGCCGTAGAGTGCAGCCGGGCCGGTCCGCCTAACTGGGTGCGAAATCGGTCCTCCGTCAAGGCGCTCACATCATCGATCAAATAGACCTGGAGATCTCGGCCGTCAAAGATTCCAAAGTGAGTGGTGGCCTCGATCTGTTGGCTGAGTCGAACCAATACGGGATGTGCCTTTTCATACAGATGATTGCGTTGGCAGGCGGCGAGACCGAGCCGCATCAGCGGTAGTCCAAGCTGGTATTTCTTGGTTTGGAGATCCTGCACGATATAGCCGCTCGCCTTAAGGGAGCTAAGGATTCGATGGACGTCGCTAGGCAGCAATTCCGTCCGCTTGGCCAGATCAGTGACGCCAAGAGATCTTCGGTCGGCAAATTCGCCAATGATTCGGCACACCTTTGTAACGGTGCTGGCAGCTTTCATGGCTTCCTTCCCATCCGTTGAGGAGACTACGCAGTCTGTTCCAGTTGGCAAGAATTATATAAAAATGCATTTGGCAAAGTAAAGCCACAGTATGTTAAACGCCCGGGCCCTGGCCGCGTTGCCAGGATGGCTCCAAAGCGCCTTTCGCAAGCGCCATGCTCGACGCCTAGACTCGCATCGCGTCGGCCAGGTTCGTCCCCGTGAGTTCACCGCCCGCGCCTATCGCCTCTGGCTGCAATCCCGTTTTCGCCAGCGCGAAATACACGACAAAGCCAACGCCGAACGAATAGAGCACGGCAGGATTATCGGCCTTCACCCACGCCGGCGGCAGCCCGGGAATCAGTGCCGGAATGCCAACAGCGAAACCGGCCGCCCAGGCAATGAAACCGGCCCAATTGATTCCGCGCCGCGGGCCGGCCCATTTCCTTCCCGAGCAAATGTAGTCGGCCGCCATCGCGCCGCATATAGGACCGAACGATGCGCCCACGATGCCGAAAAAATCCACCAGGTGGTTGGCAATGCCGGTAATGGCGAGGACCGCGCTGACAGTAATCGCGGCCAGCGTAGAGACGCTTCGAGGAATTTTCGGCAACATGGCGCTGAAACTATTTGACGCGATAAACGAAGAGAAGCAGGTGGGCACAACCGATGCGGCCGCGAAGAGAAAGAACATCACAGGCGCCAGAGCTCCCACGCTCGAAATGGCGGCGGCGTAGCCGTAATCGCGCGCGGCAAAGCCTTTTCCTAGATAACCCGCGACGGACAGAATCGCGAGTCCCCCTCCGACCACCGCCCCGGCCACGATGCCGAAGATGCCACCCAGAACAATGTCCCTTCGATTGCGATTGTTCATGCCGAAATCCGCGCCCGCGGCTCCAGCAGTGGCGAAGAAACCGATCACAATCGAAATCACGTTAAGAAAGCCTGCGGTTGTGTCCTGGCGTTCCACCTGATAGTGAGAAATACCGTCGCGATTCGCCCAGAACACGATAAGCATCATGAACAGCGGAATCCAATTGGATACTTTGGCCACGCGCCCGACGTAGTGAATGCCTTTGATCGCGACCCAACCGAGACTATAGACCCAGATGAGGACGACGATGCTGAAGATTAGCTTGGATTCTAACTTCAATCCTCGCATGATAAAGTCGGCGGAGATGGCAGCGATCACGGCCACCCAGCCGATTTGTAATACCCCCATTAGGATGCCAGGCGCCAGGTAACCTCCCGCAGTTCCGAATGTCGAGCTGCCGACCACATACAAGGACCGCCCAGTTTGCATGCCGAGCATCGCGGGAACATAGTAATACAGTGCAAAGCAAAGAAGACCCGCCAACACAAGACCAAGGAGGCAGACGCCAACGCCTGCGCTGCCGAGGGTGGGCCCGGCCAAGTTGAGATAGAATCCGACCCAAAGAAATATCCCTGCATAAGTGGGGAAGGTGCTCTTATACCAGGGCGACCGTCCGGCAAGCTGCGTCGGAACAGACAGCTTCACGTATCTAGGCAAACCTTCAGACATAACTCTGGCTCGACTTTCGGTCCCCACCGCCTCAGACCGCGAAGTAATTCTTGACCGAGTATCCCAGACAGTGGCCTTCCATTTGCGGCCACACCTGCCCGTGAAGATCGGTTGCAACCCATATCTGCTGCGACGCTCTGTCGTCAAAGGCGATACTCAACCGGTAGTCGCCGCCGCCATTTTCAGCCGACCGCAGCAACTTGACTCCCTGAAATCCATGCTGCCGGGAAATCGCCGGAATGAATGTACCCACGAACGTTTCTTCCAGGGCTTTTTGGGAACCAGGTTTTACGTTCAGCTCAACGTGAAGCACAAACATAGTTCTCCTTCAAAGCAAGCTTGAAGACCGAAATCGCGGTGACGCCCATTACTTGATCGTAGGTTTTGGAATCCAGATCCAACGCCCGGTATTTGGCGATTTCGACGGGAACGTTGCTAGGCAAGTCTGCGCCCATCATGACTCGCTCCGCGCCAATTGTATTGATCATCCAGCGGATGTCCTCTCCGATACACCACGAAGTTTCCAGATACATATTCCCGCAGACCGACGCCGCAACCTGCGCTTCGGCCGAAAATACGGCAAAACCAGCATGCGCCAGAATGATATTCAGGCCGGGATATTTCTGCGCTGCGGGAATACATAGCGAAGGCAGAGCAAATGGGACGCCGGGGCCCGTGTGAACCATCGCCGGGATGCCCAATTCATAAGCGGTTGCAAATACCAAATCGCCGTCCTCAGACAACGGGTTCACGCCATGGCCGATGGTGTGAAGCTTGAGCCCAACGAAGCCCAGATCCTTCACGCATCGCTCCACCTCGCTCCGGTAGGCATCGCGATCGCCGTGCGGGCTCAAGCTCGCAAGGCCGAAGAAGCGGCCGGGGTATTTCGCGGACAACTCCGCGATTTGATCGTGAGTTTTGCGCGGTTCCTTCGCTCCCGGATAGGGCTGTACGATGGTGGCATCGACGCCATTCTCATCCATGCGCCGCATCATCTCTTCTTCAGTGCTTATAAGACCGAAAACGCAGCACTCGCCCAAGTGAGCGTGAGTATCGATTACCTTTAGATTCCCTTGCATTTATTTCTCCCGAACGTCAATGTTGGAACTTCCGTAACAAAGTCGAAGCGCGCCTTAGCACAATCTCTTGCTTTATACTCCCTGGCGACCTTCCGTTCAAGCGGCAATTCAAAATAGTTGAAAACCAGCGAGTATCGCCGGCGACCGTATCAAGCGCTCGGATCGCGCCGGCCGTTGCAATGTTTCGATCCTCCCTAGGTATGTAGACAGTTGTCAAGGTGGCTTTCAAAATGATTGAACGAGAATCGTGAATCATGCCCCAATAGTGAGCCGAGCGTGTATTCTCGGCTCCAGAGCCCCAAAAGCTTCATTAGTCATTGACAAAAGAAGAAACGCCGCCCGATAATTGACCACTATGAAGGCAATTAGTCTCTTCCTCCTTGGTTCGTTCGCTGTGTTCAGTGCAGACACATTTTCCACGGACAAGATCGACCCGGCGGCCGCGGGCATGAGTTCACAACGCTTAGCCGGAATCCCCGCGCGCCTCCAAGAATTCGTCGATACGAACAAAGTGGCCGGACTTGTCACATTAGTCGCGCGCCATGGCTACATAGCTCAGATAAGCGCGGTCGGCTATCGCGAGCTGGAAGACAAGAGCCCAATGAAAACGGACACTATCTTCCGAATAATGTCCATGACTAAGCCGATAACCTGCGCGGGCGTAATGAAGCTGGTGGACGAGGGCACAGTATCGTTACTTGATCCGGTCGAGAAATACGTTCCTGAGTTTAAAGGCTTGAAACTTAATCCGTGCGGGACAAGAGTCGGTTATAACTGCCAACTGGTCGAACCTACGCGGCTAATGAACGTGCTCGACCTCATGGTCCACACCTCCGGGCTGGGAGACGGATTTCGCGGGCGCGGCGGAACGGCGACGCCGCCCACCACGCTCGCCGAGGCGATCTCCGCCGTGGAACACGCCACTCTGCTGTTCGATCCTGGAACGGCATGGAACTACAGCAACTTCGGGATTGCGACGCTGGGACGCCTGATCGAAACGGTATCGAAACAGCCTTATGAACGGTTCATGGCCGAAAAGTTCTTCCAGCCGTTAGGGATGAAGGATACGACCTTTTCTCTTCGCACCGAAAAACAGAACCGGCTGGCGGCGCTCTATACTTACGAACCTGGTGGACTGCAGCGCATCACGCGAAATCCCTTCACGTATCCTTCGCCGGATTCGGGCTTGATGAGCACCGCGAGCGACTTGGCCCGCTTCAGCCAAATGATGCTGAACAAGGGTACGCTAAACGGCGCCCGAATTCTCTCGCCCTCGGCAGTCGAAGCCATGACGCGTTCCTGGACGGGCAACATCAAAGCCGGTTATGCTCCGGGCGTCGGCCAAGGCTTCGGGTACGAAGTAGTCACAGAGGCGTTGGGCACCTACCGCTACACATCCATCGGAAGCTACGAAAAGGCTGGCGCGTTCCGCACATACTACTGGGTCGATCCGGCGAAGGACCTGCTTGGCGTCATCTTGATGCAGCGCACGAACGGCGGCGCGGCATCCGATGTCGCCGACGAGATCAATGCGTTTATGGCCATGGCCGCGGCCGCCATCGAGCGCTGATGCTTGCGCAAGAGCATTCAATCTATTTGAAAAGCTTCTTGAAACGGGCTTTCTTCCCATGCTGCAATTGCAGTGGCCGGGAGACGACGCCATGTTCAACAGCGGCCTGATCGTTCGGAGCAGGTCTACCAAGTTAGGTGCGCACTACTCGAAGCGAGATTGTCACTGGGCTCTGGCGTGTGGGACGGAGACGGTAAGAATGAACGCGAAGGAGACGGTAAAAATGGTCTGGCTTTCTCGATGTGCTGCGCGGATGGGAGCCGTCGCCTGTCTGCTTTGGGCCACTTGTTTCATCCAGGCACAAACGGGCGCCAAGAGCGGTGAATGGTCGACGTATGGTGGAGATCTTGGTAGCACGCGCTACTCCCCACTCGATCAGATCAACGCCAGCAACTTCAATCGCCTCGATGTTGCCTGGCGGTTTCGAACCGAATCGCTCGGCCCCCATCCGGATTACAAATATGAGGGGACCCCGCTGTTCGTTCATGGCCGGCTTTACGTCACCGCCGGATCGCGCCGCGACGTAGTGTGCCTCGATGCCGCCACAGGCGAACTGATCTGGATGCACAGCGAGAATGAAGGCGAGCGAGCCCAGCACTCTCCTCTCCAGCTTTCCGGTCACGGCGTGGCCTATTGGACGGATGGTAAAGATGAACGTATTCTTTATGTGACCACCGGTTATCGCCTAATGGCACTCGATGCCAAGACCGGAGTTCCGGTGCCAAGCTTTGGCGTCAGCGGAATCGTCGATCTCAAGGAAAACGACGATCAGCCGATGGACCCGGTCAAGGCGGAGATAGGGCTGCATTCGACTCCCATCGTGGCCAAGAATGTGGTCATTGTCGGAGCGGGGTTCATGGGTGGCGACACACCGGCCAGCAAACGGAATGAGAAAGGCTATGTCCGCGGATTCGACGTGCGTACCGGCAGGCGCATGTGGATCTTCCACACCATCCCGCGGCCCGGCGAATTTGGCGTTGACACCTGGCAGAATGACTCCTGGTCATATACCGGCAACGCGGGCGTCTGGGGACAAATCTCCGTCGACCCAGATCTCGGCCTGGTCTATCTTCCCGTGGAACTGCCCACCAACGATTATTATGGCGGGCATCGCCCCGGACCGGGACTGTTCGGCGAGTCGATCGTCGCTGTTGATCTAGAGACCGGCAAACGGAAATGGCACTATCAGCTCGTCCATCACGGGATATGGGACATGGACATTCCGTGCGCGCCAATTCTAGCGAATATCAACGTCGACGGCCACATGGTCAAGGCGCTGGCGCAACCCACGAAGCAAAGTTTCTTGTACGTGTTAGACCGGACCAACGGCAAACCGATCTGGCCAATCGTCGAGACGCCCGTTCCGCAGGGCGACGTGCCGGGCGAATGGTATTCGCCAACCCAGCCGATCCCCAGCAAGCCGCCGGCCTATGACAATCAGGGAGTGACGCCGGACAAATTGATCGATTGGACGCCGGAGCTTCACGAAGAAGCGCTGAAGGTGGTCTCGCACTACAAAATCGGTCCGTTATTTACGCCGCCCTCGCTGAGCACACGGGACGGAACGCTCGGCACGCTCTTATCGCCGGGAACGCAAGGCGGCACGAACTGGCCGGGTGGATCATATGATCCGGAAACGCACACGGTCTATGTTTTTTCGGAGAGCGTGATTTCGGCCGTTGGACTGGTGAAACCTCCGCCAGAGATCTCAGACATGATTTACGTTCATGGAACTGCTGGCGTAGCACCGCGGCCGCAACGGCCAATGGGCGCGGCCGCGCCGGCATCGGCGGGCGAACGTGGCGGTGGCGGGGGTGGCGGCGGATTCAACCCGATGACACAGCTCTCGGTGCGGGGCTTGCCGTTATTGAAACCGCCCTATGGACGTATCACCGCGATCGATCTCGATACCGGAACATTCCGCTGGCAGATCGCACATGGTGATACCCCCGATAACATCAAGAATAATCCTGCTTTGAAAGGGTTGACGATTCCCCGCACCGGACGTCCGGGACTGCTGGGACCGCTGACCACAAAGACGCTGGTTATCTGCGGCGAAGCCGGCTTCAACACAACCCCGGGCGGCGTCCGCGGCGCCATGCTTCGCGCTTACGACAAAATGACCGGCAAAGAAGTGGGTGCGGTCTATATCCCCGCTCCGCAGAGCGGCTCGCCGATGAGCTACATGTTTAATGGCGAGCAGTATATCGTATTGGCCGTCGGCGGCACCGGGGTCCCGGGCGAACTGATCGCGTTCAAGCTGGCCAGCGATTAGCCACGTCTGCGCCCGGCGCGCCAAGCACGAATCGAGGAAAACGGAATGAAGCGGCCGGTTCTTTTTTGCCTGTTTCTCCTGTCATCGTTTGCGCAGCCGCCGAGAAGGCGCGGTGCGTCGCAACCTCCGCCGGACCTACCCGGGGAGCAGAAAGCCGAGTATCAATCGGCCTTTAATTAGAGAAGACATCGCGTACACACTTTCGGCGCCAGAGGAGTAAGTGATGAAAGCTGGAATCGCAGCGGTATTAGTTGTCGGCGCAATTTTCGCGCAAGAGGCGTCGAAATCAGTGTGGGATGGCGTCTATACCGAAGAGCAATCCGGCCGCGGGCAGGCGCTGTATAACAAAAACTGCGCGTCGTGTCACGGGGATGCTCTGACAGGGGGCGAGGTGTCGCCGCCGCTTGCCGGCGGAGAGTTTCTATCGAACTGGAACGGGCTGACACTGGGCGATCTGTTCGAGAGAATCCGTACAACGATGCCGCAAAACGCCGCCGGGAAATTGAGCCGTGAAGTAAATGCCGACATCACCGCATATATCCTGAGCGTCAACAAATTTCCGGCTGGAAAACCTGAACTTCCGCATCAGACCGAATTGCTGAAACAAATTCGGATTGAGATCGAGAAAAAATAGCCCGCTGAAACCCGCTCGCAGCGATGCGCCCATTCAAGCTGACGATCTGAAGACCATTGAAAACGGTTCAAGCTGGGAATGTCAGTCTGAAGGCGGACCTGCATATTCCCAATGTGTCCCTATCGCAAATCCAATCCAATCGGGAGCCGGACGCTTCTACCGCGAATGACGGCTGCAAAATCAGCTGTTCTAGCTACGCCTCGTGTGCTTAACGCAAACAACCGGCTCTAGTCCGCTCGGCAACGAAAAATCGGCGCGCCACTTCCTCGATAGACATTGCGGCGATGATTGCCTGTGGCGCCGTTGGCATCACAACTCCATGATCCCCCGTCGCACCGCGATCGCAATAGCCTGTGTTCGATCTCGAGCGCCCAGTTTTTCCATGATGTGTTTAATATGCACCTTCACGGTCTCCTCGGAGATCAGCAGGATATCCGCGATGTCGCGATTTCGATTTCCTCCGGCTATCCTGCGAAGAACTTCCACTTCACGCCGCGTCAATTCTTCGTCGCTCATATGCTCGGCAAGTTGCGCAGCTACCTGGCGAGGAACGCCTTTTTTCCCGGCATGTACGTGACGGATGACGTCGAGAATCTCATTGGGAGGCATGCTTTTGAGAAGGTAGCCGCGTGCTCCCGCCTGTAAGGCCCGTGCGATTTCGACATCGCCTTCGAAAGTAGTGAGCATTACGATGCGAGCCTCCGGAAACTCTGTGCGGATTGCGATCATTACGTCAATGCCGCTCAAGTCTGGCAGACGAAGATCCATCAGTGTGACGTCTGGCCGATGCTCACGATATCGTTGAATGGCCTCGGCGCCGCTCGACGCCTGCGAGACCAGCATCATGTCGGTCTGGCTCTCAATCACCATTGCAATTCCTTCGCTGAGAAGGGGATGATCGTCCACACTGAATACGCGAATCTTATTTTGTTCACTCATCCAACGCTCTCTTTCTCCGTCGACGATTCCTCGGCATCCTTCCCCCGCCGCTTTCGCTTGCCGAACCAACGCAGACCGCGCCCGGCCCTTCCCTGAAATGCAATGTGCCCTGGCACGCTAAGGTCAATTTCCGTTCCGGCGCCAACCCTGCTGTAAACGCGCAGACGGGCACCGATTTGATCTGCTCTTTCTCTCATTCCGGACAGCCCCCAGTGCCCCTCACGGCCGGTAGTCAGAATATGGGGGTCGATTCCGCATCCGTCGTCCCGCACCTGCACGCGCAGTTCGCGCGCGGAGTAACTGAGTTCCACCTCAACGTGCCCAGCCCGCGCATGACGCAAGGCGTTGATCAACGCCTCTCTAGCGATGCGATAAACATCGTCGCGAAGCAGCGGATGTAAGGGCCGCTGCTGTCCCTCTACAACGATCCGAAATCCGATGCCGTCCTGAGTCTTGTCTCCCAGCGCCAGTTCCTGCTGCACCCGCGAGAGTGCGCTCTCCAGGCCGAGCGAGGCGCTGGTGGAAGAGCGTAATCCCCGAACCGTATTTCTGCCCTCATCGATTACCTGGCGCATCAATTGGAGCGCCCGGTTGAGGGTAGGCTTAGCCTGCGAATCCGCCGGCAGACTTTCGGTGGCGACGTATACCTGCATCGAAGCGCTGAGACAACCCTGCAACAAAGTATCGTGCAACTCCTGCGCGATTCGGTTCCTTTCGGCCAGGCGCTCGTCGAAACGTAGTTGGAGTTGCCTGGTCAACTGGCGCAGGCGCAATCGGTAGATGAGCAGAATCGCGGAGGCAAAGGCCAACACCACACCACTGCGGAACCACCAGGTCTGCCGGAAGAGCGGTTCCACTTCCACGGCAACCACCTCTTCATTGCTGTCCCATGCGCCGTCCGGATCGCTGGCGATTACCCGAAACCTGTACGAACGGGGCGGCAAATTCGTGAAAACCGCCTCTCTTGTGTCCACCGGTTCGCTCCAACGGGGGTCGAACCCGTCAAGCCGATAACGGAAGCGAACTCGCTCGGGGACCGAAAGACTCAAACCCGCATAGGCGAAGGTAATTCTTTGCTTTCCTCCCGGAATATGGATCGGCGCCTGCATGCGGACTGCCGTTCCATCCGCGGAAATGCTTTGCACGTGAACGATCGTGGGAGCAGCGCCGCGCTTCAGCCGAGCAGGATCAACTAGGGAAATGCCGCGGTTCAAGGAAAACCAGATGCGCCCCGCGGTGTCTGCAACGACAGACCGGTTCCGCCGCACGCCTTCCACACCGCGAAGACCGTCCGTCAGTCCAAACTCGCGAACATCGCCCTCACTCAGCGATCCTCGCAAAAGTCTCTCGCGATTTACCCGCAAAACGTGATTAGCCGTCGCTATCCAGAGCGAACCCTGACGATCTTCCTCCAGACCCAGAATCCTTTCCTTCAGCGGCGGCGGCGGCGCAGCCGGCACCTGAAATCCTTTGAGACTTCGAAAAGCAATTCCGCCTGCTGTTCCAGTCCATAGCACGCCGGTGGAGTCCTCCAGAAGGCAATAGACGTCATTCGAGGGCAGTCCGTCCTTAGTGGTGTACGCTTCCCATCGGCCCTTGGACAGAGCGCCAACTCCCTCGGGCGTCGCAAACCACATGCTTCCGGCGGAGTCTTCAAGTATCGCAGCAACCGTGTTCGATACCAGGCCGGTCGCGCTGGTATAGGTGATGAATCGTTCGCCGTTGAGCCTGCTGACGCCGCCGCTCAGCGTGCCTGCCCAAACACTCCCGTCGCGCGCCTGGTAGACCGAAAACACGCTGTCTTGGGCAAGACCATCGGCCTTGGTGTAGTTTTTGATGGTGAACGATTGCGAACTCGTCGATAGCCTGGTCAGCCCTCCGTTCTGCCGCCCAAGCCACAAGTAATCCTTGCCGCCTGCGATCGAGTAGACCACGTCGTGGTCCAGCCCGCCGTCGTTCACACGCCCTTGCCGGCCCTCCTTCATCCACCACAATCCGCCGGCCGCCGTCGCGAACCACATTCGGTATTCCGAGTCCACGAAAACCGGCTTACTTCCGTCCGAAGGGAGACCTTCAGGGCCTGAATAGGTGGCAAAAGCGCTGTCGCGGAGACGCTCGATGCCGTTGGCGCTTCCCGTCCACACGTTCCCTTCCCGATCTTCAAACACGGCGGTGACCGCCAGGTGAGTTCCATCTTCGTTAGGGTCGAGTGAAGCCATGCCTTGATCATTGAGGCGGATCAAGCCGCGGGAGTCCGTTCCCACCCAGATGTTCCCATCGCGATCTCTGGTCATCGCCAGAACCTGGGTCCGGCCCAGCGAGTTCTGCACGCCCCCCGCTACCAGCCGGCGGCCGTCCCAGCGGGCAATGCCCTCGTCCGTGCCGATCCACAAATCGCCTTTTGGGTCGGATACCAAACAGTTCACTTTGAGGTCGGGCAGATCCCCGATGATCGACGAGGACTGGCCTCCACGAAAACGAAAAAGACCAGCGCCTCGCGTGCCTTCCCAGATGCTGCCATCGGATGTTTGAGCTACCGATAGCACGGGAGAGCGAGGTAAAGCACCGGCATTTGCGGCCATCGTAAAGCGGCCGCCATGGTGGACCATGGCGCCCCGTTCCATCACGGCAATGAGGAGTTCACCGCCCGTTGTTTGGGTCATAGCAGTGATGTTGGAAGTGATGTTGGAAGTCAATAAAGCGTCGGGCACGGGATGATCGAACACGCCATTGCGATATCGCAAAAGAGTGGCCCCGTCTAAGCGAACCCAGAGACTTCCGTTGCGGTCCGGCATCAAACCGAGAACACTCTCGCCATGCGCCAATCCCTTTACGTCACGCATCAGTCGAAACGTCAAACCGTCAAAACGAACTAATCCGTCTTGCGTACCGATCCACAGATAACCGTCATCGGATTGAGATATCGCATAAACGGGACCTCGCGGAAACCCCTGCTCCGGTCCCCATCGGTCGCGAACATATTGCGACATCGCCCGATGGGGGTCGATCGCGAACGCCGTACCGGTCAGCGATGCGGCCATCCAGATGGCCAGGCCGGGCCCCGCCATAAACGAGAACAACGTCCGCAGTGGCCTCCGCCGCAACCTAGGGGAGGTATTCGAATTTCTCAATTACCACCTCGGCCCCGTGCTGCATTTTTATCGGTCGGGTATCGAAGACAAACAAATTTAGTCGAACCGCGTCTGTGTTGGGCGATGGGACGCCGGATGTAAAGACGTGAGCGGCTACGGCCTCCGACCCGGATCCGCGCACGGTCCGAAACGACGCGCGTCCAGCCTCCCAGTCCAAGATGTGAGTCAAGACGCCGGCCGGCGCCATAAAGCGGACCACGTTGGCCGGGACGTAGTAAGGTTGAACCACATACTGCGCATTCTTGCCGCCCGCTTCACCCCAGCGGCTGATCTCAATGTTCATCTCGCGATATGGCGCCGAATCGTCCCACGTGGAGATTGTGAACGCGACGTCCGGTTCGAGTTGAGAAACATCGCTCACTACGAAACGATAAGAGCCGTAACCCAAGCTTCGGTTCAGATCCGCTTCTGCGCTCGACCAACCGGTTGCCGTTTTCGCGATCCTCAGGTGAAGAAACCCTTTCCGATCGATCCATACATTCGCCGGATCGTACAAATTCCGTGAGCCCGCCGGGATACCCGGCGTCTGGCGCACCAGCCACTCGTATCCGCCGAAATGCAATTTCACGGAGGGTGGAGACGCCAGCGTGGGCGCCTCAGCCGTGACAACAGCCGCCACCTCTCCCCCCTTCTGAGGTAGAACGTTCAGGGTGAGCGGCGGGTTGTATCCCGCTTCTACCAGCAGCGCGGCGTACGCATTTCCCGGATGAGTGGAGTTCTTCCACTTAAAATCCTTTTGAATGGCTGTGAAAGGCCTCTCCCCCAATGGTTGAACCCACCATACGCCGCTGCGGGCGTAGAGGACAATCTTTTGACCGGCCCGGGCGCCGGTAACGCGCCCTTCAATCGTATCGGTTAAGTCGGGACTGCCTTCGCCCGCGGGAGGCAGCCTTGTGAACTCAATCGAGGGCGGAACGTGGGA
The DNA here is from genome assembly GCA_963763545.1 of Bryobacterales bacterium. Lineage (GTDB taxonomy): Bacteria > Acidobacteriota > Terriglobia > Bryobacterales > Bryobacteraceae > PALSA-243. Next base: position 267,474 of record CAVXPE010000027.1, read on the forward strand.
CCACCCGCTGCAGCCGATCGAAACCAGGCAGAAAAGCGCCAAGCCACACGTAATTATCGACCTGGCAAAAGTCGATCCCCGCACAGACATCAATCCCGGCGTTCCTGTAGATCTATTGCCTCATTGTAATACCGGCCAACAGCGTTTGCGTGGCGCCGGCAATTCAATTGGCTAACCTGCAAGCCTCGAGATGTCACGCTTCGTCCCGGATAGGCAATTCGCTCACTTCGAATTCTCCCGACTGGATATGGATTCCAAGGGTGACCTGGCGGCGCCTCTGGTTGAGCCGATACCGAGCTTCTGCATTCGGGAGTACAACGTGGTCCGCTTCATGCCCAGCCGGGCCGCGGCGCCACCGGGCCCTCCCATTACGCCGCCTGCCTGTCGCAGTATATCTACAATGTGATCCCTCTCGGCCTCGGCCAAGGTGCGCGTGGCCGGCGAAGAATGAGGGGCCAGGGCCTTCAGTTCGTTCAGCGGCGGACGGAGAACCGGGCCGGTCGATAGGATCACGGCCCGCTCGATAAAATTCTGTAATTCTCTAATATTGCCCGGCCATGGGTGACCCCTCAGGATCTGCATCACATCTTCCGGAATGATTTCGATAACCCGTCCCATCTGCGCTGCGAATTCCCCGACGAAATGTTGAACCAATTCCGGAATATCTTCCGCGCGTTCCCTTAGCGGCGGCAGGGTGATGGGATAGACGTTGAGCCGGTAATACAGGTCCGCCCGAAAACGTCGTTCCCTAACCAGTTGCATAAGATCAATGTTGGTCGCCGCCACAATGCGGACGTTCGCACGAATGGTGCGCGTGCTGCCCAGCCGCTCAAATTCCCGTTCCTGCAAAACACGCAGGAGTTTCGGTTGTAACTCCAGCGGCAGATCGCCTATTTCGTCCAGGAACAGCGTCCCCTGGTTCGCCAGTTCAAACCGGCCCGTGGTCTGCGCCAGCGCCCCCGTGAAGGCGCCACGCTCATGTCCAAACAATTCGCTTTCCAGTAATCCGGCGGGAATTGCGGCGCAGTTTACCTTGACGTAAGGAGCATGGCTGCGCCGGCTCTGTTCATGAATGGCTCTGGCGATCAGCTCTTTCCCGGTACCAGTTTCGCCATTGACCAATACCGTTGAATCCACCGGAGCCACCAACCGTACCTCATTCAAAACGTGGCGCAAACCGCGGTTGGCTCCAATGATTTCGTTGTTGGGCCTGCGAGTAAAGTGAAAAGTCTCAAGTTTCTTTGGCATTGCCGCGATCATTTGAGGGCCTCCTGATACTTGAGACTATGAACCATATTTATCCTCGAGCGAATCACAAGATGGAATACTTCGTTTCTGCCTCTGTCGTGTGGGTTGCCGGTCACAACATCGGGTTACCTTCATCTTTCAGGCTCCGTTTCGACGTCTCTAGAGGACGGCGATGTGGAATAATGATCTCACGCAATCCGAAAAGGCGTGCGTCGAGCGAAAATGCTCCCGGACCGAGAAGCGCTACGGAGGCCGAGACGATAGCCACTAAGGCAAGGGAGAGCGCCGAGGCGAATGGATTCGGCTGAACCATTGGCAGAAGAGAACTCCACATTCCGATCGTGAGAACTCCAACTAGCATCGCGGCCAAAGGCGTGAGTATGCCAATCCACAGCGAGAGCCCGGCGGCGACTGCCAGTGACCCGGGTATCCACGTTCCAGTAGATGTATCGGGTTGTCTGGCCAAATCCAGTCCGCCTTGCACCAGTGCAACCACACCTAGTCCCGCTCTTAGCAGAAGCAGTCCTAACCCATTTCGGCCATTCGGAAACGCGTGAAAAAGTGTCGGCAGGCCTCCTCCAGTCATTGAGCGCGCGCCAAGCGTACCACACAGCAAGAATAATGCATGGAAAGGCCGCCCGAATCCCCGGTGAGCGGGTTCCTGGCATACCACTTTCGTGGGATTGACGGAATATTTTTTATAGTTGGATGATGCCGCGGCGAACAGCGATGGCCATCGCCTGGGTGCGGTCGTTCGCGCCAAGCTTTTCCATGATGTGTTTGATGTGACTCTTTACCGTTTCCTCCGAGATAAACAATCGCTCCGCAATATCGCGATTTCGATTGCCGCCCGAAAGATAGCGCAGCACGTCGGTTTCGCGTTCGCTCAGCGCCTCGCCGCTCATATTGTCAGCCAGATGCGCCGCAACTTCTGCAGGAACGCTCTTCACCCCGGAATGGACTCTTCTGATGGCATTCCCCAACTCACTGCCACGGGTGCTCTTCAACAGATAACCGTATGCGCCCGCTTTCAGCGCTCGCTGTATGTCGACATCTCCGTTAAAGGTCGTGAGCATGATGACCCGCGCTTGGGGAAAGTGGGAGCGGATCGCGATCAGGGCGTCGATGCCATTGATGTCCGGCAGGCGGAGGTCCATCAGCGTAACATCTGGCTTGTGCTTCCGGAAGCCTTGAATTCCCTCTTGGCCGCTCGCTGCTGTGGCCACAATTTCCATATCCGGCTGGGAGTTGATAATCGCGGCAATTCCTTCGCGCATGAGCGGGTGATCGTCTACGCTTAATATCCGGATACGAGGAAATTGCCGAGCGCTTTCGTCCATAGAACCAACCTCATAGGCTGGGCATTGCCTCCTCTAGATTACCTGTTGCTTCTTCGAACGCGCAAACGGAAGCAACGGAAGCAGGGGGTAAGCTGGGACGAGCGACCGCGTTCACACGCTTTTTATCGCTTCGGCGCGCGGCTTTATCGGCAACTGACCGTCCACTTACCTAAAGGTAACCCCTGCTGGAAGGCGACGCGCCCGGGCACACGAACCTCCACCTCGGTTCCCACAGTGACTTTGCTGAAAAGGCTAAATTGCGCACCGATTCTACCTGCGCCTTCGCGCATCCCTCGGAGACCCAGGTATCCGTTCCGCCCCCAATGCATTTCCCGGGGATCGATCCCACATCCGTTGTCGCGCACTGCGATCCGGAGTTCTCCGGACCGATACACAATTTCTGCCTCAATCTCCGAGGCCCCGGAATGGCGATACGCATTAAGAATTGCTTCACGGGCAATGCGATAAACTTCTTCGCAGACTCCGGCTTCCAACTCCGCAGCCCTGCCATTGACCACCACGCGAAAGTCGACCGTCGAAGCCAAACTGAACTCCATGGGAATTTTGGCGAGGGCTCTCCCTAGAGACAGATAGTTCTCGGCCAGCGCCGCCATATTCCGCACGGCATATCGGTCCTGTTCGCCTGCGATGCTATCCCCGGCGAACCGCATGCCGTTGTATCGCAGACGCGTACCTACAAAGCTCATGAGTCCCACAGATTTCTCCCCCTCTGACTCACACCGGTCCCGCCGGCTACGTTTGGCGTCTCTCAATATCTATCCATTGCCTGATATAGGCCGGACAGTGTTCGAGTTTGATATTGGCCGACTCGAAGCGGGCCAAAAACCTCAAAGCATCCCGGTCGACCAGCGTGATCTCCTGCAAATCGAACGCAATCGACTCGCCGGCCGGTTCCAGACTAACGACTCGCTGCAACTCCGCAATGTCCTCCATCTCGATGCGGCCGCTCAATACAAACACCACGCCCTGATTGGACGACCGCTGAATTTTCAGCATTGCTCTCTTGTACCGTCCTGGGACACTGCACGAGCGTGTCCACTTCGAAATCATTGAAAAATAGAGCGATTGGACTCGCGCCAGTCGCGAATTCGCGAGATTTTCGCGAACCGGAAAGGACTTCGTGAGGTCGCAATCAATGAAAGGAACCAGGGTCAAACTTTCTTGTAGCGGAACTTGTTAATCTTGAGCGATCGGATTTTCGATTCCAGTGTGGAAGCGGGCACGCCCAGCTGCGCCGCTGCGCCGGAAGGACCCGAGACTCGACCGCCCGTCGCGGCCAGCGCCGTTTCGATCGCTTCCCTCTCTTCCGCCGCCGACTTCCAGGCAACCGGGCCGACGCCTTGCCGGGGGGATGCCGACTCAAACGAAAGCCAGCTGGGATCCACCGAGAAGATGTCCGCTTCACAAAAAATGACCGATCGTTCGATCACGTTCTGTAGTTCCCGAATGTTTCCCGGCCACGCGTACGATTGCAAAAGGTCCAGAGTCCTCTTCTCGATCGTCGCGATTTTCTTGCCGGCCTTTCTGGAATAGCGACGGATGAAGTATTCGATCAGCGTCGGAATATCTTCCCCGCGCTCGCGGAGAGGCGGGAATTTCGATGGGAAATACATTCAGGCGGTAATACAGATCGTTGCGGAAGGCCCCGCGGCCAATCGCGCTCTCCAGATCGCGATTCGTAGCCGCAATCACGCGCACGTCGGCGCGGATCGGGTGGCTACCGCCTATGCGCTCGAATTCCCGCTCCTGCAAAACGCGGAGCAGCGCAATCTGCGTTTCCGTGGGCAGTTCACCCACCTCGTCCAGGAAGATGGTCCCGCCCTCAGCAAGTTCAAACCGGCCCAGACGCCGCTGCAGAGCTCCCGTAAAGGCACCCTTCTCATGGCCGAACAGTTCTGAGGCAATCAATGTTTGCGGAATAGCCGAGCAGTTCACACTCACAAAAGCCCGAGAGGAACGCAGCGACCGTTTATGGATCGCGCGAGCGATGAGTTCCTTGCCCGTGCCGGTCTCACCGGTGATCAGCACGGTGGAATCGGTCGGTGCGACTTTTGCCACGCGCGCCAACACAACCCGCAAAGCCGGCGATTCACCCACAATCTCCTCGAACATGGATGCGGTGTCGATCTCCTCGCGGAGCGCGATGTTTTCCTTGAAGAGCTGGTCCCGCAACCTCTTGATTTCCTCAAGAGCGCTCTTGAGTTCGGCTTCCGCTTGCTTACGCGCGGTGATGTCCGTAATCGCTCCCACGAATTCAAAGCCGCCCGTCTCGTCGCAAGAGGGATGACCAACCACCTCTAAGAACTTCACCGATCCATCGGGCATGATCAGGCGATGTTCATACTCGAAACCCGTTCTCTCGCGTGAAACCCGATCGATTAACTGAACCACCGCGGATCTGTCGTCCGGGTGAGTTCGTTGTACTACGTGGTCAATAGTTGTCGCTGCGGCGGGTTCATAGCCGAAGATGCGGAAGGTCTCCTGCGACCAGTAGAGCTCTCCCGTGGTGACGTCCCAGCCGAAACTGCCTGTGCGGCTCAATCGCTGTGCTTCGTTCAGGTATGCGTCGCTCCGGCGCAGCGCATCCTCGGCGCGCCGCCTTTCGGCCCTCTCCTCCGCCTCGCGTAACGCTCGTTGCACAGAGGGCCCAATTCGCGAAAGGCGAGTCTTGAAGACATAATCCGTCGCGCCGATCTTCAGCGCTTCAATCGCTATCTCTTCGTCCAGCGTTCCAGAAACAAAGATGAACGGCAGTTGGGGCCATCCCTGCTGCGCGATACTCAATGCGGAGAGCCCGTCAAAAGAAGGAAGCGTATAGTCGGCGAGAATCAGATCGAAACCGCCCAGACGCAAGGACGCGATAAAGTCCGCTTCCGTGTCCACACGTGTCAGATGGCAGGAACTGCCGCCAGCCTCGAGCGTTTCTTGCACCAGCTGCCCGTCCCTGGGGTCGTCTTCAAGATAGAGAATGCGCAAGAAAGATTTCATGTCCCGCGTTATTTCTTCTTGACGCTTCCAGGCGGTGGCTCATTGATAATCGCCCAAAACATGCCGAGTTCCTTGATGGCGTTGACGAATTCGTGGAAGTCCACCGGCTTCACGACATAAGCGTTCACGCCAAGCTTGTAACTGGCTACCATATCTTTCTCTTCTCTGGATGAAGTCAGCACAACTACCGGAATCATGTGGAGGCGGTCATCCGATTTGACCTGCTGCAGCACCTCCAATCCGTCCACCTTCGGTAGCTTGAGATCAAGCAGCAGAACCGCCGGATTATCGCTTGGGCGCCCTGCAAATTCGCCGCGGCAGTAAAGGTAGTCCAGCGCTTCGGCGCCATCGCGAGCCAGAACCACCTCATTGGCCAGGTTATATTCCTCTAGCGCGGTTAGGGTGAGCTCCACATCCTTCGGATCATCCTCAACCAGCAAAATGCGTCTCATAGATTAATCTCCCTGCGATTTGTAAAGCGAGAAATAGAATGTCGCGCCATGATCCACCTGGCCCTCAGCCCAGACTTTGCCTCCATGCCGATGGACAATGCGTTGCACAGTGGCTAAACCGATTCCCGTCCCTTCAAACGCGTCGGAAGAGTGCAGGCGCTGAAATACGCCAAATAGTTTGTTTACATATTTCATGTCGAATCCCACGCCATTGTCCCGGACGAAGATTACCACATGGTTGTCACTCTGTTCCTTGCATCCGATTTCAATCTCGGCGCGCGGCCGGGTTCGAGTGAATTTCACGGCGTTCGCCATCAAATTGACCATGGCAAGCCGGAGCATGGCGCGGTCGCAATTCCACACCGGTAGAGCGCCCAACCTCCACGCCACATCGCGTCCGTCGGTTTCCTGCCGGATTTCGCCTATCGCTTCCTGCGCAAGCTGCTCCAAATTGACCGTGGCTTTGTGCGCCTCAGAGCGGCTGATTCTGGAGAACCCCAGCAGATCGTCGATCAGCGTACCCATCCGCTTGGCCGATTCGAGAATAATCCCGATATACCGCTGGCTCTTCTCATTGAGAGTCGAGGCCGTACTCTTTTGCAGCAGCTCGGTGAATCCGGACATATGGCGGAGCGGAGCGCGCAGGTCATGTGAAATGGAATAGGCGAAAGCTTCCAGTTCCTTGTTCGTTGCTTCCAACTCGGTGGTTCGTCTGCCCAGCTCCTGGTTGAGCGTGCGAATCTCCTGTTCACGCCTCTTGTGCTCGGTGATATCATTGTTGGTTTCCAGGATTGCGGCAGGCTGTCCATCTTCGGCTCGCCTAAGCGACCAACGGCTTGCCACCACCACCCGGCTTCCGTCGGCCCGGCTCTTCTCGAGTTCGCCTTCCCAACGCCCCGACGCCAGTAACTCCGCCTTAATCTCGTCAATAGGCGCAGGATAAGTCGTCTTCAAAAGCTCGTAAGAACGCTGCCCGATCGCCTTCTCCGCCGGCCACCCATACAACTCCTGCGCTCCTTTATTCCAATACGTGATGACGCTGCTCATGTCGCGGACGAAAATGGTGTCGTGCGTAAGATCTAACAGGCTGGCTTGTTGAGTGCGCTCGACGACCTCCATCTGGAGCGTATCGCGAGCCTGACGCAACTGTTCCTCCACCCGTCGTCGAATGGCGCTGAACCACGCGACCAGCAATGCGAAGGAAGCGAAAATCGCAAAGTAAGGCAGATCGGAAGCCGAGACATAAAGCGTGTGCAGCGGTTGAACGAAAAAGTAGTCGAAGCCGATGCAGGACAGGATGAGCGCCAGCGACGCAGCGCCTACCGTTCCGTACCATGCGGTCACGGCGACGGCGATTAGAAGGAGCGGCACTTCCACCTCGCGGGCGAAGAAGCGATTTAAGAGGAGCGCCGACCCGACTGCAATTGAGACGGAAAGAAGCGCCAGACCATAATTCCGAATCCCCGCCACAGTTGTCTGTAGTTGAAGTTCCCGGGGCTCCATGGCTTGGGCTCGATTCAAGATTCACCTTGGCTGAATAGGGCTATCACTCCAGTGTGAATCAACGCGGAAGATTAACCATGACGAAATCGGGGGAGCTTCCTATGCCACTATTGGTGAAGCGGGGCGTCACACTTTTGAGGTACATTCCATAGCGTTCTTCCATGCCTCCAGCCGAGGCTTCCAGCCATCGAGCCTCATCCCCCATCACACGCCGCAATGACGGGATGGGCCCAAGACAGGCGAGCCAGTCGTGAACTGGCCATGGATGTCCGGATGTCCGAAGTCTCCATGGTCATTTTAGTTGCGCGCGTGAAAGCTCTGCAGCCCTGCTGAGCTTTTGATCGGCTTCGTCGTGCTCTCCCAGGGCTTTCAGCGCGTTGCCCCAGAGGGTATATACAAGCGCGTCCTTCGGGTCGATCTCGGTAGCCTTCTGAAAATTGGCGATGGCCTGATCGTATCGTTTCTGGACAAAGAACACGTCGCCCAGGTTGGTGTAGGCTCCTTCAATTCTCGGATCTAAGTCGACGGCCTCTCGGAATTTGACGACGGCTTCGTCGTACTTCTTCTGCGCGAAGAGGGCGGAGCCCCAGTTGCCGTAGGCATTAGCAGTTTCCGGATCCAACTCGATAACTCTCTGGCACTTCGCGATGGCCTGTACTTGCCTGGCTCCTTAGCGCTTTGCCCAGTTGGTATAGGCAAAGGCGTTATTCGGATTGAACTCGATGGCCTGCTGGTATTTGGCGATGACTTCGTCGTATTTCGTTTGCGCCCTGAGCGCCTCGCCCCAATCGTTGTAAGCATCGGCGTATTTCGGATCGAGCGACGGCCTTCTGAAACTTGGCGATGGCCTCTTCGTATTTCTTCTGGTCATCGAGCACGCCACCCCAAAGGCTCAACACCGCTGCCCTGTGGGGAAGGTCTTCGGACGGGCTTTGTGCCATCGCTCCACAATTTCGACTACTTTCTCGAACTCCCGATGGTCGAATAGATATGCCGCAAACACATAGGGATTGACTTGCTCAAAAACGGTTTCCGCAGCGCGGCGCACCCGCATTCCTACGTCAGTTGGCCTTGAGCGAATCGCGCACCCCCCTCCCCGCCCCACGCAAATTCTCGGCGCGCATCTCGTCGTATTCGCGCGATAGCAGCACTCCGCTCGCGCCAGCGGCGAAAGCCCTACGTATGGCCTCGGCCACCACATCCGGCGAGCTGGAAAATGTCGCGCCGTTGCCCGGAATATCGATGCCGATCCCCGCGTATACTTTGGCGCGGCCGGCGACGTTATCTACGCACCGTTTGGTCTCGCGAAAGACATACTCGGGTCCCAGGCCCTTTTTATCGAGTTCGCCGAGTTTCGGCTCGGCCGATTTGTCGTAGCCGTGAAGGATGTAGAACAAATCGAGCGATTGCTCTCCCGAAAGCTCGCGCAACAGAGTACGCGCCAGCGGCGTAAGATACATGCTGCGCGTCCGCGGACCGGCGATATCGTGATACAGAATCGGCTTGATGAAGTCCATCATGTAGGCCATTTCGCCATAGCTCATGGTTGCGCGATACACCATGTCGAACGTCGTGCCGGGGTGATCGACATGTTCGCCGCAATCCGCCTGCGGGTGAATCGATTTTACGGTTCCGAAGATGGCTTCGTGAAGGCTCTCCTTCGATTCGCGCCACATGCGCTCCCACGCCAGGATCTCCGGATAGCGGAAGAAGTGCCGCATCACGGTGGTGAGCACGCCATCGGGCGGCGTCGTGTTCCTGGTGAGAAGATCCTCGCGAATGAAGGCATGCAGTTGCTTCATGCCCTCCTGCGCGCGCGCAACGTCGATTCCCTTTTCGCGCCCCAGCGCGCGGCAATGCTGGCAGAAGCACCAGGGCGCACCCCCGTTGTAAAGCAGACCGGAGAGCGGTCCGGAGCGCTCGCCGCCGAACTGGAAGCCGTCAAGCTCGTAGCTCTTGAAGAGATCCTCGGCGGTGGAAATCCAGAAGTTGCGGTAGTCGGGGTTGTTATAGCAGGTGACGCGCCCCGGCCTGCCGTAGGCATCGATCACGAAGACTTTCGGCCAGTTCGGCATCAGCGCGGCCATATCGCCGGTGTAGGGCTCGAGGATCCGCGCATAGAGCTTCATCCCGCGCTTGCGTACGGGCGCGAGCATCTCCGCGAAAAGATCGTGATCGGCGTATTCGAGTGACGCATCGAGCGGCAGGTGCCGCAACATCGTGTCTTTGAAATATTGCTCGTGCTGTCGCACCCAAACATACGGCAGATGCCGCGCGTTGAGATCGCGCACGGGAACTCCGTGATCGGGCGCAAGCACTTCGGGACGGCGCTTGGCGCGAATGCCATCGGCCGTGTAATAGGTGTGGCTGTAGACCATCACTGTGTTCACCGCCGCATCCGTTTGCAGCCGGTCGAGCACGCGGTCGATGCCCTCGTCGAGCATACTGTGCGGTCCCATCTGGATGCCTACGAATTTCTCGGCGGACGCGCGAGGACGGGAGGGGGGCGTTTGCTGTTCGGCGCGCGCCGCAAGAGGCAGCGCAGCCAAGGTCTGAACGAATTCGCGGCGAGGGAGTCGCATAAGCGTCAATTATGGTAGCGCTTTCAGACCAGCTTCATGCCGCCTTGCCGCCCAGCTCGATGACGTAGTACCGGGAGGGCCCGCTTCCCGCATTGCGCGAACTGTGCATCCGGCTCGGGGAGAAATAGAAGACGGAACCGGCTTTGGCAAGTTCCGTCTTGCCTCCATCCACGCTTCTATAGTTCCTTCGAGCACGATCACGATCTCTTCGTGCTCATGCTTGTGCGGCGCATGGGTTTGGATACCGGGGACCGAGAATGGTCCCACGCATCTGCAGATTGAAATCGGAATGCGTCGTCCCGTGGAAGAACTCACGGCCTTTCTCCTGCGCATCGCCCGTATAGGAGATCTTGTCGTTGTGGTAGACCTTGTTGGCCCGCACGCGATCGGAAGCCTGCTGGGCTTGACCGCGAGATGCCAAAGCGGGCAGCAGAAAACCGAGATCGCGGCGCGAGATGTTCATGCGCACATCTTCTCACAAGGGTCGCCGGAAGGCCCGCCGCCGCATCACGGCTCTGCAAACAAAGCGAACTCGCTCAATACTGGGCTCGCGCTAGCTTGCGTCACTCGTAGCCGCACACGCTGCGCCGCAAATGGCGCCGCCAGCCGAATCAACCGATGGGGACCCACACTAGTTGCAGCCGCAATCTGATCCCATGCGCTGCCGTTCCAACGGTCCACCGCGATCGCATCCACGCGCTGTCCGAACCGAATTGCCTCGGCCACGCGGATTATGCTGAAGCTCGTTTCGCGCGGCAGATCGAAGGCCACTTCAGATTCACGTGCCGCTTCGTCGGCCGCCCAGTAGGTATCGGCGCGCCCATCGAGCAGGTTCGCCGCGGTAAACATTCCGCGCTCGCTCGAAGCGGTCGTCTTCGCGTCCAACGCGAGATTGCGTGCGAACGCCGTACGGCGATAGCTGCCGAACTCTCTGAGCGAAGCGATATCTTCCTTGGAGAGCAGGCCCTCGCGATTAGGGGGAACGTTCAGCAAGAGATTCGCGCCGCGTCCCACCGAGTTGTAATACAGCCGGATGAGCGCCGCCGCTGATTTCACTTCGGCGTTCTCCGCTTCATGCCAGAACCATCCGGGCCGTATCGAAACGTCGCATTCTGCCGGCAGCCAGTGCGCTCCATGGCGATGCCCGACGGGCGATTCGCGCTCGCGGACGTCTCCGGGCGATGCCGGTCCGCCGTCCACGCCTACCGGATCGTAAGTAGCCCAGCACGGGTCGCCGGCGATGCCGCGCTCATTGCCTACCCAGCGTACATCCGGACCCACGTCGCTGAAAATCACCGAATCGGGCTGCAGCTTACGGACCAAGGCCCAGGTCTTCGGCCAATCGTAGTAAGTGCGCTTGTCGATTGTTCGCTTCTCGCGCGCGCCGCCATAATAACCGTCGCCGCCGTTGGCGCCGTCGTGCCATACCTCGAAGATAGGACCGTAATTAGTCAACAGCTCGGTAAGTTGGCGGCGATAGATATCGATGTATGCGGGCGAGCCATAAGTGGAGTTATTGCGATCCCAAGGAGATAGATAGACGCCGAAAGAAAGCCCCGCGCGGCTCGCGGCCGTGGAGAGGTCGCGCACCACGTCACCCTTCCCCGCCCTCCAGGCGCTCTTGCGGACCGAGTGCTCGGTGGTTTGCGTCGGCCAGAGACAAAATCCGTCGTGATGCTTCGCCGTGAGAATTACGCCGCGCATACCGGCGGAAGCCAGCGCGCTCACAATGGCATCGGCGTCGAAATCCGTGGGATTGAAGAGACTCGGGTCTTCGTCCCCGAACCCCCATTCCTTATTCGTGAACGTGTTGACGCTGAAGTGCAGGAAGGCGGTGGTTTCGAGCTCATGCCAACGCAGCTGCCGCGCAGAGGGAACGGCGCCATAGGCGCTCGGCCGCGGAGTCGCTTTGGGCGGCGGAGCTTTCTGGAACGCGGCGCCAGACGCGGCGCCGAAGGCCGAAATCAGAAGGCCACGGCGGCTAAGCGGCACTTACTTCTTCGCTTTCGGTTTGCCCTTCGCGCCCTTCGCAGCTGGCTTGGCGTCTTTGACCGGAGCCGCCTCGGCGGCAACCATCGCCTTAACTTCGGGCTCCGGCTCGTCCACTTCCAACGCTTCGATCTCCGGGATCTCCCCTTCCACGTCCGGAAGCTCGGCGTCCAGCGGAACGCCCGCCGCGGCTGGATCGACAGTCTTCAGAACCTGATTGAACAGCGCCGCTTTGCGCGAATCCACCTTGGGTGGTGGCGGCTGCTCGTGGCGGAAATCGTGGTCATTATGGCAGGTGCGGCAGCGCACCTTGGCCGCGACGCCGTCCATGACGGACACCACGGCATGATTCATCACACGCTTGCAGCGAACGCAAAAGTCGTCGATATCGTCGCCGAGGCGAACATCGCGAAACATGGACTCTCCTAAGTGGAAACGGATTCGGCGAGCGGTTCCCTATGCCCGGCCGCAAGCTCGACGGGCGCGGAATCGACAGGCGCCTTAGGCTCAGGCAAGACCCACTGCGCCGGCTCGAATCCAACGTACTTGCAAATGCTCAAGCGGTCGGTATCGGCCTCGAGCAAATCGCCCACCGCCAGCGCCTGACCCGATTCACGCAGCGATTTCCAGGCGTCGTACTCGTGTAGCGCTTCGATCTCCCCGTGCTGATCGTAGTCCTTCGGCTTGACGGAAGCGCAGCCGGAAACGTGCGGAGCCCAGCGGAACTGCTGCCGTGGCGAATCTTTCATCCGATAGATCCGATAAAGCGGCATGGCTTTTACATTGTAATCGAAGTCAGGCGATCGAAGGCAATGCGCGCCTCCCATCCAGTTCGCCCAGCGCGATCCAGCGCTCGATCTTCGCCGCCGACCAGACCGCGGTATCGAGCATCGAACCAAGCGGCACCGATGGCTCGACACGCACTACATCGAGAGACGTCGCGCGCGGGATGCGCCACCGCATGGAACGGTGCAGCAGACGAAACGGGCGGGTGTTCAGACAATTAATAGCGATGGCGCGCGTGGCGCCCATCTCCTGGGCCGCCCACAACGGCAGCGCGCCAAGAAATCCGCCATCCACGTAGCGGCGTCCGTCAATGAGCATGGGTGGAAAGACCAGCGGGATGGAGCACGTCGCGGCGAGATGTTTCCACTCGATGCAAGGGCTACGCACCAACTTAGGGCGAAACCGGAGGATATCGACGACAGTGAGTCCGAAGGGAATTTGCGGCCGGTAGGCTTCGAAGAGGTGACGCGCTTTCTTGTGCAGCGCGCGATGCCGCATGAGATGGGCAGTGAGGGGGTCGAGCCACTCGCTTTCCAGTGCGGCGGGAGTGGCGCCACCCGCGATGGCCCATCCGTTCAACGCGCCGGCGGACGCGCCTACAATGAGATCAGGCGTGAAGTGTGGTTTCAGCGCTTTCCATACCCCGATTTCCCACGCTGCGAACATGCCGCCAGCAGAAAGGACGAGAGCGGTGGGCATGGACTCAGGGTAACGAATCGGCAGACGGTCCACTTAGCGGTTGAATGGACGCTCCTGTATCCAGTGGAAACCGCGGCTGACAAGGAGAAGCTTGTCCCTGTCGAGCAGTCGAAGCTGAACGTGAAGCCGCTGCCCATCCATATCGCCAGCCAGCGTGAGTTCGTTCGCAGACGGCCGCTGAAAGGTAAAATTCCCTTTCGACTTTGACGCTGCATTGCCAGTCAGCGCCAGAGTCTTAGCGGCGGGATTTATCGTAGCCCCGTAGTAGGTGAACGAGTCATCCATTTGCTGAATCGCCATATTCGCCGGGAAATCAAAGATCAGGCGGCGCCAGCGGTCATGAGCTGGAACTTCCGACTGTCCGTCGGCCGAGATCCGAGTCACGTTCCAGATGCCATAGAGCGGTGATTTGGGACGCCCGCCACCGTAAGTATTCCAGGCGCTGCGGGCATTGTAACCGTTCACCCCAACGATCCACAGCCCAAGCAAGACCTGCGCCGCGAGCGCGATGCAATTGCGGTGGCGCGAGCGGAAAAGTTCGTACTGCGCGGATGAGTCTGTGGGCCGGTTGAGAAAGAAGAATCCACCTAGACGCGACAGATCGGGCGCGAGCAGAAATAGTGCCATGAGCAGCAGATGAAGGGACAACAGTTTCACGGGAACGTCATAGGTCATGTTCAGCATGAAGACCTGAATCAAGTCGGCGAGGGCGACCAGCGCGCCGAACATCGTCGTACGGGGAAAGAAAAGCAAGAGTCCGCCAACCATCTCCGCGCATCCGACGAACATCTCGTACGGCCGCGAAGCGCCGATGAAAGCCCAGAGATTCCCCATCGGAGAGAAATTGCCATATGGCTCGACCAATCGAGTAAGAAATGGAAAGGGCATTTGCAGCGGAACGGCTTTATCCATTCCGTACAAGATCAACTCCGAGACAAGCGCGAATCGGATGAAGAGACGAAACAGAAGCGGAAGGCGATCCGCAAGCCGAGACTCCAGCGCGCCGCGTGGATCTTTGGCACCACTTGATCGGGCTGGGTTTGAGGGGCCAAACTTACTTCGCCCCCACAGCCTTGCCCACCACCGCAAGCTGCTCCAGAAACGCATCCGCTATCTTGCCGCTCATCCCCACGGGCACGTCCCACGTCACCGCGCCGCCTTGGCTCGTGACCTTCTTAGTGAACTCCACTACCTGTTCCGACGTAAAGCGCGGTTCGTCGCCCATGCCCCAAGTTTCTCCGAGATAGCTCAGCATATGAATCTGCGTTCCATCCACGTGTCCATCAGCCGTTCGGCGGATCGTCACCATCTCTGGCTTATCGATTTCTCCCGCAATAAAGTCTTCGTGTGGCGTCAAGGAAAGCATACGGTAGACAACGCCGGGGTTGAACGCAATCGCGGCCTCCGGATTGCCCGCACGAGCGGCGGCGGCAAAGCTCGCAAAATTGGGCGGTCCACCGGAGCGGTACATCGAGTTCGGAAAATAACAGCCGTCGAACCACCAACCCGAAACCTTCTTACCCCAACGCATCGACCACTCGCGGATAATGCGTTCCCACTTACGCTGGAACTCCGTGTTCGGAACCGGCCCATTCCGCCATTCGAGCGCCGCATCCGCGGCTTTATCCTGCCCCGGAGCGCCCGAAGGCAGATAGACCATCAGCCGGATGCCGCGTCTGCCGAGCGCATCGCCAAGGTCGGCAATCAGGTCGCGGCGCGAACACTTGCCGGGAGCGGCGCCGGTGATCTCTTCATACGCCGCATTGGGCGAAACGTAATAGCCAGAATTTTGCCCGATGCTGATCTGGTAGTACGGCACGCCGGCACTCTGCAGTTGCTTCGCCAGCGCTTCGACGTCGAAACCGTCGACCATCTTGTTCCACCGCTCCACGCTCATCGTGAGATGGTTGACGCGCGCCTGCCAATCGAAAAGGTAATGGTTCATCACGCCCCATTTGGCTTGCTGCATCCAATCGGCGCGATGTTGAGCAAAGGCGGGCGCGGCGAGCAGGGCGGCGGCGAGCACGGCGGAAATCATTCGCATATTCACCTCGCTAATACTCTCGGCGCATCGAAATCTTCGCCGAACGTCGCGCGCCGGTTCTCATTGTTTCGTGTTCAATGGCTGTTTTGCTGCTTCGAAGAATTCGCGTTGCAGCCTTGGCCCAATCTCGTCAGCCTTCACGGCTCGAATCGCATCGGCTACGCTCGCCGTCCAGGCCTTCATATCGAAGTCGCCCAGTTCGGTGGTTGCCACCGATCCATCACCCGCGTAGTGGTTGGGAAACTTCGCATACCACCAGATCCCCGTGTAGACGCCGCGCGGCAGATCAAGGCGGTTCTGGTCGGCGCCGGATTCCTGACCCGCGCGATCCAGATGGACCAGGTCCGGCCGCGAAACCAGCGTATGAGCGGTCTCCGATTCTCCGGCATGCTGATCGACGCTGCTCTTCAAAGCCGGCCGACCGGCAGGATAGTTGGGCCGCGAGAGCACGTAGACCATGTAATCGTGCGGCGTGGCCAGTTGCGCTTGCGCGAAGAAGGGCAACATATGATCATTGCCGCCGTGGCCGTTCACGATCACGATTTTCTTGCATCCGTTGCGTGCCATCTCATCGGTGGTTTCCTGCAGCAAATCCATTTGCAATCTCGCGCTGTAGGCCACGGTTCCGGGCTCGTGTCTGGCCTCAAAGATCTGTCCGAAATAGTAAGCGGGAAAGACCACCGAATACTCCTGCTGGGCGGCGTGCTCAGCCACATAGCGGACGTTGATCAGATCGGTCCCGAGGGGCAGCTGGGGACCGTGCTTCTCGATGATGCCGAACGGAAGCAGGCACGTACTTCGCGCCTTCTGAACCGCCTGCTGAAAATCGGCGGCGGTAAGCTCCTCCCATTTTACGGAAAGGGTCTGCGGACAGGCGCAGCCCACCGTACAAAGCAGCGCGGCGAGAAATTGTCGGCTCATGTTCGCCCTCCCTAGCTTGCTGAGTCGAGCCTAGTGACTTGCCAATTCGCGCTCGATTATTGGCAGTATACCGGAACCCCACGCGGCAAGACGCCTGCTAACGCTTCCAGAATGCCCGCTTCGGCACTTCGATGCCCAACTTCTTCCTCAGCGGTGCGGCCTCCGCTTCGCTCAACGGTTGCATTCCTCGCAGGATCTCGATCACTTCGGCCATGCGGCAGAAGTGATCGATGCAGTGCCAGCATTTGCCGACGTGCTGCTCAATCTCCTCGCGGCCGCGCCAGGTGCTTCGCCCATCGAGCATATCAAGAAACGTCTTTGCGGGCAGGCAATCCTTGATGGCGCCCTGAGCCGCCTCGAGGCCTAACGCGCGGCCGTTTGCCGCCAGCAGTTCACGCCGCCAGGAATCGATCTTGCCGCGGATCAATTCATCGGCGCGGGCGCGGATCTTCTCCACGGTTGCGGCGGCCATGCGCAGCGCGTCGGCGGTTGGCTGCGGGGCGAACCGCATGGTTTCGAACCAGGCGGCCTGTTTTTCGGTCATGGTGAGGGGAGCCAAGGCATCGGCGACCGTTTCGAGATCGAGCGGAATATCCGGCGTCGCAGGCGGCGCCGCGGCTACAATCTTCTGCCGCATCTCGGCAACGAACCAGCGCTCAGGCGCCGGTTCCATCGATTGGAACGGGCTCGATTGCGGATTGCGAAGCATGGCCAGCGCGCTCTCGAAATCGCCGCCGTAATGCACGACTAATTTGCGGATCACCGGGGCGTAATTCGAGACGAAGTAGCCCCAGCCCTCGCCTTTATCCGCGCGGCAATCGCGGATCATTTCATAGCACGTATATATCATCCTCTACAATCATACGCAGGAGGGCGCTATGTCCCATTGCGTTGTGATTAGCGGCGCGGCAAAGCATCGCGGCAAACAGAATCTCGAATATTTCGAGGGCGTGTCGGCGGAGACGGCGAAATCGAAAGCCCTATGCATGCACGTGGTGACCATTCCGCCGATGGGACGCGCGCGGCCGCATCTACACGAAAACCACGAGAGCGCCGTCTACGTGATCTCCGGCGAGGCCGGCATGTGGTACGGCGAAGGGCTTTGCGAACACGTCTGGATGCGCGCGGGCGATTTTGCCTACATCCCGGCCAACGTGCCGCATCTCCCGTATAACCCGAGTGCCGAGACGCCCTGCGTCGGGCTGATCGCTCGGACCGATCCGAACGAGCAGGAAAGCGTGACGCTGTTGGATATCGTCGATCCGGGTATCGCGCCTGGAGAACCGGTTAGGGCGGGCGGTTCTATTTCAGATACGCGATGACGGCGTTTTGCCCGATGCTAACCTGAAGGTCCGCGTCCGTGAGAGGTCTGCGTGAATTTCTTCAGGGTTTTTGTTTTTCTCGCGTGTGTCACATCTTCAGCGGCTGCCGACTACGCTACCTATATTGGCGATGCGTATGCCTACACCGTCACCGCCATTGCCGTCGATTCGAGCGGCAACACCTATGCCACCGGGTATCGGACGGTGGTGGTCTCCCCCGCCGGGACCATGGCGAGCGACGTGTTCGTGACCAAGGTCGATGGGGCCGGAAACGTTGCACTCCTCGCGACGTTAAGCGGCAAAGGGTCCGACCAAGGCAACGGAATCGCGGTTGATTCCTTGGGAAACATCTACATCGTGGGTCAGACCACTTCGCCCGATTTCCCGCTGCTGAACCCGCTCCAATCCGCAATGGGCCAAGGTCCAGGCGCGGGCAGCGGCTTCCTCACGAAGCTGGCGCCCAATGGAAGCATCGTCTACTCCACCTATATCGGCGGAACAATGGGTGCAAGTGCAATGAATGCGGTTGCAGTGGATGCGGAGGGAAACGCCTACCTCACCGGCTCGACGTTCGCTCCGGATTATCCGCACACGGCAGGTTTGCCGAACGATAGCGCCTTTAGTACCGTGGGTGGCGTCGCCGTGGCTTTTTTCGCGAAGATCTCGCCCGCGGGCAAAATTCTGTATGCCGGAGGGATAGGCGGCGAAGGCCACGACTGTGGAGTGGGCAGCAGTTGCTTTACGAGCACGCTTTCCACTTCCGGCGTCGCGATCGCTCTTGATCCCACCGGCAACGCCTACATCGCGGGCGACACCAATGGCGTTGGATTACATACGACGCCGGGCGCTCTGAATAGCACGGGAATTGGCGCATTCGTGTTTCAGGTGAATGCGGCGGGCACGGCGCTTGGCTATTCTACGCTGCTCGGTTCGGCGAATTACGCCCCACCGCCGGTGGCCACTAGTTCCGCGCCAGGCAACATTGTGAACGGAATCGCCGTGGACGCGGCCGGAAACGTCTACCTAACAGGCTGGACCGAGGATCCGAATTTCCCGGCCACGGCGGGGGCGTTTCAATCGAAGCCTAGTTTCACCGTTCCAGCGAACAATCCGTACCTAACGCCGCTGCCGGATGCGTTCGTGGCTAAACTGAACCCATCCGGAACGGCGATGGTATGGGCTAGCTTTCTCGGTGCATCTTCTACGGCCGTCGCTACACAAATCGCGTTGGATGCCCAGGATGACGTCTGGGTGACGGGCACGTCGAACGCGGCCGACTTCCCGGCAACTTCGGGCTTTCCTGGCGGGGGCGAATTCGTGACGGAGTTCAACGCCACCGGTTCGGCGCTCCTTTATTCCGCGCGTGTCCCGGTGAGCACGGCGATAGCGGGATTGGCGATCGAGGCGACCGGGATAGTCCACCTTGCCGGTGCAATGGGGCTCGTCTCCACGCTCACGCCTGGCCTCAACTCGGGCCCTAGACTGTTCGGCCTGGCCAATGCCGCGGCTGGCGCTTTGGGCGGGCGCGTTGCGCCGTCGGAGCTAATCTCTATCTACGGGCTGAATCTCGGCATTTCGTCGCCGGTTTCCGCAACATTCAACAGCGCGGGTTTTCTGCCCACAACGCTGGGGGGTATTCAAGCGATCATTGGCGGCATCCCGGCGCCGTTGCTTTATATTTCGAATACGCAGATCAACGCTGTCGTTCCGAGGGAACTCACGGTGGGTTCCTCCGTCAGCTTGCAAGTATCGAACGGAGCCGCGTCGATGCCGGCCTTTCGCATGGTGGTCGATCAGGCGATTCCGGGTGTGTTCGGGCAGAATGGGACTGCGGCGGCGATCAATCAGGATGGAACCGTGAATTCGGCGGCGCATCCCGCGTTGAGTGGCTCCATTGTCTCGGTCTGGGCGACGGGCATGGGCTACGCGCCGGGCGCCGATGGCCAGATCGCCACGGCCGCTCAGCAAACGTGCTCCTGCTCCATTGTCAACACCGTTCAGGAGACTACAGTCTCTCCACCCTATGCGGGTGCGGCGCCAGGAATGGTGAACGGCGTGGTCCAGATTAATTTCATGGTGTCGTCCCACAACGGCATGGGGGTTAGCTATCTGTTGTTCGCGAACGGAACGGACAGCTACCCGTTTCTGCTGTATGTCCAACCATGATCGTCGAGGGCGCGCGCGAAGAGGCGGCCGCGGCAAGAACGCAGGCGCCCGTTACGGACGCGTCGACTTCTCTTTCAGATAAGCGATAATCGCGCTTCGCTCCTCGGCCTTTTCCACGCTGAAGCCCATATCGTTGCCAGGCACCAGTTGGTCGGGGCCCGCAAGCCATCGCTCCAGCGTGGCGTCGTTCCACTCAATCTTTGATTTCCTCAAGGCTTCCGAATACGCAAAGGATTCGAGTGAAGCAGCCGCGCGCCCGTATACTCCGCCGAGGCGCGGACCTTCCTTATCGCGATCGAGCGCGTGACAACCTCTGCAGCGCTTGGCA
The DNA here is from genome assembly GCA_963763545.1 of Bryobacterales bacterium. Classification (GTDB taxonomy): domain Bacteria; phylum Acidobacteriota; class Terriglobia; order Bryobacterales; family Bryobacteraceae; genus PALSA-243. The sequence goes on from CAVXPE010000027.1 coordinate 287,863, forward strand.
AAGAGATCTTTACCGGCAGGCGGCTGCTTCCCCAGGAGCGTCGAGCTGGCCACACACATCGCGAACGCCGCGAGTCCCGCCGCGGCTTGCCGCGTCACTTATGCCTCCGCCAGCGTAGAATCCACCACCGCGAGGCTGTGGCTGTTGGTCACCGATTGCACATCCGTGATCCCGAGAACGCTCTTCAGTTTGTCGTCATCCACCTTCATGGGGCCGGGACCTTTAGCTGCGCCAGGCGCTGGCTGAGGGAACGCAGTCGACATCGCCGTGTGGAACGTGACGTTGCCTTCCACCTTCCGCATTACCTGATGGATGTGGCCGTTGAGCACCGTGACCGAGCCAAAGCGCTTCAGGTAGCCGAGCGCCTGTGCTCCGTCCTCCGTTCCCCAACCCCATTCGGGATAAACGGACCACAACGGGATGTGCGCAAACACCACCACCGGACGGCTCGCCGATTGGCCTTTCAGATCGGCCTCGAGCCAAGCGAGTTGCTCCGCACCCAGCTTGCCTAAGCCCTCGAGCACCAAGACGTTCGATAGTCCAACGAAATGCACGTCCTTGTGATTGAAGCTATACCAGCCAAGGCCCTTGGCTTGTTTGCCGTAGCGCTCCATGTATTGTTTGCCATCGTCGACTGAGGTATCGTGCTCGCCGGGTACGAAGAAGACCTGCTTGGGTTTGGCGCTCTTTAGCATCTGATCGAGCGCGTCGAACTCCGCGGGTTTCGACGAATGGCTCAGGTCGCCGGTGTGGATAATGAAATCGGGCTCCTCGGGCAGCGCGTTGATCTTTTCGATGGTCGCGTTCAAGGTGCTGGCGACGTCGGGGTTAGCGGGCTTGTTGAAGCCCATGTGCGTGTCGCTGATCTGCACGAAATGGAGTTCGCCCTTGGCGGATTCGGCATTCTGGCCGAAGGCCCTGGAACTCAGAACGCCGCCGCCGGCTGTCCACAGGACGCCCGTTCCGGCCCAAGCCATGCATTCCAGGAATCCGCGCCGATCGATGCCGTCGTGGTTGTGATCGTGAACGATGCGTTTAGACAAGTGTTAGTCTCCAGCAATGTAGACCGCAACGCCGCGCGGCTTATTCCCGCGTGGTGAAGACTTCACCCATGTAAAGTAGAGCCCTTGCGCGGATCGGCTTGCGGGAGTAAGCTCCGAATAGAGGCATCTTTCTATGAAGGCTCTATTTCACCTTGCGGTTTGCGGCGCGCTGCTGGCTTCCGGCGCGATGGCCCAACGGGGCGGCGGCGGAGGTCACGGCGGTGGTATGGGCGGCGGCGGCGATTTCACGGCGGCGGCGGCATGTCAATGGGCGGTGGTGGTTTTCGCGGCGGCGGCGCCACGATGGGCGGCGGTGGTTTTCGCGGCGGCGGCGCCACGATGGGCGGATATCGCGGGGGCGGCGTAGTAGGCGGCGGCTACCGAGGCGCGGTCGGCGGTTATCGCGGCGGTTATGGCTACGGCGGCGTTTATAACCGCTATGGCTACGGATACCGGGGATTTTACGGCGGTTATTATCCGTGGTATGGTTACGGCCTTGGATATGGCTGGCCTTACTACGGTTATGGATATGGGTACGGTTACCCAGCTTCTTACTATGGCGACTATTCCGATTATTCTTACGCGGATCCCTCGTACTCGTATCCGGCTTCCTATCCCGCCTACGCTTCTCAACCCAGTACGGTTAATGTGGTTTATCCACCGGCGCAACCGCCGGTCTACATGGACCAAGCTAACCCCGTAATGCGTCAGTACGACCAATACGGCCAACAGGTGAACGGTCCGGCGCCGGCAGATAACAGCGGTAATTCGCCTATTTATCTGATCGCGACCAAAGACCACACCATTCAGGCGGTGCTTTCCTACTCGACTAACGGCTCGGTTTTGCAGTACACCACCCTTGATCACCAGCAACGGACCGTGCCGATCAGCCAGGTGGACCGGGATCTGACGCAGCGGCTCAACCGCGAGCGCCACGTCTCATTCCAAATGCCCCCTCAGTAGCTTTACACAATGTTTGCGGGCAGGCTCGAAGCGCCTGCCCGCTTCGACTTTACCGCAAGCACCTCCTTTTGCTATCCTCTCTAAGTAGAATTCATTGAAAACGCTCTTTCCCGGCCGTTTAGGCTGGGCCTACCTGCGAGGTTCACATGTCAGGCCATTCCAAATGGGCCACAATTAAGCACAAGAAGGCGGCTCTCGACGCCAAGCGCGGAAAAGCCTTCACGAGATTGATCAAGGAAATCACCATCGCCGCGCGCAACGGGGGCGACCCCGACGGCAATCCGCGCCTCCGCACCGCCATTCTGGCCGCGAAGAACGTCTCCATGCCTTCCGACAACATCAAGAAGGCCATCATGCGCGGCACCGGCGAACTGGAGGGCGGCCAGATCGAAGAAGTGATGTTCGAAGGCTACGGGCCCGGCGGCGCCGCCGTGCTGGTGAACGTGGCTACCGATAACCGCAACCGCACCGTCAGCGAGATCCGCCACGCCTTCTCCAAGAACGGCGGCAACATGGGCGAGCAGGGCAGCGTCGCCTGGATGTTCGAGCGCAAGAGCCAGATGTTCGTCTCCGCCGAAAAGGTCTCGGAAGATCAACTCATGGGCATCGTGCTCGACGCCGGCGCCGACGACCTGCGCAACGAAGGCGACCAGTGGCAGGTGCTTTCGCCGCCCGAAGCGCACGAAGCGGTGCATGAAGGCGCTCGAAGCCAACAAGACTAACGCCGCGAGGATGCCAGCATCGCCATGGTTCCCAAGAATCTGATCAGGCTCGAAGGCAAGAACGCCGAGCGCCATGCTGCGGCTCAACGAAGCGCTGGAAGAGCACGACGACGTGCAGAACGTCTACTCCAACTTCGATATCGACGAAAAGGAGCTGGAGGCTCTGGCGTAAGCCCGTGCGCGTCCTCGGCATCGATTGCGGCTCGGAACGGACCGGTTACGGCGTAATCGAGAGCGATGGCGCGGCGCATCGCTTGTTGATCGCGGGCGTGATTCGCACCAGTCCCGAAATGGACGATTCGAGGCGCGGCTGCTCGAGATTGTCGAGCGGGCTGCGCGCGTTGATTCGCGAGCACGCGCCGGAATCGGCCGCGGTAGAGGGCATATTCCATGCGGTCAATGTCAAGACGGCGCTCAAGCTGGCGCACGTCCGCGGCATCGCGCTGCTGGCGATGGCGGAGGCGGGCATCGCATTGGCCGAGTATTCGCCGCTCGAAGTGAAGATCAGCGTGGTGGGATACGGGCGCGCCGAGAAGTGCCAGGTGCAGACGATGGTGCAATCGCTGCTTGCGGCTGCCGGCGATCGTAGAATCGGAAGACGCCAGCGATGCGCTGGCAGTGGCGATTTGCCACGCCACGCGTGAAGGCGTTGCGCGGAGGCTGGCATCGTGAGAAAGAGCGTGACGCGGCTTGTCGTTCTGACGATGGCTGGCAGCTCTGCTTTGCACCCGTTCTGTCTGCGGGCGACGCGCCGCGCCTGTTCTATTCGCGCTCGTTTCCCGGCAGCAAGCCCGATTACATCCAGATCGTAGTGGAAAAGAGCGGCGACGCCGTTTACCAGGAAGCGGTGGATGACGACCTTCCGCTCAAATTCAAGCTCAGCGCCGAAGATACCGCCGCGATCTTCGATCTTGCCGCGAAACTGGATCATTTCAAGCGTCCCCTGGAATCGAACCTGAAGGTCGCATTCATGGGCGACGAAGACGTTCCGCTACGTCGACGGCGACAAGAAGACCGAGGTGAAGTTCAATTACTCCGAGGACCCGTCCGCGCAGCAGTTACAGGATTGGTTCGAGCGCATGGCGGAATCGGCCGAACGCCGCATCGAACTCGAGCGCGCCGCCAAATACGACCACCTGGGCGTCGACCAGGCGCTGAATGGGCTTGAGGAATCGTTCGAAAACGGCCGCGTGATTGCGCCGGAGCAGTATCTGCCAATGCTCGATCGCGTAGCGAAGAACGAAACCTATATGCATCAGGCGCGCGCGAAGGCGGCGGAACTGGCGGAGTATATCCGGAAGCCGAAATAAGCGAGGCGCGAGCCGCAAATGAAGCTTCGTCTCTACCTGGAAGCTACCATTCCAAGCTATTAAACTTCGCGGCCAAGCCGGTGATCTGATGGGGCACGGATACGAGTGCCCTGTCATCTGCACGCCCGAGGAGCTTCTAGGAGAATAGCGGTGTCGAAGGACCCAATCGTCGATGAAGTCAGGCGCGCCCGCCAGGCCGAAGCTGCCAAGCACGGATTCGATGTCAAGGCGATCCTGACAGCGGCGAAGAAGCGTCAAGCTCGCTCCGGGCATCGCGTTGTATCCTTTGTCCGGAAAACTCGAAAGTCAAGCGCGTGACATCCCCTCTTGTGGACTCACGCTGCGCCGACGCTGCACACGAATTCACCGCGCGACATTCTTGTAGATCTTCCCGCCCCGCATCACGAACACCACGCGGCGCACGACAGTGATATCGGTGAGCGGGTCACCCGCCACACCTACCAGATCCGCTTGCATACCAGGAGCGACAGACCCGATCTCCTTGCCCATTCCCAGCGAATCGGCGGATACCGAAGTGGCGCTCACAATGGCGTCCATGGGTTTTTCGCCGGCGTCCTTCACGCGATAGATGAACTCTTCTGCATTGCGCCCGTGCGCACCCGCCACGGCATCGGTTCCAAATGAAATCTTGATATGCCGTGCTCGGGCGCGGCGAATCACGTCTTCGGTTGGCGCGAGCCCTTTCTGCAACGTGGCGAGCGCCTCCTCGGTGAATGTGTAAGCGTCCTTGTTCTCGAGATAGTTGTGCAGCACCAGCAGGTTGGGATCGAAAAACGTCCCGCGCTGGGCCATCAGGTCGAGGGTCGCGTCTTTGAGAAATGTGCCGTGCTCTATCGAGGTGCACCCGGCAAGCACGGCGGCACGCGCGCCGGAATCGCCGATGGCGTGGACTACCGAGCGCAATCCAACCGCCTTGGCCTCGCCGCAAACCGCCTGGATCTGTTCGTCGGTCATGCTCTGGCCGCCGCCCGCGCCCAGTCCGCTGGTGGCGAAGAGCTTGATGACGTCGGCGCCGTCGGCCTTGTCCTTGCGCACCATTTCGCGCAGCTCATCGACGGTCCACTGATGCGGCTCGGCGCCGCGGCCGCCGCGCGCGCCTTGAATCTGCATCAGCGAAGTGAGTACGCGCGGCCCTGGCAGTACGCCTTCATTGATATGGTCGCGCACGGGCTTGTCGGCCATGTTGCCCACGCTCTGCACCGTGGTGAAGCCTCCCTCAAGCGTCATCCAGGCATCTGCTTCGGTGTAGAGCGCCATGTCCTCCGGCTTGCCGCCGCCGGAAACAGACTTATGGTTCGCGTCCATGTGCCAGTTTAGATGGATATGCGTGTCGATCCATCCCGGCATCACGGTGAGGTTGCGCAGGTCGTAATCCGCCTTGCCCGAACCCGCCGCGACGGAAACGATGCGTCCATTTTCGATGATGATCTGTTGATTGTGAAGCGTGCCGCCCCGGCCGTCGAGAATCGTGCCCGCGTCGATCACAACGCGGTTCTGCGCCGCCGCCAGGGCGGCGAATAGGAAGAACGCGGCTGTTCGCATGACTACGCCCTTGCGGCACGAGCCTCTTCAGGTGAGCCCGCCACGATTGGATAGACAATGCCGGCGATCACCGCGCCGATGATAGGGGCCACCCAGAAGAGCCAAAGCTGTTCTATGGCCCATCCGCCCACAAAGAGCGCGGGGCCGGTGCTGCGCGCCGGATTCACCGAGAGATTAGTCACGGGTATTCCGATGAGATGAATGAGAGTGAGCCCAAGACCGATGGGGATGGGTGCAAAGCCCTGGGGCGCGCGTCGATCGGTGGCGCCCTGAATGATCATGAGGAACATGAACGTGAACACGATCTCAGCAACGAGGCAGGCCACCATCGAGTACCCGCCCGGCGAGTGCTCGGCGTAGCCGTTTGAGGCGAAACCGCCGGCGAGCGTGAAGCCCTCCTTGCCGCTGGCGATAACATAGAGAACTCCGGCGCCCGCAACCGCGCCGAGAAGTTGGGCGATGATATACCCCGGCAGTTCGGAGGCAGGAAAGCGCTTGCCGACCGCCAATCCGATGGATACCGCTGGATTCAAATGGCAACCGCTGATGTGGCCAATGGCAAAGGCCATTGTAAGAACGGTTAAACCGAATGCGAGCGCGACGCCGACGAAACCGATTCCAAGATTAGGGAATGCGGCGTCGAGGACGGCAGCGCCGCAGCCTCCGAAGACCAGCCAAAACGTGCCGATGAATTCAGCGGTGACTTTTCTTCCCAAGGGCATGGGCATTTCCTTTCTGGCCTACCAGTATGGCGCAAAAGGATGACAGGTGCTTGACGCAGCACGGCGGTCATGAGCCCGCCTCAGTTACCTCTCATGCATGACGAAATCCCTTTGTCGAAAAAACGGTCGTAGCCCTTCTCCTGCGGAATCACATTTGCTTGCGCCAGGATAGGCGGAAGTTAACTCTACTCCCATAGAAGAAGATCCCCTCGTAGACGCCGTAGATTTAGAAAATCGGGATAGATCGGTCTCGCCCGTTCGGCAAAGTTCCGCATTCGCTTCGCATCGCCGGCCACTGTTTCGAGTGCCAAACCCATTTCAACTCGACCCGGCAGACCGGCGATGCTACGGCGGAAAGCTGGCGGCGAACTCGGCTAATACCGCGCCCGCGATGAAGTTACGCCCCCAACTACTGCCGGCGCCCGGATGCCGACAAATGCCTTTGCCGCTGCATCCTGGCCAATAACCGCGACGTCCAGCGTGCACGCATCGAGCAGCGATTTCACCTTGACGCCCGCCCTCGTGCATACCGCTCGCGCGCGTTTGTAGACCTCGGGATCAAGATTGTTCGCAGTAAATGTCTTCTGTGGAGTGCCTATTTCGACACGCTCGCCACAGACCGCCAACAGTGAATCCTTCTCCGGTACACGCCAGCTATCGGCGAATTGGTGGTATAGCACGTCGAAAGCGAACGGGCTTGTGAGCACCGTGCCGGTTCGCGTCTCAATCTGGTTCGCGTTTCCTTTGGCATTGGCCAGAACTCCACGAACCGTCTCCGGCCAACGGCCTAGGCCGACGGATACGTTGACGTAGAAGCCGTTGTCCTCCGCCCGCATGGAATTACCGTTCTGATCGACCACGACGTAGACGTTGCCTGTACGCAAAATGCCAACGCCGCTAGGCAGCGACAGAGTTTGCCCGTCTGCGACGTCCGTCACATGGCCGTCGACGGCGAGGCGTGACGGCGCCGTGCAAAACGCCACGCGAGTCTTGCCCATTTGCGTTGCGACCGCCTTGTTGACGGTTGCGTTCGGCCAGGTGGGCGCCCCTGACACTTGGCGCGTCTCGACGAGGAAGTCTTTGTCGTTTTGCGCCAGCACGAAATCGCCGGATGACTGAAAATCATAGAGAAGGCCTCCAAATGTAGTCAGATGGGTATCTCCGATGCCGCCCGCGGTCGCGCACGCCGCCACCGAACCGGGCACATTGCTTTCCGTGAACTCGATGTCCGGAGAGGCCATAGTTGCAATAGGGGCCATTCCAACCAGGGTCAGATTGTTCGTCTCGCCGGTGAAGCTCTCGAGCGAACACGCGGGGGCATTTCTGGTCCCGTTATGGACCGTGTTCTTCACGCCGATCGTCGAATTGGCGCCAAAGCCCGCCTGCCCTCCCCCGCTGGAATCGCCGCCGTCGCCAAATACGTTGAACTCCGCATCCGTCCAGCCCGCGGCGACGGCGACGGCGTTGAGTCCCATAATCATGGCTGAATCGCCGCCTGCCGTTATCACTAATTGATCGCTGGTCGCAGTCACGGAAGCGCTCATCGTCATTGTGCTGAGATCGCTGACCGGATGGCCGGCCATCAACGATGAGGTGCCGGTGCTTTGAAAGCAATAAATATCGGACGAAGTGGTGAAACTGAACTGAATCCACCCGCCAGATGGGCATGTGGCGTTGTATTGAATCAGCCAATACTGAATGAACCCGTCGTGCGCGGTGTTGTTGTTTTCATACACGAACTGCTCCCACCCCTTGCAATTGGGATTCGGGCTGCCGGCGCATGCCGTGCTCGAAAAATTATCCGTGTTGATTTGCAAGGTGTACGCGTTCGCAACCGCCGGTCCGGAATTCAATATGGGTCCGGATTCGGCAATTCCGGCGCTGACGCTTGTAAATGTACCGTCCACCCCCGAGATGGTCCCTGTCGGGTGGGATGAGAAGTCGTTGCTTCCGCCGCCTCCCACAATAAAAGGTCTGCCAGGACCATGCGCCGGTACTGCTGGATGCCGCGGTGGCGCCCCGCAGGAAACAGGTATCCACTCAACGCGCGGGAACGAGGCCTTATAGCAGCCTTGCTTTGGCTGCGGAAGGGTTATCAAGGATTTACGCCAGGCTTCCTGAGTCTTTGCTATTTGCGGCTTTGTAGTTTGCGCTGCGGCCGGACTGGTCTGCGCTGTGGGTTTCGGCGTTGGGGGCTGAGCCGACATCGCGGCTGAGAAAACGAGCCCCAGCAGAACGCTCTTTGCAACGATTCCACCGAAAAAGGTAGTAGCGCGCTGGTCTGGTGAAGTAGGAACGATCATGTCATCCTCCGATGATCTAACTGTGAGGCCGTGGCCTCATCGACAATTAGTGATGCGCAGATCCGAGGCGTTTCAGCTGGCGCGGCTCCCGACCGCCGCTTTCCCATGGGAGGCTGCCTAAGTGGTACTCGGCGATTTACCTGAGTTGTGTATCATGGGATCGAACTTCGATGGCTATGCGGAGCGCGATACTCCTTCTTACGCTAGTTGCCCTTTACCCGGCGCGATCGGCCGATTCAAACCGGCTGACCGACGACGAGCGTAGGCAAGGCTGGCGCTTGCTGTTTGACGGCAAGTCCACCACGGGGTGGGTGGAGATTACAGGCAAGCCCTTTCCAGCCAACTGTTGGACCATCGAGGATGGCTCGCTGAAAGCGCTCGTTCGCTCTGATGGCTTCCAGGATATCCGCACCGTAGAGGTCTTCCGATCCTTCGATCTTCAGTTCGATTGGAAGATCCTGAAAGACGGCAACTCGGGCGTCAAGTACCGAATTCAGAACGCCGATGAATGGACCAATGCGGAAGGACGCCAGGCGCGGGCGCGTGGACTCGAATACCAACTCGCGGATGACGGGAACGCCGATGCCGCGTCGGACCCGCGCCGCGTGGCGGCGTCTCTCTACTCCCTGATCGCCCCTTCGCCGCGCATACCGCCGCGAATTAGCGAGTTTAATCATTCGCGCCTGGTGGTGAATGGAAGCCATGTCGAGCACCGGCTCAACGGCGTAAAGGTGGTTGAATTCGACAGCCGCAGCCCGGATGTACAAAAGCTGCTGCGGGGCTATCTGCCCAAGGGCTCGCTGCCCGAGACGCCGCTGGTGTACGTCAGCCCGATTAGTTTGCAGAACCATCAATCGGAGACGTGGTTTCGGAATATCAAGATTCGGGAGTTGGCGCCTTAAATCGTAGTTGGTCGGATATCCTGGAAAGTATGATCGCTGGACCGGTATCGATCCTGGCGGCAGGCGTCCTGTTTTTGGCGACTTTGGTTCGCTCATCCTTTGGATTCGGGGAGGCGTTGATTGCCGTGCCGCTGCTCGCGCTCCTCATGCCGGTTAAAGTAGCCGCACCGGTTGCCGTCATGGCCTCCATCACCGTGGCCTTGATCGTGGTCGTGCAGGACTGGCGGAAGATTCATGCCCGCAGCGCGGTGCGGCTGGTGCTGCCGACGCTGCTTGGCATACCCCTGGGGCTGCTGCTCCTGAAGACCATACCCGAACCTGTTATCAAAGCGGCATTGGCGGTTTTGATTATCGTCTTCTCCGCTTACTCATTGCTGGGCGATAAGCGCCGTGAGTTGAAGGACGACAAGTTCGCCTACTTGTTCGGATTCGTTGCAGGAATCCTCGGCGGCGCTTACGGCATGAACGGCCCTCCTCTGGCAGTCTATGGTTCGCTCCGCGGGTGGTCGCCGCAACATTTCCGGGCAACTTTGCAAGGGTATTTTCTTCCAGCGAGCATCGCGGGATTGTGGGGGTACTTACTGTCCGGCTTATGGACGCCCGCGGTCAACCGCTACTACCTGTTGTCATTACCGTTTGTCATATCGGCGACCTTCCTCGGGCGGATGATCAATCGTCGCATCGGCGCTGATCGTTTCGTGCTCTATGTCCACGGCGGCCTCATAGCAATCGGGGTAATCCTGCTGTCGCAGGCAATGACGGGTTAGGCCATCATCTCGCGCTCATACCGCTTCACCTGTGCCCGTAATCCGTGAAAACGTAATCTCTTGTCTTCACGCTCGTGTGGCACGCGAACCCGCACTTGGCGTCGTTCCCCTGCGGCGGCTTGCCAGCCAGGGTGCCGGGCGTGAACGTATCGGATGCAGCGTCATAGTCGAACACGGCATATCCCCACCCGCCGCTGTCCGCGAACCTCTTGCTGTCCTTCACCATGAAGTCGACGTCATGCTGGGTGCCTGGCACCGTCGCCGCGGGGAACGTCTCCATCTTTTTCGGGTTCCAATGGATCTTCGCCATCTTGGCGCCGTCGGGGAAAGGCTTGCCGTTGCCGGGAACGCCGGCCTGGTAGGCCTTGATCATCACAGGATTAGCGAGGATCGCAGCAATAAGGTTTCCGTTCTGACTGATGGAGACAACCTGCCAGGCCTCGTATCCTCTGAACTCAGAGAACGAGAGCCCATTCGGCACTTTCACGGTGTACTTGTCCTGCGCGGAAATGGCCCAGCCGCCCACGAAGGCGAGCACTCCCGTAATAATCGCGAATCGTCAGCATCCTTTTGCGCTTCATCGCCAGCACCTCCTTCACTAAGTCTAGCAATGTTGCTTCTTGATCTAACTCATTTCTTATTCTTGCTTAATCCTCTGCCTCAAGGGTTTCCCCGAGTATGTCCGTAACATTCCGCGCTAGATTGATCGCCTCCACTCGTGACAATGTCATCACCCGCTCTGCTGGCGTAAGCTGGAAAACATGCTCACAACTTTTCCCAAGGCCGTTCCGGAGATTCCAGTTAGCGATATCGCGAAAGCCGCTGAGTATTACGTAAATGTGCTCGGCTTCCGTCTCGACTGGCACGACGACCAAAGCGGGATCGGCGGCATCTCGCAGGGTGAGTGCCGAATGTTCCTGACGAACGCGCAGTTCCGCGAATGGTATGGTAACGGCGGAGCGATCGTGATCTGGCTCAACTTGGATAGCAAACGTGACGTGGACGAACTACATCAACGCTGGAAGGACGCCGGAGCGAAAATCCTCGCTGAGCCGGAGGATAAGCCGTGGCATCTGCGCGAGTTCAGGGCCGGTGATCTCGACGGCAATCAATTGCGCGTATTCTACGACTTCACGAGGGAGTTGCGCCAGATGGGGGATTATAGATGACAGAACGTCGCAACGGCGCTTTGGCCACCGGCGGCCATGTATGGCTGCGCAGGGTCGAGGTCCCTTAAGACGAACTCGCGTCGGATTGTCTCCACTGCCTCAGTTACGGAGTGGCCACCCTCGGCGTGGGAGCGCGCCAACCCGCGCGCCAGAATGCGACAGCGATGCTCTCCGAAACTCACTCTTCGGCCGCGCAGGGGAGGCGGCTCATCCGCTAGCGCGATGCCCGGGAAAATGCGTCGTGTCAGCGCGGGAACGGCTCCGCGAAACGCTGAATTTCCCATCGCAATCAACTGGTCAATGATCGCGCGGCTTAAGTCAACGGACGAAGCAGGCACGTACAGCACGGCGGAATCCGGCCTCGTGTACCTCTGGGGATGGTTCAGCAGTTTGAGTTCGTAACTGGCGCCTGCCTGCTGAAACTCATGGCTGAGAATCCTTAGCAGCCAGGGGGCGCAAGCTGACTTGACGTTGAAGTAGAGACGTAAAGTCACTTCAGCCGCGATGCCGCCGGCGGTGCAGTAATAGAGTGGCATCCAGTACCGGCGTTCGCAGGGAAACCGAACTGTCACCGTTTCATCGTTCGGGCGCATACCTTCGGTCTGCAAGGATGCGGTGCTAATTCGCAGCGGAATGCCTCCCTTCTCGCACAAGCATTCGTCCGGCCCACGGCTGACCACACGCCACCCCGCGTCCAGGACGCCCCTGCTTTGATTGGCCTCCGAGAGTTGCGCGACAAACTCGGGGTGCTCGCGCTGGCGCATCGTGAACCACCCACGCTGTTCAGGGACGTTACGCCGGTCGCGCAGGTAATGCCACCGATAGATCAAAGGCCAGACCGCGTCCTCGGCAGATTCAATCCACCGTTCATTAGGTTCCTCGTCGCGCGTCGCGATCTGTTTTACTCCCGTGAACTTGTGAGACACGCGGCTGGAGCCCGCGAATGAGATGGCGCGCGCCGTCTCTTCGTAGAACTCCCAGTATCCGCTCATAGAGCTATTCCCGCCAACAGCGCCGCGGCGGCCGCCTCCGGACGGTCCAGGAGGCTTCGTGCGAAATCGAGCATCATGGACCCGACTGGGTCCATGAACCCATTGATATCCAATCCGACGGCCACTCGGTGGAGCATGAACATGCCGGCGTATTGGAATGCCGTTAACGCGAACGAATCGGTCGCTTCAAAAACTCCAGGCGCCATATGTCGATGCGTGAGGAGGAAATAGCCAACCTGGCGCCGGACTGAGTTCGCATCGTGACTTGCCAGCGCCTCTTCGCTCGCTGCCTTGCTCCCCAGAATTTGAATCCAGACTAGCAATATGCTCCCGATGTAACTTCCGACGTCCCACATCGGGTCGCCAAAGCCTGCCATCTCCCAATCGACGATGATCGTCGACGGTCGATCTTTGAAGCGAGGATCGACGCGAACGAGTAGATTGTCCGCCTTGAAGTCGCCATGAATAAAATGCGAGGGTCGCCAGTTCGACGCCAGCTTCTCGACGGAATTGCGTGATCGGTGGAGCGCCGCCGCAAGCAGCGAATAGTCCGCTGGGCGCGTCACGAACTCTTCTGGCGTAAAGGGCAGAATCGGCGCCAATGGAAAATCAAGCATCTGCGCATCGAGTGCCGGGACTTCGTGCAGCGCTTCATGCAGATTCGCTAGCGCGGCTGCAGCTGCTATGGACGCCAAGGGGTCGGACAGGAAGTTGCGCCTGAGGACGCGGTCAAGCGGACAGTATCCTTCGAGGGCCACCGTCATAAGCAGCCGCTGGCAGGAATCGAATTCGATGAACTGCGGCCCGAATTGGAAGCCGGGGTTAGCCGCAAACGCTGAAAGCGCCGCGGCCTCTCGCTCGAGGAACACGCGTTGATCTGCCGGATCCATCTTAAGGAAAATCCGGCGTCCCCCGTGCAGCGTAAGCACAGCCGAGACACACCGTCCCCGTTTAGTACGCAGCGCCAACGGGCGGCGACCGCGACCGAACCGGCTACTGGCGAATGCGCTCAGTAGACGATCGTTAGGATGTTCTCCCACATCCTATGACTGTTTGGCTCCCACAAAGCCGGAGAGCGCGATGATCTGGTGGTGCATCGTGCATGAATTTGCGTACTGCTCTTGTGTGATACCGAACACCCCGAGCAATGCTTCCTTCACGGCCTCCGGGGTCTGGCCAACGATGTTCGCGGCCAGATCGATACACTGCTGCGATTGCGTCAGCATACCCTGACGAAATGGGGTGTCGGCGGTGTGCTCTTCCCCATGCTCGTGCAAAATCTCCTCAAAATCCATAAAACTGGCGGCCAACGCTTTAATTCGAGCGATTTTATCTTCAGGTAGGTTCAGGTCTTCGATCAACTGGGTGGGTGTCATGAGAGTTCCTTATTGTACATGTTCGAGAGGCGTGTAGTGATATGAGGCTGGATCGAGTCCGATGCTGCGTAAGATACTCTTATAACCTGTTGTCTCTCTGATCAAATCGAATTTCGGGTCCGCGCCGGCCTGGATTAACTGCGGCTCCTTGTCCGTAAATGAGATTTCTAGATTGTGAACAGCAGCTTCCGATTCGCCAAGCGACGCGTTGACATAAGCAAGCTCGTACGTGGAATATGCAGGCCGATGGTATTTGCTAAGAACACCGTCGCGGAGTGCGCGCGCTTCCATGGGCTTGCCGCAAACCGCGTAACAGAACGCGAGTGAAAGGTCGGGCTTTGGGCCGGGCGCGAAACGGCGGGCCGTCTCCAACGCATCTACCGCACTCGATAACTTGCCCTTCGCTGCCCATGCCTGCCCAAGAGTCCAATAAGGAAGATTGAAGCGCGGATCCATTTCGATCACCTTTTGCAGTTGGCGGATCGCGTCATCGAAGCGGTGCGCGTAGTATAGGGCGACGCCCAGATTTGTGTGGAGAATCGGCGCATAGGGATCCCACTTGAGGGCTTGCTTCATTTCAGCCAGAGCCTCATCATGGCGCGCCAGGGGACCAAGAACTTGTCTCGCGTACCAGTGATGAGCCTCGGCCAGGTCTTCTTTCAGCGCAATTGCCCTGCGGTAGCTGGCTTCCGCGCCCTTCCAGTCCCAGTTGAACATCACTTGAACCGCGCCGATGACTACGTGAGCTTCCGCAAGCCTGGGTTCGATGGATAGCGCCTTTTGCGCCGATACTCTGGCCGCCGTCATACTGCTAGCCGCGGTTTCCACACCCCAGTAACCTAGTAATAACTGGGAACTCGCCAACGCCGAATATGCCAATGCAAATCTGGGATCGCGGTTCACCGCCTGCTGAAACATCTCGCGCGATTTCAGCAGCGTGTCCACGCGCCGGAGACCAAGCAGATATTGGCCACGCAAGTACGACTGGAAAGCCTCGTCATCCGTGGTAAGTCCGCGCCGCAGCGTCTCAGTCTCCTCGTTTCCCATCCGGATCTTAAGTCCCGACAAGATATCGGCGCAGATGGACTTCTGTACATCGAGGACGTTAGTCCAAGTGAGCGTATACTGCTTGCCCCAGATTTGCTTTCCCGAACCCACATCGATCAGTTCGACTTCCACTGACAGCAGGCCTCCCCGCTGTCGAAGCACCCCGCTCAATACCGCGGAAGTATTGAGGGCAGCCCCCGCCTTCGTGGGATTGGGCTCATTCTTGAATTGCCGCACCAACCCAGCGGCCGGGACCCGCAAACGAGGCAGTTGGGCGAGGCTGTTAATCAGACTGTCCGTGATGCCGGCGCTAAGGTAATCGAGACTGTCATCCTTGCTTGCATTTTCAAACGGCAGCACCGCAATAGAGTCCAGACGTCCGTGCCACCGGCGATATCCGGCAATGCCGACTCCCGTGGCCAGGAGCCCTGCTGTCAAATAACCAAGCCCGCGGCGCGTTACTAGCGAATCGGACCACCGCTGTGTGCCCGTTGCTGCTTCACCAATCGCGGAGCGCAGTTCCTGCACCGTCGAGAAGCGCGCTCCGGGATCGAATTCCAGGCAACGCATTATCGCCGCGTTCCAAGCTGGCGGGATGTCCGGCGCCACGGATCGCGGCGGGGAGACATGGAATACCACCGCCACTTCCCACGAGGGCCTGCGATGGAACGGATGGTTACCGGTTAGTAACTCATATGCCATCACGCCAAACGCAAAAATATCTCCGGCAACGCGACTGCTCGCTCCAAAGCGCAGCTCTGGAGCCATGTAGGCTGGCGCCCTCCCACCAGGCCTGTTTGTGACACATCGGCGCCCGTTTCCGTTCGGAGCGCCTGGGCGAGACCAAAGTCGGTGATTACCGCGCGTGCGCGCTGCCCCGCCACTCGATCGATCAAGACATTGTTGGGCTTCAGGTCGCAGTGCGCAATGTTTGCCTGATGGGCGGCATCCAGGCCGGCCAATACATCTCCCAGCAACGCGAGTCCCTCGGAGCAGGAAATGGAACCGGTGGTCATTGCCTCGGCCAATGTCGGCCCGTTGACCAGCTGCATCGTGAGAAACCGCAAAACCGTTCCATCGGGCTTGAGATGCGATTCGAGATCGTGGATCCTGCAGACGTTCGGATGAGTAATCAGGCGCGCGCGCTGCACCTCCTGGCGAAAGCGTTCCACCATGCCCGGGCGGTCCACAATCTCCTTACTGATGATCTTCAGGGCGACATCCTCGCGGAGTTCCTCATCGTGGGCGCGGTAGACTTCGCCCATTCCCCCGCGCGCTAAAAACATTGCGATACGAAAGCGGCCGCCGAGCAACTCGCCTTCCGGCAGCGAGGGCTCATCCTGAACGCGAGGAGTTGGTTGATCGAGTTGACCCAACTGGTGAACCGGAACGGGGTGGTCGAGCAGCCCGGTTATGGTGCTCGAAGCAACCACTACGATCCGCTCTACTTGGGCGCTCAATTGCGCGTCGCCTCCACATGCGCGCTTGATATATTCGGCTCGCTGCTCTTCTGGCAACTCGAGCGCGTCCGCGGATATCTCCTTGACATTTCGCCAGCGGGAGGGGCTCATGCCGCATCTCCCGCAAGTTGGCCGTGAAGCCAGGCTCGCGCCGTGACCCAGTCGCGCTTCACCGTTCGCGTACTGAGGTCCAGCATCTTGGCGACTTCACCTTCCGATAACCCTGCAAAGAAACGCAGCTCGACGACTTTGCTTTGGCGCGGGTCAAGTTCCTCCAACCGGGTGAGCGCCTCGTCCAGAGCGATCAGGTCCTCCGATATCGATGCAGTAACCAGAACCGCATCGTCCAGCGTCAGTTTACCTTTCCCGCCGCCGCGCCTTTGCGCTTGCGTCTCTCGAGCATGATCGATCAAAATTCGGCGCATCAAGGTCGCCGCCACTGCGAAAAAGTGCTTCCGGTCTGCCCAATTTGCGGCGCTGTAGCCGACAAGCTTTACAAACGCGTCGTGAACCAGGATTGTGGGTTGTAGAGTGTTATCCGGGCGTTCACCCTGCATGCAACGCTTTGCAAGCCGGTGCAGTTCGCGATATACGAGTTCCGCCAGGTGTGACTCCGCCTCGGGATCGCCTTCCCTCACCTTTCGCAATAGTCTGGTGATGTCGCCCGGACCGCTGTCCATCGACGCCTCGCGAGATTGTGTAAGATCGGGTTTAATTGTAGCGAAAAACTGTGCTAAAGGCTACTCTTTAGCACAGTTTGCGATGGCCAACGATGCCCTATTGCAGCGCCGTAATCACCGCCACGTTATAAACATCCTCCGCCGAACATCCGCGCGAAAGATCGTTCGCCGGCTTGGCCAATCCCTGCAAAAACGGCCCGATCGCCGCCGCTCCGCCCAATCGCTCCACCAGCTTGCAGGCGATGTTCGCCGCCGCGAGGTTCGGAAAGATCAGCGTGTTGGCGCGGCCTGCAACTCGCGAGCCCGGCGCCTTGGAACCGCCCACCGCCAACGAAACCGCCGCGTCCGCCTGCAGTTCGCCATCGATGTTCAATTCCGGCGCACGCTCGCGCGCGATGCGCAGCGC
This sequence comes from Bryobacterales bacterium, assembly GCA_963763545.1. GTDB lineage: Bacteria > Acidobacteriota > Terriglobia > Bryobacterales > Bryobacteraceae > PALSA-243. The sequence continues at coordinate 305,288 of CAVXPE010000027.1, forward strand.
CTCCACAATCTTATTCACCTGATCGTGCTTGCCGCTGCCTTTGGTGGAGAAACTCAGCAGCGCCACCGCCGGTTCGGCATTCATCAGCGCGCGCGCAGTCACGGCAGTAGCGATAGCGATATCCGCCAGTTCAATGGCGCACGGCTCGATGACCACCGCGCAGTCGGCGAAAGCGATGAGGCCATTGTGGCCATGGGAGAGGTCCTGCAGCGCCATCAGGAACACGCTCGAAACCAGCTTCGCGCGCGGATGCGGTCCAACCGCGTGGAGTAGCTGCACGAACTGTATCCGCCGTAGTATTGGCGGCGCCGCCCACGAAGCCATCGGCCTCTCCCAATCCCACCATCAACGCCGCGAAGTAGAGCGGCTTGCGCGCAATGTCAGCCGCTTCCGTCTGCGTGATGCCTTTCGCGCGGCGGCGTTCATAGTAATAAGCCGCATATTTCGAAAACTGCGGCGCCGCGGCGGGGTTGGCGAAAGTGACCCCGGCCGGAGCGTTGGCCGGCTTGGGCCCGATGAGGACCGGCCGCACCACTCCCTCCCTGGCTAGGCGCGCAGCCGCCTCGAGAATGCGCGGGTCTGCGCCTTCGGGGAAGACAATAGTTTTTTGCAGCTTGCGCGCCCGCTCCACCGCGCCGCGCATGAATTGAACTGCCGATTCGGGAAGGGCCATATCGAAGCAGAACTTATTATCGCGAAATAATTGGTGAGCACGGTGGGACTCGAACCCACAACCACCGCCTTAAAAGGGCGATGCTCTACCATTGAGCTACGTGCCCGCGTGGGGAATGGAAAGCGCGGAAGAATCGACTGCTTTTTCAGTTTAACAGACCCTTCGCTATACTTGTTCATTCCGATGACCCGGCTCACCCGCCGCTTCTTCTTCCTGTTTCTCGCAATCGCGGCCACGCTCGCCATTGGCACGGAAGGATTCGTCCTCACCGACCATTACACGCCGTTCGAAGCGTTCTACATGACGCTCACCACCATGACGACGGTGGGGTACGGTGAGTTGCATCAACTTTCCACGCGCGGCCGGGTGTTCAACTCGTTTCTGATTTTCTTCGGGGTTTCTACGCTGTTCATCGCCGTGGGCGCGATGACGCAGACCATCATCGAATGGGAGTTCGGCGACGCAACCGGCAAGCGCCGAGTGAAACGTATGATCGACAAGCTGAAGGATCACTACATTATTTGCGGATACGGACGCGTCGGCCGAGGCGCGGCGGAAGAACTGGCGCGTGCCGGCGTCCCTTTCGTGGTGGTGGATATCAATCCCGACCGCGTCGAGCGCGCCATGATGGCCGGCCAACTGGCGGTCTCCGCCGATTCGACGCGCGACGATACCCTGCGCCAGGTGGGAATCGAACGCGCACGGGGATTAGTCACCGCGCTCGCCAGCGACGCGGATAACCTCTTCGTGCTGCTTTCCGCGAAGGGTCTGAACCCGCGCATCTACGTCGCCACCCGCGCGGCGGAAGAGGGCGCCGAAGAGAAAATGCGGCGTGCCGGAGCCGACGCCGTCTTCGCGCCTTATTCGATTACCGGTCACCGCCTGGCGCACGCCCTGCTTCGCCCCCACGTGGTCCAGTTCCTCGATTTCACCACCACCACGTCTTTGGGCGAGGATATCTCCATCGAGCAGGTCACCGTGGGCGCGCAAAGCCGCATGATTTCCAGGACCATCCGTGAGATGCAGATCGGAAGCGAACTCGGAGTGATTGTGATGGCTATTCGCCAGAGCGACGGCAGCATGGTCTTCAATCCTCCCGCGGATACGCCAATTCGCGGTGGCGAATGCCTGATTGTCATGGGCCGCCAAAAGAGCTTACGTACTCTGGAGAAGCTGCTGGGAAACTAAGCGCCGCGCCCATTCTGACTTCTGTCTCCTGACTTCTTGTCTTCTAACTCTCAGCCACTGATATAATCGAACCAGTCCATGTCCAAACGCTTCACGTTACGCGAGGCGCACAGCCTCCTGCCGCGGGTGGAGCGCCTGGTGCAAGACGCCATGCGTCTAAAGCCCGAGTTCGACGACGCTTCGGCGGCGTTCAATAAAATGAAAGAGCGCGTACACATCATGGGCGGAACGCTCATCGATCGCGGCGCCGCGCTTGAAATCCGGCAGCGCCGCGACACCTCGTCAAAGCTGCTGCGCCAGACAGTAGAAGAAATACTCGAGATGGGCGTGCAAATAAAAGATCTCGAAACGGGCCTGATCGATTTCCCGACGCGCTTTCGCGGGCGCGACGTGTACCTCTGCTGGAAGATGGGCGAAAACGCCATCGAATATTGGCACGGCGAAGAGGGTTTCCGCGGACGCAAGGCCATCGATCGCGATTTTCTTGACCATCATGGCGAGTAACGGCCGCGAAATCGAGATCAAACTTCCCACCACTGGCGTGAACGAAGCTCGGCATCGGCTGCGTGCCGCGGGATTCCGCGTGGCGAAGAAGCGCGTATTCGAAAAGAACACAGTCTACGACACCGCGGCGTCGGACCTTCGACGCTCAGCCATCTTACTTCGCCTCCGCGAAACGGGCAAGAGTCACAAGCTCACCTACAAAGGCGCGCCAGAGCCGGGCAGGCACAAGAGCCGAGAAGAGATTGAAACCGGTGTCGCCGATGGGCCGGCATTTGACGCGATTCTGGCACGCCTTGGATACCTGCCGGCCTTTCGCTATGAGAAATTCAGAACAGAATTTCAACGGCGCGGATCGAAGGGAATCGCTACGCTGGACGAAACACCCATCGGAACTTATCTGGAATTGGAAGGCGATCCGCAATGGATCGACCGCATGGCGCGCACGCTGGGGTATGAGGAGAAGGATTACATTACCGCCAGCTATGCGCGCCTGTTTTTCGAGTGGCGCGAGCGAAACGGCGCCACTGAGGAAAACATGTTATTTCCCGACGCCATTCGCGGCCACAAGCGCGCCCGGAATTAGCTGCACGGGTTTCTTTTCAGGCTGATCGACCCGCGTCGGTTTGGCGTTGGGATCGGCTGGAGGCACAGCCTTACGATCGTCTGTCTTCTTGCCTGGTTTGGCATCGGCAGGCGGGGCGGCAGGCTGAGCGGCTGGGTCGGCGGCGGCAGGATCGGTGGCATTGCCGCCGTTTTCCCACCACACGGTGCTCTCGACGCAATAAAGACTCAGAACTCCAAGAAGATCGTGAAGCGATTTCGCTTCGTCTCCCTCGATGCCGCGCTTTTCATCTTTGAGCGCCATGAAAGCTTCGTTAGGGGATACCTCATAGCGGTCCGTCGCCTTGGGAACAAATTCGCCATTCACCTCTATACCTTTTTGTACGATCCAAACTAGCTTATGTGTGTCCAGGTCCCAGGTTACCGAGGCGAGGCGTTTGTACTGTTGGGCATCGGAGTCCGATGCCGCTGGCGGGGGGACGATCTTCATATCTTGCGCCAAAGAAAAGGTGGCGCACGAAAGCACCAAAATCACCGCAGTCCTCATTATCTTATTCCTCGTTTCCGGCTCCGCTTGCGAAGCCCCTCTGATCACACAAGGAAGTAAGCACTTACCGGGCCATTGCGTTTGGAACTACTGGAAGAGTGACACGACATACCGCGTATCTGGACAGAGCGCCTGGAAAAGTGTGTTGACGAAAATGAAGCGCCGCGCGCAAACAGTGCCGCTTCTCACCCGCGAGCCGCCGTGGCAGCCGCAAGAAACTGCCGTGCGCGCTCTTCAATCGCATCGAAGCGTCCTTGTTTCATGAGGGCTGCGTCCACTAACTCGCTGCCGATCCCGACCGCGCAGGCGCCAGCCTTCAGAAAGTCGCCGATCGTTTCGAGCGACACGCCGCCAGTAGGAATCGTCTCGATCTGCGGAAACGGTCCCTTCAGCGCCTTAATATATTTCGCGCCGCCCAAGCTGCCACATGGGAAGACCTTCACCGCATCCGCTCCCGCTTCCCACGCTGCCAGGATCTCCGTAGGCGTCAGCGCTCCCGGAAAAACCACCTTCGAATAGCGCTTGGCCATCTCGATCGTCGCCGGGCGCACGTTCGGCGAAACCAGGAACTCCGCACCGGCCAGTATCGAGGCGCGCGCGGTTTCCGCATCGAGCACCGTCCCCGCGCCCAGCAGCATCGCGTCGCCGCAGCGGTCCGCCAGTTTCTCCAGCGCGCGGATCGCGCCGGGCACCGTCATAGTAATTTCGGCGGCAAGGATTCCCCCGGCTCGGATGGCCTCAACGGCCTGAATGGCGAGTTCGGCGCTAGACGCCCGAACCACGGGGACGATGCCAATCTTTATAATGGTGGCGAAGCTTTCACGAGAATTCACCTTCACAAGTTATCATGCACGCGAGTTATCCTAATTCCTTGACGCCTCGAACCAGTTCCGAACATCAAAGTCCGGAACCTGAAAAACCCAAACCGCGCATCACCGTCGTAGTGGTTTCGCACAACCGACAGGCGCTGCTGCGCGCCTGTCTCGAAGCTCTCGAGAAGTCCGAAGGCCGCGAGAAGCTGCAAATCGTGGTGGTCGATAACGGATCGCTGGATGGCAGCGCGCAGCTCGATTCCGATTTTCCCGATCTGCAGTGGATCCGCCTCCCCAAGAATTTTGGCCTGACGAAAGCAATGAATCTCGGCTGGCGCGCAGCCGACGCCGACTACGTTTTCTTCCTGCATGACGATACCGAGGTCCCGCCGGACGCGGCGATGCGGCTCGCCGACACGCTCGATGCAAACGCAGACGCCGCCGCGGTGTGTCCCTCCTGGTGGATCGAGAGGGGCATCCGGCGCCGCAGTTCGGCAGCTTGCCGCTCGATGGTAATTGGCGTCCCGGGCGACCCTCGGGCGCCGCGCCCGTCCCGGTAGAGTATCCGCGCGGCGCCGCGCTCATGGCGCGCGTGTTCTACATAAAGGCCACCCGCCAGATCGATGAGCGCTTCGGGCAGTTCGGCGGCGATGCCGATCTCGCGGCGCAGTTTCGCCGCGCGATGAAGAAGGTATTGCTTGTTCCGGACGTCCGCGTGTTCCATTTGGGCGCGCGAGAATACGATTCCCTGGAGCGCGCCGACATGCTGCTGGCGCATGCCACCTTCCTTGGCAAATATCGCGGATTCATGCCCGGCATGTTCGCGCGTATGGGGTCGATCTTTGGTCCGCTCTTCGGTTTCCGTTTCGGCGAACTGCGCTATACCCTGTCTGGGCAAAAGATCGACGGCACACAGGGATAGCTAATCACGGTAGCCTAAAATCGCAATTCAGGGGTTTAAGTGTGCGCGCCATCGCCGGCCGTTGGATTCCTGAGAAGACCCCTAATTCGACGTCTAGCCCCGTCTCATGCCATCCTAGGAAATAGAAGGCGCGGGTGATGTCCAAAGATCAAGAGTCCATTCCAGTACAACCTAGCCGCAGCGGCGTCCCATTCGGCCCGATCCTCCTGATCGCGTTGGCCTTAGGTGGCGTGACGGCCCTTGCGCTCCATTCCGGTTTCATGCACAAAGCTCATTCTGCGAGGGTAAAGCCTGTTGCCGCCGGGTCTACGATTCGTACTAGCGCGGGCCCACTACCCGGTATGCCTGCGGTACTGGATCCGAAAGACATCTACGCGGCCGCACGCCCCGGAAATCTCAGCCCCGTTGTCGAGGCATTTCCCCCGCGCGTATACGTGCCCAACAGCGAAAGCCGCTCGGTAACCGTAATCGACCCCGCGACATTCCGTGTCCTGTATCGCATCCCCGTCGGGCGCCTCCCCCAGCATGTAACGCCGTCTTACGATATGAAGACGCTCTGGGTGCTGAACGATAAAGGTAATAGCCTGACGCGCATCAACCCCGCAACCGGTAAGGCGACGGGAACCGTTCGGGTCGACGACCCCTACAATATGTACTACACGCCGGACGGTAAGTACGCCATCGTAGTGGCGGAACAGTTACGCCGTCTGGATTTTCGGGACCCCGCCACCATGACGCTTCACCACTCCGTGCCCGTCAATTGTAGGGGCGTCGATCACATGGATTTTTCCGCCGACGGAAGATATCTGATCGCGAGTTGCGAGTTCGATGGGTCGCTGGTCAAGGTGGACGTCGAACGCCAGGAGGTTCTCGGCCATCTGTCGCTGGGGCATGGCGACATGCCTCAGGATGTGAAGCTGTCGCCGGACGGCACGGTGTTTTATGTGGCCGACATGATGTCAAACGGCGTGTTTATGGTGGATGGAGATAACCTCAAAGTGATCGGCTTCATTCCAACGGGAAAGGGCGCGCACGGCCTGTACGTCAGCCGCGATTCGCGCGTACTTTACGTCTCTAACCGTGGGGAAGGAACCGTCTCGCTAATTGATTTCGCCAGCCGCAAAGTAGTCGCCAAATGGGTGCTCGGCCGGCGCGCGAGTCCCGATATGGGAGGCGTCTCCGCCGACGGCAAGGTGCTTTGGTTGTCCGGCCGCTACAGTCGCGAAGTCTATGCCATCGATACCACCAGCGGCAAGCTCCTCGCGCGCATCCCCGTGGGACGGGGTCCCCACGGTCTGTGCATTTATCCTCAGCCCGGACGCTATTCCCTCGGGCACACGGGAATCTTCCGTTGAGACCAGGGTATACTGCCCACGTGCCAAACCGCGAACAACTCATATCGATAAGAAAAGATCCCGTCACCTGGCTCTACCCTCCCATCGAGCCTTATAACATTGGCCGGCTCCAGGTCTCTCCCGTCCATGACATCTACTTCGAGGAAAGCGGCAACCCCTCCGGCAAGCCTGTGATCTTCCTCCATGGCGGCCCCGGCGGCGGCTCCGACCCCAAACAGCGTCGCTTTTTCCATCCCGAAAGATATCGCATCGTGAACTTCGATCAGCGCGGCTGCGGCAAGAGCACGCCCTACGCGTCTCTCGAAGCAAACACCACCTGGGACCTCGTCGCCGACATCGAAAAAATCCGCGAGCATCTCGGCATCGATCGCTGGCAAGTCTTTGGCGGATCGTGGGGCTCGACCCTCGCCCTGGCCTATTCCGAAACTCATCCCGATCGCGTCACCGAACTCGTCCTCCGCGGCATCTTCCTTCTCCGTAAACAGGAGATCGACTGGTTCTACCAGCGTGGCGCTTCGGTCATTTACCCTGACGCCTGGGAGCCCTACCTCGCCCACATCCCCGAGGCGGAGCGCGATGATCTGCTCTCCGCCTACTATTGCCGCCTCACCAGCGACGATCCCGCCGTGCGACTGGCAGCCGCGAAGATCTGGAGTGGATGGGAAGGAGCCACATCCAAGCTCCTGCCCGATCCCATCTTCGCCGGCCACTACGAAGAGGATGAGTTCGCGCTAGCTTTCGCGCGCATTGAGGCGCATTACTTCTTCCACGAGGGTTTCTTCGAAGCCGACGGCCAGTTGCTCGCGAACGCTTCTCGTATCCGCCACATCCCCGGCGTGATCGTGCAGGGCCGTTACGACGTCGTGTGCCCCATGGAAAGCGCATGGGCGCTCCACCGCGCGTGGCCCGAAGCCGACCTCGTCATCACCCCCGACAGCGGACACAGCGCTTTCGATCCGCCGAACACCCGCGCCCTCGTCGCAGCGGCGGATAAATTCGCCGGCTACTGATTCGAATCAGCATCGATCCACTCAACCGAGATCGTGAAGCTGGACATACCGCAAGACTTTGCCTTCTTCCAGAGCCTTGTCGATAAGGCTGGCGTTGGGAGCATAAATGAACGGCCGCCGGGGATAGATCCGGTCGTTGACCCATTCCGCGTTCCATCCTGTCGTCGTGCTGATAAAATCCTGCGTAAAGCCCTTCGCCGTTCGGTAAAGCGACTCGAGTTCCAAACAGCCGTTGATACAGAGATCCACATAAGATTGGACCATAGGGAACTTGGAGGTCGGCTCCTTGGTCTTCGAGATTGAGTTTTCATTACTGACGAATATATAGACTTTCGAATCCGCGCTGATCTCCAGGGGCCCGCCCCCATCCAGCATCGTAATCTCATCCGCTTTGAGAGCAGTCGCCGTGTAACCGGTTTCTCGTTCTTTTGTGCTCTCGAAATCCGCAACTCGATAGATAACGCCGTTAATTGACTTGTTCGTGGCTTTCACCGCCCCAAGATAGGTGCAAGTGCTGCCGACGCTGTCTGCGAACTGGTGAAACCAGCCGCGTTGATAACCGGTCACCCGCGCTGGCCATGCGCCGATGGCATCGGGATTCGTGCGCGTCCGCGATGCCCGCTCGAGCAGCGAACCATATCCAAACACATATGCTGTCATCGCTCAGTCTCCCCGGTCGGTACAACAATGAATAGCTTCACCCAAATGCTCCTTCTTCGTGAATTTCTATTTTGGATTTCTGGCACAAGAAGCATACTCCACTCGCTCTCACTGCCGGTGTTAAATCTTAGCCGCCATGGGGAGTGGGCTTTCGTTCAGTTGTCGATTGATCTGGCGGGCAACCGTACCCACATCAATATATCGACCAGACACCGGGCGTAGCCAGCTCGATGAGGTGCCTGTCTGGATCCCGAAAATAGACGCTGTGGCCACCAAGCTCCCACGTCCGCTTCTCTTCCACCACGATCCCGTTTTCCGCCAGCCACGCTTCCCAACTCGCCAGTTCGGCGGCGGCAATCGCGAACGCGATATGAAGCTCGCCGTCGCCATCGTGCGGCGATGCAATGTCGCGTGATCCGCCCTTCTTAAATAGCAACAATACCTGACGCGTCCCAGCCTCCATCGCGCAGCCGCGCTCTCCGAAATTGTTAATAACTTGAAACCCGAAGATCTTCTCGTAAAACCGGGCGGAAGCAGGCACTTCCGTAACATATAGTGAGGACTCCAGGATCCCCTCAGTCTTTGGATGCATGTCAGCTCCTCACCATTGACGCTCGCAAATTGTAGCGAACGAAAGCGGCCTTTGTGGGGCAGGCCTTCCGGCCTGCCGCCGGGCTTCCGCCCGGCGTCCCGCTCGAAAAGCGGTTGTCTCTCTATTCTGCGAAACCCAGTAAATGATAACGCGGCCTCTTCATTTCGATGTCGAGATCAAACGCCCTGGGTCACCGGACATGCCGAAGCGGTAAGCATATCCACTAACGCTAGCAAGAGTCCGGTGGACAAAGCGGGTAACCTTTGAGTGTTCGGATTCACGTGTGATCTCTCTTCGAGGCGAGTAAGGCGCGTCTACGGAGCTTTTGTAATAGCCTCGCGATAGAGCATCTCCCCGACCGCTCGGTGAGCCGCGGTGGATGGGTGCCCCTCGTGGTAGAAGAAGTGGACGCCGGGGTTAGTGCAGGTCACTATCTTCTGTGGTCCAAAAGGGCGGTCGGAGCACGGCATTATTGTGTCCGTTAAATTGTATCTCGCAGGATTCGTGATGACCTCGTCGAAGAAGGATCCCCATTGCGAATTGGCGATGCGCATGTCCGGATGCTTTAATCGCTCCTCGCCGGGTATCTTCTCGAGTTCCGGATTCACTCGCGTGCCGGCGGCGGCAAACGAAGGGATCTTGACGGGTAGAATTGCGACCATGAAGCGGCGTGCGCCAAGATCGTAGAGTGTGTCTATCTCCGATTCGATGTTAGTGCGGACAAACCCGTCAGGCCGGCGTCCGTCGTTGAGCCCGCCAGCGAAAAAGAACATCGTGTTCGCCGCATCGATCTTCGGGATGGCTCCGCTCTTCAAGTACCGGACAAAGCTTTCGACCTGATTCTTCATGCCGAAACCGAGTGTCCCTCCGCTTGCAAGGGGGCGCGCCGCGCCCTCGCCGGATGATGCTGCGCTGACGGCAAAGTTCAGCCCCTTGCCCGCGCTGCCCGGATCGCCGTTATAGGTAAACGGAATGCCCAGACGCTGGGCGAGATACACAACAGCGGTCGGGCCGTCGGCGTCCACATAGCCTGCGCCGGAATCGGAATAGCTGTCGCCGAATACATAAAGCATCGTGTAAGGATGGGAGTTTGTTGCCGGTTCAGGCTGTGCCTGGGCAACCAGAACGCTAGCGCAAAGCAGGAGGAAGGCTGGTTTAAAACGATGCATGCGGGTCAATCTCCTTGTTCCATGCTTGATGTACCCCGCGAGTGCCGCGGAGTCTTCGTGAACTGTTGCCGATGGGACTGGAGATCGTATTTCCCCATTTCAGCAGCTTGATTCTTGTCGCGCCTTTGCCTAATGGAATCGCCTCAGTGCTCACGCGCCCCAGTCCATGGCAACAGGTTAGCCGATTGCAGCCGTCGCGTGCCATGCCATCCCGTTCCTCACGAGTTCAGAGGTCGAAGCCGGGACGCGCATCGCCCAGTCTTTCTCCGAGTCGCGTATTCTGGCCAGAGATCCCGATGACAGCCAGAAATGCCCCGTTTTTAACGAAAAAGGAGGGGATGCTCGCCAACTAATTATTTAGTACAATAACCCCGTCTATGAGTTCCCTTGGAAGTCTATGGCGCCTTTCGGCCTCATGTGTTGCAATGGTCGGCGTCGCCGCTCAAGCTCCCGATAGAGCCGCCTGGGAGACTGCCGCCGGGGGCAAAATGGCATTCGAGGTCGCTTCGGTCAAGCCCACCCGGATACCAAGGCCCCCCACTTACCCCATGGACAACGGGAATGCGTACGCCCCGGGAGGCCGCCTATCCGTGAGCCTTCCGCTATGGGTTTACATTTCATTTGCGTATAAGCTCCCTCCGAACGAGCAGGTAAGACATACCGCACTAGCTCATCTACCGGCATGGGTCGCGACGGAGCTATTCGCTATCGATGCGCGCGCTGCAGGCAATCCAACCAAAGATCAGATGCGCCTCATGATGCAGTCTCTGCTCGCCGACCGGTTTAAGCTCACGGTTCATTTCGAAACGCGTGAGGCCTCAGTCTTCGCCCTAACACTGGTCAAGCCCGGTGAAACCGGGCCGAGGCTGCGCCCGCATGCCGAGGGTCCGCCCTGCCCTGACGCTTTTTCGATGCCAACACTGAGCGCGCCGCCCGACGCCAGCGGCATTTTTCCCGAGAATTGCGAGGCTGCGCAGTCGATGAGTGGAAAAAACGGGGCGCGTCTCGTGGGATCGCGAAATGCCACCATGCCCTGGCTCGCGGATGCGATTTATGTGTACGGATTCCTATCCGGTGAGGTCGATCGACCGGTGGTGGACAAAACGGGACTTCAAGGACGGTTTGATTTTACAATCGAATCGGCGCGAGGCGACAATGACGTAATGGTTCGTTCGCTCCCGCCTGGTGCAGATGTCCCCGTCCTAAGCGAGCAGGGTAGCCCGTTTCTAACTGCCGTGCGCGAGCAACTTGGTCTGAAACTGACGCCCGCCAAGAGCCCGATACGAATGCTCGTCGTGGATCATATCGAGAAGCCTTCACAAAATTGACTCCTGGCGCAGACGCATTGCTGCCGCCGAACCTCGGGGAATGTTCAATCCGAGTTGCGAATTAGTTTCGCGGCCCTTGCTGATCGTCAGCCTTTGGTCGCCGCCGGCAATGCATCGTTTGGTGAGCGCTCCGGTCGGATGGTCGATTGACCTGGTGGACAACCCGACTCACATCAATAAATCGACCAGACACCCGGCCGGGCCCGGCAGTAGAGCGTCAGGTCGGGGTGTATCCAACACTGTTCAACTGTGAGAAGAAGCGAGGCTGTCGCTCGTGCGCTTTCAACAACGAAGCGAATCTTCCTAGCGAGGTTTGTCAGTAACGTTCCCGTCTCATTGACGTCCGCGGCAGGGAGCATGGCAACAGCCGGTCGTTTAACAGTCCGCGCCACGCAGCAAATCGAGGCGGCTTCCGTGGGCAAAGGCTGTCAGGCGATTCGCAAATCCAGCGAATGCCGTGGGGTGACCCTTTTCGGGACAGGTTATCGAAGATAACCGGTTCAATGTTTCTACGAGACGCCCGCCAGCGGTGCGTGAGAGCAATATTTCTTTTTGTTCGAAGCCTGCCTTACCTTCAATATGTGTCGCTCGCCTGGGGCGATTGGGGTCGGCGACTATCACGGCGGGTGGCATCCGCGGCTGCCCAACGAAGTCGTTGACGCGCGGCGAAGACCATTTTCACTTCAGCAGGAGGGCGGGCAGAAATTGGCCAGTTAAGTCGACGATCCGTACAAAGGTGTGATCGCTGGCCAACCTCCCGATTGGGATTCGGGAATACGGTAAATCAATAGACCCGCGGCAAGTCGAAATATGTCCGGCGGGAATTGGCAGCCACCCCTGACTGTAGAAGCCTTGCTGGGCCAGCACGATCGTCTTAAACCGCAACCTCGACTTCGATTTCGCGAACGGTCGAGGCCGGGATCTATCGGCGCGCAAAGTTTCGTGATACAGCTGGATCGCTTCCCTTGCGCGGGCAGTCAAGTCCTCCATAGAGCTTCCAGTGACCAAAATAGTCGGGAGCTCTGGAACGTAACCGCTGTATCCGTCGTCGCCTTCGATGATCAGAGAGTACTTCCGGATCATATATCGGACTCCTTGATACCAGCTTGCCGCAGAACGGCCCTCTGGGTTACGGTACACCCGATGATCGCCGGGGGTCCGGACAGGACGGCGGAAATATGGGACTGAGGACAGCCCGCGCGAAGCTGTGAATCGTGTCATGTCGTTGGACGCAACACGACGCCGACGCCTGATTTCCAGTGGGAAGGGCTCGCAACGCATTGGCGAACGCCGCGTACCGAGTTCACATGAGATAGGATTATCGGAAGTGAGAGCTGTCGGATGGGTAGTTCCGCTAATTGACGATCGGTCTGTCCACGCTATCGACCACGAGGACTTCAACCGGGCCCTTGGTGCTTTCGAGCTTGAGGCCCAACTGCTCCTGTAGCGCGGTGGAGATAGATGGGCGGTCGTCGGCGCCGCGTCCACCCCTGCTCCCGCCTGGCGCTGGGCCTGGGCCGGGAGGTCGGGCGAATTCGATATCGTCGCGGCTGAACTCTAAATGGGCATCAAACATGCCCTGGAACCCCGTTCGATCAATGACGACGCGACCTACTATCGATGAGAGGAGTTCGGTGAAGACATCCATCCGGATCGCTGTGACGTCCAGCGTGGATGGCCCTTTCCGGATACCGGAGCACTCTGCCATTTCATATAGGGCAGCGCAGTTTCCTTCCAGCTTGGCGGGTTTCAACCGGAGGCCGCCTTTAGCCGCAACCAGCCCAAAGACGGGGAGTTCCTTCGTTTCGCGATGCAACTTCAACTGGAAACGGTCCTTGAGGAGCGCCTGGAGCATGGGCCCCTCTATCTGTCGTCGTGACGGGTTGCCTTCTGCCTTCGCCTCGATATCGTATCGTTCGGATTTGATCCAACCCGGCCCCCCCGAGATCTGAAAATCTTGGAGATTGTACGCCATCTGTATAAGACTTCGAACCGTTTGATTTTCAGCCTGAAATCGCCCGCCGGGACGAGCCCCCAAACTCCCTCGCGCGACACCGCCGGCGTTGGGTTTAACACTCGCCACATCGAACGTTGTTTGCGCCTGCGCCGGTTGGGCATTGGGAGGGACTGTCCAGATCCAAGCTAGTAGAAATGCGGTACAAGATCCTCGGAACAAACCACGCCAAGCCATCAGCCACCTCTCCGTTTGAAATTGTAGGCTCTTTCGAGAATAACGCCGAGGCCTACCGGGAATTGATCTCTGCGGCTCTCATATTAGTTGGAATCTCAATAGGCTCCCGCACGTATTAAGCTTAGGCTGGGTTGCATGACGCATTCCTCACGGTATACCGCCTTCGTCGGGCTAATGGTGCTCTGCGCCGCCCCACTCATTCCACAACAGACCAGTGAGCAATCCGACGGTCCCGTGATCCGTGTGACCGTCGATCTTGTCCAGGTGGACGCGGTAGTTACCGATTCGCAAGGTCGCCACGTTACCGGCCTCAAGCCTGAAGATTTCCAGATCCTCGAAGACGGCAAGCCACAGAAGATCACACATTTCTCGTATGTGTCGGGCCCCGCCATTCCAGCCGGCCTGGCGCCGGTGAATCGGTCGCCGCGAAGACCCACGGGGAAAACGCCCGAAGCGATTCCCCCTCCCGCCAGGGCGCTGCGGCCGGAAGAAGTTCGGCGCACGATAGTTCTGATGGCCGACGACCTCGGTCTTTCTGCGGACGACATCCCGAACGTCAGAAAGGCAATGAAGAGCTTTGTCGACGGGCAAATACGAGCCGGCGATCTGGTATCGATCATGACTACATCGGGCGGGATGGGCGCAATGCAGCAACTCACCAACGACAAGCGCCAACTCTACGCCGCGATCGATGGCATCCGCTATGTGCCGGGGCGCACCGGCCAGACCTGGTATGAGCCCGTAAATTGTTGTAGCGCGGATCGAGAGTTCCAGAACGAAGCCAATGCGCGTTTCAAAGCCTTTCGGAATCCCGCTAAAGTCGTCGACACACTCGGCGCTGTGGCTTACGCTATACAGGGACTGCGCCAGATGCCTGGGCGCAAGGCAATCGCGCTATTTTCCGACGGCTTTCCGCAATCGGCAGCCGGAATTGTCGAGCAGGCAAACCGCGCGTCGGTAGTTGTCTATACGCTTGATCCGCGTGGGCTTGCTTCCTTCTTTCTCACCGCAGTCGATATTTGCCAAGGCTGCACCCCCAGGGTATATGAAGCGAGAAGACAGACAGACTATCGCGGCTCACAAAAAAGTCTCGACCAAATGGCGGAGGGGACCGGCGGCATTTTCTTTCACGACAACAACGATCTCAGCCAGGGGCTGGCCAGCGCTCTCGACGACATGAGCAGCTATTATCTGATCGGATATCAGCCGCAGAGTTCGGATTTCGATCAAGTGCGCGGCCTTCCCAAGTTCCACAAAACCGATGTCAAAGTATTGCGTGCCGGCCTACAGGTCCGCTCGCGCAACGGCTTCGCGGGCGTGCCTGACTCGCCTACGGTTTCAGAAGGTGCTGTCCGCGAGTCTCGCGAAGACGAATTGCGACGAGCTCTGTTCTCGCCGTTTCAGGCGAATGGCTTTCCGGTCTATCTGAGCGCGTTCTATTCAGCTGCGGCGGGAAGCGCGAAGAAGGCTCACCGCCTTCAGACAACGCTGCGCACCCTGATGGTAATCGACGCCCGGGGCCTGACGCCCGAAGACATCGCGGGAGGTCAGAAACGGCTAGTCCTTGATGTGCTCGCCGGAATCTGGGGCGAAAACGACGAGGCGATCGCCGCCGTCGACAAGACCTTCACCATCGAAAAGACACCCGCGGAAATGGAGCGGGCCGTATCCCAGGGCTTGGCTGTCGAACTTGATGTGCCGGTCCCCAAGCCGGGCGGGTACCAGTTGAGGTCGGCCGTGCGCGAACCGGGCTCGGGCCAAAGAGGATCGGCTACGGCTTTCGTCCAGATTCCGGATTTTAACCGCCGCCTGGCGCTTTCAAGCGTGCTGCTATTGGACCGTGACGCTGGCCGTGCCGAAACGCTGGCGCGGGCCGGAGTGATGGCTGCGGGCGGCCCAGCGATCCGCGTGTTTGCGTCAGGCGCTGTCCTCGATTACGACTGTACGGTCTCGGGGTTTCAGATCGAGGCGCAAACGGGGAAACCGAAGCTGGATGTGACGGTGTATCTGTTTCGCGGTCCGGAGCAGATTTACACCGGCCAGCCGCTTGCGTTGGTGATACCCGAAGGAAACTCCGCGGCGGTGATTCACGCGGCTGGCGAGATTAAGTTGCCGGCGACGCTGCCGCCCGGCGACTACGCACTCGAACTGGTCGTCAATGACCGGCTGGGGAAATCGAAGCCGCAACCCGCAGAGCAATTCGTGGACTTTACATTGGCGACACAGCAGTGAGAGCTCGGCCACGGCTCATTCCGATTTATGTCGCGGCGCTACTGCTGCTCGCGCAGATTACAGTACAAGGTCCGGTGATCCGTGTGACGGCTCGGAACAGAGAGTATCCCGGAACCCGCCCAGGAAACCAACTCGGCTGAGTTGGCCGACAACTCACCCCAGCCGATGTCCGCCAGTCTTCCTTTGCGGCTCTGCGCCTCTTGCGTGAGATTACCCTTGCTAGCCTCTGAAAGGCGCTTTCCCCGATCGCCAAATTTTCAGTCACAACACTTCAAAATATTCCTACCACTCACATTCCAAATCACTTCCCATCTCCGCCGACCACCAGAAATTACCACCCCCTCTGTCATCCTGAAAGTAGGAGGTGGACAAAAAAATGTCCCCACAGAAACACGCAGCTCAGATCTCAAACGCGCAGCGTTCCCGCGGCGCGGTCACGGAGGCAGGCCGTCTCCGTTCCAGCGCGAATTCAACCCGTCACGGGTTGGCCAGTCGCAAACTCCGCATCATCCCTCCGGAGGACCGTGAGGAGTTCGACCAGCACTGTTCCGATATGCTTCCGGCCCTCGCGCCCGAAGGTCCTATCGAGAACTACCTCGCCGACCTGGTCGTTTTCGACGAGTGGCGCCTAATCCGGATTCGGGGGCTTGAAAACGAAATCTTCGCGATGGGGTTCACCACCGCCAAAGACCAGTTCTTCGCCGGCGCCGAAACCTGGCTCGCAAAATCGAAGGAACTGGCAACGTTAACTCTCTACGAACAACGCATCGCTCGCGTCCTGTCCGGCAACAAAGCCGAACTCGAGGCTCGCCAGTCCGCCCGCAAAACCAGTGGCGCAGACCTCCTGGTCGGCGCGGACGGCCCGTCGCCAGAGGCGTTCCCCACCGAACCCGCCGAATCCTCTGCAGCCGAAGCATCTCTTCCCGCTCCCGAAGCGACTCCAGAAACCGCCCCCGAAATCACCGGTGGGTTCGTTCGTTCGAGCGCCGCATCGGCCCCGCCCGCTGCCACCCAGACCCTGACCCAGGCCGCCGCCGGTGGGTTCGTTCATTCGAGCGACGCGCCTCCCCTAATCCCAGCCGCGAAGCGGCCCGAATCCCCGACCCCTGACCCCCGACCCCTGACCCCTGGCCGCGAAGCGGGCCGACACCTGCCCCCCGCCGCGAAGCGGCCCGGCCTGCCGCGTAACTTTCCGCTCGCCCGACAGTATAAGACCCATGGAACTTCTCCAGGACATCCGCTTCGCGCTGCGCACTTTTCGCAAATCGCCCGTCTTCACGGCCGTCGCGGTGCTCTCGTTAGCGTTGGGCATCGGCGCGAACACCGCCATCTTCACGCTGATCGATCAGTTGATTCTGCGCCTGCTGCCGGTGAAGGACGCCGATCGCATCGTGCTGCTCGCTGGGCGCGGCCGCCACTACGGCGGCAACAACGGCATGAACGCGCTCTCCTACCGCATGTATCAGGACATCCGCGACCAAAACCAGGTCTTCGACGGGACGATGTGCCGCTATCGTCTCACTTTTACGCTGAGCTTCGGCGCGCAGAGTGAGGTTGCAGTCGGGCGAGTTAGTCTCCGGCAACTATTTCCCGTTGCTCGGAGTCCACAGCGCCGCCGGTCGGCTCTTCACGGCGCAGGACGATCTGCGCGCGGGCGAACATCCCTATGCGGTTCTGAGCTACGCATATTGGCAGACGCGATTTTCGGGCGATCCGGCCGTCATCGGGCGGCGCATCCTGGCGAACAACTATCCGTTGACCATCGTCGGCGTGGCGCAGCCGGGCTTCGATGGAACCGAACCGGGTCTCCCGGCGCAGATGTTCGTACCTATGATCATGGCTTCCAACGTGCGCCCGGGATTCGGCGACATGTGGAATCGGCGCCAGCGCTGGGTGAACGTCTTCGGACGCCTCAAACCCGGTGAATCCATCGCGCGAGCCCAGGCTGGGTTGCAGCCGCTGTTCCACCAGATCATCGAATCGGAAGTGACAATGCCCGCGTTCCGCAATGCGACGCCGTTCGATAAGTCCAACTTCCTGCGCATGTGGTTGGAGGTTATGCCGGGTGCGCAGGGCAACACGAGTCTCCGTCGCACGTATGAGAAGCCGCTGCTGGTTCTGATCGGCGTCACGGCGCTGGTCTTGCTCATCGCCTGCGCGAACCTGGCGAGTTTGCTCACGGCGCGCGCCGCCGCGCGGCAGAAAGAGATCGCCATCCGTCTGGCCATCGGTTCGAGCCGTGCGCGCATCATCCGGCAGTTGATTACGGAAAGCCTGCTGCTCTCCGCGGCGGGTGGAATCGCGGGAATCTTGCTGGCTGTCTCCACGGTCAAGGCGCTCATCGCCTTCCTGCCCACCAATCTGACCGGATATGGAATCGCGTCCAATCCCGATCCGCGTATGTTGGCCTTCAGCTTCGCTCTTGCCGTCTCCACCGGCGTGCTGTTCGGTCTCGCGCCGGCGCTGCAAGCGACGCGCCCCGATATCGCGCCAACCTTGAAAGATCAAGCCGGAAACGTAAGCGGTGGCGCGCAGGTGACTTTTCGCAAGACGCTGGTGGCCGCGCAGGTGGCGCTGTCTCTGCTGCTCTTGATCGGCGCGGGGCTATTCATTCGCAGCTTGGGAAATCTGCGGCTGATCGACCCGGGATTCAAAACCGGCAATCTGATACAGTTCAACCTGAGTCCCCGATCCGTGGGTCTCGATCCCAAGCGTACCCATCTGTTCTACGAACAACTCGAAGCCCGCTTGAACGCGTTGCCGGGAATTTCCGGCGCCGGCATGGCCAATCAGGGCCTCCTGACAGGCAACGAATGGGACAACAGCATCACCCTTCAGGGATACGTGGCGAAGCCTGGCGAAGATATGGATCCGCACTTCAACCAGGTGACGCCGGGTTATTTTCAAACGCTGGGCATCCACTTACTCGCGGGACGCACGTTTACGGCGGCCGATACGGCCAATTCGCGCCTGGTGGCCATGGTAAACGAAAGCTTCGTCAAGCGGTACTTCGGCGCCACGCCGGCGGTCGGCAGGATGTTCGGCCGCGGAAGCGATCCGGGAACGCCCACCGATATCGAAATCGTTGGCGTCGTCAACGACACGCGCTACGAAAGCCTGCGCGACAAAATTCCCCAGGAAGTCTATCTCTGCGTCGCCCAGCAGCCTGCATACAGCAATACCATCTACGTGCGCACGAAACGCGATCCCGATAGCGCCTTCGCCAGCGTGCGCGCCGTGGTACACGACCTGGCGCCCGATATTCCGGTCACCGGCATGAAGACGCTGGAGCGGCAATTGGACGAATCGCTGGTGACGGAGCGGCTGGTGGCCACGCTTTCGAGCGTGTTTGGGGCGCTCGCGACGCTGCTTGCCATCATCGGGCTCTACGGCGTGATGGCGTACATGGTGACGCGGCGGTCGCGCGAGATCGGTATCCGCATGGCGTTGGGCGCCCTGGCGGGCAACGTGGTGTGGCTGGTGATGCGCGAAGTGCTGGTCCTGGTGGGCATCGGCATCGCCGTAGGATTGCCCGCAGCATTCGCCGTAACGCGTCTCGCGTCGAGCCAATTGTACGGCGTAAGCGCGAACGATCCATTGGCGATGGCGTCCGCCACCGTATTGTTGGCCGCGGTAGCGCTGCTAGCCGGATACATCCCAGCCCGCAGAGCGGCAGCCTTCGACCCCGTCCGCGTCCTGCGGTACGAGTAGGACGGGCCTCCGGCCGGTCCACGCGCCGAAGGCGCGTAGCTCTTCCGTTTTCCGCACGATCGGAATTTGTGGGGCCAGCCCTTCCGGGCTGCCGCCGGGCTTCTGCCCGGCGCTCCGCGGGCGCAGACAAGCGCTCGCAATCCTTGCTATCGATTTCTACAGAAGACGTCTATACTATTTAGCAGACCGAAAGTCGGTCTCCCGAGTTCTCATCTATGTCCAAAGCCGACAATCTCCAAGGCGCCCTCGAACTTCTGGTAATGAAGATCCTGCGTCGCGGCCCGAACCACGGATTCGCAATCACCTCCTACATCCAGGAAACCTCGGACGAAATCTTGCGCCTGGAAGCAGGGTCGCTCTACCCTGCCCTGCACCGCATGACGGAAGCCGGCCTGCTCAGGGCCGAATGGCGTATTTCGGAAGCCGGCCGCCGCGCGCGGTTCTATGAGCTCACCGCCAAAGGCCGCAAGCAGTTAGGGCAGGAAGAAAAAGGTGGTACGCCGTCTCCGCCGCGGTAGCAAAGATATTGCGGACGGCATAAAGGGGGAATCATGAGCGTCTGGTCCAGGCTGAAGAAGACATTTCGCGGCGGCCGCCACAACGCGGGAATCCAGGAAGAGCTCGAATTTCATCTGGCGATGGACGCCGCCCGCGGACAAACTCCGCGCGACGCTCGAATGCGCCTCGGAAACCTGACGCGCATCGAGGAGGAAACACGCGCCGTTGGAATCTTCGAATGGCTCGATTCGGCATGGCTGGATGCGCGCTATGGATTGCGCCAACTAAGCAAAGCTCCCGCCCTTGCGACGGCGGTCGTGCTCTCCATCGCCATCGGCGTGGGCGCGAACACGGCAATCTTCACGCTGGTCGATGCGGCGCTGCTGAAGCCCCTGCCAGTGCAGGATCCGGACGCCCTGCGCATCGTCGAATGGACCAGCGATGGGTTTCCCGACGGCATCGAAAACATCAACGGCGATTTCGGACCGGGCGCGGGAGGGCGCAGCCTGGGTTCATCTGTTAGCGCCGCGCTCTATCGGAAGCTGGCGGGGGAGCAGAGCGCGTACGCCGCATTAATAGGTCTCGCCGACCCGGTTACGGCCGCCGCAAAGGTAGGCGCGTTGCCGGCCGGGCAGGTGAGCGTGGAATATGTGAGCGCCAATTTCTTTCAGGGACTGGGCGTTCGTTTCCCGCTCGGGCGCGGCTTCCGCGCCGGCGAAGACCGTGTAGGAGAAGAGCCGGTCGTCGTAGTGACTGATCGGTTCTGGCGGCAGCGACTCAGAGGCGCGGCAAACGCCCTTGAACAGACGATTCGCATTAACAACGCGCCCGCGCGCATCGTCGGCGTCGCCCCTGCCGGCTTCTTCGGCATGAGGCCCGGGACATGGGTGGACGTCTTTGCTCCCTTGTCTGCGCGCGTGGCGTTCGAGCCCGCGTCTCCGGGCGAGCCGCGCAGCGAGAACGATCGCGATTGGTGGGTGCGCATGGTGGCGCGCTTGAGGCCGGACGTTCCGGAAGTGACGGCGCGTGCCGAAATCGCGCGGCTGTTCCACAATCTGGTTGAGACGCTGGACGCCGATCCGAAAAAGATACCTGAGTTGGTGGCCAGGCCGGGACGCCGCGGCTTTGAGGGGCTGGGCGCCAGAGATGCCAACGCGCTGCGGATCCTCATGCTGCTGGTGGGCGTGCTGTTGCTGCTAGTCTGCGCCAACGTGGCGAACCTGCTGCTGGCGCGATCGGTGGACCGGCAGCGCGAATCGGCGGTACGGCTAGCCCTCGGCGCCGCGCGCATGCGCCTGTTTCGCCAGCACTGGATCGAGAGCGGAATCCTCGCGCTTTTGGGCGGCGCAGCCGGTTTGGGGCTGGGATATCTGCTTGCGCAATCGATTCACCTGCTGTTCGAGGCGGGGCGCAATGCCGGTAGCGCATTCGATCTCCATATCAGCCTGCGGGTGTTGGCTTACACCAGCGCGCTTTCGGTGCTAACGGCATTCCTCTTCGGGCTGGCTCCGGCCGTGCGCGCGGCGCGGGTGGATCTGCAGCACGCGCTCAAGACGCATACGCGGTCTGTGATGGGCGGTGGAATGCGCTTGCCGCGAGCGCTGGTCTGCGTGCAGATTGCGCTGTGCCTTACCGCGCTGGTTGCGGCGGGGCTCTTGGGAAGAACGCTCGGCAATCTGAAAAGTGTGGGCGTCGGTTTCGACCGGCGGAATCTGGTTTACGCAACAGTGAATCCCTCGCAGGCGGGATACACGGCCGAAAGCGTGGCGCGCTATGTCGAGCGCCTGAGGGAAGAGCTGGCGCGGATTCCGGGAGTCGCGCGTGTAAGCTTGACCGAGGTTCGGCTGCTTTCGGGAAACGGGAACTTCCGGGCGGTCGTCGTTCCAGGGCGCACGGTGCAGGCACGGCGCGGCGGCAGACCGGACGGGGCGGCGTTGAACCATGTGGATGGTGGTTTCTTCGAGACGATGCAGATTCCAGTCGCTGCCGGACGCGCCTTCCAGCCGCGCGACATTCGCCCGCTTTCGGATGCCGTGGTGGTGGACGAATTGTTTGTCAAACGCTTCTTTCCGAACCAAAACCCAATCGGCCGGCGAATCTACCTTGGGTCGCAAGATGCAGCCGGACAAGAGATCGTCGGCGTCGTTCGGGGTACGCGTTATAACAGCTTGCGCAACGCACCAAGCCCCAACGTCTTCAGGCCGCTCGTGCCCTCGGAAGTGCACGGCGCTGCGCACTTCGCCATGCGCACGTCGGTCGACCCGATTCTTCTGTCTGAGGTAGTGCGCCGCGCGGTGGCATCGGTCGATCCAGCTGTACCGCTCATCGCATTCCGCACGCAGGACGATTTGATCGACGCCCTGCTCCGGACTGAACGATTGCTGAGTTTTGTCTCGGGCGCGTTCGGCGTAGTGGCACTGGCATTGGCGGCCATCGGCCTGGGCGGGCTGCTGGCATACGCCGTGGCGCGCAGAACGAATGAGATCGGCGTGCGTATGGCATTGGGCGCGGCGGCGGCCGACGTCATCGGGATGGTGTTGCGCGATTCGTTGTGGATGGTGGGCGGCGGGATCCTGCTGGGTCTGCCGTGCGCATACTCCGTGGGGCGGATTCTGAAGACGTCGCTATTTCAATTGGAGGCCTTGGATCCGTTAACCGGCGCGCTTGCGTTCGCGGTGCTGTTGGCGGTGGCGCTGATGGCGGCGTGGATTCCGGCGCGTCGCGCGTCGCGGATCGAGCCCGTAATCGCCTTGCGCGAGTAGGACGGGCCTCTGGCCGGTCCACGCGCCGAAGGCGCGCAGTGGCGCAGCCTCCCGGCCTGCACGCCTTTCATGTAACAACGGGCGCGCAGATTCGCGGATCACGTCGAGGTCTTTGCCGTAAATCACTTCGCCGTTGAAATGCTGGCGGATCTCTCCGGTGACTTCTTCCGGCGTCTGACCCATCGCCAACTGGTGATACAGGACCAGCTTCTTCGGCTTCGCCTCGGTGGCCAGCTTGCCCAGATCGATTCCGGAAGTATGGAACGCCGCGTGGTAACGCTGCCAATCGGGTGTGCGCTGAGCGAGCCCGGTTGCGGAGTAGACCTCGTGAACCAGGATGTCGCATCCGTTGCAGGCCCGCGCTACCGCATCGCTGTATGTCGTGTCGCCGGAGAAGACGATGCTCTTGTCCTTGGCCTCGAAGCGGTAGCCATAGGCGTACTTCATCGTTCCATGTGGGACCGCGAACGCGATCACTCGGACCGCATCGTCGCGGTAGATCTCGCCAGGCTTCACGTCGTGAGCGTGGACGACGTATGCTTGCGCGACGGAGGGTTCGAGCCCGTGCAGCCGGATCTGCATGTCCTCGGCGTACGCCTTCATGATGTGCGACGTCATGGAGCGCAGGCCCGGCGGTCCGTAGAGTTCGAGTGGTTCGGTGCGGCCGGTGACCGCGGGTGTGAAGATGAGGTCGGGCAGGCCGGCCGTGTGATCGGAATGCAGATGCGTGATGAAGGCGCGCGTGATCTGCCGCATCTCGATTCCGGCCTGCGCGGCGCGGCGCACGACGCCCGGACCGCAATCGACGATATAGACGCGGTCGCCGGAGACCACCGCGGAAGACGGGCCCATGCGATCGGGCAAGGGATTCGGATTGCCGGTGCCCAGCAGGATCACGCGCGTATCCTGCGCCAGGAGCACGGCGGAGCAGGCGAAGATGGCGAGCAGAAGCTTCATTTCAGGCGTAATCGTAAGTATAAGCTGACGCCCCAGGGATGGTCTCCGTAGAAAGGCTTGATGGAATCGGGCAGCGTGTAAAGCGTGGCATTCGCTCCGATGCCCGTTTCGATTCCGGAAATGGTCGCAATGTCACGCGTGTATCCGGCGATGTACTCGCCGATGCGATAGATGTTGCCGCTGGCGAAGAGCTCGTCCTTATCGACGAGTTCCCATCGGGCGGTGAAGAAATTGCGAGTTCGGAAAGGAACCACGGTTTCCGCGAGATACGAATTGAGATTATGCTGCGTAAAGGTATCGTGATCGCGTCCCCAGATGAGGCTGGTATTGACGCCCCCACCGGAATATTGGAGCGAGGCGGTGGATCGCACCACATCGCCGGGCAATTGGCGCTCGGGTTTGGTGAGTCGTCCCGCGGAGACCTGTGCCATCCAGTGCCGGTTGGGAAAGACGGAGACGCGCGCGGAATAGGAGTTCATCGGGCCCCATCCGATGGTCCAGCGGTTCTCGCCAGGCTCCGTGCCGTAGAAGCCGCTCGCCTCGAGGCGGACCCAATCGCGCTTCACGGCGACGGTGGCCACGTTGTAGGCGATGTGCGTGGAATCCTGCCAATGGTGGCCGAGCGGCGCCTGCGGGATCTCTGCGGCGGATGGGCGATGGGGATAGGCTTGCGGACCAAGGGCGGGGTCGCCCACAGGCGCGTAGTAGGCCTCCGCGATGGCGTGCTCGCCGAGCGGATGCGCGTAGTGAAAGCCTGCGCCCATCAGAAAATTGTGCGGATGTTGGGCGTCGATGAGCGGTTTTCCGTAAGCCGTTTCGCCGGTCTGGAAGAGCAGCGGATAGCTGCGGTTGGTCACGGTGGCGGGCTCCAGGCTGAGCATGAGCTGGAACATGAAAGCGCCGCCCCAAAGTTCGTGGGAGGCCTCGCCCATCGCCCAGTTGGTGGAGTAAAGCTTGTCGCCGCCGCGCGGTCCGGTTTGCTGCGTATCGACAATGAACGCGTCGGCCATGAACATGAGGTTCCACGAGCCGGCGCCGCGCATGAGCATCGGCATGGTCGCAGCGGCCGGCGACATGTTGGTGCCGGAACCCAGATTCATGAGATACGCGCCGGCGTCATTCGACTGTGCGGCGCCAAGCGCCGCGAAAGACACGATGCAAGACAGAATTCTAGACACAGTTTTCCCTTTCGATGGATCGGAGTCAACGGACAAACGGGAGCTGTGCGGCTAGATTCTAAGAGGGAGCGGGATGGCCGAAAGGCAATCAGGCGGCGAGGGCTCGCTATTTGGCAACGGGTCGCGATCGACTACGATCTCGATCGAGCCGATAGGAGCCACGGCAGCGAGAAAGACGAGCGGCGGCGCAACGGATATGGAGTCGGCAATCGCAGCCGGTTGCGCGCAGACCTTCGGCTGGTGCTGGTGATTCTGGTGGCACGGCGGCAGACTGGGATCGTCCTGCGTCTGGCAGGGAAATGCCAGGCAGTTCGCCACACATTGACCGTTGAACAGGGCAAGAGCGATGGCTAACAGAACCGCGAATTTGAGCGGGAGGCTCACGGGGATATTATCGCAAAGTGGCGCGTGCCGGCCCGTGCTACAGCCGGAGGTATCATAAAAAGCGTGATTACCAGAAGAGGATTCGCCGCCCGATTGGGCGCGGCCGCCGCCGCGTCCCGCATGCTGCCCGAGATGGCATACGCGCAACGCGCCGCCGTGAACACCGCCGGAATCTCCGGCGATTTGGTCTGGCTCAACGCCAACGAGAATCCGCAGGGCATTCCCGAGCCCGCGCTCGCCGCGATGCGCGAAGTCCTGCCTACCGCGAACCGCTATCACTACCAGGAATTCAACGCCATCTATAAGGCCATCGCCAAAAGCGAGGACCTGACGACGGAGCAGATCGTCACCGGCTGCGGCTCCACCGAAGTGTTGCACACCGCCGTGGACGCTTTCACTTCGTCCGCGCGCCCGCTGATCAGCGTGACGCCGGCCTACGAAGGCCCCATCGAAACCGCGCGCGCTCTCGGCCGCCCCGTGAACCTGATCAAGCTCCGCGCCGATTACACCGCGGATGTTCACGCTCTCGCCGCCGAAGCGGACCGGGCCGGCGGCGGACTCATCTACCTCTGCAATCCGAACAATCCCACCGCCGCCTTCACGACCAAGAGCGACGTCGATTGGTTGGTGGCTAATCTGCCGCGCAATACGATCCTGCTGGTGGACGAAGCGTACATCCACTTCGCCGATTCGCCCGAGTTGGTCAGCGCGCTGCCCCACGTGCGGCAAGGCAAGGACGTGATCGTCGCGCGCACGTTCTCGAAGATCTACGGCATGGCCGGGTTGCGTGTCGGTTTCGCCGCGGCGAAACCCGAGTACATCGCGAAGCTGACGCCGCTGCGCATGAACGTGGTCTCGATCGTCGGCGCGCGCGGCGTAGTTGCCGCGCTCGAAGCCCGCCAGAGCATCGTTCCGCCGCGCCAGGCGTCGCTGGCGCGCACGCGCCGCGAATTGACATCGTGGCTCACCGACCGCAAGGTGAAGTACATCCCGACGCAGGCGAATTTCCTGATGATCGATTGCGGCCGCAACGCGCGCGAATTCATCACCGGACTCCCGAAGCTCGGAGTCGTTCCCGGCCGCGCGTTTCCGCCGCTGGATAATATGCTGCGCGTCACGATCGGGACGGACGCCGAGATGGCAAAATTCCGCGATGCGTTTTGGAAGGTGTATTCGTAGGATAGGCCTCCGGCCTGTCCACGCGCCGAAGGCGCGGGTCGCTCATCCCATCGCGGGATCGCTAAACCCGGGCTCGCCCGTCTCCACTCGTCCGGCGAATCTTCTCAAGAACCCGGACGCCCCATCAACTCTGACCGAAAAATCGTACCAATGAAAACTCTTGCGTAATCTCAAAACAAGCGAAGCCTGGCCCGACTCCGCCAACCCGCACCGACCGCGCATCGCTCCCGTAAGCGTTATCCGTGACATGCAGCGTATAGCCTCCGCCGCGGCTAATCGCCCGCACCTCGATATCCCCCGCCGGCGAAACATACTCGCACCGCACCTCGACCCGCGGATCGTCCCCATTCCCCGCGAACCCTCGATAGAATCCGTTCGGCCCGCACACATGCAAATCGTACGCGCCTTTCTCGAATCCCTCCATCGCCCAGGAATCCGTCAGTCGTCCGCCCGCCGCAACGGCGTAAGCGCGCGTTCGCAGCTTCGCCTGCTTGCGGAAGAGACCCGTCGTATACGCGTGGAATGGCGCGCCCGCCGACCGCGCTTCAAGCGTGATCTCAAATCGCGCGCCATCGGCGCTCATGGCTCCCGTCGGCGAAAAGCTGATAGGGCAGCGGGGTCGAAGGCCTGACGCCCGGTTCCTGTCGCGGCGCGGATGGCTTGCCATAGCCCGATGGCATCTGCTTGAACTGGGCCTTGTGCACGCCTTCGAGAAAGTCTGACTTCGGTGGGAACGGTAACGCGGGCCTGGCTTTCGTCAAACGGCCGAAACGCCGAGCTGAGATCGCCGCAGACCGTCCGCCGCCAGCCCGAGATGTTCGTCTCTCTGATCTCCTTGTCCGCGCGGCGGCTCGCGAACTTCTCCAAGAGCTGCAGGACCGACGTGTGATCGAAGACCTGCGAGCACACGTACCCGCCGCGGCTCCAGGGCGACGCGATGATCAGCGGCACGCGATATCCCAGGCCGATCGGACCGCCTCGCGGCTGATGTTGCCGCTCCGCGCGCTTGATCCTGTTCCAGCGTGAGATACTCCATCTCCGCACCGAGCCCGGGCGACGTCTTGCCCGATTCCGGATCGTTCGGATCCGGCGCCACGAACGGCGGGACATGATCGAAGTAGCCGTCGTTTTCGTCGTACGTAAGCACGAAGATCGTCTTCTTCCACACCTCCGGGTTGCGCGTCAGGATATCCAACGCTTCGGCGACATACCAAGCTCCATACCAGGGCGCGGAGGGATGGTCCGAGAAGTTCTCCGGCGGCACCAGCCAGGAGACGCTCGGCAACTGCCCCGTTGCGACGTCCGTTCGGAACTGGTGCAACACGTCGCCCTTGGGAATGAGCATCTCCCGCGTGGCCGCGCCATCGCGATAGCGCAACGTCTCCAATTCCCGGTACGACGGATCGTCCCGATTCGTGGTGAATGCCTTCTCGTGCAGTTTCCACTCCGCGGGCGAGATCCGCGCCAGGGCTTCCGCTGTCCATCGCGCGCGCTCTTCCGTAACGCGGCGAAGTTGTTCTTCTTTCCTGGCGAGATCTCTGTTGCGGACGCTGGACTCGGGCGCCTTCTTCAGTTGCTCAATCTCCGCCGGCAGCGACGCCGCCAGGCGTTCGACCTCGCGACGGCGGTTCTCGGCGGCCTCAACATGAAACTGCTCGAAGAACTCAATCGGATTGTCCGTATAATTCGACAGCCACGCATCTTGATCCTTGTCGAGTCCGGTGGGCACGCTCAGTTCGTTTTGATAGATCTTCCAGGAAACCCCGGCGGCTTCCAACCGCTCGGGAAAAGTCTTCCATCGCGCCGGCGCGCCGTAATCGGCTTCCGAGTTCCGCACGCACGGCGGCGCCTCGCTGTTCTCGCGCACCGTTCCCGTCCAAAGAAACAGCCGGTTCGGCGTGGTGCCGGTCAGCGACGAACAGAAGTGCTGATCGCAGATGGTGAACGCGTCCGCCAGCGCATAGTAAAACGGGATATCGTCGCGGTCGTAGTAACCCATGGTCAGCGGCATTCCGGCGCACTCGCGACGGCCTGAGACCTTGGCGTCCAGCCATCCGTCATGATTGCCGTGATTGCGCGCATCGGCCTGGTCGGTCCAGGAGTGCGGCAGCGATCCCAGCCAGGTTGCCTTAGTCTCTTTGATATTCAGCCGGAAAGGAGTGTAGGTTGCGCCCGCGGAGTTACTCTGGAACCACACCGGCTTCCCGTCCGGCAGCGTAACCGCTCTGGGATCGTTGAATCCGCGCACCCCGCGCAATCTGCCGAAGCAATGATCGAACGAGCGATTCTCCTGCATCAAAATGACGACATGTTCGGCGTCAAGATACGTGCTGCCCGGCGCCGGGTCGATGGCCGAAGCCCGTCCAACGGATGAAAGCAGCAGGCTTGCCAGTTTCGCGCCGCCTGCGGCAGTGGCGGATTTCCTAAAAAATTCTCGGCGTGATGTCATGGTGGCGCGAGGTCGGGGACGTCTTGCCACTCATTATAGAGTTCCCGCGCCGCGCCTGCTCCCGCTCGATCGCCTCGAAAAGCGCCTTGAAATTGCCCTTCCCGAAGCTGCGGCTGCCCTTGCGCTGGATCACTTCATAGAAAACGGTCGGCCTGTCCTCCACCGGGCGCGTGAAGATCTGCAGCATGTAGCCTTCGTCGTCGCGATCCACCAGGATGCCCAGTTTCTGCAGTTCCGCGACCGGCTCGTCGATCTTTCCGACGCGCGCCGATCAGATCTTCATAGTAAGTCGACGGCACGCGCAGAAATTCCACGCCCTGCCGCTGCAACGCGCCCACCGTCTCGATGATGTTATCCGTCGCCATGGCGATATGTTGCACGCCGGGCCCGTGGTAAAACTCCAGATACTCCTCGATTTGCGACTTCCGCTTCCCTGCTGCCGGCTCGTTGATGGGAAACTTCACGCGCTCATTGCCGTTCGACATCACCTTCGACATCAGCGCCGAATATTCCGTGGAAATGTCCTTGTCGTCGAAATGCTTGAACATGCGGAAGCCCATCGCCGTGGCGTAGAAATCCACCCAGCGATTCATCTCGCCCAAACCGACGTTGCCCACCAGTGATCGATATGCTTCAGCCCCACGGGGCGCGATACCGCATCGTCGCCTTCCACGGCGCGAACCCCGGCAGAAACACTCCGTTGTAATTGCGCCGCTCGACGAAGGTATGGATCGTGTCGCCGTAAGTCGCGATCGATGCCATGCGCGCTTCGCCGTGCTCGTCGCGCAGCGTCTCCGGTTCGCGCACGCTCTGCGCGCCGCGCTTCGTGGTCTCGCGCCACGCCGATTCCGCGTCATCCACCCACAGCGCGATATCGCGCACGCCATCGCCGTGCATGCCGGATGTGCTCCGCGATGGGATGCTCGGGCGCAAGCGGCGTGGTCAAAACCAAGCGAATTTTGTTCTGCGTCAGCGACATAGGAAGCCGCGTCGCGCGTGCCGGTTTCCGGCCCGCGATAGGCGGCCAGCCGGAATCCGAACGCCGAGCGATAGTAATACGCCGCCTGCCGTGCGTTGCCGACGTAGAACTCCACGTAATCGGTGCCGTTGAGCGGAAGAAAATCCTTCTCGGCTCCTGCTAAGTGAGCTGGGATGTTCCAAGACTTGCGGCATAACTTCTCCTCAATGCTTCAATACAGAACTGGTTGTCTTCGTCCAGTCCCGTGGAAATCCGCAGGCAATGCGGCAGCCCGAACGCCTTCAGCGGACGCACCACTACCCCTTGCGCCAGCAACTCCTCGAAGACGCGCGTGGCGTCCTGCTCGGAGGGCAGACGGGATCATGACGAAATTGGCCTGCGAAGGGACCACGGTCAGTCCGAGATCCTCCAGGCCGGCGGTGAGATACTTGCATGCCGCGCGCATTCACTTCGAGCGAGCGATGCAGAAATTCCTTATCGGCCAGCGCCGCGATCCCGGCCGCCTGGGCGGGCGTGGAAGGCTCGAACGGCAGCTTCACCTTGAGCAGATTGCGGATCAGCTCCTCGTGCGCGAACCCATATCCGATGCGCGCGCCCGCCAGCCCGTAAATCTTCGAAAACGTGCGCAGCGTGATCACGTTGTCGTAGCGGTAGTGCATGGAATCGGGATAGCGCGGGTTGTCCTTGGCGTACTCGAAGTAAGCTTCGTCCAGAATAATCAGCACGCGCTCGGGCACGTGCTTGTAGAACTCGTCGAACTCCGACTTCGTGAAGATGGTGCCGGTGGGGTTGTTCGGGTTCGCCAGATAGATGATTTTGGTATTGGCGTTGATCGCTCCGGCCAGCGCGGTCAGATCGTAATGCCAGTCGCGATAGGGCACGGTGCGATATTTCACGCCGCGCGATTTCGCCAGCACCTGAAACCCGATGAACGCCGCCTCGGTGGTGAGCACCTCATCCTCGTCGCACAGGAAGGCGCGGATGATGTTCGACATGATGCCTTCCGACCCGCTGCCGGCGATGACGTTTTCGACCTTCGAGTCGAATTCGCGCGCCAGCACTTCGCGCAAGCGAAGCCCGCCATCGGGATAGTAGTTCAGCCCATCCAGCTCGCGCCGCATGGCCTCGATCGCCTTAGGCGACGCGCCCAGCGGATTCTCGTTCGAAGCCAGCTTGGCGATGCGGGTGAGCCCGAACTCTCGGCGTACGGATTCGATGGTGCGCCCAGCCTCGTAAGGCCGCAAGGATTCGATATAAGGAGGGACCAGTGGCATAAGTGCGGGCAAACGAGGCCGCTATTTCTATTCTAGCGGGGGTGAGGGGTCTTTTCGAAAGCTTCCGAAGACAATGGCCGCGCCGACGGCATGCTGCCGGACGATATCTTACCTAATCGGTTCGGCCGTTACGCGCTTGCGCCGGCCTTTTTCCTGCCTTGGGGTCTGTTGGCCGCCCGCAGGCAGAACCGGCCTTGGCAGATTCGCCACGCCCGTCTTGGCGAGAGCGAGAGGGCCCATGGTATCGGGAAGAACCGGAGGCATGCTGCGTGCTTCCTTAAATCGAAAGGCCGACGTCAGGTCGCCGAAAGTGCGCCGGCGCCAGTCGGTGATGTTGGGCTCGCGGACGCCGGTGAATGCCTCCAGAAACTGAAGCACGGAAGTGTGGTCGAATCGCTCGCTGCAAACCCAGCCTCCCGCGGTCCATGGCGACACGATGATGCACGGAACGCGGAACCCGCCGCCGATCGGAAGACCTCCGACAAATTCGTGCGGCGTTCCCGGCGCGGGAACCGGCGGCGGCACGTGGTCGAAGAGTCCGTCGTTCTCATCGTAGTTGAGGATGAAGACGGTCTTTGCCCATACGTCGGGGTTGGCCGCAATCGCATCGATCTTGCTGGCGACAAACGCCGCTCCATCGGCCGGCATGTAGTCCGGATGCTCGGATTGAAAACTGGTCGGGATGATCCAGGAGACGGCCGGCAGCTTGTCGTGCATGGCGTCGTACTCGAACTGCCCGTCCGGGTCGATCTGCATGCCGCGCGAATAAAGGGGAGATCCCGCCTGCGCCTGCTGGAAGACTTTGAAATTCTTCAGCATGTTGCAGCCGTAGCTGTCCTGCTGCTGGTAAACCTTCCAACTCACGCCGGCCTCCTGCAGCCGCTCCGGATAGGTCGTCCAGGTATATCCGCCAGCCGGCGCCCTGTTGTTGAGGATCGGGTCCGCCGCCCGGTTGCATCCGGGTCGATCATGCCCGTCATCAGATACATCCGGTTCGGCCAGGTAGGTCCGAAAACCGAGCAGTGGTAGGCGTCGCAAATGGTGAACGATTCCGCCAGCGCGAACTGAAACGGAATGTCGGCCCGCTTGTAATAGCCCATCACGTAAGGGCCCTTCACGCCGTCGGCCTTGCGATGCGCGGGCAGCCACCGATCCATCCGGCCGCCGTTCCACGCTTCATGTTGCACCGCCCATGCGTGGCTGGTGGAAGGAATCTTCTGCGCGCTGCTCGAATGGGTGTCCAGATGAAACGGCAGCAGATGTCCGTCCGGATTCTCGGCATCGGGCTGGTAAAACACGGATCGTCCGTTGGGAAGCTTCAGCGCATGCGGATCATCGAACCCGCGCACGCCGGCCATCGTGCCGAAATAATGATCGAATGACCGGTTCTCCTGCATCAGCACCACGACATGCTTGATATCGCGTGAGGGAACTGCGCCGAGGCTGTTGCTGGGCCAGCATGCGCCGCACGTTTGGAGGCATGAGCGCCGCCGCGGCCGCCGCCGCAACCCCGGCCGCGCCCTTCAAGAGGCGGCGGCGGGTCGGCGCACCGCTGTTCATTCCGAATTCTGGACTTTTCATGCTGAATTCCTATGCGTTTTTCGGCAGCCCCGTCAACGAGCAGAGCTTCCATGGCAAGACATGGTCCGACGACCACCAGCGGTGCGCTTCCACGCTCAGCACACCCGCCTTCACCGCGGGGTCGTCGGCAATCGAGTTGCCCCGCCTCTTCAGGTGGAATGCGTTGGAAGACCACGATGCCGATCATCTCGCGGTCGCCTTCTACCGGCCCGGCGGCCCCCAACTTGCCCGCGCGATGGAGTTCGTCCATATAATGCTGATGCTCGGCCAGCCGCACTACGCGTTCCTTAGGCGCGGTGGCATTCCAGGCCGGCCCGCGCGTCAACAGCAAAATCGGCTGCACGCCCATGTTTTCCGGCGTATCCGGATGCTCCCTGTGCAGCCGGAAATACTCGTCGCCGATGCCCGCCGGCGCGCGCCAAGCGTGGACATCGATGGTGTTCCGGTGTTCGCGCACTGTGGGATCCTCGCCGCGATGCGTTGCGCGTCCTGGATCGATCTTCGCCTTCATCACGAAGATGCCACTGATCGGCGGCGGATCGTTTTCGAACGGCCCGGCGGCCGCCAGAATACCCGTCGTCGGCCATCTTGTGGATGTTCGCCATGTGAGCGTTCTGGATGCGCTCGCCTTCCTCCTTCGCGATCGGTTTGCGCGCCGGATCCGGGCGGAGAAAGACGACGTAGTAAATACTCGTCGATTCTTGTGCAAGGGCGGCAACCGAGAGGGCTAAGCCAGAGGAAGCGAGCGGCCTTCATCTTCTATCTATATTGTAGGCGCGCCCGTTATGATGAAGAGACCCATGTCCAAGAAGCTCACAGCCCATGTGAAAGCCGCCGGTTGAGCGTCCAAGCT
Organism: Bryobacterales bacterium; assembly: GCA_963763545.1. Lineage (GTDB taxonomy): Bacteria > Acidobacteriota > Terriglobia > Bryobacterales > Bryobacteraceae > PALSA-243. The sequence continues at coordinate 338,837 of CAVXPE010000027.1, forward strand.
GAGTCCAAAGTTGTTGGACCGGGTGCTCGCCGGCGTGCCGCGCTGGCCGGATGAAAACGTGCTAATCGGGTTTGACACCGCCGACGATGCCGGCGTGTACAAGCTGACGGCGGAGCTTGCTCTCGTGCAGACGGTCGATTTCTTCACGCCCATCGTGGACGATCCGTACACCTACGGCGCCATCGCCGCCGCCAACTCGCTGAGCGACGTCTATGCCATGGGAGGCCGGCCGATCTCATCGCTCTCCATTCTCGCGTTCCCAGCCGCGGGCGAATTCGACGATCTCTCCGCCATCCTCAAAGGCGGCGCCGAAAAGATGCACGAAGCGTCGTGCACCATCCTCGGCGGCCACAGCGTCAACGACGAGGAGATCAAGTTCGGCTACTCGGTAACGGGCCTTGTGCATCCCGAACGCGTCAAAGCCAATGCCGGCGCGCGCCCCGGCGATGCGCTCGTTTTCACCAAGCGCATCGGAACCGGCGTGGTTTCCACCGCCCTGAAGCGCGGGCATCGCGGCGGATGAGCACGTGGCCGCGTCCATCGAGCAGATGCTCACGCTCAACCGCAAGGCCTGCGAGGAAATGCTGCGCTTCGACGTTCACGGCTGCACCGATGTCACCGGTTTCGGCCTCATCGGACATGCACGCGAGATGGCGAACGCGAGCGGCGTGACACTCGAAATCGACGCCGCGTCCGTGCGCTTTCTGCCCGGCGCGGTGGATTACGCGCGCGCGGGCGCCCTGGCCGCCGGCCTGAAGAACAACCGCGAGTTCGCCTCCTGCGCCGTCGCCGTGAAGCGCGAATTGCCCGCTGAAATCGAGGCGCTGCTCTACGACCCGCAAACTTCCGGCGGCCTGCTCATCTCGCTTCCCGAAGCCGATGCGGCCGCTCTGGAGAAATCCTTGCCCGATGCTTATCGCATCGGCCGCGCCGTTCCGAAGCGCGAAAGGCCCATCGAACTGATATGACACACAACCCCATCATCGTCGCGCTCGATGTCGAATCCGCCGCCGAGGCGCGCGCGCTGGTCTCGAAGCTCGGCGCGAGCGTCGGATTTCTACAAGGTCGGCATGGAGCTGTACGCGGCTGCCGGTATGGAGATCGTCCGCGACCTTGAGGCGCAAGGCAAAGACGTCTTCCTCGATCTCAAGTTTTACGACATTCCCGAGACTGTCAAGCGCGCGGTAGCGCAAGTGGCGAAGACCGGCGTGCGCTTCCTGACCGTTCACGGCAGCGCCTCCATCATGCGCGCCGCCGTGGAAGGCAAGGGCGCGTCGGATCTGAAGCTGCTCGCGGTGACCGTCCTCACCAGCTTCGGCCCCGAGGACATGGACGACCTCGGTTACACGGGCGAGATCGCGCAGTTGGTCGAGCGCCGCGCGCGCAAAGCCGTCGAGTGCGGCATCGATGGCTTGGTCGCATCGCCGCTCGAAGCTGCTTCGCTCCGCAAAATCGTGCCCGCCGAGACCATTCTCGTCACGCCCGGCGTGCGTTCCGCCGGGGCCGCCCGCGGCGACCAGAAGCGCGTGGCCACGCCGGCCGAAGCGATTCGCGATGGCGCCGATTACCTTGTGATTGGACGCCAGATCACGCGCGCCGCAGATCCACCTGCCGAAGCGGAACGCATCTTGCAAGAGATCGCCGCGGCGTGAAGCGGCGGGCGAAGATCTTCATCGGAACCTCGGGCTGGCACTACAAGCACTGGCGCGGTCCATTCTATCCGGACAAGCTGCCTGCGTCGAAGATGCTCGAGTTTTACGCGCAACACTTTCAGACGGTGGAGCTCAACAACACTTTCTACCGTCTGCCGCAACCCAATGGCTTAAACAACTGGCGGGATTCCACCCCACGCGAATTCTGTTTCGCCATGAAGGGCAGCCGCTTCCTCACACATATGAAGAAGTTGAAAGACCCGGAGACCGGCATCGAACGCTTCTTCGAACGGGCGGACCTGCTTCAGGGGAAGCTCGGCCCGATCGTCTTCCAGTTGCCACCGCATTGGGAAGCCGATGCGGAGCGGCTCGATACGTTTCTGAAAGCCCTGCCGCGCGCCCACCGCTATGCGTTGGAGCTGCGCGATCCCAGTTGGCATTCCGCGGAGATCTACGCGATCCTGCGGCGCCATCGCATGGCGTTCTGCATCTTCGAGATCGCCGGCTTCCGCTCGGGATATGAAATCACCGCCGACTTCACCTACGTCCGACTGCATGGTCCCGATGGCGCTTATCAAGGCAGTTACTCCGAAGACGCCCTGCGTGCGTGGGCCGAGCGCATCCGCGAATGGCAAGACAAGCTGCGCGCAATTTACATTTATTTCGATAACGATCAAGCCGGCTACGCTCCGAAAAATGCATTGGAGCTGGCGAAACTGGCCGTGTGACGTGGTACGCTGCGGCTGATGATCCATTCGACCCGTCGAGACCTGCTCCGCGCCCTGATTGCCGCGCCTGCGGGAGCGTCGTTCCTTCACGCGCAAGCGCCCACGACGCCGATCCGAGCTACCAAGCTTACGGACCGGATCGCGCTGTTGACCGGCGATGGCGGCAACATCGCTCTAATCCTCTCCAGCGACGGCCTGATGATGGTGGACGGCGGCTACGCAGAGCGCGCCTCCGACCTGCTGAAGGCGGCGGCCGAAGTCGACTCGCACGAGATCGTCCTCCAGTTCAATACGCACTGGCACCTCGATCATGTCGGCTGCAACGAAACACTCGGCGCCGTCGGCGCGAGGATCATGGCGCACGAGAATACCAAGAAGTGGCTGGGACAGCGCGTGGTGATGGAAAGCCTTAACCGGACGATCGAACCGTTGAAACAGGAGGGCCTGCCCAACGAAGTCTTCACCCTGAGCGGCAAGATCAAGTTCGGCGACAATACCGTGGAGTTCGCGCCCGTTCCGCCGGCTCACACGGATGGCGACGCTTACCTGTTCTTCCCGGACGTCAACATTCTGCACACCGGCGATCTGCTCTTCAACGGAACGTACCCCCTGATCGATTACTCGACGGGCGGCTGGATCGGCGGCATGGTGGCAGCCGAGGACCGTCTCCTCAATACCGGCGACACTCAAACGCGCATCATTCCCGGCCACGGACCGATGGCAACGAAGGACGACCTGAAGGCTAGCCGCGACATGCTGGCCGCCATCCACGAGCGTCTCGAGAAATTCCGCAAAGAGGGCAAGACAGCCAAGGAGGTCGTTGCCGCAGCGCCCACCAAGGATTTCGATGCCAAGTTCGGCGAGGGTATGAAGCCCGATCAATTCGTCGAGATCGCTTATACGGGGTTGTTACGGCATGCGGGTTAGGTTCTAGTAAGCTGTCAGCGCGAGGGGCAAGCTGTCAGCTTTCAGCATTCAGCGATCAGCTTAAAGCTGGGGCCGGTGCCGCCGTAGGGGACGATACGACTGAAACAACCTTCTGCTGGCCAATGATTTGAATCTCATCTAACCCAAAGGCCACGTGGAACTCTCGCCGCGCAACGGAACTCAAACGCATGTTGACCGCGCTGCTCCAAAAGCTGACCGCTGATTGCTGAGAGCTCCCGTCTGCGAATTCAACGTCGCTTTTTCGGTGGAGAGCCACGGCGGCACAACCTAAAATAAAGACATGAGTTTGCTTGCCACGCGCGACGAAATGGTCGACGCGTTTTTGAAATCGGATAGTTCTTACGACGGCCTGTTTTACACAGCTGTTCGAACCACCGGCATCTTCTGCATCCCTTCCTGCCCGGCGCGCAAGCCGCTGCCGCAGAACGTGGAGTTCTTCGACTCGGCGCGCGAGGCGCTCGTTTCCGGCTACCGTCCGTGCAAGCGCTGCAAGCCGATGGAAGCGCCCGGCGCGTCGCCGGATTGGCTGCGTCCGCTGGTGGACGCGATCGAATTGGATCCGCGCCGCCGCTGGCGAGATGACGACCTCCGCGAATTGGGTCTCGAGCCGGCGCGGGTCCGTCGGCACTTTCAGACGAAGTACGGGATGACGTTTCAGGCTTATATGCGGGCGCGACGTTTGGGCGAGGCGTTCACGGAGATTCGTGGGGGCGCGGAGATTGACGACGTCGTGTTCGAAAGCGGGTTCGAATCGCACAGCGGATTCCGTTCGGCCTTCGAGCGCGTCTTCGGCTGTCCTCCTGGACAAGCGGATCGCACGAATTGCGTTCACATGACGTGGATCGAAACGCCGATCGGGCCTATCGTGGCGGGCGCGACGGATCGCGGCATCTGCATGCTGGAATATACCGACCGGCGAATACTGGAAAAACAACTAGCCCGCGTGCGCAAGTGGTCCGGCGATGCGGCCGTTCCGGGAGAGAACGCACATACGTGCGAGATGCGCGCACAATTGGCGGCGTATTTCGCCGGCGAACTGCGAGAGTTCACCGTGCCGCTCGATGTCAGCGGCACCCCGTTTCAAGAGAAGGTATGGGCGACGCTCCGCACCATTCCTTACGGTGAAACGTGGTCATACGGCGATCTCGCACGCAAGCTCGGCAAGCCCACGGCAACCCGGGCGGTGGCTCACGCTAATGGGGACAACCGCATCTCGATTGTGATCCCATGCCATCGGGTGATCGGAAGCGATGGTGAGCTGACCGGCTACGGCGGAGGGTTGTGGCGCAAGCGGGCGTTGCTGGAACGCGAAGGTTGGACGCCGCGGACCTAATAAGCCCAGCGCCACAAGCTGGCGCCGACGGTATAGCCGGCGCCAACAGCGGCGAGCAGCACGAGGTCGCCCTTCTTCAGCTGCCCTCGCTGAATGGCGTCGCGCATGGCTAGGGGAATGGTGCCGGCGGTGGTGTTGCCGTAGCGGTCGATGTTGACCATCACCTTTTCCGAGGGAAGCCCGAGGCGGTCTGCGGCGGCCTCGATGATGCGGCGGTTGGCCTGGTGGGGAATCAGCACCGCGATATCGTCGCCGGTGAGCCCGTTGCGCGCGAGCAGGTCGCGACCCGCTTCGTACATCTTGCGCACGGCGTATTTGAAGACCTGCTGGCCCTCCTGATGGACGAAGTGCATGCGCTGGTCGACGGTCTCGTGCGAGGCCGGCATGCGGCTGCCGCCGGCGGGCATCTTCAGGAAGTCGCCGCCCGAGCCATCCACTTCGCCCAGGAAATCGATGAAGCCCAGCGTCTTCGCCATCTTCGGCGGGCTCGATCAGCATGGCGCCGGCGCCGTCGCCGAAGAGGATGCAGGTGGCGCGGTCGGTGTAATCGATGATGCGGCTCATGGTGTCGGCGCCGATCACCAGGACCTTGCGAGTGCGTGCCCGCGGCCACCAAGGCCGCGCCCGTGGTAGTCCGTAGACGAAACCGGAGCAGGCCGCGATGAGATCGAATCCCCAGGCGCCGCGCGCGCCGAGCGCGTTCTGCACCAGGCAGGCGGTGGAGGGAAAGAGCATGTCGGGCGTGACGGTGCAGACGATGATGGCGTCGAGCGTCGGAGGCGTCGATGCCGCGCTGCGCGAGCGCGCACTTGGCGGCGGCGATGGCCATGTCGGAAGTGGCGACGTTCTCAGTCGGCGATGTGGCGCTCGCGAATGCCGGTGCGCTCGACGATCCACTGATCGTTGGTTTCGACCATTTTTTCGAGATCGTGGTTGGTGAGTACGCGGGGCGGTACGTAGCAGCCCAGCGCGGTGATTTTCGCCTTGGGCATTAAGGATCAGGGTAGCGTAAATCGGATGGAGGCGCAGGCAAAACCTCCCAGGCTATGCCGGCCGTTTCAGCCGATGAGATCGCGCAAAGGTCGGCGAAACGGATTCAATTTGCCGCATCGCCTCCCGATCGAAGACCTGCTCGCCGCAATGCCGGGCACTCGTACAAATCGAGCGCCTGAACTTTGTAGCTGTCTGCCGTCAAACTCACCTTCCAAGTCGCGGCGCACTTTCTGAATCTTCCGGCTTCCGCACGTTGGGCACGATGTAATTTTCATATTTAGCCCTACATCGCTCGCTTTGAGGAGACGAGAAAATAATAGGTTTCCGCGGCCGCCTCGTTGACCAGCTTCCCCTTGGAGTATATCGCCAAACCGGCAAATTGGGGCTTTGGATGACGTAGAGGTGTTCTCTGCCGCGACGCTGCAAGCTGGTCGATCTTAGCTTCTTGTAAATCGCTACGGCGCTCAATATCGATTCAGCTACATCCAGCTCAGTCAAGCCGTCGCATTCCATTTCGAGGCGAGCTTTCCCGCCGAAGGCATAGTTGCCGTCAACGACGGCTCTCTTGATGCGGACCAGGAAGTCGCTCATCGAATAGTCATCTATCGCAAACTCTCCGGCCAAAAGAATAGCGTCATAGATATTCGCGCCCAGACGGCTGATGGTTTCAACTAGCTGACGTTTACTCCGCCAGCGTTTCTTCGCCCGGTATCTTCGGAAAGGCCGCCGGCGTATTGCACGCGCGCCTCTTCGTCGTAACCGGGGATGGCATCGAGCGTCGGCTCGGCCACTGGCTCTTCCACCACGTCCTCGCCCGCGATCTTCACCTGGCGGTAATACTCCATGCCGGTGCCGGCCGGAACCAGGCGGCCCATGATGACGTTCTCCTTGAGGCCGCGCAGGTAGTCCACCTTGCCGTTGATGGCGGCTTCGGTGAGCACGCGCGTGGTCTCCTGGAAGGACGCCGCGGAGATGAACGAATCGGTCGAGAGCGACGCCTTGGTGATGCCCAGCAGCACCGCTTTGCCCTGCGCCGGACGCCCGCCCGCATCGATCACGCTTCTGGTTTTCCGCGCGGAACTTGAACTTGTCGACCACTTCTTCGGGCAGGAATTCGGTGTCGCCGATATCTTCGACCTTCACCCAGCGCATCATCTGGCGCGAGATGACTTCCAGGTGCTTGTCGTTGATGTTGACGCCCTGCAGACGGTAGACTTCCTGAATCTCGTTGACCAGGTACTTCTGCAGTTCCTTCTCGCCGAGCACATCCAGAATGTCGTGCGGATTGCGCGGGCCGTCCATCAGCGGCTCGCCCGCTTTCACGCGCTCGCCTTCCTGCACGTTGATGTGTACGCCGCGGGGCAGCGAGTATTCGCGCTGCTCGCCATCGTCGCCCACCACGTAGATCTTGCGCTGGCCCTTGGTCACTTCGCCGTATTTCACCACGCCGTTGATCTCCGCGATGATGGCCGTCTCACGCGGCTTGCGCGCTTCGAACAGTTCCACCACGCGCGGCAGACCGCCGGTGATGTCCTTGGTCTTGGTGGTTTCGCGCGGGATCTTCGCCAGCACGTCGCCCGCGTGGACTTCTTCGCCGTCGCGCACCATCAGGTGCGCGTGGGTCGGCATGAGGTACTTCTTGGCTTCCGACCGCGAACCCGTGCGCGCCTTCCGGCCGCATGACGATCATGCGGCTGCCGCTTCTCGTCGGGCGAATCGGTCACGACGAGCTGCGACATGCCGGTGACTTCGTCCACCTGCTCCTGCAGCGTGAGCCCGTCGATGCAGGTCTTTGAAGTGCACCGCGCCGGTGACTTCGGTCAGGATCGAGAACGTGTACGGATCCCATTCGAGCAGGATCTGGTTGGCCTTCACCGGCGCGCCGTCTTCCACCAGAATGCGCGCGCCGTAAACCACCGGGTAGCGTTCCTTTTCGCGGCCCTTGTCGTCCACCACCGCGATGATGCCGTTGCGGTTCATGGCGATGATTTCGCCCGTCTTGCTGCGAACCGTCTGGATGCCGATGTAGCTGCGCGAATCCGTCGGACTTGGCGTCCTGCGTGGATTGCTCGGTGATTCGGGTCGCCGTTCCGCCGATGTGGAACGTACGCATGGTGAGCTGCGTGCCGGGTTCGCCGATGGACTGCGCCGCGATCACGCCGACCGCTTCGCCGCGCTCCACCAGCCGTCCGGTCGCCAGGTTGCGGCCGTAGCAGGCGACGCAAACGCCGCGCTTCGATTCGCAGGTCAGCACCGAGCGGATCTTGACGCGCTCGATACCGGCCGCCTGAATCGCCGCCGCCAGTTCTTCGGTGATCTCCTGGTTGACCGCCGACGATCACGTTGCCTTCGTAATCGCTTCTGATCTTCGAGCGCCACGCGGCCCACGATGCGGTCGCGCAGCGGCTCGATGATTTCGCCCGATTCGATGATCGGCTCGACGAGATGCCTTCGGTGGTGCCGCAATCGTTTTCGCTGATGATCACGTCCTGCGCCACGTCCACCAGACGGCGCGTCAGGTAGCCGGAATCGGCCGTCTTCAGCGCGGTATCGGCCAGACCCTTGCGGGCGCCGTGCGTCGAGATGAAGTACTGCAGCACGTTGAGGCCTTCGCGGAAGTTGGCGGTGATGGGCGTTTCGATGATCTCGCCCGAGGGCTTGGCCATCAAACCGCGCATACCGGAGAGCTGGCGGATCTGCTGTTTCGAACCGCGCGCGCCGGAATCGGCCATGATGTAAATCGGATTGAGGTAGCGGCCGGTGCGGTCGTCCTCTTCCATGGCGCTGAACATCTCATCGGAAACCTTCTCGGTGACCTTGCGACCAGATTTCGATGATCTTGTTGTAGCGTTCGCCGTGGGTGATGGCGCCGTCCTGATACTGGCTTTCGACGGCCACCACTTCCTTCTCGGCGTTCGCGCACCAGGCCGGCCTTCTCGCCCGGGACGACCATGTCGTCGATGCCGATCGAGATGCCGGCGCGCGTGGCGTAGAGGAAGCCGAGGTTCTTGACCTCGTCCAGCATGTCGCACCGTGATCTGCAGGCCGAACTTCAGGTAGCAGTACTGCACCAGCTGGCCGAGACCCTTCTTCTTCAGCAGGCCGTTGATGAACGGCATGTCCTCGCGGCAGATGGTCGTTGAGGATCACGCGGCCGACGGTGGTGTCCATGTACTGCTTCACGAACTCGATCGGCTCGGTGTGCATGATGTTCTGGTTGTCGAACGCCTTGACCAGGTCGATCACTTTGCCGGTGTAGCGCAGCTTGATCGGCGTCAGCGTTTCCACTTCGCCCATTTCGAGCGCGATCAGAACGTCGTCGGTGGAAGCGAAGGTGCGGCCTTCGCCCTTGGCGCCGGGACGCGATTTGGTCAGGTAGTAGCAGCCGAGCACCATGTCCTGCGTGGGAATGGCGATGGGTCCGCCGTGCGCCGGCGACAGAATGTTGTTCGACGCAAGCATCAGCGTCGAGGCTTCGATCTGCGCTTCGGGCGACAGCGGAATGTGGACGGCCATCTGGTCGCCGTCGAAATCGGCGTTGAACGCGGTGCAGACCAGCGGGTGAATCTTGATGGCCTTGCCTTCGACCAGCACCGGCTCGAACGCCTGAATGCCGAGGCGGTGCAGCGTGGGAGCGCGGTTCAGCAGAATCGGATGGTCCTTGATGACCTCTTCGAGAATGTCCCAAACCACCGGGATCCTGCTGCTCGACCAGTTCCTTGGCCTGCTTGATGGTGGTGCAATGGCCGCGCTGTTCGAGGCGGTGATAGATGAACGGCTTGAACAGCTCGAGCGCCATCTTCTTGGGCAGACCGCACTGGTGCAGCTTGCAGATCGGGACCGACCACGATGACCGAACGGCCGGAATAATCGACGCGCTTGCCGAGCAGGTTCTGGCGGAAGCGGCCCTGCTTGCCTTTGAGCGTATCGGAGAGCGATTTGAGCGGGCGGTTGTTGGCGCCGCGCAGCACGCGGCCGCGGCGGCCGTTATCGAACAGCGCGTCGACGGCTTCCTGCAGCATGCGCTTTTCGTTGCGCACGATCACGTCCGGCGCATGCAGCTCCATCAGCTTCTTCAGCCGGTTGTTGCGGTTGATGACGCGGCGGTAAAGATCGTTGAGATCGGAGGTGGCGAAACGGCCGCCATCGAGCGGCACCAGCGGACGCAGTTCCGGCGGAATCACCGGCAGCACGTCGAGAATCATCCACTCCGGCTTGTTGCCCGATTTGCGGAAGCTTTCGACCACGCGCAGACGCTTGGCGAACTTCAGCTTCTTCTGCTGCGAAGTCTCGGTCTTCATCTTCTCGCGAATGTCTTCGCTGAGCAATTCGACGTCGATCTTCTTGAGCAGTTCCTTGATGCCTTCGGCGCCCATCATGGCGACGAACTTGCCGCGGGAATTCCTGGTCGAGCTGCCGCTTGCGCTCGTCGGTGATGACTTCGCCCTGCGCCAGATCCGGCCACTTCGCCCGGATCGACGACGACGTAGGCTTCGAAATAGAGCACGCGCTCGAGCTCACGCAGCGTGATATCGAGCAGGTGGCCGATGCGGCGAGGGCAGGCCCTTGAAGAACCAGACGTGCGAGCAGGGGCTGGCCAGTTCGATGTGGCCCAGGCGTTCGCGGCGCACGCGCGCCAGCGTCACTTCGACGCCGCACTTGTCGCAGATCACGCCGCGGTGCTTCATGCGCTTGTACTTGCCGCACAGGCATTCCCAATCCGTCACGGGTCCGAAGATCCGCGCGCAGAACAGGCCGTCGCGCTCCGGTTTGAAGGTGCGGTAATTGATGGTTTCCGGCTTGGTGACTTCGCCGTGGGACCAGCTCCGGATCTTTTCCGGAGAAGCCAGAGAAATGCGGATGGAATCGAAATCCGCGATCATATTTGCCCGATCGTAGGGAGAGGATCGCATATTATTCTCCAGATAAATTCATAAAACACCTGTTCAGCCGCAGAGACGCTGAGACGCAGATAACACGAAGCAATTTGCGTTCTCTGCGTTCTCTGCGTCATCTGCGGCCGAATTGTTCTTAATCCGCCGCGAGCGCCGTATCCGGCATTTCTCGCGGAACTTCTTCATCAACTCCACATCGAGACACAGCGACTGCAATTCGCGAATCAGCACGTTGAACGATTCCGGCACGCCCGGCTCGATGGCGGCTTCGCCCTTGACGATGGCCTCGTAAATCTTGGCGCGGCCATAAACGTCGTCCGACTTCGCCGTCAGCAGCTCCTGCAGAATGTAAGCGGCGCCGTAAGCTTCGAGCGCCCAGACTTCCATTTCGCCGAAGCGCTGTCCGCCGAACTGCGCCTTGCCGCCCAGCGGCTGCTGCGTGATCAGCGAATACGGCCCGATGGAGCGCGCGTGGATCTTGTCGTCCACCAGGTGCGAGAGCTTCAGCATGTAGATGTAGCCCACGGTCACCGGCTGCTCGAACTCCGTGCCCGGTCATGCCGTCGAACAGCTTGGTCTTGCCCGAGGTCGGCAGGCCGGCTTCGGTCAGCTGCTTCTTGATTTCCTTCTCGGTCGCGCCGTCGAACACCGGGGTCGCAAACTGCACGCCCAGCGCCTTCGCCGCCCAGCCGAGGTGGGTTTCGAGAATCTGACCGACGTTCATACGGCTAGGCACGCCGAGCGGATTGAGCACGATTTCCACCGGCGTTCCATCCGGCAGATACGGCATATCTTCTTCCGGAAGAATGCGCGCGATCACGCCCTTGTTACCGTGGCGGCCGGCCATCTTGTCGCCCACCGAAAGCTTGCGCTTCATGGCGATATAGACCTTCACCAGCTTGATCACGCCCGGAGGCAGTTCATCGCCCTTGCGCAGCTTGCGCGATCTTCTCGTCGGTGATCTTTTCGAGCACCGCGATCTGGCGCGACGTCATCTCTTCGATTTCGTCGATCTGCTCGTTGATGCGCGGGTCCTTGTTGGTGAAGCGCATGCGCTTCAGGTCGCGCGAATGCGTCTTCTCGATCGAGATCGCGGTCGAGAATCGGCGCCCTTGGCGAGCAGCTTCTTGTTGGTCTTTTCGTCGTGCAGGTCGGCCAGCAGCTTCCTTGCCTTCGAGCAGATTGCCGAGGCGCTTGGCGCGCTCGTCGGTCAGGATGCGGATTTCGTCCTGCAGGTTGCGCTGCAGACGCGCGATCTGCGTCTCTTCGATGCGGCTGCGACCGCTCGTCCTTCTCCTGCCCCTTGCGGGAGAAGATCTTGCAATCGACCACCGTGCCTTCGATGCCCGGCGGGCAGTAGAGCGAAGCGTCCTTCACGTCGCCGGCCTTTTCGCCGAAGATCGCGCGCAGCAGTTTCTCTTCCGGAGTGAGCTGCGTTTCGCCCTTCGGCGTCACTTTGCCCACCAGAATGTCGCCCGGCTTCACCGTGGCGCCGATGCGGATCACGCCGCGATTCGTCCAGATTGCGCAGGAACGAATCGGCGATGTTCGGGATGTCGCGGGTGATTTCTTCCGGCCCGAGCTTGGTGTCGCGCGCTTCGATTTCGAACTCTTCGATGTGGATCGAGGTGTAGTAGTCTTCCTTGACCAGCTTTTCGCTGACCAGGATGGCGTCTTCGAAGTTGTAGCCGCGCCACGGCATGAACGCCACCAGCACGTTCCGGCCGAGAGCCAGTTCGCCCATATCGGTGCAGGGGCCGTCGGCCAGAACCTGACCCTTCACCACCCGCTGGCCCTGACTGACGATGGGCTTCTGGTTGATGCAGGTGTTCTGGTTCGAGCGCTTGAACTTGGTCATCTGGTAGATGTCCGCGCCCACTTCGCGCGACATCTGGCCTTCATGCGCCGTGCCTTCCACGCGCACGATGATGCGTTCGGAATCGACCGAATCCACCACGCCGGCGCGCTTGCAGAGCACCACCGCGCCCGAATCGCGCGCCGTCACGTACTCCATGCCGGTGCCGACATAAGGAGCATCGCCGCGCAGCAGCGGAACCGCCTGGCGTTGCATGTTCGATCCCATCAGCGCGCGGTTGGCGTCGTCGTTTTCGAGGAACGGAATCAGGCTGGCGGCAACCGAGACCAGCTGCTTCGGGCTGACGTCCATGTATTCGATCTCGTCCCGCGGCTTCAGCACGAAGTTGCCGGCCTGGCGGGCGTTGGCAGAGTTCGGGCACGATGCGGCCCTTTTCGTCGAGCTCCACGTTCGCCTGCGCGATGGTGTACTTGTCTTCTTCCCACGCCGAGAGATATTCGCAGTGGGCTTCGTATTCGGCCGGCTGCTTCTTGGCGCCGAGCTTGCGTGTTGGCCTTCTCGAGCATCGTCGCGCAGCACGACGTCGCCGACTTTGAAATCGGTGTCGCCCGGGATTCAGGATCCGGACTTCGTCGACCACCGCGCCCTTGATCACCTGCTTGTACGGGCTCTCGATGAAGCCGTAATCGTTGATGCGCGCAAAGCAGGAGAGCGACGAAATCAGACCGATGTTCGGGCCTTCCGGCGTTTCGATCGGGCAGATGCGGCCGTAGTGCGTCGGGTGCACGTCGCGCACTTCGAAGCCGGCGCGCTCGCGGGACAGACCGCCTGGTCCAAGGGCCGAGAGACGCCGCTTGTGCGTGATCTCCGAGAGCGGATTGGTCTGATCCATGAACTGCGAAAGCTGGCTCGATCCGAAGAATTCGCGGATGGCCGCCATCACCGGCTTGGCGTTCACCAGGTCGTGCGGCATGGCCGTCGACATTTCCTGGTAGACCGACATCTTTTCCTTGATGGCGCGCTCCATGCGCACCAGGCCGATGCGGAACTGGTTTTCGAGCAGTTCGCCCACCGCGCGCACGCGGCGGTTGCCGAGGTGATCGATATCGTCCACCGCGCCGATGCCCTTGCGCAGTTTCAGCAGGTAGCGGATGGTGTCGTGGAAATCTTCGGGATGCAGGATGCGCGCATCGTAATTCGTGCCGTCGGCCTTCTTGCGCACCGGCGACTCGGGCGCATCGTAAATCTTGATCGAGAACTTCATGCGGCCCACGCGCGAGAAATCGTACTTGCGCGCGTCGAAGAACATGCCCTGGAACAACTGCGTGGCGGTATCGACGCGTGGGCGGATCGCCCGGGACGCAGCTTGCGGTAGATTTCGATCAGCGCTTCTTCTGCGCGTCTTGACCGGATCCTTGCTGATGCGTGGTCGAGATCACCGTGCCGACTTCGTCGCGCTCGGGGAAGAAGACTTCGAAGTCTTCGATGCCGGCTTCGATCAGCTTGCCGATCACGGTCGGGGTCAGTTCCTGATTGGCGTCGATCATCACTTCGCCGGTCGACATGTCGACCACGTCGGCGGCGATGAAGGCGCCTTCCAGATCGTTGGCCGCGACTTCGACCTGCGTCGATCTTGGTCTTCATGGATTTCCTTGCATCAGGCCGGCGGTGATCTTGCTGCCCTGCGGCACGACGGTTTCGCCGGCCTTGTCGTTGATGGCGTGGGAAAGCTTCAGGCCGATCAGGCTCTCGTCCACGTTCCAGAGCAGCTTCTTGTCTTTGATGTTGATCTTGCTGACGCGGTAGAACGTGCGCAGAATCTGCTCGTCGGTCTTCGAGACCCAGCGCGCGCAGAAACACCGAACCGTAGAATTTGCGCTTGCGGTCGATGCGGACATAGAGGAGGTTCTTGTTGTCGTATTCGAACTCGACCCAGCTTCCGCGATAGGGAATGATCTTGCCGAGGAAATAGCCCTGCGCCGCAACGCGCTCGAAGAACACGCCGGGCGAACGGTGCAACTGGCTGACGATGACGCGCTCGGTGCCGTTGATGATGAACGTGCCGTTGTTCGTCATCAGCGGAATTTCGCCGAAGAAGACTTCCTGTTCCTTGATGTCGCGGACGCTCTTCTGCGCCGGTTTCGGGATCTTTGGCGTAGACCGTGAGGCGGATGGTGACTTTGAGCGGCGCGGCATAAGTCATGCCGCGCTCTTCGCACTCCGGCCTGTCGTACTTCAGCTGCAGGCCGACCGGGTCGCCGCACTTGTTGCAGAAGGTGACGATGTTCTTGTTGAAGGTGCCGCAATGGTGGCAGAGAATGTCGCCGGGGTGGAACGGATCGGTCTTGATGGTGGCGCCGCAGGAAGGGTTGCGGCAGGTGGACCGGAGGTGATGCAGACCCTTCAGGTTGCCGCACTTGCACTCCCAGTTGCCGATCGAATAATCGACGAATTCCAGCTGGCTGACGCCGCGGAAATCGGAAATCGGGAAGACGGAAGTGAAAACCGTCTGCAGGCCGATATCGTCGCGCTCATTCGGCAGAAGATCCATCTGCAGGAACTGCTCGTACGAATTCTTCTGGACTTCGATCAGATTCGGAATCGGAATCGAAGTCTTGATTTTGGAAAAATCAACTCTCTCGGGGGCCAGCGCCGTTTTCGATGACATATGGATTCAGGAACTCCGTGACGGCCGAGCAGCCGACGCATCAGAGACGCGCTTACCTGGAAACCAAAACCAACGGCAAGCCCGGGAGCGCGATTCGCCTCGACAGACGTCGCCGAATTGAAGACGAACCGGGGCAGGAAACTCGTGCCGGTATCGGACGCTGAATGCGCAGCGCTGGAGAGCTGACGACGGATGAGAACGGACGTCTGAGCGCACGAATACACGCGATGGCGTTGCGGCACGAAAGCGCACAAAGCCCCTCACGCGCAGGTTTCGACCGGACTTGCAATTGAACTGCCAGGATTCCAGCGCCACCGTCACCAATCCGGGTCTGAATCCGGTAGATACCAACGCCAACTTACAACGTTAGCACCGAAACGTCCACCCGTCAAATGCAAAGTCCAATAGCGGCACGGAGCCAGAAGCTCGCAGCGCCGCTACCATGCCGCCACGAGCTGTCCGCACTCAAACGCTACGGCCGTAACGCTGACAGCTCGCTTACTTCACTTCGACAGTTGCGCCGGCGTCGACGAACTTCTTCTTGATGGTCTCGGCTTCGTCCTTGCTGACGCCTTCCTTGACCGGCTTGGGCGCGCCATCCACCAGATCCTTGGCTTCTTTCAGGCCGAGGCTGGTGACTTCGCGCACAGCCTTGATGACGTTGATCTTGTTGGCGCCGGCCGCAGTCAGAACCACCGTGAATTCGGTCTTCTCTTCCGCTGCCGGAGCTGCCGCCGCCGCCGCCGCCGCCCGCCGCCGTCACCGGAGCCGCCGCCGCCGCCGAAACGCCCAGCTTCTCTTCGAGCAACTTCACGAGCTGCGAGCTTCGAGCAGCGTCAAGCCCTGAATCTGATCCGCAATTGCGTTAATGTCCGCCATGATCTTAAAAACTCCTCAAACTCTTTCGTTCAAAACTGTCCGCTGATCAAACCGCCTACGCCTGAAACTTGTTTTCCTTCACGCCCTGATCGACCACCACCGCCAGATTGCGTCCCACCGCATTCATCGCCGTCACCAGCCGCTGCGCCGGAGCGTTGATCAGATACAGCAGCTTGGCAAAAATCTCTTCCTTCGACGGCATCGTGGCCAGATCGTTGATCGCCTTGATGTCGATCGCGCGGCCTTCCACCAGACCCGCCTTGAAAGTAAATGCCGGGTTGGTCTTCGCGTAGGCCGTCAGCGCCTTCGCCAGCGCCACCGGATCGTCGTGGTGAACGCCAGCGACGTCATGCCCTTGCAGACCCTTCAGCACCTGCTCGGACGGCGTGCCTTCCGAGGCGATCTCCGCGATGTTGTTCTTCACAACCTTGTAGTTGCCGCCCGCGCCGCGAATCGTCTTGCGCAGGTTGAAATCCTGATCGACCGTCAGCTTCTCGAAGCCGGTGACGAACACGTTGTTCGCCTTCTCGAGGCCTTGCGCAGATCTTCGAAATCTTTTTTCTTGTCTTCCTTGTTTTTCATGGAAACACCTGTCGGGCTTTAAGCCTGCGCCGCCGCTTCCTTCGCTGTCAACTCCGCCACATCGATCGCGATGCCCGGGCTCATGGTGGAGCACAGCGTCGCGCTCTTCACGTACTTGCCCTTGGCCACCGACGGCTTGGCCTTGAGCACCGCGGTGATCAGGCTGGACGCATTCTCCACCAGCTTATCGGCGCGAAAACTGATCTTGCCGACCGGCGCATGGATGATGCCGGTCTTGTCGACGCGGAACTCCACTTTACCGGCCTTGACTTCCTGAACGGCCTTGGCGACATCGGCCGTCACCGTGCCGGTCTTCGGGTTCGGCATCAGGCCGCGCGGGCCGAGCACTTTGCCGAGCTTGCCGACCGAGCGCATCATGTCCGGCGTGGCGATCACGGCGTCGAAATCGGTCCAGCCTTCCGACTGGATCTTGTTGACCATGTCTTCGCCGCCCACGAAATCGGCGCCGGCTTCGGTGGCTTCGCGCTGCTTGTCGCCGCTGGCGATCACCAGCACTTTTTTCGATTTGCCGAGCCCGTTGGGCATGACCACCGTGCCGCGCACCATCTGGTCGGCATGCTTGGGATCGACGCCCAGGCGCATGTGGACTTCGACGGTCTCGTCGAACTTGGCGAACTTGATCTTCTGGAGAAGAGGAACCGCCTGCTTCGAGCGGGTACTCGCGCGCTTCGACCTGCTTGCGCGCGGCTTGATATTTTTTTCCTGGTTTTCTGTGCCATATCTCCTCATTGGTGCAAGCGGTCCGCCATAAAGCGCACGAACCTCCCACTGAGCTTAGTTGGGACTTCTGATACTTTAACAGGTTGGTAAAAGGGATGCAAGCGGGGTGTGGAACCGCTTGGAACTGCTGCAAAGTCGTTTAGCCTACACCGCGTCACGCGGGGATGCGGGAAAGTCTCAACCTCGGCAGCGCTTGAATAGATTTGCCTACTTTTTTTTGAGCCAATCGCAGATCATAAAGGCTTTGAAGGTTCAGCCAAAACTCCGGACTCGTGCCGAAGAAATGGGATAGGCGTAACGCTGTATCTCCGGTGATCGCGCGCTGCCCATTTAAAATGCCGGTAACGCGATTGGTTGGCACCCGCAGATTACGCGCCAGTGCGGCGGCGCTCATGCCCAGTTCTCTCAATTCCTCCGCCAAGTGTTCGCCGGGATGAATCAGGACGATTGCCACGGTTGTCTCCTAGTGATAATCGGCGATCTCCACTTTGGACGGCCCGGGTTCATCGTCCAGCCATTCAAAACAGATCCGCCACCGGTCGTTAACACGAATGCTGAACTGTCCTTTTCGATCCCCGGTGAGCGCCTCTAACCGATTACCCGGAAGGACGGCAAGATCACCGAGTCTAAAGGCCGCCTCCAGCCGATCAAGCTTCAGGCGGCCCGGCCGCTCGATTTCCGAAAAAGCCTTCACTCGTTTGCCGGCCCAGAAATCTCTCTTACGCTTGTCTCGAAAGCTTACGATCATCAACAAGAATAACGTGCATTATGCGTTACGTCAAGCATAACGAAGTGGCGACGCCGCGAGCACCCTAATTAGTGATGCCCGATCGGCGTGGTGGCGGATATTACCTGCACCATCTGCATCATGCCCCGATCCTCATGATCCAGGATATGGCAGTGCAACACGTATGCCCCGGTGAAGTCGGCGAAGCGGCTCAGCATTTTGATGTAGCCGCCCTGCGGGATGGCGACGTTGTCCCACCAGATCCACGGCGTAGGAAGCTTGATCGGATCCGCAGTCGCAGATATCTTGATCTCGGTTACCTGAAACGGATTGACGTGGATATGAAACGGGTGCGCCGCGCCTCCGTCGTTGTATAGCGTCCACTCTTCGGTAGCGCCCAACTCCATTGTCTGATCGATGACATGGTCCTGAAACCGCTTGCCGTCGATGGTCTGCGTCTGCGGAATCGTGAAGCCCGGAACGCCTCCACTTACCGAGGTGCTTTTGAAGTGCAGTTCCCGGTGTATGTGCACATCTTGAAAGGAAAGGTCGTCGAGAAACTTCGGCATCGGCGGGAATTCGCTTTGCGGCGGCGGAAAGGCGATCGTTTTTGAGGGCGCATCTCCTGTCACTTTGACGGTGAAGAGCAGCGTCTGCCCCGTGCCAAATGTGACCTGAAACGTCCCGGACGCCGGCGCTTGCACCAGCATATCCACGCGATTCCCCGCCGCCAGGTTGCCGAACCACGGGGCGTGCCACCATCGGCGTGGTCAGCGTGGCATTTGTCCAAGTTCCCGGGGTCTTCTGGGCGATGTTGACGCCGAGTTGATAATTGTCGGGATGGAGTTGCACCCCGTCCTGCGCCGTTTGGATCCACTTGAGGCCGGCGCCGACGCGGAGTTGTCGGGACCATTCAGCGGCAAGGAAGTTCCGCTAGTCGCGTTGACGATCCGCCAAAGTTGAACTTCGCCCGGCTGCATCTCAAGTACCGGCGTGTATTGCCCATTGACATAAACCAGGTCGGTAGTGCTGGCATTGGGGGCGCGGAGAGCGCTGATTTGGGCGGCGTAGGACTGGAGCACCAGCACGACCTCTTTGTGAAACCACGGTTTTAGCTTGTCGTCGTAGTCGCCTTCGATGATGAAGGCGCCGGCCAACCCATCGCTCAGGTTGAGCGACGTCGATCCGTGCTTGTGCGCGTGATACCAGTGAGTCCCAGGGGACTGGCCCATGCTCCCGGACTGCCCATTCCAAACCGGGAGTTTGAAGCAGGAGGGATAGGCGCCGACGAAATATTGAGGCCAGCGGCCGTTCACGATATCGGCGTAGTCTCTATACCACAATTGATCGTTTTGAGGCGTTGCGCCTCTCTTTCCCTGCCAGACGGAATTTTTGTCGTACTCCTTTAATAGGGCTTCTTGCGCCCTTTGCCAGCCAAACGGCAGGTCTTGCCACTTCGTGGGCGAGTGGCCAGCCTGGCAGTCGGTGAAGATCTTAGCGAAGCCGTTCCGGGCCAGGTAGCCCTCGTCCACTACCGGCGCGCCTTTGACGCGCGGCGACGGCCGAAGCTGCACGAACACGTTGTCTTCGATTACATTCGGGCTCATGTGCGTCCCGTGATAGTGCAGGTTGGCAGTGCTCGATCCGTGGTAGCAGTTCGGCATCGTGTCGAACGGCGGGTCGCCGGGATAGGTATTGAGGTTGCCGCCTGGAATCACCGAGGTCACGACGTCGCAGCCATTGCCCTGTTCGCCGGTATCGAGAGTATTGCCGAAGGCGCTGACATCCACCTGGTTCAGGAGAGTAACTTGCACCGTGTCGCCAATACGGGCGCGCAATGTGGGACCCGGCGCGGGATTGCCATTCTTGGGCGGCCAGATCTGCGGACCGTGCGGTAGGGAGCCGGCGAAATAGCGCATCTGCCCCGTATTGGGAACCGGCGGTCCGCCGGTCTTCGATCCGCTGAGATAGGCCTTGTTCTCGTTCAGAATTTTAATGACGCCCTGCACCGGACCTTCGGGCGCGGTCTTCTTGATCTCGGCGATGGGAACCAGTTTCTCACCCGGCGCACCGGGCGCCGGGGCGTTCTGCGCTTCCACGGTTTTTCCCTCGTAAGGGAGCCCGGCGCTCAGCGCGAAGCCGGCGCCAGCGGCCAGAACCCGGCCGAAGAATTCACGGCGTGTGTCGCCCGTTTGCGCGCAAGGTGTCTCGTTATCTTCGAGCATTGACCTCTCCTTAGTTACTACTGTTGTGGGTTCACGGTGATGGTTCCGGTTTCCTCGGGATGTAGAGCGCACACATAATCCAGCGTGTAGGGCCCGGGCTTCGAAATAGTAACCAGCCCCACCAGAGGGCCAAGGGCGGCGCCGTCCAGCGGGATGGAACAAGTATCCGGCCCCAGGTTGGTCGCGACAAATGACTTTCCGTTGGTCGCTGCCGCCCAGGGAGATGCTGGTGAAGGTGGCGGACTCGGCGGCGAATAGCTCAGTTTGACTATTGCTCCGGTGGCGGGCGCCGATCCGCGAGTGGTGAATACAACCGGGTTAGTATTGGTTGCGGTAGCCACGTAGGCGGCATTCGGGCCTAAGGCCAAATCGCCTCTGGATTCGCTGCCTGCCGGGATCTGATATGGGAGCCACCCCGTTTTCTGGGCCGCGCTGGGCGCCGGCCAGTGGTCCTGACTATCCTGATTGAACCAAGTGAGGTTATCGCCGGCGTTTGCCGTTACTGCGCGGGGGGAAAACTCTCCAGGTTGCAAGCGGGTAGGAGATGCATTGGTCTTAATCTGGATCTGCTGCGTAGACATCCGGTATTCTCCTTAGCTAACCATAAGAAGGTTTTACTGGTAGCCGATGAAGTTTAGTGGCAACAATAGCGGAGTTAATAACTTTTGTCAATTAAGATACAAAAAAATCTTCTGTCAATTAAGATACAAAAAATGGTGATAGAATCTGGCGACAGCTCAAAAGATTGGAGGGAGTTCCGTGATTCGAGTTTACTTATTCCTATGCGCTGCCGCCTTCGGTCCTTGCCTGCTATCACAATCGACCTCGAGCGGCGCCGTTTCCGGCGTAGTCACGGATGAGGGGCACGCGGTTGTCTCCGGAGCCACCGTGCAATTGAAGGACGCCGCCACTGGCGCCGTGCGTGCCACCTCCACCAACGACGCCGGGCGCTATACCGTTCAACTGCCGCCGGGGGTTTACGATCTGAGCATTTCCAAGACAGGATTCTCCGTTGACCACGTGAACTCGCAGATTGTCGAGGTCGGTTTGACGCTCACCATCGATGCCACACTGAAGGTGGGGCCGGAGTACACCACCGTCGAAGTGAAAGCGGCGCCTGGAGCCGGCCTTCAGACCATGAATGCCACCGTCGGGTCGACGCTGTCGGGGCCGTCCCTTCTTTTTCTACCGAACCTGGGACGGGACGTTTCCACGCTCGCCACTCTCCAGCCGGCGGTGACGCCCACGGGCTCGGTAGCCGGCGTAATGAACGATCAAAACACGTTCCAGTTGGATGGCGGCAATATCACCAGCGACATGGACGGCAACCAGATTATCTACACCACGTTCTTCGCCTCCAACGGCGCCCCCACGGGCGCCATTCCAACGCCAGTGGAGAGCATTGAGGAGTTCAAGGTGGCGATCAGCAACCAGACTGCGGACTTCAATGGCGCCTCGGGCGGACAGATTCAACTGGTCACGAAGCGCGGCGCCAATGCCTTCCACGGATCGGTTTACGAATACTACTTCGCAACCAATATTGGCGCCGCCAATACCTGGAAGAACGATCACACGCCCGCCAACGGATTGCCCTATACGGCGCTCCCGGTCACCCACAGAAACCGCTTTGGCGCTGCCCTCGGCGGTCCCTTAACGCCGCGATTCTGGGGAGGGCGAACCTATTTCTTCACCAACTTCGAAGGCTATCGCTTTCCCAACTACGGAACCTATGAACGCCCAGTGCCCTCCGCGCTGATGCGCGCGGGCGTGATCCAGTTGCCGAACAGCGCGGGACAGTACGTGCCTTACAACCTGAATCCGGGGGCGGTTACGGTCGCGGGCGTGACTTATCAGCCCGCCGTATGCGCGGGCGGACCCTGCGATCCGCGCGGCCTCGGACTGAACCCCATTGTCAACCAGATCTGGTCGAAATTCATGCCGCTGCCGAACGATCCTACGGCGGGCGACCACTTCAACACCCAAGGATATCTCTCCACGTTGGCCACGCCCGAGAGATCCAACTCACTTGTAACGCGCATCGATCACGATTTTGGCGAGCGTTGGCGCTTCATGTCCAGCTACCGCTTGACCCGCTACACGCAAATCAACCCCGCGCAGGTAGACATCGGCGGGGCGCTGCCCGGCGACAAACCCGGCGTCCCGGCGGCCTATGCGCCGCGTGTCCAACTGCCCTCATACCTTCTCGCCGGACTGACCACCACCATTTCTCCGAGCGTCACCAACGATTTTCGCTTCAACTACACCCGCAACTTCTGGCAGTGGGGAACCTACGGCGCGCCGCCGCAATTGCCAGGCCTGGGAGGCGCGGTCGAGATCGGTGGCGAATCGGCAAACGCGTTGATCCCTTACAACGTGGATGCCGGGGACATTCGCCAGCGTTTCTGGGATGGACAGGACAAAGCAATCCGCGACGACGTGACCATGTTGAAGGGCAACCACTTCCTCCAGTTCGGCGGCGTTTATGAGCGCAACTTCGATTACCACATGCGCACCGATAACGGCAGCGGGACCGTCAACTGGACCGTCTATCAAGTCGCCACCGGGTCTGGCATCAATATGCCGTCCGCCTACATGCCTGCGTCGCTGCCCACGGCGCAGGTGAACAACTGGAACACTCTTTACGCGGAGGTTCTCGGTCTGGTATCGCAGTCGCAGACACTGTATACGCGACAGGGGCCGAACCTGAGCTTGCAGCCTCTCGGTACGCCGGCATTCGATCAGAGCATCATCCCCTACTACAACGTATATTTCAGTGACGCCTGGCGCATGAAGCCACGCTTCACGCTGACTTATGGAGTTGGCTACTCGATTGAGATGCCTCCCTACGAAATCAATGGCAAGCAGGTGGAGGTGGTGGACCAGTCCGGAAATCCGATCGACGTCGCGGATTATCTCGCATCGCGCAAACAAGCGGCGCTGGCGGGGCAGGTCTACAATCCAACGCTCGGATTCGCCACGGTGGCGAACGTCGGCGGCGGATTGAAGTATCCCTATCATCCGTTTTATGGCGGCTTCAGTCCACGAATCGCCGCGGCTTGGACGGCCGACGCCAAGACAGTGGTTCGCGCCGGCTACGGCCGCATTTTCGCGAGATTAAACGGGGTCCCGCAGGTGCTCGTTCCACTGCTTGGCACGGGCCTGATGCAGGCCATCCAATGCACCGGCGCCAGCCGCACCGGTCAATGTCTGGGAACTGGTGGCGTGGATCCGACATCCGCGTTTCGGATCGGCACCGATGGAAACGCCGCGCCTCTCCCCGCGGTGACGCAGAATCTTGCCCAGCCGTACTTCCCCGGAGTGAACGGCAATGCCTCGGCGGGTGACGGTTCCGCGCTCGATCCGAACTTCCGTCCCGCCCGCACCGACAATTTCACACTCACCGTGCAGCGTGAGATCTCGCGGAACCAAATGGTGGAAGTGGGATACATCGGCCGTATCATCCGCAACACCTATACGCCTTTCAACCTGGATAGCGTGCCCTACATGACCACGCTGAACGGACAAAGCTTCGCGCAAGCCTTCGCCAACGTGTACACCGCACTGGCCGCGGGCCAAACCCCGCTCCACAGCCGTTCCTCGAAGCGGCGCTGGGCGGGGCTTCTTCTTCGTTCTGCCGGACAGCATCGAGTTGTACGGCGGCCGTGGCGGCGGCACAGCGGACCGCGATCACTGGAACCCGCGTTTACGATTTGTGGGCCGCGCTGAATAACGCGTCTTCCTGGACGCTAGGGCGGACCATGCCCAGTTCCAATCCCGCGCAGGTATCGTCGCTCATCATGGCGACCAGCCTCGGATATGCCAACTACAACGCGGCCTTCCTATCCTGGTCCGCGCGCGAATGGCATGGTCTTACCTCGCGCGCAAACTTCACCTGGAGCCGCGCGCTCGGCACTAGCGACGTGCCGCAGAGCCGCATCCTTTACACGCCGGTGGACGCCTGGAATCTCAGCGCGAGTTACGGAGCCCAGCCATACGATCTCAAGTTCATCTACAATCAGACCCTGATCTACCAGCCGCTCTACTTCCGCGGACAACGCGGGGTCGTCAGGGCATTTGCTCGGTGGCTGGACCTTTTCACCGCTGCTCACGGCGCAGACCGGCGCTCCCTTGCAAGTTTCGATGAGCCAAGGTGCGGGCAGCAACTGCCAGTCGTTCGGCGAGATTAACTGCGCGTCCGGCAGCACTTTCGAAAACGCCGCACTGGCCGCACCCTACACCGGGGGCAACAGCGCGAACTACAATGTGAGCGTTAGCGGCAGCTCCGTAGGGCTGAACGGCAACATCGCCAACGGCGGGTCTGGCGTCAATATGTTCGCGAACCCCGCGCAGATTTACTCGCAATTCCGGCGCTTGACGTTGGGGATCGATACCAATGCCGGCGGAGCGGGCGTGATCCGGGGCCTGCCTACCTGGAATCTCGACCTGACCGCGGCGAAGGACATCGCGGTCTTGCGTGAGGGTAAGCTGGCGCCACTCTTCTGTTCCAATTCACCAACGTCCTCAACCATATGCAACCGGCAAACCCCACGTTGAACCTGGACAGCCCACAGAATTTCGGAGTGATCAGCGCACAATCCAATACGCCGAGGAATCTGGAGTTCGGTTTGAGGATCCATTTCTGACATCCAAGCTGCGACGGCATTACCTCTTGATAGGTTCGGGATTTTTCATCCTGACTCTGCTGCGCCCGGAGAAGGGCTTGGCGCTCCTGCCGCTCAAGTTCCTGCTGAAGCAAGAGCTTCGATTCACGCCGCTAGACATGGCGCGGTTCTTCAGCGTGGCCGGCATCGCCTGGTACCTAAAGCCGCTGGCGGGCATGCTTTCCGACTATGTGCCGGTTTTTGGCTCGCGCGCCATTCCTACATGCTCGGTGGAGCCGTCATCCTCGCCCTTCTGTGGATCGTGGTTGGTTTCGGACCGCATACGCCGCTGCCATTATTGGCCGCGATATTCCTGCTAAGCACAGTGCTGGCCATCTGCCAATCGACAGTCAGCGCGCTAGTGGTGGAAGGCGGGCGCATGTATGCCGCCACCGGCAGACTCAGTACCTTCCGGCGCGTGGCCGAACATGTCGCAGGCGTAGTGGTGGGGCCTGCCGGAGGGATGCTGGCGCTTTATTCGTTCCGTTATAGCGGATCGGTTTGCGCCGCGATTGCTCTGATCTTCGCTTTCCTGGTAATGGCCTTTCCGGCCGCGGAGGACTTGGCCCCGCCGCGCAAGACCCGGGCGGAACTTCGGGAAAGCGTGCGCCTTCTGCTTTCATGCCGGCCGATGTGGGGTGCCAGCTTGTTGTTTTTTCTGCTGTCTTTTTCTCCTGGCTTTCAGACGCCGTTCTTTTACTACCAGACCAACACGCTGGGATTCACGCCGGGGATGATCGGCAACCTCACTCTGATTGGCGCCGCCTGTTCGATTGTGGGGGCCGGCGTATATCCCTGGTTCTGCAAGAGGGCGGGACTACGGACGCTGCTCACCGTCTCGGTGACGCTCGACGCGATCTTTCACGGGTTGTATGTATTCTACGGCTCGCCCGCTTCGGCAGTAGTCATCGAATCGGCAGCCGGGCTGATGCGCGGATTCGTGTGGATGCCGGTGCTCGACCTACTGGTCCGCTCCGTACCCAAAGGACACGAGGCCGTCGGCGCCGCCCTGGAGTGGACGCCGGCGAATGTCGCCGTGGCGATATCGGATCTATCGGGATCGTGGCTTTATCAGCATCTCGGATTGAGCTTCACCCGTTTGGCATGGCTGAACGGCGGATCCACGTTATTGATCCTGTTCGTCCTGCCACTGCTGCCGGCGTCCGTGATGACTATGCGCGAAGGGAGATCCCCTGACACTGACAGCGGGCCGGATCGCCAGCGATTCGGAGCCAGCGCCGGAGGTGATTAGCGAGTACCGCGTGGGAGCGACCCCGGCGAATGGCCTGCAAACTACACTAGCTCAATCGTGACGCGGCGGCCTACTATCGCCGCGGCTCGCTGCAGGCTCGACAGCGTGATGTCGTCCTTCGCATTGAGGAGCCGATCAACCTGCGTGCGGCTTGTCTTCAGGAGCGTGGCCATTTTGTTCTTCGAGATTTTTTTCTTCTTCATGGCCTCGGCGAGCTGCCAAGCCACGACCTCCTTGACAGCTTGCGCCTGCGCCTCCTCGAAAATGCCCTCCTCTTTGAGGAAGTCATCGACGCTCGAACCCATGTGTTTCTTGCTCATTGCTCCAATTCCTTCTTGCGCTTCCGCGCCAGCGCCAAATCCTCATCTGGCGTCGCACGGGTTTTCTTGATGAACCCGTGCAACGCGACCAGGTGCTCACGGTAAAGACAAAGCAACCCGCGCGCCGTGCGCTTCGTCGGCAGGTCCGTCCTGATTTCCCAGAGGCCGCTTCCCATCGCACGACACAGCGGCATTCCTACCGGCCATCGCCATTGCGCCCGCAATAGGTCCTTGCCTATTGCCTGCCGTTCCTCTTCCGGCAGTTCCTTCAACCACTCGCGCACGGGCTCGCTCCCCGCGAGCGTACGAAAAAAGATCAGCGGGATTTTCTGCGGCCGAAGGTCGTCCGCCACGCTGCACCGTACTTAGCGGATTGTACCTTAAAATGTACGTGTCAAGATGAGCCCCGCCCTCCAATCGGCATTACGATCCGCCGCTCATCGACCGCCCGTGTTTATTTTGAAAATATCCAGGCGACGTGGAACTTGCTTTGGATGTCCGAGGTTGACGGCTCGGGGCCCTTGGTTGAACGCACCTGCAGTTCCGTGTTCAAAATAAACTGCGACGCGCGGCCCCGCAGTGCGTCGTCACTTATGGAATGCCGACATTCGAGACCATTGGTTCAATCTTGGACCGCAAGGGACATGAAAGCTACTCTTTGCCGCCCGACGCAGCCGTTAACGATGCCCTCGTGGTGATGGCCCAAAAGCGTGTCTCCGCCGTGCTGGTCGTTTCGAACGGGAAGCCGGCCGGGATTGTATCTGCTAAAGATTATGGCAGGAGAGTAGTTCTGGAAGGTAAAGACCCGAAAGCAGTTCGTGTTCAGGAGATCATGTCGAGTCCCGTAGTCACGATAGAGCCGGATGCGGACGCGGCCCACGGACTCGCGGTCATGACCCAGCACCATATACGGCACCTCCCCGTAATCGATAAAGGCAAACTGGCCGGGGTCGTTTCTATGGGCGACTTGGCGAGTGCGATCATATCCGACCAGGCGTTTGCGATCGATCATCTAAAGGAGTACATCGGCCGAGCATAGAGCGAATCAGCCCTCCGCTTAATCTTGCCTCGTCCCGCGAAAGCGCGAGGAATCTTCCGAGCGCCCGCCCTAACTACTCGCAGCGGTAGTAGAATGGTTTTCCGAAACCGGATACTACCATGATCTCCTTTCACAAGATGCTGACCGGCATCGCCTCCTGCGCTTTCGCGCTTTCCTGCTTCACACCACAGGCCGCCGCACAACTCACTCCCGAAAACGCGATGAAGAATCTGAAGTTCCGCAGCATCGGCCCCGCCACCATGGGCGGGCGCATGGACGACATCGCGGTGGTGGAATCCGACCCGCGCATCATCTACATCGGCGCGGCCGGCCGGCGGACTCTTCAAGACCGTCAACGGCGGCATCACCTGGCAGGCGCTGTTCGAGGATCAGCCGAATCCCTCGATCGGCGACATCGCCATCGCGCCGTCGAATCCCTCCATCGTCTACGTCGGCACCGGCGAGGCCAATAACCGGCAGAGTTCGTCGTGGGGCGACGGCGTCTACAAGATCGATGGACGGCGGCGCGACCTGGACTCACCTGGGCCTGAAGGAGACGCACCACATCGGCCGCATCGTGGTGCACCCCACCGACCCGAACATCGTCTACGTGGCGGCGCTGGGCGACCTGTGGGGACCGAACAAGGAGCGCGGCGTCTACATGAGCACCGACGGCGGCGCGCACCTGGACGCAGACGCTCATCGATCAATGAGGACACCGGCGTCTCCGATATCGCCATCGATCCGCAGAGCCCCAACATCCTCTACGCCGCGGCCTATCAGCGCCGCCGCACCGTGTTCGGCTACAACGGCGGCGGCCCCGGCAGCGGCATCTATCGCTCCACCGACGGCGGCGCGCACTGGACCAAGCTGCGGCGGACCGAGTCGACGCTCGGCCGCGGACTGCCGCCACCGGCGACATGGGCCGCTGCGCGCTCGAAGTTTATCGCAAGAACACGCAACATCGTCTACGCGCTGATCGAGCACGCCACGCTCGGCGGCGTCTACCGCTCCGAAGACAAGGGCGCCACCTGGACGCGCATGAGCGACACCAATCCGCGGCCGTCGTATTTCAGCCAGATTCGCATCGACCCCAACAACGATCTGAAGATCTGGCTGGGCGGCGTCAACATTTACATGTCCGAGGACGGCGGCAAGACCTTCGTTCAGACCCGCTTCCGCGACGTCCACAGCGACGTGCACGCCATCTGGATCGACCCCGCCAATTCCGACCACCTGCTCATCGGCAACGACGGCGGCATCTGGGTCACCTGGGACAGCGGGCGCAATTGGCGGCACATCAATAACATCGCGCTCGGCCAGTTCTACGAAGTGGCTTCGATTTCCAGAAGCCCTATCACGTCTGCGGCGGCCTGCAGGACAACTACTCGTGGTGCGGCCCCAGTTCCACCACGCAGACCGCGCGGCATCGGCAATGAGGACTGGATCACGGTGCAGGGCGGCGACGGATTCTACAACCGCATCGACCCGAGCGATCCCAACATCATCTACGCCGAATCGCAGGACGGCAATCTTTCGCGGCGCGATCTGCGAACCAGCGAATCGAAATCCATCCGGCCGCAGGAGGAGAACGACAAGGCGCCGCGCTACCGCTTCCAATGGAATTCGCCGCTGATGATTTCGCCGCACGATCCCAAGACCATTTACTTACGGCGGCAATCATCTGTTCAAGTCCACCGATCGCGGCGACACCTGGGAGCGCCTGGGCGAGGATCTGACCACCAGCGCCGGACCGCGACGAAGATGCCCGTGATGGGCAAGAAGCTGGACCGGAGCGACACGCTTTCGCGCGACGACGGCGTCGCGGCGTGGCCCTGCATCACCGCCATCGCCGAATCGCCGGTGAAGGCCGGAGTGCTGTGGGTGGGCACCGACGACGGCAACGTGCAGATGTCGCGCGACGACGGCAAGACCTGGACCAACGTGGTATCGCACGTGCAGGGCGTGCCCAAGGGCGGCTACGTCAGCCGCATCGAGCCGTCGCATAACGACGCCGGGCAC
The DNA here is from genome assembly GCA_963763545.1 of Bryobacterales bacterium. Taxonomy (GTDB): domain Bacteria; phylum Acidobacteriota; class Terriglobia; order Bryobacterales; family Bryobacteraceae; genus PALSA-243. Next base: position 368,318 of record CAVXPE010000027.1, read on the forward strand.
GGCCTACATCACGTTCGACAATCACCGCAGCGCCGATTACGGCATCTACATTTATCCGCACCACGAATTACGGCGATTCCTTCACGCGCATCACCAACGGCATTCCGCCGGAAGCGGGCACGGTGCACGTGATTCGCGAGGATCCGGTGAACCCGAACCTGCTGTTCGCGGGCACCGAGTTCGGCATGTTCGTGACCTTCGACCGCGGCGCCAACTGGCATCGCATGAAGAACGGCTTGCCGACGGTGCCGGTATTCGATATGCAGATTCATCCGCGCGACCACGATCTGATTCTGGCGACGCACGGCCGCTCGATCTGGATCATGGACGACATCTCGCGCGCTGGAGAAGATGAACGACCAGACGCTGACCAGCGATCTGAAGACTGTTCGACACGCGTCCCGGCATCGAATGGAAGATGGCGGATTATCGCGGCTTCATGGGCACCAGCAACTTCCTCGCGCCGAACGCGCCGGCCGGCTTGACGCTCGATTATTTCGCCAAGAGCGCGGGCCCGGTGCGCGTGACGATCACGGATAGAGCGGCGAACCAGGTGCGGCAGATCAATGCGCGCGCCGAGGCCGGACGTGGTCAACCGCGCTCACGTGGGACATGCGCTATGATCCGCCGGTTCCTCCCGCAGGCGGCGGCGCGGCGGCAGCGGCCGGCGGCGGACGTGGAGGACGGCGGTGGCGGAGGACGTGGTGCCGGCGGCGGACGCGCGGGACGCGGCGGCGCAGCGGCCGGAGCTGAAACAACTCCGCCCACGACCACTTCGCCCTCCACGGCGAAGCGCAAACGGGAGCGGGCGCGGGACTCGCTGGCGAACTCAACGCCGAATTCGGCGCTGAAGCCGGCGGCAGGACGTGGAGGCGGTGGCGGCGGAGGTGGGGGCGGCGGACGCGGCGGACGCGGCGGCGGCGCTCCGCTGGTCGATCCCGGCAAGTACACCATCACCCTGACTGCGGGCAATGCCAAGGATTCCATGGCTATCGAAGTGGAAGACGACCCGCGCGTCCAGATGTCCAGTGAGGACCGCACCAAGAAACGCCAGACCATCCAAACTCTGGTCACGATGATCAAAGAGGCTGAAGAACCGCGGCGTAAAGCTGCTGGTATGACCACAGCGATGACTAACCTATTGGCCTCGTGGCAGACGCCCAACGCCGCACCGGTTCCCGATGGAGTCCGTAAGGCGGTCGAGGATTTCAACGCTCGCCTGAAAGCGGCGGCGGCGGTCTTTGAAGCGGCAGGTGGCGGCCGCGGCGGACGTGGCGGCGGAGGAGGAGGCGCCGGACCACCGGCGGGCTACACGCCTCCTCCGGTGACGCAGAAGGTCACGCAGTTGATGGGTCAGATCGATGCGTACTCGTCGGCACCGACCTCGAAGCAGATGCAGGATCTCGCGGAAGCACCAGGCGGAACTCAAAGGCGGCGTTGGCGAGATTAACACGCTATGGGATGAAATGCCGAAGCTGAACAAGGTGATGACTGACGCGGGCATGCAGTATTTCAAAGTGGAAATGAGCAATGCCCCGGCGGCCGCCTTCGGCCGCGGCGGCGGCAACTAACGCCGTGTAGAGAGACTGGACAGGCTATCGGAGCCTGCCCAGTTCATCTTCTGCGTGCGAGTAATTGGTCGAGAAATGCCGCCTGACCCTTAAGGATTTTTGTGCGCGCTGTCTCCACCTCGAACCACTCCGCCCGATCTACCTCGGGAAACTCACGCTGCCGTCCAGACCGCGGCGGCCACTCCATGGAAAACGTATTGCTCTTTAGATTCGATGGATTGAAATCGCCCCTCACCGCCCAAGCATGCACCACCTTGCCGCCAGGCTGCTTCACGGCATCCAACGGAATCAAGTCGCCGTCTACCGCGGCGCCCAGTTCTTCTTCGAACTCGCGCCGGGCAGCGGCAACCGGGTCCTCGCCATCGGCGAACTCACCCTTGGGGATCGACCACGCGCAATCGTCCTTCTTCGCCCAGAACGGACCGCCGGGGTGAACCAGCAGCACCTCCAAATTGCCGGGCCTTTCACGGAAGAGTAGGATTCCGGCGCTTTTCTTCGACATACGCAATCAGCTCTCGCATTTATTCTCCACCCAGCGAATCGCCGCGAGCGCCGTATCGAAGCCGGTTTGGGTCTCGGTGTACGCCTCACCCGTGCGCGTGTTCTTGTAAACGAATCCCGTCCAGACGCCGCGCTCTTCGCGCGCGCAGCCCACGGCGGAGCTCCACCAACTCTTGGAGACGCGTTCCCAATGCACGCGGTCGGGCTTTTCGGGCATGCGTCACTCCACCACTTCCACGCGGGTCGCAATCTCTTCGCGCGGAATCAGCGCCGGCCAGTAGGCCACGATCTCGCGCACGGCGGACGGCCTTCGCCGAACCCGGTCGCGCCGGGAGGGCCGTTGAGCACCAGCGGAATCAGCTCGCGCGTGAAGCGGTCCACCGCTTTGCGGTCCTGCCCGCGCACGCCGATGCGCAGCTGCACTTCGGGCGGATCGGGATTGGGCGGCGCAGCCGGACCGTGGCAGGCGTTCACGCCGAAGAATTCGGTGTAGATCTCGTCGAAGCGCAGACCAAGGCGTTCCAGCCGCTCGCGCACGATGCGGTCGGCCGCGCGCGCCTTTTCGAGCGCCTGCGGCCACGAATAGACCAGCGTGCCGATGGCCTTCCATCCGTTGGCGTAGCTGATGCGAAAGCTTGAGCGATGGGCGGACGCGGACCGCCGCGGATGCCGCTCACGCGCACGCGGTCGGGGCCGTCGTCTGCGAGTTGGATGCTGGTGAAATCGGCCACGCAATCGGGCGTGATGTAGTTCTGCGGATCGCCCAGTTCGTAGAGCAATTGCTCCTTGACGGTGTGGATGCTCACGCGGCCGCCGGCCGCTGCGTGCTTGGTGACGACGAAGGTTCCATCGGGCTCGGCTTCCACAATGGGATAGCCGATGTTCGCCATGTCGGGAATGCGCTGCCAGTCCACCTGGCAGTTGCCGCCGGTAGCACTGCGCGCCGCATTCGATGATGTGGCCGGCGATCGTGCCCGCCGCGAGTTTGTCGTAGTCATCGGCGCTGCCAGCCGAAGCGGTGGACCATCGGCGCGAGCGTGAGCGCGGTATCGGTGGAGCGGCCGGCGATCACCACGTCCGCGCCGGTGGCCAGCGCTTCGGCCAGAGGAAACGCGCCGATGTAGGCGTTGGCGCTGTGGATGCGGTCGCGGATGCTGCGAGAGCGGCTCGCCGGTTTCCATGTCGCGCATCTCGTAGCCTTTGGCGAGGAATTCGTCGAGGCGCGCGTAAACGTCGTCGCCCAGCACTACCGCCACTTTCAGGCCGGGCGCGAGGCGCACCACTTCGCGCGCGCAGGCGACGGGGTTCACGCCGCCGGCATTGGCGATCACGGTGATGCCGCGCTCGCGGATATGGCGCGCGATGCGCGCCGACGAGCGGCGGAAAATCGCGCGCGTAGCCGAGGTTGGGGTCGGCCTGCTTCTGCTTTTGCAGGATCGACATGGTGATTTCGGCGAGATAGTCGAGCGCGAGATAGTCGATGGGGCCTTGCTCGACCAGGCGCACCGGCGCTTCCAGCCAATCGCCCCAGAAGCCTTGTCCGTTGGCGATGCGGATCATGGGCGGCCTCCAGCCGCAGGCGCGGGATCGAGGTCGGGGTCGGGGTGCTGCACGCTTCCAGCGCGAAGCTGAGCACCGCGCGCGATTCCAGCGGATCGATTACGGCATCGCAGTGGCCGCGCGCGGCGGCGTAGCGGGCGTCGAGCCAGCGCTCGTAATCGGCGCGCGTTTTGGCGATGGAGTCCTGCAGATCTTGCGGGCATGGGCTGTCCCTTGTACTTTGTCGAGTTCCACCGCGAACAAGCGCCTGCACGGCCGATTCGCCTTCCATCACGCCGATGCGCGCGGTGGGCCAACTGAAGGTGAAGTTCGGGTCGAATCCCTGCCCGGCCATGGCGTAATAGCCCGCGCCGCTGGCGTGGTTCAGCGTGAGCACCAATTTCGGCACCGTGGCGCAGGACATCGTTTCCACCATTTCGGCGCCGGCGCGGATGATGCCTTCGCGCTCGGCTTCGGGACCGACCATGAAGCCGGAAACGTCCTGCAGATAGATCAGCGGACGGCCAAGCCGCTCGGCGGTTTCCACGAAGTAGGCTACCTTGCGCGCGGTTTCGGTATAGACGATGCCGCCGATGCGCGGGCGTCCTTCGGCCTTGAGGAATCCGCGGCGGTTGGCGATGATCGCCACCGGACGGCCGCATAGGCGCGCATCGGCGCAAAGCATTTCGGGCGCATATTCGGGCTGGAACTCGACGTAATCGCGCGCGTCGAAGATGCGCAAGATCACGTCTTCGATCTCGTAGGGCAGGCGATGGTCGGCGGGCAGCACGCCGTAAAGTTCGGCGGGATTGCGCGCCGGTTCATCGCCTGCGGATGCTGATGCCGGCGGGCCGGGGCGCTCGGCAACTGGCGAAAGCGCTGGCGGATGCGCTCGAGGCAATCGGCGTCGTCCTTCGCCATGTAATGCGCCACGCCGCTGATAGCCGTGTGCAGATGCGCGCCGCCGAGCGGTTCGGAATCGATCGCCTGGCCGGTGGCCCCCTTCACCAGGTTCGGACCGCCAAGGCCCATGAAGCTCACGCCTTCCACCATGATGATGACGTCGCTGAGCGCGGGCAGGTACGCGCCGCCCGCGATGCACGGGCCCATCACGGCGGCGATCTGCGGGATGCGCATGCGGCGGCGCATGATCGAGTTGTAGTAGAAGATGCGGCCCGCGCCGTATTGGCCGGGAAAGATGCCGTCCTGATAGGGAAGATTCACGCCCGCAGAATCCACCAGATAAACGATCGGCAGGCGGTTGCGCATGGCGATCTCCTGCGCGCGCAGAATCTTCGGTGATGGTCTCGGGCCACCACGCACCGGCTTTCACGGTGGCGTCGTTGGCGACGATCACGGCGGGGCGGCCTTCGATTTTGCCGACGCCCGTGACCACGCCCGCCGACGGGGCCTGGCCATCGTAGCGGTCGTAGGCGATCAGCAGACCGATCTCGAGGAAACGGCGTCGCAGGGTCGAGCAGCGCGGCGATGCGTTCGCGCGCGGTCATCTTGCCGGCGCGATGCTGCTTTTCGATGCGCACGGCTCCGCCGCCTTCGCGGAGACGCGATTCCAGCTTCGCGAGTTGTTCGACGAGATGGCGCATGTGCGCCAGGCGTGCGGGGTCCACGGTTATTTCAGGGGCGAGAAATCGGTTGGATCGAGGAAGAGCGAATCGACCTTCTGCACGATTTTGCCATCCTTTTCGGAATCGGCGGCGACCTTCTTCCATTCCGGATCGGCGCTGAACGCGGCCCAATTGGCTTTCGCAGCCTCGCGGCTGGGGTGGGCGATCAGAGTAGACCAGCGTGTTCTTGGCCAGTTCGGGATCTTGAGGAGTCCAGTAGGCGATGCTTTCGATGCCGTGGCGCTTGAAGATCTCGATGGTATGGTCACGGAAGCGCGCTTTCAGGGCGTCGAGACGGCCTTCATTGCAGTGGTAGGTGCGCAGTTCGAAAACACGCGTGGAGTTCGTTTGGGCAAGCGCAGCCGCGGCCAGCAGCGCGAAAATCGACAGGAGTTTTCGTGGCATGAGGATAGTGTAGCGTGAGGCGTAGACAACTCGCGGTCAGTTCTCTCCCATAACGAATTGATCCTCCGTCCAGATCTTTCGCAATCCGAATGGCAGCGGAAGCGGTTTGCTGGTGTCGTATTTTTCGGGCTGGCGGGCGGCAACGATTTTGATCATTTCCTGAACGAAGAACGCGGGCAGACGAAGGCCGCCGTAGTAGGCCTTCTCGACAGAAAATGTCACCTTGCCGTTGTCGTCGTCGAAGCGGTAGTCCACCCAGATGGTTTTCTTACCGTTTAGCATGGGCCGGAGGATCCCGGGAATTGTGCCTGGCTTCCACTTCTCTACGGCGTCGAAGTCCACGATCGTGAAGGTCGAGATGTAGTTGTGAGGGAAGATCTTGACGGTCAACGAATCGAGGCCGGGACGCGGCGTCGCCTTTAACGACCAGCGCATGTAGTCGTCGATCTCGCTCGACGATAGCCGGAACGACACGTGACGGATCTTTCCGGCAGCTTTCTGCGCTTCAGCGTCACGCAAATCCTGAAACAGCCCCAAGACTTTCGTGGCCACGGGCGGAATTGGAACGGTATCGGCGGCGTAGAGAAGGCGGCCGGAAACCAAGGCCAAGATCAACCAAGCGCTCTTCATCGAGGATGAAATATTGTAGCCTGCCTTCACGGACGGGCTGTGAACGTTGCTGTAACAGTCGAACCCGGATCGGTTTCGATGGCTAGAATTCGTTTCCCACCATCCACCAATATGCCGCGTAGGGCTACGGTGTCTCCCGAGGGTAAAGCCAAGGTCAACTGCGCGATGCAAGACGAGTCGATTGCGATGGTTCCCGAGCCAGCGGCGTCGCCGAGCGTCAGTTTGATCGCTCCGGCGGCGTCCGGTTCGGCCATCCCGGTGGCTGAAATGCGGCGTGGCACTTCGCCCGCATTCATCGGGATCGCGTTGCCGGAAAGAGAAAAGCTGTAACGCGCGGCCAAGGCCGCCGCCGAACAGGTGGATGCCACCATTTGCATTGTGCCGTTCTGCGCGCCGCCGGGATCGGTTTGGTGAAACTGAGCCGCGAGCAGATCCGGAGTGAGTTTGCCTTCGAAGTGCTGCCAGGCGCCGGAGTCGTCCTGCAGGCTCCAAGCAATGCTGCAGTCGGTCTGCGCCTCGTACTTGCCGGTTACCGGGTTGCCGAGAAAGTAGCCGGCGAAATTTACCGATGATGTACCGCTCACGGCGCCCCGGCCGTCGAACTCCAGTCGGGCAATACTGACCACGGGCTTCGAGTCGCCCGAAATCGTTGTGCGGCCCGATAATTGAAATCCGTATGCGCCCTGCAATTTCGCGGGATCGCAGACACTGGTGGTCTGGGCGGAAGCGAGGAACGGCCACGCGCCGATCCAGGCGAGAGCTGCGATGATGGAAGGCGCGGTCATCTTGTGAAATCAGTAGCATTGCAAGTGCCAATCCATGTCCGCACGGGAGTTACGCTGCGCCGCCGCGAGGTGCTTGCGCTTTTGCTGAGAGGCACCCGGGTTTGTGCGGCGGCGCCCAAACCACTCGCGCACTTCTTCGGTGCATCCCACGGGGCCGCGATGCTGTTGGATATCGCGGGGCGAAACGCAATCGCCGCTCATGAAGCCGACGTGGCCGTGGCGCAACCTGGCTCGACGATCAAGCCATTCGCGCTGACGGCGCTGCTGGGCACACACAAACTGACGGAAACGGAGTCGTTCGTGTGCCCCGGCAAGCTGACGATCGCCGGACGCCAACTCAATTGCTCGCATCCGCAGCTGGGGGAACCAGTGCGGGTGGAGACGGCGATCGCATACTCCTGCAACTGCTTCGTGGCGCACGCGGCGGAGCGATTCGCGCCGGGGGAATTCGCGTCGACGCTCGATCGCGCGGGATTCACGCATGGCATTCGGCTGGCTCAGGGTGATGGCATTCGGTTGCAGGCTCTCGGCGAGGAGAACGTGCTGGCGACGGCGGCGGATCTGGCTATGGCGTATCGGTGGCTCGCGCTCTACGCGGCGCCGCCGGTTCTCGCTGGGCTCGAAGGCGCGGTGGAGTATGGAACAGCTCAACTGGCGAAGGTGGAGGGCGCTTCGCTCGCCGGGAAGACCGGGTCGGTACGCACGGCGGGCGGCAATCGCATCGCCTGGTTCGCGGGATTCTTTCCGATCCGCGCGCCGCGCGTAGCGATCGCGGTGATGATCGCGGGCTATTCGGGCGGCGCAGATGCCGCGCCGGTAGCTGGGCGGATTCTTGCGGCGTATCAGGCCGGTTCGATATGAGGCGAGCGGCGGCGCTATTCGCATTGGCGCTCCAACTTTCGGCGGCAACACTGAAGGTACAGGTGAGCGGGCACGTGGTGGAGATGCCGCTCGAGAAGTACGTCGCGGCCGTGCTGGCGGGCGAGGCGGGCGTGTTTCGGTCCGATGAGGCGCTCAAGGCGATGGCGGTTGTCGCGCGCACGTACGGGATACGCATGCGCGGACGCCATGCGGCGGAAGGGTTCGACTTGTGCGCGACCACGCATTGCCAGCGCATCGATCCGAATGCGGTGACGGCGCGGCTGCAGCGGATGGCAGATGCGACCGCGGGAGAGATGCTTTGGTATCGCGGCAAGCTGGCCTTCACGCCGTATTCGCTCGATTGCGGCGGGCGCACGGAGGATGTCGCGGCGGTTTGGCCAGACGAGCGCGCCGCGTATTTGAAGAGCCACGCGGACGAATACTGCGTGCGCGCGGGGTCGAGCGAGTGGCATTGGTCTGGCGATGCGGGCGCTATCTCGGCGGCGCTGCGGAAACAGGGATTGCAGACGCCATTGCGGATCGCGGGGATTCGAGTGGTGGAGCGAACGGAATCGGGGCGCGCGCGGCGATTAGAGCTCATGGGGGACGGCGGCGTACAGATCGCGGCCGGGGCGCTGCGCTTTGCGATGGGGCGCGAGTTGGGATGGAACATGCTGCGCAGCGATTGGTTCGCCGTGCGCGGGACTGTTTTCACGTGGCCGAGGATCCGGGCACGGCGTGGGGCTGTGCCAGCGCGGCGCGGACCAGATGGGGACGGAAGGGCGCGGTTATCGCGAGATTCTGGCGTATTATTTTCCGGGGACCGAGCCGGGCGTTTCGGCGCGTGGGTTCGAATGGACGCGGCTGAGCGGGGAGAGCGTGGTGCTTGTATACGACGCGGCCATCGCAGGATGGGCCGGTGCTCGCGGCGGCGGAACGCGCGTTGCGCGGCGATCTGGAACGTACCGGTTGGACGGCGCCGCGTGGGATTGAGGTTCGAGTGTATCCCGATGCGGAGAGCTTCCGCGATGCCACGGGCGAGCCGGGTTGGGTGGCCGCTTACGCGCACGGGACGCGCATCGAAATGCAGCCGGTTCGCGATGCGGAGAAGACGCTGCGGCACGAATTTTTTCATGTGTTGATCGAAGCGCAGGCGACGGCTTCCCTGCCCCTTTGGTTTCGCGAGGGGCTGGTGGAATATTTGACTGCGCCCGCGGGACGCACGGGTAGCGCGCGGGTCCCTTCCGATGTTGAGTTGCGGCAGACGCACGACGCCGCTGGCGCGCGACGCGCCTATGAGGAGGCGGCCGCGGCGGTTGCCGAATTGGGCCGTCATTATGGTGAGGCCGCCTTGTTGCGCTGGGTGAAGAGCGGCATTCCTTCGAGCGCTAGCAAGCCGCCGGTGAATAGCAGATAGGCCAGGGCGGCGCGGATGATGAAGCTGGTCATTTCCAGGGGGAAGTTCGACATCAACGGGCGCCAGTGGAGAATGCGGAAGGGTAGCCAGAGGGCGGCGAGGAGAAGTGGCGGAGTGAGGAGGCGCTGTGTCCAGTGCACGCACCCGCGCAGGCCGGGAGGCCTGCGCCACGTGAGGGAGCGCCACGTGGCGGCGTCGCGGATCAAGGGCAGGAATACGATTGGGAGTACGATCCAGCGGATCAGCCAGAAGATGCCGGCGACGATGCTTAGGACGGCCGCGGGCTTTACGGGCTTGCGGAGTTTGAGCGTGAGCCACGAGGCGAAACGGAATGACGGGATCGGCGCAGGCGTCCTGCAGCTTTCCGAGCGCGACGTAGAGGAGCAGGATGACGATTGCCGCGGCGAGTAGCGCGGGCAGACGGCGTAGCGCGGCCCGGTACGGCGCGTCGGAACTGAGGCCGTAGGACAGGCCAGCAGCGTGTATCCATAGGAAGAGCGCAGCGGTGAAGAGGGCGACGGTGGCGCTCCATAAGAGGAGGCCGGCGCGAGCTTCGCCGATGCTGAGCCAGTAGTAGCCGAGCAATAGCGCGGCTGCGTTGCCGACGAGTTGGATGGCCGCGAGTTGTTTCATTTGGCCTCCAAACGCCACGCATTGCTGGTTGCCATCACGCCGGGTTGATACATCGGCTGCACGCGCGCCGGGCTCACCTGGAACATGCCCGGATTGACCACTTTCAGCAGATAGAAATACTGCTGCTGGCCTTGCGGGAAGTAGGTTTGGAAGAGCGCCATGCGATCGTCGTGCAGTTCGCGGCGCGTGAAGAGGTATTGCCACCACGGCGGTTTGTCGCGAATTCATAGACGTTGTCGCGCTCGATGAACTCCGTGCCGGCGGGGATGGGGTCTTCCACCATCAGGTATTTCCATTCCGATCCGGTGACGGTGAGGCGACGGCGACGATATCGCCGGCGGCGACGGGCCGTTGAGCGGATTGAGATCGTAGACGATGTGGTCGCCCTCTTGCGATGGCGCGAGCTGGAAGTAATCGCGCAGCAGATTCAGCGAAACCGTGCCGGTCTTTTGCAGTTTTTCATCGGCGCTGGAGTATTGCGGCGCGCGTCGAGTAGTACACGCGGCCCTCGCCCTGCGGCGGTGACGCGGATGTGGTTGACGCCGGGCTGGAGCTTGCTTCATCCAGCTGCGATTCCGGCGATCGAGCGTGGTTTGATCGAGCTTGCGCGTCAGCACGGGCTTGCCATTCACGTAGACGGTGGCGGTGATGTTGCCGGTTCAGCTCGTGCGTGGCGCTCAGGTAATCGGTGAGGCCGTAGATCACCATGGCGGTCTGCTTGGTGGAGGACCACCAATAGCCTTCGTTGCGATGATTCATCAGCCAGAGCGCGGCTTTGGGCAGCAAGGGCGAATCGGGCTTCTGATGCGAGAGGAATTTCACGGCGAAGGCGGTGGCTTCGGCGGAGGCGTCTTCGGAGAAATCGAGCATCGGATCGCGCGTGGCGGACCACCAGGCTTGCTCGGAATCCTGTTGGACGGTCGATTCAAGGGATGCGGCGAGCGTCGGCGGCGCGGGCGTCTTTTGGCGTGTTCCAGCGCCAGGCCGAGCAGCGCCACGCCGTAGGGCGATGAGTTTCGCTCGGGCATCGTACACCGCTAGAGATCTGCTGCGTCGCGTTCGGGCTGGCGACAGCGAGCGCGTAGACCATGTAGGCGCGCAGGTCGGCGGCGAGTTTCGGATCGGCGGCGAAATCCTTCTGGAGCCAGGCGACGCCTTTGTTGACGGCATCATCGTTCACTTGCGTGCCGGCGGCCTTGGCTTGCACGAGACCGGCTACGACGTAGGCGGTCATGAAGGGGTGGCGACTCGTCGGTCTCCCACCAGCCCCATCCGCCGTCTTCGTGCTGGAAGCTGTACAGGCGATCGAGGCCGGCGCGGATCTTTTCCTGGAGCGCGGCTTCGTCCAGGTTCTCTTTCAGCCTGAGGTCGCGGACGGCTTGGCGTAACCACGATGTTCGGGCAGGAAGCTGGACATGGTCTGCTCGACGCAGCCGTAGGGGAAAGATGTCAGATAATCGAGCGCGCCGAACAGCGAGCCGGCGATGGAGGGCGACAGGGCGGATGGAGAGCGAGCGCGAGCCGGGCTGCAACTTTATCGGGGAACGTCAGATCGAAGCGACGACGTCGCCGCCGTTCGCGAGCGTGCCCGCCGCGCGAGGCGGAAAGCTTGACGCCGGGAATGTTGACCGGGAGATCGAGTTCGCAGCGCGTCCGACTCTTCATCGGTGAGCGCCTTGCCGGTGATGGTGGCGCGAGCGGACCTGCTGCGCGCGCACGCGCCAATCGACCTTGGCTTCGCCGCGGCTGAGGAATGAGTACGTCTTTGGTGGCGCCATCGAGGACGTCGAGACCTTTGACGTCGAGCGATACGCGCGCGGTCTTGTCAGTGGTCAGGTAGTTGTGGACCAGCGCGGAGATCACCACTTCATCGCCTTGCACGAAGAAACGCGGGACGGCCAGGCGCAGGATCAGATTCTTGCGCACGATGGTCTTGAGCGTGGCGCTGCCGACGGTGGTGGCCGCGGTGACGCCGCGCGCGGTGGCGCGCCAGGTGGTGAGTGAATCCGGAAAATCGACTTTGGCGTGGGCGTGGCCGGTGGCATCGGTGGTGACGTCGGCGGCCCAGAAGGCGGTATCGGGGAAGGCTTTGCGGATCTTGGGCTGCACCAGCCGCTCGGGCTTGAGTTGCGCCAGACGGGAGGGCGGGCGCAATTCGGCGAGCCGCATGCGCCGCTTGCCGGCCTCGCCGTTGAAGAAATAATCGAGCGAAGTATCGGTGGTGACGCGGTTCTATTCGCGGTCGAAGAAGAAGTTGACGATGTCCGTGAGTGGAGTCCTTGCGGATGCCGTAGATGGCTTCGTCGACCACGCCCAGGCTGAACTCGGCGCGGGGCGCGGGCTTGCCGTCGAGCTGTCGGTGACGTCGATGCGAGTAATCGGCGCGTCTGACCGGGCAGATATTGCGGCTTATCGGTGGCTAACTTCACGTTCAACTGATGCTCGACGGGCGGGACCTTGATGTACTTTTCACCGCCGTAGAAATCGCCATTGCGGATGAAGGAGGCGTTGACGGTGATGCCGGGCTCGTCATCGGCGGTGATGGGAATGTCGAAGGAGACGGTGGAATCCTGCGAGCGGACGATTCGATACTGGCGGAGATCGCGGCCTTCGACGGTGATATAGACCGGCGTGTTCGGCTTGCCGGCCACGATCATCAGGTGCGCGGTATCGCCCGCGGCGATAGTCTTTCTTATCGGGAACGATTTGCAGGTTGCGGTTATTGGCCGGGCCGAAATCGGTGAGGCCGCCGCCGGAGATATAGAAATAGCTGTAGTCTTCGACGGTTCGGCCCTCGGGGGTTTGGGCGGTGACGTGGGCCTGGTAAGATCCGCCGCGCGCGGGCGCATCGAGCGTCGCAGTGGCCGATCCGTTGGAACCGGTGTCGACATCGGTGGCGCCGCCTACCGGCTCGCGCTTTTGACCGCGATAGTTCCAGCGGAGGAGTTCGAGATGGACGTGCGCGTTGACCGGCTTGTTATCGTAATCGCGCGATTCGACAGTGAAGGTCATCTTGCTGCCCGGCGCGTAGAAGTAACGCTCGGCAGTAACATTGAGCGCGAAGCTGCCGTAAGTGGCGACGATCCAGCCTTTGCCGGTGATTTCGCGGTTGCCTTGATCGGTGACACGCGCTTCGATGCGGTAGAGGTAATCGACATGGTGGTCGGAGATCTGCGACGGGATGTTGATGGTGAGCTTGCCATCGGCATCCAGCGCGCCGGTCTCCTTTGAGATCTGGTCGCCGGAATCGTCGTCGCTGCGATCAGCGGCGGGACGTGGCGGATTCGTCGTCGGGATCGTACCAGAGCGGGAACCAGTAGCGGTCGCGATAGACGGCGTATTCGACTTTGGCGCCGTTGACGGGCTCGCCGAAGTAAGTAGCGGGCGTCAATGACGGCTTGCATCGATGTCGCCTTGAAGCACGCGCGGTTTCGCCGGAGTGACGCGGACTTCGTATTCGGGCTTCTTGTATTCCTGCACCTCGAACTGGCCATTGGCTTGGGAATCGCCGGACTTGATTTCGATGGAGTAATAGCCGAGTGAGGCAGCGGCGGGGAGCGTGAGATCGTCGTGGATCGTGCCCATGGCGGTGATGGTGAGGGTCTTCTGGTAGACGGGCTTCTGGTCGGGATCCTGAATCTGTACGTTCACGGGTTTGCCGGCGGGGATCTCGTAGCCGGCAGCCGATTTCAGGCGCAGGATGGCCTTGAAATGGACGGTGTGGCCGGGACGATAGACGGGCCGATCGGTGTAAACGTAGCCCATGAGATCTTCGCGATTGACGCCGAACGCATAGCCGGCGAGGGTGTTGACGGCGTAGTCATCCTTGTTTTGGCCGACGCCGCGCGCGATGACGCGGACATCGTCGGCTTGTTTGCCATCGAAAGGCGAAAGGGCGAATCCGTCGGCGCCGGTTTCGGAGCTGCCGTAGTTCTTGTCGCGGCCTTCGAGCCACACGGTTGCGCCGGGGATGGGCTCGCCGTGTGCGCCGGTCGAGCAATAGATTTACGACGCGGCCCTTGCCGGTTTTGGTGATGAGCGCGATATCGGAAACGATCAGGATGGTGTAGGCGCGCAGATCGTGGTGGACGGCTTCGACGAGATAGACGCCCTTTTCGGCGATGGGGACGGGGACGGTCTCGCGATCCCAACGGCTCTGGCTGTGGACGGGCTGGTGGAAAGAGAGCACCAATTGCTGCGGATTGAGCAGTGGCGCTTCGGCGTAGTGGGTGGCGTTGGGCGCGGCGGTTCCTTGGCGGGGGCTTGTCGCGGGCGGGGCTTCGAAGTGCGCGCTGGCGGATTCGGTGAACTGAGCGCGGAGGTTGCGGCGAATGTCGGCGCGCAGCTCGCGCTTCCATTCGTGGAAGCGCTCGAGCGGGGTGAGATCGCGGACGGGCGTGGGCGCGCGGCCGCCGAACTGGTGCGGGTCTTCGATTTGCTTGAAAAACTTCGAGCGGATCTTTGACGCGGTAGACGCGGAAATCGAGGGCATCGACGTTCCAGGCGCTCATGAAGATGGCAGGCTTCGACTGGGAGGCGAACGTGCGCTGCGACATGAGGGAGAAGTACGGCTCGTCTTCGCTTTGTGACAGAGCGGCGGCGGCCGCGGCGAAGAGGACGAGGAAGCGAAGTGCGGCGCATGGGTCTCATGGAGTGGCCTGGGCGTTCCTTAGAATGTTCCAGCGATAGACGCCGAGGAATCGGGGATTCTCGGGGTCGGGGTGCCATTCGGGCTCGGGGAACCGGTGAAGCTGATCGAGGGTGAGGCGGCGCATTTCGCCGGGCCCGCCGTCTTGCGGGCCGGTGTGATAAAGGATATAAGTTGCGCCGTCCGGACGTATCTGACTTGCGCCGAGGAAGATCATGCTGTGATAGGTGTCGGGCTGGGGGGATGTAACTGGCGATAGAAGAGGATATCGCCAGGTTCGGCGCGAGTTAGATCGCGGCTTACTAAGTGGGTATTGATATCGCCAGAGGGTTTTGGCGTCGGCGAATTGGGCGAAGGCGCCGGCTGGAATGTCGCATGCGTGAAAGGGGCCGGGCGCGATGCGGAAGAGAGCGGCGCCGAGCGGGGTGTAGGGGTAATCGTACTTGCCGGGAGAATCGAATGCGGGGACGAGGGGCAGGCGCGCTCCGGAGGCCCAGGCGCTGTCATGGGCGCGAAGGGACTCGCGGTAGGCGTAGCGGATGAGGGCGGCGCAATCGTCGATTTCGGCGGGGCGGGATTCGGGCGTCTGGAAATATTGGGCCTCGGCGAGGAAGGTGAACCAGCGACGGAAGGCTGCGCGAGCGGAGGGCGAATCGAGGCGGAGGAAATCCGGCGTACCGTCATCGAGACTGTCGCGAGCGGCGAGGGCTGTGGACAGGACGAGAAGCGCGGGGAGAGCGCCGGGGATTTCGACGCGGATGTGTACGACGCCGGGAAGGACGCCGGCGTGAACTTCGGCGGTCCAGACAGGTCCGTGAGATTCGGGCTGTGTGACGGTGGCGATATGCGGGTTGCCTTGGAGGGTGATGCGCGGACGGGTGGGGGCGGTGATGTCAAGAGTGGCGGAATCATAGCCATCGGCCCAGAGCTGGGTGGGAGCGAGGGTAGCATGCAGGGAGCGAGTAGGGCGCCTAGTGATGGCGACCGCGGCGAGGGCTACGACAGCGATGGCGACAGCGGGCCGGGCGCGCGGGGACATTGGGGTTATTTTAGCTTTGGATTTGCCCCGTTTGCGGGTTGGCACGCCGACGCTGAGGGAAAACGGTTTTGCGGCTCACCTGTTGGATTCGAACTGTGCGTTCGACAGGTTTCCGCCAAATTCGCGCTCCTTAGGCGGCCTTGGGAACGTCGGAGGGCGCTTGTTGGGTCGAAGGCCTTTTTCCGGCATTCGTTACTTTTGATAGGCGTGGGCAATTTGGCCGACAAGCTTGGCCCAACCCATGTCCATAGCCTCGTATACCTCGCCTGCCTCCGGCCGCCCATTATCCTTTAGAATTTCCACCATCAAGGTCGCGTAGTCCGAGACGATGACGCCGGCCTGTAGCATACGCAGAAGTCCAACTTGCCGCTTGGTCTCGCTGAATGTTCCGGAGGCATCCACCGCCACATACGCGTCGAATCCCTTACCGATGGCGGTGATAGCGGGAAACGCCGCACAGACCTCGAGCGAGATGCCGGCGAAGATCAGCTTCTTGCGGCCCGTCGCCTCGATGGCGCAAGTCACGCGAGCGTCGTCGAAGGCGTTGACCGATGAACGGTCAATGATCTCAGTGCCGGGCAGCGCTTCCACGAGTTCGGGGAACGTGGGACCCCACATGCTGTCACGGGCCGTCGTAGTAACAACGATCGGGAGCTTCAGCGCTTTAGCCGCTTTGGCCAGGGCGACCACGTTGTGTTTCAACTCGCCGGTCGAATAGTCACGGACGCCCGTCGTCAGGCCTACCTGATGATCGACGAGGACAAGCGCCGCGTTTTCGGAAGTCAGGGGTTCATAAGGGTGGATTTGATTTGGCATACAATTAAACCTACCAAGGCAACAGTATGGTCGGTAGATGATTGCTTCGCAACAGATTGGTGCGTACAAGCAACAATAACGAATGGAAGATCTAAATGACATCTACTTCTTTGCCTCGGTGGTCCAGTACGGCGGGTTTTCTGCGGCGGCACGGATAATCGGGGTTGAGAAAACGCGCCTTAGCCGGCGCATCGCGGCACTGGAGAAACGGATGGGTGTCCGTTTAATGCAACGCACTACTCGGGCTTTGGTTCTTACAGAAGCCGGTCAGCGCTTCTTTGAACGATGCGTGGCGACAGTCGAGGGAGCACAGGCCGCGTACGACAGCGTCGCGGAATTGCGAAGGGAACCTGCAGGGCTCGTTCGGCTCAGCAGCCCAGTCCTGCTGACGCAAAGATGTCTGGCTCATGCGCTTCCCGGCTACATGAACGTGAATCCAAAAGTTTCTGTCTTCGTTGAGGCAACGGACCGGACCGTAAATGTGATTGAGGAGCGATTTGACATCGCGATCCGGGCAAAATCCGTAATAGAGGACGTATCGGGATTGGTCGCAAAAACTCTTGGTAATTCTCAACGCGTTCTGGTCGTCAGCCCTGCCTTTCTTGAGCGATATGGGCGACCAGAATATCCGTCCGACTTGCCGAAATTCGATACGGTTGCAAGCGTCGACGACATATTTGACAGCGGAGCGCGCTGGAACTTGATAAGCCTCGATCAGCGGCCCGCTCACGTCGAGTTAAAGCCAAGGCTGGTATCAAGCGACTTGCGCGTGAGACTTCAAGCTGCGGTGCACGGCATCGGCATCGCATTGCTGCCGGAACAAGTGATTTCCGCGCCCCTAAAGGAGCGGCTCGTTGAACGGGTCTTGCCGGAATGGTCCGGAGCGAAGAATATTCTTCATTTGGTTTATCCGACGCCGCGGGGAATGCTGCCGTCGGTGAGAAGTCTGATTGACTATCTGTTGATCCATATTCCTGCTTGGCTCCGGGAACGCGGCATTTAGGGCCAGCATAAAGCCCGTAGTTACGTAAGGGCCAAAGCTTGGGATCACCCACATCGACGATCTTTTTGATCCCGGCGCGGTCGCTGGGCACAAGTGTCGTTCAACTCTGTCCCATCAGCGCGGCGGCGCATTTGCCGACCTTCTTAAGCGCCAATTCGAGGCCACGAAGCTCGTCGGGACTCAATTCAGAGAACACTCTCTTCATCTGCCCGGAATGCTTTCGAAACGCCGAAACAATGAGGTCCTTGCCGCGCGGGGTGAGGGCAACGATCCGAACGCGCCGATCTTCGGCGCTCTCGACGCGGCTGACAAAGCTCCTCGCGACGAGACGGTCGACGGCGATACTGATCGAGCCTGGGGTCAGATCCACGATTGGGCCTATCGTATTGACGGGCAAAGGCCCCTTGTGTAGCAGGACTTCCAGCACACGGAAATCGGAGTCGCCGAGTCCTGTATCTTCAACACCGGCGGCTGCGTAGCGCGTTAGGGCGCGCATCGCTTTGATCATCACAAGCCAGACGTGATCGGACTCCTGAATGCCTTGGGCCATAAAAAACCTGAATCTTCCAGAAGTATACCTCATCAATTATATTGAAATCAATATGATTGGGGCCGCAGTTACTGGCTGCCAACCGAGAAGGAGAACCTTTATGAGAACCGTTTCCGCAATCGCTCGATATCTGGCGGGCGTGATCTTCCTTGTTTTCGGCCTGAACGGCTTTTTGAACTTCATCCCCCTTCCCCCGCCCGGGGGCATCGCGGGGCAGTTCATGGGCGCACTGTACGCATCGCATTACCTGTGGGTGATCTTTGCGTTTCAGGTCATCGCAGCGGTACTTCTGCTGGTTAACCGTTACGTACCGTTGGCGGTGGCCGTGCTGGCACCGGTGATCGTCAACATTCTTTTTCTCCATGCTTTGATGGCCCCGAGCGGGCTCCCGCTTGCCCTCTTCGTGGCCATACTGTGGGCGATGATCTTCGTCGATGTGAGACCTGCCTTTACCGTGTTGTTCCAGTCACGCTCGCAGGCAAGACGGGCGGCATAGAAAGACAGTCTATCGATGGTATTACCGCAATTGTGGTCCCGTCCGGCCTTAAGAAAACAGTGGCTATAGCGCGTCCCGTCGGACGAGCAAAAACACTCTTCGTACCGTTTCTGCGACACCTCGAACGACCAGGGGATTTGGATCGTGGTCAAGGCTATGCGCGCCGCGCCCGCTTCCTAGGCGGCGTTTCTTCGAGCAGGGAGAACTGTAACTTGCGCTCCACGCCATCCACACGATCCAGAATCACCCGAACCTTATCCCCAATCGAAAACTCGCGCCGTGCTCGCTTGCCGACGATCTTCCGCACGTTCTCGTGATACGCATACACATCCCCCGGCAGGGTCGCGATGGGCACAAGGCCTTCGATGAACAATTCGTTCAACTCTACGAACAGGCCGTATTTCGCCGTGCTGATGATCAGACCATCGAAGTCCTCGCCCACCCGTTCCATCATGAATTTTACTTTCTTCCACTCGACCAGCTCACGTTCGGCATCGGCCGCGCGCCGCTCCGATTGCGAACATTCCTCGGCAAGCGAGCCCAGTTCCGTTTCTCCCGCGATCCAGCCGCGTAGCAGGCGGTGCACCAGCAGATCGGGATAGCGGCGGATAGGCGACGTGAAATGCGTATATGTGTCCGCTGCCAGCGCGAAGTGACCAACATTCTCCGCGCTGTATTTTGCCTGCTTGAGTGAGCGCAACATCAGATAGCTCAAAATGCGCTCCTCCGGCTTGCCTTCGATTTTCGCCACCAGCTTCTGATACATGCGGGAGGCGATGCGCACTCCCGCATCGGGCAGCACGATCTCGCGGCGCTGCTTGCCGCCATGCGACCGCTGGCCCGAGCCATCGCGATGGCGATCCTTCAAGGCGAACCTCTTCACCGGAATCGGCCCCACTCCCAGCGAATAGCCGAAGTGCGCGGCCACCTCCTCGAACTCCATCACCCGCTTTGGATCGGGCTTCTCGTGGATCCGATAGATCGATGGATTGCCGCCCTCTTCCAAATGCGCCGCCACGGCCTCGTTCGCCGCCAGCATGAACTCCTCGATCAGCCGGTGCGCAATGTTGCGCGGCGCGCGCGTTACGCCGGTCATGGCGCCGAACTGGTCGAATTCGATGAGCGGCTCTGGCAGGTCGAAATCGATGGAGCCGCGGCGCACGCGCTTGCGGTTCAGAATTAGAGCCAGCTCCTGCATCAGCTCGAAGCGCCCCAGCAATGGACGGTAGCGGTCACGCAGGGCTGCGTCGCCTTCCAGCAGCAGATGGACGTTCGTATAGGTCATCCGCTCCACGCTGCGGATCACGCCCGGCATGAACTCTTGCGCGACCACTTCGCCTTGTCCATCGATCTCTAGCAGCGCGGAATAAACCAAGCGATCAGCCTGTGGAACCAGGGAGCAGATGTTAGTCGAAAGCTCGAAAGGCAGCATCGGGACTGCGCGGTCGGGAAAATAGACGCTTGTGCCGCGGAGCTGGGCCTCGGTATCGATAGGCGAACCGGGCAGCACGTAGTGGCTCACATCGGCGATATGCACGTGCAGCGCGAAGTTGCCGTTGGCGAGGCGATCCACCCAAACCGCATCGTCGAAATCGCGCGCGGTCTCGCCGTCAATGGTCACGATATCCATGGCGCGGAAATCACGGCGGCCGGCCAGATCGCGCTCGGAGATCGTCTGGCGGATGGATTGCGCCTGCTCCATTACCTCGGCTGGGAAGTGGTGCGGCAGATGGTGCTTGCGGATCACGATTTCGACATCCACGCCGAAATCGTCTGGCCGTCCCAGAATCTCGATGACGCGCCCCACCGGTCCCGCGTGCTTCTCCGGATATTCCAGCAGTTCGACATTCACGATCATGCCGTCGAGTTCCTGAAGTGAGGCGGCTTGCGGCGCCTCGACGCCGATGCGGTCCACTACCGGCCCAGCTGGCGGAAACTCGAAGCCCTCGGGGATCTCGATCCATTGATGGATGCGGTCGTCTTGCGGTACGACGAATTGACCGCGCCGGTGCAGGCGAAATTCGCCCACCACGGTAGGGTTGGCCCGCTTCAGAACCTTGACGATCTCGCCATCGGCGCGGCCGCCGGCTTCGATGCGCGCGATGCGCACCAGGACGCGGTCGCCGTGCATGGCCTTCTCCGCGGATTCGGGCGGAATGAAAACGTCGCCTTGGATGCCTTCGATGGGACGGTCGGAAATGAGGAAGCCATAGCCGTCGCGATGCATGTTGAGGCGGCCGACGGCGAATTCGCGGCTGCGCGCGGTAACGACGAACTGTCCCGAACGCAGTTCGATGAGTTCGCCGCGCTCAGTGAGGCGTTCTAGCGCCGCCTCCAGTTCCTCGCGCGTGGCGCCTTTGACGCCGATCTCGCGCACGAGCTGTTTGAAGTTGGCGCGGGCGTGCGGAAGACGAGAGATGTGGTCGATCAACGCCCGGTCTGTCATAGAACGATTTTACGTTCAACGCCAGGGGTGGCCCGTCCGTCAGATAATCGATGTGTATGTTGCGCTGTCTGTTGTTCCTGATTCCCGCTCTGCTTTGCGCGGCGCCGGCACGTTTCGCGCGGGTCGGCGATTTCGATGGTCAGGTGGAGGTTCAACTCACGCCTGCCGACCCCTGGATGCCCGCCGAACGCAATCTGCCGCTGCCGGAATCGGCGTGGATTCGCACCGGCCCGGCGTCGCGCGTCGAGATCGAACTGGATGAGGGTAGCGTGTGGCGGCTGGGTCCGGAATCGCAAGGCGGCCTTTCGGATTACACGCGCCTTTCCACCGGACAACGCATGACGCTGCTGTTGCTCGATCGCGGCCTCGCCTATTTTTCGGGCTCGGCCAGCGGCTCCGATTCCCTACTGCTGGTCGTCCCCGGCGCGCAGGTGGCCGTCACCAAACCCGCGCGCCTGCGCTTTGAGGCGGCGGATGTCGCAACGCAGCTTGCCGTGCTGCAGGGCGTGGCGCGGTTTTCCTCGCCGGCCGCGGAGATCGATGTTGCCCAAGGCCAGACCTCGCGCGTGGAGCCTTCGCACCCCAACCGCTTCTTCCTTTATCGCGAAGTCACGCCGATCGATCTGGATCGTTGGAGCGCCTCGCGCGACAAGTTGCTGGCGTCTGCGATGTCGGGACTGCACGTCCCGCAGCGCTATGGCCTCGCCGATCTCGATTCCGCTGGCCAGTGGATTCAGACGGACGACCTGGGCACGGTTTGGCAGCCCAAATCGGCCGAAGGCTGGACGCCGTACCGCAGCGGACGCTGGCGGTGGTTCGGCGGCCTCGGGTACACCTGGGTCAGCGACGAATCGTGGGGTTGGCTGCCCTACCACTACGGCCGATGGACACGGCATGGCGATTTGGGCTGGGTGTGGGCTCCCGCGTCGAACGGCGTCTTCAAACCCGGTGAAGTCTTCTGGATGCGGGGCCCGCGCTTCGCCGCTTGGGGACCTCTAGCGCCGGGCGAGGATTGGAATCCGGCGAACCTTCCCGCGCTGTATGCCAGCCGGAACCTGACGTTTGCGGCCTTTCTGCCCGAGGCGCTAACGATCGATCCGGCAGGCTTCGCCGATCCGCCGAAAGAGCCGCTCAAAGCGGCAACGTTTGTTACCGCCCTTCCATCGCCGGCGTTTCCGCCGTCCCGCCTTGATGCCCTGCGTCCATTGGTTTCCGTCAACTCTTTGCGCGTATCGCCCGAGCCTGCGGAACCGGCGCAGCCCGCGTCGGCCCGTATCGAAAGCGCGCCGCAGCCCGCGGTGATTGCGGCGCCGCCTCCGCCACCTCCCGAGGAAGTTGCCGTTCCCGTCCCGGTGCCGGTTTATTTGGGCTTCGTTGTTACGGCAACGCCTCCGCCTTCCCCCAAGGCGGCGCCGCCTGCGCCGACAGCGCCGTTAACGTCAATTGGGAAGTCGGCGCCGAAGCCAGTGACGATTCCGTCGCCCCTGCTGCCGCACAATCCGCGCCGTCCGATCGACCGCCCAAGGGACGGTCAGGAGGGACAGGCCGTATCGAGGGTCCAGTCAGATTTTGAAAGTGGGCGATGGACCAAGGCGCTCGATGATTTGGACGATTGGACTCGCCGCTATCCGCAGTCGACACTGTCTGCCTTACGCCTCTATGACTACATGCAGGCGCATAGCGCGTTAGCCCATCCCGACCGCGTGCTGGAATACGGCGCGCAGGTGCTGGCTTCGAATCCCGCCGCAGGTGAAGGCGCTCTCAACGAACAGCAGACTGCCGCCGTCCTGTACTTGACCATGGTGAACGCGGGGGCTATCGCGAAGCCCTCGAAACAGCAGCGCGAATTGGGTGCGGCGGCGGCGCAATCGCTTCTCGATAGTCTGCCGCGCTATTTCGAGGACCGCCGGCGGCCGTCCGGGAACCAGCGCCGAGCAATGGACCGGCTCGCGCAAGCAACTGGAAACCGTGGCTCGCGAGGCGCTGAGGAAGCTGGCGCCAGTGACTCAGGCCTCGCGGCCGGCGCAATAGCTTATGGTGGTGCGGGCATAACCGATTTTCACGGATTCTCCCGGTCGATCCTCCGAAGGGTTTCCTTCACCGCCGCCTTTACCGAGGGCAGGTTGTCTTGCAGCGTGTACCACAGGCGCATGCTTTCTACCTGATCGTAGTCGTGACGAAGAACGTTGCCAAGACCGCGAATGCTCGCCCAGGGAATGCCAGGACACAGGAGTGAGGCCTCATCGCCAAGTTTGGAAGCGGCTTCGCCGATGCGCTGTAAGCAACGTTCAACGGCGTCATAGACGAGATGATTGTCTTCAAAAGACTCTTCGTTCTCGATCCCTGCGATGTAGGCTTCGATGTGCTCGATATTGGTGAGGATGTCGGCAAACCGAAGCGCCGGATCTTAGAAGGCACGCATCGCCTCAGTCTCGACTTGTGCCTGCACGCGTGGCTTGAGCGTTCCCTCTTCGATGAGGTCTACCTTGCAGCCAAGGAGATTCGCCAAGTTTGATTCCATGCCGGCTATATCGAGGAGGGAAATTCGGTGCCTGTCATCGAACACGGCAAGCAGGTCGATATCGGATACAGGCCCACGATCGTTCCGGGCCGTCGATCCAAACAGGGACAGCCGCACGATACCGGCGGCCTTCAATTCCGGTTCGTGGGTGCGCAAGATCGCCAAAGCCTGATCCCGATCCATGGCATTATTGTGTCCATGCCCTTTTCGCCCGGTCAAGGCCTTTCACGTCCGATCAATACTGCAGTTTGGACAGGTAGCCGAAGCTCTGCCGCAGACTCTCCACTGGATCCCCCGGCGTCTGATCCTGCTCCACAAAGTAATGCTGAACGCCAGACGACGCGGCCGCGCGCAGGACCGCGGGCCAATCGATGACGCCGCTGCCAACTTCCTTGAAGGCCGAGCGGTCCACCGATTCGTTGAACTGAACTGGCGTCCCCTTGGCTTTATCTTTGAGATGCAACAGCGGTACGCGCCCTGAAAGCTTTTGCAGCAATTCCACCGGATCGTGCCCCGCCACGCTCACCCAAAAGCAATCCATCTCGAAGCCGCAGAGGTTCTTGTCCAGCCGGTCGATCATTACCTGGAAACCGGTTGTCCCTTCCATCGGCTCGAATTCGAAAGCGTGATTGTGATAAGCAAATTTGAGACCTGCGGCGCGGCACTTCTCTCCCGCCCGGTTCAGCTTGTCGCAAAGCACGCGAATCTTCTCCAGTCCTCCGCGCTCCGCGGGCGGCAGGTAAGGAAAGACGGCGTAGGCGAATCCCCACTTCTTGGCCTGGTCGATGGCGCGCGCCAGATCGTCCTCTTTACCAGCATTCATCAGCGTGTTGTCCAGATGAACGCTCACAGCCTTCAGGCGCGCCGCCTGAATCGAAGGCCAGATCTGGTCCAGACCCGCGTAGGTAGCCTCAACCTCGCGGTAGCCGATGGCTTTTATAGCGCCGAGAGTTTCCGCGGGCTTTTGAGGAAGAACGGTACGGACCGTATACAACTGCACGCCGATCGATTGCAGTTGGCGCGCGGCGAGTTGGGAAGCCGGCAACGCGGCCACAATCGACAGAGATTTCAGAACTTCACGCCGGGTGAGCATAGCGCCATTGTACGCTCGCCCGGAAAGAGTTGTTTAGCGCTGGTGTTAAAGCCACACGCCGATGTGCCAGTCGAAGCTTGCGCCGTCAGACCAAAACAGCTGCCGGCCAAACCAATTCGATGGATTCGAGCCGACCATCCCACCCGTGGCGGTAAGAACGAACGCGCAGGGTGAATCTCCGAAGCGCGCAATGCGTTGGGCCAGCCAGGAATCGGGTGCCAGAGGCGCCGCGAGCGCCACCGGGGTTCCCTCGAACCACGCGAGATCGGCGCCAAATGTAGCGTCTCGCTGCCGCCCCGGTTCGGGCAGTTGGAAAGCCTTACGATAGAGAGCGATCGACTGCTCGAGATCGTGGACGCCGATCACCACCAGCCCGACGCCATTGAATCGCGTGGCTGTCGGCTTCCCGGACGGGTATACCCGATTCTCGCGCGGCGTAAAATCGCGAATCAGAAATGGGAAGAACGATCCGCGCGGGCCGGGCCCGGCGTCGGCGGTCTCCCACGATAGCGCTACGCCGTCTGGGCGAGTACGGCCGCTCTTTTCTGTTGCGCCTACGCGGACGCCCGCTCTGGATAGCCGCCGAATTTCCGCGTTCACATCCGTCGACCGCAGCGCAAAAGCGCACGGTCCGCCGTTCTCGCGGAGGAACTTACTCCAGACGTGGGACGCGACAGCAGCCGGGTCGGCGTCCCGCTGGATGCCCATCAGTTCGAGATAGGAGCCATCGGGAAAACTCGCCAGCGCCATCTCCGTGGCGTGGTTCGAGTGCGGGCCGCCGTATTCGGTAGAGATGCCCGTAGCTTTGCTAAAGGCTTTGCGCATCTCGTCGAGATGCGAACCGGCGAGAGTGACGTGATCGATTTTCAGTTCGGCGCCGAAAGCCGGCAGCGCCAGCACGAGGAGAGCGATCGCCCGCTGCATTCGCTATTGCGCGCCGCCGCACTCAGGGCAGAACTTCGCCGGTTTGGGAATGGAGCGCCCGCAGTTCATGCAGAACTTCGTGCCGCCCGCGCCCCCGCCTTGCGGCGCTGGAGCTTCGGGTGCAGCCGGTGAACCAGCTGGGGGACCGCCCGCCGAAGGCCGCGCTGCGTTCATCATCTGCTGCGCCATGAGCATTCCCGCGCCGAGCCCTACGCCGGCGCCGGCCAATCCGCCGCCCTCGTTTGCGGCCGCGATGGGCATGGATTGCGCCACCTGAAATTGCGTATAGCGGCCCATGTCGCCGATCATGTTCATGCCAATGCGCTGATCGAGCATCTTCTGCAACTCTTCGGGCAGCGAAATGTTCTCGACGGTGAAATTGTCCAGCAGCAGGCCCAGATCGGCGAATACTGGGCGCATCGCCGCCAGCATGTTCTGCCCAAGTTGCGCCTGGTGCGAAGCCATGTCGAGGAAATTCACGCTGGAATTGCCGAACATATCGGTCATCTGGCCGATGATGGTGTTGCGCAACTGGCCTTCCAACTCGGGGACAGTATAGGAAGCGCGCGTTCCGCTGACTTTCTGATAGAAGACTTTGGGGTCGGAAATGCGATAGGCGTAAATCCCGAACGCGCGCATCCGCACGGCGCCGAATTCCTTGTCGCGGATGGTGATGGGCGAAGCCGTGCCCCACTTCTGATTGGTTTGCAGGCGCGTGGAGAAATAATAGACGTCCGATTTGAAGGGCGATTTGAAGGCCTTATCCCAATTCATCAGGTAGGTCAAAATCGGCAGAGTGTTGGTGCTGAGCGTATAGAGCCCCGGCCCGAAGACGTCCGCGATCTGCCCCTGATTCACGAAAACGGCGGCCTGCGAATCGCGCACCGTCAATTGCCCGCCGTTTTGGATCTCCATGTCTTCCATGGGATAGCGGTAGGCAAGCACGCCGTCGCCCGGCTCGGTCCATTGGATAACGTCGATGAATTGCTTGGAAAAGAAGCTCATAGCGCCCCCAAATCAGTATACGGCAGAGAGGTTAGGCGTGTTCCCGCGAGAGGCCGGCGCGCGTCAGGCCGCTCTTTGCAGCGCGAGAAGCTTCTTCCTGATCTCCAGCGGAAAATCCACAAACACGAAATGATCGCGGTGATACAGATAGTCCTCGCCGCTTTCGTCAACGATGCGCACCAGGTCATCCTTCAAAGCGATCGGGTCGGCAATTACCGAATAGACCTTGCCGGGAATAAGCGACGCCCGATATCCCGTGTTATCGATACACAGCACGAACGGTTTGGTTCTCATGTTTCGTTCAGGTAGCGCTTAATCTTCAGATCCAGCTTGCCGATGCCATGCGCCTCATACCAGTGTAACTCTGCAGCGCGAATCGCTCCGTTCGGCAAGCGAATTGTCGCAACGCCCTTCATCTTTCGCCAACGCGCCCCGCCGTAGGCCTTGCGAAGGCGTTCACGAATACGTAGGCCGATGCCCGCCGCAATTACCTCCCGGTCCTCAATGGAACCTATCTACTCAATCCGCATCCTGGCCGCCCTCGCGTTTCATTACACTATACTTATGGCCACCACGTTGCATGCCATCGACGCCCCTCCGCGTCCCCTCACCGCGCTCACCGAAGACGAAAAGCTCTTCCAATCCACCGTCCGCAAGTTCGCGCGCGAGCAGATTCGCCCCTGGGTGCGCGAGATGGATGAAGCCGGCGTCTTCCGCAAGGACCTCATCCGCCAGTTCTTCGAAATGGGCCTGATGGGCATCGAAATCCCCGAAGAATATGGCGGCCAGGGAGGCACGTTCTTCCAGGCCATTCTCGCCGTGGAAGAGATCTCCGCGGTCGATCCCTCAGCCGGCGTCATTATCGATGTCCAAAACACCATCTGCAATAACGCCCTGCTGCGCTGGGCGTCGCCTGAACAGCAGCGCCGCTTCCTGCCGCGGCTCGCCGCCGATACCGTGGCGTCCTATTGCCTCTCCGAAGCCGGGTCGGGATCTGACGCTTTCGCCATGGCGACTCGCGCCGTGGATCATGGCGACCATTTCCTCATTACCGGCCGCAAGCTCTGGATCACCAATGCCGCCGAAGCCGGCTTCTACCTGCTTTTCGCCAATGCCGAACCCCGAGGCGGGCTACAAGGGCATCACCGCATTCCTCATCGAACGCGATTTCCCCGGTTTCGCCGTCGGCAAGAAGGAGGACAAGCTCGGCCTGCGCGCTTCGTCCACTTGTGAGCTGATTCTCGATAACTGCCGCGTGCCCCGTGAGAACGTCATCGGCGAAGTCGGCATGGGTTATAAGATCGCCATTGAGACCCTCAACGAAGGCCGTATCGCCATCGGCGCGCAGATGATCGGCCTCGCCCGAGGCGCGCTGGAACACGCCGTAGCGTATGCTAAGGAGAGGAAGCAATTCGGCCGGTCCATCGGCGAATTCCAGGCAGTGCAGTTTGAACTCGCCAAGATGGCAGTGGATGTCGAGGCCGCGCGCCTCCTGGTTTATAACGGCGCCCGCTTGCGAGACGCCGGAATGCCGTTCCTGACCGAGGCGGCCATGGCCAAATATTATAGCTCCCAGATCGCCGAAGAGGTCGCGTCTAAGGCGATCGAGGTGTACGGCGGCGTCGGCATCACTAAGGATTACCCCGTGGAGAAGCTTTACCGCGATGTCAAGATCGGTCGCATCTACGAGGGGACAAGCAATATGCAACTCGCTACCATCGCGAAGAAACTGTTGGGGAAGTGAGATCGTCTCATGTATGAGGGAAGAATGCGTCGAATCGTTTTAGCCGCCGCGGCTCTACCCGCCGCGGCGATTTTAGTTTCAGCGTTTCTTTCGGGGGGAATTGCCGTTGCCCAGCAAGCGACCACCCTGACCGGCGCCAACGAGAACATCAACGCGCCGGAGATCATTCGCAAGTTCGCCGCCAAGGAAAAAGAATTCGCCGAAGCGCGCAACAACTACACTTATCGCCAGAGTCTCAAATTCGACGAGACGGACCCCAGCGGCAACCCAACCGGCGCCCGGTGGGAGCAGGTCTCCGACATCATCTTTACTCCCGAGGGCAAACGCATGGAGAAGGTGATCTACGCGCCGGTGCAGAGTCTGCGCAATATCATTCTCACGCCGGAGGACATGCAGGATCTGATCTATGTTCAGCCGTTCGTCCTCACCAGCGACGATATTAACGAGTACGACGTGCAGTATCTCGGCCGCGAAAAAGTCGATGAAATCGGCTGCTACGTGTTTTCCGTCAAGCCCAAAAAGATGGTGAAGGGCAAACGCTACTTCGCCGGACAGATCTGGGTAGACGATCGCGACCTGCAGATCGTCAAGACCTATGGGAAGGGCGTAGGCCTGCGCCACGGCGACGATCAGTATCCCCGGTTCGAAACCTATCGCGAACAAATCGATGGCAAATATTGGTTTCCAACCTATACCCATGCCGACGACACGCTGAACTTCAAGGATATGTCGCAGCGCATCAAGCTCGTGATCCGTTATCAGGATTACAAGAAATATGAGGGCAAATCCTCGATTAAGTTCGGCGATGTAGTAGACGACAAGACCACCACGCCCCCAACCAAGAAAAAATAATTGCGCTTCCTCTACGCAATAAGTGTCCCTTTCTAGCCCGCGAAAGCGCTTTCTATAGTGGAAGCGCTTTTGTGGGAGGCCGCGGGATTTTCACGCGACTTTCGCGCGCCGGGCGTTTAAGGGACGGTACTTGTTGGCCGTCCTGTTTGCAACCGCTGTGAGTCAAACCGCCCAGTTTTACATCGCCCGCAAATCCCACCGGCAAACCGTCTTTGCCAAGTAGGACGGGCCTCCTGGCCGGTCCATGCCGCGAAGCGGCAAGTTCTCCCGCAAACCTCAGGCAGGGGCTCACTGTCCTTGCTGAAGCACGTAACTGCTAGATCCACTCCGAATCCGCGGTCAACCAAGAACCGATGGCTAGCGATGCCAATCCCGCGGTCACTGGCTCGCTCGTCTCGACGTAACCGTCCCTTTTGCACCGTTTTCTCGGGCGCACGATGTCCCACTCTTCCACCATTTTTCGCATTACCAATTGAGGTTCCTCAGACGCGTCAAGGCCACGCCGTCGATTTATGCCGTCTCGGAGTATCTGGGAGTGACGCTATGCTACAGTGGCTGGCATTATATAAATTCGTCGAGGGTGTTGGGTTCCTATACAAAAACAGGTCATACGTACTAGCAGTTTTGTAACAATCGGGCTTTGTTTCTGAGGCAGAGAGCCACTAATGAATCCTATACGGCAGAGCACCCTGGCCGTGCTGATCGGGGCCATCCTTTCGGCTACGCTTTCCGCGCAGCCATGTCTTGTTCGGGGGGATACGCAACAGATCATCACCCTTGAAACCCCCACCGGCAAGGCCACGCCGAGACTGACGCCCGTCGCGCCATCGGAGCGCATCGCTATCGCCGTGTTCCCCGGCCTGATTCCCGCCGCACAGCGTGAGGCGGTCGCCACGGAACTCAACGCGCTCTACAAGGTGGCAGGCAAGAAGCGATCGCTTACCCTGGCAGTATTCACCGGCGAGGGATTTACATCAGCCGGGCCCTTCGCCGCTCCGGTGGCGTGGCGGAATGCGGTGCGGGATGCGCTCTCCACTGCGGACGAAACCGCGCCCCCGCTATCCTCTGCCCGCCTCTATTCCATAATTTCAGCCCCCAGCGCCGCGTTTGGCGAAGACTGGCCATCGGTAATTTTCGTAGGCAATCTTCCAGAACCATCGCTGGACCTCCGGGATTACGCGTTGGCATGGCTGCGGCCGCGGTTTTGTGCTCAGCGGCTGCGCTTCAGTTACTGGAACCCGGACGGCGGGCCCTCCACATTCTGGAGTTCTATCGCGAATCTCACCGGAGGCCAGGCGCTCGTGGCCTTGGCGGATGCGTCTCAATTGCCGACCGCCGGTCCGTGGGCGGAAGCGGCGTGGTCTATACCGCCCTTGGATTTCGGCTTCCTACTCGATCGAGGCAAACTCCAAAGCTCCCTGCCCGATAGCGCGCCGCTCCTGTTGCCTGTCTTAGCGTCCGCCCCTGACGTTCAACTGCCTGATATCGAGAAGTATGCCGAGTGGCAAGGCATCGACCGGCAGTTATCCGAAATCGCCAAGCTGAAGCAGCCCGATGCAAGCCAGGCGCAATCGACGCGCTCTTTAGTCGAACGGGCGCTCGCCATCAATGCGCGCGATGCTATCGCCCTCCGCGCTGGAGCCGATTATTACAATCGCGCACGCGACTATCGTTCGGCAGCCGCCTATATCGAAAAGCTGGCGAAGATCGACCCGCGTGACCTGGCTCTTCAGGCTGAGTTAGGACATTGCCGATTTGCCGCGGGAGATCAGAACGGCGCTGAGGAAGCCCTCATGCAGGCACACGGAGGCAAGGCCGGCGGCGTTGCCGTTACCCTCGAACTGGCCCGCATTCACTTGGCGCGGAAGGACGATGCGGGCTCTCTCCCGTTTCTCGAGGAAACCCTGGCGCTCGATGAACGAAACACCGAATTGTGGTACGTCCGCGCCGATGCCGCCGCGCGGTTAGGCGACCGTGCAAAGGCTGCCGATTCCCTAGAGAGAGCCTTGGCGCTCGACTCGCCGAACTTGGTGCGGCGGACCGCTCTGGTGCAACTCTATATGGAACGCCGATCGGGCGAAGACGCGCTGCGCCACATCCGGTTCGTCGCTGCTGCGTTACCCCCGGATGCCGCCACGCGGCGCCAATACGCCGAATTCCTGGATGTGTTGAAGCATCCGGAGGAGTCCCTCCCGGTTTGGAAGAGCGTGATCGAAGCCGACCCGGCTAACGAGCCGGCGCACTTTCGGGTAGCGCGGTTGCTCCTTGACCGTGGTGGCGCAACCGAGAGCCTCGCCGCCGCCGAAGAAGGAATAACTTCGGCTCCGAAATCGGCGCGGCTCTACTTGATCAAGGCCGAAGCGTTGGAGCGTCTGGATCGCTACTTCGACGCGCGGCGGACTCTGCGCGATGCCTCGCAAGCCGTGGAAGACGTAGACCTGCTCGAACGCCTGGCGGGGATGGAGGATATCTCCGGCCGCGCAGCGCCACAGGCCTACATGGCGCTGTTCGCTGCCCGCGACAAGGCTGTGCCCCATTTGCCGGACCCTCTGCCAACTCTGGAGAGAGCTCTCGAGATTTCAGTGCGAGATGGCGATCGCAAGGCAGGCGCCTTTTTCAGCGCTCGCCTGGATGCGGCCGGAAAACCGGCGCTCTCCGCCTGGCTCACGCAGAGCCCGAAAAAAAACAGCACGGAGACGACTGTTCCGGGCGGGTTGGAGGCGCTCGCGTTCATCGTGCAGGCGCGCCTTCAGTCTCCGCAGACTTTCTTCGCCGAGTACTGCCGCACGCTGGTAGACCGCCTGGACATAACTGAAGCTAAGGAACGGAATCTCTATTTGGGAGGGATTCGCTCATACTTCCGGCAAGTTGGCGACCTCAGGGCGCTGGGCAAGCCGACCAAGAATGCGACCGAGATTACCATCTCGGTGGGCGATAAAAAGAGCCGCGAGCAAAGCGAACACATCTTGGGAATACTGGGATGGAAACTCAAGGTTGCCAAGACTGGCGCAAAACTCGAAGCCGGCGAAAAGAGTTCACAGGCGCGCCGCCAGGAAACGGCCTCGGCCCTGGCGCTCGACGAAGTCGGCATGCAGGACGCCTTGGGGGCGGGTAAGACGTTTCGCTTCGAGATTCCCAATGAGGCCGCTCCCGTTCTGCTGGGCGAATCGACTTGGATGTCGGCCTTTTTCCCCAAAGCAAAATTCAACGGTGGTTTCGCGGAAGCGCTCGCCACGGATGTGCATGTGGCGAAGACATACGCCGCGCTAAGCGCCATGGGCACGCGAGCGGTGGCCGCATTGACGGCGGGGACCGATCTCAAAACGCTGGCGGAAAAGCATGCCGATGTTCTGTTTCACTACGGCTCGGCGTTTGCCCTGCAAGGCGAACGTGCGGCCGTTCCCGGCGGCGCAGCGGCCGAGCCGGTGTGGGAAAAATTGGTGGGGGTGGCGCCCGCCGCCACCGGCAAGTTTTTCCGCGCCCTTCTTGAAAAAGACGATGGGAAGCTGCTCGCGTTTTTCGCAACGCTAGGCCAGCTCGATGTGGACCATCAGCGTTTCTTCACACGGTCCGCCCCCCGAACGGCGCGGTTTTACGAGCTGTATAAGGATTCCGGCGAAATTGGCGCGGGACCTGAAAGACCCGCTCGGAGTGTTTCCTTCACCGAGTTTCTGCGCGAGACGCCGCTCGACCCGGACTTGCACGTGCTGTTTCCTGGCGGCCCAGAAGTATGGACCCTGGCCAAAGGGAACTCCTCGTCGGTTGCGCAGGCGGGGAAGCTGGTCAAGAAACTATCCCGCATAACGGCTCCCGAACAGGAAGATGAGATTCTGGACCGTCTGGCTAGAACCCACTACATGATGAGGGGTGAGAAGCTATCGGAGCTGGATAACTTTGTAGCTGTGGTGCGAATCGAGCGGCACCGTCCCGATCCTCTGGATGAATCCTCGGCATTACTGTTGGCGCAAAATTTCGCAGCGGACAAGCCTGTCTACCCATACTTCGCCGCGCTTACCCGGTCGGGACAGCCCCAGTTCGAACATTTCTTCACGCTGATCGAACGCCTGAGTTCCACCCCCGGACCCGAGCTGAACGTAATTTTGGGAGAACTACATTCGCTGATTGAGTTGATCTCTCTGGGCCAGGAATTGGGCGCGCTCGATTCCAAAGCCGCGGCCGGACTGTTCGATCAGGTTTGCGTAAGCTTCGCCAAGGCAAATTCGGCCGCGGGGTATACCGAGGCTTCACTCGAGTCCGTGCGTGAGTTGCTGCGGCTCTCGGCGACGAAACAGGCAGCCGCGGATCCCGATCGCGCACTCGAATTCATGCTTTTTGGCGACGGCGGACCCGTATGGTTCGAACTGGGAGGCAAGGGCCGCCAGGTGGATCCTTTCGATATGCGGAGGTCCGCGTACCGAAAGGTGCTCAGCGAGCAGAAAGTTACTTCGCTCAAGACCTTGTTGGAGTTTTACGGCAATCTGCAAGATCTAGCGCATGCGCGCGGATCGGCCATCGAGCACGCAAACGCGCTGGAATCAATCCGAGGGAGCCTTCTAGTCGTTGAAACGCCGAAGAAGATGGAGGAACTCGACCGTAAGGTGGTTCGTACGTTCGATGAGGCCAAGGTTGCGGAACTCATAGTCCGCCTCAAGCAGCGGCTCGCCAAAAAGAAGGTGAACCCCAAAGACACGGAAGAAATCTGCGAGCAATTGATGGCGCTAATTCACCCGCAGGTGAAGCTGGCGCTTAGTGGCGCCGTATATGCTTATTTTCTGAGCCCCGACGACTTGCTGGTGTCGCAGGACCCGCTCTTCCTGCGAAAGCATAGGTTCCTGCGGCTTCCGCTAAGCGGAAAAAGCCTGTTTGCGCCGTCGGATATGATGTCCTCCAACGCGGGTTTGGGGAGCTATTTGGAAGGAGGCTTTGCCGACTTCCCGATCACCGCCGGGAAGGTGGCATTCTCCGGGGCGCAGCCGCCGCCAAACACCTCCTCCATCGCAGAGGCCCAGATGGCATCGTTCCGAAGCACCGATTGGAGCAAGCTGAACGATCAAGACCTGATTTTGTTCGGATTGCGCCTCAGGCTGGCTCGCGAGTGGGTGCTGCACGCGGGGAACGACTCCAAGCTGCTTGCCGGATTGCAAGAGGCTACCCAGGGACTCCTCTCGCCAACCCGCAGAGGGGAACTGCTGGACGCTGTGGCGGCGCAGGATTGGGACGGCGCTTTCAAGAACTTGACGATGGGCGATTTATACTCGCTCTCGGTGCTATATCTGCAGCGGTACTCCGGCAATAGCTGGCAATCGCCCGTTATGGAGGCCCTGCGCCGTAAGTCCGGGCCGACGAACGATGCGCGTCTACGTCAGTTGGGTGGCAGCGTCACCGACCTGGTGGGGTGCAGCTATCCGCACCTGGAAGTGTTGGGAGCTTATGAAGAGTACGAAAGGCTGCAGTTTCCACTCAAACTCGCGGAGCGTGCGGCGGAGTTAAAGCTATACCTGGCGGATTTCGCGGGGCGCGCCGGCATCCCGCCCGCTGCGCTGAATGCGTTGGGACAGCCGATTGTCCTTCAGATTGTCAAGCGCATGAAGATGACAAATCTCGACGATTGGCGGGCCGCGCAAGGGGCATTCGCGGGCCTCGACGAGGCAGCGGTCCTAGCTGCAATACCGGATCAAAAATGAAACGCTATGTGCTTCTCGCTTCTCTTTCCATTATTGCGGCCGGACCGGCCAATCCGCAGGAACCGGTATTTCGGGCCGAGAGCCGCATGGTGGAAGTTTACGCAACCGTGCTCGACCACAAGGGAAAGTACGTGGATGGTTTGCCGCGAGAGAGTTTTCAAATCCGCGACAACGACCAGCCGCGGCCGATTGTGGCATTCGACAACGATGCAGCCGAACTCTCCTGCGCCATCCTGTTGGATACCACCGGCAGCATGCGCGAATCGCTAGCCGCCGTTAAGAACGGCATCAGCCGCCTCATCGACGAATATCGCGACCAGGATTCGATCGCAATCTACGGCTTCAGCACCACGCTCGATCTGCTGCAGGATTTCACGCGCGATAAGGCCGCGGCCAAACGAGCGGTGATGCGTACGCGCGCCGCGGGAGGGACAGCGCTTTTCGATGCGCTCACGCGTGTCACGCTCGAGATCGGAGGCCGCACCGGCAAGAAAGCTGTAATAGTGTTCACGGATGGCGACGATAACGCCAGCGTGCTGAATTCGCAGCGAACCACGGCACTGGCGAAGAAGTCTGGAATCCCCCTGTTCACGGTGGCCCAAGGCGATGCACGCCATAGCGATTCGCTGATGACGCGTTTAAAGGATATCGCCCGCATGAGTGGCGGGAAGGCCTATGGCGTCAAAGACGCGCATGAAGCAGCGAAGATCTTCGAGGATGTCTCCGCCGAGTTGCAGCACACGTACCTGCTTTCCTACCGCCCGCCCGAATCGAAGGACTACGGCTGGCGGCGCATTCAGGTCTCGCTCAATGGCGCCAAGGAGTATAAGGACTACACCGTCCGAAGCAAGGAAGGATACTTTCCGAATTAACCTGCTTCCGGCCTCACAGCAAGCCGGCAACCCGCTACGCCAGCGCAGCCAGAATCGCGCGTATATGAGCCTGGACGCAGTCCACGTGCGGGAAATCCGTATTGGATTCGTCGTAGACGAGGGCGAGATCGGTTCCCGCGAGCACAATCGCATCCACCGCCAACTCGTGAGCGATCCGCGACAGCGTTGCGCGCGGTTCCGTTTCGCCGTTGACGATCCGCATGTAGCAATCGTGAATGGTGGCGACCTGCGGTGGCACGATCACCGCGATTCCGTCCAGCAAGCCGAACATGCGCGATTCGACAACGAACCGGGTACCGAAAAGCGCCACCCGCCGGTAGCCGCGCTCACGAACCTCCGCGGCGATCGCCTTGGTGATATCGACTAGCGGCAGCACTGAAATCTTTTCGAGCTGGCGAATGCAAATGTGCGGTGTCACGGCCGAAATCGCTGCAACCTTCGCGCCGCCCGCCGCAAGCCGCTCGACCAACCCAGCCAGGTAGCCGGCCAGCCCCGTGAGGTCGTTGCGCTCGACCGCATCGCGGACGCGGTCCATGTCCGCATGAACAATCAGCAACTCGCCAGCCTTCGCCTTGGCAAGTTGCCGGTAATATTGCACTGTGGCGCCCGGGCCGAGGCCGCCGATCAATCCGAGAGTGAGCATCGCTTGCAATTATCTCAAGCGGAGGACGATCGAACGATAACGCCGTTGTTAGGCAGGATTTCTAGCCAGTATGGCATCACACCGGTTAGGTTGGTGTATACTCCCCGTCGAGGGTGAATCCGGCCCGCTCCGCCGGCGGCCCATCGAGACAGCTCGGGAAGAATATGTTATGAAGCGGGTTTTTGTCAGTTATAGCCGGAATGACCGGGACGTAGTAACTCAGCTCATCCAGGATGTCCAGGCAGTCGGCATCGATACCTGGCACGACCAAACTCTTACAGGCGGACAGCGATGGTGGGATACGATCCTCTCCAACATCCGCGAATCCGAAATTTTCATTTGCGCCCTATCTCCCCAGTATTGGGAATCGGAGGCCTGTAAGAGCGAGCTTTCGTACGCCGTTCACTTGGGGAAGGCAATTCTACCGGTGCTAGTCGCCGACGGCGTGAACCTTAACCTTCTGACCGCGCCGTTGAACGAGATACAAGTCACGGATTACCGGGGATGCGACAAGGGCGCGGCCTTCGCACTGATCAAGTGCATTCACACCGCGCCCGCCAACCCGCCACTGCCGAACCCGCTGCCTTCGCCGCCCCGCGTTCCGGTCTCTTATTTGAGCACTCTGTCCGAACGGATCGATACCCACGAATCGCTGGATTCCCAGGATCAGATCACGCTCCTCTTCGAACTCGAAGAAGGGCTACGCGAGGGCCGCTCTCCTATCGAGATCCGCGATTTGCTACTGCGGCTGAAACGGCGCGACGATCTCCTGGCCAAAGTGGCGGTCAAAATCGATGCCGCGCTGCGAAGCATCGAAGAGAAGGCAGCAGCGGAAGTGCCGAATCATGCCGCACTCGCTGCGGCAGCTGCGACGACCTCGACGCGAGGTGTCGCTGTCGTTGAGGACCGCCGGCCCGCGGCGCCGCGAGTCTGCGCGAAATGCAAGACGCCCGCGGCAGATGAATCATCCAACTTCTGCGGCGTCTGCGGCGCCTCACTTATGGAACGGATCGGTTCGAAGGCTCTCGCTCCCGTTTCGGAAAGGCACGCTCCAGAGGTTGCGCGGTCGAAGACCCGCCGATACGCCTGCGACCTCGGCGACAGCAACCGCGTCATCGCCGAAGTGAAGAACTGGTTGGATACGCAAGGCTTCGATTCGCAATAGATGTCCACCGAAACGGGGGCCATGCTTCTGCAGATTAAGAAGCGTGGCGGATGGCGGGATTTCGTAGGCATGGGCACTTCTCTCAACATCGTCTTTCACCAATCCGCCGATGCGCTGACCGTAGAGATTGGCGCCGGAAAGTGGATTGACAAGGCTGCCGCGGGCACGGTCAGTATGTTCATCCTATGGCCTCTCGCGGTAACTGCCGGATTCGGCGCCTGGGAGCAAGCGAAAATGCCGACCATGATTTTCGATTACATCGGCGCCCGGCTGGCATACAAGTGACCATGGTCTAGGAATGCCGGCATGATCTGGAACGACATCCGCTACGCTCTCCGGCTGATGCGGCGTAACCCCGGATTCACGTCCGTCGCCGTGCTCTCCCTGGCGCTCGGCATTGGCGCCAACACCGCAATTTACAGTCTGTTCGAGACCATCATGCTGCGCCAACTTCCAGTGGAGCATCCCGAACAACTCGTGGAGCTTGTGCGAAATTCGCCGACTGAACTTCATTGGGCCGGGTATTGGGCCTGGGAACAGTATGAGTATTTCCGCGATCACAATCACGTTTTTTCGGGGATCACCGGCATGGGGTTCGACAATCTGGCCGCGTTGCGGATACCGGGTTCCGATCAGGAAACGTCGATCGAGGAAAGCGTGCCGGGGAATTATTTCCAGGTGCTTGGGTTGAAACCGGCGGTCGGGCGGTTGTTCGGCGCTGAGGATGTCCCGGCCGGCGGGGATGGGGATGTCGCGGTCGTGAGTTGGTCTTACTGGGACCGTAGGTTGCATCGCGATCCGGCGATTCTCGGTCAGCGGATCTTCTACAATGACGCGCCGAAAACCATCATCGGGGTGGCGCCGCGCGCGTACGTGGGGCCGCGGGTGGGCTCCCGGACAGATCTTTGGATTCCAGCGACACATTTCGGCCTCACCATGCTGGCGCGGTTGAAGCCGGGCGTGACGATCCAGCAGGCGCAGGCTGAAATCGCCGTGCTGTACCAGGCGATGGAAGCCGCCCAGCGCGCCGAACGAGCGATGGAACTATTGCCGGCGGGCGCGGGCCTGGCGCGTGTGCGCGACCAGTACGGTAAACCGCTGGTGCTGCTGACGGCCGTGGTGGGCGTGCTTCTGTTGCTGGCATGCATCAACCTGGCGAGCATGCTGCTGGCGCGATCCGCGGGGCGGCAGCGGGAACTGGCAGTGCGCGTGGGTCTGGGCGCCGGCCGCGGCGCGGCTGGTGAGGCAGATGCTGACTGAGTCGCTGCTTCTTTCCGGAGCCGGCGCGGCGGCCGGCGTGGCGGTGGCATATTACGCGAGTCGGCATCCTGGTGCGCATCATGGCGAGCAGCCGCGCATTCGAGCACATCGATATTGAGGTCCAGCCCCGACCTGAATATGGTCGCTGTTCACCGCCGGAATCGCGCTGCTCACCGGCCTTCTGTTCGGATTGGCGCCGGCATGGTATGCGTTCCGCGCGCGCCGGCAATGGCGATGCGGCAGACCGGAAAGGGCGGCGACACGTGGTTTTGGCGCTTGTTCGGAAAGGGACTGGTGGCGGCGCAGGTGGCTCTCTCGATTTTCCTGGTGACCGCTGCCGCCGTGTTTCTGAACCACCTCGCCCGGCTGCGGAATTTCGATCTGGGCTTTCGCAGCGACCACGTGCTGCTGGTGACTCTCGATCCCTCGCACAGCGGATACAAGCCAGAGCAACTGGCTGCGCGCTACCAGGAGTTGCTGGCGCGGATGGAGGCCATTCCGCAGGTGCGCTCGGCCTCCATCAGCGGCTGCACTCCGCTACAAGGCTGCGGGTCGGGAGGCGCGCTACCTGATTGCCGAGGGGCATGTGGAGCGGCCCGAGGACCGGCAGCGGACCGCATGACTTTTGTGGCGCCGCGCTATTTCGAAACCCTGGGTATTCCGCTGATCGCCGGACGCGATTTCGAATTCCGCGATGTCGGACGGCCGCGCGTCGCGATCGTCAACCAAGCGATGGCGCGCCGCTATTTCCCCGGCGTCAATCCAATCGGCAGGCAATCGATCGTGGCGATACGGCCTATTCGGCGGCGACCAACCGTACGAAATCGTCGGGCTGGCGGCGGACACTAAGACCGTTGAGCTTCGCGACCCTCCTTACCCTACGATGTACTTCAACATGTTCCAGGAGGGCCGTCTGCTGCATCAGTTCGAACTGCGCACCAGCGTCGATCCCGAATCGCTGGCCGGAACGGTGCGGCAGATCGTGCGCGACGTGCTGAAGACAGTGCCGGTGAAGACGATCACCACGCTCGCCGAGCAGGTGGATTCGAACATCGTTCCCGAGCGCCTCATCGCCACCTTGTCCGGATACTTCGGCGCCTGGCCGCCGTACTCGCCGGCATCGGGCTTTATGGGCTCCTGGCGTACACGGTGGCGCGGCGGACCAACGAGATCGGCATCAGGATGGCGCTTGGCGCATCGGCGAGCGGCGTAAGCCGGCTCGTGTTGGCCGATGCGCTGGGAATGGTGGGAGCCGGCCTACTAGCTGGAACTGCAATGGTGCTTTGGGGCAAACCACTTGCGGCAAGCGTCTTCCACGATTTGAAAATCGAGAGTCCGGCGCCATTGGTGATCGGCGGCGGGGCCATTGTCGCCATCGCGCTGCTGGCGTCATATCTTCCGGCCCGGCGTGCGGCGCGCGTGGACCCCATGGTTGCGCTACGGCACGAGTAAAGAAGGGGCGGATCCGCGATCTAAGCTTCCATCACCTCGGCCAGGGGAATAACGATTGGCGTATCGGGAATACGCAGCGTGTTTCCGGGAACCGATTGGATGCCGTTCGCGGTCCGAAGTTCGCTCCAGAGCGTGTTCGGATCGATCATCCACACGTACGGGACGCCGTTTTCCACTAACTCCGCGGCTTTGGACCACACATCCAACATGCGGTCGTCATGGGAGAGGATTTCGACCCATAAGAGCGGAGGTTTGTCGGGATAGCGCCGTCCATTTTCGAAGACCGGCAGCGAGTAGACGCAAACGTCGGGGATGGGATACCATTTCTCCCGCACCTTCACGCGCAATTCGGTATAAACATGAATCTTCCACTGTTTGCGTCGGCTGTAGCAGTACGCCCCCAGGGCAAGTTGTAGACCCGAATGCGGTATATCTCCCAAATTTCGCTCCACCAGCACGCCGTCCCGGTATTCCCTGT
This sequence comes from Bryobacterales bacterium, assembly GCA_963763545.1. GTDB lineage: Bacteria > Acidobacteriota > Terriglobia > Bryobacterales > Bryobacteraceae > PALSA-243. The sequence goes on from CAVXPE010000027.1 coordinate 408,997, forward strand.
CGGGAGAATACGACGTCTCCAGGTATTCTTCTACCGGGATTAGAGTCGAGGCCACCATGTACAATAAAATACCACTTAGCGCGCCGCCGTGGGAGAGTTTACTCCGCTCTCAGAGCCACAATCGGATCCACGCGCACCGCGCGCCACGCCGGGATCCAACTTCCGATGAGAGTCATCGCAACACACAGACCGATCGCCGCGCCGAAGGTCGCGGCATCGTCCGGACGCACGCCGGCGAGCAGCGCCTGCATCGCGCGCGCCGCCGCATAGGCCAGCAGCGCTCCGGGGATGACTCCCGCGACGGTCACCAGCGCGGATTGCCGGATCACCATCGCCAGAATGTCCCGCGGCTTGGCGCCCATCGCCACCCGCACGCCGATCTCTCGCGCGCGCTGCGAAACCGCGAACGCCAGCAGGCCATGAATTCCCACCGCCGCCAACAGAAACGCGAGCCCCGCGAAGCCGGCCAGCAGGCGCGCTTGCACGGAGCGCGTCGCGGTTTCGTCATCCACGATGCGCTCCATCGTTCGCACGCCGGTAACCGGCTGTTGTGGATCGACGCCTCGGATAATGCCGCGAACCGCGGGGATTAGCGGTTCCGGCGCACCGGCGGAGAGGATCGCAAGAGCTTTGGGCGCATAGAACGGCAGGTTGCCGTCTTCTGTCTGCTTGTACGGGATGTAGACCTGCGGCTCGCTCTCGCGTTCGAGACCTCGCACGCGAATATCGCCCACAATACCGGCAATCGTCCGATCATGAAAAGCGAACTTGAAGTGTTGGCCCATCGCATTGCCCAACGGCCAATACCGGCGCACGAACGAGCGGCTCACCACGGCGACATAGGGTGTCGAAGCCGTGTCCGATTCTGCGACGTCACGACCCTGCTGTAACGGAATTCGCATCGTCCCGAAGAATCCGGACGTCACGAAGCGTAGACTGGCCGTGTTACCAGCCGCGCGCGTGATCGTCGTGCCGCCGCTCTCGACCGGCCAGATGCCGCCGCGTGTCTCTCCCATCGGAAGAAAGGTGATGTAGGCCGCATTCACCACTCCCGGCAGGCGCCGGATATTCGTAAGCACCTCATCGTAAAACCGTGTGCGTAGAGCCACCGTAGCGTACTTTGGCGGCAGGTCGGTGCTCATGGTGAGCACATTCTTCGCGCGAAATCCGGGATCGGTCTCCTGAACTCGCAACAGTGCGCGCAGCAGCAAGCCCGCCGAAACCAGCAGCACGACCGATGCCGCCACCTCAGCCATCACCAGCGCGGCGCGCAGCCGCTCCTTACGTCCGCCGCCGGAGCGCGCGCCTTCGCGCAGACCACTCAGATCCACGCCGCGTCCCATGCGCCACGCCGGCCACGCGCCGAACGCCAACCCCGTCAGCACCGTGAGCGCGGCGGCGAAGAGCAGCACACGCAGATCGATCACCGGCGTCTCCGCGATAGGCAACGTCATCGGGACCAGCCGCGTCATGAGTGGTACGCCGGCGTTGGCCAGCAACACCCCGATTGAGCCGCCGATGCCCGCGAGGATCATGCTCTCGGTGATCATTTGCCGCAGCAGCCTTTCGCGGCCCGCTCCGATGGCGGTTCGCACAGCGAATTCTTTGCGCCGCTCGATTCCTCGCGCCAGCAGCAGATTCGCCAGGTTGGCGCACGCAATCAACAACACGCAGAGAGCAGCGCCGCTTAACGCCGTCAAGAGCAGGCGCGATTGTTGCGATACCACCTCGCTGAGCCGAAGCACCGTGGCGCGTGTATGTTCATTCTCCCGTGGGAACTCCCGCTCGAGTTGCGCCGCGATGCTGTTCAGTTCCTCGCGCGCCCGTTCCAAACTCACGCCGGGCTTCAAGCGAGCTATGCCCGTCACAAAATTATTCGCGCGGTCCTGATACATTTCCTCGGGAAAACCCATCGGCTGCCAGATGTCGGCTTCGTTGCTGGGAAAGCGGAAGTCAGGCGGCATCACGCCTATGATCGTGTTTGGCGCGCCGTCCAGAATCATCTTGCGGCCCAGCACCGCAGCATCTCCGCCAAATCGCGCCTTCCACAATCGATAACTCAGCAGCACCGCCTTTGGTGCGCCGGCTTTGTCGTCCGCGGCGGTAAAGAGGCGCCCGCTAAGAGGCCTGGCACCCAAAGCCGGCAGCAGATTCGCGCTTACGGCCGCCGCCTCCAGCCGTTGCGGATCGCCTTGGCCAATCCAATTCAACGGCGTCGTGGTGTACATGCCGAACCCTTCGAATGAGGAACTGCGATCCTTCCAATCGCGGTAGTTTCCCGGAGAAAGCTCCATTTGCGAGTAGCCCGGCACGCTCTCCCAAATCTTCACCAGCCGATCCGGTTGCGGAAACGGCAACGGGCGGATGAGGACGAAATCGGTCACCGAAAACGCAGCTGTGTTCGCGCCGATGCCCAACGCGACGATCGCGATGGCCGTCAGCGTGAACCCCGGCGTTCGCGACAGCGTGCGCGCGGCGTAATGTAAGTCTTGGCGCAGTATGTCCCAATGCGCGCCCGCCGCGTTCGACAGTGTTTCCGCGAATGTCGCGACCCACAACGCGAGCAGACCGAAGGCGCCCGAAGCGTCGCGGCGCTTACGCGCGAAGACCGCGGACATTTCGCCTTCGTACTCGGCCCGAAAAGACGCGGGATACAACCAAAGCAGCCAACGATAAAACCTCATCACGCCCGCCCCGGAGCGAAGCCTCGGGCTTTCGCCCACTTCACCAGTTGCGTCAAGCGCCGCGCTTCGGCGCGCGCCACGGACGCGCCGAATTCGGTGATGCGGTAATACCGGCGCCGTTCATCGTCGAATTCCGGCGCAGGCCGCTTCTGCGTTTCCACCAGCAGACCTTGTTCGAGCATGCGCTGGATGGAGCGATACAGCGTGCCGGCGCTCAATTTGAGCGCGCCCTCCGTACGCTGCGCCACATCCTGAATGATGGCGTAGCCGTGCCGATCCTCATCCGCCACCGCCATCAGGATATGAAAAGTGGCGGGCGACAAGGGCAACCGGGCGTCCGGGTTTTCCATGATTTCAATTGTATCCACAGTGGCTATATGCTCCGTGGGTATAGACGCGCATCGGCATATAATAGTTAGGAATGTCTAAGATGCTTCTCGCCAGTTTTGCCGCGCTCCTGTTCGCGGCAGCCGGCCCGGCGCAAAGCCCTGCCAAGAAATCCGCGCTCGATAAGGCTACTCTCGAAGCCTACGTGCGCCATCTTTATGTGATGGATTCGGCGATATCGGTGCAGATATCGGACGCCAGGCCTTCCGACGTCCCTGGATTCGTCGAAGAGACCGTGCATGCCTCCAAAGGCCCGCAATCTCAGGATTTTAAGTTCCTGATCTCCAAAGACGGCTCGAAGATTCTGCAAGCCAGTGTCTTCGACGTCAACAGCAATCCGTTCAAAGCCGATCTCGACAAAATTAAAACGCAGGGCGCGCCAAACATCGGCACGCCGGGCGCCCCCGTGGTGCTCGTTGAGTTCAGCGATTTTCAGTGCCCCTACTGCAAGGCGGAGGCGCAGGAGATCCGCAAGAACCTGTTAACGACCTATCCAACTCAGGTGCGCCTCTATTTCAAAACGTTTCCGCTCGAATCGCTGCACCCCTGGGCGAAAGCCGCCGCTATCGCAAGTAAGTGCGTAGCCAAGCAAAATGCCGACGCATTTTGGACCTATCACGATTGGATCTTCGAACATCAGGCGGAGATTACGCCCGAAACGCTCAAAGACAAGGTTCTCGGATGGTCCAAAGACGCCAAGGGTATCGATTCGCTGCAACTCGGCCAGTGTATGGACACAAAAGCCACCGAGGCCGAGGTGAACGCGGATGAGGCGGAAGGGCAGAAGCTGGAAATTAACGGCACTCCCACCCTCTTCATCAACGGCCGCCGTATCGGGCAGACCATCGATTGGGCCAACCTGAAGAACGTCATCGATTACGAGGTCGGATATCAGAAGACCGCGCACGATGCGGGCGACGATTGCGGCTGCAGTCTGGATTTGAAGCTGCCCGGGATGCCGCCGGTAGCGCCCGCGGGGGTGGTTAAGAAGCCCTAGCGGGCTTCCCCTTAAACCTTTAACGTAAACTTGTGGTCCGGGTCGGCCTCGACCGCGTCGGCGGATTGGCCGTCGTGGGCGCTATCCATCAGTTCCTCCAGGCGGCCCGAGCGAGCGGTTTGAACCGTCAGAAGTTGCACTGTGTCGCGCGCGAAGCAGAGATCCAGTGTCCATTCCAGCATGACGCGGAGTTTCTTCGTGATGCTTGGCAGCTTGATCAGATAGGTGCCGCGCCATAACAACCACGCGGGAAAGCCAGAGAACCGCAGGCCGAGGATGATGGCGACGCCGCGGCGATGGCCGATTGCCGCGAGTTGCCCAAGCATCTTGTAACGGAACGGGCGGACCTGCTCGGGATGTTCGCGCATTGCGGCCGCAATGTTGCGGCCGACCACGGCGCCCTGACGAATCGCGTGCTGCGCGGTAGTCGGATAGGCCTTGCCCGACCCATCGGGTATAGCTGCGCAGTCGCCACATACCCACACACCCTCGTGACCTGGCAACGCCATGGTTTCAGTGACTACGATCCGTCCGTGCTCCTTGGGGAGCGGAAGCGATTCGATCAGCGGCGGCGGCGTGACGCCGGCGGTCCAGATCAATGTATGGGCGGAGAGCGCAGGAAGGCCCTCTGAATCGTCCACAGCCTGTAACGAAATGGATCGGCCGTCAAAACCCGTTACCTTCGTATGAAACCGCACGTCGATCCCAGCCTCTCTCAGCTTTGACTCGGCGTATCGGCCGAGCGCAGGCTCGAACTCGGTGAGCAGATGTTCGCCCGGCGTGACGAGCGCCAAGGATAGCCGTTCAGCTGAGACCTTTCGATAATGGGGCGCAATATCGCGAAGGAAATCGTTGATTGCGCCAGCGGTCTCAACGCCCGAGAAACCACCGCCGGCAACGACAAATGTAAGCAGTTCACGCCGGCGGTCGGCATCATCTTCAATTTCAGCGCGTTCGAGAGTTCCGATCAGCCAGTTGCGCAGCAGAAGGGCGTCATGCATCGTCTTCATACCCAGCGCGTGCCGGCGGAGGCCGGGCGGGAAGCGCGTCTGGGAGCCTACGGCAATCAGCAACTGGTCAAATCTGATTTCTTCCCTCCTAACATGGAGACCGTAAGTGATAGTGACAGTTCGGGTGGCGAAGTCGATCGCGTCGGCCTCGGCTTCGAGAAACTCCACGTGCCGAAGCTCCTGACGGATTGGGACGACGATCGAGTCGGCGTCCAGACTTCCCGAGGCGACCTCGTGCAGCATCGGCGTAAAGAGCGTGAAGTTCTGCGAGTCTATCAGCACCACTTCAATGCCCGGATCGCGGGCGACCGTCCGATCCAGATAAAGCGCCGCATAGAGCCCGCCGAAGCCTCCGCCGAGGATCACAATTCGTTTGGTTTGTGCCGACGTGTCCACTGAACTACTACCTCTTGCTTGGAGATGCGGCAATTTCCTCAAGGAGCTTAAATCTTTCGGTAGGAGGCGAAGCTGCTCTTGCACCGCTGCACACCAACTTCGCTCCGCAAACGGTTACTTGAGATTTTCTACAACTCGGATCGCATAACCACATCAATCAGGCTCGAAGCCACTATCGAGCCGTTGCTTTGGCTGAAGGGTCGTTTGATAGATGCCTGACGAAACGGTCTCTGCCACTAAGAGCACTGGCGTCCAACGCTGGAAGCAGTGGCTCGTACCAGCGGCCATCCTGCTGATGTCCGCCGGAATTCTAATTCTGATCACCGGCAATTGGAATCGATGGATTGGCGAAGACGCCTGGCAAACCACAGACGATGCGTACGTGCAGGCAGACCTTACGCCCCTCAGCACGAAAGTAGCCGGGCTGGTGGCAACGGTAGCGGTTTCCGACTATCAGCCCGTGAGAGCGGGCGATCTGCTCGTGCAGTTGCATGATGACGATTTCCGCGCGTATGTGCAGCAGGCCGAAGCCGCCGTCCGTTCCGGCAAAGACGCCCTGGTGAACAATCAGCGGCAGAAGGAATTGCAGGACGCCCGCATCTCTCAGGCGGACGAGGCCGTCCAGTCGGCAGAGGCGGATATCGCCGCCGCGCAGGCTGGAATTCAGGCGGCGAAATCGGCAGTCTCCAATGCGCAGAGCGCAATCGACGCAATCAAAGCCGACGTAGAGCGCACAGGGTTGGAGCGGCGCCGGCAGGAGGCGCTATTTGCGACCGAATCTGCGACGCGGCAAAAGCTGGAGCAGACAGTAGCCGATGAGGAGCGCTTGCGCGCGCAACTCGCTGGTCGGCAGGATGACCTGAATGCGGCCGCGGCGCAGTTAGCCAGCCGCCAGGCCGACCTGGCCCGGGCGCGCGCTCACTTGGGCAGTGCGAAATCCGAACTCGAAGCGCAGAAGCGCCAGCGCGCAGTGCTGGATTCACAGGAGCTCTTACTTCACGCCGACGTGGACGCAAAGAAAGCGTCGTTCGCACTGGCTCGGACCAATCTGGGTTACACGCGAATCACGGCGCCAGAAAGCGGGTTCGTCAGCGAACGGAGAGTGCGTCCCGGCCAACTGGTCAGTCCAGGGACTCAGGTAATTTCGCTGGTTCAACGCGATGTATGGGTGCAGGCCAACTATAAAGAGCTGCAAGTCCGCCATATCCGCGCCGGTGATCCGGCGACAATCCGGGTGGATGCGTTTCCCGGAGTGCTTTTCAAGGGAAGAGTCGATCAGATCGCTCCCGCCAGCGGCTCGCAGTTCGCCTTGTTGCCGCCGGACAATGCGACCGGCAACTTCACAAAGATCGTGCAACGTGTACCTGTGAAAATCGTTCTGGATTCCGGCCAGCCAATGGTGGCGCGATTGCGGCCCGGATTATCCGTGATCGCCAGGGTGCGCGCACACGGCGCGGCGGAGTGACGGAGACGCCCGCGTGACTGCTTCAGCGTCCACAACCGAGACCCCGCCCGCGCAGAGCGATCGATCACGGCTCACTACCAACCCTTACGTCGGGATTCTGGGAGTATTTCTGGGCGCGGGAATCGCCACGCTGAATTCCCGTTTGGTCAGCGTCGGGCTGCCGGACCTCCGCGGCGCCCTCGGTCTGGGTTTCGACGAGGCCTCCTGGATTCCTACCGCGCTCAACATGGCGACGATGTTCAGCGGCGTTTTCGTCGTGTTCCTGAATGTGTCGTTCGGCCCGCGCAGGATCCTGCTCCCGTGCGCCGCAATCTTCACGGTTGTCTCCGCGCTACTGCCACTTGCGCCGAGTTATTGGGCAATGTTGGCGTTGCTGGTCGTCGCCGGGCTCGCGTCGGGCACTTTTTACTCTCTCACGATGACCTTCGTGTTGACCGCGCTTCCGAAGCGGCTGATCATCTTCGGGATCGCAGCCTATGCGGCGGATATCGTTTTCATCAGCAACTTCGCCTCTGCGGTCGAGGGCTGGTACGTCGATCATCTCTCCTGGCGGTGGATCTTTTGGAATGCGGCGCTTTTCACTCCCCTGATGATGCTCTGTGTCTATTTCGGAATCCCGCGGCAGCCTGCCCTGGGCCCAAGGCCGAGTTGGCGAGGATTCGCCTATTTCAGCTTGGGCCTCAGCCTTCTTTACGGCGCGCTGGATCAAGGGGAGCGCCTGGACTGGCTGAACTCCGGCGTAATCGTCGCGATGTTCGCCGCGGGAATATTCCTGGTCGCTGCCGCATGGGTCAGACGGATCTTGCAGCCGAATCCAACGTTAAATCTGTCGTTCTTCACCCGGCGCAACATCATCATCCTGGCCTTATCGATTTTCGTGTTTAAGTTCGTGCACCTGTCCACGGTCGTGCTCGTCCCCGGATTTTTGGGCAACATCCAGCGTTACCGGCCCACGGAAATCGGCCAGGCTCTCGCCTGGGTGGCTGTGCCGATGTTCGCGATCGTCTGGCTGGTCGCGCTGATGGTGATCCATACGAACTCGCGACTGATTCTGACGTTGGGACTGACCGTAGCCGCTGTGGCCTGCTGGATCTGTGCGCATCTCGACACTTCATGGGCGGGAAGCAGCTTCGAGATAGTCGAGCTGTTTCTCGCGGCCGGGCTCGCCTGCACATACATCGGCTTGGTCGGTAGTATCGTTCTGGAAGCGCTCGAAGCGGGCGCTTTGACCAGCGCCGCCAATGCCGCCACATTCTCTGGATTCATGCACTTCATCCGCATCTTCGGCGGCCAGGTCGGCGTAGCTGTTATGACCCGCTTTCTTTCACTGCGGGAGAAGTTTCATTCCAACCTGCTGGGCCTGCACGTGCAAGCGGGCAGATTGGCTCACCGACGAGCGTTTGCGGGTGCTGAGCGCAGGCTTGGTGCCTAAGTCCCCGGGGACAGAGGAAGCACACGATCGGGCGCTCGAGATTCTGGGCAGCCAGATGCGAGCGCAGGCTTACACGATGGCGATAGCCGATGGATTCATCCTGATCGGATGGATGGTGGTCATTTACCTGTTGCTGATGTTATTCCTGCGCCCCGGCAAGTTCAGCTACAAGGAGTTGAGGAAGATGCAATGAACTATCGGGCAATTTCCCGCACCCTTGCACTCGCTGGGCTTGCCATGCAGGCAGGCGCCTCAATATGCCGCCGACGTCGTGCGTCTCACACTGACCGACGCCGTCCATACTGCGATCCGCCAGAACCGCGCACTGAAGATCGCGCGCCTGAAGGTGACCGAGAACGAGTACAGAAAAGGCCGGCGAACATGCCGCTTATTTCCCGGCGATACGAAACGAGTCCAATGCGCTGCACATCACAGGTCTGCAGAATATCGAGATTCCGGCGGGGGGATTCGGGACTGTGGCGGGAACTCCCATTCCGGCGCAAGGCGTTCACCCTTCCGCAGGGAAAGCTGACGTGTATACACCAGCGGCACACAGATCTCCCAGCCGCTGACGCAGTTGATCCGGATTCACCAGGCTAACCGGATTGCGGCCGCCGAAGTGGCGATCTCCCGCGATGATCTCAAGAAGGCGGAGAACCAGGTCGCGCTCGAGGTGCACACTCTTTACTTCGGCATCCTGATCGCGCGTCTGCAAAAACAGGCGGCCGACCAACAGACCACATACGCCGGGGAGCATCTGAGGGAGAGCGAAGAAGACATACTCAAAGGGGCGGCCCTTAAAGTAGCGGCGATTCAAGACCGTGCCAGTGCTGCTTGAAAGCCAGCAGGCGGTGCTCACCGCGGAACTCCAGATAGAGGATCTGACGACGGAACTGAACGACCTGTTGGGGCTTCCGCTGGATACGCGCCTCGAGTTGGATCCGGCTGTTCCAGCGAGTTTCGACGAGCGCCCGCGCGAGGAGTATGTCCAGGCCGCATGGGTGGCGCACCCGCAAATATTGGGCGCCGAGGAAGCAGTCAGGAAGGCGCGAGCCGGAGTGACCGCTGCCAAATCGGCCTATCTCCCGGACATCACCGCCTACGCGCGCCACAGCTATCAGGACGGCGTGCCGTTTCTGCTGCGGAATTTCGGCACATTCGGTTTCAATCTCACTTGGGACGTGTTCGATTTCGGCAAGCGCCGGGCAGCCGTTCGCGAGCGCGAAGCAGAGTTGGCGCAAGCGGAAGAAAACCTGAAGCGTCTGAAGGAGGAAGTGGCTGTTGCGATTGAGCGCAGCTACAACAAACTGGAGCGGACCAGGAGCTTGGTTCAAGTCGCAACCCAGGTCGTAAAACTGCGGCAGGAGAGCGAACGGTTGGCACAGAACGAGCTTACTCAAGGAGTGATATTGGCGTCCGAACGAAGACAAGCCACCGCCGCCAGCTATCAAGCCCAGGCGGATTTCCTGCAGGCGAGCCTGGGCTACCTGCTAGCCTGGGCGGAACTTGAGCAGGCTGCCGGACGAACTCCTGGATTCTGAGGAACCCCTGCGTCGGCCATTGGCGCCGGCGATTCTCGGCGCCGTCAGCGATATACCACTGGCATCTTGTTCGACGATCGCGGTGAACTCATTGCGCGCGCTTCTTTCTACCGCCACTGGCATTGTGCGCAACTTGGCCGTATAAGGTGGGGCAGGCCTTCCGGCCTGCCGCCGGGCTTCCGCCCGGCGTCCCGCTGGAAAGGCGATTGTCACTCTCTAGTGCGAAGCTCAATAAATTATCCGCGATCCAACTGTTCCAGCAGTTCGCTGGGGTACAGAGATTTCAGATCCGGATAGGCCTCTGCGAGCCGGATCAGGTCCAGTTCGTCCTTTTTGCGCTTGCTCAGACGCCGCTTGGGATCGCCATACGCCCAAAGTTTGCCCTGCGTCACTTTTTCTCGACAAGCGACGCTCACCCGGATTCCCAGGACGGTGGCTTTCACCGATCGGGCCGGGAACGCTTGATATCGTTCGTCGGTGGTGAACTGGATCCGAAGTTCGCTTCCGGGAGCTAGCGCATTTACGGAATGCCCATGGGCGTCAATCTTGAAGCCCTGCGCCTCGAGGTGTGCCGTCAGCCCGGCCAGACTCGCCGAAATAACACGAGGTTGGCATCGAGTGTATACACCGGCTCGACGTAACAATTGACGGCCAGGCCGCCAATCAAGCAATAGGGCCTGAACGGTTCGCACGCATCGATCAGTCGCGCAAAATCCGTGGAACCTCCGCGGGTTGTCAACTCGTACGCCTCCACTGCGGTCACAACTCCACTTTACCCAGACGATGCGCCGCGGGCAAGCTTGCACAGGACAACACCCAACGATAAGAGCGCCACTGGGCCGCAAGACGCCCGACTCTCTGATGTGGTTTCCGGTGAGGTGTGAGCGGATTTCGGCAATCCGTATATAGAGGTTAAGCGGGATGGGCCAGTGGAAGGCTCTCCCCGAGTTGCGCAATGCGTACGGAGCTTCCCAGACGCGGACTTCTCGCGCCTCTTGTGGTGGAAAGGGATTTCCCAACAGCCATTGCCACCCCTGCCAGAGCCACCTCCGAAAATCGATGCTGGTCAGTATCGGCAGCGTTGACTACGCGTCCGATTGGATGCGGTCACAGATTCGAAGCGTCTTTCTCGCTCCCTCTTGTCAGCGGCCGAAGCGACGCCTGGAAAATACTGCAGCCAGCGCTTTGACCGTTGACCGTTCTACCGGTGCGCACCTATTCCATAATCAAAGCGCAGCAGCGCGGGAATTTGGGCCCGCGGCCTCGATAGCCGAGTCCATCGGGATCGACGGTCTCGAGGAAAGCTGTCTCCGGCGCTTTCCGCGGCTCCTAGTGGAGCCGTGTTGACCGTTGTCTATCAAATCCGTTGCTCAGGGCGCAAAAAAAGGTAAACGTTCGCCGGGTGTATACTTGCCGTACCAGGAGGGGAACATGGCCACACCACTTCACAGGGCCATCATCGCCACTGACCCGTACAGCACCGTCGTCCTGGCCAAAGGGCCAGTTGGCTACTGGCGCTTAGGCGAATCCGTAGGCCCGACTGCCACCGACAGCTCGGGCAACGACAACAACGGCGTCTACTTCGGCAGTCCAGGTTACGGACAGCCAGGAGCAATTGCTGGGTCCGTCGATACGGCTATCGGTCTCAAAGGCTTCAGTTCCGGCGATTACGTGGAGATCGCCGATCCCGCAGGGTCGCCCTTTAGTCAGCCCACTAGCGGCGCCGGGCTGAGCGTCGAAGTTTGGATGCGTCCAGACGCGTTGGTTTTCCCCGGCCAGACGGCCCAGCCTTACATCCACTGGTTGGGGAAGGGCGAACCATCGAAGTACGAGTGGGGTCTACGATTCTACAGCCAGGACGCCGCCGAGCGCCCCAATCGGATCTCCGCCTATATCTGGAACCCGTCCGGCGGCGAGGGTGCCGGAGCGTATTTCGAAGACCCGGACCTCCAGCTCGGTGTCTGGAATCACATCGTTGCCTGTTACGACCCCGGAGACTGGACCACCGATCCCCCCGCCGGTGTAAGCATCTACCGCAACGGCGTGCTGCAACACGGGCCGCCTTCCAGCGGAACGCTTTACGTTACGTTCAACATCACTCCGGCGCAAGGTTCTGCTCCGGTTCGCCTCGGCGCGCGCGATGACCTGATCTTCACGCTCGCCGGCGGCCTGGATGAAGTCGCCATCTATCCGCGAGTGCTGACGGCCGAGGAAATCCTAGAGAATTATGTAACCGGAACTGGAGCCTAGCCTAGTCTCCTGTCTCAGGTGACTCTTCACATTGTCCGACCTTGTGTCACCCCCGCCGCTTCCTGACTCGGATTTGTCTTCCTCGCTGACCAGCGTTTCAGCCGCGCATCCGTCGGATTTCGAAGCTCTCGTATAGCCGCCGCCTGACTGGAATCGCATACCGCAAATCGCTCGCAGCCGCCACCTTCCTGCCGCTTCCCATCGCGAAATGAAAATATCGCATCGTGACCAAATTTTGCGACAGGAATAGCCTGGACCGTTCCCCAACACTTTCCAGACACTTCCCCCAACGCCGTTTTTACAGCCCCTTGTCGGAAACAGCATGTCGCACGAGGTCGATCAGGGCCACCTCAGAAACCAGAAGACTGATCTCCGCCGCCATCGCCGTGTCCCGCAAAGGACCAGATCTCAGATTTACGAATGCCTCGCCTAATATAAAGACCATCGGGGAGAGATCGACTTGCTTGCCAGGCAGATGGAAGCGCAGGACCATGAAAACGCTTTAGAAATTCTGCAGCCCCCAAAAGTTGAGGCCGTGCAGCAGCATGCTCGGCAGAAAGCTGCCTGTCCGATGGGTAAGGTATCCCCACAGCAGGCCGAGCGGCACAATATTGATGACGCCAAGCATCGCGTCAACCGTGGAATGCGACTGGCTGTAGTCGACAGGACCGTGTAGGGTTGCCCACGCAATAGAAGCGATCAACCATCCAACCGCGGGATTCTTCATCCACGCGCCGATGCGTGTCTGCCAGGCAATTCGAAAGAATTCTTCTGGCAGGCACGCCGAAATCGCGGTCAGCGCCAAGCCCAACGGCGATACGGCCTCCGCCAGGGCGCCCGACCACGTGATGCTATTCCGCGAAAACGCGAACGTGATCGCCGCGAAGATTGCCAGCACGGGGAACGCAACGATAACGCCCTGGAACCGCAGGCCAAGATCGGCGGGCCTGTAACGGCGACAGAATAGAAACAGCGCGGGAAGGATGGAGAAGACGGCGCCGAGCCCGATAGCTATCCACGCGAGCCGGAGCCCGCCTGCTTCGGGCCGATAGTTGAAGACGAACCGGCTCGTGAGCCAAGCTAGCGCGATGAGGCCGAAGACAATTAGCGCCAGCGACTCGAGTCGTGGGTTGCGGACTGGAAAAGGCTTCGGACTCGCCTGCCGCACGCGAGACACTGCATCGATCGCCACGACACTGATCACCACGGCTGCCAGATACGCCAGAACTTGTTTCATATTACCGCGCCTGATGGAGGCCGCCAGCAACACAATGACGATGCACCCGAGTATTGCGGAGATACCCGAGTGCTTCCGCACGAGGCCAGCGTAGAAGACCGGAAGCATTTCTCGTTTATGATAGTACCCTCTTCCGCGCTTGACACGCGCCTAGGATGAGTCTCGGAAACAACTTCCTCGAAAGTGGCGTCAGCGGAAACTTGCCCGCCCAAATTAGAGCGCCCCAGTGTACTTTTCGTCTAACGCCGTTTCACGTCGGCGATTGAAGTACAGGAACAAGTGCCGATCTCCTTTCGCTGTCTAGCAGCCCGTGGCAGAAATTCCAAAAACACCGACTGCTAATGCCCACTGCTCTGTAGATTCAATATTTTACAGAGCCGCGACCGCCAGGGAGCGGTCTTTGCCACAGACTGCTAGAGTACACAGTGGTTGTCTCGAAACACATCATGGTGCTCGTTCGAAAGAGGGGCACAAGGGTTGACGCCCGGGGTTGACGCCATGCCGATTCATGTGCTAAAAATCTAGCATGCGATTAAGCATGCATACACGAGTGTGCAGCGTCATTCTTGTATCCGGCGTCCTCGCATTCGCGCAGTTCGAAGTGGCGTCAATTAAGCCGGCTGCCTCCGATGCGCGCGGCATGCGATGCAGGGGCGGCCCGGGCACGACCGATCCGGGCTTGCTCACTTGCGAAAACTACAGCCTGTCGTATCTGGTGATGATGGCGTACAATCTCCACAGCTTCCAATTCCTCGCGCTAAACTGGATGGATACCGCGCAATTCAACGTCGTCGCCAAGATCCCGAGCGGCGCTGACCGCCGTCAGTTCGACTCGATGCTGCAAAAACTGTTGGCCGAGCGATTCGGCTTGCGCGTCCACTTCGAGAAGAAGAACATGACGGTCTACGAGCTTATGGTGGCCAAGAGTGGACCGAGGCTGAAGGAATCCCATGAGCCAGAGAGCGCGAAACCTGAAGCGCCGTGGCGTCCACCCGCTGGCGGCCCGCCAGCCCGCGCCGTGGCCCGGGTGACCCGAAAGGGCGATTCGATTGCCGACCTGGCGAATTTCCTATCGAACCAGTTGGGTCAACCGGTAATCGACGCCACAGGACTCGCAGGTCGGTACGACTACGACATATCATTTCTGATGGAGCCGGGCGGACGGGCTGCGGGTCCGGTGGCCTCGAACGGTTCGGAGCCCGATGCGGGGACCAGCCTGATACAGGCAGTCCGCGATCAGCTCGGCCTGAAGCTGGAAAAGAAAAAAGGGCAGAGCGACGTCCTTATCGTAGACCATGCTGAGAAGGTCGCGATCGGGAACTGACACCCTGGCGGTCGACTCTAGCAACTTGACGAAAATGCTCCGCTCCGTTTACGGTCGCCGCTCTTTAAGTTATATTGGCTCAGGTTCGACCTCTTGCAGATCGACGCGATAGCCAAGCTTCTCCAGCCGCCGCACGAGCCGCGCCGCCGTGCCTGGACGATTGCGGCGATCGTAGTAATCGGCGCCAAACTCAACATAGTCCTCTTTGCGGCTCAGCATCTGATGCACGATCAGGATCATGTGGTGCGCCAGCGCCATAATCGCTTTGGGCGCTCCCTTGCGCATCCGCATCCGCCGGTAGAACGCCGAAAGAAACGTGTCCTTGGTATGCGATGCCGCCCAGGCGGCTTGGCACATGGCCCGTTTCACATAGCGGTTCGCCTTGCGCGTCCGCCCGCTCATCCGTTTGCCCCCGCTCTCGCGGTTGCCTGGACACAGTCCGGCCCAACTGGCTAAATGCTTCGGGTTGGGAAAGGCGCTCAATCCACGCCGATCTCCGACACGATCGTCCACGCCGTCTTCCGGTCGATGCCGGGAATCGTGTCCAGACGCCGAATCGCGTTCCTCGAACGGCTCACCCGCCGCTCGATCTCTTGTTCCAGGACGGCGACCTGCGCTCTCCATCCATCCATCTGCTCGCATTTCCTTGTCGAGCAGCCAGCGCTGTTCGCCGGTGAAGGTGCCTTCCAGAGCCAACTCCAACTCGCGCCGCTTCTTGCATAGCCGCCCTTAGCGTAATCCGCCAGCTGCGTGGGTCCCATCCAGCCGGGATCGTGCTTGCCTTCCACCAGCGCCTTTAGCATCCTCCGCCCCGAAACGCCGAACAGGTCGGTCGGCAGCCGACGACACCTTGATGTTGCCCGTCTGGCACAATTGCTCGATCCGGTTCTTCGCCCGGTTCAGGTCTTCCAGCATATTGCACACGATGCCGGGTCAGATCTCGCAACTCCCGAATCGGCCGCGGCGGCACCCAGCTGCTTCTCAGCTTGCCGCCTTCCAGCAGTCCGGCAATCCATTGCGCATCCTTGGGATCGGTCTTGTAGCCGTTGAGTCCCTTGATGTGCTGCGGATTCACCAGGATCAGCTTCTCGAAATCGCCTTCGAGCAGATTCCATAGCGGCCGCCAATACTGGCCGGTCGACTCCATGGCGATCTCGGTAACCTTGCAGTTCTTCAGCCATGCGCGTAGCTGCTTGAGATCCCGCGTATAGGTGCGGAAGTTCCTCTTCTTCGGCTGCGACTTCGCGTTGGCCGGCCGGAGCCAGCACACAGACCGTCACGCTTTTCTTATGTACGTCAATGCCGCAACAGCGGCGATACTTCTTCGTTTCACATGAGTCTCCTTCACGATCCCGAGCGAAAGACGCCTGGGGGAAAGAAATTGAGTGAGAGACATTCCTACGCGTGTTCATCCGCGCGAGGCGGAGACAACAGTTCCTGGTTCCAGTAATCGCGTCCTGACCAGATTCACAGACGGGCTTATAAAGCACCAACGGAAAACCGGCCTCTTGTTTCGCTGGGGATCTACTTCCATCGTCCCAAACCTGTCAAGCCCCCCATTTTCATCCGTCCTCGCGACGGCCCCGAAGGGGCCGTGTTTTTGGGTCACAGGAGGCTCTTGCAAAACTCGCCGGGCCTGCAGAAGTAGAGTGGCCGCCTCCCGCCGCACGGCGCGACGAAAATAGGAACAATTTCAAGTCTGACTTGTTGGGGTAGAGGGTTGGAGTAAGTTAAACTGTTGTTCGCCAAAACATAAGAGTAACTACAAACCCAACCCCATATGCAGCTTACCCCACGCTACTTTTTATTGCAATTCGCTCATTGCCTGCAGCAAAGCATGTTCGCTCTGGAGCCGGACCTGGGCCCCCTGCCATCGCAATTAGAATTGCTGGCGGCCATCCTGTCGATGGCGCCTCTCGAGCGACTCCTCTCCGCCCGGCGCGCCCTCACCGGCCGTCCAGCCAAAGACCGGGCCGCCCTAGCCACGGCTTTTATCGCCAAAGCCATTCTCAACCTGGGCACGACGCGCGATCTGATCGCCCGCCTTAAGGTCGATGAACCCCTAAGGCGGCTTTGTGGGTGGAGCAGCGCGAGCAAACTACCGCATGAGGCGAAGTTCTCACGCGCCTTCGCCGAGTTCGCCGCTACCGAGTTGCCGCAGCAGTTACACGCAGCCGTAATCGAACTGACGCTGAAAGACCAGTTGATGGGGCACGTCGCTCACGATGCCACCGCAATCCCGCTGCGCGAACGCTATCCCGACTCGGCCAAGGCGATGAAGCAGGCGAAGGCGAAAAAGAAGGGGAAGAAGAGCAGGAAAGGCAAGCACGCCAGAGCCAAAGCCGCCGAACGCGGAACGCGGATTCAACGGCAGCGGCATCAAACTTTAGAGAAGATGCTGCACGAGTTGCCGCAGAACTGCGATTGCGGAGCCAAGATCGGCAGCCAGGGCTTTAAGGATGGCTGGCGCGGAGTCAAGCTCCACCTGAGCGTGGCCGATGGACAGATCCCGGTGGGAGCGGTGTTGACCAGCGCCAGCGTGCATGACTCGCAGGTGGCGATCCCCCTCATGGAAATCACGAGCCGGCGCATCTGTTACTGCTATGACCTACTGGACTCGGCGTACGATGCGGAGGCGATCCACGGTTACAGCCTGCATTTGAACCACGTGCCGATTATCGCGCCGCATTCACGACGAGCGACGACCAAGAAACCGATCGAGCTGCAAGAGGTTTTCCCCGGCAAACTGATGCCGCAACTGAGCCCAGCGCAAGCCGAGCGATACAAACTACGCACGATGAGCGAGCGAGTGAACGCGCGGCTGAAGGATGAGTTTGGAGCCAGGCAGATTCGGGTGAGAGGAGCCGTGAAGGTGATGGCGCACCTGATGTTCGGAGTACTGGCGCTGACGGTCGACCAATGGCTTCGCTTAGCGGCGCCCAGCTAAACAGCCGATCCGAGAATAATCAAAACCGAATCAGTTAGATAACTCGAGCCGAGGCGAGCGGAGCCGTGCTCCGATACATAGTCTAAGTGGGTTAGCTCAGGCCACTATCTGGTTCACTCGACTTATCAGAACACAAAAATAGGCGAACATAAGCCGAAGAGCATCCTGAAAGTCACTTGTCAAGGCCCTGAGAGGCGAGTTCTGCAAGTGGGTCACAGAACTTTAAAAAAAATTGACTCAGCCCTCTCAATCACTTACAGCTATCCACCCCAAAAGCCGACATGCCGCCGTTCTACCCTTGGATCGGGAGGAAAATTTTTCCACCCCCGGTAACCCTGGATCTTACAACGAAAGAGATAACTAAAGAGAACCATGTCTGACGAACAACCGCTCGCCCAACAACCCGAAGCCACCCCCTCGCGGAAAGGCATCGGCGGACCCAAGACGTCCGAGGGCCGTCGCCGCTCCTCCTTAAACGCATGCAAGACTCTGATCACTTCCAAAATCCACCTCTGCTCACCGGAAGAACAACCGGCGTTCGACGCTCATATGGCGGCCTACAGAGAAGCCCTCGCCCCCATCGGAATCCTGGAGACGGAATTAGTCGCGGAAATCGCCAAGATGAAATGGCGATGTAAGAGGGCGGCAAGCGTGGAAGACTCGATTTTTTCGTCGGGCGCATCTCGATTACGTCGATGAAATGCAAAGCGGTCATCCAGCGGTAGACAGTTGCTTAGTCGAAGGAAAGGTCTGGAAGGAGCAAGCCAAAAATCTAATCCTCATTTCCCTCTACGAAACGCGTTTCCGCCGCGCCGTGGAAAAGGACATGGCGGAGCTCCATGCGCTGCAGGAGAAGCGCAAGGCAAGCTATTCCCGCGCCCAAGATGAGGCGATCCGTCTCCTGCAACTGGCGCTATCGCAAGGGAAAACTACGACCCCGGTGACGATTTCCTCCCCGCCTCGGCCCACGGTGAGTTCGTTTTTTCGGCCCCCGAACTGCTCCGCGTAATCGACCGCGCCGCCCGCCTCAGCCGCTCCTGGGACGTCAACAAGCGCCCTCCCACGTTCCCGAAGAAGGCCGCCTAAAGCGCAAATTTGACCAAAAAATCTGACCAACTCGGAACCCCACTTGCAACCGACACCCCAAAAACCCAAAAAACCGGCGCGATATCGGCGCTCCAACTTCCGCAAACTGGCGCTCATCTCCGCGTTCGGCGTGCAACCCGCAAACGGGCATCAAAATCGCACCCTCAAACTACTACACGGCCCCCCATGTTACCCTTCCCTTTATGAAACTAGCGGCCCTGCTGCTTACCGCGGCCTTCCTAGCCTCGGCCCAGCCCACGCCCGAATCCGTCCTCGGCCACAAGCCCGGTGACGATTTCTTCCTCGCCACTTACGATGAATCCCTCGGCTATCTCCAGAAGCTCGCCCAATCCACCGACAAGCTCAAACTCGTCCGCGTCGGCAAATCCACTCGCGGCCTCGATTGGTATATCGCCGTCATCTCCTCTGGCAAGAATCTCGCCGCCCTCGATAAGTTCAAAGACACCGCCCGCCGCCTCGCGTTAGTCAAAGGACTCAACGACGCGCAGGCCCACGAGCTCGCCCACACCGGCCGCGCCATCGTCCATATCGATTGCGGCCTCCACGCCACCGAAGTCGCCCCCGCGCAGATGGCCATCCAGCTCGCCTACGATCTCGTCAGCCGCAAGGACCCCGAAGTCGCCACCATCCTCGATAACGACATCCTGCTCCTCTGGTTCTCCATCAATCCCGATGGCCAGAATCAGGTAGCAAAATGGTACCGCTCCAATCTCGGCACTACTTACGAGGTCGCCAACCCGCCCGAGCTCTGGCAGGAATATATCGGCCACGATAACAACCGCGACGGCTACATGAATAACATGGTCGAATCGCAAACCATCACCCGCGCCGAGCTCGAATATTACCCCCAGGTCTTCTACGATCAGCACCAGACCGCACCCTTCCCCGCGCGCATCTGGATTCCCCCCTTCGGCGACCCCGTCTCGCTCAATCCGCACCCGCTCATGTACCGCTGGGTGAACGTCTTCGGTACCGCCATGGCAGCCTATCTCGACGAGCACGATATGCCCGGGGCCATGCACCGCGGCCG
The DNA here is from genome assembly GCA_963763545.1 of Bryobacterales bacterium. Classification (GTDB taxonomy): domain Bacteria; phylum Acidobacteriota; class Terriglobia; order Bryobacterales; family Bryobacteraceae; genus PALSA-243. The sequence continues at coordinate 428,804 of CAVXPE010000027.1, forward strand.
CTTCGACGATTGGTATCCGGGCTTCGTCGACCATGTCAATAATTTCCGCAACACCGTCAGCTTCCTCACCGAGACCGCGCTTTACCGCTACGCCACGCCGCATTTCTACACCATCGAAGAGTTCCCGGCCGATAAGCGCGATCTTCACGCCGAGGTATTCTATTCGAGCCCATGGAAAGGCGGATGGTGGCGCCTCGGCGACGCCGTGCGCTACAACCTCGCCGCGTCGATGGCCGTGCTCGATACCGCCGCCAAGAATCGCGAAGAGTTGCTCTTCGATCGCTACCGCGCCGGCCGCGACGTCATCGATCATTTCACCAAAGACCCGCCTTACGCCTATGTCATCCCACGCGAGCAGCGCGACCGCAACACCGCCGCGATGCTGGTCGAGAAACTCATGACCGATGGCATCGAAGTGCACCAGGCGACCCGCGCCTTCACCGCTAACGGAGCCACATATAAGGAAGGCGACTGGGTAGTGTTAATGGATCAGCCCTTCGCCGCTCTCGTCAAGGAACTCTTCGACGTGCAGCATTATCCCGAACTGCGTGCGCCCAACCTGCCTGGCGCCGAAGCCGGTGGTGGCGGAGCAGGCGGAGGTGGTGGTGGTGGCGGCGGAGGCCGTGGCGGACGCGGCGCAGCCGCGGCAACCCCAGCGGCCGCGACGCCCGCGCCTGCGGCGGCAGCCGCTGCCGGCGGCGGTGGAGGACGCGGTGGACGTGGTGGCGGCGGTGGAGGGCAGCGGCGGAGGCGGCGGAGGCGCAGGCGCCGCACCCGGAGCCGCGCTGGCTCAGCTTCCCTATGATGTCACCGGCTGGACCCTGCCCATCCAAATGGGCGTCGAAACCATCGCCGTCGCCGAACCCGTTTCCGCGGAAACGCGCAGCACCCTCCAGCCGTCTCGAAGATCGAGCCCATCCCCGGCAAGGTCGAAGGCTCAGGCCCCGTCTTCTCTTTCTCGCACAACACCAACTCGGCCGTGCGCGCCGTCAACGATATTCTCGCCGCCGGCGGCAGCGTCAGCTTCGCCAAATCCGAAAATGCCATCTACGCCAGCGGCGCCTCCGCATCCTCCTGCAGAAGGACGGCGTCGATGCGCTCTCCATCAAGGAGTCTCCCGCCGGCGCCATCAGTAAAGAAGCCGCGCATCGCCCTCTACGAACCCTGGGGCGGCAATATCGATACGGGCTGGACGCGCTGGCTGCTCGAGCAATACAAGTTCCCCTTCACCCTCGTGCGCAATGCCGACCTGCAAGACGGCCATCTCGCCGATCACTTTGACGCCATCGTCTTCGCCGAAATGAACACGCGCCAGATTATGGACGGCATGGCGGCCGGGCTCCGTCCCTGGCCAATACGCCGGCGGCATCGGGAAACCGGCGCGCAGGCGCTGCGCGATTTCGTCACGGGGGGGCACGCTCATCGCGCTTGGCAACTCCACTCTCTTCGCCGTCGAGCAGTTTAATCTCGCGCTCACCAACGTCGTGCAGGGCGTTCCGCAAAACCAGTTCTTCTGCTCCGGCTCACTTCTCCGCATCGAAGTGAAAGAGCCGAACCACCCCGTGATGGCCGGTCTGCCCGCCAGCCCCGCGATCATGTTTGAGCGCAACCCCGTCCTCGATACCCGCCCCGGATTCCGCGGACGCATCCTCGCCAGCTACGTCAAAGACCGCAACCCCTTGCTCAGCGGATTCCTTCTCGGCGCCGACCGCATCCAGGGCAAGCCCGCCGCCATCGATGCCGATTTCGGCAAAGGTCACATCATCTTATTGGCTTTCCGTCCCCAATGGCGCGGCCAATCCCACGGCACTTACAAGTTCTTCTTCAACGCCCTCTATTACAACCCCTCGATGGCGCCCGAAGGTCAGGGCGAAGGAGGACGCGGCGGCCGTGGCGGCGGGGCAACCCGCAGCAAGCCGCATGGCGCCGAGAAGCCGAAGCCGTAAAGGCCGAACTGACTAAGTTGCTCGATCAAAACCGCGCCTACTTCACCGCCCGCGGCCCCAACGCCGCCGGCGAAGGCAAGAAACTCGAAGACCAATTGGATGCCTTCCAGCGCGATCGCCTCCCCGTCCTCGACGATCTTCGCGCGCAAGTCGAAGACGCAGCCCTCTCGCGCTCGGACGCCACATTCACCGCCCAACTCCGGAAGTTCGCCGTAGACCTGCGCACCAAAGACCTAAGCGCATCCAAACTGGAAGACTTACTAGACCAATACAAACTAACGGTGACCCCATAGACCGATCCCGACCGCTCTGCCGCTGGCGCCGGTCCTCTCCGGCCTGCGCTGCCGCTGATTTCGTGCATTGCATCTTGCGCTCACCCTCGCCCTGTCCGCCCAGCCCCCCACCCCCGAATCCGTCCTAGGCTACAAGCCCGGAGCGGACTTCCACCTCACCAACTACGAAAACTCCCTTAGCCTACTTCCGCAAACTCGCCGCCGCCTCCAACCGCGTCAAGTTAGTCAACGTCGGCAAGAGCACGCAAGGCCGCGATTGGTACATCGCCTTCATCTCCGACCCCGAAAACCTCAAGCAACTCGATCACTACAAAGAGATCTCCCACCGCCTCGCCATGGCCCGCGGCGTCAACGACGAACAGGCCCACGCCCTCGCCCACGAACTCAAGCCCTTCATCCACATCGATGGCGGACTCCATGCCAGCGAAGTCGCCAACTTCGAACACATCATCCAACTCGGTTACGACCTTGCCGCCAGCGAAGCTCCCGAATTCAGGCCATCCGTCAGAACCTCATCGTCGAGCTCTGGTTCGGCATCAATCCCGATGGACAGAGCGCCGTCGCCAACTGGTACATGGGCAACGTCGGCACTCAGTACGAAGTCAGTCCGCTGCCCACCCTCTGGCAGGAATACGTCGGTCATGACAACAACCGCGACGGCTACATGCTCAACATGATCGAGTCGCGCACCGTGACCAAGGCCACGCTCGAAACCCAGCCGCTGGTCTTCTACACGCAGCATCAGACCGCGCCCTTTCCCGGCCGCATCTATCTCCCGCCCTTCGCCGACCCCATCTCCGCTAACATGCATCCGTTCATGCTGCGCTGGTTGAACCTGATCGGCATGTCCATCGCCCAATACCTCGACGATCACAACCTTCCCGGCTCCATGCACCAGGAGACCTTCGACGTCTGGTATCCCGGCTATCTCGATAACATCGGCAACTTCCGCCACACCATATCGTTCTTCACCGAAACCGCGCTCTACCGCTACGCCACGCCGCATTTCTACACCGTCGATGAGTTCCCCGCCGCGCGCCAGGGCCTGGGCGAGGAGATGCTCTATTCCAGCCCTTGGAAAGGCGGATGGTGGCGCCTGGCCGACGCCTGCAAGTATATGTACGAGGCTGATATGTCGGTGCTCGATTTATCGGTCAAATATCGCGAGCAGTTAGCCTACAACAAATACCGCGCCGCCCGCGACACCATCGAAAAGTTCACCAAGGAACCACCCTACGCTTACGAGATCCCGCGCGAACAGCGCGACTCTCCCACCGCCGCCCTGTTACTCGAAAAGCTGATGCTCAATGGCATCGAAGTCCATCAGTCGGCCAATCCGGATGCCTGGGTTGTCATGATGGATCAGCCCTTCGCCGGCCTGGTGAAAGAACTCTTCGAGCCGCAAGTCTATCCCGCTCTCACCCAGCGCCCCTACGATGTCACCGGCTGGACCCTCCCCATGCAGATGGGCGTCGAAGTTCACCCCGTTACCACGCCGCTCTCGAAACAGTTCGTCGATTCCCTCCGCTCGGTTAAAGAGATCACCGGCCTCTCCGCCCCATTCCAACTGACTGCTAACGCCAGTTATAAGGCTATAAATCAGATACTCGCCGCCAAAGGCGCGGTCTCTTTCTCCGGCGATCAAATCGCCCCGGCGAATCTCGACGCCTCCAAACTCAATTCCATCCTGACCGCCAGCCGCCTCAAAACTGCCGCCCCTAAAGATGCCGGCAAAGTCCGTGAAGCCCGCGCGCATCGGTCTCTATCGCCCGTGGGTCGCCAGCATCGATGAAGGCTGGACCCGCTGGATCCTCGAACAGTACCAGTTCCCCTTTA